>NZ_JBLXFZ010000002.1:0-445030 GCF_048261515.1 Celeribacter sp.
CTCAAAGAGGAGGGCCTTGTCTGATGTCCGTTCTTCTTCTCGCTGAAGTCTCTGGCGGCGAATTGTCCGTCGATGCAACCGCCAAGGCCGTGACCGCATCTGCCGCGCTCGGCGATGTCACCGTGCTCGTGTGTGGCCCGCAAGCCGCTGCGGAGACGGCGGCGAAAATCGACGGGGTGGCCAAGGTGCTGCTCGCCGATGACGCGGCCTATGCGCATGGTCTGGCCGAGAATGTCGCTGATCTGATCGTCTCGCTTGCGGATGGCGTCACGCATATCACCGCGCCCGCCACGACCACGGGCAAGAACGTGCTTCCTCGCGTGGCCGCCCTGCTTGATGTGATGGTGATCTCTGACGTGATCGAAGTTGTCGACGCCGACACCTTCAAGCGCCCCGTCTATGCGGGCAACGCTGTGCAAACCGTGAAATCGGGCGATGCGACCAAGGTCATCTCTCTGCGCACATCGACCTTTGATGCGGCCGGCGAGGGTGGCTCGGCCTCCGTCGAGGCTGCTTCTGGCGCGGGCGACAAGGGCCTGTCGCGCTTCGTCGAGGACAAGGTTGCCGAAAGCGACCGTCCCGAACTGACCTCCGCCAAGGTGGTGGTTTCTGGAGGGCGTGGTGTCGGCTCCGAAGAGGACTTCGCGATCATCTCCGCGCTGGCGGACAAACTCGGCGGCGCCGTGGGCGCCTCGCGTGCCGCGGTCGACAGCGGCTTTGCCCCCAACGACTGGCAGGTTGGCCAGACCGGCAAGGTCGTCGCCCCAGACCTCTATATCGCCGCAGGCATCTCCGGTGCGATCCAGCACCTCGCAGGCATGAAAGACAGCAAGGTCATCGTCGCCATCAACAAGGACGAAGAAGCCCCGATCTTCCAAGTTGCCGACTACGGCCTCGTGGCAGACCTCTTCGACGCCGTGCCCGAGTTGACTGAGAAACTGTAAGAAAACGTAGCTGTGCTGTCCCCAACCGCTACGTCGTCCGCCTCTATCCGCTTCGAAAAAGCTGCCTCGGATAGAGGCGGACAACTTTAACTCAGGTAGATCCTGCACCAGTTTTTAGCTGTCTCGCGTTTCATCTTCTGAGTGGATAGGCGGGGCTACCTTATTGGTCATCGATGCATGTAAGCTGCAGTGCTCGCGGTCTCAATAGGAGAGACGAAAAAGGTCTCCTAAGAGCTTTGCCTCCCCCTTTTATGAAAGCGGTTGTGGCATCTGCGGTAGGGATCGGAGCTAGTTTCGCCAGAGATTTACAACTGATTGATTTTGCGTAACTTTTTTCTTCGCTGTTGATGGCCGTTTGCCTGATTTGTGAGACATTTGTGAGACGGCTGTGAGACCGTTCCCGTAATGTTCATGTTTTACTTTAGGAGGCGCGTTGCCGATGGTCTAGGAAAAGTTTGGTGGTTTGAGCGTTCGATGCCTCAGATATCCTCCATGCCGACGGTCAGCGGACGGCAGAAATGGAGCATAAGAAGACTTGATACTCTTGGGCCCAACTGTACTTTAGGGATCAGCGAGGTGGTCCGTTCGTGGTCGTCGCGGCATTAAGAAATTGGGCACTCGAATGCACAACTGTTTGTTGTCACCGTGAGAAATTTCATGCAACTACGAAACGCTAAATTTACCATGGAAGTCTAAACGGTGTAGTTTGGTAAAGAAAAAGAGTAGTGTTTGATGAAACTAGTAATAACAGGCGCATCAGGTTTTTTGGCGGGTGAGTTGATACCATTCTTGCGCAACAATGGTCATGATCTCGTCCTTGTCAGTGGTAGATTCGGCGTCTTATCGGAGAAGTATCCCGATTTGGTTTGCGTGGACTATGCGGATTTCGACAACCATCTAGTCGATGCCGCATGCGTCTTGCATTTGGCAGTGCGACATAATGATCGTCAGGGCGATCTCTCTGCGTTTCGCGAGATCAATGTTGATCTTACGCTTTCTGTGTTGGAGGCGGCGAAGTCTGCAGGAGTGAAAAAGTTCATTTTTGCGTCCAGTTTGCATACTCTTGGTCTGTCCCCGCCGAGGAGTGATTACGCGCGTTCAAAAGCTGAGGCTGAAGAACTTGTGTTAAACGAAACTGGAATCGATGTATCGGTTCTGCATATGGCAGCGGTCCATGGCAGCAGATTTCGCGGAAAACTGGCAGTGCTGAACAAATGCCCGAAGATCCTGCTCAAACCAGCACTAACTTGCCTTGGAGCACTTCGCCCGACCGTTCACGTCGAAAAAGTTGCAGATCGAATTGAGGAAATTCTCTGTAACGACCGTTGCGGACCTCACTACTTGCACGACAATTTGCAAGACAACCCAGTATTCGTTTGGACCAAACGCACAATAGACTTGTTGTTCGCGTTATTCGTCTTTGTATTTCTGGGATGGCTCATGTTGCTCGTTTGGGTCGCCATTAAGCTGGATAGCCCAGGCCCAGGTTTCTTTATTCAAGAGCGCGTTGGCCGCAACGGAAAGACGTTCAACTGTTACAAGTTCCGAACAATGGCTCAGGGTACAACTCAAGCCGGTACGCATGAGGTATCCGCAGCTTCAATCACAAAGATTGGAAAAATTCTGCGCAGCACTAAAATCGACGAATTACCTCAAATTTTGAATATTGCTCGCAATGAAATTAGTCTGATTGGTCCCCGCCCTTGCTTGCCATCGCAGGCCGAACTGGTCGCGAAACGCCGCCAACTAGGTGTATTCGATGTCAAACCCGGCATTAGTGGCTTGGCGCAAATCCGAGACATCGACATGAGTACGCCCGACCGACTTGTTCAAGTCGATGCGCAATATGTCGCCCTGCAATGTCTGTCGTTAGATGTTAAAATTGCTCTGGCGACCGCGAAGGGTTCGGGGCAGGGCGATAAAGTCGTGCGCGATTGAGAAGTCTATCGCAGAGTCAGTTTCATTTTGGAGGGTTTTTCCCGTTATAGACCAAGAAAACTAAGTAGTTTGTCGTTTTGCGCATGAACATTAAATTGTTCTTCTGCCATTTTTCGACTTTCTGCGCCCATCGTAGCAATGTCTTCGGGTTGTTCGAGGAAATGACGCATGGCGGCGGCCAAGGCCACTGGGTCTCGGGGTGGAACCATGAACCCGTTTCGCCCATTGATGACCGTTTCGCGACAGCCCGGAACATCGGTTGTAATCACAGGCCGTCCTAGTGCCATTGCCTCTTGCGTGCTTAACGGTACGCCTTCGCGATAAGACGGAAGAACAAAAATGTTGGCCTTTTCGAACCATGGCTTGGATGGGACGTGACCTTTCCACTCAATCAGACCTTCAGCAACCCAAGCATCAACATCTGCTTGGGGGATTGCCGCTGGATTCTCGTCCCGTCCTCCCAATAATACGAAGCGTGCTTCTGGATAATCTGTTCGCAAGAGACGGGCGGCGGCAGCGAATTCACTTATACCTTTGTCGCGTAGCAATCTGGCGACAACAATAAACGTAACTTCATTTTTTGGCGGCGGCACAGGGGACCATGCGTCAAGATCGAGGCCAATACCTCCCAATAGATCTGTCTTTTCTGCGTCGACAAGCCGCCTCTCGATAAATTCCCGTCTGTCGTCTGGATTGAGGAATATTACGCGATTCAATCGTTTCAGGGTGAAACGGGACAATAGCGTGATCGCTTTTTGTACACGCTCACGACGCCTATCGACTGAAGAGGTCGATGTGAACGCAAATCCCAATCCTTCTATCAATCCATAACGCCGAGGAACTCGCGCAAACCAAGCTGCAATTGCCCCATAAATCACAGGCTTAATGAAGTAGGCAAAGCAAACATCTGGCTTATGTTTGAGCAGCAATCGCCAAAGCTCGAAAATCACAGCCAATTCTCGAAGGGGATTTAGACCTGATCGCGACATTGATGTCTCTATTGGTGTTACGCCCATAGCGACCAAGTCGTTGCGGGTGAGTTCATCAATGTTCGGTGCAAAAGTTAGAACTTCATATCCGCGTTTGCACATCTCAGTAAGTAATGGACCTCGGAAGTTCAGGAGTGATGACGCTTGACTCGTTACCACTGCAATTTTCATTTGTTGTACCCTTTCGGATTCTGCTCCTGCCAGCGCCAGTGATCTGTCAGCATATCGCTTAGCCCGCGTTTTGCTTTCCAGCCCAAGTCAGTCGCCGCGCGCGAAGGATCGGCCCAGCATTGCGCTGTGTCTCCAGGGCGCCGTGAAGCAATGCGCTTGGGAAGCGGTTTGCCAGTGATGTTTTCCAGTTCTCGCACCACGTCGAGAACCGAGTGGCCGCGCCCTGTGCCAAGGTTCCAGACGCCAAAGCCAGAGTTCTTTGTGAGGAAATTCACTGCAGCCAGATGCCCCTCCGCAAGATCCATGACATGGATGTAGTCTCGTACGCCAGTGCCGTCCGGTGTGGGATAGTCATCTCCAAAGACAGCAAGGCTTTGACGCCGTCCCACGGCAACTTGCATGGCAAATGGAGCGAGGTTGGCGGGTTCTCCAAGAGGATCCTCTCCAATTTGACCGCTGGGATGGGCTCCGACGGGGTTGAAATACCGGAGGATCGCGACACTCCAGCGTTGGTCAGAGATGCATAGATCTTCAAAAACTTGTTCGACCATACGCTTGGTACGCGCATAGGGACTGGCCGCCTCGCCGGGGACGTTTTCTTCGGTCAACGGCATCTTTTCCTGGTCACCATAGACCGAGGCGGTCGAGCTGAACACAACGCGATACACACCCGCCTGTGCCATCGCTTTTGCCAGAGTGACACTGCCCCCGACATTCACATCGTAGTAGTCGAGCGGTTTCTGAACACTTTCACCGACGGCCTTTAGGCCAGCGAAGTGCAAAACTGCGTCAATTTTGTTGTCCTTGAAAATCTGTTCCAACATTGTCGCGTCACGGATGTCGCCTTCGTACAAAGAAAAATGACGTCCCGTTAACGCCTCAACGCGCGTTAATGCTTCCCTTGAACTGTTCGAAAAGTCATCAAGAACGATGGCGTCATGACCCGCTTCCAAACATGAGAGAAGAACGTGTGAGCCAATGTAACCGGCCCCACCTGTTAACAAGAGTTTCATACTATTCTCTACTGTGTGAGTTTATTTCTTCGAGTTGGTTCGCTTAACTGAACCACGTTTCGTGGTAGCTTTCCACCATCCGCTTGATCGAGAAATTCTCGGAAACGTGGCGGCGGGCAGCCTCGCGACGCTGTTCCCAATCTGGTCCCTGGCGCTCGGTGAGAAGGTCGGTGATTGCGTCAGCAAGGGCTTGTGGATTTCGCGTTGGCACGATCCTGCCCGTATCACCGATGATTGCTGCTGCGTCCCCTACATCAGTTGAAACACAGGGCGTGCCGCAGGCCATTGCTTCAGACAGAACGTTTGGAAATGCTTCGCCGAATGCCGAAGACATAATGTGTAGGTCCAGTGCATTCATCACGGACGGGATGTCATTGCGTCGTCCAAGTAGCAGAATGTCGTCATTGAGGCCTCGAACCGCTATCTCATCCACCAGGTCTTTGGTCTGGGTATCCAATCCCGTGCCAATCAGCAGGCATTTGGGATAATCCCCCTGCGCTTTCAGGATACTCAGTGCATTTAACAGGTTTGCGTGGTCTTTTTGTGGATCAAACCGCGCGACAAACCCGATGACTGGCTCGGTGGGAGAAAGTTCCAATTCTTGTCGCAGTTGGAGACCCGCCGTAGGATTTTGTTGGAAAATGGAGAGGTCATAGCCATTGGGAACAACACGCATGCGCGCGCGGTCATAACCGAGTTCCGCATGCACTTCGAAAGATTTTTTGGCGCAGCAAATTATGCGTCGGGGCACGATCCGAGAAAGTCGGGCACAGGCTTTCGCCACAAGAATTGTGCTTCGCGGACTTTCGGCGGGATCTAGTGTGGTGTGGTGGTTACCCCATACGATATTGCGTTGCCCTGCCAGCCGTGCCGTTACGCCCCCCAGCAGATCGGCGTGGTACATCCACGTCTGAATTGCATCGGGTTGCAGTTTGCGAATGAGGCGCCACAGCTTCCATAGGCCTCGCACACTGACCTTGCCCTGTTTCATGTTCAGGCAGGTAACGGGCACTCCAGCCTCCGTTAACATTGGGCCATATTTGCCAGCATCCATCAGCGAGACGACATGGTGCTGATACACATGATCATGGGTGCAGAGCCGATAGAGGACCGCCTCGGCGCCTCCGTCATTCAGGCCTGTGATGATGTGGAGAATTTTCATTTACGAATATACCCGTTTACTATTGATTTGAATTTGGCGATGTTGTGGCGTTGCAAAGAACCACATGACCAAGGGGCATTTTTCTGCTGATCTAAGACAGAACTACTGTGTTGACCAATTCGCGTTTGGAAGACCAAGCAGCCAAGACTGATAGGGAATGTAGCATTCCTTAAAATGCGACGACAGGCTTGTCCATGTCGTGAAGCCAAGCAACAGCACAACACAAGGAAGCGCCGCTTTCATCTGGCGATGTCGAATCTTCAGAAATGGAATTCTTGCGATAATCATTGCCTGCATTGGGATGAGATAATAGCCGAGGCGGTCTCCGATAATCGACGATAGGGGAAGCATGGCAATCATTAGAACCATAGCCATCGAAAATAGATGCGCCAGCGGGAAGTCTTCGGGAAACTGTCTGCGCCACACTTTGCGCAAAAAGACAATGAAGTACAAACCACTAATAAACAACAATCCAAGTCGGAAGCCCGCGCCGGCAGCCTCGTACCCAGAATCGACATATACATTCATTGCGCGCTCCGCCACTGATCCTGAGACCAGAAAGTACACCCCTGGAATAGCAAAAATGGCGGCCAAAAATATGCGAAGCCTAGTATATGAGCCCATCACGAGAGGGACGAGAAGTAAAAATATTGCCGCGCTAGAATGGAACCCTGTTGCGATGACGACCCAGACAGTGAACCAGATAGTCTTCTTGTCGATAAAGTGTGTTAAAGCGACGGAAATTAGACCGATTGCAGCACCTTGTCTTATCCCAGACATTGGCATGTTGATGATTAGGAATGGAAATAACAAGGCTAGAAAAGCGAGAGGGTTAGGTTGTCTGCGCGCAAGCGAGGCGATTCCGAAGAAAAATATTGCCGATGTAACGACGTGGACCGAAGGGTATGGGAGTTCGAGGTAGCGCAGAATGCGCACCGTCCCCCAATAAAGGGGTTCGCGTTCCGTCAACGTCCAATCTGGATATCGTACGCTTACATCCAAATATTGACCGAAGTATGAGGGCCAATCGCACCCTACTTCGAACCTGAATGCAGAAAAAACAAAGAGCAAGAATAGAGTAACGAGATAAAGTTGGTGAGATAATAAAGTTCTTGCTCCAACCGCGACAGGGAGAAGGAACAATCCATAGCATATAAGAATATAGATCAACCTTAGGGGTACTCCGTGGTGGCAGTGTGTGAGATACTGAGCCTTATAAAAAGGGGGCAGCACTGGGTAAGTGCGATCAAGTTTTCGATGGATGTTACCACCTTACGAGCGATCTCGTGGGGGAGGGCATAGCAGTGCAACATAAGCTTCAACCGCTAGCTCGCTACGAAAATCTTCTGCCCTCTTGCGAACGTCGGGCGGAGACGGGTCGTCTAGCGCGGCTGCCATGGCATTTGCGAGCGCATCGGCATCCCCAACGGGCACCAACCGCCCCCAGCGACCGCCTTCCAATATTTCGTTGGGGCCGGTGGGGCAGTCGGTACTAACCACACGCGCGCCGCAAGCCATGGCCTGCACCAGTACATTTGGAAAACCCTCATGCCGAGATGAAAGAACGAAAAGGTCGCATGCCGACATCCAACCAAACGGATTGTCTTTGAAGCCGACCAAATCAGTTTTATCCGCAATTCCTAGTTGCTCAGCGCACTGTTCAAGTTCTGGACGTAGCGGGCCTTCGCCCAATATGACAAGTCGAACTGACCTTCGCGAGTGAACAAGTGAAAACGCTTTCAAAAGTGTTTCGAAGTCCTTCTGCGGCGCCAAACGACCAACCGCTAGAATTACGGGAGGTTGACCATTGGCGAACCAAGGATGATCTGGTCGCTTTCGTGCCAATGGATCGAGGGCGGTGAAGTCAATGGGGTTGGGAATCGCAACTACTTTTTCGGATGGCAGGTGCAGCTCCTTGATTAACTCCTCCTTCATCGCTTGCGAGACAGCTATGACACCATCGGCGGCAGGATAGAAATGGCGCATCAGGGTACGTATAACCTTCCGAACAGTGCCGCCAGAGTCTGATGTTAGGCTGTTGCGCTCACTGACAATAAGTCGTGTCGAGCTTCGCGCCAGTTTGCGTGCGAGAATTGCGATGATGTTGGCATGGTTCAGGGCCGATAGCATCGCATCGGGACGTTCGCGTCGCAGGTAACGCGCGAGCGGCAGCAGACTGGCCAGCACCCGACCACGTTTCATATCGACGATGCGTACATTATCGGCAACTTCTGGGAGATACGGGCCAACAGCCTGAGTGAGCACCAAGTCCACCTGATGTCCTCGTGCAGCCATTCCGTTGGCAAGAATAACCATGATCCGCTCCGCCCCGCCACCACGCAGCGAGGGCACATAGATGGCGATGTGGCGGGAGTTGCTACGAGAGGACATTTAATGCGTCCCAATGCCAATAGTGGTCAGCAGATCTTCGAGCATAAAACGCTCTGGTGTGACTGGGGCTTCGTGCCAGATCAAAGAGCGATCCCAGTAGCCTGGGCACTTTCGATACGCATCTGCGCTGAATGTATAGCTCACCTCAACAATCAGCCACTTCCCGTCTCGCTGCACAAAATCGAAAGCACAACTCTGCGATCCTAGATTGGAGGTCACGTCGAACGCGATCTGTACGCAATCCAAAGGAATTACTGATCTGTCAAATACGATTTCACCGCTTCCTGAGGCTTTGAAGTCGCCCGTTCGGACCATCCTCTGTATCGCAAAGGCACGATCGCCGATGACGATCACCCGTATGTCGAATTTATTGTCGGGAATAAACTCTTGAAAATACACATAGTCCCTTTGCAATGGGTTCTTGGAATTTAGTTCATGAGGCACGATCGCCCTAAAAACTCCCCTACTAAGGTTCAAAAATGCGCTCAGGCTTCGGTCTCTCCTCAAGTGCCAAAGGCGTTCTTTCAATGCGTGAAAGCGCGAGTTTCCCCACCCTTTGGAAAAAGACCTTTTAATAATTCGGCGTGCATCGGCTTGCGTCTTTGCCAACTGCACGTTTTGAGACCCAGCTCCACCACGGAGTTTCCAAACCTTCGGGAAGGTGGCCGTGTTGACCCATTTTAGAGCCACTTCTTTTTCATAAAAAACATAGGTCGGAACAAGCGGTGCTCTCATAGCTTCCAATAGATACTTCTGGCCAACCTTGTCATCATAGTGCCAAGACGTTTTCGTGCTCGGAAAGACGGTGATCCCCATCTCTTCTACTGATGCGATCAATTGGCGAGCAAATAACTGAGCTCTAAAATCATGGTGTGGCCAATGCCAAAGCAGTGCGCGGCATCCTTTTAGCTGGCTGATGATTTCGGGGGCGAAGCAATCGACAGCTTTAAATGGAATGTCTTTCTCGCGACAATAGGCGATCCATTCGATAGCAAACTGTCCAGATTTTGTATGTATAGCGATCATACCGTATTTTCCATTCCCACTTGTAGGATCCGAATGCCGTTAAACAGTTTGAGTATCATGTCTCATTCGCTCAATGGTGTTCTGGAAGAGTTCCATTCCAACGTGCGCAACGCCGAAACAGTACAAGGATAAGCGCAACGTTTACTGCAACGCTGGTTAAGGAGAATGCCGCGACTGCGGTTCCTGCGTCTCCCCCTAACCATGCAATTGATAGCATTGCGGACACACGTGCAGCCAAACTGACTGTGTTCATAGTCAATAAAAGGTTTTGAGCCTTCACAACTGGAGCTATTCGGACGGCAGGAATATTTGCCAGTGCGACGCCTAGCCACACCGACATCCATCGCGCGTAGTTGCCAGCTTCTCTCCATTCTTCTCCAAAAGCGTAGGCAAAAACAGTGGGGGCAAACCACGCGCAACCGATGATTAGGGGGGCGAGCGCCATCAGTGCAATTGTGCTGCGAAGAAGCAGAGGAAGGAGAGATTGACCGCTCCTAGATAGTTCGGCGAAACGTGCGTAGAGTACATTCCCTACGGCCGCTCCAATTACATTCGAGGGCAAATGCAAGATACTCCGCGACAGTGCGTACAATCCCGCTGCCGTGGGTGAAAACAAGGCCGCGAGCAGCAACACTGGGACCGATTGCGACAGGGCGTTCAGCACATCGGTAGGCATCCGGTAGATCGGGAAATCGCGATGGATCTTTAATAGCTCAAGAGCTTTCTCTTTCGTGAGGGTTGGTGAGGGCTGTCGAAGTTCGATTGCGCCACTACGCAACATGACCGCTTTAACCGTTGGAGCGAGAGAGGTGACAACGACCAGAGCTGCCGCAATCGGTGCCCAAAGCCCTCCAAGAACCCGTGCGAGATTTGTTAGAAACGCTTGGAGAATCTCAACTCTTCCCACCAGCTTGAAAGCACCCAGTCTGGCGGCGCGAAAACTCATGACATCCTGATATGCGATACTGAGGAGCGCAAGCGGTAGAAACAGAATTAAAGCCCCAAGGCCGTCAGCGCCCAACAGTCGTGCAACTGTTTCGCCTCCTGCGATCAAGCCAATCCACAAAATGCCAGCGATACCCGCGGAAATTAAGAGAGACAGTCGCGCAAGTTGTCTAGCGTCATCCTCGTTGCTGGCGGTGATTATTGCCATTGGATATCGCAGAGCAATGACTGGGCTCAGAATGCCGACTAAGGAGAGAAACACCCCCTGCAGGCCAAAAACCTCTGGGCCATAGATGCGCGTGATCAGTGGTGAGAAGGCAACGACAATTACCTGTGCCGCAGCGGTGCCTGACGCGACCACCGCGATGTTCCTCACAAGTGTCGATGACCTTAGAAAACCCATTTATGCCATCTCAAGTGAAGTAAATGGTGCCACGAATGCTCTTTGGAAAAAGTGTAAACTTAGTTTCATAGCTTGCACACGCAGAACGATCCCACTTTCACCTCTTGGGTCACCTTCGAAAAGGTCTCCCCGTTTCCCAGATAGTCCGCCAAGGCGTCGAAGCCCTCGGCGAGAAGAAGTATTGCGAGGTGGAAGCTATTGAACCCCGCGGTTCCAGTGACCAATACTCTCCGTTTCGTCACGCTAATGTCCTCAATTCTGATCTCTTGCTGTGTCGGGAAGCTCTGAAGTCAGCGCCTCGATCTCCTCTCGAAGAGCCTCATACTCCGCCATTTTTCGCGCCAAAAAGGATCGTGTGAGGGCAGCGCGTTTCGCAATTCCCTTCGGCGTCAGAACGTATGCGTATCGCCGCTTGTCCTTCGAGGCCGTGAAATTCCCAAGCTTTACAAGCCCTTTGTCGACAAGGGCTTTGAGGACATAGTTGACACGCCCCACGCTAACACCAACGGCCTTTGCAAGATCGCGTTGCGACATCTCAGGATTTTCCTGAAGCAGCCGAAGGATGCGAAATTGCATGTCTTCTTGGAGTTTGGAACGGGTCATTGTGGCTGGGATTTTCGCAGGCTACCGCAGTAGCGCTGCCTTTGAGGCGCGCCCGATAGCGTTGTGGCGAGGTGCGAATAGATGCTCCATCGTTCAGATTTGAGCAGTAGCCAAACATGGGCGCGCGGGCAACCGTGAAAATTGCGTTCTTGTGCCAGGGTAAGGCGCGATCCCCGCGGGTAGCAGGCTGCTTTCCGACATATTCTTCAAGGAGAGGTCAGGGCTGTGGCGCTACAAGATGGTTGCGGGGGCGAATTCTCCGTTACTCGGCTGTTCCCATGTTCCCATGTTTCGATGAATGTCAGGAGTATTAGTCTGAGACTGTGCGGTGTAGGGGATCGCAATACAGCTGCCCTTCGCGTCACGATCTTATCCATTCAGGTTTCTGACGGGAACAGTGGGAACGCGGGAACGGTTTCAGACGGTTCCTTTAGCTTTCATCGTTCTCAGAGCGTTTGCGTCACCTTGGCCAGCAGGCTCGGGCTATCGGGGTTGATCCCGAGCGCGAGGGCTGCTTCAAGGATTTGCGGATAGAGATGTATTAGGAAGAATGCCGCCGAAAGGGCTTGGGGCAGGGGAGTCGCATGCTCCAGCGACAGACGCACCACCGTGCTCCCTGCACTTTCAAAGCGGTCATGGGCGAGGTCGAGACTGCCCGCGAGCGCAGGGGTCTCGTCGTCCAGAATGATGGTTAACAGGTCGGGGCCAGCAAGCTGCATCGGGCCGTGGATGATCTCGGAGGCCGAATAGGCTTCCGCGTGGATGCCACAGCATTCTTTGATCTTAAGCGCCACTTCCTGCGCCGCGCCGAATGTTGCCTGCCGCCCAACGACGAAGATGTGCTTTGATGCGGCGATCTTGGCGGGGAGGTCTGCGGCCTCGATGGATGTCGGAGGCGTGGAGGCGTCGAGTGTGGGCAGGATCGCGTCGATGCTGCGCGCATAGTCGGCGTCGGCAGAGGCGATAAGGGCCATGCCCGCCGCGATGGCGCCGACCACGGATTTTGTTGCGGGGACGGCCTTCTCTGGACCAGCATTGATGGCGATCCTGTGATGCGCCTGCGCTTCGACGGGAGAGCCTGCGACGTTGGTGATCGCGATGACCTGCGCGCCTGAGGTGGCGGCGCCTTTGGCGGCGGCGACGAGATCACCGCTGGCTCCAGATTGCGAGATGGCTATGGCGGTGCTGTCGTGGAACTCGACGCCATCGCCCACGGAAAACACCGATGGAGGGAGTGTCGTGGCGGGTACTTTCAAAACGCGCATGAACTCGTAATTGAGAACCGTCGCGGCGGCGTCGGACGAGCCGCGCGCGATGGAATAGATGGCGCGGGGACGCGGGGTCAGCAGGGGCTCAAGCGGGCGCGTGCCGAGGGTGCGCCGCAAGACATCGGCGGATTCTGCAGCTTCCGAGCGCATGAGGGCGCCGAATTCGGACGTGTTCATCGTGTTTCCTATCGTTCAGTCAGTGACGGAATTTGTGGGCGCAGCCGTGCAGGGCGGCATAGTCATCTTGGAGCAGGGCAACGGGCACCTGTGCCATCTCGTCTGTCATGCGCCCTTTCTGGCGGAAGGCCGTGAGGAATGGGCCGTCTGGCAGGGCAAGGATCGGCGCGAGCGCGCGACAGGGGCCGCCTGCAAGCCACACGCCGCCCTTTGCCCAAAAGGTCAGCGCCAGATCGCCTGCTGTCTGCCCGAGCATCCGCGCGAATTCCATGCAGGCCTGACGCGCCGTGGCATCACGACCATCAACGCCTGCGCGCAGCACGTCTGGCCCAGAGACTTCATCCACTGGCGTGTTCGAAAGATCGGCGTAGATCTCGCGGAATCCCTGACCTGATAGAAGCCGCTCATTCGAGCATCTGCCGTATCGCTCGGTCATCTTCTCGCGCAATCTCAGGTCGAAGTCGGTGATCGGAACAAAGGAGGCATGTCCTGCCTCGCAAATGGTCACAGATCCGTCCGTGAGATAGGCGGCACAGTTGAAGCCTGTTCCCGCGCCAAGGATCAGCCTGGTCTGGCTGGTGTCGAGGTCGCGCTCTGCGAGGGGCAGGGTGTCGAGCGATGCCATGTCCCCAAGCGCATATCCGAGTGCGGTAAAGTCATTGAGGAAGGTAACAGAGCGCACCGAGAAGGCGTCCATCAGTTCCCGTTTGTCCAGCACCCAATCCAGATTGGTGAGCGCCACGCGGTCGCCCTCGGCCGGAGCCGCGAGCGCAATGACCATCCCCTCCAACGCATCAAAGCGACCGCTTTGATAACGCTGGATCTGGGCAATGAGGTGGGGCACATCCGCGTTCTCGTAAGATGCGATGTTGGTCCTGTCCACGACACCGTCGCGCATCAGACCAAGACGGCAATTCGTCCCCCCCAAGTCACATAACAGAACGGGATCAAGCATCGGGACTTGCAACCCGCGCCACGACGGGCACGTAGTCCTCGATTGCCTCGTCGGGGAAGTTGACCGTGCGTCCGAGTTCTGCCGACATGTAAAGACCCATCAGGATCTCGACGACGGCCAGACCGTCATGGAATGTCTCGGACGGCATTTGCCCCTTGCGGAAGGCGTCGACCATATGACGGTTCTCGTCGGTGTAGCCGTAGACCCCAGCCTCGTCCTCGAGGACTGGCATGAGCCCTTGCTCTGAGTTCTGTTTCTCGACGAGATCCTCTCCTTCTTCACCGGTAACGCGGCGGGACATGAACACTTTAAGACCGGTGTCCAGTGAATTGAATTCCATCGCGTATTCTGGTCCGAGAAGTTCGAGTTGGATGCGCAGGCCTGCGCCAACATAGGCCCAGCTTGTTGTGGCTTCGATGACCAGTTCATTGCCGCTTTCATCTTCGAGGATCACGCGGCCAGAGGCGAAGTCCTCGCTCGGGCGGTTTAGGTAGTCGACGCCCGATCCGAAGCGCTCGGTGAGTTCATTCGCGTAATCGGGACGCGACCATTTCAGGGTGGCAACCGTGCCGTTCACGGCTTTGACCTTCAGGCTTTCGCGGGGCTTGTCAGGGTCGGTCAGCATGTGGCGCGCGGCCTCGACGCTGTGGCACATCATGTCCGACAGTGCGCCGCCGCCCTGTTTGTCGCCTTGCCAGAACCACGGTGCGTGGGGGCCAGAATGCTCCTCGGTCGCGCGGGCAATATAGGGACGTCCTGTCGTGCGCGCGGCCCGTCGCCAGATGATTTCCTTGCCGCGCAGAACCGGTGTGCAGAACACCTGATTTTCGAGGTAGCCATGCAAGAGATTTGCCTCTTCCACAAGGCGTACCATTTCGCGGGCTTCGCGGACGGTGCGGGCCAGTGGCTTTTCACAAGCGACCGCCCTGATCGTTGAGCGTCCCGCGATCACTTCGTCTCTGATAGTGCGCATAACGTCGAGGCGCGTATGGTTGGGCGACAGAATCCAGATAGCATCCACTGTGTCTGACTGGCAGAGCGCTTCGAGACTTTCGAAGCCGACGCAGGGGCCGAGGTCGAGTTCTTGGCTCAGGGCGGTAATGCGGTCACGGTTCTCGGCGCTGCGGGAATAGACACCAACGACGTTTACGTTTCGAACCCCAATCATGGACCGCAGGTGAAATTCGGCAATGAATCCTGTGCCGACAATGGCGATGTTCAATGTGGGTTTGGACTGGAGCGTCATGTTTCTTTCTCCTGCTTCATATTCGAGTTTGAGGGCGCACCGGTTGTGGCGCGTTCGACCAAATGGGTTGGAAAGAGCTGCTGGCCGCATAGTGCGTCGCCGTTGAGTTGCGCGAGAAGGGTGGTCATGGCGCATTGCCCGATGTCGGCGCGAGGCTGGCTGACGGTTGTCAGTGCGGGAAAGACCGCGCGGCTGAGATAGATATCATCGAGCCCGACCACCGAGAGATCCTGCGGGATTCGCAGGCCGCGTTCCTGAGCGGTACTCAGGACGCCAATTGCCATTTCGTCGTTGGAGGCAAAGATTGCCGTGGGCGGCTCGGGTAGGTCGAGTAGGGTATCTGTGGCAACTTTCGCCGCCTCGAAATTGTAGTCACCGCGTTGCTGGTAGTCCTCGCGCAGTGGGATGTCGTGCGCGGCGAGAGCGGCGCGGAACCCTTTGTCCCGCTTCTCGCTCATGCCTTCGCCAACGGGGCCGCGAATATGCGCGATCCTGCTGTGGCCGAGCCCGACCAGATGATCCACGGCTTGTCGCACGGCCGCGGCGTTGTCGATGAGGACCTGTGAAATCTCCTCGCTGTCGATGCCTTCAAGAGCCACGACAATATTGCGCGTGTTGATTTCCTTTTTGTCAGGAAGGTTGCCCGTCATCAGGATCATTCCGTCGGCATGGCCATCGTGTAGCATCTCGAAGCAGTTTTGCTCGCGTTCTGCCTTTCCATCGGTATTCACCATCAATGCCGAATACCCTTGCTCGCGCGCCACTGCCTCCACGCCCTTGAATACCTCCAGGTAGAAGGGGTTTCCGATGTCGCGCACGGCGACCAGAATTGACATTGACCGCTGTGTGCGAAGTGAGCGTGCTTGCACGTTCGGGCGATAGTTCATTTCCGCGGCCTTTTGCCGGATCAGTGACAGTTTCGGTTCCGCCACGAGCCCCGATGAGGACAGGGCACGGCTCACAGTTGCTGGCGCGATGTTCAATTCGCGTGCGATGTCTTTGATGCGTGTTTTGGGTGCCATCAGTTTCTCAGGTTCTTTTCGCGTCCGTAGAGGAAGAGCAGCAACAACAGGGTCGCGCCGAAGATGAATTGCCGCCCTGACTCTTCGATATTGAGTGTCGTAAGGATGCTTTGAAGGACAACGAGCATTACCGCGCCGACCATAGTGCCGGTGTAGCCGCCTCGACCACCTGCCAGAGGGGTGCCGCCGAGAACAACGGCAATGATGGAGGCGAGCATGTATTGTTGTCCGACGTTGGCAAAGGAGGAACCCGAATAGCCGAGGATGCAAAGCCCTGTCACCGCGGAAAACATCCCTGCGAAAACATAGAGGCGGACACGGGTCCAGCGCACTTTCACGCCAACATTTCTCGCGACAGGTTCGTTTGCACCGATGGCGAAGAAACGCATCCCCAGAACCGTTTTGTTGAGCAGGAAGAACATCAACAGTCCGATTGCGATCCAGAGCCAGATGATACCAGGAAGCCAGAGAAGCTGCGGCTTGGACACAAATTCCGCAAGCATAGGGGCTGCACGTCCCGAGGGGATACCCTGCCGCACAACGACCAGAAGGCCTTCGAGAACGCCGAGCATTCCGAGGGTCATTACCAATGGCGGAATGCGCAACAGTGTGACGCCCAGACCATTGAGGAGGCCGAAGAAGGCTCCCGCGCCAAGGCAGGCAACGAGGGCAGGGAGGATGCCTGCATTGCTGCCGTCCATAATGTTCCCGCCGATCAGTGCGGAGATCGAAATGACGCCGCCCACGGAGAGGTCAATGCCTTCGCGGCCGCCCAGAATGACGAGGTTTTGTCCCGCCGCCACGATGCCGAGAAGGGCGGAGACGATCAGAAGGCTTTGCAATTGCTGCAAGGATGCAAAGCCGGGGGACAGCGTTTCGCCAAGCACCAGAAGAGCAAGAACAAGAGCACTGGAGATGGTGATGGGGTGTTGTAGGAACTTCATGACTGAACTCTCCGGCTAACAAATATCCCGATCATAAGGGCCACCAGAATGGTCAAGCCTTGCGCGAGGTTTTGCCATTCAGACGGGGTGCCAAGAAAGAAGACCAGACTGTTTATCAGGCCGATCGCAAGGGCGCCGAAGACGGAGCCAAGCATTGAGCCCGAGCCTCCGGCTAGAGCGGTCCCACCAAGCACGGTTGCGGCAACGGAGTTGAGTGTGATCGCCGCACCAACATTCGGGTCTCCGCTGGCAGTATCTCCTGTGATGCAGAGGGCTGCGAGTGCCGCGAAGACACCGCACATGATGTATCCCTTGATGCGAATGGCCGTAACGGGAAGGCCCGATTGATAGGCTGCCTTTTGGTCATCCCCGACCGTAAGGATCTGCAGGATCAACTTTGTGCGCACGAGGTAAGCGATCAATCCCAGAAGGCCGATGGCAATCAAAAAGACCACCGGCACGCCGAGAAATTTCGCACCATATGCGCGCCAGAAAATGGCCGGAGCAGGCACTCCCGCGACTGGCATGACCCAAAGCGCACAGCCAGCAAACACGATCGAAGACGCGAAGGTGGCAACAATGGCCTGAAGGCGTAGCCTCACGACCAGAAGCCCGTTGAGAAGCCCACATGCCGCCCCGACGGAAAGGCCCGCCGCTATGGCGAGCAGGACGGACGAAAGACCGCCCCCCATTGAGTCCATTATCGTGACGACGATGACATTCACCAAACCCAGAATGGCGCCCACGGAAAGGTCGATGTCGCCTGCGAAAACGACGATGGTTTGCGCAACCGCAAGGAACATTAGGGCGAGGTATGTGCTGATCAACCCTTTGAGCGCGAACATTTTCAGGCTGTTCGGTTCGGTGACGCCGTTCAGGATGAAAACAGCGGCAAGGATTGCGAGTGCGGGCAGGAAGGTAAGTTTTCCTCGCCGACTTTTGGTGAATAAGGTCATTGGGCCGCCTCGAATGCTGCTTGGGTGAGTTTCGTTTTCGTGCGGTCTGCCCCGGTGAGCTCCTTGCAGACCTCCCCGTTGTTGAACACGAGAATGCGATCTGAGTTTGCGAGAAGTTCGGCGTCTTCGGAGGAGTAGAGAATGATGGATAGGCCGCTTTGCGCCAACTCGCGGATGAGGTCGAACAGCTCTATTTTGGTCGAAATATCAATGCCCTTGGTCGGATCATCGAGCAGAAGGACATCGGGTTTGTCGGTGAGCCATCGGGAGATGATGACCTTTTGTTGGTTGCCGCCAGACAGGGCGTCTATTGATGCACTCAGTCCCTCGTATTTGGTCGAGAGGTGGGACAGGGCCGTCTTGGCGGATTTCGATTGCGGGCCCGAGCGCAGGAACATGGTTCCGCGCTTCAGAAGGCTGATGGGGGTGACGTTTTCGAGGATCGTGCGTCCCGTGATAGCGCCGTCATTGCGCCTGTCGCCCGAAACATAGGCCATCCCTTGAAGAATGGCGGTGCGCGGCGATTTGAGGTTGAGGGTTTTTCCGTCGAGGTGAACGGTCCCTGTCGCGCGGGTCAGGCCTGCGAGGCTGCGAAGCAGGTCGGATTGTCCCTGCCCATGTAGCCCGCCAAGGCCGAGGATCTCGCCGCGCTTCAATTCGAATGAGGTGGGCTTCAGTTTGCCTGAGCTGAGATTATGAACCGTCATATGAACATCTGTCGCCACAGGCCTGTCAGGTGCGGCGGCGAACCCATCATGGTCCTGCTCAATCCCGACCATCTGCGCCACAAGATGCTTTTGGGATGTTTCAGAGATTCTCGAAGAGTAGACCGTTTTGCCATCCCGGATCACCGTGACGCGATCACCGATATCAAAGACCTCCTCCATCCGGTGCGAGATGAAGATGATGGAAGCGCCGTCGGCTTTTCGCCGTTCTATCTCGTTGAAGAAGGCTTCTGACTGGCTGCGGTCCAGTGCCGAGGTGGGTTCGTCGAAAATAAGGATGTCGCCACCCGAATGAAAGGTTTTCATGATTTCGATCATCTGGCGCTGGTCGGCGCGCAGCTGCCCAACGGGCGTATCAAGATCGAAGGCCGCGCCCATCACTTCCGCGAATGGTTCCAGCGCGCTTTTCGCCTGTTCCTGTATGCTCTTCCTGTCGAGCAGGCCCCGACGAGCGGGCAGGGCATTAAGCACGATATTCTCCGCCGCCGTGCGATTGTTGGACAGGCTGAGTTCCTGAAAGAAAATCGACACGCCGAGTTTGCGGGCATCCGACGGGCTCTTGATGTTGACAGCCTTACCATTCAGAGAAATCGTCCCGCTATCCGCCTCAACGGAACCCGCGATGATCTTGCAAAGCGTGCTTTTGCCCGAGCCGTTCGAGCCGACGAGCATGTGTACTTCGCTGGAATGTAGCGAGAGGTTCCCTTCCTTCAGGGCCTGCGTCGCACCGAAGGACTTCGTCATTTGGGAAAGTTCAAGGTGTGGCATGTGCGCTCCGGGCAGGTGGATGGTTGCGCCCCCGCAGGGGCGCAGCCGTTTGGTTTGGTTGGGAGGATTGGGAGGTTCTGGCGAGCTTACTTGAAGAGCGCCTTGGCATCGTCGATGGACAGCGACGACGTGTAGGACACGTAGCCTGCTTTCCCGTCGAGTTGTGCTTTGGCCTCGTCCAGGTTCTCGCTGGAAATGAACGGGATCGGCAAATAGAGGGCATTGCCGTAGACGCCGTCATCCGCAGGTTCAGCCAGTTCCTTGCCCTGCAACAGCAAAACCGCAACGTTGAGGGCGGAGGCCATGACGCCGGGGGGGTTCACCGCAGCACCAGACTCGAGGTTGTTTTCCGACCAGAGATCGATGAAGTCCTTGCGGATCTCGCCTGTTGCCGCGATGTCGGTGCGGCCCGCGTCTTGAATGGCGCGCCAAGCGCCGGCGGCCATGCCATCTTGCACCCAGACGCCGTTGAGGTCGGGGTAGGTGGCCAGAAGGTTCTGCATGGCTTGCTGGCCCTGCGCTTGATCCCAGTTGGCATTCACTTCGTTGACGAGTTCGATGCCGTCATATTCGGCAAAGACTTCCTGATATCCTTCGACGCGCATTTCATTGGCAGGGTGCCCCGCGACGCCGTTGATTGCGACGACCGATCCCTCGCCGTCCAGCGTGTTTGCGAGCCACTCGGCAGAGGCTTTTGCCCATGCTTTCTGGTCAATGCCCACATACATCGCGTCAGGGCTGGAGACCTCTGCATCGGTGGCAATGACAAGGATACCGGCTTCTTTCGCCTGTGCGAACACGGGGTCGAAAGCGGTCGGGCTGTTCGGGTTGATGAGAATGGCATCAACGCCCTGATTGATGAAGTTCCGTACGTGCGCAATCTGGCCCGGAACATCGACGTTCGCGCTTTGCACAACGGTTTTGACGGTCACGCCCTCGGCGCCCCACGCTTCGGCGGCCTGTTCGGCTTCTTCGATCATCTGGGTGCGCCATTCGGAGCCGACCCAGCCGTTTGAGAGCCCGATTGTAAACTCTTCGGCCCAAGCAGCCGTCGTGCTCAAGCTTAATGCCACAAGTGTCGTGATGGTGGTTCTACGCATTGCTATCTCCCGTGTTGAATTATCTCTTGCGATTGTCAGTCTGAAATCGATTTCATTTTCAGTCAAGAGATTCCTGAAATCGATTTCATGGGCGGGTGGATGCCAAAATTGGGGGCGTGCGTAGCCCGCCGCTGCGCGTCACTATGGGCGCGCTCAACCTAGGGGGCGGTCTGAATCGGACGATGTGATTCTGTCGTTTTTCGGTCCTGTGAGGGGCTGTCACAGTGGGGTATCTGGCTTGAGTTAAGGTTAGGGTGGCGGTGAGATTTGCGGGCGGTTGGTGCCTGTGGAGAGATTTATCGGCAAGATAATAATTACACAAAAACAAATACATAAATGTCGATCTTATAGTTTCGCCTCAAATGCCAGTGTCGATCGGCATTGACGCAATTGCAAACGCCGCGCTATTCATCCTACCAATGGATTCGCCAACAGACCAAGGGAGGAGGGGCTGTGGCAGACGCAGGACGCACAGGCTGGAAATCCGGCTCGGCTCAGGTCGCCGAAGGTATTGGCAAGGCCATTATCGACGGCACTTACGCGGTCGGAGAAAAGCTGCCCTTGGAGGCAGAGCTGGCGCAGCAGTACAATGCGTCGCGCAATACTCTGCGCGAAGCCATGCGCTTGCTCGCGGCAAAAAACCTCGTGGAAATTGCCCCGCGACGAGGGACCGTTGTTCGCCAACGCTCGGCGTGGAATGTTCTCGACCCGGATGTTCTGGAATGGTCCGCCGACCAGTTGCTCAACGACCCGACCTTCATGGAAGAATTCGTGCGGATGCGTTTCGTGATCGAACCCGCCGCCGCGCAGGAGGCGGCGCGCAACGCGACCGACGCGGAGATTGCGACCATTCGCTCAGCGTACGAGACCATAGAGCGGCTTATCGATCATCAGGTTTTACCTGAGTGTCTCGAGGCCGATCTGGCGTTTCACATCGCCGTTGCGGACGCCACAGGGAACAGGTTCCTGAAATCCGTGGCGCATTCGATCACCTATGCGATGCGTCTCAACTTCCAGCGTCTTTTCGAGGCGCCGCACAACCTCAAGGACAACCTCGAAAACCACCGCCTCGTCATGGAGGCGATTGCAGACCGTGATCCCTATGCGGCGCATTCGGCGGCGCTGGAACTGCTCGCAAAAGCGCACGCCGCCACGCGCAACCTTTTCGACGACCCACCATAGGGGGCGTCGGTCGACCAACGACCCAACCTGAAAATCATGGATAATGAGGAGATAACCCATGAAAAGAAACGCACTTGCATCCACCGTTGCCGCACTCGCCATTATGGCGGGACCGGCCTTCGCCGACTACCCCGAACGTCCTATCACCCTGATCGTGCCATGGTCTGCGGGCGGCGGCACCGATGCCGTCGGTCGTATGATCGCCGAAGGCCTGAGCGGTGAACTGGGCACGCCTGTAAATGTTGTGAACCGCACAGGTGCGGGCGGCATCGTCGGGCACACCGCGATGATCGAAGCCGATCCCGACGGGTACACCATCGGTCTGGCCACAGCAGAAATCACCACCTATGCCGCCATCGGTACATCGGAAATTTCCGCCGATGACATGACGGCCATCGGGCTTGTGAACTTCGACGCCTCGGCCTTTAACGTGCGCGCCGATAGCGAATGGGGTGATGCCAAGGAAGCACTCGCGGACATCGCGGCCAATCCAGGTGAATACAAGGCGTCGGGTTTCCCTGTCGGCGCGGCCTATCACCTCGCCTTTGCCTCCTTCCTCAACCAGAACGGCGTCGATCCCACCAACATCGTGGTTGTCCCCAGCCAAGGCGCCGCTCCCGGCTTTCAGGAGCTTGTTGCTGGCGGTGTCTCCATCGTCCCGTCTTCCCTGCCTGAAGCGGCGTCAATGCGCGATGCGGGTCTGGTGAAGACCTTGGCCGTGCTTTCGGCAGAGCGTCTTGATGCCTATCCCGATGTTCCAACCGCTGAAGAGGCTGTCGGCACGGCCTCCGTGGGCGGCACGTGGCGCGGGGTCGTGGGGCCCAAGGGGCTTGACGGTGAGATCACCGTGACGCTCGAAGAGGCGCTGTCCAACGTCTACCAAAGCGAAGAGTTTCAGGACTTCATGGCCAATCGCGGCTTTGGAGTGAGCTGGCTCGGGGCAGAGGACTTCGCTGCGTTCATGACTGAGGCAACGGCAAACAACGCCGATGTCATCGGCAAGCTTGGCCTGAGCCAGTAACCTCTGGGGGTCCGCAAATGAAACTGAATGACGCCATACTCGGGACGGTTTTTATCCTGATCGCAGCATTGGTGCTGTTTCAGGTGCGGACCTTTCCCACGCTTCCAAACCAACCCTACGGGCCGGGGACATTCCCGGGCATCATCGCGGCGGTCATGGTGCTATGTGGCGGCGCGATGGTTCTCAATGGGGTGAGATCGCAGGCCCCGCTTATGACGCTGTCGGGATGGATCCGCACGCCTGGTGCCGCGGGACGCATGGCGGCGATGCTTGCCTTCGTGGTGCTCTACATATTCCTGAGTAAACCCATTGGCTTCCCGCTTCTCGTTCCTGTGCTCCTGACTGCGCTGCTGTGCATCATGCAGGTACGCGTGGCACTTGCGGTGCCCATTGCACTCGTGACGGCGGGGGCCATCTGGCTGCTGTTTGCGAAACTCCTGATGGTGCCGCTGCCTTTGGGACTGCTCACTGAGGTGATTTACTGATGGACGGATCTCTTCTGGCGGGCTTCGCGCAAGTCCTGCAACCAAGTGTATTTCTGATCATTGTGGGGGCGGCGACCTACGGGCTGTTGATCGGCTCGATCCCCGGATTGACCGCAACGATGGGCACGGCACTATTGGTGCCGCTGACCTTCTTCCTTGACCCGATCCCCGCGATCGGAGCGATTGTCGCGGCGACTACCACGGCCATCTTCGCGGGCGATATTCCAGGGGCCTTGCTGCGCATTCCGGGCACGCCAGCCTCGGCTGCCTATACAGACGAAGCCTACAAAATGCGCCAGAACGGACAGGTCGAGTTGGCGCTTGGCGTGAACCTGATGTGTTCGACCATCGGCGGGCTTGTCGGGGTGGCGATCCTGATCATGGCTGCGCCGCAAATCGCGCGGTTCTCGCTGGGGTTTTCTAGCTACGAATACTTCTTTCTCGCGCTTTTGGGCCTGTCCAGCGCGATCCTTGTCAGCAATGGTCCGCGGGTCAAAGGTGTGCTGGCGCTCTGTGCGGGTTTGATGTTGTCGACCATTGGCATTGATGTCGTGATGGGCATTCGGCGCTTCACTTTTGGGGACACCGAATTGATCGGTGGGATTTCGATTATTCCCGTGCTGATCGGAATGTTTGCGATCACCGAGATCTTGCGCAAATCCGCAGCCCCTTCCGATCTGCCGCCCACGCCGCCCCTGCGGGTGCGTGCTGCTATCTCGGGCGTGCTTGGCACGCTGTGGACCTACAAGGGCGGGGTTGCGCGCTCCTCGATCATGGGCAGCGCCATCGGCGCCCTGCCTGGCGCGGGGGCGGATATCGCCTCGTGGATTGCCTTTGCCCTGTCCAAGAAATTTTCCCGCACGCCAGAGAAATTCGGAACGGGCCATCCCGAAGGGATCGTCAGCGCTTCAAGCGCGAATAACGCGGCCCTGTCGGGGGCCTATGTTCCCAGCCTTGTTTTCGGCATTCCGGGCGACACGATTACCGCCATCCTGATTGGCGTTCTGTTAATGAAGGGGATCACCCCGGGACCGATGGTCTTTGTCATGGACACGGGGCTGGTGAACGCGATTTTTGCTGTGTTCATCCTCGCCAACCTGCTGATGTTGCCGCTGGGGTTGGGCGCTATCATGGTCTCGCGCCAACTGCTCTCATTGCGCCAGAATATTCTGTTTCCGATCATCCTGCTCTTTTGCGTCGTCGGGGCGTTCGCGGCCAACAACACGCTGTTTGATGTCTGGGTGCTGCTGATCCTCGGACTTGTGGCCTTCGTTCTAGAGGAGAACGATTTCCCGCTGGCGCCCATGATCCTCGCCCTGATCCTTGGGCCGCTGATTGAAGAGAACTTCATGAAGTCGGTGATCAAGGCCGACGGTAACCTGCTTGAATTCTTCGCGCGTCCGATTGCGGGCACGCTCGGCGCGATCACGTTGCTCATTTGGGCACTGATGATCGCACTCTCCCTTCGCCAGAGTTTCAAAAAACGCACAAGGACAACGACAACATGACGCGCAAAGTAGTGGTTATCGGCGGCACCAGTGGCATTGGCCGCGCTATTGCGACGGGGTTTCTCGATGCGGGCGATGATGTCACCGTGACGGGCCACGAAGCCGTGGACGATTTGCCCGAGGGAATGGCGCAGGCAGTGTTGGATGTCAGGGATAGCGATGCAGTTACCGCGTTTTTCGCACCGATGGAGCGGCTTGATGTGCTGGTCAATTGCGCGGGCGTCATTCGGCGCGGCGGGGCGGAGTTTACTCACGACGGGTTTGCCGATGTGGTGGACATCAATCTCAACGGGTCGCAGCGCTGCTGCACCGCCGCGCATGACGCGCTCAAGGCGGCGTCGGGATGCGTGATCAACACCGCCTCGATGTTGACCTACTTCGGATCCGCCGTTTCGCCCGCCTATGCCGCTTCCAAGGGCGGGATCGGACAACTCACGCGGTCGCTGGCTCTGGCATGGGCGGGAGATGGCATTCGCGTCAATGCGCTTGCCCCAGGATGGATTTCCACGCCTCTGACCGAAGCCCTGGGCCAAAACCCCGAACGGTCCGCCACGATCCTCGGACGGACCCCAATGGGTCGCTGGGGGCGGCCCGAAGATCTTGTTGGTCCCGCCATGTTCCTTGCGTCTTCGGCTGCAGGGTTCGTGACCGGAGCAATTCTACCAGTCGATGGCGGATACGCCGCAGCTTAAGAACATAAGGAAAAGACGATGAGCAAACTCTACGATAGTGACGAGGCGCTTTTTGCCCTGATGCGTGAGAAACTGTTCACAGCCGTGATCGGTGATGTGATGGACGTTATGGGCCTGCGCAAGCAGTTCCTGCCCGCTGGCATTTCGCCTCTGCAACAGACCAGCAAGATGGCTGGGCGTGCGATGCCGGTGTTGGAAGCCGATATCTTTGATGACGGAGATGAGGACTCCCGCGGACCATTGTCGAACAAGCCTTTCGGCCTCATGCTGGAAGCGCTCGACGACCTCAAGGCGGGTGAGGTCTATGTCGCCACTGGCTCTTCGCTGCGCTACGCGTTGTGGGGCGAGTTGATGACCACGCGCGCGCGCCATCTCAAGGCGGCGGGAGCTGTGCTCAACGGCTATGTGCGCGACGCGGACGGCATCGAAAGCCAAGGATTCCCGACCTTCTGCCGCGGCGTTTATGCGCAGGATCAGGGTGTGCGTGGCAAGGTCATCGACTTCCGAACCGCCATCGAGATTGACGGCATTCGCATCGAAACAGGCACGTTGATCTATGGCGACCGTGAGGGCGTTTTGATCATCCCGAAAGAGGCCGAAGAAGAAGTCATCCATCGCGCGTTGGAGAAGGCCGAAACGGAAAACACGGTTGGCGAGGCAATCCGCAAGGGCATGTCCGCCGTCGACGCACTCGAAACATATGGCGTTATGTGAGGTGGTACCATGACACAGACCGATGACGAAAAAAGAATGCCCTACCAACTCGAAATGCCGAAAGACGCAGGGGAGGATATCGTCATCCCTCACGCCGTTCCGCAGGATGAGCGTGTCTGGGTGCCGCAGGCGGAGAATGTCTATTTCCGCCCGCTGTGCCTCAATGTCTCGCAAGGCTATTGGGTCAACGTACTCAAGGTCACAAAAGGCGGCGTTCTCAGCCGTCACCGTCACCCGCAGCCCGTGCATGGGTATGTCCTCAAGGGGCGCTGGCACTATCTCGAACACGGCTGGACGGCGGAAGAGGGAGGCTATGTTTATGAGCCTCCTGGTGAGACCCACACCCTCGTCGTGCCTGATGACGTGCCCGAAATGATGACCCTGTTTCAGGTGAACGGCGTGATGTGTTACGTTGACCCTTGGGGCAAGCAGACGGGCTTCGAGGACGTGTTTACCAAGATCGACATGTGCCGAGCGCATTACGAGGCCGTCGGTCTCGGCGCGGATTATGTCGATCAGTTCATCCGTTAGCCTTTCCTGTCTGCCGCGATCAGCCTGCTGCGTGTGGACAGGATGCTGGCGGGATGAGTTTTTGGCAAAAAGCAGAGCGGCCCGTCCGTGTCAGAAGTTAGAGATCGGCATGCGAAAATCGGGAGCTTGGTGATCGAGAAAGATTTTTTCGGGCTCACGAGTTGAGCCCGGAGAAAACAACGTTTTTGTCCAGCGTGATCATCCCAAGGTGAACATAGTCGACAATGCAAGTTGGTGCGATTCAGCCGTTCCTCGTTCCATTACGCGCTGGTCGGGGTCAATTCCGACACGCTCGCAACGATGAAAGAGATCAACTGGATGTTCCCGAAATACCCGTTTTCGGCAGGCAACAGATCGTAGCCTTTCTGCGCTCTTCGAGCATGTGCAGATCGGAGCGGTCCTAGTCGTTCTTGACCTGTTCGTTCCCACGTTCCCGCGAGGATAGTGCCGAAGATATGGAAGACGGCGGGGTAGGGGCGGGGCTTCGCGTCGCGACCATATTCATACATTGATTTGACGGGAACAGTGGAACACGGGAACGGGTTCCTGCGGCTTCGCTGGTTTTTGTGTTGTTTTGTTTGTGCTCAAAAGCCCTTTGATATCAGAGGTGTGATAATTTATTTCCTAAAAAATCCGTGGGTTATCCACATATTCCAGCGCCCGCTGAATTGAAAATTTGGCGTGTTGCACGGACATTATTTGCACGCTGAGGCGAAAGCCGGGGGCGCGGTGGATTGCTGTGATCCCTAAAAACGTCCTCGTTTTTGGTTAGAGTTTTCCGCTAGATTTTTCCTGAGCTGGAATAGGAGCGGAAACGCATGAAAGCATCGAAGTTCACGGACGCGCAGAAGGCGTTCATCATTAAGCAGGGTGAAGAAGGCGCAACGGTTGCTGAGATCTGCCGTAAGGCTGGCATCAGCCAAGCTACGTACTTCAACTGGAAGAAGAAGTATGCAGGCATGTTGCCCACAGATATGAAACGGCTGCGTGAGCTCGAAGACGAGAATTCCCGACTTAAGAAGATCGTCGCTGATTTGGCATTGGACAAAGAAATGCTGCAGGACGTTCTGAAACGAAAGCTCTAAGGCCTGCTCGAAGAAGAACGCTGGTTGATGAGATCAGATCTGATTGGCGTGTGTCGACCCGGAGAGCGTGTGCTCTGATCCAGTTCGATCCGCGCACCTATCGGTACAAGTCTCGTCGGCTCGACCAGGCCGCGATCGAACAGCGGATAAAAGAGATTTGTCAGACGCGTGTCCGGTTTGGTTACCGGCGCGTACATGTCCTGCTGCGTCGTGAGGGCTGGGAGATCAATGCCAAGAAGACGTATCGCATTTACAAGGAGTTAGGCATGCAATTGCGGAACAAGACACCGAAGCGACGCGTGAAGGCAAAGTTGCGCGAAGACCGCAAAGATGCTGTTGGCCCTAACGATGTCTGGGCGATGGATTTTGTGCATGATCAGTTGGCTACGGGTCGCAAGATCCGCATTCTCACGGTTGTGGACACTTTCTCACGTTATGTGCCGGTGCTTGACGCCAAGTTCAGCTACAAGGGCGAAGATGTTGTCAAAACGCTAGATCGTGCTTGACGCCAAACAGGATACCCCAAGACGATACGAGTCGATAATGGCAGCGTGTCTATCTCCCGCGACATGGAGTTGTGGGCCTATCAAAGAAACGTCACGCTCGACTTCTCACGTCCCGGAAAACCCACCGATAATGCCTACATCGAAGCGTTCAACGGCAAATTCCGCTAGGAGTGTCTGAACGCTCACTGGTTCATGGGGCTTGAAGATACCGCCGAAAAGTTGGAGACTTGGCGCAGAGACTACAACGAAGAACGACCGCACAGCGCGATTGGGAATAACGTCCCAGCATCGCTGATGAAATTGCCAGACGCATCCAGCCCGTCTGTGTGATCAATATGCGGAAAATCTAGCCCTAACCGGGGACACTTTGGGTAGCTCAGTCTATTGGCTGAGAAATGACAGAACACAACCCGATCAGCAGGAGCAAAGAGTAGCTTAATTTACGCCAGATCCTGTCCAACAAATGGGGAGTAGCTCAGCCTCACGCCTCGAGAGCTGACACTCAAGCAGCATAACCCGCGGTATCAATGAGGCGGTTACGGTCAATACCGACAGAGCTTAAGATCTTATCTGATCACCAAGAAGGCGGTGCCAATGAGGCGGTTACTATAGGTCCCCGGCAAACTGGGGGCAATTCAACCAGCTCTTTGATCTGTTATCGATTTCAAAGTGAAATACGCACAAACAAAAATTAGGAACGGGAAACTACCAGAAAGCCCAGCTTCGCTCGTTACGAAGTTGCGTGAAAGAAAGAGAATAATCAGCTGAATGCAAAGTGTGCAGCAATGCAGTATTATATTATCCTTTGTTGTAGCCAATACGCTGATTGCCAAAATGAGTGTTTTGGCAACAAGATAGGTGAAGAGTGTGAGGCCAATTATACCGAAGCTGATGACAATATCGAAATATGAGCTATGCGTCGAAGTTACTTGGCTATAACCCGAGAGACTTTGCATTAACCGAATTAGTTCGGCATTGCCATTTGCACCGCTGGGGCCCTCGCCAAACCATACAGTGAAAGGATTTGATCTCAGGTAATCCAAGACCACGGCCCAAATTCCTGAACGTTGCGTAAGAGTTGGATCTCGGCCAAGAAGCAGAAGAATATCGTCGCGAAAGATGTTTGTCACCCAAAGTGCAATAGGTAAAATGACTAGAAGCACGACAATTATTGGTTTTCGGTCGGCTGTAGAGAATTTGGCGACTGCTGTCGCCAACAATTGTATTGTTATTGCTAGTACAAGCATTACGATTGCTGAAGCAGAGCCACTGAAGGCAACGCATGCAATGGCAAAAAGTGCTAGAAATAGGTATTTGCCGATGCCAAATATTTTGTAGGTTTGCCAGAAGTAACAAAACGCGAAACTAGAATAAGCGCCAAAATGATTTTTATGCATCATAAGTCCGCGGAGGCGTCCATCATGGTAGTCACTCATGATACCGATAGAAGGTACAATTGTGGTGAAAGCTATATTGAAAACCATAGCTAATGCTAAGATCTTCGCCAGCAGATGGATTTGTTGCTCAGCTTCAAATAGGCGGGCTGTGGTGGCGGCAAAAAACACGGGTACAAGAATTAGCACGTACTGGATTATTCCATCTATTGGTGCAGGTGACCAAAGTATTGAAAGACCACACCATAAAAGAAGCATTATGATGCTAACTGACTGAGATAGAATTTGCCCAGATTTCAGAATGATGGCTACAGTCACGATAGCCAAGATGGAAATCAGTTTTCCGCCTTGGTACGCTGCCATGTTTGCGGGCGGTATGAATGTTCCGAGCGTACTCTCGGAACCCCAGAACCACATGCGTAATTCCAAGAAAACATAAATTGTGAAAACAGAATTCACAGTTGCATACGACAATGCACTCAATGAAATCTTAGTTGACCTTCTGTCCGCGCGCCAGTCATGTTGTGGCTTGGAATTTATGTCTATCAATGCCATCCTGTGGGGTCCCAGCCGAGTAGCTCTTCGATTTCACTTATTTCTGGAGTGTAGAGTTCTTGTAATAGCTTTCGATCTTGTTCTCTCATCGGGGCGGGTGAGCTTCCAATGCTCTCAACGAGATTTCTAATCTTCTTGTGTAAGGATTTCCTGAATGACAAGGGCAAGACAGTTTTAAGAGCGTTTTTGAGGGGGTTTTCACTATATAAATTCACATAGGACCAGGTTACGAACGGCGACCGAATTTTAGTAACATTTGAAGCGCGATTGAAGTTGATAGTTGGAGAGGGATCGATGTCTAAAAATGTGAAAACGCGACGAAGTGTTTCCGCCGGTTGATCGCGAAGGTCTTCATGTTTTAGGACTAGGAGGCTATCTGCACCGAACACTTCCTGAAAGCGTCGAATTTGCTGTGCGTATTGCCCTGTATGGAAATACCGCCAGCCATACCACCAATTGTCTCGTTCACCTGAAATTTCTGATTTCAAGGCCTCTCCGAAACTGTCTGCAGGCTCCCTATTGAATGACTTTTGAAACGTATATGCAGAATAGGCTCGTGCGATAGGATTTCGCAGTACGGCTACAAGTTTTGCATTTGGTGACACGCTGTAAATTCGTTCAGCCGCTTTGGGATCTGGAAGATATAATGGAGTGCCTTCAGCGCGATACTTGTGGGTATTGCCCGCGGCGAAAAGTGATAAGTACTTTTCGCGAGATGTGTATTCTCCGCTACCCATATTGCTTGGCTGCAATTTCTTGTCGGGGCGAATGGGTAGGCTGGTTTTGTCTGTCAAAAATTCTCTACCCTCGACAAAATAGAATGGTTCTTTCTCAAGTGACATGAAAATTTCTGGGTGTTGTCCGAGATAGGTGCAGAGTGATGTTGTCGCACTTTTCATTGCGCCAATTACAAAAAGGTTGGGTAAGTTTGTCATCTTGGTTCCCTTATCTGTTCTGTTTGGGTTTGATAGGGGTCTTAAAGCCCGCTTTATAAAGTAGCCCTACTGCCGCTAAATTTAGAATTGCGAGCAAAGAACTTACCAACATCGCAGCACCCATAGATCCATATATTTTCGTTGAAATGGGGAGAAAAATTGGCAAAGCCAAAGAAGTTAAGAATACCAATATGAAGAGTGCTCGTTCTCGCCCTATCATCATGAGGAAAGCCCTGTTAGGCCCGCACGCCGTGTTTACGAGCTGTCCTAGAGACAAAATGACTAAAATGGGTTTAAATTTTGTGTAAGTATCGCCAAATAAAGACAAAAAATGTTGTCCCCAAACTAAAAAAACTATGAAGATGGAAAGTGCGCCTAAGAAGCTGAATATAGTTGCGCCAAGATACAATGTGCGTGCCTCACCGGCTCGTCCTGAATGCCAGCTGCGAGACAGCATTGGTCCAAAAGCCTGGTTGATAGCGACAAGAAATATTGTCATAAGCTGGCTCAATCTTGTGGCAGCGAAGAAGCCGCCAGCTTCTGCGGGACCAAGTGTCGCGCCAACCGCAATCGTTGCGGCGTTTTGACCAACGGAATTTGCAATTGCTATTCCCCAGAGGCCAATAGTTGCCTTTCTGATTTTGCTGACCGTGCCCGTAATTTTTGCGGCGTCGCCAGCTCTTGAACTCTCTTTCATCAGTGTACCAAGTAGCAACTTATATTGCGGCACGATTACAAGGAGAAGCACCAAGGCCGCCATCCAAGTTGCAGTTTGTCCAGTTTTGATACCAAGAGAGTATGCGGAAACCAATGTGATTACGCGCCAAGCCATATCCATTGGGATAAGGGCCCAATAAACTGATCCTTGTGCTCTCAGCGCGGCGGACGCAAAGTTGGCGAGTGCATAGCAGCATGCAAGTACACCAACAGCCAATAGAGCTGTTCCGTCAAATTTGATACCTGGTGGAGAAATGTTGAAGAGCGAAAAGAGAACCGCTAAAAATAACAGCGTTGTACATGAGGATCCGACCAACTTTAGGGAATACAATAGCACCTTGTTTGCGGCTTCTCTGCCCAGAGTTTCTTCTGTTGAGGGCCAGAAGCGCAAAACAGCGGAATCCTGTCCAAGTGAAGTTATGGTGCCTAGAAGTAGTGCCGTCGAGAAGCCGACTGCCAGAATGCCGTACTCATCTTGCTCTAAAAGTCTTGCGAATAGAGAAAAAAGCAGAAATGCCAGTCCAGTACCAAAGATCTTTATGACCCCGCTACCTGCTGCGGTTGATATGAGCTTTCGAAGCAAAGACTTTTTTTCCGACATTGTTTAATCTTTCAGAAAGGAGCGCTTCAATGGCATGCTTTATGCATTCATGAGTTCTCGGAAATTTTGGTCATGTCGAGTAGGAAAACTGATCGTTGACCGTTGGGCGCACCATTGATGACTACAAAACTCTGTGTTCGATCCCAGGCAGGGTGTGGATCAACTCGCCAACTTGCCTGTGGTCCAACATATTCCGTGGTTACAGGCATGCGGACTAGACATGCCTCTTCTTCACCGTTGTTAGTTATCCATCGAATAGGAACCGAACCATCCCCTTCACACATGGGCTCATGAGGATAGGCGTCGGTGAGAATAGCATTCTTCTTTGAGTTCCAAGTTGGGTGACCGGAGCCTAAAAAGGTTTCACTCAATTGAGTGAAGTTACTTCCATCATATCGAAACTTTACGAATCTCAACGAGAACGGCGAACTTAAAAGTTTGAATCCTGCTCGATGCAAAATCTTTATTGCCGTTGCCGTAAGATTGTTCATGAGGCCTCGCCTAAAAGGAAGCACAACGTTCATGATTATGTCTTTGCTATTTGGGCACCAGTTTGGATGGTGCCCGCCCAACCATTGTTCAGGACCTAAGGTAAGGTACATATTTTTTCCGTCACGATCGGCACATATCAACCAAGTTTTTTGTTTTCCATTCGCCAGTCTGCGACGTAGAACAATCATGACCAATGTATCATCGGGCGACCATTTAACGTGAAATACGTAGAAGTCTCCAGATTTAGCTTCCTCATTAGTGAAATGATCTGGCAGCTTCTCCAAAATTTCGGAAACACTAAGCCACAGCCGTGCGGCACCAGTTTCTAAGTCGATCCTGTATACGCCATCTTCGGTACTCGCGCCCTTAAATTCAGGCCTGAACTCTGGTGGCACATTGACGCCGTAGCCAGGTTGAGTGTTCGCAATACGCCGAAGGCAAGGTGAAAGTGCTTCACGACCATCATGAGACGCCATATAGATTGTGAATTCTAAATGACGTTCACTACCGTTTTGGATGTTGGCGACGACACCGTATGGTGTCCATGTCATTGTGTCCATATCGTTGAACAAGAGGCAGCTGTCATCCGTTCCCCACTGAACTTGTGCCCCGAGTTGGGTGTCCCATCCAAAGGTTTTGCGTCTAAACACAACTCCGCCAGATTTAAGGTCAATTACGACGACTTCCGCAGATTCTCCAATTTCTGGAGGGCGTTTATCAGTCTCAAATTCGGTTAGTGCAAGATATCTACCCGACGGGCTCAACGGGGAAGTGTCGAAAAAACGATGGATTGTAGGCTTTGTCCCAATCGAAACTTTCCAGACTGGAACTAGCGGATCAAAATCGGTGTACCTTTGAAAATTTTGATCCAAGTGGTCATAGCTAGGTTCCATGTTAGGCCTGCCCTCTACCGTCATCTTTTGATTGGGATATGCGTAAAAAAGTGACCATTTCACTTTGAATAGAAAAGTGCGCGTTTCATTTAGCCTTAGTATCGAAAAGCTTGGAGCCAATCACTTTTCTTCAGCTCGCTCATGATTGTTTTGGTACGTCCTCTGAAACTATGTCGCGCTTTCAACGCAATTTTTTGTGCAGTGCGTCAGACTTTTGCTCGGAATTTTTTGACTAGGAAGTCGGAAAGGCTCCGATATGCTGGTTCACTCAAAAAAACTTGTAAGAAAACTGTAGCTGCTAGTTTCACGGAATAGCTTCCCCGAAGTACGGCTACCAGCCAAAAGCTCAGTGGGCGCCAGAACGAGTCTCTACGTAGCAATTTTGCAATGTGCCAGCCTTTGTATCCCCAATAGGCAGAGGCGCCCGCTGTTTCGCGGATATTCTCTAGCCATGTTTCCAGAGCTTCAGACTTCTTGTTGCTAGATACACGTGCAGCTGATGGCATGTCATTCCAAAATACCAATGGATATTCGATCATTTTGAACTTCGCGCCCGCTGCCCATAGTCGGACACAAAAATCGGTATCCTGAGAGAATGGCAGGTCTGGGTCAAACTTGATCTGTTTCGCAAATCCGTTCTCAACAGCCATGGTCGAGGTTTGAATGAAGCCTCGATCAGACATGAGATACTTAGCAATATTCTCATTTTCTTTAGGGCTGCGATGAGGCTTGATAAATTTTATTCCATCACCTCGATCAACCTCAATATATGAACAGATCACTGATTTTTGCGTGCTATTGTTTATGACACGATAGGTCTCTTCCAGTTTCTCCGTTGAAAATTGATCGTCGCTGTCCAAAAACGCTATCCAATGCCCAACAGCAGCATCGATTCCGGTATTTCTAGCTGCTCCGCCGCCGCCATTTTCGCGCCAGATCACTTTGAAGCGAGGGTCGTTGAGCTCACTTACCACCCGAAGTAATTCGGAGTGATCTGTAGAGCCATCGTCGACAACTATGCATTCAAAATCTTTGAACGTTTGGTTCTGAACCGATAGCAAAGCTGGGTAGATTGTTGACGCGCGGTTATATGTCGGGATTACAACCGAAAAAAATGGTAGGTGCATATCCAGACTCATTGATTGATTGCTTGTGCGAGAGTGTGAAAATCTAGCAAGTTTTCTTTGGGCTATTTAAGGCAATCCACAAGGCGTGGGGATTGGTCGTCACGTATCGCCAAAAAAGTTGCCTAGGATTGGTTGCGAGGCGGTGCAGCCACTCCAGATTGAATTCCTGCATCCATTTTGGCGCTCGCGGATAGTGGCCAGTTAGGTAGTTAAAGCATCCTCCACAGGTAATGATCCAAGTGCAGTTGAGCTTTTCTTTGAGACGGAGTGCCATCTGCTGTTCTAAAGGCTTTCCCATTCCCAACCACACTACGTCGGCGCCACTCTGATTTATTTGAGAAATCAGTTCGTTCTCATCTTCCGCAGAGGCAAAAAATCCGTTTCTTCTACCAGCAATTTTCATTTTAGGATATTGTGCTCTAAGGATTTCTTCGCACGCGGAGTTGACTGGTTCTGTTGCTCCTAGAAGAAAAAAACTGTTCCCAGATTTTTCAAATTCAGTAGCAAAGTCATGGATCATATCCGTTGTTGCTGATCGTTCCGGGATTTGTGGCCCTGCCATCCGCTTCGATAACGTTACGAGAAATCCACCATCACAGTGGATAATGTCAGCTTTAGAAACGTCGTTCCTAAAGTCTGGATCGGTGCGCGCCAATGAAAGGCCGTGACCGTTTACATCCATAACGACACGAGGCTTCGTGAGATTAAGTGCAAAATCCTTTCTGAACCACTCAACTAGCTCGCTGCGTGACACGCAATCAATGCTGAAGTCACCAAATGTACGTTTTTCGCGATCTTCGAACTCGGTTGAGGGGTTCCTCGGAGTGGCCTTCATTTGGATGTTGTCTCCGTCGTATCGTGGTTCAAAATGGTCGAGTAAGACTACCTATGCCGTGCCTTTTGCGATTTTGCCGATCTTTTGCTTAGTAATGTTGGTATCGGACGGGACCTTGAAAGAAACAAGGTCGCGAATGCCTGCTAGGAGGATTTACTCTATTTTTCGGAATAGAACTGGCGCGATGCTGGGCCGCAGAAACTGGCCCTCTGCCGCCTCGTAGTTTTGCGGGATGAATAATCATGCGCGCCCTTCCATTCAGAGTACTTTCTTGCGCCTAGTTACTCCCGCTAACACATGTGCTGCAATCGATAGATAAGACTATAGCAATAGTTTCAGACTTATTGCTTCTATGTGATTACAACTTAGGCACTTGTAGATATGTACGGACTCTCGGGGAGCTATTGTCAAATCTGGTGTCCGAGGATTTTTCATGCGGCGGCCTGATCCTAGTTTGATGGCTTGATGCCGTTGACGAAATCGACGCCTTGTATGACGTCGGCGAGATGGGCAAAGCCGCGCAGCTTGCGCCAGCCTTTCTCGGTGCTTTGGCCGAGTTTGAACATCATATTAAGCATGCCGTCTCTGTTGAGGCGGCCCTTAGTCCGTTTTGTTCGGTGCCCGATTGTGGCGAAGGCGCTTTCGATCGGGTTCGATGTGCGGATGCTCTGCCAGTGTTGGGCGGGGAAGTCATGAAAGCTCAACAGCTCGTCACGATCCCGCATCAGGCGGCCTTTGGATATTTCGCGTCGAAGGTTTCAATGAACAAATCGAATGACACATGCGCATCCTCACGGGTTTCCGCCTGCCAAATGTCATGTAGCATCTTTTGGGCCTTTGGCTGGGTCCGCTTGGGCAGGTAGTTCAGCACATTGGCGGACTTGTGAACCCAGCAGCGTTGCTGACGGGTGCATGGGTGGGTCTTCTCCAAGGCGGCCCAAAACCCGATTGCGCCGTCCATCAGCCCCTGCTGGACAGATTTGGGGATTTGAATAAGGGAAGATTTCTGGTTCATCTTATCGATTAGGAGATCGAGATGACGAAGAAGCCTACCACATCGAAAGATGCCGCCGACAAGGTGGTTAAGAACATCCGACGCAAGACGCGGCAAACCTATTCATCGGAAGAGAAGATTTGCATTGTCTTGGCAGGCTTGCGCGGCGAAGAGAGCATTGCTGTTCTTTGCCGTCGCGAGGGCATTTCTGAGAGCCTGTTTTACAGCTGGTCCCAGGAATTTCCTGAAGCAGGCAAGCGTCGACTTTCTGGAGACACTGCGCGTCAAGCGACGTCGCCAGAGGTGACGGAACTGCGTTCAGAGTCGCTGGCATTGAGAGAATGCGTGGCGGATCTGACTCTTGCAAACCAGCTGTTCAAAAAAAGCATGACAGGAAATGGGGGATAATGAGACCTTGTCCGCCATTTGTCCGAGGGCAATGGTCGAATGAATGAGGTATCCAGCACCCGAGAAGCTTGAGATCATCCGCACCGGCGAAGGCTCACATCTGCCAGTCAAACAGACCCTTGATATGTTGGGTATTCCGCGCAGCACTTTTTATCGCTTGTACGACCTTTATGTCGATGGTGGCCTGGATGCATTGGCAGATCAAACTTCACGTCCCAAATCTGTCTGGAACCGTATCCTGGACATCAGGCGCGATGATCTGATCGAGTTTGCGTTGGAGCACGAGGCATTGTCGACACGGGAGCTTGCGGTCAAATACACGGATGAGAAGAAGTATTTTGCTTCAGAAACATCAGCTTACCGCATTCTGAAATGCTGCTGACCTGATCACAACACCAGTATATGTGGTGATCAAGGCTGCTGACGAGTTCACGGACAAAACCACAGCTATCAACGAGATGTGGCAGACCGACTTCACCTACTTCAAGATCATTGGCTGGAGCTGGTATTATCTCAGCACAATCCTGGACGATTACAGTCGCTACATCATCGCCTGGAAGTTCTGCACGACCATGCGCACTGCGGACGTAACGGATACGATCAAACTGGCATTGGTTGCGTCTGGTTGCGATCAAGCTGTTGTGCGTCACAAGCCGCGGCTACTCAGCGACAATGGCTCCTGCTATATCTCTAGCGATCTGGACGAATGGCTCGAGGGGCAAAGCATGACGCATGTGCGCGGCGCACCGTTCCACCCACAAACTCAAGGCAAGATCGAACATTGGCATCAGACTATGAAAAACCGCGTGCTGCTCGAAAACTACTACCTACTCGGCGATCTTGAACGCTAGATCGGCACAGTCGTCGATTACCACAACAACCAACGTTACCATGAGAGCCTAAACAACGTCACACCTGCTGACGTCTACTTTGGGCGCGACAAGGGCATCCTGAGAGAAAGGAAGAAGATCAAAAAGTAGACAATCCGACACCGCCACTTGCATCACGAAAAACAAGCCGCATAATCCATCACACAAACGAGCCAGAGCCTCCAATGCTTAAACCGATCTGAAGTCCAACTTTATATGACGACGGACACTTGCGCCGCTGCTTCGAGATCGAGAAGTTTATCGATTTTATCTTCACGCAGCTCAGGAAAGTTGAGCGGAAAATCGAGCCCGACCGAGGCCGTGTTTAGGGAACACCGCAGCCGGCTAAAATTGGTCACCGCATTCGCGTTTCGGGCGGGTATGGACCCGAAAACAACCATGGTCACTTCCAATACGCGTCGCAAAATGCACGGGATTTGCCGATCTTGACCTGTTCGTTCCCATGTTCCCACGTTCGCGCGAGGATAGTGCCGAAGATATCGAAAGCGGCGGGGTAGGGGCGGTGCTTCGCCTCACGCCCATACTTATTCTTTGAATTACTGGGAACAGGGGGAACACGGGAACGGGTTCAGACAGCTTCGCTGACGTGTGCGTTAATTCGCGTGCGCTTGAAAGTTCTTTTGTATCAATGATCTGACAATTTATTTCCCAAGAAATCCGTGGGTTATCCACATATTCCAGAGCCCGCTGAATTGAAAGCTTTGCGGATTACGTGGACATTGTAGCCACGCCGAGACGGTCGGTGTGTGGCGCGGCGGATATCAATGTCCAAATCTCAATCCACCGCGCAATCACTCCGACATCGTCTCATTTCTGAACCGAGGTCGCTCATACGAGCGGAAAAATGACGGAGTGCCATATGCACGATATGACAAAAGGCCAGAGGCCGAAACAGAAACTGACACAGAAATTCAAGCCCCGGCCGTGGGAGAGTAATATTTTCGATGAGGTGAAAGGGGCGTCGGCTTGGCGCATCGAGCGTCTCGTACGGGCATGGGTCCCCGGGGCGCGTAGGTCCGGTGATCACCTGATCGTTCCGAACCCCAAGTGTGGTGATCTTAGCCCCAGCAATCTCATCATCGATCTTCACACGGGAAGCTGGAATGATCGCGAACGCGGCTACTATGGCAAGGACATCATTTCCTTCTACGCGTATTTTCGCGGTCTGACACAGCTTGAGGCCGCGCGGGACCTCGCGATGCAGCTCGGAGTTGACGCATGAACGATATGTCTCATCACTCTACTGCGCGCCACTTTCTGCGCCCTCTCAGGTCAAAAGACCTGCCGGAAACCGCACTCCCTTGTGTGTCTGTCCCTGCGGAGTTTCCGATGCCTGATATGCGTCTCGGGACGACTGTGCCTGTCGCGACATATGAGTATCGTCATGGGGACGGGACTTTGGCGTTCCTTGTTGCTCGTTGTGAGTACGATGATCGGACGGGATTTTATCCGTTCAGCGTTTGGCGTGTGGAAGGTCAGAAACGCTGGGTCAATAAGGCGCTCCCCGTCGATGCTTTCGCAACGCGGGCACCGCTCTACCGTTTGACGGACCTCATGTCGAATTCTCTCAAACCCGTTTTGATCTCTGAGGGAGAGAAATGCGCGGATGCAGTTGCAGGGTTCGAGAGCGTTGTCTCGACAACCTGGCATGGCGGCGCGAAGGCGTTGGCAAAAACCGACTTCTCGCCGCTGAAGGGCCGCGATGTGATCATCGCACCCGATGATGACGAACCGGGTGCCAAGGCGGCCGAGACGCTGGCCGATACGGTGAAGGCACTCGGCGTCGCGCGTCTGCGGGTTTTGAGGGCAAGCGCGCTGACCGACATGTTCGTTGGCATGCGCAACACGGGCTTTGATATCGCGGATGCCATTGACGCCGGACTGTGTGAGGCACAGTTCATGGCTCTTCTGGAACAGGCCGGGATGGTGGAGGAGATTGATGTGACGGTTGCGGAGGAAGGCGCCACCGATGCAGCTTCTGATGAACATACCGATGAGGACCCCATCTGTCGTGAATTGCGCGAGCAGTTTGGTTTCGAACTCGATCTGCCTGACAATTTCAACATGTCCGTGGGCGGTATTGTGAAATACGACGTGGACCGTCGCGGCCAGCCGGTTGAGGTCTACGCAGGGTCTCCTATCGCTGTCCTCGGCAGGACAAAGCTTGTCACGAGCCGCGGCGGATGGGGCTATCGCATCGCGGTGCGGGCACCAAAACACGACTGGGAGTCCTTCACTGTGCCTGGCCGTTTGCTCGCGGGCGACGGGCGTGACCTGCGCGAAATGATTGCCGACACTGGCGGAATTGTTCCGCAGCAGATGGACGGGCGGCGCGCCTTGGCTGAGTATATTGCCGAAGCCGCGCAGACTTGTCCGATCGTCAATGTCACCGACCATCCCGGCTGGTGTGGGGAGGCCTTCGCATTGCCTGATGTGATTGTTTCGCCCGAGAAAGATGACATGCAGCTGACGCTCGACATGGGCGATCGGCCGACCCTGCTTGCAACGGCGGGCACTCTGGAGGGGTGGCAGGACCTGACGCGGCTCGCCGCACCAAACAGCCGTGCGACATTCGCGATCTGCGCGGCGCTCGCAGCACCCTTGCTCAGGCCTCTCGGCATCGAGGGCGGTGGCTTCCATTTCTACGGCCAGTCGTCCCGCGGAAAAACCACCCTGTTGATGCTCGCGGGCTCCGTGTGGGGCGGCGGGGGACGTGATGGGTTTCTGCGGAGTTGGCGCATGACGGTGAACGGGGCCGAAAGCGTTGTCGCGGATCACAACGATTTGGCGCTCTGTCTCGATGAAATGACCGTTGCGGATGCGGACGGGTTCACCGACATGCTCTATATGCTCGCGAACGGGCAGGGCAAAGCACGTGCGAAGAAAGACGGCAGTGCCGCAGCAAGCGCAAAGTGGAATGCGTTGGTCTTGTCGTCAGGTGAGAACACCATTGAGCAGCAGCTTGAGCAGGGGCGCGGGAAGCGGCGTATGACGGGTGGCATGGTTGTGCGCATGATCGACGTGCCCATCGAAGTCGAACCGGGCGTGAGTTTTGAAGACCTCGGGCCGTACGAGAATGGCGGCGCCTTCGCGGATCAGATCAAAGCGCTCTCCCGCGCGCATTATGGTCACGCGGGCCGCGTGTTTTTGCGGGCCCTCGTCAATAATCGCGAGGCGCTGTTGGCCAAGGCGCGTGAGCATATCGAAGCCTGTTTGGAGCGCATGCTCGATGACGACGATGATCCGCAGATCCAGCGCGTTGCACGGCGTTTTGCCGCTGTTGCCGCCGCAGGGCATTTGGCCGAGCAGGCGGGTATTTTGCAGATCTCACCGGAGCAGATCGACGATGCGGTTTCTGGATGCTTTGGTGCCTGGATTGTGGCTCGTGGCGGCGGTCAGTCCGAGGAATGGCGCAGCGCCGCGCGACACCTGCAGTACTTTTTCGAGGCTCACGGCCCGACGCGTTTCGAGCGCCTCGAAAATGGGAAGGCCGCCGACGATGATGCGGAGCGCAGTGACGGTTTTGCTATCCGTGATCGTTGCGGGTATCGCGTCGAGCAGGAGGATGGCGCGTGGCTTTACTATGTGCTGCCCTCGGCGTGGGAGCGGGACGTCTGCGGACCTCACTCACCCGATCTCATGGTCAAGATTGCTAAGGACCGCGGCGCGCTGATCTGCGGTGAGGGCGGGCGCAGCAAAAAGAACGTTCGTCTTCCCGACTACCCCAACACCACGCGCGTCTACGCCATCCGTCCCGATCTCCTCGCTGGCGACGGGTGATCGTTTAACAACCAACTGCCCCCGCCTGCCTTGTTAAACGATCAGGGCAGGTGGGGGCTATGCCGTGAGTGAGGCGAGCGGGGGGGAACGCTTTTCTACCAGGTGCCGTGTCGATGGCGTGTCGACCATGGCACGCCGTGATCCTATCGCGCCAGGTGTCGCGACACGGGCGCCGATATTGCATTGGCCGAGGTGATGGCCCCTCGCAGTACGCCACTTCTAATTTGTGTCTGTGGACGTGACTACTTTCAGAGCTTTGACACCCGCGGTTTGTAGATAGCGCAACAACCTTTCACCATAACTGCCAGAACATTCGATGCCGACGCGTTGCAGATCACCGAATGAACGCATCCATTCCAACATCATGCGATGTCCATGCCGTGTGGTTGCGAAGCTCTCGGTGCCGAGCGCAGGGTCGTAATGGTCGACGACGGATTCAACGTGTAAATCCGTGTGAGTGTCGACGCCTCCGACGATGTAAGGTGTGTATGTTTCTTGCCTTTTGATGCTCCTTTCATGCGGCAAGTGAGTGAGCGTTGCTCAGAAGAATGCAGGGACAGGACCGGTTATTGTCTAAGTGATCTATCCCCGCGGGTGCGGGGGAGCCCAACTCTCTTTGTCTGACATCGATTTCATCTGGGGTCTATCCCCGCGGGTGCGGGGGAGCCTACACACGCGGCCCCAATGGCGTCAGAGGCCAGGGTCTATCCCCGCGGGTGCGGGGGAGCCTCTTGCGAGCAATAGGTTGATTTTATTCAATTGTCAAAGGGCGTGAAGGCGAGTTATCGGGGCGCTCACTTTCGTTTGGCGAGTAAAACTCCATCTGCATCGACAATGTCTTTAGGTGGTTCGCCCAAATTTTCGATCTGCAGGTGTCCGGTCGCGGAGGTGTCGCGCCAGACAAGTGTGAGGGAGCCTTGACGCAGGTTTTCCCACCAGTCAGAGACGACATTCCAGACCCGTGTGCGCACCCCTGCTGTCATATCTGGCGCGACGTATACGCCGGGCGAGATTTCTAACATGACGGAGGTCAGGAAGCCGCGGTATCGGGTTTGGACATTCCGAGTGACGATAATGGTGAGTGCCATCAATCGCGGCCTTCGATCAAGGTTTTGATCCGTTCGATCATAGCAGAGATAATTTTTTCGTCGGATAGGGTGCGGGCATGAGCCAAAAGACGCAAAGCGTCGTGACTGACTGTAGAGCCTGGGCCCAAAAGGGTCATGGAGACGGTCTGAAGCGGGATAGCATAGCCGCCGGGGGAGAGAGCATCTGCGGGGGTGGTTTCTCCCTGCACAAAGGCGAGTGTGCCGTCGCGTGCCGTTAGGGCGCCGCGCGCAGGATAGAGGCATCCCGCGCGATCGGCGTGAGGGACTTTGACGCTGTCGAGGCCGAGGCGTCCTTTGAGCATTGTTCACTTCCTGCGTTGCGGCGGACGCAGGAGCAACATGCCATAGCCATAGGTGCGATGGCGCCCGATGCCGCGTGCCAGAAGCTCGGCAAAGCCCTGTGGGTCTTGCACAGTCAAGGTGCCGAGGATCGTAGCATCTGGTCCCTCGATCCGTTTTCCGCCGCGCTGGACGACCTGACGCTGGAATTTGTGCAAACGAGTGGTGTCCCGCTCCATTTTAGCCACGGGCGAGAGCCGTTTGGCCAGCCAGTCGCGATAAACCTCTTCACGCGGACGTGCCTGATCGTTGCGCAGAGTTTCTGCGAGGAAGGCATCTATTTCGGCGCCCTTAGAAAAGGTTGTTTTGTCCGAGGTCAGCGCAGAGGCCAGCCGGACAACAGGGCGCAGGCGCAGATCGAAGCCGAACCTCGCGCCTGCCTGCCATGTTTCCGCCGGACGTGGGAGCGAGCGGATCTGTTCGAGGTTCAGAAGTGCGCATTCACTGGGGAGAGCGACGCTTTTGGCCGTCTCCAGAAGAGCCTGCGCCGGTTGTGAGCTATAGGCGTAAAGAGTGGCCCGCGTTGCGCGCGGTGCGACCATGAGGCGGAAGGGCTGCAATGCGGCGGGGCCGAAGACCTCGCCCAATAGGTGGTGCAGGGCCAGTCCTTCGTCAAAGGTGCCCTTGCTCAGGTTGCGTTGCGCAGCCCAACCGTGCAGGTCAGGCAGATGGATCGGGAGTTCGACGAGATGGAGGCTCATGCGATTTCTCCTTCGCAGATAATCCGTGTGCCACCGTGCAGTCCGGTTTTCCAGTTCCGCAAATCCTGCAGGTCGTATTTGAGCGCACCGTCGTAGGGTCGGCCATCATCGGGCCAGATCGCGCGGCCTGTGATTCCCTGTTCCGCGAGGGCCTTGAGGGCTGCATAGGGGCTATCGGCCTCAATCCATCCGGCAACGAGGCGGCGTGTCGGCAGACAGGGTTTGCGTCCCAGAAACAGCGGGCGTGCCGGACGATCGAGCGCGTCTGCCAGTTGCTCTAGCGAAGGCGACACATCGGAGGTCAGCCGGATCACCACATGGGTGTCATGGTCGGCCAGATAATCGCGGCGACGACGGTGCGGGCTGTCATAAGTGGCCCCTGCACGTCCTTCGGGCTGGCCCCATGTGGTCCAGCCTTTGTCTTTTTTTTCCAGTTTGGCGTTCTGCGTATCGGTTACGATCAGCGGGGCGTGTCGCCCTTCGGGCAGGGCCGAAAGTGCGGCAAACTCCAGCCGGTTTTGCAGCGCCTGATGGGCGGCGCTGTCCTCGCGCCGCCAGCCGAGGGCATTGGCAAAGAGTCCTGTCAGTGCGGAGGCGGCGGGGTAGTCCCGCGACGGACCGACATGGTCGATTGTCCCCCCTCCAAAGGCCATGAGCGGCGCGGCGAGGTGAAGATGGAGCCAGCGTTGCGTCATGCAGCCTCCGGCGCTTTCAGCCGCTTGGGTAGGGATTTGGCGAATTGGGCCAAATTCTCAAGCGACCCGCGTTCCGCATCGGGCACCTCGGTGTTGGCCAGCGACATTACGCGGCGGGTTTCACCTGTGGCATAGGCGGAATCGAGCGCGGCAAGATGGTCGCACAATGCGGCAACGGCCTGACCTGTTTCGGCCTTGCAGGGAGAGCGGAAGGCTTCGGCAAGGGAACGCGGTTGCCGGTCTCCGGCCTCAAGCAACATAAAGGATGCGCGCGAATAGGGCGCGGTAGATCCCAGCTTGGCGCCTGGTGACACTTCAGCAATCAGGTAGGTCAGGTTGTGCAGCACTTCTCCGGCCAGCGCCACGTCGCCGCCGAGGTTCTCGATCAGGCCGGGCAGGTCTACCACTACATAGCCGTAGAACAGCCCCGACGTCAGCTCGGTTTCCTGAATGGTGTCGGCGCCCGTGTCCACTTCGCGGGCCAGATCGTCGGCGGCGATGAAGTAATCGCTTTCTGCCTCTTCCGCGTGGACGGTGAAGGCATGGGCGACATGCACGGGTGCCTCGATATTGGCGCGAGGATCGGATGTCACCATACGCCCGAAGAGTGCTCCCGTGAGACCGGCGGGCATTTTGGTGCCTTCACTCATGGCTTTGAGGTTGGCCTTGTGCTCCTTGAGCCATTGTGCTGCGAGATCCTTTGCAGCTTTCTTGTCGCCGCCTGCCTCCGCCACAAGTTCCTTGGCCGCTTTGGTCAGATAGGCGATTTCAACGGCACCGAGAAGCAAGGTCTGACGCGACTTCTTGTCAGCGCCTTTGTCGCCATAGACTGCTTTCAAAAGAGCGTCTCCGATTTCCTTGCGCACGTCCTCGTCAATACTGTCAGCCCATTCTCCGAAAACCTTGCGTTCAACGATTTCGCGCGACCGAAAAGCATCTTCAGCCCCGTCGATCTCGCTCAATGCATGGAGGTCTTCGGCTAGACGCCAGTGCCGCTTGAGACATTGGGAACTGACCCGTGTGCGCAGGGCTCCTCCATAGGGTAGTCGCTTGGCAAGGCCTGCATCGTCACGGTTGAGCAATGCGGCTGTATAGGGGGCGAGGAAATGGATTTGCAGGAAGCGCGGATCAGACATTTTGGATTTCCTTTTCAGGGGTGCGCGCGCTCTGGTCGAGGCGCTGGTAGTAGTCGCGGGCGATGCCCTGCCCGTCTTGTTTCAAATAGGCCCATGCAAGACTGGGCACGTCGATCTGGGGGTGTTTACGTGCAAGCATCCGTATGGCCCGTTCAAGAGCATCATGCCGTGCCGTGCCCCGTGCGGCGAGCAAACGTGCAAGGCGGGGTTCGGAGAGTACCGGCTTTTCAATATGCGCCCGAGCGTCGCCTCCATCGGCAAGAATAGCTCCGAACTGGCGACCATTTTCATGGATGCTTTCGGTTGAGCTGGCAGGGGTCAGGAGCGCCAGTGCCTTTGTGATCGCTCGCCACACGGGTTCTTCGGCAGGAGTCATGCCGAACCGCGCTGCCATACGCCAAAAGACCGGCGCCCCCTCGGTGCCCATGCGGCGTGCGGCGGCCTTTTCGCCGCTGGACGCGTGAGCAAGTGCTGTTGCAATCGCCAAGGCGCGGGCGCCAACTGATGTGGCAGCATTGGTGTCACTTTCAGACATGTTCCTTCTCCGTGATCCCGAAATTCTCAAATATTTTTCGAATACTGCTCTCAAAAGCCGCGCGGCCGCGTGTCATGGCGCGTGGCCGCATGATCCCCGCACAGGGAATCGCGGGGGCGGCGCGTGCAAACTCGGCGCGAGCGGCTGCGGCCAGATGGCGGGTAAAGCGGTTCTGTGCCTCATTGCGGGCATAATCGTCCGAGCATGCCAGTTTCTCCCAAAGAGCGGGGAAAAAGGCTGCATCGGCAATGCGTGCGACCTGATCGCAGGCGGGTTGGCTACGGGCGTATTCGGCTTTGCCGCGCTTGGCAAAGTCGCCCTCGGCTGCAATCAGGGCTAACCCGTCTCGCAATGCACGATCAATATCGTCGATGGTCTTGACTTGTACGGCGGAAAATTCTGCAGCTTGTGGGCCGATCATAGATTTTGTCACGGCTTTTGGCACTGGAACGACACGGGATTTGAAGCCGTCAGTCTTGGAATTCCCGCGAGCAAAGGCTTCGGCGACCAATGCCATGTCTATAGCCTCTTCATCAGCCGTCGAAGTGGCCAGTTCCGGCACTTTCCATTCTCCGCCATAGAGCAAGCGCGTAAGAAGTTTATAGCTCCAGTTCTGTTCCCCGAGTGTCAGGGTTTTGTTCTCGGAGAGGTGAACCGGTGCCCAAGGATCGCCAGTCATGCCTTTGGCTTCCTTGGCCGCGATCCGAGCGGCTTTTGATGTGCCGCGTTTTGCAAAGAGGCCTTGCGGACTTTCTAGGAGGCGGATGCGGCGACATACCTCAATGAACATTGGATCAAGCGTATGGAGATCGAGCATCTGCTTCTGAGGCCAAGGCAGGCACCACAAAAGCGCGGGTCCCGACAGGCCGTTGCGCTTGGCCAGGAGCCGCGTCACGTCACGTCGCCACCATGCGGAGGGATCTATGATCGCTGTGCCTGATTGCACTGGTACAAGGCCGATCATTGCCCGCGACGAGGAGCCGCCATTCATCCGGGCAATGCCGTAGTTCCCAGCACCGCCGAACCCCTCCATCGTTTGTAGGCTCACCAGCGCAAAGAGCCAGTCCTGCGGTGTAGCGTTATGGGCGATCTCACGTTTAAGATCGTGATTGCGCGAGGTGATGAGCATGTCGAGCGCATCAGGGGTCGCCACTTCGCTCCACTTCACGCCGCCGGGATTAGGGGGCTGCAAGAAGGCGGGCTTGCTGTCATCCTCTACGACCAGGTGCCACGCTACGTCATCCTCGAACTCGGCAGTCAGTTTGCGCAGATTTTCGCGCCATGTCTCTTCATCCTCTGGCAAGGGGACATCCTGTCCGCTGTGCGCCAAAACAGCCAATTGCACGAGAAACATGTGCCATGCGGGTCTCTGGTGGGGACGCAGGGCAGGGAAACTCCGGACCTCACCACGTGCCATCGCGGCAAAAATCCCAGGTAAGGTGAACGCCCCACCGTTGGTATGAATAAGAGGGTCAACCAAGAGGTTATGTGTCATAGTTATGTCTCCTCCAGACGTGCCAACCCCGATGCGTCATAAATGAAACCTGCGGTCCCGACGCGGAACGTAAGCGGGGAGGTCGTGATGATCTCTGTTGCTTCATCCCCCGTCAGGTCACGCGCCCAATGCGCAGGCAGGGCAAGCGTTGCGACAGGTGCTCCGAAGGGGCCGATTGTGCCTTCGGGAAAGGTAACAATGGGGCCGCTTTCACCCAGCCGCGTGCGGATGACTTCCTCGTTGGGGAAGGTGTCTGGAAACTTTTCGCGGCGGTCGAGGATGACATTTTGTGCCCCCATGGTCTCCGCGATAACCTTTCCCGTCACACGGCGACGATAGTCTTCCAATCCATTTTGAGCGGCAATCTCGTCGAGTCGTTCGGGATGGGTGGCGCGTTCGACCAGTCTGCGGTTCATCTGCGGAATGCGCCACAGCGGCTCGTTCTCGATTTTGTGCAGTGTCGCGGCCAGACCCGGCACGTCGAGATAGACGCCGGAAAGCGTTGTGTTCTGTCCATATGTGCCCAAGCCATTCTCCGGCTCGCGGGTTAGTCGGCCAAGGTCGCCCTCGGGGCAGAGGACCACGGCGCTGGCTTGTTCGAACCCGCTGGGGCGAGGCCGGTTGTGGCGGTGTAGGCGGCCGATCCTTTGCAGCAGCACATCCATCGGGCACAGGTCGGTGATCAGTATATCGGCATCAATGTCGAGCGATTGCTCCAGTGTTTGGGTGCCAATGACGATGACGCCTTGTGCGGCGCTGTCCTTGCCCAGAACTGCCTCGACGTGGACGTCGAGCCGCGCCCGGTCTTCAGCGGTAAACCGGCTGTGATGTAGGGTTGGCGTGCGATTCAGGCAAAACATCAGATCGGGGGCCTCACTTACGCAGGCGGCAAAGGTCTCTCGCGCGCGGTCAACGGTATTTCGGATGACCAACACCCGCGCTCCGCGGCGGGCAGCCGATATGGCTTTGGCGGCGGCGTCTTCGCCGCTCCAGCCGCTGTATGCGGTAACCGCGACATCCTTTTGTGCCGTGTGGCGGGTCTGGACAGGGAAACACTCACCTTTTGTCCAGACTGCGGGGTAGGGTGTCTGTTCTGCCTCCGATAGGCTGGGGAGCGGTGTTTCGCGCCAGGCGGATCGCGCCACGGCCCCAAGGGTGGCTGACATCAAGAACGCATGCCCCCCAAGCGCCAGATGGTCACGTAGAACCGCGCGCTGGATTTCTGTCATCCATGCATCCGAGGCGTGAACTTCGTCAATGACCAGCAAGGAGCGCGACAGTGCCGATCCACGCAAATGCGCATGTTTGACCTGAAGCCCCGCCATCATCGCTTGATCCACTGTGCCGACAGCAATCTGAGCGGTGAGATAGCGCGTCGCGTGTTCGGCCGCCCATCGTTTTGCTCGGGTGTCGCTGCCCGCATTGTCATCCCATTTTACCTCGAAAGCGGGCAGGCGAATGCCATGCGCCTCGCCGGAAACGGTTTGCCCCGGTATCGCAAGCACGGCTTCGGGGACTGGAGCGGAAAATATGCGGGCCATCGCCGCGTTTACACGGCTTTGTAATTGACGGGCTGCGGCACGAGTGGGAACGGCGAAGTAAAGGCTGTCCACGGCGCCGATTTCATACAGTTGAACAAAACGCCACAGCGCGGATTCGGTTTTGCCTGCACCTGTTTCAGCCTCAAGGATCACAAGATTGTCGGAAAGTGGGGTTCGAGCCACGACCTCCTGTGCTGGGCGTGGTGTCGGGTAATCTGACAAGAGTGCCCATGAGGCAGGGCCGGAGAGATGGCGGTCGGATGTGTCCAGACCGATCTCATGGACACGCCGTCGTGCCCGCTTTCGGGCGGTGTCCCAATAATCTGGGTCGTATGTTGCGACGAATGGAAACGCCTCCCGATCCGATCCGATCCAGTCCGCCAGTGCCAGAAGGCCGCAAAAGAAATGTGCAAATGTGGGGGACGGTGGTGGTGGGCGGTGGTCGCGGATTTCGGGAAACCATGACGCGAGAGCCTGCCCCATACGGGCCTCTTCAGCTTTCCAGTCATATTCTTCCAGCGGAGCAAAGGCATCTTGTGCCCAGCTTGGATCCGGACAGGTAACGGGGCGGCCATGATGGGCGAAGAGTATTTTAAACCAGACCTCTATCCTGTCCCAGCGGACGATATGGAGCGCCTGTCCGCCAAGGGCACTTGCTGCATCGCCCTGCTGCAGCCATTTCCAGCCGCACCGCAAATGATCACGCGTCTTGCGGGGATATGGTGAGGGAAGGGCTTTGCTTTGAAAGGACGGGGCTAGCTTTCCGATGTCATGGAGAAACGCGAGTGCGCCCAAACACATGAGTTGCTCATTCGTCAGACTTTGCCCTGCTGCGCGTTCTGCGCGGGCGCGCAATGTAGGGAGTTCAAGTAGGGCAAGCAGCGTGGCCGCGACATCAGCACTGTGATGCGCGAGATGGTGAAACTCGCCTGTATCTGTGTCAGTTTTGCCCCAAGAATGCATTCAAATAACGATCAACTGTATCATTGTCTGTCTAATGCCGGGAATTGTGCGAGGACTATATGTGTCGCACAATGGAGGAATTCTGGCCTTTATGTATGTACCGCTTCTTGGCCGCTTCTTGTAAAAACACGCAATTTTGGGATAGTGAATTCCAGTCAAGCGAGGCCCGTTCGGCTTTTGCAGAGAGCATTGAGCTCGGGGGGTGACTTGCGGGATTTCGGAAATTGATCCGACGCGGACAAAACGCAGCGTGACTGTTATTCCCCTAAACTCCGAGGAGTTGTGGCGAGGCAGGACGTCCTCATTTCAGATCAGTGTGACAACCCTGATCATTCCTCACTGTTTTTATTCGTGCAAAAGCGCCGTCTGTGCTAAAGTAGACCGCAATCTGTGGTGTAGCTGTGGCATGAGCGGCCCTTCGGATAATCGTTTAATAATAGTACGATACCGTCACGATAGTTAAACGATCATGATCTCAGTGCAGTAGCGGTCGCGCGTTGACGGCTTTCAGCTCCGAGACAATGCGGTCGATGTGGCGCAGTGTGACTGCGCGAGACCAGTTGCGGATGACGGCCATCCGCAGAGCAAACAAGTCACGTGGATCGAGGTCCGCATGATGCGTTTCGACGTATGCCATCACATCATCGATCGTCAGTCTCGGGATCTGGATGACGCGCATCCGTGACAGCAAAACGGGGTCGATAGCGTTGATGTTGTTGGCTGTCAGGATGAATGACACATCGCCCAGATCGACGGTCACACCAGTCGCGGGGCAGCGGAAATGCTTTGCCGTAGAGCGTTCGAGAAGTGGCAAAAGCGCATCAGACATCGAGCTGCGCGAGCCGCTGCTCGACGTGGCGCCCTTGCCGACCTTGTCGATCTCATTGATGATGACCATCGGATTTGGCGATTGGCTGTCGATCACCGCGCGAAAAACGTCACCCATCTGGCTCGACGACCAACCCGCCTCGACACCTGCGATCCGCATCGCGGATGTGCCTGCACCCGCATCGATCTCGACGTGGTGGATGCCAGCTTGTTCCGCGATATTCCGCGCGAGTGTCGATTTGCCTGTGCCATGCGCACCGACGAGGAGGGTAGGGGTCAATCCGAAGAAGCGGTCCTCCACCATTCGGGCTTTTAAGGAGGACCAGATCACGTTCAACGGGCGCTGCAACCAAGGCGCTTCGGCGAAGATCTTGGCGACCAGCTCGTCGATCTCGTGCTCAGAGCGCGGTCCTGCGTAGGCGAGTGGCCCCGTGGCGGATTGGAGCCGTTTGAGTGTCTCCTTATCCGTTTTAGAGGAGATTTGGCGTGTTAGGGGATAGCGCCGCGCATATTTTGTTGCGCGGGCTTCAATGTGCTTTTTCTGTTCGCTCTTCTGGTTGATCACGGTTTCAACAATCAGACAGGCTTGGAAATATGAGAAGTCGTGTGCATCGGCACGGCAGGCGTCCGGATCGAACGAGGTCAAAAGCTCCGCAATCTGTTTGCGGAAGGCTTTGAAGTTGAAATCGAAGTTCTGGAACACGCTGGCTTCGTGGCTGAGCTCGTCAATGCCGATGTCGAAGGCTTCGTCAAACGGAATACCGAGTTCGTCCGCCTTGGATTTGAGACGCGTATAGGCGCGTTTGCGTGAAGCGCGCAGCAACTTCTTCCAGATGCGCGTTTTGGCTTCGCTTCGTGTCTCGCGGATGGTGTAGGTCGTTTTCTTCATAGCGCTATCCAATGAAGAGCGACAGAATATCGGACAAGATGCTGAGCAGATCGTCAGCAAGAACGATCATATTCGCCGCGGCCAAAGCCAAAATTTGAAGGTCGCGTTCTGTACGCGTTTTGTTGTTTGAAGTCGTCATGATGACATCTCCTAATGATGGTAGGAGTCCCGAGTATCGAACTCGGCCGTCCGCGCTCATCTGGCGCCAATTCTCGGGGGTATAAGACCCGACCGCACACCTGTGCTGACTCCCGTTGCTGGAAGCAGTGCTAATCAACCGATCAGCGTATGGTGTGGATCGTGCTCTTGGTCATCATGCGGGGTATATGGGATTAAGGTGCATGTTGGTCAAGGGGAGGAGGAGAAGAGTCAATCTCGTTTTTCCGCAAGACTTTGTTGAACAGATCTGAAGTCAGACGATATGCCAGTCTCGATTGTGTCCTTCGTCTCAGTGGTCTCGGATCGGAGTGTCTCATGAGCCTGCGCAATTCGACATAGTGTTAAAGCGTCATCATCTCGGCCAGCTTCGGTTCGGTTCTTCTCATTGTTTTGGCGGTAAAATTTCCCATGGCATGAATGTTTTGAACATTTGCTCTTGCCATTTAAATTATTTGTAGTCACAAATTGGACTATACAAATTGGAGTCGACGGATTGCTTGCGCTTTCCTTGGCTTCAGTGGGGCGGCGGTTCGCGTTTGCTGCCGGATTTTTATGGATGGCCTCGCCGGCCGATGCCCGTTCGCAACTTAGGAGTTTTGCTTCATGACCTTTTCCCCCGATGAGCTGGCAAAGCGGCAAGCCATTATCGATCACTGCATCTTGATGAATAGCTCGGGGCTCAATCAAGGGACGTCGGGAAACGTTTCGATCCGTCATGGCGAGGGACTTTTGATCTCACCGACGTCACGTCCCTATGCGAGCCTCACACCGGAAGACATCGTCTTTATTGATGGGGACGGGGAGCCGCATGGTCGCTGGAAGCCTTCGACCGAATGGCGTTTCCACCGTGATATTCTCAAGACACGCAAGGACGCAAATGCTGTGGTCCATGCGCACCCGACCTACACCACGATCCTTTCGATCCATAACAAAGAGATCCCCGCCATCCACTACATGCTGGCGGTCTTCGGCGGGCCGAATATTCGCGTTGCTCCCTATGCGATTTACGGAAGCCAAGAGCTTTCCGACAATGCGATTGAGGCACTGGTGGATCGTCAGGCCTGTATCCTCGAGCACCACGGCATGATCTCCGTCGGCACCTCGATCCAGCAGGCATTCTGGTACGCGACCGAGCTTGAAACCCTTGCGCGTCAGTATCACGGCGCCCTGCTTCTGGGTGAGCCGCCTTTGCTTACGGATCAGCAAATTCAGGATGTCATCGACAAAATGGCGGGCTACGGCCTGAGCGACAAAAAATAAGGAGGCTCTCGATGCCTAAGTACGACTATTCCGCAGTAGGCTTTTCTGTTCTCGATGTGCTGTGCCGCTACGCAGAAGATATGCCCCCTCCAGGTGGCGCGACATTCGTGGACGAGATCCAGATGACGGTTGCGGGCACGGCAGCAGCGACGGCTGTTGATTGCGCGATCCTCGGTTTGAATGGCCAGATCGTCACCCGCGTGGGTCGCGATGACATGGGGAACTACCTCGTCAGCAAAATGGGCGAGTTCGGCATTGATACCTCTTTGGTGCAATATGACGACGACGTGCAGACATCGACCAGCATGTTGCCCATCCGTCCTGACGGATCACGCAGCGGCTTTTTCGTTCCGGGCACGTCCGATACATTGGAGATCGGCCCCGAGCTTTGGGATGACGTTCTCGACGCAGACATCATCCACCTCGGTGGCACGGGTCTGCTTGCAGCCTTTGACGGGGAGCCATCGGTTGCCTTGTTGAAGCGCGCGAAAGTGCTGGGTCGCACGACTGTGTTCGATCTTATTCAGGCCAATCCCGAGACTATCGCCAAGGTCAATCCGCTTCTTCCGTACATTGACTACTTCGTGCCTTCCATCGTGGAGGCCGCAGCGATGGCCGGTGTCGATGATCCCGCAGAAGTCGCGCGTTGGTTCAAATCCAAGGGCGTCAAGAATGCGATCCTGACATTGGAAGGCGACGGCGTTTGGGTCGATCCCGAATTCGGTGAAGCGTTCCATCTGCCTGCACACAAGATCGACGTGGTCGACACGACGGGGTGCGGCGACAGCTTTACTGCGGGTATTATCGTTGGCCTGTCCAAAGGGTGGGATATCCGCGAATGCGCTCGCTTCGCAAACGCAGTGGCTGCGAATGTCGCGCTCGGCTTGGGTTCCCAAGGCAAGCTGACTTCGTTCGATGCCACCATCGAGGCCATGAACTCATGGCCTGTGCGCGACGCATAGTCTGCACACAGCATAAAATTTTGGGAGGAAAACATGCTACTGGACGGAAAAACGGCACTGGTAACAGGTGCATCGCGCGGTATCGGCGCGGAGATCGCAATCGGGCTGGCGGAGCAGGGGGCGGACGTCGCCATCACTGATCTGGCGAGCCAGTCTGTCGATCTGGCCAAGGTTCAAGCCGCAATCGAAGCGGCAGGGCGGACCTGCTACAACCATGCACTTGATGTGACATCCAAATCGTCCATCGAGGACGTTTTTGCAGCAGTCACAGAGACCGCTGGCGGTATCGATATCCTTGTGAATAACGCGGGTATTCTTGTGCCCAAGCGTCTTGAGGAACTCGACGAAGCCACATGGGATGCGCATTTCGACGTGAATGCGAAGGGCATTTTGCTCTGCACGAACGCCGTTCTTCCGCAAATGCGTGCGCGCAAACAGGGGCGGATCATCAACATCGCCTCTATCGCGGGACGCCAAGGCTCTCCGACCCAAGGCCACTATGCGGCGACGAAGTCTACTGCGATCACCCTGACGCGTGTTTACGCGCAGGAAGTTGGCATGGACGGCATCACCGTTAACGCGATTTGCCCCGGTATTATCCTGACGGAAATGGGCAAAGAGAACCTCGGAAGCCAAGAAGAGATCGACCATTGGTCCAATGTCGCCGCACTCAAGCGTCTTGGCGATCCCAAGGATGTTGTCGGTCCTGTGGCGTTCCTCGGCTCCGATCTGTCGAACTTCGTGACGGGTCAATCCATCAACGTCTGTGGCGGAATCTACTTCCACTAAGTGAAACGCGAGGCTGGCCGTGTGAGTGGCTGGCCTCCCGATACTATCCCGCTCGCCCTCTTTCGGAGACCTTCATGTGTCACACAGCATCAGCCTGCATAACACACGTCACGGTCTGTCTTTCTCGGACAGGGTGGGCGGACGCATGAGCGCCGTCGCCTCCGCATCGAGAGCAATCCCGCGCGGCTTCGTGATGCGTCACGCTATGGCCCAACTGATCATGTGGTCAGCCTTCTACTATCTCTTGCCCGCCATCCTGCCGCATATGCTTGCGGGCACGGGGTGGTCTGGCGTGGTTGTGTCGGGGGCGTTTACGGCGGTTTTTCTGTTCTGGGCGGTGCTGTCGCCTGTCGCGGGCGCAATCATTGATCGTGGGTATGGCGCGGTTGCGATGCGTCTGGCGGGAGGCCTTGGTGCGTTTTTGCTGCTGATCTTCTCGGTGGTGCAGAGCCAGACCTTGGCGCTTGGAATTCTCGTCGTGTTGGGGCTTCCCATGGCGATGACCCTCTATGATCCCTGTTTTAGTCTTATGATTACGCGCTTTGGCGCGGGTCAGTCGTCGCGGCGTGCGATTACGGTTGTCACGCTTGTTGCGGGTCTTGCAACGCTGCTGACATTTCCTTTGGTGGCGTGGCTTGCGTCAGCGGGTATGGACTGGCGCTGGATCGTCCGCGTTTTTGCCGTCCTCGTTTGCATTGCCGTGGCGATTATGCCCGCCGATGGGGTTGTGCGAAGCGTCGCTCCTCGGCCTGACGGGGTACTAACACATTCGGGCGGAAAATCCCGTGCGATGGCTATCGGAATGGCCTTTGCCTTGGTGATGCTCGGACATGCGCTTCTGTTGTTCCAGCTTCCGCTTCAACTGGCAAAGCTGACTGACGGGGATGCCGCCCTCATGCTGCCGATGGTCTTGGGGCCTGCGCAGATATTCGGGCGTTTGGTTTGGGGTGCGCTCTTGGGGCGGATGGCATTGGATCGCGCGGCGATCGTGCTCTTCGGCTTCATGATTTTGCCGCCGCTTATGCTCTTTATGACTTCGGGTCTGACCGTCGCTCTGATCGCTCTTATCATCCAGGGCGCGGGTTTTGGTGTGCAGACGGTTATCCGTCCGATGCTTTCGGCACAGTGGATCCCTGAAACGGGTTTCGCGCAGCAGCTTGGCCTGATCGCGATGATCGGACTTCTCTTCATGGCACTCGCGCCTGTTCTGGGCGCATGGGTCGCCGCGGCATCGGGCGTCACGGGACTTGTCGCAATGGTTCTCGCGGTAGATCTGGCTGGTCTGGCACTGTTGCTAGGGTTGGTCGTTACCGCACGCAGGGAGGCTTGGGCGTGATGGGTGTTGTCGTAGCAGGTGGCGCCATGACGCCGTTCAATCGTCGCAAGGATGCAAGCTCCTATCGCGACTGGTGCGCTGACGCCTTTCACGGGGCCTGCATGGATGCGGGGCTGGATACGTCAGATATCGACGCGCTGGTTGTCGCCATCGAAAGCGATTTCTTCTCCCTGCAACTCAATCCAGCAGCACTTGTCGCGGATCACCTCGGACTGCGCGACATTCATGTCCAGCGCGTCGAAGGGGGCGGGGCCACGGGGCATTTGGCCGTGCAGGCAGGTGCCGCGCTCGTCGCCTCGGGGCAGGCACGCCGCGTTGCGGTTCTGGGGTTCGAGGGATCGGCCTCCCATCTTCCGCCCGCGTCGATGAGCCTGCTCTATGCCATGTCATATGACGCATGGGCGGAGGGGATGATCGAGATCGGTTCAGCCTCCATCTATGCTTTGTCCGCGCTTGCCTATATGGCGCAAACAGGTGCGACATCCGAAGATTTCGCAGGCATCGCCGCGCGCAACCATCAAAATGCGCGTTTAAATCCGAAGGCACATTTGCCACTGGATGTGAGCGTGGCCGATGTACTGGCCTCGCCAATGGTGTCGTCACCTTACCGTCGTCTGGATTGCTCTCCCTTGAGCGATGGCGCGGCCTGTGTTGTGCTTGCGCGGCCTGACGCTCTTCCTGAGGTGGGCAAGGGGCGTGCGACACTGGCGGGTACAGCCGTTGCAAATGATCTGGTACGGTTGGGGGATCGACCCGATGTTGGGCGTTTCCGCGCGAAAACCACGGCCGCACAGCGTGCCTATGCGCAGGCGGGCTGCCGTCCGAGCGACATTGGCGTGGCCGAAGTTTATGACAGTTTCTCGGGCGCGCAGCTTCAAGCATTGGATGCATTGGGTGTGGTCGAGGATGCGGTGGCATCCGAGCGCAACGGGCATTTCGCCGCCGATGGAGCGCTTCCCGTGAACCTCTCGGGCGGGCTGTTGGGGCAGGGGGCGCCTGTCGGGGCAACGGGCGTTGCGCAAGTGCTGACTGCCGCCCTGCAACTTGAGGGGCGCTACGAAGGTTTGCGCCCGCAGACACCACCTCGTTTTGCTCTTGTTGATACTCATGGCGGGGTTGCCACCCTGTGTGCGGTCTCCGTTTTGGAGGCGCCCCGATGAAGTATCACCTCGTACTTGATTACACCCTCGCGACAGGTCGCTTGTCGCCTTTCTTTACCGCTTTGGCTGAAGGGCGGGCCTGTGCCAGCTCCTGCATGTCCTGCGGACAGACAGCCTTTCCGCCGCGCGCGACATGCGCGGCCTGCCACGCTGACGGGTTCGACTGGGTGGACCTGACGGGGGAGGCAGAGGTGCTTCACATCACGCATACGGCAGATTCCGCATTCGCATTGGTGCAATTCGACGGGGCGGACACAACCGCGCTCGTCAGGATTGCGCATGACCAGACAGAGGGAACGCGCGGACGGCTCGTGCGCTCCGAAAATGAAACGGGCCTGTGGCTAGAGATCACGGCGTCTTAGGAGGAAAAAGAGATGTTTACGGATTGGACTGCGGATCAACTCGCACATATCGGTTTGAAACGGGCAGAGACGGGTGTCGAGATCGACATTCCCGAGGATGCTAATATCTACGCCATGACGGTTGGCAGGCAGATCGCAGAGGGGCGCGCGGATGCGCCTGCGATGGTGTTCGAAAAGCCCGATGGCACGTTGGAGCATTGGAGCTTCGGGCAGGTTGATGACGCCGCCACAGCTCTCGCCGCACGGCTTCGTGCTCTCGGTTACGGGCAGGGCGACTACATCGGGCTGCACACGGGAATGCGCCCCGAAACCGCCATTGCTCATATGGCCGTGTGCAAACTCGGTGGTGTTGCGGTGACGCTTTCGCAACTTTACGGCCCCGACGCCCTGTCCCATGCGCTCAACCATTGCGGCGCACGTTGCCTGCTGACGTCCGAGCAAGGTTGGTCGGGCTTGCGTGCTGACGCGAAAAGCCTCTTCCCCGATCTCGCGCACGTTCTCGTGGCCGATTGCGAAGGGTCCGAAGAAAACCTCGGTGATGTTCTGGCCTCAGACGCGCCTGCCGATTTCGAGCCCGCCTTCACGGGCGCGGACGATACGGCGCTCTTGATGTATACCTCCGGTTCGACGGGGATGCCGAAAGGTATCCGTCACGGTCACCGCGTGCTGGCGTCCTACCGTCCGTCGATCAACCTCTTTTTCAATCTCAGCATGTATGACGAGGATGCTGTATTCTGGTCGCCGTCCGATTGGGCGTGGGTTGGCGGATTGCTCGATATGCTCTTCCCCGCGTGGATGGCGGGGTGTCCTGTGGTCACTGCTGAAGCGCGGTTCAAGGCCGAATGGGCCTACGACTTCATGGCGCGCCACAAGATCACGCACACCTTCCTTGCTCCGACCGCGATCAAACGTCTGGCACAAACGTCCAATCCGCGTGACACCTACGATTTGTCGCTGCGCGTGATTTGCACGGGCGGTGAGGCACTGGCTGCGGATACGCTGGCATGGGCCGAGGACGAGCTTGGCGTTGTGTGCAACGAGTTCTACGGCATGACCGAGGTCAACCACCTCATCGGCAACTGTGCAGCGCTTTACCCGCGTCGCCCCGGTTCGATGGGCGTGGCCTATCCGGGCCATGTGGTGAAGCTGGTCGATGCGGATGGCAACGAGGTTCCCGATGGCGAAGAGGGTGAAATCGTCACCCCCGCCACGGCTCCCACGCGCTACTTGGGCTATCTCAAGAACGAGCAGAAGGAATCCGAGCTACGTCTTGGTGACTGGATGCGGACCTTCGACTTGGCTGTGCGCGATGAAGACGGATACTTCTGGTATAAAGGGCGCTCCGACGATCTCATCAAATCCTCGGGCTTCCGCATTGGACCTGCCGAGATCGAAAGCTGTTTGCTGGCCCACCCCGATGTCGCCGAGGTTGCCGTGATTGGCAAGCCCGACGCCGACCGTGGCCAGATCGTCAAAGCCTTCGTGCGTCTGGCAAAGGGCGCGAGCGCCGAGGATGACCTTGTGAAGGCGCTGCAAAACCACGTGCGTGAGCGCCTCGCCGCCTACAAGGCACCGCGCGAAATCGCCTTTGTCGACAGTTTTGAAATGACGTCCTCCGGAAAAATCAATCGCCGCGCTTTGCGCAATGCTGAAGCCGCCGCCTGAGTGGCGCCACCAGAAGCCGAGATGAAAAGGAAATAAGATGAAGATGATCCAACTCCTACCCGAAGTGGCTGCCTTTCTCGATGCTACGCAGGGGCTGCGCATTGATGGTGAACAGATCGAAACCTCGGAAACCATCTCGGTCGAGAACCCGTCCGACTGCTCGATTTTGGCGCAGGTTGCCTGTGCTGACGCAGGTCACGTCGATCAGGCCGTTTCCGCCGCGCGTCAGGCTCTAAACGGTCCGTGGGCGCGTTTGACGCCTCACGATCGCGGGCAGCTTCTGTGGAAACTCGCGGATGCGATCGAAGAACGAAAAGACGTTTTCGGACAGTTGGACGCTTTAGACAACGGCAAGCCCTTTGCTCATGCGCGGGACGTGGATGCGGTTTGGTCGGCCCGTCATTTCCGCTATTTCGCGGGTTGGCCGAGCAAGATCCAAGGTGCGACCATTCCCGTCTCGACGCCGGATCGGTTCAACTTTACCCGCATCGAACCTGTTGGCGTCTGTGGTATCATCACTCCGTGGAACTATCCCACGCTGATGGTCGCATGGAAACTGGCGCCCGCTTTGGCGGCGGGGAACACAATTGTTCTCAAGCCTGCCGAGCAAACCCCGTTGAGTGCGCTCTATCTCGCGGATCTGGCACTTGAGGTCGGGTTCCCCAAAGGGGTTCTGAACGTCATTCCAGGTTATGGGCGTGACGCAGGGGCTGCACTCGCGGCACACAATGGTGTGGATAAGGTCGGCTTCACGGGGTCCACGGAAACGGGGCGTCGGATCGTTGAGGCGTCAGCGGGTAATCTTAAGAAGGTCTCGTTGGAGCTTGGCGGTAAAGCGGCGAACATCCTGTTCGACGATGCTGATTTGTCGAAGGCTATTCCTGGTGCGTTCTGGGCGCTGTTTGGCAACAACGGTCAGTCGTGTACTGCGGGCGCGCGTTTGTATGTCCATCGCTCGAAAATGGATGAAGTTCTTGAAGGGCTACAAGAGCTGGCTAACGGTTTGAGCATTGGTCCGGGGATGGCGCAGGACGCACATGCGCTTGGTCCCGTTATCTCCGAGCCTCAGATGACCAAGGTTCTCGGCTATATCGAAAGCGGTCGCGCCGATGGTGGCGAGATTGTCGCGGGTGGCGCACGTCAGGGCAACAGCGGCTATTTCGTGCAGCCCACCGTTATCGCGGGCGTGCGGGACGACATGGCCGTTGCGCGTGAAGAAATCTTCGGTCCCGTTCTGAGTGTTCTTCCCTTCGAGGATGAGGATGACGTTTTGGCGCGTGCGAACGACACGGTCTACGGGCTGGCGGCTGGTTGTTGGACCCAAGACATCAGCCGCGCAAATCGCATGGCGGCGGGTCTCAAGGCGGGAACGATCTGGATCAACTGCTGGGGAGACACCGATGCGGCCTCTCCCTTCGGCGGAATGGGACAAAGCGGTTACGGCCGCGAAATGGGGCCAGACGCTCTGGCGCTCTACACGCAGACGAAGAGTGTCTGGCAAGGTTAACGAATGCATGATTTGATGCCGCGAGTTTAGCATCGGGAGTAAAACAGTATGAAAAACCCAACGATCCCAAAGTATAAGATGGTTCATGACGAACTACTCAAGCGCTTGAAGGCGGGGATGTATTCCGTCGGTACACGCTTGCCCTCGGAAGACGCCTTGGCGCGGTCTTTCGGTGTCAGCCGTCTAACAGCGCGTCGTGCGCTGGAGCCATTGGTAGATGCCGGTTATCTGGTGTCGCGACAGGGCAGTGGCTATCTCGTCAACACCCTGTCGCCGCCAGAAACAACCTGCCTGACCTCATTTACGGATATGGTTCTGCGCGACGGTCAGATTCCGGGCGCACGTCTGATTGAAATTCGTGAGCGTGATGACGAGCCGCCGCACGAAGTGACCTCGTTGTTCAATGAACCCGTGGCACTCATTCGGCGTCTACGAACGGTGGATGGTGTACCCACACTGTTGGTGAGCACTTGGCTGCCTTGTCGTTTGGTCGAGGGGATGAGCCCCGAAGACTTCCCGCAAGAGGGGCAGGACCAGTCAATCCTGCGCATTCTGTCGGAGCGGTTCAATCTCGATTGGGGGCGTGCCTGTGAAACCATTGGACCGTGCGCGGCTCCCGAAGACGCGGCGGAACATCTCGGTATCGAGGAGAACACGCCAATCCTGTCGCAGGCCTGCACCGCGTTCGACAGCGATCACAACCCTGTCTTTTTCGATCAGGTCTACCGCGTTGGCCCTGTCACTTTCAATCTCGTCGGAGCGCAAAGATCCTCCGACACGATCTAAAGAAGGAACAAATATATGTCTCTCGTGGTCGGAATTATCAAAGGGTCTCTTCCCAGCTATTTCCCTGAGAAATATGGCGTTTTCCCTGCCGCTTTTGCGGCTGTCGAGGAGGTCGCCTCTGGCGTTGATGCCCGTGTGGTGGAAGTGCCGAGCGTTCCCATGGATGGTTCTGGCGCGAGAGAGGCGGTCGATTATTGCAAAAGCAACGGCGTGGATTTCATTCTGCTTGTGCATGGTGGTTTCACTATGGGCGATGTTGCACGCGAAATCGCCGCGAGCGGAATGCCAATGGGGGTTTGGGCCACGCCTGAACCCGTTCATGAAAACGACATTCAGCTCAATAACTTTGTGTCCTTGAACATGAGCCTATCCATTGCACGCGGCGTGCGCGATCTACGTAAAGCGCCTGTGCAATGGTACTTCGGCGCACCCGATAGCGCACAGTTCCAAGCGCGTTTGGGGCGCACACTTCGAGCTTTGACGGCACGCAAGGCGTTGCAGCATGCGCGCATCGGTGTCGTCGGTGGTTTGGCGCCGACATTCTACAATATGGCGGTGTCCCCCGACACGTTGAAGCGCAGCACAGGTGTTGAACCTGTACACGTTGATATGATGCGCATGACCGCTGGAATGGCGAACTGTGCCGAGGATGACGTTGCGCGCGAAGTGGCCGCGATGTTGGCGAAAGCACCGATGCGCGGCGTGTCCGATGCTCATATGGAGAAAACCGCGCGGGCGGCATTGTCCCTTCGTGACATTGCAGCACAAGAGGGTTTCGTGGGCCTGGCCGTGTCGGACTGGCCGACTTTGCAAGAGGTCGAGGGTATCCATCCAGGTGCGGCGTTCACGTGGCTTGAAGAGAATGACAATATCCCCGTGGCTTCCGAAGGCGATGTGCTGGGAACGGTGACGCAACTCGTTGCGCGCGCGCTCACGGGACGTGTCGGTTGCCTACTGGATATGACCTCCCCGCAGCTGGAGCAGAATCGAATTCTGATGTGGCATGGCGGTGGAGGGCCGCTCTATATGGCGGCGGGAGAGGCGGCTTGGATCAACAATCCCATGATCGGTCGTGGCACCCCTGAAGGGGCCTGTTTCGGGGCCATTGTGGACTATGAATTCAGTGATGGCGCGCACACGATTTTGCGTGTTGCCCGCAGTGGCACAGCCACCTTCACCGTAGAAGGATCCGTGCAGGCGGGAGGAGAAACTGGCTTCACGGGGACGCGCGGCTGGGTCACGAATTTCCGTTCAAATACAGGTGATTGTACGGCATCCGATGTGGTCACGACAGTGATGGAGCACGGGCTTGAGCACCACTATGTCTTGGTGCCTGGTGAGTGGTCAGCCGACTTCAATGAGTTCTCGGCGTGGATGGCGATGGAACAACTTCCGGTTATTTCCGCCCATGATGGGCTGCCGAGCACTTCTATCGCTTGACAGGTTCCGTAAAGCGTGTTCAGGTTGTATCAACAAATTCGTCAATACAGATTTAGGGTGGGAGAAGCTCGTTGACAAAAGTGCAGATAAAGTCGGTTCGGAAAGAATTCGGTGGTTTCACCGCAATCGAGAATATCGACTTGGACATCGAGTCGGGCGAGCTGGTCGCTTTGTTGGGGCCGTCGGGCTGCGGCAAGACGACAACCTTGCGTATGATCGCAGGCCTTGAGCATCCGACAAGTGGGGAGATTTTGTTTGACGGGCGCGATGTTTCTGATCATCCCGTCCAAGATCGGAACGTAGGCATGGTGTTCCAGCGCTATGCGCTGTTCCCGCATATGACGGTCGAAAAGAACGTGGCGTTTGGTCTGAAAGTGCGTGGCACGCCTCAGTCCGAGATTGCTCCGCGTCTCGACGAAATCCTCGACGTGGTTCAACTGACGCAGTTCCGTCACCGCTTCCCCGCCCAACTTTCTGGCGGACAGATGCAGCGTGTCGCGATTGCGCGGACACTCATCACCAAGCCTTCGGTCCTGATGATGGACGAGCCGCTTGCAAACCTCGACACGAAACTGCGCGGCGAGATGCGCCAGTTTATTCGCGAGTTGCAGCAGCGCTTCGGGATCACGACGATCTTCGTGACGCACGATCAGGTTGAGGCGATGGAACTCGCTGACCGTGTAGCGGTGATTTTCAACGGCCATCTGGCGCAATTCGACACGCCGGAAGCGCTCTACAATCATCCCAAAACGCTTGATGTCGCCGACTTCATGGGCGCGTCGAACATCGTGCCTGGCCGCATGACTTCGGCCACGTCGGTGACAACCGATCTGGGTGAAGTCAGCGTCGTCGCACGTGATGACATCTCCGCAAACCAGTCGGTTCAGGTCATGCTCCGCAGTGAAGCTATTGATTTGAAGCTCGAAGCTCCTGCTGCAGGTAATGCCATCAGCGGGACTGTAACAGGGCGCGACTTCTTCGGTGCGAACGTAAGCTACGCCGTCGATTGTGGTGGACGAACCATCGAAGTTAACGAGCCAGGCGGTCGCCGCTTGGTCGATGTGGGGACGCCTGTGTGGCTCGATATCGCGCCCGACCGTGTTTGGCTCCTGCGAAACTGATCTGGCGCTTAAGCCTGAAACTTACTTTGGAGGAGTGAATTAATGAAAACTTTAGGGAGGACTACTATGAAACACTCATGGAAACTGGCGAGCGTCATCGCCATTGTGGCGGCTCAAGCTGCTGTAGCAGACGATGTGAATGAATTCCGCGAGGCATTCTTGGCTGGTGAACTCGACTGGTCCGCTGTCGAAGCGCGCGCCCAAGAAGAGGGCGAAGTGAACCTGTACTACTACGGTGGTATCGACCCGCTGAATGTTTGGATGGACCGCGTTGTTGGACCTGCTATGTCCGACCTCGGAATCAAACTGAACCCCGTGCGCATCACCGCGACCAAAGATGCCGTCGATCTGGTTCTTGCCGAGAAGAACTCCGGTAAGGGCCTCGGCGAAGGTAGCATTGACCTCATCTGGTTGAACGGCGAAAACTTCGCAACGCTCAAGCGTCAAGACGCATTGTTCGGTTCGTTCGCAACGCTTCTGCCGAATTCGGCAAACCTTGAGTTTGATCCAGAAGATCCGCGTTCGCAGCTGAACCTGCGTGACTTCGGTGTTGAAAACAATGCCGCAGAAATGCCGTGGTCTGGCGATCAATACGTCTGTTCCTATAACGCTGACCGCGTTGCAGCAGAAGACGTGCCTTCCACTTTTGAAGAGATGCACGCCTATCTGGAAGAGAACCCAGGCAAGTTCACCTACGTCAAGCCGCCGCACTACCTCGGCAACACCTTCGTTCAGGAAGTCATTTACGCATTCAATCCTGATGGTACGGGTGCCGAGCCTTTCCAACAGTCGCGTGACGACATCCCCGCAGAAGAGTTGGCACGTTTGATCGAGCCTGCCTTCGAATATCTTCGCGACATCGAGCCTCTGCTTCTTGACGGGACCAATGGGAGCGCACGCTACCCTGAGGACAACCCCTCGCTGGACGGCTTGTTCTTGAACGGTGAGATTGACTTCTCCTGTGCGTTTGGCCTCTACGGCGCGGCGACAGGGCTGGCTATGGGCACATTCCCGGAAGCTGCACAGCAGTTCATCTTCCCCGAAAACACCATGATCAAGAACAAGAACTATCTGGGTGCTCCATCCAATATGCCGAACCCCGCTGCGGCGATGGTTCTGGCTAACTGGATGACCTCGCTCGAGTCTCAGGCGACGAAAATGCAGATGGCGGGTCAGCCCGCAGGTATCGATGTGTGGAAACTCAGCGAAGCTGATGCTGCAACGCTCGCCGAAGCCTCTCCGGGCCTGATTGGTGTAACTGCGGAAGAACTTGCCGCTAATACCGCACCCGACACCAATGCGACGCTGGTTGATGTGATCGAGGCCACATGGCTCGAGTACATTGAGCGTGACAGCACGGACTCCATCGAAACCATCGTGGCGCGCGCCTACGAGAACCTTTCGAAGTAAAACGATCCTTGTCCGCCGCGCCCTACACGCGGCGGACACCATCCCCACATTTGGAGATCAGGATGTCAAATCCTTCAGCGACAGTCCCTGAACCTGCGCGCGCGCCTCGCCGCACTCTCGCCGAAAGGCAACGCCGCGCCCGTTTCTGGCAAATTGCGCAACTCGTGCCGATGATGGCTGTGTTGCTGGTATTGTTTGGCGGCGCGCTTTTTCTAGCCGTTCTACAATCTCTCGGCTTTGCACCTTGGTTCGGGGTCAACACTTTCCCCGACTTCTCGTTCTTTGGCGCCCTGTGGGGATCCTCGACGTTCTGGGTGTCACTTTGGCTGACGCTCTATTACGCGACGGTGTCTACCATCCTCGCCTTGATCTTCGGTACGCTTTTGGCTCTGGCGCTGGTGAAAACCTTCCCAAGCAAAACGCTCTATAAGTACCTCTACAAACTGCCATTGATGATCCCCTATACCGTCGGGATCGCCCTTGCCATGATCATGCTCGGCAATGGCGGTATGCTCTCTCGCTTGGCAGCATTCTTCGGACTGATCGACGATCCGTCGCAGTTCATCCAAATCCTCAAGACGCACTACGGGTGGGGCATCATCGCCGTGTACGTCTGGAAGCAGACACCGTTCATCACTTTGGCAGTATATGCCGTGTTGCTCGGGGTAGGGCGCGAAACCGAAGAAGCAGCCGCGATCCTTGGTGCTCGCAAATACCGCATCTTCTTCAGCGTTACCCTGCCGCAAATCCTGCCAGGTATCGTGTCGTCGACGCTCATCTGCTTCGCCTTCAATGTCGGCGCTTTCGAGGCTCCGTTTATTCTGGGGGGAGGGTTCCCTGATACCCTGCCAGTGGTGGCGTGGCGCTACTTCAATGACGCAGACTACACATTGCAATTGCAAGGCATGGCAACTGTTGTGTCCATCGGAATGGTCGCGGGTGTGATCTTGTTCTCATACCTCGCAGTATACCGACGCTACGAGCGTCGTATGGGGCGGAACTGATATGAAAAAAGCAAATGATACTTCACTGAACGAGCGTCTGTCCCCGTTCCAGAAGTTCTACCTGATTATCGTGGTGGGCTTTATCCTCGGGCCGTTCATTCCTTTGATCATTCAGAGTTTCGCCTTCCGCTGGGCGTGGCCTGATCTCCTGCCGAGCACTTGGTGGCTTGAACAGCGCGAGAAATCGATGTTCCCGCTCGCATGGGACTACGTTCTCTCGCCTTACAGCAACCTGTGGGAGGCGACGGTTAACACTGTGGTGATCGGGCTTGTGGTGACATTCATCTGTCTCGCGATCTCCCTGCCTGCCGCAAAGGTTCTGGCGCGTGACCAGTTCCGTGGAAAGAACGCGTTTGAGTTCTTCCTGTCGCTGCCACTGATTGTGCCCGAAGCTGCGATTGGTATCGCTCTGTTGATGATCTTCATTCATCTCGGATTGGCGGGTACCTACGTGGGGATTGTGATCGCCCATTTGATCCCGACCATTCCCTACATGGTGCGAATGCTCACATCCGTCTATCAGGGTCTCGGCCGTGATTTCGAGGAACAGGCGATGATCTTGGGTGCAAGCCCGTTGCAGGTCCTGCGCCTTGTGACCCTTCCCATGCTGTTGCCTGGCGTTGTGGCCGGTGCGTTGTTCACCTTCCTTGTGTCAACCAACATCTTCTTGCTGACCTTCTTCCTTGGACAAGGGAAGGTCATCACCTTGCCGACGCTTTTGTTCTCGAAAATCTCAAGCGGAACGCTCGACGCCTCCGCCGCTGGCCTCGCTTTGATTGTGACCGTTCCCGGGATCATTCTGCTCATCATCTCTGAGCGCTTCATCAAAGAAGAAGCTTTCGGCAAAGGCTTTGGAAATTAAAAGGACGTTTCACATGATCGACCCAACTATCCTCAGTCGCTTCCCCAAGATCGACCCCAAGACCCTTGAGGCACGACTTGGACGGCCAGGGCCTTCTCCGCGCGTGATCATTGATACCGACACCGCCAACGAAATCGATGACCAATATGCTCTCGCATGGTCCTTGCTCTCTCCTGAGCGGATGGATCTGGAAGGCGTCACCGCTGTGCCGTTTTCCTTTGCCCACCACAGGGAAGGCCTGCTCGAGTCCTATGACCTGATCAAAGACGCAGAAGGCAAGGGCGATGCCGAGCGCTTCATGGGCGGCTTCGGTGGATGGGCCAAGCGGCTGATCGACCAAGGGCGTAGCGTTGATGACGTCACCTTTGTCGGCCCCGCTGAAGGCGTGGAACTCTCTTATCAAGAGATCCTGCGCGTCTTCGACAAATGCGGCGTATCGAGTGAGGGGAAGGTCTTTAAAGGATCGCCCGCGTATCTCGAAAGTTTTGATCAGCCCATCGACACGCCTGCCGCACGGTTCATCATCGAGCGTGCGCGTGCCGAGGATGATCGCCCGCTGTATGTGCTCGCTATGGGTGCCCTGACGAATATCGCGTCTGCCTTGCTTATGGCGCCCGATATCATCGAGAAGATCGTCGTGGTTTGGACCGCATCCTTCCCGTCCTACGCGCCGTTCTGTAACGAGCCGTCATTGAACCTCGTGCAGGATAAACTTGCCTCGCAGCTTTTGTTCGAGAGCGGCGTCCCGCATGTCTATCTGCCTGGCTATCACGTCGGTGCGCAGCTGAAGATTTCGCTGCCTGAGATGGAGCGGTTTGTGAGCGGGCAGGGCGCGATTGGTGACTACCTCCACCACTTGTATACGCATAACCCGCTGCACGACATGTTCGCGATCACGGATGCGGAAACAAAGACATGGGTGATCTGGGACATCATCAATGTCGCGTGGCTGTTCGATCCTGACTATGTCTCGACCAAGATCATGCCGTCTCCTGTTCTCAATGACGAGTTGTATTGGGAGCATCCAGAGGGCGCGCATATGATGCTGGAAGCCTTCGATCTCGATCGAGATGCGATCTTTGAGGACTTCTACGAAACACTAAAGCGCGCACCAAAAGCGTAACCCAATCCCTCCTCCCGGGTGCTAGAGGCCTGTAAGTGCAACCCGTTCTTACAGGCCTCTATAGGTTTGTAAGCGGGGTTCCGACCTTGCAGTTACCTACTCATGGAATGTGGCGAATTGACTTACCGCAAGCGGTAAACTCGCGCCATTGGCACCGCCTGCCTGATTTGCTGGATGGTCGCCGAAGCCATGTGCAACCTAATGCTTACTTCGACAAGTGTCGCAACGGTTGGCCGCATTCCGTCCTTGGCGACAATCGATGAGAACAGCCCCTTGCTGCGGTGCAGCTTCATCAAAGGGCTTATCCATTGCGTGGTGCTGGACGGCCTTAAATGCCAAGGTCGGCAAAACGGACAAAACACCCCTCCGCTGTGGCGAGATCAATAGACGCTTTTTGTCTAAGCACAGCCCGCTGTGATTGGGCCGAACTTTGGTTCGTCGCATAGTCTTAGAAATCATCAACTTCAGGGACATTCCCAAGCCTGACAATGAATCTGGGTGCTCCGACTTCTCCACTGCCTGTGTCCTCGCTAATCGAATAGGCGTCAGCGCCTACACAATTTTCACTCAGGGCTTCCCGTTCGGCTCTATTTTGGGCTTCTACTGCTGTTGAATACTGGAACTGTTTGCCGATTTTTAGTCCGGATCACTCATCTCGTCCGGGCTTTTGTTCCACATAGGTCTGGCAGATATAGTGAACTTTGCTTGCACTTTCGTCTACTTTTTTCATGGTAAATCCTTTGTGCAATGTGTTGTGCCATTGACGATTGAAAGGACGAGAACGTCAGATATGTTGAGCCATTGTTTTGGCACCGGGCCAGTTTTGGCATGCATTAGCGCGGGGGATTTGTCGACGCTTTTCCTTCGCGCCCGAGACGCGCGATGCGCAGACGGTTGATCTTGGTTTCCCGTTGTTCCGCCTCTTCTTCAATTAGCTTTCGGACAATGCGGGTTGTCTTGTCCATCGCGGTTTCCGCTTTGGGCTTTTGCGGTTTGAACAGATTTGATTTTGTCAGTTTTTCCAACTGGTTTCCTTCTCTTTGATATTTTCGTGGCACGTCGGAACGGCGTCGTTCAGACCCGTGCCAGATGTTCGATCGGCCCCTGAACGTCGCGCGCGTGCGGCGCGGATCGGTCGTTGAGCAGTTTTGTCGGGATGTCGGGGGCCGCCATGGTGCGCATCAGTGCGCTGTAGTTCATCTGGAACCGCATTTGCGATCCAACGCCGTGCGTCGTCGTGCCGTTCGTTCCTGTGGTGCCAAGGACAAGGTGGTCGCTTGTCGCGCCGATGAACCTGTGTCCCGATGGTATCGAAAGCCCGTCTGCATCCGTGTCCTGATACCCGATGGCAAGGATAATCCGCGTTGCGTCCCGACTGTCGGGCACCAGTCGTATGCCCGCCAAGGTGATATCCGCATAGCTCACGAAGGGGCGCAAGGACTTCGCATCCGTTTCGATCACTTCGGCCACCAGCGTGAAGGCGTCCTGAAAAAGACCGTCAATCGGAGTCCCTGTGAGGGGATCGACACCGAGTAAAAGGGCCTCACCAATGCGCAGGTCGTTTATCCGGCCTGTTGCGTGCGTGCCAAATGCCCACGGCAGGTTTGCCGAATTGCCGCCCGAGACCGTTTCGAGAAGAGGGCCACACTGGACCTCGATATCATCGGCAAGTGCCGAGAATGCCCGCATTTTTGCTGCCGTAGGGGCAATGCCGCTCAGGCAGGCGAAATTTGTGCCGATGCCTGTCAGCACCACTCCTGGTGTGTCCATGACGTGTCGCGCCATATCGCCCAGATCATGCGGCATGATCCCCTCGCGCATATCGCCCATTTCGACCATCAGGATGATGCCGTGAACCGTGTTTTGCCGCATGGCCGCCACGGCAAGCGCCGAGATCACCGACATTTCGGTATTGTAACTCGTGTCACAGAGGTGAACGATGTCATCGACCTGGCTCAACATCGGGGTCCGGATCAGAGTGATCGGAGAGCGGATGCCTGCCTGCCGCAAACGCTTCACATTGCTCAAACGCGCCTCGGCCAAACCTACGGCGCCACCATCGAGCATTGCGCGCGCGATGGCGGGATGGCCGCGCACCGCCTTGGTGACGGCGGTAAGGCCGATCCCGCGTGTCTGAAGACGTTTTGCGAGCGTTTTGGTGTTGTGGCGCAGCTTGTGCAGATCCACTTCCAGTCGCGGGCAGGTCATATCGTGTCCAGCGCTGGCTTTTGCATCATGGCGGGAAAGGCCGTGGCCACCATCGCATGAAGATGCGCCTCGGGACGGGTCAGGGCATCTGTCACGGGCAATCCCAGTTCGGTGGACTGTGCGATGATGGTGTCCGTTATCTCGGCGTCTGTCATGCCCTCGTGGTTCAGCGTGATCCCGATGACCTTCGTGTCGGCAAAAGCTTCGATCAGGGCAATCTCGCTGGCGGGCGTTGGCATGGGCATCGTGTCGAAATCGCAGCGGTTCACCCGTTTGGGGGCGTGCTGGAGGATGACCGCATCAGGTTGGCTGCCGCGCAGAATAAAGGCGGAGGTGCAGAAGGCGGGGTGGCTGAGCGCTCCTTGACCCTCGATCACGATGACATCGGGCTGCTCGGCCTCGGAGGCCGCGACAATCGCGCCTTCGAGCTCGCCACAGCAGAACTGGGGCGGGACGGCGTCCATCGCGATACCGTATTTCGCACCTTGCATCAGGCCTGTCTGGCCTGTGCCGACCAGCACTGTCTTGATCCCCTTGGCGTTCAGCGCACGCGCCAGACAGGTTGCAGTTGTCCGCTTCCCGATGGCGCAATCTGTTCCGAGGATCGCGATGCGAAGCGCAGGGACATCGGCGACACTGCCATCGAACAGGCGCATATCCTTGCTTGGTTTGGGTCTGCGGATGTCACGGATGGTGACATGTCGATCCGATGCCGCTTGTGCGATTTCGGTGTCGTCGCCGAGGTATTCGTGCAGGCCGCTGACGATGTTCATCCCGTGGGCAATCGCTTCCAACACGACAGCACGATCAGCCGGCGAAAGCCGACCCGTCGAAGGGGCCATGCCGTAGATGAAGGTGTCGGGCATATAGGTTTCACGGGTGATTGCGGCATTGAGATCTTTGACGACGGGAATGGTGTTGCGCACGTCATCAAGAACCAGTCCGCTGTTCTCGCCGCTACAGGTGCTGTCGATAACGGAGAGGATCTGGTAGGCCTGTGAATGGCGCACGAGACCGTTGGCGGTCTTGCCGTCAATTCTGGCAAAGTTGCCCTCGCAATAGACAACGGCGGTCGGGTGTGCGGGGATCGGACGTGGCGTGGTCTGTCGTGTGGCTGCACCATGTGTCATGGGGGGAGCTTGAGCGCCCCTGATGGGACGGCGAATGGTGTCGACCGTCTGGGTTTCAGTTTTCATAATGTTTCCTTTTGGTTGCGAAGCTATCGCATTGGCGGGACCGTGACGGGATCGTCTTGGCGCTGCGTGCTCAGTTGATGAGACGGCATTGTCCCTTGTATTGCTGGAAATTCCTGTTGCATTCCCAACGGTTTCCAGACCTGTCGAGATGGGCGTTTTCGGGGATGTCGATCAGGTCGCAGCCTGTCTCGGTGGCTTCATAGCCCCGTTGGCAGGACCATCCCTCGCCGTAAGAGGCATCGTCAAAATAGGCGAACTCGGGAACGAAAACGGCCTTGCACAGATCGTCCTGTGCAAAAAAGCCCCGTTCGCAGGTCCACGGCTCGCCATAGTGCAAACCGTTGAGAAATCCGTTGGCGGGCACAACGATTGGCGCGCAACCGTTTCCTGCCTGTTCGAACCCGCGCTCGCATTCCCACGTGGAGCCGTTGGAGGCCTCCACGAGATAGCCGTTGTCTGGCACGATGACCTCCTGGCAGTTGTCGCCGACCTTGAGAAATCCGCGGAGGCATTTCCAGCGTTCGCCCGAGGGATCCAGAAATCCGCCAGCGGGGACAGCCACAGCCACGCAGGTCGTTTTGTTGACTTCGCGATAGCCGTGGTTGCATTCCCATCCCTGACCGTATGTCCGATTGGTCGCATAGGCCTGCTGGGGAACCACAATGGCCACGCAGCTCTCACCGTCAGGCCTATACCCGATATTGCATTCCCACCCCTCGCCATAGGTATTGGTGCTAGCGTTTTCGGGCACGGGTTGGGCGATTGCGGGCAGCGCCAGTAGGAGCAGGGCGAATATCGGACCAAGCAAGGTCCAGAACATCCGGCCATGCCCCGACACGGGGTGGGCGCAGGCGGCGCGTGACGAGTGCTGCGTTGCTATCGTGTTATGAGCCATCCAGCCCGAGCCCTGTGAGGCAAGCGGTGGCGAGGTCACGGTCCGGCGTATCTGTGCCAGGGCGGGTTGCCCAACCCGTTTCCATCATTGCATTGCGGCGGTCAAAGCCCGAGAGATCGCGAAGCGCGGCAAGTTTCCCGATACGTTCGGGATCAGTGGCAGCCATGTCCATGCATACTGGAACCATCGCCATGGTCACTTCGTTTTCCGACATTTCCGCGGCCAAGGCCTGAGATTTGGTATGTGTCGTCCAGCCACCCCAATTGAAGCCGAAGACAGTAATTGCAATAGCGCCGACCACGGCACCGTAGATGCCGGGTTTCGTCCATTCGGGAAAAGTCATATTTTGATCCTTTGACGGAGAAAGTGCCGTCTCACTGTGTGTTGCGCTGACAAATCATTTTGTCAGCGCGCTGTCCAAGTCGTTTGATCGACGGTGCCGCCCGTGGCCGTGAGCATTCTGTTCGAAAACAGACCGCAACTACGCGATGTCATGGCGCAGCTGTGGCGCACGACAAAATCGGCAAGCATCCGAAGCATCAGATTCCTGCTCGGGCATGTGACAGCTGAATTTTGATGATAGAATATCGTAATCCACTCTGGCGGGCGACGCGCCACTGCCGAAGAAGACCACAACTTTGTGATCTACATATAGTCTCTTTGCACCCGAATTGCAATGATTGTGGTCCCGCTCTTGTTTTGACGCCATAGCGGCGGAAGCACAGTGCGAGCGGGCCGAGCATAGAGAGTGTCCGCAGTTCGTAATTTGGCAAAGCCGTTTACCATCAAGATCGCTCGAATGAGCCGCGCGGGTATCAGTGCTTGATTTTGCTGCATTGATAGGGTTTACGCTCACACCATAGCGTAAGGACCCGGTGAGAGCCCGGGTGGCTCTTCCGGCCGCTGATCCGCCGGACAACCCTGTAAACTCCCAATATTTACCGCAGGTCGTCACGTGAAAGACGATCATGCGCAGGGTAACGGACTGACTATATGATTTCTATTTCTGACTACCGACAGCAATGGTTCGGGAACATTCGTGGCGATGTGCTTGCGGGTATTGTCGTTGCACTGGCGTTAATTCCCGAGGCGATTGCCTTTTCCATCATTGCAGGCGTAGACCCCAAGGTCGGTTTATATGCATCCTTTTCCATTGCCGTGATTATTTCCTTTACTGGCGGACGGCCTGGGATGATTTCGGCTGCGACGGCGGCCACAGCCGTTTTGATGGTCACGCTCGTCAAGGATTACGGGCTTGAATATCTCTTGGCTGCAACTGTTCTTGCGGGTCTCTTGCAGATCGGGGCGGGGCTTTTGAAGCTCGGGCGCTTTATGCGCTACGTGTCGAAATCTGTGATGACAGGCTTCGTGAATGCCTTGGCGATCCTGATCTTTATGGCGCAACTGCCGGAGTTGAACCTGAACAACGCAGGCGTCACTTGGCTGACATACGCCCTTGTCGCTTTTGGGTTGGCGATCATCTATCTGTTCCCACGTTTAACAACCGCTGTGCCATCGCCCCTCGTGACCATCATTATTCTGACCTTACTCGTCGGGTTCATGGGGTGGGATGTTCGAACCGTAGGCGACATGGGCGCATTGCCCGATACGCTGCCCGTCTTTCTCATTCCGCAGATCCCGCTGACGTTTGAGACGCTTGTGATCATCTTCCCATACTCCGCAGCGGTTGCCGTTGTCGGTCTGCTGGAGAGTTTGATGACCCAGAACATCGTCGACGACCTGACGGACACAAAGTCGGATCGGAACCAAGAGTGCATCGGTCAGGGGATTGCCAATACCTGTACGGGGTTCATTGGCGGCATGGCTGGCTGCGCTATGATTGGCCAGTCGATCATCAACGTGAAATCCGGCGGGCGCGGGCGTCTGTCGGCCTTTACCGCTGGCGTCGTGTTGTTGTTTCTTGTTGTTGGCCTCGGTGATCTCGTGGCGCAAATCCCGATGCCTGCCTTGGTCGCGATCATGATCATGGTGTCGATCGGCACATTCTCCTGGTCCTCGATTAAAGCCCTTAGAGTGCATCCGCGCTCGTCCTCCATCGTGATGCTCGCAACAGTCGTCACCGTGGTCTACACCCACAACCTCGCCATTGGCGTGTTGGTCGGTGTGTTGCTCTCCGGGATCTTCTTTGCGGGCAAAATCGCGCAGCTCTTCCGCGTCTCTTCGACCCTGTCCTCTGACGGGCGCGAACGGGTCTATGTCCTCGAAGGTCAGCTTTTTTACGGATCGGCTGAGGACTTCGCCGCAGCCTTTGATTTCCGTGAGGCACTTGACCGCGTGGTCATCGACGTCAGTCGGGCGCATATTTGGGATATCAGTTCCGTTCAAGCGTTGGATATGGTCATCCTGAAATTCCGCCGCGAAGGTGCGGAGGTTGAGGTCGTCGGCATGAACGATGCAACAGAAACGCTCGTCGACAAGCTTGCGATACACGACAAGCCGGGCGCGTTGGACAATTTGATGGGACACTGAGGGAGGATCATCATGGACAAGATACTGACACTACTGGACGGGTCGGCCTATTCCGAAAGCGTCTGTCACTACACAGCGTGGATCGCGCGAAAGCTCAATGCCGACGTGGAGGCCATGCATGTATTGGGCCGCAGCGAAGGCGCGGTGACGGGCGATCTTTCGGGCGCGTTGAAACTCGGTGCTCGCACGGCTCTGCTTGAAGAGTTGTCGTCACTGGACGCCCAGCGTGCAAAACTTGCGCAAGCAAAAGGTCACGCCATTTTGGAGGATGCGAAAGCCATCCTTGAAAAAGACGGCATTTTGAATGTGAACCTTCGCTTGCGAAAAGGTGATCTTCTTGAGGCGGTTCGCGATCTTGTGGACGACACGCGTGCTATCACGATCGGGAAACGGGGCGAGGGCGCCGATTTCGCGACGGGTCATCTGGGGTCCAATCTGGAGCGGATCGTGCGAAGTTCCAAGGTGCCTGTTTTCGTGGCCTCGCGGGAGTTTCGCCCTGTCACCAAAGTGCTCGTGGCCTATGATGGAAGCGCAAGCTCGAAGGTGGCTATCGAACGCATGTCGACGAGCCCCGTTTTTATCGACCTCGACGTAAGTGTGTTGTGCATTGCACAAGATAGCGCACAAGCGCAGAGCATCGCGAATGACGCAGTTGAAAAGCTCACCGCCGCCAATATCGCAGCCACGTCACGAACCGCGACAGGCGACCCCGAAGACGCGCTCAATAAACTGGTGTGCGGGGAGGGGTTCGATCTTCTGGTGATGGGGGCGTATGGCCATAGCCGGATCAGAAGGCTCATTATCGGCTCAACGACCACCGCGATGATCCAATCCGTGAAAATTCCTGTTCTGTTGTATCGCTAACGCTCAGGCGGGTCCAAGCGTGGAGGTGTTGCGAAGTACAATTTTGCCGTAGTGATAAAGGTATAAATGACGGCGGCCCTATCGCCTCACCGCTAGGAACCGGCGAGGAGCCACGACTTACGCCCTAGATGATATGTAGATATGTAGCGTGGCTGTACGATCCTGACTATGTCTCGACCAAAATCATGCCGTCTCCTGTTCTCAAGGACGAGTTGTATTGGGAACATCCAAAGGGCGCGCATATGATGCTGGAAGCCTTCGATCTGGATCGCGATGCGATTTCGAGGACTTCTACAACACGCTGATACGCGCACCAAAAGCGTAACCCAATCCCTCCTCCCGGGTGTTAGAGGCCTGTAAGTGCAACCCGCGCTTGCAGGCCTCTATAGGTTTGGGAGGGGGGAGGGCGTGAGACTTCAAAAGGCGTATGCTTGGTCTTTTGCGGCTTGCTTGGCCTCGGCTATTGAAAGATCAAGGCGACCTCTGCTTCACTAAGAAGCCTCCATTCCCCTGGTCCTAGCTCGTTAGAGAGGACCAGGCCGCCAAAACCCTCGCGGTGTAATTCCGAAACGTGGTTTCCGGTTGCGGCAAACATGCGGCGTACTTGGTGGTATCGCCCCTCGGTAATATGAAGCAGGGCTTCGGTCGGCGAAACCACCTCCAATTCAGCAGGAGCGAGTGGTTTGTCTTCGTTCTCCAATATCATGCGCCCCGAGGCAAACAGGTCTCCTTCCGTGCCTATTAACGGGCGGGCCAGCTTGACCCGATAGGTCTTTTTTACGCGGCGCTTCGGGCTGGTCGCATGGTGCAGAAGATCGCCATCATCTGTGAGCAGCAAAAGACCAGAGGTCTGTTTATCCAAGCGGCCAACAGTTGAGATCCTTGGATCACGCAACCTCCAACGCTTGGGGAGGATGTCATACACCAAAGCGCCGTCGTCATTGTGTGAGCAGGTCATGCCCACAGGCTTGTTCAACAAAATAACCATAGGTGCGAGCGGATCGAGAGCCTCACCGTATACGCTCATGCGGTGAGGTAAATCTGGTGTGATAGGTATACGCTTGGTGACGTCCACAAGCGTGGAGGCATCGAGAGTGATCCCTCCAGCCTTTGCAATGCGTGCGATGTCTTTGCGCGAGCCGTAACCCATAGAGGATAGCAGCTTGTCGAGCCGCGCTGTTGGAACCTTAGCCATGAATTTGGCTCCCTGAATGGAGGTCCGCCCCCCCGAGTTCTGAATGACCATTTGAGATTTCCAGATCACAACATGGGCCATTTACAGTCATCTTTAAGGGGCACTTGTGTGTGGAGCACGCGCCCTAAATGGATGACGGTTTGGCGCGAACGAGTTCAATGCGTCGGTGTGGCGCGAGGTATCCCTTGTCTCGCAGAGCGTCATCGACAAGGCTATAGACCTCGTCGCGGCAATCGGGATCGAGATCAAAGCGCGATAGCCAGAAACGAAGCGCATAGGTGATGCCACCTTCTTCGTAAGCAAGAACACGCACGTCGGGTGCAGGGTCTTGTTGGATCAGCTTTGCATCTTTCACTGCATTCAGCATCACCTCGCGAGCGCGACCGACGGGCATGGTGTGATCAAGGGTGATCGCGACCTGCGCCCGATACTGCGGTCTGGGGGCCGAGTAGTTGGTGATCCTCTGCCGTGCGATTTGGCTGTTGGGGATGATCATATAGGTCGAGTCACGTGTTAGAATGCGCGTGGTGCGCCAGCCGATTTCAATGACTTTCCCGCGCGCCAGACTATCAATGTCGATCCAGTCTCCAATGCGAAATGGCCCTTCGACCCCGAGAGCGATACCCGATAGGGTATCGGCGACAACGTTTCGGATCGCGAAGCCAAGCATGGCAAGGATCAAGCCCGATCCTGCCAAGGCCCCGATCGCACCCTGTCCGAGAAACAGGGAGATGGCGGCTCCAAACGCCACGAAAAAGAGAAGCGCCGCAATCAGGTCGCGTAACAGCCGTGGATAGGGGCGGTTGCGCGGGCTGGCTGCGTCCAACGCCACAGACACCACGCGACTGGCAAGCCATGCGAATGCAAAATAGGCCAATGCAGTGATACTGGTCGACAAGGTGTCATCGGTGCCTATCAGAACCGCGATGTGCGATGAAAACAGTATCAATCCTGCGCAGATGATTGAGAAAACCGTCGGCCAAATGAGGCGTCTGGCATGGAATTTCGTATTCATTTCAGACGCCTCCTTTGTGGCTCTGAGTTAGTCATGTCTTTGGGAGAGGAGAAATGCCTCGACCTCGCCTGTTTCTAGTCTTTGTGGTTTGCTGAAGGTGGGGTCACTTCCATAACCGTCAATGTCCGTCGCTGATCGTCACGGGTGTCCCAGTAAAAACTGGCTCCTTCGGACAATCCGAGAAGCGCGACACCAATGGGTGTCATGACCGATACGCAAAGGTTCGTGATGTCAGCCTCTTCGGGATAGACCAGCGTGATTGTCTTTTCCTGTCCGGACATTCCGTCCTGATAGGTGACTGTGCTGCCCATTGTCACAACATTGTCGCGCACCTTGGCTGGGGCAACGATACGGGCGCGCCCGATTTCATCGAGTAGTCGATCTGCCAGTGCAGGCTGACGCCGCATCATGCTGTCTGCCAGCTTTTCGAGGTGGGGCAGATCATCTGCGCTGATCACGATTTTTGGGTTGCGCTTGTTTGGTTTCTTGGTGGTCTCAGTCGAAGTCGACATGGGATGCCTCCTTTAGATGTGGGAAGGTTGTAAGAATGCCTGCAAACGGGAGACGTGCGAGCGGGTGCTCGACGGTCTGCCGGTCGAAGTTGGAGATATGAGGGATGAAAGGCGGGGAATGTGTTTTCCTACTGGCGATTTAATCGCCAGAGCCGCAATTCAGTACTGTAGGAGGACCCCGGAAGGTTAGGCAGACACGAACGCGCCTAGACCGCCCGGGGAAGGGAGCGGTTTAGCAAAAAAGTCCGAACTTGATTTGCACATACCATCATGACGATAGAGCTAAGCACACTCCGCTCGATAGTCAATCTCGATTACGAGACTTAGATTTCGTGACCGACCAGCCACGTGAATTGGCCCCCTATTTCGACTGGACTGTAACCTGGACTGCTGTGATCCCTAAAAACGTCCTCGTGTTTGGTTAGAGTTTTCCGCTAGATTTTTCTGAGCTGGGAGAGGAGCGGAAATGCATGAAAGCATCGAAGTTCACGGACGCGCAGAAGGCGTTCATTATCAAGCAAGGCAAGGAGGGCACAACGGTTGCTGAGATCTGCCGTAAGGCGGGCATCAGCCAAGCTACGTACTTCAACTGGAAGAAGAAGTATGCAGGCATGTTGCCCACAGATATGAAACGGCTGCGTGAGCTCGAAGACGCGAATTCCCGACTGAAGAAGATCGTCGCTGATTCAGCAGGATCGGCTCAATCCGGAGAAACCAACCGCCCAATCCGACCTCGAACGCGAGATCGCAGAACTGCGAAAAGAGAACCGTATGCTCCAGGAGGAGAGGGATATTTTAAAGTTGAGCCGTACAGCAATCGATCCAATGGAACGATTGTAGGCGATAACGCCAACGCCACGGTGTTCTTTGCGGAGAGCAGCAGATGAGGTTTGCCTTTGTTGAAGAACAACGCGACATCCCAGTGAACCGCTTGTGTGTGATTGCGGACGTCAGCCTACGTGGCAACCGCGCCTGGCGTCCTCGACCGGCCAGTAGGCGGCAACGCACTGACATGGTGTTGCTCGCCCACATCCGAGAACAGTTCCGCCTGCCTCTTGGCAGCTACAGCAGACCCCTTACGAAGCTCTTAGAGACAGGCTACAGTGACACCGCAAGTGTTCCGCAGGTCCGTCCAGGCTACAATCTGATCACCAAGAAGGCGGTGCCAATGAGGCGGTTACTCTTCTCCACCTATGTCCGCAACAATAACAGCGGTTTGGTAGGAGGGCAGCTCAGGCCTGTGTAATGGAGCAAACCTCGAGCCAAACTATTGCCGCCAGAAATATCAGTAATTTGCAGGCCTCAACTCGGCAAAGGTTGCAAGATAATGTCGCTCCAAAAGTTGGCAAGCCATTTTCTTGTCCCTTGCAAGTACACTCTCCAGAATGGCTCTATGCTCTTCTGCAGCCCCCTCGCGGCGGGCATTGCTGGAATTTATGTTCATAGAAATGTTCCGATAACGCACAGCTTGGTCCATCATCAATGCACAAAAATCTTTCAGCCATGTTGATCGGCATGGATCGAGCATTCGCACGTGGAATTCCTTGTGCCGGACATCCCATGCCTCCGAGATTTCCCGCTCTGATCCAGGTTTCAATTTGCGTGCCTCGCGCACAAGGGCTTGATACGAGAGGATTAACGCATCCTCCCATTCGTCATCCCCCAGCGTGATTGCCTCTGATAATGCCTTCTTTTCTGCCCAAATCCGGGTTTTGACAAGCTCTTCAAGATCATCCAGTTCTAGCGGCGCAACAAAGAAGCCGCGTTGTTTCTTGCGCTGGACCAACGCTTCGGCGGAAAGGCGGTTCAAAGCCTCTCGAACGGGTACAGAGCCAATCTTGTAACGATCCGAGACTGCCTCTATCCGGAGCTTTTCGTTGGGCAATAAAATCCCCTGAAGGATATCCCTTCGGATCAGATCATAAACTTGTTCTGAGAGATTTCGAGCGTCAGGCAATAATTTCTCCATAGTCCCACTTAGCCAATTGGCCCTGATTGTTCTTCTTTCTGCCAGAAGACAATTTTCCGCTGTGCAAACAGAACTGTAAAGTACAGGAGTAGGCCAAGAAGACTCAAGTAAAGGATTAGTGCGAACACGCGTGGTGTATTCATCTGGCTAGCTGATTGCCGGATCAACGCGCCAAAGCCCTCTCCACCTCCTAGAAACTCGCCAGTAATTGCACCTGCCATAACTCCCACAGCGGCAATTTTCAGACCTGTGAAAAAATATGGAAGGCCAGTAGGAAGTTTCAAGCGAAGTAGGGTTTGCATACGCGTTGCACCCATTGCCTTAAATAGCATTCGTTCATCCTCGCTTGCGGCATAAAGACCTGCGGCTGTGGACACTACGATTGGAAATGTTGCGATAAATGCCGCAAGTGCAACCTTGGATGAAATGCCGAAGCCAAGCCATGCGATAAACAACGGCGCAAATGCGATTTTTGGCATTGTATCAATCGCCACGAGGTACGGAAGCAATGCACGCTCGCCAAAACGGGTCTCGCCGACGATAACACCTAGAGTGAACCCGATAGAAATAGCGATGGCAAAACCCCAGAATACTGTTTTGGTCGTGGTCCAGAATGCTGTCAGCATATAGCCGCCAGAGAACAAATTTTTGCCGACGAAAATCAAATCCGTTAAAGTCTCAGCTGGGCTTGGAAGTATAATTGGAGACACCCATCCCATTCGAGTAACCAGTTCCCACGTTCCGACAAAAGCAATAAACAGCAAAGTCATCGCAAGCCAACGTGGAATGGAGTCGATGATGCTTATATTCTCTGTCCAGACAGTATCAGGCAGTTCGGCATTTATTTGATTCGCCGTATTTTGATCGGTCATACCGTCGCCTCCTTATCTAACAATGCGCGCATATGAGCGACGATCTTTCCAAACTTCTCAGTGTTGACCATCTCAAGCGTTCTGGGGCGCGGCAGATCAATAATGACTTCTTCGACAACCCGCCCAGGGCGCGGCCGCATTACCAATACACGGTCCGACATAATTACGGCCTCCGCGAGTGAATGGGTGACTAGAAATGCAGTTGCGTTTGTTTCACTGCAAATGCGCTGGAGCTCCATATTCATGAAGTCCCTGATCAACTCGTCCAATGCGGAGAACGGTTCGTCCAAAAGTAGGACTGCGGGTTCGGAAATTAGCATTCGACAAATCGAAGCGCGTTGGGCCATACCGCCTGACAACTCGCCAGGGTAGACATCGGCAAAATCCCCAAGGCCGACAAGGGACAAAAGCTCTTGTGCTTTTGAGTGAGCAGCGCGCGCTGCGGCCTTGCCTTCACGGATATCGATGGGCTGAACGATGTTCTCCAGAACTGTCTTCCACGGCAAAAGCGTTGCATGTTGAAACATCATGCCAATGTCGGCACGCGGCCCAACGACAGGTTTACCTTCCAGAATGACCCGCCCTTGGGTTGGAGGCATGAGCCCCGACATGATCTTCAGCAATGTCGACTTCCCACAACCAGACGATCCCACGACCGAGACAAATTCACCCTTGTGTAGGGTTACGTTCACATCGGACAATGCAACCAGCCGGTTCTTGGCATATGTTTTTGACAAGCGGGAGATTTCATAGACTGGCCGTCCGTGAGGAGAGGCAGCCGATGAGTTTCGGGGCTCAGCCAGAGTCATTAGGCGTTCCAATCTGCAACAAATTCGTTCGTATAGACGGATGACAGGTCGTCGAGTGGTCCTTCTAGCGCGCCAGAGGATACCGCTGAGTCGTGAATCAGTTTCCAGTGCTCAGGGGGCTGATATCCAAAGCCGTGTTCAATGAACGCATCGGTTGGCGTCATTCGGTCGATTGCCAGCGACAAGAGCGCAGTCGCGACTTCAGTATCTTCACCTTCCTGCGGATTTCCTGCCGCACAGTGAGCCAGCGCAGCTTCTTTGTTGGCAGGATCGGATGCAAAACGCATTCCTTTTACCAAAGCGCGACCGAATTTTGGCGCAAGATCAGGGTTTGCGGCCATCGTGCTTTCTAGCATGGCGATACCGTTCCCGAAGAAAGCGAAGTATTTTTCAGGAGTGATTTCACGCAGGTCAATTCCGCGCGCGCTAAGAATGGCTGCATCGGAGATCGCGCCAGCATAGGACCCAACTTCGTCGCGCAAGAACGCAACCGCAGCCGTGCCACCATCACCCACCGGAAGGAACGTGTAGTCCGTACCTTCCGCCATGCCCAAATCGCTTAGGATCGCTTGAGTAAACGACATTTCTGCCCCGTCAGCTGTGCCGATCCCTACAACTGTCCCGCGTAGATCCTCGGGAGTTTGCACTGGACTGTCGTCTTTTACGAGAAGGCCGAATACCGATTTCGCAAATAGGTTGTAGATGAACTTTACATCGAGCCCACGTGCTCGAGCGCCTAGTACAGGGCCAGGGCCAGGTGCGCCGATTTCTGCCTGACCGGCGGCCATTGCCTGTAGGACAGAAGATGATCCATCAACCGCTTGCAGTGTCGGACTTAAACCCTCTTCGTCGAAATAGCCTTCGCCGAGGGCAACCCAATAGGGCATCCAGGTGATCGCCGATGGGTTCGGTACCGCGAATGTAATTGGCGTTTGTGCCCGCAGCAAGCTGGGGGTGCCTAGCGCGAACGAGGCAGTTGCGGCGGCGGTAAGCCCACCAAATGTGCGACGTGAAATTTTCCTGTTGGTCGTCATGGTGATTTCCTCCCTATATGGTTAGCGGCACAACGAAGAAAGCTTCCTCTGTGCGCTAGATCTCACGCTATATGATTCGGCGAGAAATGCAAAAAAATATATATTTTTTAAAATTTGGACTTGGAATATCTCGCACTTGATGCAAGATCTCATGGGGAATGGCACCGTTCGGATTCCCCGCGCATTGCCAATTGGAGGAGAAAACCATGAACTACGCTGTGTCCCCGCCACCCCAAGCCTACCTTGATATCACTGGCAGCGATGAGAAATTTCCTGTGCGCCGCATTTATTGTATCGGCAAGAATTACACGGCACACATTATTGAGATGGGCGGAGATGTTGAGCGCGATCCCCCTGTCATTTTTCAAAAACCTGCTGATTCTGTGGTTCGAAATGGTGGGGATATTCACTATCCAGCTTATACGAAAAACTATCATTTCGAAGGCGAGATGGTGGTCGTGCTAAAATCTGGTGGTTACAACATAAAAACTGAAGACGCATCCAGCCATATTTTCGGCTACGCGGCTGGCCTAGATATGACGCGCCGCGATCATCAGGCAGGTGCGCTAGAGAACGGTTTGCCATGGGAAATGGCTAAGTCCTTTGATCAATCGGCGCCGATTGGCCCTGTCACAAGAGTTGAAGAGACAGGTGTGATCACCGATGGGAACCTTAGCCTGACCGTGAATGGCGACGTGAAGCAGGACGTTGATATGTCGTTGATGATCTGGAAAACCGACGAAATTATCTCGAAGCTCTCCGAGCAATATGAACTGAAAGCTGGTGATGTTATCATGACTGGCACACCTGCGGGTGTTGGTGCGGTTGTTACAGGCGACATTATCAATGTCCACGTCGATGGCTTGCAGGACCTACGGGTTCGGATAACTGAACCTGCAGGATGACGACTGCTTCGGATCTTGCGGCTGCCGGCACGGCTACGCTTGGCGAGGCGTGGGAGGCCGCGAGAGTCATAGATAATCCCCCGCTGCCACTGACACCTGAAATGTCAGTGGCAGGTGTGGCGCTTACCGTCCAATGTAAGCCTGGCGACAATCTGGCGATACATAGAGCCATTGCCGCCGCGCCATGTGGTGGGGCGGTCCTCGTCGTTGATTACGGAGGATGTGTTTCGTCCGGACCTTTCGGGGAGATCATGGCCGTGGCTTGCCAGATGCGAGGCATCGTCGGACTGATTATCGACGGGGCCGTCCGTGACAGCGTTCAAATAGCGCAAATGGGCTTTCCGGTTTTTGCCCGTGGGAAAAACATTCGGGGTACGAAAAAGGATGATCATGGCGCACTTGATATACCGTTGGAAATGGGCGGCACAATAATTCAGCCTGGTGAAATGGTTGTCGCCGATGCCGACGGAATTGTCGTTTTTCCACAACACGAGGCCGATGATGCATTAACTGCAGCTCAAGTTCGTTTGAAAGGCGAGGACAGCGTAATGGCCCGTTTGAGGGCGGGTGAGACCACGATGCAGATTTTTCAGTTAGATAAGTCGGAGAGATGATTATGCAAAATGAAATTGGGATCGCGGGTGCTGGTCGCATGGGAACTGCTCTCGCGAAGCGGCTCCTTGAATTGGGCCACTCGGTTACGATTTGGAACCGAACTGTAGCGGGGACGACTGCTGCGGTTGAGGCAGGGGCGACGGTCGCCGCTGATTTGGACGCTCTGGCGAGATGTGAGATCATTTTGATCTCGTTAACGGATGCCGATGCGGTGTCATCTGTGGTTGGAAAATTGGCCGCCTCGGGAATAGGAGGGCGGCTTGTCATTGACATGTCGACGCACTTACCCAGCGAAACACAAGCTATTGCCGAAGTTATCACATCATCAGGGGGCGAATTTATTGAATGCCCAGTTGGAGGGACCGTCGGTCCTGCTTTGAAAGGCCAACTGCTTGGAATGGCCGGAGGGACATCATCTGCATTTGCTCGGGCCCAACCGATATTGGAAAGGCTTTGCAAACGTGTTGAACACTTAGGGCCCGTGGGTAACGGTGCGCGCATGAAGTTGGCTGTTAATCTGCCGCTCGCGATCTACTGGCAGACCTTAGGTGAAGCTTTGTCGCTTCTTGGTGACGCAGGCGTTTCACCAGAAACTGCAATCAGCCTGATCGCAGACAGCTCCGCAGGCCCGACCGTTTTAAAGAACAGGGCGCAGGTGATAATAGACACATTGAATGGCACCGATCAGCCTGGCACTTTTGACATCGCGGGACTTAACAAAGATTTGCGCCTCGCTTTGACACTGGCGAAATCCGAGTCGCGGGAGCTACCATTGGCGCGGGCCGTTGAGCCCATTTATAAAGACGTTCTGAATGCTGGATTGGGCGGCTTTGACGGTGCAAGTCTTACAAAGCGATCTTCAACTTGAGCGTTTTAAATCCAGCCGAACTCGTATTGCTAATTTCCGCTCTTGCATTTTCCGGCGCAGTGATCGGTTTGCTCGCAGGACTCTTTGGAATTGGTGGTGGAGCAATTTCCGTTCCGGTTTTCTTCGAGTTTTTCCGCTTTTTTGATTATTCGTCGGACATTGCAATGCCCTTGGCTGTCGGAACGTCACTTGCGGTGATCATCCCGACTTCAATCAGTTCAGCGAGAGGGCATTTTTTGCGCGGTTCGGTTGATATGAGCTTACTGCGAATTTGGGCGTTACCCGTGATGTTGGGGGTCCTTATTGGGGCGTTTATTGCTGGCTACGCAGCGCCATGGGTGTTCCAAATAGTTTTTGTCGTTGTCGCCAGTCTGAATGCAGCAAAATTGCTCTTGGGCGGAAAAGGTTGGAGGGTCTCAGATTCTCTTCCCAGAAAAAATATGTTACGGCTATACGGCGCGATGATCGGGGTGATGTCTGCACTGATGGGGGTTGGTGGCGGCGCAATTTCCAACCTCGTAATGACGCTTCATAACGTCTCAATCCATAAGGCCGTATCTACGTCCGCTGGCGTTGGGGTGCTTATCGCAATACCTGGTACGATCGGATACATGGCGGCGGGTTGGGGAACCCCAGGATTACCACCCGATGCCATCGGTTTCGTGTCAATACTCGCATTCATCCTGACCATTCCTGCGACCTTGCTTACGACGCAGATTGGTGTCCGACTTGCACACACGTTTTCTCAGAGGCGATTGGAGACGGCGTTTGGTCTATTCTTGGTGCTTGTCTCTTTGCGATTTCTCTATTCGCTGCTCTCGACTACGACATAGATCCTCGTTCATCTACGTTGCCGTACGAAATCTAGCGCCACTATCATATGCCCATAATCACAACAGAAGGTACGTTTCATGACTGAACTTCGTATTCTAGCCGGAGGTGGAATCGCTGCTTCGATGCGCGCTATTGCGCCACGCTTTGAACGCGCAACTGGTAATCAAGTTAACTTCTTTTTTGGCACGACGCCCGAGCTTATAGCTGAGGCGACGTCTGGAGCGAAGTTCGACGCAGGCGTCTTGCCGCATGAGGTTTATGCGGATGTACAGGCTCGCGCGCACTTTACCGCACAGACGCCCATTGACATCGCTTACGTTGGTCTCGGTGTTGCGGTTCGCGCCGGAAATGCGAAACCCGACATCCATTCGCCCGATGCGCTGCGATCGACCCTAATCTCCGCAAAGTCTCTGGCGACGATTCCCGAAAGTGCCGCTGGAATGCAGATCATGCGGTTGTTTGAGAAGTTGAGCATTTCGAAAGAGATGGCGCGTAAAACTCGGGTAAAGAAAGCGCCGCCAGACGTGGTGCAGTCCCTCGCATCAGGCGAGACCGAATTGGGGATGTTTCTTGCTAATGTATTTAAAATTGCACCCGAAGTTGATTTGCTGACGCCGTTCCCAGATGAGTTACAGCAGAAAGTGAACTTTGCGGCGGCAGTCGCGAAAAACACTTCACTTTCAAGCGTTGCAAGTGAATTCATTGCCTGTTTAAAAACGGCCGAATCTGCTGCCCTAATCAGGGAAAATGGAATGTCACCGTTTGCCTGATATTTTGCGCTATACTAGAAGTTGATGACACTCGAGATCAGACGTAACCGCCTCATTGGCACCACCCTATACACCAATCCCGGTTATCGTCTCGCGTTCGGGCGAATACCCATGCCGGAAAAGACGGGCGGGGTCTTCTTTCGTAGTTTCATGTTTGTAGGCCTCCAATAATACGGCCAGTTCAGCTTCAACGGCTTGCTCGATGAGTTGCCGCGCGCCAGATCGTTAAATCTCGGTCAGCGGGTCGGTCGAAAATCCGGATGGATCAGGCAAGCTGGTGATGGTAGTCTTCGTCATGCGGCATACCCCTTTCCCTATGGAGAATTGACGGCGCTCTGAACACCGCCATGATATGCCGCCCCTACGGGCCGTCGCCAACTTTCAGGCATTAATCGCTTTTAAAACTAGGGAAAATTGAGTTTCGAACCTTGGATGGAATTGATGGGGAGACTGGCATGAGTGCTATTGGATCAATTATTGGCCGAACGGCCCATACAAACTCTTTTTCTTTAGGAGAATTCCATATCTCGACAATTCTTGATGGATTTTTACGCCGAGACAACCCATCAGAGATTTTTGGAACCAACCAGTCACCCGACGACGTCAAGGCACTGTGTAAAGAGAACAATTTACCAACAAATGCTTTCTTTCATTGCTTCTCGCCCACTCTGGTTCGTGTTGGTTCAGAAACAATTTTATTCGACACGGGCTTCGGGCCAGCAGGCCGCAAGGCTGGAAACGGTCAGCTTCGAAATCGGCTCTCGGAAATTGGTGTTGTTCCAGAAGACATAACGAAGATCGTATTGACACATATGCACGGCGATCACGTCGGTGGCTTGATGGAAGAAGCAGAAACGCCAGCGTTTCCAAATGCCGAGATACTATGCTCCAAAGTGGAATACGACTTTTGGCTTGATGATTTGTTGTTGTCTGGCTCTCTTGAAGCTGGGGCAAGGTTGGTGCGCCAAAACCTTTTACCACTCCGAGAGCGTGTCTCTTTTTTTGGTGACCGTGACGAGATATTTGGTGGAATTACAGCCAGATCGGCATTTGGGCATTCGCCGGGCCATTCAGCATTTATGCTTGAGTCCAATGACCAACGCCTAATGTTAACTGCCGATACAGCAAATCACTTTGCCCTATCGCTCCAACGTCCAGATTGGCACGTTTTCTTTGATATGGATAAGAACAAAGCTGCCGAGAGCCGTCATCGCATTTTTGGCGAGTTAGCAGATGAAAGAATTCCCTTTATCGGGCATCATATGCCTTTCCCGTCCGCTGGGTATGTATCCCGAGCAGAAATTGGCTTTTCATTTATGCCAATGACCTATCAATTTGACCTGTGATCACACCAAGATGAGCGGTTGTAGAGGTAGTGTCCCAAGGAATGGTGTAACTTTGTTCTTCGGCCATTGCTTGGCTGCAGTTACAGGGCGGCGATTGTCGCTGGGTCCTTGGGGTAGTGTCGCAAATTGCGGCTACGGTTTTCAGCGTCATGTAGGCTTCGCGTGATTGCCTACTCATCTTTTTGCTCCAGCAGTACGCCTTGTGGCCGCCATCGGTCCGAGCGACAATGGCGGCCCGACCGCCACGGCAGACCTTGATGTAAGTTGCGTCAAGCCAGAGATAGGACCATTCGCCTTCCAACGGGCGGTTCAGGAATGCATCGACGCGTTCACCTATCTCGCCGCAGAGCCGCGAGACCTGGCTCTTCGATACGCCAGTCACTTCCATCGCCTTGACCAGGTCGTCCACGGAGCGCGTCGATAGCCCCTGAACATAGGTAACCACCTCATTGGCACCGTCTTCTCGGTGATTGGATAAGATCTTAAGCTCTGTCGTTATTGTCGTCGTTATGGACGTCGTTTAATGCGGAGCAAGATATGCGTCATGAAGTTATTGTCGGTGTTGAGCGCCGAAGGCGCTGGCGGGATGATGAGAAGCAGGCGATCCTTGAAGAGGTTGGAGTGAATGGAGCGACCGTCACTGATGTGGCCCGTCGTCATGACATCACACGCCAGCATATCTACCAGTGGCGCCGGGCGCTGCGACGCAAGGGGCATGGAGCAGGTTCCGACAGGGCGGTCTTTCTCCCGTTGCCTCCTCTGACAAGCGACGAGGCCCCTGACGAGCCGGTAGCGACATCAGCACCCGAGATTGACATCTTCTTGAGGAATGGCCGCCGGTTACGCTGCGCACGGGATTTGCCGACGGCCAGCCTTCACCATCTCATTCGAGCGCTGGAGACGGTATGATTGGTCCCGGAACAGGTGTGCGCGTGTATCTGGCCTGCGGTGTTACGGATATGCGCAAAGGGATCGCTGGCTTGTCAGCTATGGCGCAAGATGTGTTGCGGCAGAAGCCGGCCGGCGGTGCTGTGTTTGCATTCCGTGGACGACGTGGTGACCGGATCAAACTTCTCTATTGGGACGGTCAGGGGTTTTGCCTCTACTACAAAGTGCTGGAGCGTGGCCGCTTCCCTTGGCCAAGGGCCGAAGATGGCGCGTTGCGACTGACCTCCGCGCAGCTTGCAATGCTTTGGGAAGGCATAGATTGGCGGCGTCCGAACTGGGGTGCGCCACCTGCGCGGGTCGGGTGAATTTATTGCCGTTTTAACTATATTTATATGGAGGTTTGGCCTGATTTTTGGTAGTCAGGCGCATGTCAAAACCTGTCGAAAACCTGCCCGATGATCCCGCCGTTTTGAAGGCGATGATTGCTCTTTTGCAGGCAGAAAACGACAAGATGGCGACCTCGTTGCGCGCTCACGATCAACTGGTCCAAGCGCTGCGATTGCGGATCGCCAAGCTGCAGAAACTGGCGTTCGGAAAGTCTTCGGAAAAGGTTGAACGCGAGATCGAACAGCTGGAACTGGCACTTGAAGATCTCTTTGTTGCAATGGCTGAAGACGATGACCAGCCCATTGACGAAGGGCAAGACGAGCCTGACGTTGAGGACGTCTCGCCGGAACCCACGCTGCGGCGCCGTCCGCGTGTCTCGGCAGAGACACCCCGTGAGCGCCGCGAACTCGATCCCGGCTCCTGTTGCCCGGATTGTGGTGGCGAGCTTCGCACTGTCGGAGAAGATGTCAGAGAACTGCTCGATATGATTGCCGCGCAAATGAAGGTGATCCAAATCGCCCGGATCAAGAAGTCCTGCCGTCGCTGCGAGCGTATGGTGCAAGAGCCGGCCCCAAGCCGTCCGATCCCGGGAAGCATGGCCGGGCCGAACCTGCTTGCCCACGTTCTGGTCTCGAAGTTCGATGACCACCTTCCGCTCTATCGCCAGCACGAGATCTTTGCCCGTATGGGGGCAGACATTCCGGAGAGCACGCTTGTCGGCTGGTGTGGACGCGCCATGCGCACCCTTCAGCCGCTGATCGAGTTGATCGAAGCTGATGTGATGGGCAGTGACCTGTTGCATGCGGATGATACGCCGATCCGTGTGCTGGATCGCTCGAAGAAAGACAAAGGACTTGGGAAAGGCGTGAAGAAAGGCCGGATTTGGACCTACGTCCGGGATCAAAGGCCTTGGGCCGGGGCGTCTCCGCCCGCCGCAACTTATGCCTTTGCTCCTGACTGGAAAGAGGAGCACGTGCATAAGCACCTCTCCGGGACCCGGGGCATCCTTCAGGCCGACGGCTATAAAGGCTATGCCAAACTGTATGAGCCGGAAGCTGACGGTTCAAAGCGCCTGCGCGAGGCGGCGTGCTGGGCGCACTGGCGGCGGGACTTCCATGATGAATGGCAGAAGACCAAATCTGCGATTGCCCGCGAAGCCATCGACCGGATTGGCAAGATCTATGACATCGAGCGCGAGATCAACGGGCGGCCCGCAGATGTCCGTCATGCGGCGCGTCAAAAACACAGCGCGCCACAGGTCGAAGCCTTCTTCGCCTGGTCCGAACAGCAACTCTTGCGTCTTCCTGGCAAAAGCAATCTCGCAAAAGCGTTCCGCTATGGGTTGTCTCGGCGGGGTGCATTCTGCCTGTTCCTGACGGACGGCCGTGTGGCTATAGACAACAATCCAGCCGAACGCGCCCTGCGCCCGATTGGCATTGGCAGGAAAAACTGGCTATTCGCCGGAGCCGACACGGGCGCGGAGACCCTCGCGCGGGCCATGACCATCATTGAAACCGCCAAGCTGAATGGTCTCGATCCACAAGCCTATCTAGCCGACATCCTCGACCGCATCCACGATCACAAGATCAACCGGCTTGAAGAGTTGTTGCCGTGGAATTGGAAGCCTCACGCCTCGAGAGCTGACACTCAAGCAGCATAACCCGCGGTATCAATGAGGCGGTTACGAGGGGAGACCAGTCGATGGTGGAGAAAAATCTCGTGGCAGGTCAGATACGTATTGCTGGGTGGCGAGGAGAGCATCGCTACCCTTTTCCGTCGCGATGGCTGTTAGGGGAACCTGTATTTCTGCTGATTCAGAGAATTTCTTGAAACAGGTAGGCTTTAGCTTGCTGGTGATATTTCGCGGCAGGCCACGTCGCTTAAGGTGACAGGAACCGTGTTCAGAGCCGCTGGCGTTTAAAGAATGCGTGTCTGGTCTGACCTTCGGATGGCATTTGCTTGAAAAGGCATGCTAGGAAATTGTCAAGGACGGCCCAAAAGTGGGCCGTTAGGTGGAGTGCGCCCCTCGGGCTGGACCGGTCAAGCAGCTATTTTTGACCGGGGCGCGGCGTTCCTTTCTTCGAACTGGTTGGGGGTCAGATAGATTAGCTTGGTTGCTGCGGCTTCGTCGGTCTAAAAGCTTCCGCGCGTTTTGGTGGTTTTGCGGATCATCCTGTTCAGGCGTTCAATTGCATCTGTTGTGTAGATGATTTTGCGCATCGCTGGTGGAAAGGCGAAAAACGAGATGACCTCTTACCATGCGCGCCGCCAGCTTGGGGCGATTGTGGGGTATTTCTATCCACAGGCCTATTACTTTTCCTCAAGAGGGGGCGAGTAACGATTCCATTGGTCTGCGTACCGCTTCCATAATGGTGGAGATTCCGCCGATGTGGCGTCAACGAGACGGGGCTTCCTGGTTGACTTGCCAAATAAAAGCGCCGCTCCGATTGCTGTACCGGTTGATGCATCACTTTGAATGACAGCTCGGCCAGAGGCTGCGATTAGCATTCGTTTAAACTCATCATTGCGGGCAAACGGACCCTCAATTATTATCGGCCCGTCCGCACCGATTAGCGACAAACAGGTATTTGCCATCATAGCAAGATAAAATGACAAAGCGGCAGCACGTTCACCTGTGCCTAACTGTGGCTCCGTTCCTATCCAACACATCTGTTGACCTTGAAACGGCCCTGTAGAAGGATCTACGGCTGGCAAGAGCATCAAAGGGGTCTCTAACACCTTTGTGATATTTTCAGGTGTTGGTGTTGCAGCTTGTCCGGCCAAAATGCGTTCATATTCACGCCCCCCCATAAATCGTGCTGACGGAACTGGCTCACCAAATGCATTCACATTAATAAGAGTGTCGTGGTTAGGAGCGAGACGAGGAGGAGTGCCGCCAACTGCCATCGCGACGACCCAGGTTCCTGTCGAGACAACAGAAAATGGCTTGGGTTGCGATAAGATATGGGGATACAACGACGCGTTTGAATCATGGATGCCAACAGCTACTGGTGTACTGGGCGACAGCCCTGTTTTGTTTGCAACATCTATCGATATATTTCCCAAAATATCATTGGATTTTCGGATTGGGGCAATTTTATCCCGCAACCCAAGCGAATTTACCAACTCAGAAAATGTTCGGTCTTGTGGCTGCCACAAATCAGTATGACACCCGATCGAGGTAGCGTCGCATGCTAATTCGCCTGTAAGTCGAAGCCCCCAATATTGCGGGTACCCTACAATTTTGTGTGTTCGATGAAAGAGTTCTGGGTCTTTCTTAAACTGAAAAAAGAGCTGTGCTCCAACGTTAAGACCTCCGGAAAGTCGAGGGGACCCAGTTTGGCTGAAGTCTGGGCGCAGTTTATCATAGTCGCTAGCGATTGCTTCAGGAATTGGGTGTTCATAATCGAGGATCGGGGCAGCAAGATTATGGTTTTTGTCAATTAGCGCTATGCACGCCCCGTGGGTCGTAATCGAAATTGCGTCAATAGCATAATCCTTATGAAAAGACTTGAGCGACGCTAGTAAAAACTCCCAATGCCCATCGGCGTCAAAATGTGCCCATGGCGGACCCGCCAAGACAATGTTCGGACGTGTGACAACAGCAATCTCGCGTAACGTTTCGAGGTCAACAAGCGCTAGTTTCGCATTGGTTTTTCCGATATCAATAACGGCAATATGGCGCAGATCAGCCATGGATCTTCCTTGATAATTAGTTTGCGTCAGGCTGGCCGTGACGCCGCGCTTTCTTTTGGGGCAACGTTTGTGGGAACTACAGTCAGTGTGACATCTGCTGCATCCAGCATGGCTGCTGCACGGTCATCAATGCCGTCATCGGTGATGATCGTATCAATCTGATCGAGCGGACAGAGTACAAGGCTGGAACGATTTTTAAATTTTGAGCTGTCGGCCAACACAATTAGCTCTTCGGCCTGCCTTATCAGTTTTTCCTCGGCCTGAATCAGAAGTGGATCTTGCTCCATCAGGCCCAGAGGCCCAATGCCCGATGCCCCCATGAACATACGTTTTGCATAAAAGTTGCGGGTCACATCACCCTCAAAAGGAGACAGGATGATGTTTTGCTCACGATAGACGATCCCTCCAGACAACATTACTGTGTTCGAAGTATTCTTCAGCAAATGTTCGGCGATTGGGAATGAATTTGTGAAGACTTGCATACGCCGCGAAGCCAGTGGGTGGACCATTTGAAAAGTTGTTGTTCCGCCGTTAATGATGATAGGCTCTCCATCTTTACAAAGCTCTACAGCGGCGGTGGCAATGGCCTGTTTTTCAACAATTTTCATGCGTTCGTTGACGCTGAATGGCCTCCCAGCTAGCCCGACAAAGGGTTTAGTGCTCAAAGCCTCGACTCCACCGCGAACACGGCGCAACAGCTTTTGACCATCAAGCGCATTGATGTCGCGGCGTACCGTCGCCTCTGACGCACCCGTTAGCGCACATAGCTCAACCACAGTCACTAGTGCTCGATCCTGTACGGCGGATAGAATAACGCGGTGGCGGTCTTTTTCGTGCATGAGTTGTCCCTTTTGTCAAAATTCTTGTGCCGCAAACTCGCGCTTCTTGTCAAGCGCGCGGCCGTCATTTTCAGTCATGAACCTTCAAAAGCGATTTAATTTGATGTTTTTTGATTATTTGTGATTGACAGAGGGGGGGTGAAGACGCAACTTGATTGGGCAAAGTGCATATTATCCGCCACCTACGGAGCGAAAATGACATCTTCTACTTCTGTTCAGAGCCTTGAAAATAAATGGAATACCTCTCTTTCAGATGAAATGGGAGAAGCCGAAAAGCTTCTGTATCGATCGAACCTTTTGGGGTTGGACAAAAGAATTACGAACTATGGGGGCGGCAACACTTCCGCCAAGGTCATGGAGAAGGATCCCGTGTCTGGGGGCATGGTGGAGGTCCTTTGGGTCAAAGGGTCTGGCGGGGATTTAGGGTCCATCAAGATGGACGGGTTTTCAACGCTATATATGGATAAGCTAAACGCGTTACGTGGCATCTATCGCGGGGTGGAATTTGAGGACGAGATGGTTGCTTACCTCCCCCATTGTACGTTCAATTTAAATCCGCGGGCAGCTAGTATCGACACCCCATTGCATGCCTACATTCCCGCCAAGCATGTTGATCACATGCACCCAGATGCCATCATCGCGATTGCGGCAGCCAAGAACAGCAAGGAACTTACTCAGCAGATTTTTGGTGATACCATCGGTTGGTTGCCATGGAAAAAACCTGGTTTTGAACTTGGATTGTGGCTGTCGAATTTCTGCGCAAATAATCCTGACGCAAAAGGGGTCGTACTAGAAAGCCATGGACTGTTTACTTGGGCAGACGATGCGCAGGAATGCTATGAGTTGACGCTAAAAATCATTCAAAAAGCAATGGACTGGTTTGCTGCGCAGACCGCTGGAAAGCCAGTGTTCGGGGGGGCTAAGCATCAAAGCCTGAGTGTCGAAGATCGCCGCGCAGTTGCCGCTCGTCTGATGCCTGCGATCCGTGGCATGGTGTCGACCCAACAGCATATGATTGGACATTTCACCGACAGTGACGCTGTGCTGGAATTCGTCAATGCGCGAGATATGGAGCGCCTTGCATCTCTGGGCACATCATGCCCGGACCATTTTTTACGAACAAAGATCCAACCACTGGTTGTGGATTTCGATCCAGCCAGACCGGACATTGAAGCGACCTTGAGTGGCCTATCCGATGCTGTAACAGCCTACCGTGAAAGCTATCAAGCTTATTATGACCGCTGTAAACGTGACGACAGTCCTGCGATCCGCGACCCGAATGCGGTCGTGTACCTGATCCCCGGCGTTGGCATGATAACTTTTGCTAAAGATAAAGCTACTGCGCGTATATCCGCAGAATTCTACGTCAACGCGATCAACGTTATGCGCAATGCCGATGCAGTGTCGGAATATCAAGGTCTGCCTGAGCAAGAAGCATTTGATATCGAGTACTGGCTTTTGGAAGAAGCTAAACTGCAACGGATGCCCGCACCCAAATCCATGGCTGGTCGCGTGGCGCTCATCACGGGCGGAGCAGGTGGAATCGGATCCGCAACCGCAGAACGCTATCTGCGCGAAGGCGCTTGTGTGGTGCTGGCTGATATCGATGATGCAGCCTTAGCTGAAACAGCCGCCACCCTCGCACAGCGCTATTCCGCAGACGTGGTTCGTACTGTGAACATGAACGTCACAGATGAGAACGCGGTTATCACATCCTATGCCGATGTTGCCGTTGAATTTGGCGGTATCGACATTCTGGTGTCAAACGCAGGCATCGCCAGTTCAGCGCCAGTAGAGGACACGACGTTGGAATTGTGGAACAAGAATATGGCGATCCTGTCTACTGGGTATTTCCTTGTTAGTAGACAGGCATTCAAACTGTTCAAGGTGCAAAACATAGGTGGTTCTGTCGTCTTTGTGGCCTCGAAGAACGGTCTTGCTGCATCCCCGAATGCATCGGCGTATTGCACCGCTAAAGCTTCAGAAATTCACCTGGCGCGGTGTCTAGCGTTGGAAGGCGCACCGATGGGCGTACGGGTGAATGTGGTAAATCCAGATGCGGTGTTGAAAGGGTCTAAAATTTGGGAGGGTGAATGGCTCGACCAACGAGCGGGTACTTATGGGACGAATAAAGACGGGTTGGAAGAGATGTATCGGGATCGCTCTATGTTAAAACGTTCGGTCCTTCCCGAAGACATCGCTGAAGCTGCTTATTTCTTCGCCTCGGAGCAATCGGCCAAATCAACGGGCAACATCATTAACGTTGATGCAGGCAACGTACAGGCGTTCACGAGATAAAATTCGTACTGCGTGTTTGCGTTTGAAATAGCTCTGGGGAGGGAGCATGGGAAATTTACTTTTACAGGCGAAAGGTGTCGCCAAAAGCTACAACGGAGTGCCAGCACTTACCAATGGTGAAATTGCGGTGCAGTCTGGTAAAGTTCATGCGCTTTGCGGCGGAAATGGTGCTGGGAAATCCACATTTCTAAACATCCTGATGGGGTTAACAGCATCTGATTCCGGTGAAATTTACATCAACGGGACGCTGACAAACATCAACAGCCCCTCCGACGCGCTTGATGCCTCAATTGCGATCATCACTCAAGAATTAAGCCTTGTGGAAGATTTAACGGTCGCAGAAAATATTGCATTAGGCCGCGAACCCACGCGTTTAGGTGCTATAAACTACAAAGAAATCACGAAGCGCGGACAGGAACTACTTGACCGCCTTGGTTTCCCGATTGCTGCAAATGCGTTGATCAGCAGCCTTAGCGTCGCTCGAAAACAACTGGTCGAAGTAGCGCGCGCGATCAATTGTGACGCGAAAATTCTAATCATGGATGAACCGACATCTGCGCTAGGTGAGGCAGATACACAAATGCTCTTTCAGGCAATCCAGGGCCTGAAATCTCACGGGGTCGGGATCATCTATGTCTCGCACCGACTAAGCGAACTTTTCGAAATTTGTGATGAATATACAATTTTTCGTGATGGAAAGTTCGTTCAATCTGGAAATATGGCTGATTTAGATCGCCACACATTAGTTCAGTTAATTGTCGGGCGCCCATTGCACCGACATGTAGCTCAGCCTCGTGAAGCGAGAATAGATAAAATCTTAGAAGTCAAAGGAGCCGTTCGCCGGAACGAATTTCACAACATAAGTCTATCGCTATCCAGTGGTGAAATTTTGGGCGTCTACGGGCTTGTTGGATCGGGAAGAAGTGAATTTTTGAACTGTCTCTATGGGCTATCGCCCTTCGATGAGGGCGAAATGTTCCTTCATGGTGAAAAGGTAACAATAACGTCTCCTCGGGATGCGCAGCACCATAGGATCGCTCTAATTACCGAAGATCGCAAGGAAACTGGGTTGGTTGGATGCCGCTCTGTCCGTGAGAATATTGCTCTGTCTTCTTTGAGTTCTTTCAGTCGCTTCGGCTTTGTTTTGAGAGAACGGGAGCGGCAGGAGGTGGCAAAGATGATCAAACTATTGCAGATCAAAACCGCATCTCAAGATCTTTTGACCGAAAGTCTGAGTGGCGGAAATCAACAAAAGGTTGTTTTTGCCCGATGCTTACTAACAGAACCCCGACTTTTGTTGTGTGATGAACCAACTCGCGGCGTAGACGAGGGGGCAAAGCAACAGATTTTCAAACTGATCGAAGATTTCGTGGCTCGGGACAACGGAGCTATCGTGGTCTCATCCGAGTTGGATGAAATCCTGCAGGTCAGCGACCGCATTCTTGTGTTCCGAGATGGCGCACTGGCTGGAATGGTGAACGGCGATGAAGCCACGCATGCAAACCTTACAGAGTTGGCAACATAAAATGACAAAAGTACCTGACATCACAGTGAACGGGGACCTGAAACAACGCCTGAAGGTGTTATTCGGGAGATATGGGATCATATTCGCCTTTCTTGCCGTTTTTATAATCATGTCTTTTTCCAATCAGTATTTTTTGACCACAGGCAACCTGCGCAATGTCATGTTGCAAGTCTCAGTAAATGGCCTGTTGGCTACAGGTATGACCTTTGTCATCCTCAATGGCGGCATTGACCTTTCGGTTGGGTCCGTGCTTGCCTTTGCGGGCATCGTTGCTGCGAGTTTTGTCACCCGAGAAGCCGGCTTCCCCGTATGGGTCGGTGTCGGCGCAGGGGTGCTTGCGGGCATCGCCGTGGGTGCGATCAACGGGGCCTTGATAGCGTTTCTTACTATTCCTGCCTTTGTCGCTACGCTTGGCATGTTGAGTGCGGCCCGCGGGCTTACCCGTGTGTACAATGACGGTATGCCGATTTCATCTCTTAGTTCCGACTTTGTAGATTTAGGGATTGGCCGCATTTTGGGCATTCCCATTCCGGTCATTATGTTCCTGTCTATGCTGACACTGGCTGGAATTGTTCTGAAATATAGTAAATTCGGACGCTATGTCTATGCCGTTGGAGGCAATGAGAAAAGCGCGAGGGTTAGCGGAGTTCGGACTAAGTGGATCCAATTCGGGGTCTACGTAATATGCGGTGCTTATGCAGGGATCGCGGGTACCGTTATTACTGCGTTGAATAGCTCGGCTCAGGTCCAAACTGGCGTTGGATATGAATTGGATGCAATCGCAGCGGTCGTTATCGGCGGAACCAGTCTTTCAGGTGGGCGCGGTAGCATCATCGGAACCCTTTTTGGCGTTCTTTTAATCGGCATCATCAATAATGGCCTCGATCTCGTCGGCGCCTCATCGAATCTGCAACCCGTCATTAAGGGTGCAGTAATCGTCCTCGCTGTCTTTCTCGATATCATATCGAGAGGGCGCAGGACCTGACTTGGAGGAAGTTAAAATGAAACTGAATACACGATCCTTGCTCTCACCGCTTGTGGTAGCGGGCACATTGTTCGCATCGGCATCTGCGGTACAGGCCCAAGAATCTTGGCGTGTTGGTGGCGCGGTTTACGGGCTCCAAAACGAATATGCACAGCGCTGGTCCAAAGATCTGGAGAGCCATCCAGCTATCGCATCTGGGCTGGTTGATCTTAACATCTTTGATGGACGATACGACCAATCGACGCAAAGCGCACAATTTGATAACATGATCACACAGCAGTACGATGCTGCGATCTATGTCCCAATTGATTCAAATGCTTGCGCAGGTGTTATTCAACGCGCACTTGATGCAAATTTACCTGTGATAGGGTCGAACGGCCCATGTGACACGGATCTTAGTGTGTCCTATATCGGGTCTGACGATGTCGAAGCTGGTCGTCGTGTTGCACAAGCTGTAATTGAAAACTTGCCTGACGGTGGAGGAGTTGTTGTTTTCCAAGGACCAGTCGGTCAGCTAGGAGCAATTCAACGAGGTCAAGGCATTGACGAAGTACTTGCACAGCACAGCGAAATTGAACTCTTAGAGGCCAAAACCGCAAATTGGTCAAGATCTGAAGCTTTTGCATTGATGCAAAACTGGCTGACAGCCTATCCTGGCCAGATCAAAGGTGTCATCGCTCAAAACGATGAGATGGGTCTTGGTGCAATTGCTGCGATGAAGGCTGCGGGGATTGATCCTGAAACTATTCCTGTCGCAGGCATTGACGGTGTAACCGATGCGATTGTCGCCGTAAGCGAAGGTGAAATGGTGATGACTATCGCACAAGATTCTTTGGCACAGGCTCAGGGCGCGTTGGATATCACATTGCGCCACTTGATCGGTTCCGGATATGAACCTCAATCCGTAATTTGGGATACCTACGCTGAGAGCATGCCATGGGGTGATGGAACGGATAAACTATATTCCGTTCCATGGACGTTCATTACCAGCGAAAACGCCGCTGACTTTCTGAAGTAAAATTTGCAAACTGGTAGAGGCATAATGCATGCCTCTACCTCGAACTTATTAAGGTGGCTTCGAAAATGGCGACGAAGAAAGCTGAAACGAATGAATTCAATGGGCGCGTTGTCGTGGTGACTGGTGCTGCCGCGGGAATAGGCCTTGCAACAGCAGAGGCCTTTGCGAATGGAGGCGCAAGCGTCGCCTTGCTGGATATTGACCCGATAGTGACCGAGGTCGCATCTCATATTGGTGGTGCGCACAAGGGATGGATTTGTGATGTCAGCAACGCAGCAGAAGTAGATCGGATAATTGCCGAAGTTGCCACGTATTTCGGTAGAATTGATATTTTAATCAATAATGCAGGGATTGGCCGCCTCGCTCCAGCAGAAGATCTCTCTGTTACTGACTGGGATCTAACAATGGCCGTGAATTTGCGTGGCCCGTATTTATGCTCCCGCGCTGTTGCACCACATATGTTTAAGAATAGTTGGGGCAGAATCATCACTGTTGCATCCCAAGCTGCCGTGATTGGCATTGAAGACCACGTCGCCTATTCGGCCAGCAAAGCTGGGTTGATCGGGATGACTAATTGTCTTGCGCTAGAGTGGGGACGGCGAGGCATTACAGCAAATGCAATCTCACCTACGGTTGTCGAAACAGAGCTTGCTTTGGTCGGCTGGTCTGGCGAAAAGGGCGAGAAAGCGCGCGCCGAAATTCCTGTTGGCCGTTTTGCACAACCTGAAGAAGTGTCAAGCGCCGCGCTATTTTTAGCCAGCGAACGGGCTGCCATGATTAATGGCGCTAACCTGATGCTTGATGGTGGCAATACGATTTGCTGATTCTTACTGAATACAAGTTGGCATCTCAGCCTTAGCTTCCAACGGCGGACTAAAATCTTCCCCTGTGACGGAGAAGAAGTTGACCTGCTGCGCGAGATGAAAGCTTCGCGCGTCGGGCGATTGCTAACCTCGCGCCAAATGGCGTAAACAGCCACTGAACTCCGGTCGCGGCTGGATGAAGGGTCAGTGGCAGGTCAGGATCACAGGAGTTCTATCAGCTCCTCGGTTGCAAAAGTGACGTCGACTTAGAGGCCAAGCTGGAACAATGGGAACGGCTCTACAACTTCGCTCGACCTCACGGTGCCTACAACGGCCAGACCCCCTACGCAGTTCTCAGAGACAAGCTACAGTAACCTCACAAGTGTCCCGCGGGCCCGTCTATGTTACAATGCTCACGGGGCCGCGCAATGTGACCATTCGCGAAATGATCGTCTTGCCGTCGAATTTTGATATCTGACGTATGGCCCTGATTTGTTGGGGTGCTATCAAGGAAAGCCCGCTAAGCGGGCTTTCCTTTTTATCTCTGTGTGGTGCTAGATTTCGAGAAAACGCACAGGTTAAAGCCCCCATGAACACAGGGGGGGGGCACGGGTATGTGAATGCGTTGGAAAAGTTGGTGGCTTTGCCCCATCGGGGGCATGATGAGCATGACCCCGATGGTTTGTGGCTTCGATTGCAGAGAAGAAAGGTCGTTTCGCACGCAGGGCATACTACGGCTTCAGACCCCTCCCATATCAATCTGGATTTTCACATCTGTCTCACGTCCCTCAACAGCTCGATTAAAGGCGGCGATGCTGTCCTTGAACGGCAGCGTGGCCGAAATCAGCGGTTTGAGATCCACTTTGCCCGCAGCGAGCAACGCAATGGCCCGATCATAGATATTTGCGTAGCGGAAGACCGTTTCGATCCTGAGTTCTTTCGCCTGCATCCCGACGATATCTACTGGCACGGGATCAACAGGCATTCCGACGAGCACCACAGCCCCACCAGGACGCGCGAGCGCAGGCAGTCCAAGAATGGCGGGCGCGGCGCCTGAGCATTCGAATACAACATCTGCACCCCAGCCGTCGGTAGCCTCGGTGATGGCTTCGGCGGCAGACTTTTGGCGGATATTGATCGTTTCGATGCCCTCATAGGCACCGAGGATGTCCAGTTTGGGTTGCGCGAGATCGGCAACATAAACTTTGGCGCATCCCCCCGCCAAAGCGGCCAAAGCCGTCATCATTCCGATGGGGCCCGCACCCGTTACAACCGCGATATCGCCGGGCTGGATACGCGCACGCAGCGCACTTTGCATCCCGATGGCGAAGGGCTCGACCATTGCCCCTTCGGCAAAGCTTACATGGTCGGGCAGTTGATAAGTGAACGCTGCAGGGTGAATGACTTCAGGCGTCAAACACCCATGAACGGGCGGGGTGGCCCAGAAGCTGACCGACGGATCAACGTTGTAGATCCCCAACTTCGACGCTCGGGACGTTAAGTCGGGAATGCCCGGCTCCATGCAGACCCGATCGCCGACCTTTAAATGCGTCACGTCCGCACCTGTCTCAAGGACAACGCCCGCCGCTTCGTGCCCGAGAATCATCGGCTCGTTAACGACGAAAGGCCCAATTTTCCCATGCGTATAGTAATGAACATCAGAGCCGCAGACACCGACTGTGCGAATGCCGATCCGAACATCGGCAGGCCCCAAGGCCTGCTCCAAGGGGATGTCCCGAATATTGAGTATTCCTTTTTCTTCGAGAACAAGTGCTTTGACCAATGTTATACCTCCCGCATGTTGCAGCGAACCATTCGACTGCCGACCGTCCATCGTCAGAGTTTTTTAGCACCAATGGCGGCCTAAATTAAGAGAGATTTCGGCTCATTTGGTTGGTTTGATTATGCGGCGCGTGGCCTTTGATACAAGTGCCGCATTTCGAGTATCTTCCGTTTGATCCTTTCACGTCGTTGTAGAATGGTTTTGTCACGCCCGAAGTAGACATCTGCGAGTGCGACGTTGTTGATGCTCTCATGGTAGCGTTGATGAATGTAGTGGACGACAAAGGCTTCGATCTGGGCATCAAGATCTGAATAGCCCCTAGATTTGTAGACGCCTTGCTTGGTAATTTTGGAAGCAAGGAGACAGTGATGTCAGGGATTAGATTTACAGATGAGTTCAAGCGTGACGCGGTCGCGCAGGTGGTGGACCGAGGTTACTCGGTTGCAGAGGTTTCGGAGCGGCTGGGGATCAGCACAAAGTCGCTCTACACTTGGAAGGCCCAGTTCTCGCAGCCGCGCAAACAGCTCAACGAAAGCACAGAGCAGGCAGCCGAGATCAGGCGGCTGAAGAGGGAGCTGGCCCGCGTATCTGAGGAGCGCGATATCTTAAAAAAGGGTGAGACCATTTTCCGCCATTGGTCCGAGGACAATGGTCGAACGCGTACTTCGCCAGGGATGCAAAGTGAGGTATGCGTTTATCGTCGAGCATCGTCCGTTGTTTTCGGTTCGCGCGATGTGTCGTTGCTTGCGGCTGCATCCGAGCGGTTTCTATGCATGGGTTAATAATCCGTTAAGCCAACATGTGCAGGAAGATGAACGCCAGACGAAGTTAATCAAGGATGCTTGGAAAGAAAACGGCAACATTTATGGTTACCGTAAACTGCACGACGATCTCTGCGATCTAGGTGAGACGTGCTGTTCAAACCGTGTGGCCCGATTGGCCAGACTGGCTGGGATATCCGCACAAATCGGATACAAACGTCGCCCCGGAAAGTATGGTGGCAAGCCATCAGTCGTCGTTGACAATACGCTTGATCGTCAATTCGATGTCGAGGCACCCAACAAGGCCTGGGTCACAAACATTACCTACATCAAAACACACGAAGGGTTCTCGTATTTGGCTGTTGTGATCGATCTGTTTGCACGGCGTATTGTGGGATGGTCTGTGCAAAACAGGCAGCCAACAGACCTTGTGCTACAGGCGCTGCTGATGGCTGTTTGGAGGCGCAAACCAACGAGCAAGGTTCTGATGCATTCCGATCAAGGATCACAATTCACAAGTATTGATTGGGCGTCGTTTCTCAAACATCACAATCTGGAACACAGCATGAGCCGTCGTGGGAATTGTCATGAACGAGACCTTGTTCGCCATTGGTTCAAGAACAATGGTCGAGTGCCGTGGCCGAGAGCTTCTTTAACCTGCTCAAACGCGAACGCATCCGGCGCAGGACATACAAAACCAGAGAAGACGCAAGATCCGATGTGTTCGATTACATCGAGATGTTCTACAACCCAAAGCGCAAGCACGCTAGAAATGGGATGTTGTCACCAGCAGACTTCGAAAGACAGCAACAACGGAAGCTGCAAGGCGCCTAAGAAACTAGGGGCTATTCAGTGTGCGTTAACCAAAAAAGGCCCCAGCTTAGCCGGGGCCTTTTGTCGATAAAGGAATTTCCTCAGTGACAGGCTGGACGGGTGCCAGGCAGCAGAACCTTGTCGATCACATGGATCACACCGTTGTCGGCCTCGATATTTGCGATGATCACGTTCGCGCTTTCACCGGTGCCATCGGCGATCGACACGCCTGACGAGTCTTTTGTGATGCACAACCGCTCTGAAGCCAGCACCGGCTTGAAATAGTTTGAACCGTTCGGGATCATCTCGGCGGTCAGTTTGCGGTCATCGACATGGTAAAGGAGGATATTGGTCAACTGGCCTTTATTCTCGGGCTCCAACAGAGTTTCCACAGTGCCCTCAGGCAGCGCAGCAAAAGCGTCGTTCACTGGCGCATATACTGTAAACGGACCAGGACCCTGCAGCGTCTCTACCAGGCCAGCGGCGCTGACCGCAGCCACGAGTGTCGAGAAGCGCTCGTCACCCGATGCGATTTCGACGATGTCTGCCGCGCTCACGGCGGCACCCATTGTCATGAAGGTTGCCACGACAGCGGTAAATTTGCGGATAGTTTTCATCAGATTGCCTTCCCTTTTTCTGTTCATGCTTGTTTGCATGTGAAAGGGATACGTAGCTGCTGCCGAATTTGGATCATTTTATCATGCAGCGGTAAAAAATGGACCTTACACGCGCTGATTGGCATTAATCATATGTTAGATCGGTTTCAGTATCTGGCAGCGGAAGGATGCCGGTGATCTGTTCGTCCGTAATTCTCGTTCGTTTCATTGTCCCGCACTAGGACTTCTCTTGCACCCATAAATCTGTGGCGCGGACGCGATTACAGCCAGCGCTCAGAGAATTGGCGCGGCGACAAACAGGCCCGCGACCAGTCTATTTATACATCAATGAATTCGGCAGGGTCGGGGCGAGGTCGCTCGATGCGGGAAATCACTTCGCGCATGCAATCCTCTGCCAGAGTAATTGCGTGATCCTGATTGCTGTCCTTTCGACGCCCAATGCGCAATTCGTGGCTTGCAATGTCGCCTGCGTGAATGGGCACACATACGAGCTGCCCATCAGCTAAATCCTCGTCGACGTCGATCCGGCTTAGAAAGGTCATAGCCTCGCCAGCGCGGGCCATGGATTTCAAAAGCTCAATTGAGTTGGACAGAATGATTGGACGCAGGGGATAGCCTGCTGCGGCAAATGCTTCCGTCACCATTAGGTTGATTGCTACGGATTCATCTGGCAGCGCTATGGGTTGATCCGCGATGTCAGCCAAGCGGACAACATGATGCCCCGCCAGCGGGTGATCACGCGACATGACTGCGCCCAATCGGGCCGTAAACACCCATTTCGCGGGTATACCTGCGCCACTTGGCCACGAATACCCTAGCCCAAGATCACATTCACCTGTTGCTAGGTCACGCTCGATCAATGCCTCGGCCTGACTGCGAACGGTTACATTGATTTCAGGATGTCGGGACCTGAAAAGCCTTAAGAACGATGGGATCACTCCAGCGGTCATGCCGTGCATTGCCGATATCCGCACCCTTGGACCTTCGGTGCCGATCATCTCGCGAATACGTCTTCGCATCCGCTCATGATCCAAAAGGGTCTGGCGCACATGGGCCAGTACAACCTCTCCGATGCCAGTCATCCGCATTCCGCCAGCATGTCGATCAAAGAGCGGCGCGCCCACCTCTTCCTCGAGTCGCAGGATTCTTCGATTAATAGATGAGGCAGAAACGTTTAAAACTTCAGCAGCTGCTCGAATTGATCCACGATGCGCCACCTCTTCAAGTTGAGAGAGTAGACTTGAGTGTAACATTTTTTTGTTTTCTATCCGAAGGTTAGTCCATAGGTATTTTTAGCGTACTCTTTAAGGCTACGCTAAGCACTTTAAAAAATGCTCGGCTTCCAAAATTTTTCGTCCCTATGACTAAAGCATCGGGCGAAACCAAAACATTCGCCCAGTCACACACCACTGGCGCCAGCTTTCTTGCGCGGAGCCAAGGTAGTCCAAGTTATATGGAGACCGCTATGCGAAGGATTGCAGCGAGACTTTCGAAGGGGCTGAATAGTATAGTCGAGGCTTTCGTCGTGCTGCTTCTCGCGGCGCTGGTGCTTGATGTCTGGATAGGCGTTCTCGATCGCTACTTCTTTCATTGGCAATTACCGTGGCCCGAAATTATGGCACGGTACTTGATGATCTGGGTGGCGTTGCTCGCAATCTCCTGCGGGGTCGCGCGGCGCGAACATATCGGTCTTACTGTTCTCATAGATCGCTTGCCCCGACCGTTGCGCCGCTCGCTTCTTGTGTTTTGCGACTTGGCCGCTTTGGCATTGTTGCTTTGGACGTTTTGGTACGGCGTCCAGTTCGCGATTAGTGGCGCGTCGCGCTTTGCCTTGATTTTCGGAATGTCCATGGCGCCAGCTTTCGCTGCGGTGCCTGTAGCGGCTGCAGTTACGTCACTCCAACTCGTGTTGAGCATGATCCGTGATCGCGGCGACTACGCCGTCGCAGACCAGGCACAGGAGGTTTAACCATGGCAATTGCATTCGTTTTCTTCGGTTTTCTAGCAATCGGCATGCCGATCGCCTTTGCCATCGGTCTCGCTGGGTTGGCCGGTCTGATCCAATTGGACAATCCGAGATTTATGCTGGCGGGCGTTTCAAAGCTCTTCACAGGAATGGATTCATTCACCTTTCTTGCAATGCCGTTCTTCATCCTAGCGGGTGAGATCATGAACCACATCGGGATTACCCGACAATTGATGCGACTGGCTCATGTGCTGGTTGGCCATTTCCGCGGTGGATTGGCGCATGCCAACATGGTCGCGTCCGTGCTGTTCTCTGGATTGACAGGGGCTGCAACGGCGGATGCTGCCGCATTCGGCAAGACACTTGTGCCTGAAATGGTCCGTAACGGCTATCGACGCGACTATGCGGCGGCCGTCACGGCTGCGGGTTCGATCATAGGGCCCACAATTCCGCCCTCGGGCTTGATGGTGGTCTATGGGTCGTTGATGGGCGTATCCATCGGCGGTCTGTTCGCTGCTGGTATACTCCCGGGGCTTGTGATCTGCGCAGTCTGTATGGCCATCATTGCTCTTGGGGCGACGCGCAATAATCTGCCGCCAGCTGAAAAGCGCGTCAGCCTGAAAGTACTGTTGCGCTCGGTCCGTGACGCAGCCCTCGCTCTTATCATGCCCGTCATTATTCTCGGTGGAATTTTGGGCGGGGTGGTCACGCCGACCGAAGCTGCTTCCGTAGCTGTGGCCTATGCGTTGTTTGTCGGTGCAGTCATCTATCGCAACCTGTCTTGGGGTGCTCTTTATCAAATGCTCCTAGCCACTGCGCGCACCACTGGTGTGATCTTTGCCATCATTGCCTTCGCGTCCCTTTTGGGCTGGTGGATGAGCTTTGAGCGTATTCCCCAAGCAATAGCGGATGCGGTGCTTTCGATCTCAGAGAACCGGCTGGTGGTGATATTCCTCATCGTAGTGATCTTGTTGGTGATCGGAATGGTTATGGATATCACCGCAATCCTGATCATTCTTGCACCGGTCTTGGTGCCTCTGGCAAACGAGGTCGGCCTCGAACCGATCCATTCGGGGATCATCTTTGTGTTGGCGCTAAATATCTCGCTGATGACCCCACCCGTCGGAGCCTGCCTGTTTGTTCTGGCGTCGGTTACTGGCGAAAAGCTGGAACGTATCGCCGCCAAACTCTGGCCTTTCCTCGTCGCTGAAATCGCCGTGCTCTTTATCTTTGCATATTGGGAAGGACTGGCCCTGTTCGTCCCCCGATTGCTTGGATTTGCCAACTAGATCCAGTTTTACGTCGTGCGTTTGTACACCTGTTTCCACCCAACCAACCAAACAAAACTACCAACTAAAAACAGAGAGGTAACAACATGAAACAACAACTTAAAGCCTTTGGGCTGGCTGCTCTTACAGTCGTATCCAGCGGTGTCGCCGCCAGCGCAGAGCAAAAAATCATCCGCTTCGCACACGACAGTAACGGAGAGATTTTTGACAATCCCAACCATGCGTGCGCGTCTGTCTTTGCGGGTATCGTGAACACTGGTAGCAACGGAAGCCTGAAGGTAGAAATTTACCCAGGCGGTCAACTCGGAACGATTGGTGAAGCCGTGCAATTGGTTCGGGATGGTGTGATCGAGGTCTCGAATATTTCCGCTGGGGCGCTTGCATCATACTACCCGCGTATCGACGTTTTGAACTTGCCGTTTGCCTTCGCAAACAACGGTGCTGCGGATTCGACCTTCAATGGCCCGTTCGGTAAAGCGCTCGCTGCGGATATCGAAGCGACACTCGGCGATGTCGAGGTTCTGGGATACCCAGACACAGGCGGGCTCTTTGTGGTTTCCAACTCTGAAAAACCACTTGCTTCGCTTGAAGATATGACTGGCATCCGCTTGCGCACAATGACACTGCCTTCGCATCAGGCGATCATGAATGCTCTCGGAATGGAGGCATACCCTCTGGCGTTCTCCGAGGTGTATTCAGGCCTGCAAACGGGCGTGATCGATGGGCAAATGAACCCGATCCCGATCCTCGTATCGGCTAATCTTGATGAAGTTCAACAATATATCACCCTGACAAACCACCTGTATTCTCCCTTCGTCATGATGTTCAACAAAGACTTTTATGCCGATCTGACAGAAGAGGAAAAAGACCTCGTACATACAGCGGCACAATCTTGCGAGAGCGCTGCGCGGGGTATCTCGCGGATCATCGAAGCTTCCGATCGCGGACTTGCAGGGCTGGTGGACAAGATGGAAATCACCGCGCTTGCACCCGAGGATCGTGCCGCGATGCGCGATGTTACAGGTGTCGCCTTTGACACCTACATGACGGAAAACCACGACGAAGCCGCGCTCGAACTGGTCGAACTCCTACGTGTGGAAAGCGCCAAGGCCAACGAAACGCGCTACTTCGGCGAGTGATTTAAACTCTCCGGACACATTGGCAGCCGGGTTTGGCTCGGCTGCCATCGTCATAAATGCTGCAGCTACTCCCACACTTCTTATTAAACAATTGTGAAAGACCTTTATATGCGCACGCGTCTCGGAGAAACTCGGTCGGACGTCCAATCGACCCATGCTCTTATCTGTCAGGACAGCCACGAATTGATCGAGCTTCCACACTGGCCCGACTGCGATATCGTTTATTTCTCTGCGCCCGCACTCGGGTCACAGTTTTCTTTCTTTTCCGTAACTGCTCAAAGCGCCACGCAGATCCCGCCACCACCGCATGACGGACTCCGCTTTTTCCTGGTGCGTAGCGGATGCGCTGAGGTTCATGTTTCCGGATCAAGCTATGTGCTCGAGGTCGACGGTTTTGCCTGCCTGCCGCCTGAATCCGCGGCGACAATCAACCTCCAAAGTCAAACAGAGATCCTTTGTCTCGAACGAAGCTACGTCCCGATTAAGAATGTGCCCGTTCCTCCAGCTTTCTTTTCTTCGATCTCCAAAATACCCGCAGCACCGATCAAAGGTGACGATAAGCTTCACGTACAGCATCTTCTACCTGGCGGTCCCGGATATGATATGGAGATCAACATAATGACCTTCGATCCAGGGGCGTCTTTGCCTTATGTCGAAACCCATTTTATGGAACATGCACTCATGATGCTAAAAGGTGGCGGCATCTATCGGCTTGGAGAAAAGTGGTATCCAGTTGCAGCTGGCGACGCCATTTGGATGGCCCCGTTTTGCCCTCAATGGTTTGGCGCGCTCGGCCGAGAGAATGCGCAATATCTGATCTTCAAAAACTTCAACCGCGACCCCATACGGCGACAGTCGTCAACGCCGAGTTGATTGCGGTTGCGATCGGTCGGAAAAGTAGAACCAACTCTTAATCAAATCCTCAAATCTGTCCAGCAACCGCTGACTTCAGACAGGGATGCAAGTTAACGCATTCGTATTTCAGGGTGCGCCACAGCTTCTCGGTGAAGATGTTGTCGAGGAAGCGGCCTTTCCTATGCATCGATATCTGCACCCCGAACCGGCCGGCAAGCTCGGCCGCTGTCTCCTCGCCTTCCAGCGCGGCCTTCGCCTTAAACTCAAGCGCGTGCTTCCTTCGTTTCGACATCTTTGATCTCCTTCTCGTCGAAGATCAGCAGACTGCAAATCGTAGCTTATGTCAGTGTTTGAATTGTAGGGGGGTAGCTCACCTCGGACACTAACCCAAATGCTCATAACCTCCGCCCACGCTGCGGGCTTCAAGAAGCAAATTACTCAGCTAATTCATGCTAAAAGGCGGGACGGGAACGCTTTCCGGGCAATTCGGAGGGGTTGTGTTTTAGATCGTAATGCCTCAAAACAATTTTAAGCTTATAATAAATTTCGAGTTTCGATTCGAAACGGGAAGGACGGCCGTTCATGCGAAGACCCTATGACGATATCGTAGTGGCAGCGCCTGTGAGCCTGCCGTACGAGCGGTTTTCCATAGAAACGATGCATTGGTGGGCTGGTGCTGCCTTGCGCGGATTGGTCGAGGCGTCTGGCATTTCGCACAAGGATATGGATGGGCTGGCCCTGTCGTCCTTTACCGCGGGCACCGATAGCGGCGTCAATTTGGTGCAGCACCTTGGCATGACCGTTCGTTTTCTCGACACGGTTCCTTTGGGCGGCGCTGCGGGGACTGTGTCGCTTCGCAGGGCGGCCCGCGCAGTTGAAGCAGGGGACGCGGATGTGGTTGCCTGTATCGCCGCCGACACAAACCATCCGGACACGTTCCGTCAGTCGCTCGCCAATTTCTCGCGCTTTGCGCAGGACGCGGTTTATCCGTTTGGGGCAGGTGGCGCGAACGGCAGCTTTGCGCTTTTGACCCGTAATTACATGAACCGCTTCGGTGCGACCCGTGAGGATTTTGCGCGGATCTGCATCGATCAGCGATCGAACGCTGGGGTGAATCCGCGGGCTTTGCTGCGCAAGCCGCTGTCGCTTGACGAGTACATGAACGCGCGCCTGATCTCGGACCCGCTGCATCTGTTTGACTGCGTGATGCCCTGCGCCGGGGCCGAAGCGTTCCTTGTCATGCGGGAAGAGACAGCCAAGGCCCAAGGTCTGGCCTATGCCAAACTCACCTCCTCCATCGAACGCCACCACGCTTATCCCGAAGACCCGATTCAAATTCGAGGCGGCTGGGCACGGGACGTGGACGAGCTTTATGCCATGGCCGGATGCACGCCGGACGATATTGATGTGGTTCAAACCTATGACGATTACCCAGTGATCGCGATGATGCAGTTCGAGGATCTGGGGTTCTGTGCCAAGGGTGAAGGGCCTGAGTTCGTGCGTAGCAAGGACATGACGATTGCAGGCGATTTTCCGCAAAACACCACTGGAGGCCAATTGTCGTCTGGACAGGCAGGGGCCGCTGGCGGCCACATGGGGCTGGTCGAAAATATCCGCCAACTCACCGATGCCGCTGGACCCTCGCAGGTCAAAGACGCCTCGCGCGCGCTGGCACTGGGCTTTGGTATGATCAACTATGACCGCGGGCTGGCCTCGTCCGCAGTAATTCTGGAGCGCGCATGACACAGGAACTCAAGCGTCCGGGTCGCAAGAACCCGCTATCGCGCACCCACCTTCCGCTTTTGCCGCCCGATGTAAGGTCGGTCCCGTCGCTAGGCCTGTTGCCCGGTGCCGCCGAGGGGCGTTTCGCTCTGCAAAAATGCACGGGCTGTGGCACCTTCATCTATCCAGTTCGCGATGTGTGTCCCAATTGCTTGGGGCAGAACCTGATCTTTGATGACGCCCCGCGTGGGGGCGAATTGCTTGCAGCTACGGTGATCGACATCACCGCCGACCCCTATTACCGCCAGCGCCCGCCGATGCGGCAGGGCTTGGTTAAATCCGATGCGGGCGTCGAGATGGTGGCGATTCTGCATGGCGATTGCCCGGACACGGGCCGCGTGCGCCTGTCGCTCAAACTCGACCGCGCTGGAAACGCTGTGGTCTTTGCTCATCCTGAAACCGGAGGAGGACCGAATGCTGAAGACGATCCCGCGTGGCGTGAATTGACTGCGCAGCCGAAATATCGCCGGGTTCTGATTACCGATGCGCGTAGCCCGGTAACGATCCCGCTGGTCAAAGAATTCCAAAAGGCAGGCGCGGATGAAATCCGGGTCGGCGTGGCGGAACGTTGGAAACCTTCGCCGATGATTGACGCGCTAGAGGCGATGGACGGCGTGATGTTGGTCGATCTGAACTTGCGGGACGAACGCTCGGTCAAAGATCTGGCCTCGGACATTGGCGGTAAGACTGAAATTCTGGTCCACAACGCGTTTCATTTCCGTCCCGGCCGGATGTTCGAAACGGGGCAGGTGCTGCGGGCCAAGGACGCGTTGGACATCTCGGCGCTCGGGTTTATGCGGCTTGCGCATTTCTTTGGCCCCGCGCTTGCTGGCCGTGGGGCCGATGGCGTGCGCTCGGGCGCGGCTTGGGTCAACGTGCTGAGCATCTGGGCGCAATCTGGCCGTCCTGCTTACGCTGCCTATTCGGCGGCGCAGGCGGCTGAACTTTCCTTGGCGCAATCTTTGCGCGGGGAAATGGCACAGGGCGGCGTGCGTGTGATGAACATATTCACAGGCGCGATTGAGGACCCGTGGTTTGAATCACTGCCACCGCCCAAAACCGCTCCGGCGGCAATTGCCAAAGGCATTCTGAAGGCTCTGAACGAAGGGTTGGAAGATCTCTACATCGGGCCGGAAGCGCAGGATTTCCAACAGCGCATGGCTCGCAATCCGAAAGAAATCGAACGCCTTATGTGGCGTGAGTAAGGAGCTCGGCATGGATATTCTGAAAGCCCTTGGGGGCGCTCTGGGCGATGGCTCCGTACGTATCGTGGACCTGACCCGGACCCTGTCTCCGGATGACCCTACGATCGTCATGCCGCCCGAACTGGGCCAAAGCTGGGGCGTGAAGATCGAGCGCATCTCGCGCTACGATGGGGATGGGCCAGCGTGGTACTGGAACAACTTGAGTTTCGGCGAGCACACCGGCACGCACTTTGACGCGCCAGTACACTGGGTCACGGGCCGAGATCTGCCCAATAACACCGTGGATACGATGCCGACCGAGCCGATGTTGGCCCCGGTCTGTGTAATCGATTGCACGCCTGAGTCCGCAGCCGACTCTGATTTTCTGCTGACCGTCGCTCACATCGAAGCATGGGAGGCCGAGAGAGGCGTCATCCCGGCGGGCGCTTGGGTGTTCATGCGCACTGGCTGGAGCCACAAGACGGGGGCGGATTACGCCAACTTGCAATCCGACGGGGCGCACACGCCCGGGCCTGATGCGGATGCTGTGCAGTTCCTTGTGAATGAGCGCAATGTGATCGGCCTCGGTACCGAAACCATCGGCACCGATTGCGGTCAGGCGGGGCATATGAACCCGCCGTATCCGGCGCACCATTTCTTGCACGGGGCTGGCAAATACGGCCTGCAATGTCTGGCCAATCTTGAGGCGTTGCCGCTTACGGGTGCGTTGGTCTTTGCGGCACCTCTCAAGGTGCTGGCGGGGTCCGGTAGCCCGCTGCGTGTCATAGCCTTGGTGCCCGCCGCCGCTTGATCCCCTTACGTGGTTCTAAATGGCCAAAAACAAAACGCCCCGGTCTTACGATCGGGGCGTTTTCAATTGTGGGGTTTGGTGTGCTTCGCCGTCAGGCGGCGAAGCTTCTGACCGTCGCTAGCGCTTCGTCCAGCTTGTGGCCTTTGACATCGGCCAGCGCAGCTGTGCGCAGGCGGCGCATCCAGTCGGCGGCGTCTGAGCGACCTGCAAGCATGTCACGGGCGTCCATAAGCCGGGCGAATTTCGACAGGCCTCGCGCATGGGTGTCGGAGTAGCCTTTGATCAGGCGGTAGTTGGTCAGAAGCTCTGACGCTAGAGCGCGATCGGTTTTGGCGGTCGCCAAAACCTCGCCAAACCAAGCCGAGACATGGGCCATTTCGTTTTCGTGACGCAGCAGTTTGCGGCGCATCGGGCGCAGGGACGAGATGAACCAGAGCATGGCAAAGCCTGACAGGCTGTCGGTGCGAATACGGCGGCCTTTATCGAACCGCTTGGTGTACCAAGCTTCAAGCCCTTTACGCTTTGCCATCGACTTTCCCAGACCCGCGGGGAGCGTTGTCACAAGCTCTTCGAACCGCGGGTGGAAATATTCGGTCAGGTGCAGCACCTGATCGTCTTTGACCACAACTTCACCTTTGACCCGTTCCATGCGTGAGGCCCGCGTTTTTAGATCGGCCACGCGCAGGAGGTCATCATAGCACAGCGCACGGGCGCAGTATTTTGCGGCGTTGACGCTTAGATCAAAGGTGGCTTCGTCCAATGCGACAGCTTGCTCGACCATGTCGAGATACTCGGCTCCGTAATCGACGTCCTGATAGTCCACGACCTTTTTCAGACCAAGCGCCGCCATATCCTGCACCTCAGCGGGCAGGGCGGTCAGGCGGCTTTCGAGTGCGGACCATTTGGCGCGGAATTTCGCGGGCACCTGAAGCGCGGTGATCGGGCCGGCGGGTTTGGCCTCTTCCTCAACCGGGGCAGGTGCGGCCCCTGTGGCAATGTCGTAGGCGTCCCCGAAGGCCCGAAGCGAGGCTTCGACGCCGCGTCCGGACTTACGGATCACCTCTTCATAGCTTTCGCGGGGGAAAGGCAGAGCCCCGGACCCGGCTAACGCACCAAGCAGAGACGACGAAATCACGGACCCCGCACGTTTGGCAACGGTTTCCATGTCAAAGGCCACGACTGGATCGGCGGCGATACCCATCGCAGCCAGCACTTCGGCCCCATCGGAGCGACCATCACCGGGCGCGATCTTTTCAGACACCGCCGGGATGCGGTGGGTTGAGGCGATCATCGTGGTGCGGCCCGGCGTGACAAAGCCACGCATGATGGCTCGACCGCCTTCCATCAGTTCGGAGGCGATCATGATGTCCACGTCCCCCACGGCGGGCGACAGAGCAAAGACCGGTTGGCGGCCTGTGTCGCGACACATTTCGACGTAATAGATTGTGGCCCCGGTCCGTTGCGCCACACCGGCGACCGAGGTGGATTGGGCGTGGTAACCATTCGCCTCGGCCACATCGGTGATCCATTTGGTCAGGACGCCACCGCCCTGACCGCCGACCGCCAAAGCGGCTAGTGTGATGATTTTTTCCCCATCGGGGCCAGGCGAGCGGCGGGCGATGATCGGTTTGGTCTGCAAGTTCATTTGGATTACCTCAGGCAAAGACAACGCGTTTGGCGTCGCGGCGGCTTTGCAGCCAACCGATGATTTTCTGTCTCCGCGATGCGCGGCGTTTTTCCACGTGGGTCGGGTTCGAAATGATCTGAGCCTCATAGAAAGACGGGCACAGAACCGCCGCATCCGCGACTTCGCCACAGTTGCCGCAGCCAACACAGCTTTGGTCAATCGCCGCCACGGGATCATCGCGCAACGGGTCGCCTGTGTCCTTGACCGACAATGACGGACAGCCGGACAGTCGCATACAGGCGTGGTCACCCGTGCAGACGTCTTCGTCCACGCCAAAGCGCGGGCGCACCACGCGCTTGCCCTCTTTCTGAGCCTTGGCCAGTTCCGGTTTCACGCGGCGCTGTTTGTTCAACATACATTCCGACGAGGCGACGATGACCTTGGGGCCTTCTTCCTCGGTGGTCAGCGCCTCTTTCAACGTGTCGCGCACCTTGGTCACGTCATAGGTGCGGTCGATCTGCCGAACCCATTTGACGCCCATACCTTTTACCGCATCGACGATGGAGTTCTGGGTTTGCTTGGTCTTGTTGTTGGCGCGTGAGGACAGGATGTCCTGCCCGCCCGTTGCGGCGGAATAGAAGTTATCGACGATGACGATCACGTTATCCGATTTGTTGAACACCGCGTTGCCCACGGAGGAGGTCAGGCCGTTGTGCCAGAACCCGCCATCCCCCACGAACGAGATCGAACGTCGTCCTTTCTTGTTCTCGTTATGAAACGCCGCTGCGGACGCCGGGCCAAGCCCATAGCCCATCGTGGTCGCGCCTAGATCGAAGGGCGGCATAATCGAGAACAGGTGGCAGCCGATGTCAGATGAAATGTGGTGGTCGCCCAATTCTTCCTCGACCAGCTTGGTCGCGGCAAAGATCGGACGTTCCGGGCAGCCTGTGCAGAACCCCGGCGGGCGAGCCGGGAGGGTTTGCGACAGATCGGGGATCGCCGGAGTTTCCTCGTTGGTTGCCACCTTGGTAATGGGCAGCATGCCTGGGGCGTGTTCGGTCAGAAACGCGCCGATCCCATCGACCATCACCTGTCCGGTGTATTCGCCGCCCATCGGCAGCATGCCTTTGCCTTCAAGCTTAGTGGTCTTGCCTTGCTTGTATAGCATATGCGCGATCTGCTGTTCGATGTAATTCGGCTGACCTTCTTCGACGATGAGCACTGCATCCTTGTCGTCGCAGAACTCCATGATCTGACTATCGACCAGCGGGTAAACACAGTTCAGAACCAGCATATCCATGTCGGTGTCGCCATAAAGGTTGGCCAGATCCAAACGGTTCAGCGCGCGGATCACGGTGTTATAGGTGCCGCCCTGCACGATCAGGCCGACCTTGCCTTTGGGGTTCCCGAACCGTTCGTTGATGCCTTTCTCAAGGATGAAATCCTTGGCCGCAGGCATCCGTTTGGTAAGTTTTTCCTCTTCGTGCAGATAGGTCGCCGGGGGCAGCACGATCCGGTCGAGGTTTCGGGTCGGGTTTTCCAGCGCATCGGAAACGGTCATCTCAGGCCGCTTGTTGTCGGACGCGGTGAAATGGCCATGGACGTGGCACGACCTGATGCCGACTTGCAGCATCACGGGCGTGTTCGACACTTCGGACATCTCGAAGGCATCGCCTACGGTTTTCACGATGGCGGGCAGGTTCGGGCGCGGGTCCAACATCCAGACCGCTGATTTCATGGCAAACGCATAGGTGCGTTCCTGCATGATCGACGAGCCTTCGCCGTAATCCTCGCCCACAATGATAAGCGAACCGCCGGTCACGCCACCTGAGGCGAGGTTCGACAGCGCGTCCGAGGCCACGTTGGTGCCTACGACGGATTTATAGGTGACGGCACCTCGGATTGGGTAGTGAACCGACGCCGCAAGCATGGCGGTTGCGGTGGCTTCCGAAGCAGAAGCCTCAAAATGCACGCCCAGATCGCTCAGAATCTCCTCGGCATCGGCGAGCACGTCCATCAGGTGCGAAATCGGCGAACCCTGATAGCCGCCGACATAGCCGACCCCGTTTTCCAACAGTGCTTTGGTGATGGCGAGAATGCCCTCGCCAGTGAAGGTTTCGCCTTCACCCATCTTCAATTTCTGGACTTCCTTGGCGAAAGATCTTTCGGCCATTGGTGGCTCCCTGTTTAGAATTCGTGGTGTCGGATGTCGTAGAAGATGCTCAGAAGCATCTTGTTGAGTTGCATCCGTTCGTTGTCGTTCAATGCGCGCAGCATGGTGTCGCGCATGGTCAGCATCGCGGGCCAAGTCGCCTCATAGGTGGCGCGTCCGGCGTCTGTCAGAATAATGGTGCGCACCCGGCTGTCGGCATCCTGCGCCTCACGTCGGATCAGCCCCGCGCTCTCCATCGTATCGAGCGAGCGTGACAGGGTGGATTGTTTGATCACGGTCAGGACGGACAGATCGTTGATCGAGCAGGGGCCGCTTTCGGCCAAGGCCGCCAGCGTCCGCATCTGTGCCACGGTGATCCCGGCGTCCTTCAGCGCGGTCTCCACGCCTTTGTTGTACCGCGCCATGATGCGGTTCATCAGGTAAGGCGTGAACTCTTCCAGATTTTCGGGCCGGTCGATCATTCTTTGCGGTCCTTGGCTTTTGTGGGGCTGCGAGGTGCAGCGGGGCCACAGGGCTGTTTGGGTGCATAAATATGCAAACTCATATTTCTGTTTTGTTCAAGTCTAAAAGGTTGGGGTGCGAGAAATTTTCGGGTGGCGGCGGTGAAATTGTAATCACTGATCTCCTGATCTGACTGAAAAGTTGGCGCCGCAGGTCTGCGGCTTCGACTGTAGGGAGGGAAATATCCATGTTTTACGAGTTTAAATACTGCCCGAGGCAAAGGGGCGGTCAGATTCGTCCTTGTGTCCGAACGGGCGCTCTTCGTCTTGCCTGGCGAGTTGGGTTCGCTCGGCGGAATGCAAAACAACTTGAAATCTAAAATAAAATAAGTCTACAGTGCCAGGAACAGCCAATTCGGCTCATCGGCAATTCTTTTTAGGAGGCTCACATGACCACACCTGTCGTTCCTGTGGTAACCCGCTCTGGCGAGCTTGATGGTGGAACTTTGCAATCCGGAGATTGCGTGCGCTATTCTGGCGTCAGTCCGCAGCACACTCCGGCAACCAAAATCTGGTTCGGGCGCGTGTCCAACGAGCCGGGGCACCGTTCGCCGCCGCATCACCATCAGGAATGCGAAACGGGGGGCTATGTGCTCAAAGGACATGGCCGGATCTACTTTGGCGAGGACTACAAGGAATTCATGGACCTTTACGAAGGCGATTTTGTCTTTGTGCCGCCCTACATGCCGCATGTTGAGGCTAACATGAGTACCACGGAGGAGCTTGTTTGGCTGACCTGCCGGACGCCCGACAATCTTGTCTACAACCTCGAAGAAGTGCCGGATGAAAGCCTCGAAGGCTACCGTCGCCCCTAAAGAAGGACAGACCATGAAATTGCTTCGTTATGGCGAACCGGGCGCGGAACGTCCGGCCATTCTGGATGCCGACGGCCAGATGCGTGATCTGTCCGACGTTGTCTCGGACATCGACGGCGCGGCGTTGTCGCCCGAGGGGCTGGCGCGGATTGCGGCGCTGGATTTGTCCATGCTTGAGGTCGTCGCAGGCACGCCGCGGATCGGGTCCGCTATTGCACGCCCCGGAAAGTTCCTCTGCGTCGGTCTGAACTACGCCGACCACGCCCGTGAGACGGGCAAAGAACCGCCCGCCGAGCCAGTTCTTTTCGGCAAAGCCACAACGGCAGTTTGCGGTCCGAATGACGACATCGAGATCCCGCGCGGTTCGGATCGGACCGATTGGGAAGTGGAGCTGGGCATCGTAATCGGCACCCGCGCCAAATACGTTTCGGAAGCCGAAGCGATGGACTATGTCGCGGGCTACGCCTTGGTCAACGATGTGTCCGAGCGCCGGTTTCAGTCCGAGCGCAGCGGCCAGTGGATCAAGGGCAAAAGTCACGACACCTTTGGCCCCGTAGGTCCGTGGATGGTCACGAAAGACGAAATTGCGGATGTCCAGAACCTCGATCTGTGGCTCGACGTGGACGGCGAACGCCGCCAAACGGGCAACACCAAGACGATGATCTTTGGTGTCGCGCATCTTGTACATTACATCAGCCAGTTCATGACGTTGGAGCCGGGTGACATCATTGCCACAGGCACCCCGCCAGGTGTTGGGCTGGGGATGAAACCGCCGACTTTCCTGAGTGCTAGGCAGGTCGTTACGCTGGGGATCACTGGGCTTGGTGAGCAGTGCCAAAAGATGGTGCAGGCATGAGCGTGGATTTCAACGAATTGCTAGGCGCAATGAATGACCTGACCGGAAAAACCGCTATTGTCACCGGCGCAGCACGGGGGCAGGGCGCGGTTGAGGCAGAGTTATTGGCCACCGCTGGCGCCAGCGTTTTGATCTGTGATGTATTGGAAGAGGACGGCGCAGCACTGGCTGAGCGTTTGGACGGCGAAGGCCGCGACGTTCGGTTTCTGAAGTTGGACGTCACCGAAGAGGCCGAATGGACGGTGGCGCTGGACATGGTGCGCGACTGGACCGGGCGGCTCGATGTTCTCGTTAACAATGCGGGCATCATCAATCGCAAGATTATTGCGGATATGACCATCGCCGAGTGGCGCAAGGTGCAGGATGTGAATGTCACGGGCGCCTTCATTGGGGTCAAACTTGCCTCTCCGATGATGCAGGAAGCCGGCGGCGGGTCGATCATCAACATCTCTTCGAATAGCGCGTTTTCCGGGCATTACGATCCGGCCTATACGGCATCCAAGTGGGCGCTGCGTGGGTTAACGCGCTCTGCGGCGATGGAATATGCGGAACAGGGCGTTCGTGTAAATGCGATCTGTCCGGGTCTGATCGTCACCGATCTGAACCGAGAGTCGCCGCACTTGGGGCCGATGATTGGTATGACGCCGATGAACCGTCCAGGTGAAGCCCATGAGGTCGCCCAATTGGTGCTCTACCTGGCCTCGGATGCGTCAAGTTTTGTCACAGGCGAGGATTTCGTGATCGACGGTGGTTTCACGGCGGGCGCCGCGTATCGACGCGTGGCGCGCGAGACCGGGATTATCTAAGTCGACCCGACTGTAAAACTCTTTGAAAAGCCCTGCTGACCAATGTCGGTGGGGCTATTTCTTGTGGCGGATGTCCAACATGATCGATATCGCCCGCGCTGCATCAGCTTCGGACACATTCGCGAACAACTGGTCAATCCAACCTAAATGCGCAGCTGTCAGTTCGTCCATCAGGTCGCGTCCATTTTGGGAAATCTTGACCCGAAACGCGCGTCGATCTGATTTAAGTTTTTCACGTTCGGCCAGCCCGTCTTTGACAATTCTGTCAACCACGCCCGTGACATTGCCATTTGAGACGACGAGGTGTTTTGACAATTCGCTCATCGTCATGCCTTTGGGGTGGGCGTGCAGGGCAGCCAAAACGTCGAACCGGGGCAGGGTGGTATCGTATCCGGTCCGAAGATTTTCACGCAGTGTCGATTCCACATACCTTACGGCTTTAAGCATCTGTAGCCAAAGCCGGAGCCGATCACGGGCCAGATCGGGGTTGTCGATGCTGTGCTTTTCAGGTGCTGTGCTCACGCGCTATGCCTTAATTAATCTACTCCAACTCATTAAAAGTATTGGTGTGTGGTACAATTGGTAAAGACAAAATTTTCACCCTGCTGTGAAATGCTGTTCGATGATGCGGTTGCGGCGCAAAAAAAGAAAGGCCCGCATGGGGCCTTTCGAATTTATTTCGAAGCCGTAGGAATTCGCTGTCAGCGCTTGACCTTCACGCCCGCCTTTTCTCGATCCCACGCGGTGTCGGTAATCCCTTGTTCGCGCAGCTTGAATTTCTGGATCTTGCCGTTCTCGGTCGAGGGAAGCTCGGTGCGGATGTCCACAAACCGCGGAACGGCGAAATAGGGCATTCGGGTCTCGCAGTGGCGGATCAACTCGACTGGGTCGAGGTTGGCATTATCCTTTAGGATCAGCGCGACCATCACTTCGTCTTCGGCCAGTTCCGATTCCACGGGGAACACCGCAGCTGTGGCAACGGCGGGGTGGCTTAAAATGCCTTGCTCCACCTCATAGGACGAGATGTTCTCGCCCCGACGACGTATCGCGTCCTTGGCGCGGTCGATGAAGCGGAACGAACCGTCGGCGTCGCGGATTACGCGGTCTCCGGTGTGGACCCAAAGATTGCGCCACGCTTCCAAGGTTGCCTCGGGCATGCCGATATATCCGGAGGCAAAGGCATAAGGTGAATCTGCACGCAGAATCAATTCGCCGGGTGTGCCGTCAGGAACTTCGTAATCTTGATCGTCGACCACGCGCGCCTGAAAACCTTTGGTGACATAACCCATCGAGCCAGCCTTCAGGGTGTCGGCTTCGATCTGGATTACGTTGTTCGTTTCCGTCGAACCGAATGCGTCGAGCAGCAGAATGCCGGTCCGTCTTGTAAATTCTGCCTGAAAGTTGGCAGGAACGCCGGGGGCAAGGGCGATCCGGACATCGTGTTGGCGCTCTTCGGGGCTTTCTTCGCGGGACAAAAGCATCGGAACCATGGCTCCCAACAGATAAGTCACTGTTGCGCCGGATTGGTGGAGGGCTTTGTAAAAGCCCGAAACCGAGAAACGGGCAGAGAGGGATTGGGTGCAGCCGAACACCAGAGCTTGGAAGAAACAGTTCAGGGCGTTGGTGTGGAAGAGGGGAAGGGTCGTGTGCAGAACATCACCATCCGAAATCCCAAGCTGCCGACCCGTCGTGATTGACCACCAAAAGAACTGAGCATGGGAGCAGATGACGCCTTTCGAAAGGCCGGTTGTGCCAGAGGTATACAGAATGGCGAGTGGGTCCGAGGGGCGTACCGTCACGGCCTTGACCGGATCGGCAGGGGCGGGCAGAAGGGCAACATCTGCTGGCAGCTCTGGAGCCTTATCGCCGGGCAGAACAAATATGTCAGTCAGCCCGAGCTTGTCGCGTTCAAGTATGGAAATCGAGCTTAGAAACTCCGTATCCAAAATAAGTAGCTTTGCGCCCGAACTGCTTAAGATGTGTTGCAACTGCATGCCGCGCGAAGCGGTGTTGATCGGGACGGACACGGCGCCGATCCACGAAATCGCAGCAATCAGCGACATGAACTCGGGGCGGTTGCCGACGATAATGGCCACGGAATCGCCTGCAGTGATCCCTGCGTTCTGCAGCATTCCGCCCCAGCGAGCGGCGATATCTTGCAACTTGGGGCCGGTGATCAAAGTGTCGCCGAAGCGCAGGAGCGGCAAGTCTGGATTCTGCTCGGCGCGCCGCGCGAGCATGGCAAAGAACGTGCGATCCTTTTCGGAAATCTCCTGCTCCAAAGCGTCGGCACGAGCATGTGCGGCATCGCGATAGGTCTTCGCGGCTGTGGGGTTTGCAAGCGTGCAGAGGGTTTGATCGATGTTGGTGGTTTGAGGAATGGTGCTCAAGGTTAGTCTCCCCGTGTCGGACGGTCATGTTGGATGGAGAATTCCATTGCTTTAACTTTAAAGCATTCGAGTGACTGTGCAAGATGATGCTGTTTGGATTTGGGGCGCCGGCCCGTAATCACGCTAGCAGCGTATTCATCCTGCATGTATTAAAGGCGCTATCGCTTGGTTTCAGCTCACCCTGTCGACCTGTCTTGGATTTTGTGCTCCCAGAATTTGCGGGGGCTACATCCAATCGCCGCTGGGGGTAGGTGCCGATTCTGTTTGGCATTTCGTTGAAGGGAAATCCTTTGGTTGCAGATGGTATATTGCTTTATATGTCAAATTCATGGCCCTCAGGATTTTGCTGACCTCTATCGCGATGTCTTCGGTGGCGACTGACCTGGGCCTGATTGACAAGGGGTGGTTGGCGCCAGCGGATCCATTGCGCTTCGAGTTATGCGCGCCGCTTCGGTTCCGTCTATCATTGGTTGCGATGAATTGGTCGAGTGCGCAGAGGACAAAGGGCTATGCGGAGGCCTTAAGCGCTTCAATGAGTCCGACATTGCCGAGTCATTAGTGAGAAAAGTACCGAGTTCTACAGGATGGATCGCCGCTACTGATTCCGGGCGCACCGTCTGTGAGACGATGCGGCCGGTGTTGAAATTGACTGATCAATGCAACTTTGAGTTCTCGCCAGCAGGCGTATCTGTCATGAGAAGGTTTAATCTTAACACTTCATGGCGCGCTACGTGCCTAATTTTACAGCTAAATCTGGACGCTAATACTTTAAGGATAAAGTTTCTTGCAATCGCGCGGAACCGGTGCTCTTAATCATGCTCAACGGCCGGTGCAGACGCGGACGGCAAAAATGAACCGGTGATGACCCGCCTGTTTGCGGTGGGTGGGTCGAAAGCGACAGGGTGAATTTCTATGAACATGGCAGTTGCCGAATTTCCGAAGATCAACATTCCCGCGGGCAAGTTGCTTGTCGGCGGTGAGTGGATAGACAGCGCGAGCGGCGAGATGATCGATGTGATCAACCCGGCCACCGAACAGGTCTTTGCGCAAATCGCTGCGGGCAATGCTGAAGACGTAGAATGTGCTGTGGCTGCGGCGGATCGTTGCTTTGAGAGCGCTGAGTGGCAAAAGATGCGCCCGCTTGATCGTGGTCGTCTGCTTGAGAAACTGGCCCTGCTGATTGAGGCCGAGGCTGACGATCTGGCGAACCTTGAAAGCTGGGACAATGGCAAACCTTTTGCTGTGTCGCGCTATGTGGACCTCGCGTTCACCATCGACGCGCTGCGGTACTATTCCGGCTGGGCGACCAAGATGGCGGGTGAATATATTGCCTTGTCGCCGTTTGTAGATGATGGCGGCATGTACCGCGCCTACACCGAACGCCGCCCGATTGGCGTGGTGGCGGGCATTACGCCGTGGAATTTTCCCCTGGGCCAAGCCATTCAGAAACTCGCTCCGGCCATCGCGTTCGGCTGCACCATCGTGCTTAAGCCGTCCGAGATTACTTCCCTGACAACGCTGCGTCTGGGTGAATTGATCCGCAAGGCTGGTTTCCCAGCTGGGGCGATCAATATCCTGACCGGCTATGGCGACCCTGTAGGCACCGGGCTGGTCAACCACCCGAAGGTGCGCAAGATCAGTTTTACTGGCTCTACAGTGACCGGCCAAAACATCTTGCGGTCTGCCTCGGATCAGATGAAGCGCGTAACGCTGGAGCTGGGCGGTAAATCCCCAACCATCGTGCTGAAAGACGCGGATATGGCGCAGGCCATTCCGGGCGCGGCGATGGCGATTTTTGGCAATTCCGGTCAGGTGTGTACCGCAGGCTCGCGGCTGTTCGTTGAAGCCGACGTTTATGATCAGGTGGTCGAAGGCGTCGCTGAATTCTCAAAGACACTGAACATTGGCCATGCTTTCGATCCGCAGACCGTGCTTGGCCCTCTGGTCTCGTCGCAGCAGCTGCAAAAAGTGTCTTCGCTGGTCGAAAAGGGCATCAGCGAAGGGGCCGAGGTGCTGTCGGGTGGCGAAGGCTACGGCGACACGGGATATTTCTATCGCCCGACTGTGTTGGGAAACGTTGGCGCAGACGCCACCCTGAGCAAGACCGAGATTTTTGGCCCCGTGGTCATCGCCAACAAGCTTGAGGATGTCCGCGAGCTAAAGGCGGCTGCCAACAACACGCCTTTCGGTCTTGGCGCCAGCGTCTGGACCCAGAACTTGAACAAAGCGCATGTTCTGGCCTCGCAGATCGACTCCGGCACCGTCTGGATCAACACCCATAATATCCTCGATACGGCGGTTCCGTTTGGCGGGGTGAAAATGTCTGGCCTTGGTCGGGAATTCGGCACCGAGGCGATGCACGCCTTTACCGAACCCAAGGCCACGGTCATGCGGCTCGACCCGAAAGGGCTTGAGTGAATTAAGAAAATAAATTCCAACAGGAGAATCGTCAAAATGAAGACTGTAAAAACACTCACAGCGGCAGCCATGCTCGCGGGTACGGCAACAGCTGCGCTCGCGCAGGATATGCCACTGGTTGCGTTCATTTCACCCATCGCCAGCCAGCCGAACTCGGTCATGGCCTCCGAGGTTATGGAAGGGTTGTCTGCTGATCTGGGTTGGGAATATCGCATTCTTGACGCGAACCTTTCGCCCGACCGTCAGGTGTCGCATGTCGATACGCTGATCTCGTTGGGGGCCGAGGTGATTTCCTCTTGGTCACTGGACCCGAATGCGGTGGCTGCGGCCTATACCCGCGCCAATGAGGCGGGTATCCCGGTTCTGGGCATCAACTCCGAAGGTCCGGGTGTGACCAACACCCTTTGGTGGGAATTGAACCTTTGCGTCGAAGGCGGCACCTACGAGCGTCACGCTGCATGGATCGCCGAGCGTAATCCGGAAGCCAAAGTGATCATCATGGGCGGTCCTCCGGTTCCGTCTATCCAAGCCAATACCGCCTGCTTCACCCAAGCTGCCGAAGCAGCGGGCCTAGAAATCATCGGCACAGCTGACAACAACCGTGACAATGCGGCAAACGCGTCATCGCTGGCCTCTGACTTGCTGATCCGTCACCCTGATGTTGACGTGTTCTGGTCCTACAACGACGCTAGCGCCTTGGGCATCTCTGCGGCTGTTATGGCGTCTGGCAACATGGTTTACGCCAGCGATGACAGCGACGGCATCATGATCTTTGGGATGAACGGCGACGAAGAGGCGATTGAAGCGATCCGTCAAGGTCGTCTGACTGGTACATGGGACGCTGACAGCTATGCCTACGGCGTCGGTATCATCAAAGCGATGCAGGAACTGTTGGAGCATCCGGGCGAAGAACTTGATGACGTCGTCGTTAAGTCGATCTTCCAGAACTACACAAACATCGACGAGTACGTGCCGACCATGGAACGCAACTACACGCTCGAAACCGTTCCGCTCTTGGAGTGAACCAAAACCCGCACAGTCCGGCTGGAGCCGGGCTGTGCCTCCGGGGCGCGTATTCGCCTCGGCAAGAAGACAGCATCCTGAGGGGCTGACCATGGCACAAAAGATCGAACCCAAAACCATTATCAATACGGATTACCTCGTCATCGGCGCTGGCTCTGCTGGCTGTGTAATGGCAGCGCGGCTGTCTGAGGATGGCAACAGCAAAGTCACCGTTCTGGAAGCGGGCAAGCGGGATCGCAATCCGTGGATTCATGTCCCCATCGGCTATGGTAAAACCATCGTAAACCCTGATGTGAACTGGCGCTTTGAAACCGAGAAAGGCCCCGAGATTAACGGGCGCCCCATGTTCTGGGCTCGCGGGCGTGTGCTAGGTGGGTCTTCTTCGATCAACGGTCTACTCTATGTCCGCGGCCAGTCACACGATTACGACCAGTGGCGTCAGATGGGCAACTCGGGCTGGGGCTATGACGATGTACTGCCCTACTTCCGCAAAGCCGAGGATCAGGAAAACGGCTCCGACGATTACCATGGCACAGGCGGCCCGCTTCGGGTGTCGAACCTCGTGGAGCGAAACCCGCTTTGCGAAGCCTTCATCGAAAGTGGTGTCCAAGCGGGCATTCCCCGCAATGATGATTTTAACGGAGCGGATCAGGAAGGCATCGGGTATTACCAGCTGACCACCCGCAATGCGCGGCGCTGTTCTGCCGCCGTGGCTTATCTGCGTCCTGCCGAAAAACGGTCAAATGTGCGCGTCGAGGTCGATGCCGTGGTGGAACGGCTTTTGTTCGAGGGCAAACGGTGTATCGGTGCCGAATTCTCGCGGGGTGGGAAAATCACCCGCGTTCTGGCAAGCCGCGAAGTGATCCTAAGCGCAGGCTCGATCAAATCACCGCAACTCTTGCTGATTTCTGGGGTTGGTCCGGCCGAAGATCTGGCCGCGTTGGGTATCGACGTAGTGCATGATCTTCCGGGCGTAGGTGAGAACCTTCAAGACCACTACGGCGCGGTCCTGAACTATCATTCCAGCCTCAAGACCACGGTGAACGATATTCTCGTAAGCCCGTTGAAGCAGGTCAAAGCGGGTCTGCAATACGCGCTGCTGCGCAAGGGTCCATTGACCATTTCGGCGGCTCAGGTGGGTGCGTTCATCAAGTCGAACCCGACCTTGGAAGCCCCGGACCTTCAGTTCCTGTTCCAGACGTTCAGTCAGGACGAATACGACGACGGTCTTCACAAGTTTTCAGGCTTTGCCAATGTGGTTTGCCCCGTGCGCCCGGACAGCCGGGGTTGGCTGAAAATCAAATCGCACGATGCCACAGTAGCGCCGGTGATGCAACCCAACTATCTGGCCGCTGAAACCGACCGCCGTCTGTTGGTCGAAGGCATTAAGATCGCCCGCAAGGTGGCTGAACAGCCCAGCATCGCACAGCATATCATTGAAGAGTTGGGGCCGGGTAAAGACGTACGAACGGATGACGAGATTCTGGCCTTCGGTCGCGAGAAAGGCCTGTCCATCGCGCACCAGGTTGGCACCTGTAAAATGGGCTCCGACCCGATGGCTGTGGTTGATCCGACCCTTCGTGTTCACGGCATTGACGGCCTGCGCGTGGTGGACGCCTCAATCATGCCGACACTCATTTCGGGCAATACGAACGCTCCTACTATCATGATCGCAGAGAAAGCTGCGGACATGATGAAGGCCGAGAACAAAGCAAAGGCGATGGCATGAGCACAGAAACTTATGATTACGTTGTTGTGGGCGCAGGTTCAGCGGGCTGCGTGGTTGCAGCCCGCCTTTCCGAAGATCCGAACACCCGCGTGCTGCTGGTCGAAGCTGGGCGCAAGGACAACGATTTCTGGCTGAAAATCCCGGTTGGCTATGGCCGCACCATCGCGCGCTCGGACGTGAACTGGATGTTTGAAACCGAAGAAAACGAGGCATTGGGCGGGCGCAAGGTGTACTGGCCGCGCGGCAAAGTTCTGGGCGGCTCGTCCTCGATCAACGGCTTGATCTATATCCGAGGGCAGGCAGAGGATTACGACCTCTGGCGCCAAGAGGGGAACTCCGGCTGGGGCTATGACGATGTGCTGCCCTATTTCCGCAAAGCTGAAGATCAGGAAAACGGTGCCGATGAATTCCACGGCACTGGCGGGCCGCTGTCTGTCACAAACCTGACCGAGCGCAATCCGCTGTGCGATGCCTTTATCGGGTCCGCCGAGGCCAACGGCATTCCTCGCAATGACGATTTTAACGGCGAACAGCAGGAAGGCGCCGGGTACTTCCAAGCCACCGTGCGCAAGGGGCGTCGCGCCTCGGCATCGGTCAGTTACCTAGAACCGAACAAACGCCGCCCGAACCTGACGGTCCTGACCGGTGTTGAAGCCGAGAAAGTTCTGTTTGAGGGCCGCCGTGCGATTGGCCTGAAGGCGCATCGGGATGGAAAGCCGGTTGAATACCGCGCGCGTCGCGAAGTGATCTTGTCGGCTGGGTCCGTGAAATCGCCGCAACTCCTGATGCTGTCTGGCATCGGTGACGGCGAGATACTGAACTCCTTTGGCATCGACGTGGTGCATGACAACGCCGCTGTGGGTCAGAACCTACAGGACCATTACGGCGGGCAGATCACATGGAAATGTAACCAGCCCATCACAATGAATGACATCATGCTGAGCCCGACCAAAAAGGTGATGAACGGCATTCGCTGGATCCTGACAGGCAAAGGCCCGTTTTCGGTCCCTGCTGGTCAAGCAAGCCTGTTTGCCCGCGTCCTGTCCCAAAGCGAGACACCGGATGTGCAGTTTTTGTTCCAGACGTTCTCGGGCGGCTACTATGAGGACGGGCTATTCAAATTCTCGGGCTTTGCCAATTTCATCTGCCCGGTCCGTCCGCGCAGCCGCGGGCACCTGACCTTGAAATCCGGACATTTTCGTGACGCGCCTGCGATCCACCCGAATTACTTCTCGGATCCGATGGACCGCAAAATCGCAGTCGAGGGTCTGAAGCTCGCGCGCCGCATTGCGGGCAAAGGCCCGCTGAAGAATTTCGTCATAGACGAGCATCTGCCGGGGTCGGAGATCGCGACGGATGAGCAGATCGAAGAGTATCTGGTCCAGAACGGAGGCTGTGTCTCTCACCAAGTGGGCACCTGCCGGATGGGTCAGGATACGGCATCGGTTGTGGACGAACAGCTGCGCGTGCGCGGCGTCGAAGGGCTGCGCGTCGTCGATGCGTCGATCATGCCGCGTCTGATTTCAGGCAACACCAACGCGCCGACCATCATGATCGGCGAAAAGGCTGCAGACATGATCAAAGCCGAGAAGATTCAAGAGGTGGCTGCATGACACTCACAGATATCGCCCCGGAACACACAAAGGCAACGCCCGCTCCGGGCGATGTCATCGTCGAAGCCAAGGGCGTAAGCAAATCATTTCCCGGTGTGAAGGCACTCGATAACGTGTCGATTACCATCCGCGCGGGCGAGGTTCACGCGTTGACCGGGGAAAACGGGTCCGGCAAATCGACACTGTCCAAGATTATCGCGGGGATGCAGCCGCAGGACGAGGGCGAGCTGTTTATCGACGGTGAGTCCGTCCGTCTGCGCAACCCGTCCGAGGCGATCGAGCGTGGTATCGTGATGATCAGTCAGGAACTGACCCTCGCGCCGACGCTGACCGTCGCCGAAAACATTTTCATGGGCCGTCTCCCCCGCAGCCGTCTGGGCGCAATCGACTGGCGCAAACTATTCCGCGATGCAAAGGGCGTGCTGGATCAGCTGGGTGTCCACGTTTCACCGCGCCAACGGGTGTCGGACCTTGGGCTGGAGCTTCAACAAGAGGTCGAGATTGCCCGCGCATTGTCGTCAAATGCCCGACTGCTCATTCTGGATGAGGCGACCAGTTCGCTGTCTGAGTCAGCAACACGGCGGCTTTTGGAGCTGGTGATCCAAGAGCGCGACAAAGGCATGGCGATCCTGACGATCACCCACCGGATGCCAGAAATCTATGCCGTGTGCTCGACCGCTACGGTGTTGCGCGATGGCCAGTTGATCACCACCGTTCCGATCCCGGAAACCACCGAGGAACAGCTGGTGCGCCACATGGTTGGCCGTGAGATCGAAGACTACTTTGGTAAGCGCGAGATTGCGCGCGGCAAAATTGTTCTTAATATCAACGATCTTGCAGATACTTCTGGCAGCTTCGATCCTGTTACGTTGCAAGTGCGTCGGGGTGAAATCCTTGGCGTGGCTGGTCTGGCGGGATCCGGCAAAACTGAATTTGCTCGGGCATTGGGCGGGGCCATTGGGGCCACCGGCGATGTCAACGTGGCGGGCCGTCTTGTCACATTGGGAAGCCCGGCGTCAGCAATCAAAGCTGGGATCGGCTATGTTCCGGACGATCGCAAAGGCGAGGCAATTTTGCCCGTTCGCGATGTGTCTGAAAACTTTGCACTGGCTTGGCTCGACAACTTGACCAAGTCCGGCTTCGTGTACTTGCGCAAACAGGCGGACGAAGTCGGCAAGAGCATGAAAGACTATGGTGTCGTCGCGGCCAATGCGGGCGTGATGATCTCGACGCTGTCAGGCGGCAATCAGCAGAAAATTGTGCTGGGCAGAACCTTCCGCCGCAAACCGGACGTGCTAGTGTTGAACGAACCAACGCGCGGTGTCGATGTTGGCGCGAAAAGCGAAATTTACCGGATGCTTCAAGACGCGGCCGACGCGGGAGCAGCGGTTATTCTGATCTCTTCCGAGTTGCCCGAAGTTCTGGGGCTTGCAGACCGTATTGCTGTTTTCTTTGAGGGTCGCGTCGCCGCAGAATTTAAGCGCAGCGAAGCCACCGAAAACCTTGTTGCGCATGCCGCGGTGACTGGCGAGCGCATTCTAACCGATCATTCGTAGGACTTGTGACATGACTGAGACGACCGTTTCCCCCACTTCGCCAAAACGCTCGGCCGGCTCGCTCCTGTCGACGTTTTTTCAAAGCCGCTACGCGGGCGCGCTGATCAGCCTGTTTCTGATCTCGCTGTTCCTTGCAATCTATCAGCCCGTGTTCCTGACTTGGCCGAATCTGATGAACATCGTGAAATCGAACTCGGTGGCCTTCATTCTCGCGCTTGGAGCCACTTATGTGGTGATCTCTGGCACGGTTGACTTGTCCTTTGGCTCGGCGACCACAGCCTCAGCAATTGCCTTTGGCCTGTTGTTCGTCAGTGGCATCCCTTTGCCATTCGCCATTCTGGGCGCCATCACGGCGGGCTGTCTGCTTGGCGCAATCAACGGGTATCTCGTGGCCTATGCCAATATTTCGTACTTCGTTGTGACCCTCGGTACCCTGTCAGTCTTTCAGTCGGTCGCACTGATTGCCAATGAGGGCGGCTCGATCTCGGTCTTTTCTCAACCCGGGTTTATGGCCCTGAACCGTTTTGTAAACGGCAATGTGGGGCCGATCCCGACGATCCTCATCTTCGATGCAGTGCTGTTTTTCATCGCTAGTGCCGTTCTGCGGTACACCTCCTTTGGTCGCGCGCTTTATTCTATCGGTTCGAATACGGAAGCGGCCCGTCTGAACGGCATCAACGTTCGCCGTGTGCTTTTGACAGTATTTATCATTTCCTCGCTGACCGCTGGTCTGGCCTCGGTGATCCAAGTGGGTCGTCTGACCGTAGCGTCACCTGAGGTGGACATGAACTTGTTGCTGACCGTTCTGGCCGCTGTGCTGATTGGTGGCACTGCCATGACCGGGGGCGAAGGCGGTGTGCTTGGGACTTTGATCGGCGTCCTGTTCCTCGGCGTTGTGCAAAACGGCCTGACGCTATCCGGAGTGTCCTCGTTCTGGCAGGGCACGTTGAGCGGCGGCATCCTGATCTTCTCCGTCTGGCTCGGTGGCGTGCGCGGCATGTTGCGGTCGCGCCAGCAGGCGAAACTCAAGTAATCGCTCGGCCAACCGGGCAGAAAGTACACAATGACGATTCTGAGTAATGACTTCAGCCTCCTCGGTGAGGGGGCAAAGGCGGCGCTTGGTCGGACCTATGGCCTGCATATCGACGGGAAAGAGGTGCAGACGGCAAAAAGCTATCCTTTGACCGATCCGTCGACCGGCAAAGAATTCGCTCGCGCGTCCGAGGCGGGTGAGGCCGAATTGAACATGGCCGTCGCTGCAGCCAAATTGGCACTGACAGGTGAGTGGAAAAGACTGCGCCCCCATGAGCGGGAGCTGCGCATTCTGCGTCTTGCGGATATTTTGGAATCGCATGTGCGCGAGATCTCCGAGATCGAGACCCTGTGCTCGGGCCGGCTTCTAGCCAATACTTCGGGTGTGGACGTGATGTATTCGGCGCATGTGCTGCGTTATATGGGGGGCTGGGCCACAAAATTGGAAGGCCAGACTATGCGCCTGTCTGTGCCTTACATTCCGAACGGCGAACTGAGCGGATTTACCTTCCGTGAACCGATCGGGGTGGTTGGGGCGATTGTGCCTTGGAACGTTGCGCTTGGCATTGCCGTGTGGAAAATTGCACCCGCTCTGGCGGCGGGGTGTTCCGTCGTTCTGAAACCCGCCCCGCAAACCCCGATTTCAGCGATCCGGTTTGCCGAGCTTGCAATCGAGGCAGGGATTCCTGCAGGCGTGATCAACATTGTGACTGGATCGCGCCCGGAAGTTGGTCAGATGCTGGTGGCGCATAAAGACGTGGCGCTGGTCACCTTTACCGGGTCGACCGAGGTTGGGCGCAAGATTGCCGTGTCGGCGGCCAGCCAGTTCAAGAAATGCAGTTTGGAACTGGGCGGGAAGTCCCCCGTGATCATGATGGGCGACGCCGATGTCGAAGCAGCTGCACAGGCGGCGGCGGTGGCGGTTTTCTCAAACCACGGCCAAAACTGCTGCGCAGGGTCGCGTCTGTATGTTCATCGCTCAATCTACGATCAGGTGACGGAACGTGTGGTTGAGCTGGCCAATGATATCCAGTTGTCTGCGCCTTTGATCCCGGGTGCCACGATGGGTCCCGTCATTGGTCCCACGCAGCAGGCGCGGATTATGAGCATCGTCGACGCTGGTGTATATGAGGGCGCCACGCTTGCTGCAGGCGGCGTTGCGGTTGACCACGTGGGTTCTTACGTTCGGCCCACCGTGCTGCTCGACGTGACCTCGGATATGACCCCGGTTAAGGAAGAGATCTTTGGTCCGGTTCTGGTCGCCACGCCCTTTGATACCGACGAAGAGGTCCTCGCGCTGGCCAATGACAGCCAGTATGGGCTGGGCGCCAGCGTATTCACCAATGACGCGGGCCGCATCCACCGGATGACCCAAGGTCTGGAGGCCGGGTCGGTCTGGATCAACGTACACAACGCGTTGGACGTGGCCTTGCCGTTCGGCGGTTGGAAGGACAGCGGGATCGGCAATGATTTGGGCGAGAGTTCGGTGCTGGCCTACACGAAACTCAAAGCGTCGGTGCATTACCACGCCTGATACATAAATCACTTACGAAACGACAAAGGGCGGAACCCAAGGGGCCGCCCTTTGTGTATTCCTTACGCTGCTGTGACGCGGCATGGGGGGTTATTTCTTGTGGCGGATGTCCAACATGATCGAAATTGCGCGGGCGGCGTCGGATTCGCTGACCTGATCCAAAAGTCCGTCGATCCAGCCAAGATGTTCCTGGGTCATCATTTCGATCTCGGCGCGACCTTTTTCTGTGATCCGTACCAACGAGGCACGGCGGTCGGATTCCAACGTCTGACGTTTGGCCAGGCCATCCGCCACCAGCCGATCGACCACGCCGGTGACATTACCATTGGACACGACAAGGTTCTGGGACAATTCGCTCATCTTCATGCCGTCAGGGTGAACGCGGAGCGCCTCAAGCACATCAAAGCGGGGTAGGGTGGTTCCATACCCTTCGCGTAGCTTTTCTCGCAAGGTAGATTCTACGTGGCGCGTGGCCTTCAGCATCTGAAGCCAAAGCCGCAGACGTTGACGTGCCAAATCTTTGTTCTCGATACTCGACTTCACAGTTAGTTCCATGTGTTTAAACGCGCCTCTTTTAATTCGTTATATTTTACACTTGGAGTATAATCGACGCTAGGTAAATTTGGAACTGTCGCTCTACTGTGTTGAAACTTAGCAATCCTGCCTTGCCGCAGGATCACAAGTATAATCGATTAATTTAGTTTTAAGGCAAGGGGCGCGGTGTGCCATCGGCGTAGACTGCAACCATGGTGACGCTGCTTGAGACGATTTGTTGGGCCGCGCCATCGGGATCTGCAGTGCCGGTCAGGGCCAGATCGAACGATGTGCGCCCTCGGCGAGTTACCTCGGCGGTGATCGTGAATTCCGTGCCGACAGTCAGCGCCGCGTGAAACACCATCTCTTTGATCGACAGGATCAAGGCATCGCCACCGCTGACTTTGCTGCCTGCAAGCCCCGCTGCATGGTCGATTTGAGTCATGATCCACCCGCCATAGACCGGGCCACGCGGGCTGGCCTCACTTGCGGGTGGAACGGTGATCAAAACGGTTCGTGAGGTGGACATTGTCTCAGGCATTGGGGATCACCGCCGTGGCTTCTATCTCAATCTTTGCTTCGTCTTCAACCAACGCGACGACCTGTACCACGGCCATCGCCGGAAAGTGGCGACCAATCACGTCACGGTAGGCTTTGCCTATTTCTTTCAGATTGGCCTGATATTCCTTTTTGTCGGTGATGTACCACGTCAGACGAACCAGATGCGCGGGCCGCGCGCCGGCCACGTCCAGTACGGCAACGATGTTTTCCAGTGTTTGCCGGAACTGGCCCACCATATCCAGGTGTTCCCATTCTTGCCGTGCGTTCCAGCCAACAAGCCCACCCGTGAACACCGTGCGGCCTTCTGCCAATACGCCATTGGCATAGCCTTTGGCTGGTACCCAGCCATCAGGTTGGAGAAACAGGTGGGGAATTTCGGCGGTCATCGTCTTGTCTTTCATTCTGTCATCTCCGGTGCCGTCTGAAAACGCTCCAGCTGGGTACGCAGGTCACCCGGCCAAGGCGCGGCACGCCCGTTGGCCGTGGAGGCATGAACCACTGTGGCGTGGCAGGTGAAACGGGTTTGTCCCGCGCAGGTACAGGTGATTGCGAAATCGACCGAAGAGGTTCCGATCCGTTCCACAAGCAGCGTGAGCGTAAGGGTGTCGCCGAGACGCGAGGGCGCACGAAACCGGGCCTCAATCGCGCCAAGTGGGGTGCCAAGCGCACCGTCCGTCAACAGCATGCTTTCCCAGCTATGACCTAGCGCATCCGAGAAAAAGCGTTCGGTCAGGGCCGAAATCATCTCGAAGTAGCGGGGGTAAAAGACAATGCCTGCAGGGTCGCAATGGTTGAATTCGACCTGTCGGGTCAGGGTAAAAGGTGATGTCACGTTTCGCCCCCTGACACCGAAATCGCCTGACCGGTGATCATGTTTGAACCCGGCCCGCACAGCCATGTGACGACCTGCGCCACGTCTTCAGGCGGCACCAGTTTGTGCATCGGGTTGGTGGCTTCCAGTGATGCACGAGCCTCTTCGGGCGAGCGCCCGGTCTTTTCGACGATGTTGGCAATCGAGCGTCCGGTCATTTCCGTGTCCAGAAAGCCAGGGCAGATCGCGTTGACAGTCACACCTTTTCGCACAAGCTCCAGTGCAAGCGATTTGACCATGCCAATCACGCCATGCTTGGCCGCCGCATAGGGCGCGACATAGGGATATCCTTTCAGCCCGGCGGTGGAGGCAATGGCGATCAGCCGCCCCCACGGTTTGCCTGACATCGCCTTGGCCCCTTCGCGAAGGGTCAGAAATGTGCCTGTCAGGTTCACCGATATCATGCGCTCAAAGGCGGTAAGCTCGGTCTTCACAAAAGAGGCGCTTTCCGAGGCCCCCGCGTTGGCGACCACGATATCGGGGTCGGCCGCGGCAATGGCTTTGATGACCGCGGCTTCGTCGGTGATGTCACAGACGACGGCGGTAATCCCCGGATGTGTCGCGGCCACAGCCGAGAGCGACTCGGCCCGGCGTCCGCAGATGGTGACCTGTACCCCGGCTTCGGCCAGAGCGGTGGCAATCACCGCTCCAACACCGGAACCGCCGCCGGTCACAAAGGCTGACGTGCCGCCAAAGGTCATTGCGCCATAGCCTTTTCGCGTTCGGCCAATGTGATCGCCTGACGTCGACCGCCCTCGTAGGGCGCGGGCCACTTCTGCTCGTTGTCGCCGAGTTCGACCGAGGCGTGCAGGGTCCAGTAGGGGTCGGCAAGGTGCGGACGCGCCAAAAGGACAAGGTCGGCACGACCCGCCATAAGGATCGAGTTCACATGGTCCGGCTCGTAAATGTTGCCCGCCACAAGGGTGGGGGAGTTCAGATCGTTGCGCACACGGTCGGCAAAAGGCACTTGGAACATGCGGCCATATATCGGCTGTTCACCTTTGTCGGTTTGACCGGACGACACGTTGATCGCGTCGGCCCCGGCGGCCTTGAACAGCGCCGAAATCTCGACGGCCTCTTCCGGCATCACGCCCGTGTCGCCCATCCAATCGTGGGCCGAGATCCGCACGGTCATCGGCTTTTCTTCCGGCCAAGCGGCGCGCATCGCGGCAAACACTTCCAGCGGGAACCGCATCCGGTTTTCCAAGCTGCCGCCGTATTCGTCGCTACGTGTGTTGGTGATCGGCGAGATAAAGGACGCCAACAGATAGCCGTGTGCCGCGTGCATCTCGATCATGTCGAACTGGGCCGCAGCGGCGGCTTTCACACTGGCCACAAATTGATCGCGTACCATATCCATGTCGGCGCGGTCCATTTCCTTAGGGACCACGTTGCCCTCCATCAGGGGAATGGCTGAGGCCGACAGAAGCGGCCAATTTTCACCTTCGGGCAGGGCTTTGTCGATGCCGTCCCATGCCAGTCGCGTCGAGCCTTTGCGGCCCGCGTGACCGATCTGCGCACAGATTTTCGCGTCAGTTTCAGCATGAACGAAATCGGTCAGGCGCGACCAGAGAGGCACCTGTTCCTCACCAATGCAGGGGCAGCCGGGCGTGATCCGGCCTTCCATGCTGACGCAGAGCATTTCGGTAAAGACCAGCCCCGCTCCACCCTTGGCGCGTTCGGCGTAATGTACGAAATGCCAATCGTTCGGCATGCCGTCCTTGGCTTTGTACTGAGCCATCGGCGATACCACGACACGGCAGGATAGATCCATGTTGCGCAGTTTGAACGGCGCGAACATCGGGCTGCGGGTCGAATTACCACCAGCCTGCTTTTGGAACCACGCTTCTGCCGAGGCGAGCCATTCCGGGTCGCGCAGCCGCAGGTTTTCGTGGCTGATACGCTGCGAGCGGGTCAACAGTGCATAGTTGAACTGCATCATGTCGAGGTCGAGGTAACGCTCGACTTCTTCGAACCACTCGGTCGAGTTGCGAGCGGCCGAGGTAACGCGCACAACCTGAAGTTTGCGTTCGTCCTGATAGCTTTGCAACGCGGCGTCCAGCGGTTTGCCCGAGGACAATTCATCCGCCAGCATGATCGCGCTTTCCATCCCCAGTTTGGAGCCGGATCCGATCGAGAAATGCGCGGTGGCCGAGGCATCGCCCAGCAGTGCGACATTCTCAAAATACCAGTTTTCACAGGTCACGCGCGGGAATTGAATCCACGCCGAGCCGCGAATGTGGTTGGCATTGGTCATCAGGCGATGACCGCCCAGATGCTTGTCAAAAATCTTTTCGCACAGCGCGATGCTGTCGTGCTGGTTCAGCGTATCAAAGCCGAACGCCTTGTAGGTTTCTGGCCCGCATTCCACGATGAAGGTCGCGGTGTCGTCGTCGAACTGATAGGCATGCGCCCAGATCCAGCCGTGTTCGGTCTTCTCGAAAATGAAGGTAAAGGCATCGTCGAACTTCTGATGCGTGCCGAGCCAGACAAAGTGGTTCCGGCGCATGTCGATTTCCGGCTGGAACTTGTCTTCGAACAGGCTCCGGGTTTTGGAGTTCAGACCATCGGCCGCAACCACAAGATCGTTTTCTGCTTTAAGCTCGGCAATCCGCTCGGGCGTGACGTCTGTCTCAAAGGACAGGGTGACGCCCAGATCGCGTGCGCGCTCCTGAAGCAGCAGCAGCATCTGTTTGCGCCCGATGCCGCAGAACCCGTGACCGCCCGACGTCATCGCCTCGTCGCCGCGCACAACTTTTACATCGCCCCAATAGGCAAACTTGTCGCGGATCATCCGCTCGGACACGGGATCATTGCCTTCGAAGTTTGACATAGTCTCATCTGAAAGCACGACGCCCCAGCCGAATGTGTCGTCGGCTTTGTTGCGTTCGTACACGGTGATGTCGTGCGTGGAATCGCGTAGCTTCATGGAAATGGCAAAGTAGAGACCCGCAGGGCCGCCACCGAGAATGGCAATTTTCATCGTCGCGTCCTTATTCGGATACAGGTTTTGCGCAGAGCGGCAAAGTATTTCATGTTTGAAGTTATTCATGGGCGCGCGGCGTGTCAACTCGCATCTGAGCAACTAATCCATCGAGGCGCTAAGCTCGCTCGTTTTTTGAGCGATTGGCTGAACTTTGCGGCGACTTATTTTCCTGTGGCGTCAGGTTCTTGGTGGGGTCATTGCTTGAGGTTCGAATTGGGTGCGATTTTTGGCTCCGGTGAATGTGCCAGGATGACGATTTAGTGCTTTAGGGTTTAAGTAGATTTGATTGAGAATCAACTTTTCTTAGGTTTTTTGGCGCAGGCGGGTGTCGCGTCGGGTTGCGGATTTCTGCTAGTGCAGTCCCAGTGTCCTATGAGTTGGGCTTAGGGCTGTTACAGTTCGCAGGGCCGCTAATCAGAATAACTTATTGTGAATAATGGGAAGTGTGGACGGGTCGCGTTTGGGGTGTGGGTTGGGGCTCGCCAGAGGGGGATCTCTTAAGGTCTATGAAGATGAACCGAGACGCGTTTCGTAAGGCAGGTTTGATATGTAAAAAAACTTGACATATGAAATATATTTTGACATCCGTTACGTTCAGCCCATTGTGGGTGAGCGCTGTCAAAAGACCTGGTTAGCGAGTTTCAATATGAGGCAGAGCGAAGGTGTTCTTGAGGTATCAGTTGGGTTCGATGTGTGCGTGTCGTTAAAGGATTTGGATGTCGTGTTCAGTCTGACCATGCGCGGCACGAGTATCCGCGTTTAGTTAAATCTTTGCTTTAGCTTTGAATTATTTTGTGGCGTTTTCGACGAAATGCGCTCATGCGATCAAGGAGAAACGAATGCCTCATTCAGTTGACCAAATTGTCGATTTAAGTTTGACGGAAGTGGCTGAAAAGCTGCGGATCGGTGAGTTGCGTGCCATCGAGGTGACCGAAGCAGCGCTTGCTCGGTGCAATGCCTTGAATCCCGACAACAATGCGATGATCACAATCTGTGACGACCGCGCGATGGCTCAGGCAAAGGCGGCGGATGATCGTCGTGCATCGCGACAAAATATGGGACCACTACACGGGGTGCCGATCACGATCAAAGACATCTTCGACATTGCCGGACTTCCCACAACTGCGGGTCTTCCGCCCCGTTTGGATCATGTCGCCGAGGGGACCGCAACGGTTGTGCAACGGCTCGAGGCCGCTGGCGCTGTGGTGCTTGGCAAAGCCAATGTGGCCGAGGGCGTTGCGGGTAAATATCTTGATCCGTTCGGAGAGCCGCATAACCCGTGGAATGCGGACTATTGGGGGGGCGCGTCCTCGGGTGGGAGCGGAGTCGCTGTGGCAGCGCAGATGGGCTATGGCTCGATCGGGTCCGATACTGGCGGATCAATCCGAATGCCGAGCACAGTGAACGGCGTGACCGGCTTGAAGCCCACGTGGGGCCGGGTCAGTCGAAATCAGGTGTTCGAACTGGCCGGAACTCTGGATCACGTTGGGCCGATGGGTCGCTCTGCTGAAGATATTGCGCGGCTTTATCAGGTGATCGCTGGACGAGATGATGCCGATCCGACCAGCTTATTAGATCCGGTTGAGGGAGCTTTGGCCCGACTGAATAATGGCGTCAAAGGCATGGTCATAGGGCGCCCGACAAGTTGGGTGTCCGATGGAGTCGATCCGCAGTTGATCGCAGCTTTGGACGATACGCTGGCCAAGTTCGCGGAAATGGGGGCAAAGATCGTCGAGGTCAGTTTGCCTGACAATTCCACGATCGTGGATGACTGGTATGATGTGTCATGCGCCCAGACGGCTGTGGTCCATGAAAGCCTGTTTGAGCAAAACCGAAACAGCTACTCGGACTCGCTCGCGAGCACGATTGAGTATGGTCAAAAGCTGTCGGCCACCGCGTTGCAAAAAGCCCAGACCCGGCGCGATGCGTTTCGCGGACGTTTGAAGCGGAGCCTTTTGTCGGTTGATGCTGTCTTGATGCCCGTGCTGCCATTCACGGTGCCGACACGGACAGAGATGGATGAGATGGACAAAGATACGATCTTTGCGCTGCATCGTTTTGTCTGTCCGTTTACCATGAGCGGGGTTCCGGCTTTGGCCTTTCCCGTCGGTTTTGATCGCGTAGGGTTGCCGCTCGGCTTGCAACTGGTTGGCCCGCATTTGTCCGAAGCAACACTGCTGCGCGTGGTTCATGCGTACCAGTCCGTGACGTATCACCATCTTGGACGCCCGCCGATGTCGGCAGGTGTTGAAATCGCCTAATGGGAGACACATCCATGTCCGACGACCACACGGCTCCGCCCGAAGACCTCGCCTTGCGGGTCAAATCGCTCGAAACACTCCTGACCAAACGCGGTATGATCAAGGCCGAAGCAGTCGACGCCTTCATTCAGTATTATGAAACCGAAGTCGGCCCACGCAATGGCGCCAAGGTGGTGGCCAAGGCCTGGACCGATCCGGCGTTCCGCGAGGCTCTGATCGAGCATCCGGGCGAAGCCTTGTCAAACCTTGGGTTCGCTGGGCTGCAAGGCGAGGACACTCTGGTCGTCGAGAACACTCCAAAGGTACACAACGTGGTCGTTTGCACCTTATGTTCCTGCTACCCGTGGCCGCTCTTGGGGCTCCCGCCGACGTGGTACAAAAGTTTCGCCTACCGGTCTCGTGTGGTGCGTGAGCCGCGAGATGTCCTCGCCGAGTTCGGGCTGGACGTGCCGATGGACAAAGAAGTGCGCGTGTACGATAGCAACGCCGAACTTCGGTATTTCGTCCTGCCAGAGCGCCCGGCGGGCACCGAAGGGTGGAGCGAGGAGGCGTTGGAGGCCATCGTCACCCGCGATTCCATGATCGGAACGGCCATCGTGCCGGATCAAAGCGTGGAGGCAGGAGCATGAATTCAATCGCTGACATCGCTGGGATGCATGGTTTTGGTCGGGTCATTCCGGAAGGGCAAACCAGCCCTGCCGCTTATGCGCCGTTTTCTCACGACTGGGAGCGCCGGACACTGGGGATTCAGTTTTCGATCATGTCGGCGGGCCTCTGTGCGCCGGACAAAATTCGCTTTGTCACCGAGAGCATTCCGCCGTTAACTTACCTGAACAGCAGCTATTTCAAACGGTGGCTGATCACCGTCGAGGATTTGCTGCTGGAGCTGGGTTCTGTGACAGAAGAAGAACTGGCGACCGGCGAAACGAGCCGTCCTCCTGAGGTTTGTGATGTGGATACCGCTGTCGCGCGGACCGTTGTGGAAGAGGGAGGCTCGGCCCGGATCTCGCCCGAAGTGGCGGGGAGGTTCCAGGTTGGCGACCGTGTTCGGGCGCGCAACATCAACCCGTCGGGGCACACACGTTTGCCGAACTACATCAAGGGTAAGCTGGGCACAGTGATCATCGATCACGGAACCTTTGCCTTTCCCGATACTAATGCCATGGGTCAAGGACCGAAACCGCAGCACGCCTATTCGGTGCGCTTCGCGTCGCGTGAGTTGTGGGGTGCAGATGGCAACGATGTGGATTCTGTTCAGATAGACATGTTCGACGATTATCTCGATCTGGCCGAGGAGGTAACCCCATGAATTTGCCCGAGATCATGGAACACCGAGCAGCCTTTGGGAAACCGTGGCACGCCAGCGTTTTTGCGTTGGTACTGGCGCTGCATGAAGAGGGGCACTTTGACTGGGCCGAGTGGGTCGCAGCCTTTGCAGCCCGCCGTGCCGAACCCGACGCGGATGGCGTCGGCGTTGAGGATGGCTATTACAGCGCGATGCAGGAAACACTTGTGGCGTTGACCGAGCAAGCAGGGGCTTTGAAATCGGTTGAAGTCGCGGCAGTCGCCGAGGCCTGGCGCGGTGCCTATTTGGCAACCCCGCACGGGCAGCCGATTGAATTGTCCGATGAATGCTTTGCCGCGAGTCTGATCGATCCGGTGGCGTCAGCCGCGAGCCGTCCGGCCCATGATCATGAACACCACCACCATCACCATGGCCACGGTCATCCTAAGCCGGAGCCCTTAGCGGTTTTCCCTGCGGTGCGGTAACAGAGCGAGCGTCAGCTTGACGCAATCGCCTTAGGGTAAAAATAATCTCAGCGGCGCTCGTCGCACAACGAATAGATAGGACTTCCATGCCCTTTACGATTTCAAAACCCATGCGTTTCGGTGACTGCGACCTGACGGGGATCGCTTACCACCCTGCGTACCTTTCCATGCTCGTCGATGTGAATGAGGCGATGTTCGCCTCCTTTGGTGTGCCGTGGAAAGAGCTAATGTTCGAACGTCATCTCGGGCTGCCGTCGTTGAAGATGAACATCGAGTTCAAAAAGCCGGCCAAGTACGGAGATGTGCTGGATTTCAACGTGCATGTACGCAAGATCGGCACATCGTCTCTGGATCTCTACACCATTGTCACGGTCGATGGAGAGGTGATCTGGACGATTGAGCAATTGATCGTGATGACCTCGACCAAAACCCACGCATCTCACCCCTGGCCAGACGACTGCCGTGAAGGTTTGTCGCGGTATCTGCATCCGGAATTGCTTGAGACTGGCTGAACACAGCGTTTGCGAAGGTTTGGACGGGGCGTGCTCCAGTGCGCTCCTTTGCTTTCACGACATTTGCTTTAGGTGTAACCAGAACAAGCTCGCGGGACACTTGTGGGGCTACTGTTGCTTTTCTCTGAGGGGGGGCGTAAGGGGGCTTGCTGTTGTGTGCTCCTTGCGCTTGGGCTGCGACCTTGATCGCCTTTCGCAGGGATCATGGCGTGGGGGTGACGCCAATTCGCACACGGTCTGATCGGCCCGTTGAGTCGACCACCGAGATGGTCGCAAATCCAGTCGCAAGCGGTGGCAATGTAACTTCGCGTCTACGTGCGCCAATGATCACGGGGCGTCCGTCCAGTAACACAGTGAAAGGCGGTGCGCCGTCACGTAGTCGCAAAGTGAGCGGTGCGCTGTCGAGGAGCAGCGTGGCCCCGTCTGGCGGGAAGGTCAGTTTTGGTGCATCCGCGTGGGGTGCAAAGGTTGCGCCACGCGGGCGGAACCGTTTTAGCGGCGCGGGTAGTGCTGCGTTTTCGACCAAGAGAACATCGGATGGGGGCGGGGACAGCGGCGTGCTTTGCGGGGCGATCCGTTGGAACACGTCGAACAACAACGGGGCGGCGACATCAGCACCAAAGGCGCCCGGAATGGGGGTGCCATCAGGGCGCCCAAGCCAGACGCCGACCGTATAGCGCCCGTCAAACCCCAAGGCCCATGTGTCGCGGTGGCCATAGGACGTCCCCGTTTTATAGGCGATTTTGCCCAAGGGTTGTCCCGCAGGTGGCATCAATCCCGCGAGGATATGTCCGACCTGCCATGCGCTTGCAGCACGCACCACTTCGCGGCCTTCGCGGGGAGTGTCCTCGGCCAGATAGTGAAGCGGTATCGGTGTGCCACCTCGCGCCAAGGTCATGTAAACCTGTGTCAGTCCTTCGAGGGTCATCCCCAGACCGCCAAGCGCCACCGCAAGTCCGGGGGCATCGCTATTGGGCAGCGCGGTTTGCGCTCCGCTTTGGCGGAGGGCGGCGATCAGGCGGGCGGGGCCGAGGGCTTCGGTCAGCGCTACGGCGGGGATGTTGAGCGAGAGTTGCAGGGCTTCGGAGACGCGCAGCTCGCCACGATACATGCCATCGAAATTTTGCGGAGCATAGCTGCCAAAGGCGGTCGGGCGGTCGTCGATCAGGGTTTCGGGATGGGCCAATCCGTCATCGAACGCCAAGGCATAGATCAGCGGTTTGAGCGTCGAACCGGGTGAGCGCAGCGCGCGTGTCATATCGACAAATCCACCAGGCCGATCCCATCCTCCTGAGCCGACCGTGGCCAGCACTGCGCCTGTCTGATGGTCGGCCACGATAATCGCCACGGAGCTTTGCGGATCGCGGCCAGCAAGTGCTTGCTGCGCTAGAGGTTCCAATGCGGCTTGCAGGGGTGCGTTGATCGTTGTGCGCAGGACTGGCGTATCGGGGGATTCATGGTGGAGACGTGCAGTTAGATGAGGGGCGAGCGCGGGGAAGGCGTGGCGATTGCGGGGCAGGGGTTCGTGTAGCGCCGCATCGGCATCGTCTTTCGTGATAATTCCCGCGCGCACAAAGCGCGTGAGGGCGGCTGCGCGTGCGGCTTTTGCGGCCTCAGGGTGACGGTCGGGGCGGCGGCTTTCGGGTGATTGTGGAAGCACGACCAGAAGCGCGGCCTGCGCAGGGGTCAGCCGGTCTGGTTCCTTATCAAACCATATGCGAGCCGCCGCTCGCACCCCCTCGATATTGCCGCCGTAGGGGGCAAGCGTCAGGTAGAGTGAGAGAATATCGGCCTTGCTCAACTGCGCTTCAAGCGCCAAGGCCACACGGATTTGCCGCAGCTTTCCGCGCCATGATCCCGTCCCGCTGTCTTCCAGAAGTCGTGCGACCTGCATCGTCAGGGTCGATCCGCCCGAGATGATTTCACCGTGTCGCACCGCCTGTGCGATAGCTCGCAGCATGGCCAATGGATCAACGCCGTGGTGGGAATAGAACCGCTTGTCTTCATAGGCGATGAGCATCTCGATCAGGTGCGGATCGACCCGTTCGGGGTCTGCCGACAAACGCCAACGCCCGTCCTCTACTGTGAAGGCCCGCAGCAGGCGGCCATCGGCATCCAGCACCTCGGCGGAGGTCGCGGGGGTGAGGGAGGGCAGTTGAGTGTCCGCCACCCACGTCCGCGCGAAACCGACCAATCCCACGAGGCCCGCCACCAGCAAAACTGCGGCGGTTAAAATGCCAATACGCGCCGCGCGGGACCGCCTCATGGCGTGACGATAAAGCGACCCGAAGCGGTATTCGCGTTATACTGAGGGCGGTACATATCCGTGACCGCTGCCGCGGGATGATGATAGTCGCCCGGCGTAATCGCGCGCACCACATAGGCCAATCGGATCGGTTGCCCGTCCTGTCGGTTGACCTGTGCAAGGAAGCGGTCGCTGCGGAACTCGGCATGTTCCGTATAGGAGGTTTTGAGCCATGGCATCATGGACATATCACCCGAAGAGATCAGATGCGGATTGTCGATCTCCAACCCCGCTGGCAGCGGATCGTCGATCATCAACCGCCCGCTGAGGTCGTCCGATGGCGTCACATCGAGCACGACAACAAGCCGTGTGCCCTGTTCCACAGGCCCCTCTATGGCAGTGCCCTCGGGCGTGAAATAGCGCCGCGTCATTGTGTAGCCGTAGCCATCCGCCTCCACCGAACCGATTGGAACGCCGAAGGTGGTCAGGGTGATGTCGGTGTCCTCCGCGCTCGTATTGCGAATCTCAAGCGGTGACAGGCTAGCCCCGTCCACGACACGTTGCACAAATCCGCCCGACATTGATGCGCCATTGACGGTCAGCCCATCCGTGCGCGGATCGTCGATCAGGCTATGCGCGGCAAGAAGTCCCCATGCCATTTCCTGTGTCGAGCGGGGTCCATCATGGCGCGAAATCATCCGCGTCAGGGCCTCACGGTCCACCGCGTTGCTTCCTGCTTCGGTCGCGAGGCTCAGGATCGCGGCGGCATCGCGAAGGGTGCTGCCGTAATCGTCGCGCCACACCCCGCGTTCGCTGTCGTTGGCGAGGCGCATAATGTTGCGACTGGCGAGGGTGAAGAGACGGTCCGCTCTTGGCTGATCCCCATAAAAAGCCAGTGCCGCGCCGAGTTGGGCTTGTGCCAGAGGCGTTGCGAAGTCTTCCGCCTTTTCATCGGCATAATAGCGCAGATCACCGATCCGTGCCGCGCCTTCACGCGCCAGAACCATCAAGCCATAGGCCAAGGCTACGCCGCCACCATTTCGATCCACCTCGAAATCCGAGGCGTAGGAAATCTCATTACGCAGATTGTCCATTGCCGTGCGGAAGGCATTGTCCGGCATATCGACTCCTTGCAATTTCGCGCGTGACAGGAAGTCACTCACATAGGAGGTAAGCCAGAAATCACCACCTTCAGGTTGCCACAAGCCAAAGGCCCCGCTGCTGCTTTGTCGTGTCAGGATACGTTTCACGGCCTGTTCGAGGCGGTCGTCAACATCCTGCGTTTGGGTCATCCCGATCGCATCTGCCACTTCGTCGAAATACAACAGCGGCATAGCGCGACTGGTGAGTTGCTCGGTGCAGCCGTAGGGGTAGCGGTCAAGACCGCGCATCAATGCAGGGACGTTGAGTTGCGCCAATGGTCCCGCGCTGATCAGTGCGGAGCCCGTGCCTTCGCGCAGGTCCGTGAACACATCGCGGGTGAGTGAGAAGGTATCGCCTGAGGCCAATTCAAAGCGGCGGGTTTGCGAGATCTGCGGATCATAGACTCGCACGGGCACATGCAGCGTTTTGGTCAGCACCTTGCCCGCGGGCGTAGTGAGTGTGACCGTCATCTCGTAATCACCAGAGATGCGCGCAGACACAGGTATCCGCAGCGCGGTTTTGCCTTTCTCGGTGAGCGAGATTGTCGTGGGGATATCCGCACCCAGATCAAGGCCCGCGACCTCAATTGTCAGAGGCATGTCTCCCGCAGGCCCTTCGGTGTGAACAAACTCCAGTAGCATTTGCGTGGTGTCGTCGGGCGCAAGGAAACGTGGTAGGCTTGCCGTCACCACGACAGGATCACGCACGATCACATCGCGTTCTGCCTCGCCCACGGCTTCGTCGCTCCATGCTACGGCCATCAGCCGCACCGTGCCGTTGAAGGACGGAATGTCAAAGGAGACTTGCGCCGTGCCATCCGCGCCGATTTCCACGGGGCCGCTGAAATAGGCGACCAGTTCTTCCGTTGGGGGTGGAGCTTGGCGCTGCAACCCGCCTGTGGCGTCGCCACCAGAACGGATTTGTCCCATTGCGCCGTTCATGCCGTCGATCAACCGCCCGTACACATCACGGATTTCCACGCCGAGGCGGCGCTGGCCGAAGTAGTGTTGTGAAGGGGAGGGGGTGTCAAACCCTGTCAGGTTCAGCACTCCGAGATCCACAGCGGCCACGGTCACATAGGCGGGGCCCGTTGCACCCTTCATATTCACCGTCACGGGCAGAGGCCCGCGTGGGTCGATGACCTCATCGGTGTCCAGAGATACGGTGAGCGCGCGCTTGCCGGGTTCAATCTTGGCATAGACCAAGCCGAGTGCGCGGGCGGGACCGATCTTTGCCCCTGCATCCATTGGGCGGATGGCCTGTACGGTGACATAGGCGCCGGTTCCCCAGTCTTCGGTCACGTCAACGGGAATAAGGTTCTCGCCCTTTTTCACGGCCACCGATTGGGCCGCAATAAGGTGGTTGGACATCACCGCAATGAGCGCTGTGCCATCATAACGTGAGACCAGTCGCAGTTTGGCCGTATCGCCCACGTCGTAGGTTTTGGCGTCGAGGGACATGTCCAATGTGTCTGGGCTATCGGCTCCTGCGGGGACATACCACCCCGCCGAAAACGCGTAGGATGTGGCAACATATTCGCCATCGGTGCGTTCCACGACCATTTCGTATTCACCCCAGTCGACCTGCACTTCTAGTGCGACAGGGTCCGTATCTGTGGTGAGATCACCAGTGGCAATCGGTGTGCGTGTTGTGGTGACATCCCAATCCCAATGACCATCGGCCTGATACCACTGGTAGTGGCGTTCCAGACGGTTCAACGTCCAGTGTATATCCATCGGCGCAGGCGTTGCATCCTGTGCAAGACCGACCACTTTGAACCGCGCGGTATCGCCTTCTCCGACAAGGCCGTCAAATTCGGGACGCAAGCCGATGACGGGTGTGTCAAGGGCGAGCATACGGGTCATCTTTCGCTCAACAGGACGGCCCGAGCCTTCGGCAACCCGTGCGACAACTGTGGCTTCGACCAGATGGCCGTTGGCTGTGAGGTCAGGCAATTCCAGCGGGACCGTCGCCTGTCCTTGAGCATCGGTCGTCACCCCGTTGCCAAAGCCGTGCATCACCGAGCTGAGCGGTTCATCATAGCGGCCGAAATGATATTTGGGCCATGCCTCAAGTCCTTTTGCCTGAGACAGGCGCACGGTGCCCTCGACCCCAAGTTCACTCGCAGGTGCGCCGAAGAGATAGTGCGCATCAACGGTCAACGGCGGTGTATCGCCCGCACGGATTGGGCCATCTGGGAGCGAGAGAGAGAAATCAATGCGTTCGGGCAAGAAATCCTCGACCAAGAGTGACGCGGAGGTGAGTGCGGGGGCTTCCAGATCAGAACGTAATTCCAAACGCCACGTGCCACGGGCGACACTGGTGCCAAGCGGCAGGTCAAAGACATGCCCGCCTGCAACGTCCCCCGTTGAGAGAACGCGAGAGTATTCGACGCCATCCGGGCGTGTCAGGATCGCGGTCAGCGGCAGGCCGGAGAGCGCCGCCGCGTTTGTATCGCGCAAAAGAACTGTTGCGTGGATGGTCTCGCCCGGACGGTAGGCGTCGCGGTCGGTTGCAAGGAAAGCATCAATCGGCGGGGCAGGGGGCATCCCTTCGACCCCACGATCCGACAGGTCAAAAGCCGGATCGGTCAGCGAGAGAAACACCATATCCTCAGGCGCCTCTTTGGGGCCCGTTTGCGCCAGAAGCATTGCGGGTGCTGCGCTATCCGTGCCGTGTGTGAGACCCGCCTCAAAAAGGGCATGTCCTTCGGCATCTGTTTGGGTCGTGGCCAGAACATCGTTCGCCCGCGACAAGAGTTCGACCGTCACGCCGGATTTTGGTTTCGCGTCATTCAGGCCGCGCACATAGACGTGTAGGCCGTCTGTGCCTGAGAAACTGGTCAGGCCAAGATCGGAGACGACGAACCATTGCAGCGCGCTTTGAGAATAATCGCGATCATCATCAGGCACAGCTGCCGCAAGCGCGTAGATACCAGGGGCGAGATCTTTCATTGACCCGTCAAGCGGCAGGCGCGTAACCATCGTTTTGTTCAGCGTGTTTTGGACATCTGCCTGACCCTGCCAGATCACGTTGGCGAAATTGTTGCGGAAGTCTTTTTCCCTGTAATCGGAGAGCGTCCGCCCGAAATGTTCCTCGCGGATTGCGGAAATCAGCGTGCGATCACTGATCTGGTATAGGCTCAGGTCGAGATGGTCGAGATTGACGGTCTCGACGGGCAAGCCCGCCTCTGGCATCCGCGGTAGAACATAGGCACGACCCGGAAACTGGACAGAGGGTGAGCGGTCACGGACATAGACTTCAAGCGGGACATCACGGGCGAGTTTCTCGCCATTTTCGTCAGGCAGACCCTTGCGGAAGGTAAAGGCATAGCGCGCGCCGTGTGCCACTCCTTCGATACAAAGCGAGCGGCCCTCGGCGGTGACGGCAAACCCTGCGTTGGTCGCTGTGTCGGGCAGGCTGACATAGTTGCTATAGTCAACGCCAGCAGAGGCCAGAGACTCGCTAAATTCGACACAAACTCGTGGCAAGGCAATGTCGCTGTCAACGTCACTGTCGATGATGCGGAACCCGTAGAGACGTTCGGCGCGGGCAAGTTGCTCGGCGGTGCTTCCGCTTGGGGCAAGGCGTTGTGCCAAGCGCAGAGTGGGAATCTGCTCGCGGCCCCGATCATTCATTTCCAGTGATTGGCTGAGAATTACAAGTGCTGCGGCGCGGCCCTGATCTGTACTTTGGCGAAGATAGGCGTTGATGGCACTTGGCAAGATTGCATTGCGCACCGCGCGCTGACTGTTCGCAGAATGTTTGTTTTGGACCATAAGATTATAGGTTTGTTGGGACAACCTCGCATAATGGATCCACATGTCTGGCTCGTCCGATAGAGCGACTGCGATGCCGAGCCAGTTGTACGCCGCGATTGTGTCGTCATAGGACAGCTTGGTTGCATAGGCTTCGCGCGCGAATTCCAGCTCCCAAATTCCCGCATATGTCTGCGCGCCGAGCAATTGTGTTTGACGGCGGGCCGCATCAAAATCTCCCGCACGCAACCAATCCAGCTCCCCCGCACGCAGTTCCGCTAACTCGTGACTGGCCTGTGGTATGCGGCGCAACTCGCCCGAAATCGCACCGTCATAGACGGTTTGTTGCCCGACTGCCGATTTCAGAAAGCATGAGGCGCTGCGGCTATTGAACGTGAAGGCTTCGCACTGCGCTTCATTCAGACAAGCTCGCTGACAGGCATCCAAAGTGGTGTCGAAAAATGACTTTAAGTCATCCCCGTAGAAATCCACATTGCGGGTGAGGAGGACTTGCTGCGCGGGCAGCGGCGACTGCGTGAAACCGGCGGATGTGAAAGTGAGCAGAACAATGAGGGCGGCGAAAATACGGCGCATAAAGACTCTCCTGAAAACGACCGATTCAGGTTGTCATGTGGGTGGCCTCTATGTCAACGCAGCGCCGATGTCATTGCGTTGAACAGCGATACACGTTCGGGTCTGGCGCTAGATCATCGAAGACGTGATGTGTGTATTGAAAATACTAATTGCTTAATTGCGCGTGGCGAACCTATTGCAATCAAAGCGCCTTTTCGACTGTAGCCCTGCGCACCCACTTGACCTGCGCGCAAAACGCAGAAAAATTGATCTTCATATCTGTGAGCGTTTGATGAGGCGATACTTTGTTTTTTCCGAGTTCTGCGAAGAGTTCTTATACGTGGTGCGTCTCTGAACGCTGCTGCCGATGCAGGGCATTCAATGCGTTTCCTTAGTCCATTGGCCCTCGCCGTTTCTGTGATGCTCGGCGTCTTGGTCAGCGCGATCATCGTGCTTTGGCTGGCGGTGTCGCAGCCGTCTCTTGGGCTGGATTTTTCGATCCCCGATGGAGGCAGGGGCTTGGTCATCCCGGCTGTCGATGATCCTGAACTGGCGGCGCTGTCGGGTGCGCGATTGGTTGCAATCGGTGCTCAGGGTGAGCCTCCCATTGCCATCACTGGCAAAACCCTCCTCGAAGAGCCTGACAAGCTCAATGACGGTGCGCTGATCCGTGGCTTTCGCGAGGTACAGGGGCGTATCCACTCGCTTTTGTCCAATAGCGCCGTGGTTCTCTATTGGAGCCGCGATGGCCGAGAGGGCGAAACGACCGTCGAAGTATATCCGACGCGCCCCGTCACCGACCTTCCCTTAGGATTCTGGGCGCAGCTCGTGACGGGAGCTGCGGGCGTGATGATCGGCGGATGGATCTGGGCGCAGAACCCGAAGCGGTTAAGCCACATCTTTCTGTTCCTGACAGGGATCGGGCTACAGGTGTCCGCCTTTTCCGCGGCACTCTATAGCGGCCGCGAGTTGGCGCTTTCCGCGCGGTCATATGAGGTGCTTGCGCCGCTGAATGCGGGGGGGGCGCTGTTGTTCGGGGCGGGACTTGTCGGACTGTTCTTGCGGTATCCACGACCGCTTGCGCCCGCTTGGGCGAGTTGGCTGCCGCTGCCGTTGCTTTGTCTCCCGCTTGCGCGCGAGATCGTAGTGGGGGGTGGCAATTCGGTCATCTATTTGCATGGGCCGATAGTCGTGGCACTGACGGCGATCCTGATTTCTCTGGTGGCGCAGTGGATTGTGGCACGCCAAGACCCTGTTTCGCGAGCGGCGCTGAAAGTCATCGCACTTGGCGTCGTTATGGGCGCGGGGGGATTCGTTGTGACGACGACACTTCCTGCGCTCCTGGGGCTGAACTCCCACGTTTCCCAAGCGCATTCGTTCCTGCTTTTCTTATTGGTTTTCGGCGGTGTAGCCCTCGCGGTGCGTCGATATCGGTTCTTTGACCTTGAGCAGTGGTCTTACAAGCTGATGTTCTATATCGGCGGCGCGCTCGTCTTGATCCTGTTGGATGCTTTTTTGGTCTTTGCGCTGTCGGTGGAGCGCCAGCCCGCGTTTGGCGTCGCGCTTTTGGTGGTGACGCTCGGATACTTGCCGTTGCGCGACACGTTGAAAGATTGGGTGTTCAAGGGGCGCAAGGACAATCTGCCGCTCACACATCTCGTTCGGGCGGCGGACGGGATTGCCCTGACACGCGATCGGCACAAGCAGGAAGACCTGTGGCGCGATCTGTTGCAGCGCGAGTTTTCTGCGCTATCCGTTGACCCCGCAACACCATCGGGTGCAACGGTCGCCCTTGTCGAGGATGAGGGCGCGGCGATGATCATTCCTGCGGTCCCGCCCTTGGCTGAGGTGCGACTGCGCTGGAAAGATCTGGGGCGGCGCTTGTTTTCCTCGCGTGATGCCGAAAAGGCGCAGGATATCGTAACGATCCTGACGCAGATGGTCGAGGCGCGGCAGGCATTTGTTGCTGGGATGAACGAGGAGCGCGAACGGATTACGCGCGATATGCATGACAATATCGGCATCCGATTAACCACGGCGCTCAGTCAGTCCGATGTCGCAAACAAGAACGATCTAATCCGGGAAACCTTCTCCGACATTCGGAAAATACTCAGTCACAGCGACAATGGCACGCCCTCGTTGGGGGATATTCTGGCCGATCTGCGTGTCGAACTTACCGGATACCTCGATGCGCAGGGGATCGCATTCGACTGGCCCCTTCACGATCATAGCGACCAATGCCCGTCCCCGGGTGTGGCACATGCACTGCGGTCCATGTTGCGTGAGAGCGTCCACAACGCCGCGCGTCATTCGGGGGCGGATTGCGTGCAGGTCGGAATTGAGATTGGCGACGCGGATTTTCGCGTTTCAGTGAGCGATACAGGGCGAGGTCATGGGGCCTCTGGTGCGGTGGAGGTTCCATCTATAGGCGAGGGCGGGAACGGGCTTGCAAATCTGCGTCGACGCGTTGCCGATGTCGGAGGGCAGGTGGCAATCACACAGCACGAGGGTCAGGGCTTTACCATCATCGCGACCCTGCCGTTTACCGCACGGTACAGTGGAAATGAGCACTCGGATGACGCGGTATCGCGTGACTAAAGCAGTCCAAGCCGCGCGGCATGTATCGCCGCCTCGGCGCGGTTGGAGATTCCGAGCTTGCGGTAGATGTTCTTGATATGGGTGGCCACAGTACTGTCGGCCACGCCGATCTGGTCCGAGACCTCAGGGATACGTAGCCCGCGTGCGATCAAGGATAGAACCTCGCTCTCACGCGCGGTTAGCCGCTCGTCTGTGTCAAACGCAGGCGCGGTGCGGCGGAAATGCTCCATAATACGCCGCGCAATCGAGGGAGACAGGACGGGCACACCCGTGATGATCTGCTCCATGTGAAGTTTCCACAAGGCTGGCGGATCGGTCTTGAGCAGGTAGCCAGAGGCCCCCGCGGCCAAAGCGCTGACCACGGCCGCGTCAGTGGCCATGACCGTGACGATGATGCAGATCGTATCGGGGCTTACGCGCGCGGACTCGCGTAAAAACTCATGGCCTTCGCCATCGGGCAGGTTGAGGTCAACCAGCGCAAGATCGAAGGTGCTTTTGCGCAATGTGGTCTTGGCCGCATGAATAGTGCCCGCTTCCGTCACTTCGGCAGTCGGAAAACACGAATGCACCAGTTCGACGAGATTGGCGCGCATCTCGGCGTTATCTTCAATAATGAGGATATTGCGGATTTCCTCCGACACTTTGGCTTCCTTTTGCTCCCGTATCCTGAGGGTCAGAATAGTTCGTTGCGCCGACAATCCTCTCCCCTGAACAGAGGATATTCCTGTCTGAACCCGTTCGCTAGTCATTGGATAGTTTTTCTAAGCGCGGTGCTGTTTGTGCGCGCTCTCAAAGGGATTGGGGACCATGACACTATCCAAAACACATATTCTCGCCGCGCTTGTCGCTGCCACTGCACTTTCCGGCTGTTTGTCATCGGGTGGGGGTGTCACGACACCGCCTTCCGCAGGGGGGAGCACGGGTGGCGGCTCGACGGGCGGTGGCAGCACAGGTGGCGGTTCGACCGGTGGTGGCTCGACAGGTGGCGGTAGCACTGGCGGCGGCTCAACAGGAGGCGGCTCGACGGGCGGCAGCACTGGCGGTGGTTCTACGGGTGGTGGCAGCACGGGCGGGATAACCGTTGCAGAGTTCGACGCGGAACTCGACCGCATCAAAGCAGTGAGTAATTCTCCGTCGCTCCCGAACGCGATGACGGCGCGCTATGAAGGTGCGGTTAAGATGACAGGCGCCGATTTCTCAAGCGGCCTGCGCACCTACGAAATCCTCGGGGATCTCGCGCTTGATCTTGACTACACAACGGGCGGTGGCGTCGGCAATATGACATCCGTCACAAGTGTGGCAGACGCTTGGACGGGCGGGGTCAGCAACCTGCGCGGGACTGTGACAACCGCCGGAATTGGCGGCTCGACAACCGATGATCTGAACATATCGGGCCGTTTGGATGTGCAACCCCAAGGATCGGGGTACAACAATAGTGTGGTCTACAGCTACCCGCTGGCCCGCATGAATGCGTTTATGGATGCATCGGGCATGGTCCTTGAGGGCAAGAATGTCTCGGGCGTCGTCGGTTTGGTGGGGACCTTCAAAGGCGACGATCAAGAGTATATCGATATGAGCAACGGCATCAATGCTCCGCTGACCATTGATGATGGTGGCGGCGCCTCGCATCAGGTTAACTTGTTGGGCGGTGGCTACGCTGAAAAGCAATAAGATGCATTCCCTTAGACGAGGATTGAAATGGCGCGGGCTCCTGAGGACAGGGGCCCGCGTGGCGTGTTTGTGCGCGATTTTGGTCGGTGGCACAGCGGCAGCGCAGGCGCTCTCGCCACCTGAAGCCGTGCGCAATCTGGTGCTCGCGGGTGACTTGCAGGGGGCGCAGGCCGTATTGCAATCATGGTCGCCCCAGACCCGCGATGAGGAAGCGCAGCGCTTGTGGCTTCTTGCTGTGGTGCATCGCGAAGCGGGGCAGCCCGCGCAGGCCTTGGCCGCCTTGGAGGATCTCGTGGCCCGCCGTCCTGATGTCGCGCGGTTTCGCCTTGAACTGGCTGATACGCTCGTAAAACTCGGACAACGCGAGCGGGCGGCGTATCACTATGATTTGGCACGGGGCGGGCAGTTGAATGCCGTGCAACGCGATCATGCCGCAGCGCAGGCGCGCAGCATGGACAGGCCAAGCCCGTGGTCGGGCTCCTTCAGTATCGCGGTGGTGCCGTCCTCCAACCCCACGCGCAAAACGCAAGAAGAGACCATTGATCTCGGCTTCGGCTCGGCACCGCTTGATCCCTCGTCGCGCGCCAATCCCGCTACGGGCGTGGAGATCCAAGGCGGGTTGGCCTATGCCCATCAGGTCTCGGATACCCTACAGATGCAGGTCGGTCTGAATGTTGACGGCACGTTTTATGATGGCGCAACACCCGATGACGTGACGGGCATTGTGGACGCGAGCGCCATTGCCCTACTGGGGCCGAACACGCTTCTCAAGGCCAGCGTGAGCTATCAAGAGCGCTACATTGACGGCGCTTTCTATTCGCGTGGACAGGGGTTTGCCTTGCATACGATCACGCGACAAGGGGCATCGGGCCGTCTCGGATTCGGGGTCGCCGTCACGGATCTCACCCATCCGACATGGCCCGGGGGCGACGGTTTGCGGTCAGTTGGATACCTCAGCTATACGCACGCGCTGTCATCGACCACGAGCCTGCGGGGATCGTTGAAATACGAGCGCACGGATGCCACCAGCCCTGAAGTCGCGGCGACCGCTTGGGAGGTCGGCCTCGGCGCAAGCCATGTGTTCGCGGGCGGGTTGACGATTGACGGGGATCTACGGGTCAAAACCAGCACCAATGACGGGCCGCATGGGCTCTTTGGTGTGGTGGAGCATACACGGCGAGATACGCTAACGGTTCAGATGCGCCATAGCGAAATATCATGGGGCGGTTTCGCACCCTATGTCGAGTTTGTTGCCGAACGTCAGCACTCCAACATCCCCGTCAGCACATACGATGCCTTTGATGTGGGCTTCGGCCTGACGCGGCAGTTTTAAGTCTCGCACTCCCTTATTCGGGGGAGAGACAGGCAGGGGGTCACACGGCATTTTGCAACCACCAGATTGGGGAAACAACGGTGGAGAAAACCATGCCTTATTCCAACTTGCCGCGCCTCGGAGCCGCTCTTCTTGTTTGCACTGCCATTGCGGGGTGTAACACAACCACAAGCGGCGGCGCCGTTGGTGGCGGAGGAAGCGGCGCGGGGGGCGGAGGCTCTTCGAGCTATCAGGCGAATTTCGATCGGGTGACGGGGATCGCGCCGACGTCCGACATGCCGACGTCAATCGACGCCAAGTATCAGGGTCAGTTGATGGTGGAGGTTACCGATACGCAAGAGATCGTCGGCAAGGTCATCGCAGATCTCGATATTGACGTGAACTGGGCCAGTGGTCAGGTGAACGATCCCCTGTCGGGCGGTGCCTCAAACGTCAAGGTGAGCGATGGCCAAGGCGGCGCCTATCAGGACGTGGCGGGCACCTTGAGCGTGAAGTCCTCGGGCAACCTCATAAGCCGCAACGAGATTCCGGAAAGCAACATCGGAGGGCATAACATTCCCGCAACGCAAACGGGGTCGTTTGTTGCGGGGCTTGAAGGTGATCTGACCTTTGATGGGGAGGTCGTGGGGACCGATGTGGCGCTTGTCGGCAACTTCCTCGGCTCTGGCGGCAATGCGGTTGCCGGTTCGGTCTCGGGTGGTCTCACGGATAAAGACGGCGGCGGTAACCCGACGCTCTTTGACGGTACCGTCGGCGGCTCGTTCTATCTCGAGCAGTGATCCGCGTGTGATGTGGCGCGGGGCGGTTTGGCTGTTTCTGCGCCCTGCCCAGACGCGCTGCGCGTCAGCATTGGGTTTCTGTCTGGCCGACGCCTCTATGGCTGGGAGACAAGATGGAAACCCGACAGCTGCGAATGCGACAACAAGCGGCGCGGTCGAGACCTTGATACCTGAAAGCACTGGCAAGTTTTGGGACGCCAACTGGTCTTCTGGCGATGTCGAAGCGCCCTCGGTGCGCGTGGGATATCGCATCCCGCGTTTGTCATGACAGCTGCTGTAACGTGCGCTCCCCTGACCGAAAGCCGAAACAGAGCAAGAGAAGTGGCCACGGAGTTTTGGACCAGTGTAACCTGGACAAGCTCTCGGGACACTTGCGGTGTTACTGTAGCTTGTCTCTGAGAGCTTCGTAAGGGGGCTTGCCGATGTGTGCGCCGTGCGGTCTGGCGAAGTTGTAAAACCGTTCCCATTTGTTGAGTTTGGCCTCGAGATCGACGTCACCTTTGTAGCTGAGTAGCTGATAGAATTCCTGCTGATCAGATCGGTGGGATCGTTCGACTTTATCGTTGAGCTGAGGTGTGCCTCGTTTGATGTAGGCGTGTCTGATGCCGAGATCTTCGACATGCCAATGGAACTTGGCTTGGAACTCATAACCGTTGTCTGTTCGAACCTCGCGAATACGGAATGGGAACTTTTCGATGATGTGGTCAATGAAGTCGATGGCGTTTGCTTGAGTGTGTCTCTCGTAGATCTTAAGGGCGCGAACTCTGGTCGCATCGTCGATCGCGGTGTATTGGAAACGACGAACCTTTTTGCCGCCTTTTCCTCTGAAATTCAAAAACTTAACGTCCACTTGAATGTGATGCCCTGGTACCTCCTTTTGATAGCGTTTGGTGTGCAGCTTACGCATTCGTGTGCCTCTGGGCTGCCGGTTAAGACCGTTGCGTTTGAGAATACGGTAGACACCGGCATCTGAGATTCTGATTCAGTGATAGCGCGCCAAATACCAGACGACCCTGATTGGCCCGAGGTGATATTTGCGGCGCAGATATGGGACCTTTTCTACGATCTCTGGCGGCGTTTGGTTGGCTGGATTCTTTGGAATAGATTTGGCGTTCTTCAAGCCAGCTTCGCCATGCTTTTGATATGCTTCACGCCATCTATAAAAACTTGACCTGCCTATCCCGAAATATCGACAGGCCTTGCGGACATTGCCGATCTTCTCGGCGTGTTGGAGCACTTTAAGCTTGCGTTGAATGTCGCGTTCTTCGTTCGTCATAAATACTTCCTCCATCCCAAATCAGGGAGTTTAAAGGAAGTGTCCCGAGAGTCCGTACATATCTACACAGCTCAAAAGTCTTCTTCTAGGGAGCCGAGAAGCATTTTGACAGGCGGCGCTAAAATTCGTGTGCGCTTAACGCAGAGTTCAGTCATGTAGCCGCTTTTGTCTATTTCGGTAATAGGAAGAGCCTTGAAATTCACTGACGGACTTCTGTCCAGTGCCTTCGAGTGTGGCAAAATACCGAGTAGACCAGTGGTCTCTATCATGCGGCGTATGAGTTCCAAAGAATTCGATTCGAAAGCGATTTTGAGCTGGACGCCTGCGCGATCACTTTCGTCTTCGATTAGTCGGCGAATTCCAAAACCTGTGCTTGGTAGGATCGATGGGAATTTTGCGATCTGCTTAAGTGTGACATGATCTTCACATGAAAGTGGGTGATCTCGGGGTACAACCGCAGCTAGATGTCCGGGCCGCCGTTTTACAATATTTAGTTCTGGGCGATCCGATATACCGAAAGTAATGCCAATGTCTGCAGTTTCTGAAAGCAGGGCTTCGACCACTTGCTGTGCATCAAGGATTTCGATTGCTACTTGCACCAATGGGAAGCGGACAAAAAATCTAGCGCAGTTCTCGGCGAAGATGGTATTGGCTACACCTTCAACCGATGCCACTCGAACATGCCCGCGCTGTAAGTCGTTCAGGTCATCAATGTCTGACTTTACCTGGGAGATGCTGTTGAAGATGCCTCGCACCCGAATAGCGAGTAATTCTCCTGCCTCGGTTAGCCGTACACCTCGAACGCTACGTTCAAACAACTGTGCGCCTAGATCATACTCTAAGTTTTGAATTTGGCGGCTGATTGCTGAAGCCGCTACGTTTAACTTGTCTGCAGCTCGACGAAAAGATCCACAGCGGTTCACTTCGTCAAAGTACTTAAGAGCCTGAAGATTCATCGGATTTCCTGCATAGTATAGATGACACTTTGTGTGGGTGGTCTAATTTTGGCAACGATTTTGTGCCAAAAATATTCTTTTTTTTAGGGCAAGTCTAAGGTCTAGTCGATGGTGAAACGGAAAAGGTCCCGGTTGGGATGGAATTGGTGAAAGAAAAGGTCGAGATGTCCAAAAAAACCGTCTTCTGCGATAAGGTTGCAACTCCCCGCGCGCCGCATGGTCACGCTGCCAAGGTTGGCAATCTTGTATTTGTCTCTGGCACGACTCCGTTCGAAAAGGACCGCAGTATTGCGGTTGGCAATTTCCCTGCGCAGATGCGCCAGACTATGACAAATGTGTCCAATATTCTCGAAGAGGTAGGCTCTTCGCTCGACAAAGTGGTGAAGGTCAACGTTTTCCTCGACCGCATTTCGGACTTCCAAGAAATGAATGAGATTTATAAAGAGTTTTTTGGAACAGATCCGAGTGTTTGGCCCGCTCGTACGACCGTGCAGGCACGGCTTCCAGTAAAGGACTTTCTTCTTGAAATCGAATGCGTGGCTGAGGTCGAGTGATGCGCATTGAGAACCGCCTTAAGGAGTTAGGGATCTCTCTTCCCAATCCGCCGATCGTCAAGGCTGCACCGCATTTGGTGCCCGCTGTCCTGACTGGCAACTTATTGTTCTGCCAAGGGGCAATTGGCCATACGAACGGAGTGTTCCCTTATACTGGTAAGGTGGGCGGTGAAGTGACCGAAGAGCAGGCGCGTGAATCTGCACGGCTTTGCGCGATCAATCATTTGGCGCAGGCAAAGGCTGTTATCGGCGACTTGGATCGCATTACCAAGGTTGTGCAGCTTATCTGCTACACAAACGGCGTACCAGGATTCGAGCGCGCTCCATATGTCACAAACGGCGCTTCTGATCTTTTGGTCGACGTCTTTGGCCCCGAAATAGCTGCAATGGCGCGTGTTAGCCTCAGTGTTCCCGATCTCATTTACACAGCCCCTTGTGAAACGGTCTGCCTGTTCGAAGTGGAGACTTGATCAGCGCCGAGCGCACTATTGTTTGCCGATAAAATAAAAAACTGAAATCAAACACCAACGGGAAAGGAAAATCATGAGACTTGGAGTAACTATCCTAACTGGCGCAACTCTCTCTTGCGCAATCGGCACTGGAGTAATGGCGCAGGAGGAAGCGAGTCTTTCGCTCGCTGGGGCGCAATCCTCGGCTTACGTGTTGGGGGGCGGATTGGCGGAAGTTGTGAACGCATCAAGCGATCTGGTTTCTCTGTCAGCTCAGACGTCCCAAGGGTTCAGCGCAAACGTTCGTCTGGTAAATGCGGGCGATGCAGATTTTGGCCTCGCGGCTGCTCCGAGTTTTTACGAAGCACTGCGCGGCATCGGCGAATTCAAGGAACCTCATGGCAATATCCGCGCGGTCACTGGCGTTTGGCCGGCGATGCTGCATTGCGTAGCTTACGAAAGCACAGGCATTGACAGTGTTTCCGATCTGGCGGGCAAGCGAGTAAGCCTTGGCCTTCCCGCGACTAGTGGTGCGGTTGTGACCGAAGCTCTGTTGCAGGCCGCGGGTGTTTGGGATGATATTCGCCCGATCTTTCAGAACCCGAGCCAGAGCGCGGATGGCATGCGTGACGGGCGCATTGATGTCATGTGCGCCAACAGTGGCGGTCCATTTCCTGCTTTCGTAGGACTGGCCAGCGGAGGGACATTGGAACTCATCCCTTGGGACGCCGAAACTTTGGAAGCCGCTGCGGAGATGATCCCTGGGCGTAGTGTTGGCGTGATACCTGCTGATACCTACGACTGGCAAGCCGAAGATGCGCTTTCGATCGGGCACTGGACCTTCCTGTTTGCGAACGAGAACGTGCCATCCGAGATCGTAACGGATATTCTCGACATTATGCTTTCGGATGAAGGGCGTGAGACGCTCTTGACCTACGGTAGTGGTTGGAACGCGATTCCGGACAATCCTCTGACTGACACGTTGAGCACTGTCGGCTTACCGCTCCATGACGGTGCAGTGGCCTACTGGGAGGCTCATGGCGTTGAAATCCCCGTGATTGAAAACGCTGCAGACGAGTAACGCAATTAGCGGGCGCCATCACGAATGGCGCTCGCGAAACTCACAAGAGGTACTCAGTTGTCCGCGATTGAACAAACCATGAAGCCATCCATCTGGCGTCGGATTTTTGCGCCGGATATGCCTCCTCAAAGATCTCTGACGGGAATAGTAAAATGGCTGGTATTCGCTGTCAGCGTAGCATTCTCACTTTTTTATATTTTTGCGGCCTTCCGTTACGTTGACGTGTCTATTTTCTTGTCAGCCTTTATCGGGTTTACGGGATTTCTGACCTTTCTCATATTCCCGGCGTCGTCGCGGTCATCACAATGTCGCCCGAGCCTGCTGGACTGGGGCCTTTCGCTGACCACCATCGCCTTTTCGGTCTATTATGTTATTTCTTATATGGATCGCCTGATGAATGCAGGTGGCAGCATCGGTAAGGTCGAAGCCGGTTTTAGCCTCGCGGCAGTTATTGTGTGCCTAGAAATGTGTCGACGGATGCTGGGCCCGATCTTGCCGACCATCGCTTTGGTCCTAGTTGCGTATAATCTATGGGGGCCATACTTTCCCGACATCATCGCTCATGAAGGCATAGCGCCGGAGCGGTTCTTTAGCTACGCCTTTAGCGAAGAGGGGATATTTGGGGTCGTTACCTCAACGTTTGCGACCTATGTCTTTCTATTCATTGTCTTTGGCACGTTCATGCAATCCTCGGCCATTGGACAATTGTTTATTGACCTAGCTTTCTCGCTCTTTGGACATAAACCTGGAGGGGCGGGGAAGGTCGCCGTTGTAGCGTCGGGCCTTATCGGAAGCGTCCTCGGCAGTGGAGCTGGCAACGTTGTCGTCACTGGATCGATCACAATTCCGCTGATGATGCGCCATGGTTTCAAGCCGAAGGTCGCTGGTGGGATTGAGAGTGTTGCATCGCTTGGCGGCCACCTCATGCCTCCGATTATGGGGGGGACGGCGTTTGTCGTCGCGGCGTTTACTCGGACCGATTATGGCACAATTCTCCTAGTCTCGTTGGTGCCTGCGATATTGTATTACCTGTCGCTGTTTATGACCGTGCATTTCCATGCCATCCGAAACGACATTGGCGGTCTCCCTAAGGATGAGCTGCCAAAGTTCTGGGAAGTGTTGCGTAAGGGCTGGTTCCTATTGACCCCGGTTATGCTGCTGATCGGGATGCTTATTGCGGGGTATTCAGCTTACTACACTGCGGTCATATCAACTGTGGCCATCATTCTGGTGAAGTTTGTCAGTGACCCGCGCTCATTCAGAGTTTTCTGGATTTTCGAGACTTTGGCTGCAGCGGCAAGAAGCTCCCTGATGGTTGGCGTGACAGGCGGAATTATGGGGGTGGTACTCGCGGGGATGCTGCTTCCAGGGTTGGTTCTGAAGTTTTCGTCTCTCATCCTGTCTTTCTCGATGGGCTACCTACCGTTGCTGATCCTGTTGATCATTCTGGTGAGCTACCTATTCGGCATGGGGATGACGGTGCTTGCTTCGTACATTGTACTGTCGATCGTAGCCCAGCCCGCGATGTTGGAATTTGGCATTCCGCTTTTGACAATCCACATGATGCTGCTGTGGATCAGTCAAGATGCGTCGATTACTCCACCATTTTGTATCAATTCTTTCGTCGCGGCAAATATCGCGGGTGCGAACCCGATGCAGACGGGCATGGTTTCGGTATACCTTGGAAAGCCGCTGTACATCATTCCGGTGCTGTTTGTTTACACGCCGATGTTGATGGATGGGCCTTGGGCGGAAGTTCTTGCTACCTGGGTCAGTAGCGCGTTCGGCTTTGTCGCGCTTGCTGCGGCGCTGGAGGGTGTCATACGACGAAACGTGACGTCTTTACAAAGGATTGCTCTGTTTGTCTCGGCAGTTCTCCTGTTCTGGCCAGGGTTCGTCACGGATGCGGTAGGGGCATTGTTGCTCGCGGGTATCTATGCATTGCAACGGCTTCCCGAAGCCGGGGCGCGACACGCCGACTAATCAATTCACGGAGACTGTTATGAAACTATTGCGCATTGGCGAGCCAGGGCGAGAAAAGCCCGCTATTCTGACCGACACTGGCGATTACGTCGATATCTCGTCGATTATTCCTGATATTTCTGGCGATAGGCTCGAACCCGAGAGTTTGGCACGCATCACGGCGGCAGATCTGTCGAAACTTCCTGTCCTGTCGCCCGATAGTCGAATTGGTCCTTGCGTTGGGGGCGTCGGAAAATTTCTCTGCATCGGCTTGAACTATTTTGGTCATGCAAAGGAAACCGGCCTCGCTGTGCCCGAGGAGCCAGTATTGTTCCACAAGGCGACGACCGCCATATCTGGATCTAATGACCCAATCCAGATACCCAAGGGCTCCACCGCCACTGATTACGAAGTTGAGTTGGGCATCGTAATTGGCCGGACCGCTAAATATGTCTCTGAAGAGAACGCATCGGACTACATTGCTGGTTTTTGCGTGGTCAACGACGTGTCCGAACGCAACTTCCAGAAATTTCGGGGGGGGCAGTGGACGAAAGGTAAGTCCGCGGACAGCTTTGGTCCAATCGGTCCTTGGCTTGTCACCAAAGATGAGGTCGGTGATCCTACCAGTCTTGATCTTTGGCTCGAGGTGAATGGAGAACGGCGGCAAACGGCATCGACCTCTGACCTGATCTTCAAGCCGGATTTCATTGTCCATCATCTGTCGCAGTTTATGACTTTGGCTCCTGGGGATGTGATCGCGACAGGAACACCTGCGGGAATCGGATCCGCCATGAAGCCAGAGCCGAAGTTCCTAGCTCCTGGCGACGAGGTGGTTTTGGAAATCACAGGTCTTGGGCGACAGTGCCAAACTGTTCGGGCCTATGATGGCTCATAAAATGTCACCTTCCTCGATTGATCTATGTGTCGTTGGCGGTGGCCTTGTTGGCCTTGCAACGGCAATGAAATTTTTGGAGGCAAATCCAGGACGCAGTGCTTTGGTTCTCGAAAAAGAGGACGCGCCTGCGCGCCACCAGTCAGGCCGCAACAGCGGGGTCATACACGCGGGTGTCTACTACACACCAGGAAGCGTGAAGGCGCGACTGTGTCGACAGGGCCTTGTCGAGACCAAGGCTTTTTGTACGAAGCATGATGTTGAGTGGAGCGAATGTGGCAAATTGATTGTCGCAACCAATGCGCAAGAGCAGGCACGTCTGGATGCACTGTATGTCCGTGGGCGGGAAAATGGTGTGCCGCTTCGCCAAGTCAGTGCAGGCGAATTACGCGAGCAAGAACCGCATGTGCGCGGCCTTGGCGCGATCCTGAGCCCTGAAACGGGGATCGCGGACTATCCGGGCATGGCTAAAGCGATGATCCAGCGGATATCCTCATTGGGGGGCGAGGTGCGCTTCAATAGACCCGTTATCGCAATCCGTGAGGAGGCGGACGTGGTCGGGATTGAAACTCCAGACGAAACGATTAAGGCCGCCCAGATCGTTGCTTGCGGCGGGCTTCAAGCTGACCGATTGGCGCGGATGGCTGGGTTGCGCCCTGATTTTCATATTGTGCCTTTTCGTGGCGAGTACTTTCAACTCGCTCCAGAACACAGCGATATTGTGAAAAGCCTAATATACCCCGCTCCCGATCCGATGCTGCCTTTCCTCGGAGTCCATTTGACGCTGATGATTGACGGATCGGTAACGGTCGGCCCGAATGCGCGCGTCGCCTTCGCGCGCGAAGGGTATGGGAAATTCTCGGTCAATCTACGAGATGCCGCTGATTTCGTTGGGTTTCCTGGGTTTTGGCGCTTTGTTGGGAAACATACGGGAGCCGCCATGCACGAAATGCGCATATCGCTTATGAAGGCAGCCTACCTGCGGGAAGTGCAAAAGTACTGTCCTGAACTGACGATATCCGACCTGAAACCATATCGCGCTGGACACCGCGCGCAGGCCGTTGACGCCAAAGGGCAGGCTATTGATGACTTTCATTTCCTTGAGACGGCGCGGATGCTCCATGTCTGCAACGCTCCGTCACCTGCGGCCACATCGAGCCTCCCTATCGGAGCTTTTGTCGCCGCCAAGATCACTTCTGCAGCGGAGGGCCTGTGAATGACCTATCAGAAGGACATGAACCTTGAGGGGAAAGCAGCCATCGTCTTTGGTGCAAGCCGTGGGCTTGGGCAGGCTATTTCGATCGGGTTGGCCGAGGCGGGTGCAGATATCGCTGGCGTCGCGCGTTCGATAGAGGCTCTTGCGGCAACGGAGGTCGAAGTAACAAAGGTAGGGCGCCGTTTTGAGCCAATTTCCTGTGAGGCGACAAACTCTGTCAGCGTCAATGATGCTGCGTCCCATACAGAGGCGCTTTTTGGCAAGATAGATATACTTGTGAACTGTGTTGGCGGAGCATTGGCGCGGCCGATTCAGGCGATGACAGACCGCGATTGGCAAAACGCACTGGAATTGAACCTCTCAACCGTTTTCTATGCCTGCCGTGCTGTTGCGCCGATCATGCAGCGTGGGGGTGGTGGTTCAATCATAAACATCGCCTCAACCGCTGGGCACAGAGGGCGCCCTGGAATTGCCAGCTATTCTGCCAGCAAGGCGGCTGTGATCAATCTGACGAAAGCTATGGCGGTGGAATGGGCGGATCAAGGTATCCGCGCCAATTGCATCAGCCCAGGCCGGTTCTTGACCGATGCGACGGCGGCACGCATGAACGATCCCTTGCAGTATGAAGAATTCGTTAAGCTCGTGCCGCTTCGGCGGATCGGACAACCAGATGAGATGAAAGCGGCCGCAGTCTGGCTGGCGAGTGATGCCTCTGCATTTGCAACGGGAACCGAATTGGTTCTCGATGGAGGGCAAACGCTCAAATAACCTAAGTAAGACCTTCACATACTGTGGGGCCTTCCACTTTTTATATTCTGACAAAGCAGGAAAATCGAGCCTGAAATGGCCGTATTGTGCGGGGAAGCAGTCGATGAGAAATATAACCTTATACTCGTATCCAGGCGCTTGTTCACGCGTTACAATGTGTGCTTTGGAGGAAGCGGGGCTGGCATATGATACCTGCTGGATAGATGTCACAAGTCAAGAACAACACTCGAAGGAATACCTTGCGCTAAACCGCAAAGCCAAGGTTCCCGCGTTGGTCGTGGGCGGCCAAACACTGACTGAAAACGCTGCCATCCTACAATACATCCACCAAATTTCCCCTGATGCGGGACTGTTACCAACCACAGGATCAGCACTCCTTGATGCACAGCTTGTTAGCGATCTAATGTGGTGTGGCGGGACGCTTCATCCGATGGTTCGCCAAATTCGCGCACCACAAAAATGGACGGTAGAGGCCGATGCGGCGTCTGGTATTTGTGCTGATGGGATGGCAAAACTAGCGTACGAAAGCGCCTATATTGATGCTCGCATTGCGACCTCAAAATGGTGGTATGGTGATAAGTGGTCCATTGTAGATGTTTATCTATATTGGGTGACAAGCACTGCTGGGAGATCGGGTTTCTCTCTTAGCGCCTTTCCCGCCATAAGAGAGCACGCAGCCCGCGTGAGGGAGCGACCATCTTTCCAAAGGACTGTGGCTCATGAGGCGCTCGCCGCAAAACGGGCGGGAATCCCGGTGGATCCTTCAAGTTTCTGAAGTTTTTGGCTAGAGGCTATCGCGTACATCTTGCCAAATCTGAAGGCAGCGGTTGCTGGACAGATTTGAGGATTTGAATAGGGGAGGATTTCTGGTTCATCTGATCGATTAGGAGATAGAGATGACGAAGGAGCCGACAACTTTGAAAGATGTCGCCGACAGGGTGGTGAAGAACATCCGTCGTAAGACTGGCCAGATGTATTCATCGGAAGAGAAGATCCGCATCGTTTTGGTTGGTTGGGCTTATCGTGTCTTTCTTATGGGCATCACGTGACGGGGACAGTTATCACGATTTCGTCGTCAGTCGGAATTTTGAACAAAACGAGTTCACTTTCGTCGCGCTCGTCGCAAGTGAAAGCGACGAGATCGCGGGTTGCGCGGATCATGTGGACAAAGGGGGTTTCGACCACTTTTCCGCGATGCCCCATTGCGAAACTCTCAGCGACATCGAGATCGGTGGTCCACGCCAAGCCGTCATGGCCAGCGTACTGCCCACGGTAGAGCCGTACGATCGTGTCCGGAAGATGTGCAACAAGGTGCTCGGGGCGCGCATGACGAAACCGCGCAAACAGAGGTTCGAAGCGGTCGTAAGGAATGTCGTCGAAACCGCACCATTCTTCGGATACTGCGCTCCAGAAAATACCTCCCTGATCGTCGCTCAGGCCTTCGCCCCAGGTTGCAAAAACTTTGGCGCGCTCGGTGCTATTGCTCAACTTGAGCTGCATTTTAAGCTCGTTCAACATGTGTTCTCAGTCCTTTCTACAAATATGCAACATGTGGTGCAGACCGGCACGAGGTTACTCTCACGCCCGTCGATGCTTTTGAAACCCTCACATCAGCCGCGGCAGCTTTTCGATTGCGTCCCGCTTCACACGAAGAGGCGTCTCGTCACGGTAGGTTGAGGTGTTGATGCTCTCATTCCCATTGCTATCGATGTGACCCACCAGATCTGTGCGCGTGACGTCATGGACGTCATGACAATGCAGGAGCGTGTGATTGACGTAGTGGCGCAGGCTATGGATGCACAGCTTGCGGCGGTTGCCCTTGAGCGCAATCGTCATCGACTTGCGCCAAGTGTCGTCAAAGCGCTCACCGAATTTCTCGACCGACAAGGCGAGGTCTTCCGTCGTCGCCCGTTTGCTTCCTTTGCGCGGGACGGGAACGACATCGGGGAAGAGCAGCGAATGGCCTTTCTTGGTAATGGACGCCGCATATTCCATGATGCCCAGCTCGATCAGGTGGGAGTGGATGGGCACCAAGCGTGTCAACCTGTCGTCTTCATGGCAGTCTGCGGCTTCGCCCTTGATCCCACGATATACATTTGCCTGGATCACAAAGGTTGGGATATCGTCGATGATCTGAACATCCGATGCCAACATTCCGGCAATCTCGGCGCGTCTTGCGCCCGTGTAAGCCAAGATGAGCGGAATCCAGTATTTCCCGTCTTTCACGATGGTTGTTCCAGCGTCATGACGGCGGCCTTCGGAGCGCGCGCCTGTCCACAGAGTGTGGGTGAACAGTTGGCGTGCTTCTTCAACGCGGAACACAGCGCGGGCCTTGTGCTTGTTGCGAGAGGATTTCTTCTTCGGCTTCAGTCCTTTGGTTTCCAATGCGGGCAGCGGGACGCCTTCTGCTCGTGCGCGGGCAATCAACAACTCCATGGACTTCACGTGCCGACGTGTCGTGCTGGATGACAGTCCGCGCTCATTGGGCGCGACATGCCGTGCGTTCAAATACACCTCGTCAATCGTGCGATGCGCGTCTTTGTCGGAGCGCATGAAGCTTTTCGGAAACTTCTGCAAACTGTCGGCCCAGTGGGTCAAATGTGCCTGCTTGATTTCCGTGATATTAGTAATGCCGGTAATGAACATGAAGCGGCGAACGTCAGCCTCGCGCGCCTTCGCGACATCTTTAGTCATGTCGTTTTCAACTGCCGTGCGATGGAACAGATGGGCGATATCGTCGGACCAGGTGTCGGGCGTTGCGTTGAGCGCATCTTCCTTTGACGCTGAAAAGTGAATTTCAAGACTTTTCATAGTCTTGCAGATTTCTTTTGAAGCTTCACGTGAGGGTTGGTCAAGTTGTGTTGTGACTGCCGCGGGAGCCGGCTCGACCTGCGCAGAAGGTTTTTCTTGCAGTGTGGTCACCGGAGGCGGTGTTTCCTCATGCGTGGCGGGTTCAGGTGCAACGGCCCGCTGGATCGGCGGCGTCTCGTCGCTGTTTTCGGGGTGCGAAACGTTAGGCAGGCTATCCACCTGAACTGTTTTCAACGCCTCTAAACGTGCCCGAAAATGTGCTGCGCGCAGCTGTGCGATATGTTCCTCGTCGTTGAGAGTGTTTCCAGTAAGCGACGAATAAATTGAGCACAGATGGTGCCGTCTCTCTTTGGAAAGTGCCTTATTTGCTTCAACTTCATACAAGTGCAAGACGGTTTCCAGCGTCTGCTCGTCCCATTTGGGGTCAATTTGATCCATTGGGAATTTGCTACGGATACCGCGCTCAAGGAAGCTCTTATAAATAATAGGGAGGAGCGTGAGACTACGTTCGTTGTGGTCTGAGAAGCGTCCCCACATACGGGCAAAATCTACCTGGCGGTTCAAGTCAGACGTGCATTTTGCGAGATAGAACTGGAAATACTGGCGTACGGTCGTTTCCGGCAGGGCGGGTTTAAACAAAAGAAAGGCATCAAACATTTTGGTGAACTCCATCGTAAGTCGTTCAACCCATGTATGCGCAAGTTTTTGATCTGTCGTCCCCAAGGCCACTAAAATTGGCGAAGAAGATGTGGATAACTTTGGAATGCGGCGGCGAAAGTAGAGCCGGTCGCGTTTGCAATAGAGGTATTTTCGGTGTGTCACAGTGGACCTCAATGTTGAGGCCATCGGCGGAAAATGTGGGCTACAACCAGTGTTTTGTGAGACCTGTGTGAGACGCCTGTGAGACGAATCTCGAAAAATCGCCGAAAGTGATCGGAGCTATTTTCGTTTTCTCTTCCATATCAACACTTTAGGGTTGCTATGGCTCCGGCGGTAGGGGCGGGCACCTGTCAGCAGTTCCCGTTGAAAACAAGGGAAATATTCTCCGAGTCCGCATCAAATTCGGCGGTGTGTCATAAAATGTGCCGTATTCAGTGCACCATGTCAACGTGTGCACAACACCTTGCTAAAAAGCAAAATCAGGAAAAGGATTCTGGAACGGGGACAACAGAGAGGCAAACAAAGTACTCTCCCTAATCATGACACGTTTTCCGTTAGGGATTGTCTGGTTGCATGAATGACGTGTCACGAAGAATGTCGGAGAGTTTGTTTTTTCTCAGAGAGGGTTTGTTGCTCATCGTAAACACCAAGGAGTGGGCGATGAGAAAGGCAACGACGAGCCCTGGCGAGAAGATCGTCAAAAACATCAATCGAGCCACCCGCAAGCATTATTCATCTGAGGAGAATATCAGGATCGTGCCGGATGGCCTGCGCGGCGAGGACAGCATTGCACAGCTGTGCCGGCGTGAGGGCATATCTCAGGTCATTACCAGAAAGAGTCTCGGAAGGGCTCCCGTGAATGGGTGAGATACAAGGGATATCCAGCCAACAACCCAAAACCACCGCGCCTGCGCTGATGTGAAAACAACAAGCTGGGCGTGAAAATGCTGAGAGGGCTCAGTTGCTGGCAGCTGCCCATCCTGACAGTCGTGGATCGAGACGGAGCCAAGCGAGCCCAGCGGATCGCGGACCGGACCAATAAGACGATCCAGAAAGCCCTGGACCCCGTAATATCAGCCGACGCTGTTCTGTGCAGTTATGCTCTGCGTGCATATGGAAATTTCGCCAGCATGAAGGGGCTGGAACACTTCGTGGTCGGGTGGCGCCAAGGGCAAGGCCAAGGCGACCGCCTCGCACCACATCCAGAACGTCAATTCCCTGCATTCGAGATACAAGGACTTCATCCAGCAGTTCAAAGGGCAGGCGTCAAAGTATCTGTCAGTCTATGTGGATTGGTTTGTCGCTCGTCAGTCTCTCATTTCGCCCTTGGAGGCGTTCCTGCGGGCGTGAGGGGTCAGGTGATGGCTTCAATGCCCTTGCGGTCGATCACATCCAAAAGGCGCACAGAGGGCCCACTCGGAGAGCGGTTTCCTTGCTCCCATTGAGCGATCGTATTGCTGCCAACATTGAGAAAGGCGGCAAAAACAGCCTGACTCATTCGTGTTTTCTTGCGGATGGCCTTGATGTCCTTCGCAGCAAAGGTCCGCGGTTCAGGCAAGCACAGCTCGTCCATCACCCGCATGGTGATGTCGTCCATGGCGCCGACATCATGCAGATCTTTTGCCATGTCGTGTGCGATATCGAGTATCTCGCTCAATTATTACACTCCAGTTCTGCGATTGACCCTTTGGCTTTCAGGGATTCGACTTGTTCGTCGGTTGTCTTGATTAAATCCGCGGCGACTAATGCCAGAGCTTGATACTCGCCTTCTTCGCCCATTGGGCAAACACCTTACCTTTGAATGCTCTCAACTCATTCTCTATATATCATAGTGATACAGTTTTCGTTTTACAATTTTGCAGTGCTTACAGCTTTCATCATCGCGTCATGCATTGATACTGGCTGTTTTTTCTGTAACCGAAGCGTGAAGTGTCGATTGTCGCTTCATTCCCAACACGGTTTGCGGACACGACAAAAATCAAAAGCCGGTCATCTCCGGTTTTGAACCCCAAACAGCCCGTGCTTGAACGGTTTGTTTTGGGAAAACCTAAAAAATGGTGTTGTTTTTGTATCTCCAAAACCGCAAGAGCCACGATCTATCACAAAGTGCGCATCATACATCGAAGTCATCAAATATATCGCCGATTTCCTTTCCTGCCGCCGCAAGTGCAGCTTGTTTGGCTCTGTCACCGGTGTATTTCTTGCGCGCTTGTTGCGATGTGTGGTCGTTCAACAGCATTCCCGCGAGCGTTGCGTCCTCGCTGATAGAGAACACTATGTCGTAGACAATAGAGCGACATATATGTGCACCTGTTCCAAACTCTGATGACCAGACTTGAGAGACGTAATTCTCGGCAACCAGCGTGCCATCAGGGTGCACAAAAAGTGGCCATTCCTGCTCTTGCGCTCGTTTACGTAGGGTTTCGAGATATTTATCATCGTCATCCTGCAGCAGTCGTGCATCGACGAAATGCTGGACGCTGGGGTGCACTGAGCCCGGATAGGTTTCACGACCGGCGCGATGGCGGGTTTTGCGCAGCTTGTAGTCCCGAAGACGGTAGCGTCCATCAGACCAGATCAGGTCGCGGCCAAACCTGAGATCGTGCCATTCTCTTCTGAGAGGCGTCAGCGGAGGGACCGCGATGGCCAGCGCGCGGTTGCGCTGAATATGTCTATGTGCAGGATTTGCGTATTTGCGGACCCGTTTCAGAATCTCGTGGGCACGCGGATGAATGGTTGTGACATCAATGTTGGCAAGCGCTGCAAATTTCTGCGATGTCTCCACCTTATCTCGGTCGCGCAATTTGATGAGAAGACTATCCAGTTCTTTTACCAGAGTCTTGGAGTAGGCTTTCGAAAACCGCATGAAATCCCGCAGATCGTTGAAGGTGGCTGTTATGGTTGCAGGGCGCAACTTGGCGCCGCGATTAGAAGTCCGTGTCGTCTCATAGGCGTAGAACGCACGCAGCGCTTCGATAGTGAAGTCCAGATCCATGCCGTTCTCTCGCAGAAACCAGCCGAATTGGCAGAGTTTGCGCGTCATGCGATCATAAATATCCGGGGCCAGTTTGATCTTGCCATCGTCTCTGCGGTTTTTGATGTGTGCAAGATGCTGCTGCCAGTCCTTGGGTAGGTCTTCGGGGTAAAGCGAGATTTTTCGTTGATAGTCTCGCTGCGGCTCGCGGGAAATGCCAGCAAAGCGCGTACAGATTGAAAAGGGAGCGCGTGCCGCACGAAGAGGGCCAAGTGCTGCCGCTGTCGGGCCATCGGTTTTGAGCATTGCTGCAATGGCGGAGTCGATGGAGGATAGTCCGCCATTGAGGCGCGCCCAAACATGGCAATCGGAGGGCGTTAGTTCGGTGCAGTCATGTTCGGTCATGAATTCGACCAGACTGTCGAGCGCGTGCAACTCGGCAAGAGGCATGCTCAGCAGGATTGGCGAAGCAGCATTAGGTTGCCAGTGAGGTTTGGCGAGGATCTCGTGACGGTTCATTTTCCGATTAAAGCCTCCGCCAAAAGGTCCTGCACTTCTTCGAGTTTTTGCCTCTTGTCGATCCATCCGTAATAAGTATCGAGCACGCCGACCGAGCACCCGAGATAGGCGGCAGCGCGACCGCGATTGCTCCATGACCGTGCCAGAAGAAGAGACGCGAAACCATGTCGGAAATTGTGCGGATACATCGGCAAGCCGATCTCTGCGCTACTCCGTGTTAGCCATTTATGAAGCATTGATCCGGAGAGAGGCTTTGCGGATTGCTCGGATACGAAGAGATGTGTGGCTTGTGCGCATTTCTGCTCTTTGCAGAAATCGGGATTAGCGAAGTCAAACAGTGGACGCGCTGTCTTCAGATACCAGTCGAGGACATCGTAACCGCAATACTTGTCATCGCGGATATAAATGGGGGGTAGTTCAACGTATTCGCCCTTCATGTCTTTCTGCGCGATCCGTAGTTCGAAGATCTTGTTTTCATCAATCGTCTTGCGGAAAAAGTTCTGATGAACACCACTACATTGTGCGGTTAAAGCGCTGCCTTTCCGTAGGCCGGCCCCACGGATTTCCAGCGCGGAGAATGCCGCGCAGGTGGCAAGTCGCCGCGCATCGCGCAGTTTAGGTCTGGTGAGAGGTTTGTCAGTCGCAAGGATATCTTTCGCTCGCTCCTGGTAGAGCACGTGCTGCCGGAGAAACGTGCGCACATCGGCGGGATTATGAATAAGTTTCTCGCAGAAGGTTCGGCTCTTTGGGGACATCTTTCCCCTCGCCATGTGTCCTTCCTGCAGGTGCGGGTTTTTCTTCAGGTTTTTAAGCCATTTCTTGGTCTTGATGCCGTTGGCTTTGCCGATCTGCGCGACGGTCCGGATGTATTCTGCAGCAGTCCGATGACTGATTTCACCATCCTTTTCCGCAAGCTTGATCCAGTGACGAATGACGGGGATACGAACATGTGTTTCAAATAGGGGGTCGAGACAGTTCAAGGAGGCAAGGTCTACTACACCTGTTTCTTGTGCCGCACGGGCCAAGGCGATCAGCGCGGCGCGGTAGGCCTCGGCTGTCTTCGCGTTGAAATTTTCCGATGAGCTCTCCGACACATCATCGTATGTGCTCTGATCGTAGCGCGCTGTTTCGACCATGTCGTCAATCATTCTGCGTACGGCCTCGGGCACGGGGCTGCGGGCCGTAGGAATAAGATAGTCAGTATCGAAGTCATCAGGCAGGAATGCTGCGATCTGCGGGAAAACACGGTGTCGATTGAGCGCTTTGAGTGCAAGCACGGATGCGTGACGCGTGTGCTCCGGCATTCCATCCAGAAACGTCGGCACGACGTCAGGGGTCAGGTCCATTGGGTCGATACCTGCCGCTCGCGCACGGTCGGAAAATGTCCGGATAGCGCCAAATGTTGCAGGGTGCATCGGTCCGTGATTTTTTGAAAGGTCTTCCAAAAGCGCAAGGAATGGCGTCCAACCATCGATGTGATCTCTTAGTGCTTTCTTTGCGTCGATCAGGCCGAGCGTGCTTCGGATCCGTCGACGGACGACTTCGCGCCACTTCGAGTAGGCGCTCTTGGATGACCAAAAGCCGCGTGAGGCGCCTGGAAGAGGCCCGGCACCAATCTGTTTTACCGGCGGAAAATGCGCATCAAACCAAGCCAACAGGTCAGCGCCGTCGCCATCGAAAGTCGAAAGGGGAGCAGCGAAAAACTCGCTCAAGCGCATAATCCGGTTGCGTTCTGTTGTGTCGGCAGTTTCGTCGAACACGGTCTGCATCGTTTTTGGGGCGGGCAGAGTGTTGGTTATCGCGGTCTGTGAAGCACTGGAGAAAAGGCCCATTCGGCACTCCTCGTAATGTTGAAGGGACGCGACCGTCTTCCGGGACGGCTGGGGTTCTTATGAGCGAGTTGGCCTTAGGGCCGGATACGGCCTTTCAGGAAACTCGTACGCGGCGAACGAACCAGAAAGTGGTCATCATGTTCTCGAAGAGGGGTGTTGAAACTGCCAAGAGAGGTTGATGTGCGGTGTGAGTTTCTCACGCTAAAATCCATGGGAGGTCCTTTCATTTGGTTTGACGGGCAGATTGGCTGCTTGGCGTGCAGACGAAGCGAAAATGTGCGTTCGAGTCGAAATATTCGGAAACTAAGCGACCCCTTATGTTTTCGAGAGTTTCGCCTCGGACGACGCCCTGTGCAGGCAATCGCCTCGGCGTGCATCTGCGCCAGTTTCCGTGCAGGAACAGGGTGTTTTGGCTTGGGCAGCTGCGTATGCTGCGGTGTCAGCAAACAGACCTCGTGGCGTGCCACCCGCTTGCCTGTGAACGGCTTTCTGTGCGCATCCAGACTCTTTCGCGTCCGTTGCGGAAGGGGGCTCATCAGAGCCGGAGAGGGTGAACCTGCGTGCCACGTCTGAAACGATGTATCTGACGCGTCCCTGACTGATGATGCGAGCTGGAAGATCGTCTTTGTTGGCGAGCACCGCGTCGACCCGTGTTTGAGAAACCTCGAGATGCCGTGCCAGTCGTGAGCCTGGCAGGGTGTGTTCTGGGATCGGCGTCAAAATTTGAAATGCGTTTCTTGGACTTGCCAGCATCTGCTTGACTTGTGCCTTAAGCATGAGGTGCCGCTTCGGTCCGAACGCGTAGAGTGGGGGGTATTCGTTGTTGGGTGCGCGCAGTTGATCGAGAAGGACCTCACTTGAGATGCCGAACCATTCCGCGACTTTTGCTACGCGCACGAGGCCTTCGCCCAACATGTCTTCTTCGATGGAGGTCGTAGGTGACACCCCCAAGAGTTGCTCGTAGATCCGTAACATCGGAAACTTGCGACCGAGGGGCTGAATTCCGAACCGTTGAAGGAACGGACCTACCTCGTTGCGGGACAGTGTCGACCACTGGTGCAAATCAAGTAAGCTGGCTGGGTGAAATTTCGAGAATGGTAACATTTTCATCTCCTGTTTCACAGGAGATGGTTTGGGTTTCAGTCGGACGGAAATCATTTATGTCGTTTGCCTGCTGTCGACGCGACTATCTGTTTTTTTTGCTACCAATTAATGGCCATCGGTGGGCCTAAAATGGCTTTTGTGCATTTCGTTGTCGCCCTTTTATGCCAGGCCCGACACGTTGCCCGCCGAACAGGCGGTTGAGGATTTAGGTTTTGCCGGTTCGTCGGTTGATCCTATCTTCTCGTTGGGCCCGGTGCTGACCGCCGAATAGGCGGCTGAGAAAGATCAAAGGATGCACTTCCTTGTCGCTCTTCTATGCCGGGCCCGACATGTTGTCCGCCGAACAGGCGGTTGAGGATTTAGGTTTTGCCGGTTCGCCGGTTGATCCTATCTTCTCGTTGGGCCCGGTGCTGACCGCCGAATAGGCGGCTGAGAAAGATCGAAGGATGCACTTCCTTGTCGCTCTTCTATGCCGGGTCCGACATTTCACACAGTGAATGGCTGCGGTCTTACAATATTAGGCGCTGGAACATTGACAATGGCGGGGTGGCACCCGCGCATAAACTGAGAACGGTCGCCTATATTCGATGGATGGACCCCATTGATAATGGGGGGATTTCTGGGGGCTTGCCTTACTTGAGAGTCAAACCGAGATATTTGTGCGATGGCACGCAATCGCTACGCATTTTGAGGCCTATCTCAGAGCCTATCCCTCCTTCGCGTTACTGTCGTTCACCAGTTGTGCGGCGAAGGCCTGCAATCCGGCCATGTGAAAGAAGTGCTTTCTCTCTACCCAATTATTTATAGTTTCTTATATTCAGGTGACGAGTGGGCGATCACAAACCGTGAAAACAAACCTCCAATCCCTTAGCCCTCTCTGCGTGCAAAACGACCTCGGCAGCGGCGCGGGCGTCTTCGCCTGCGTCGTGGTGGTCGAAAGAAAGACGCAAATGGGTCTTGAGGGATGCGAGGCCATGCCCGCCGTTTCCTTTCAGCTCTGGCCAGGCGCGCCGGGCGACGGTCACACTGTTCTGCCAGGTCCAGGGAGGCTCGTCGCGCTGTAACATCGCGCATGCTGCACGGAAGGCGCTGCGGTCGAAGCCTGAATGCTGGTAGATGGTGAGGCCACAGAGCGGGGCTTCGATCATTGAGAGGACTTCTGCAAATCTGGGAGCGCCGCTTACGGTGGACTGGCAAATGCCGTGCAGCCCAGTGAATGCCCATGTCGATGTGCATGGGTCAACGTAGGTCGTCCAGGTTTCAATGGAATTATCAGGGCGAACGCAAGCCACGCCGATCTGGCAGATGCTGGCTCGGTCGTGATTGGCGGTTTCGACATCAAGAGCTACGAAACGGAAGGGGCCGGACGGGAAGCCCGTGCTTTCGGTGGTGCGGCGTCCAAAAATACTCGGCATCAGAAAACGTCCTTTGGAATAGCTACGGTAGGCAATTGCTTGCGTCCTCGAAGCGCCCGAGCACATCGATACAGGCCACGATGTCTGCCAAGGCATCCCGTGCTTCGTCGCGCTCTTGTCGTGCGTAGAACAAATTCGACTGCGCATCCGAAAGGGCATCTTGCGTTTCTTCAAGCTCTTCCAATGTGGTTTCGAGGGCCGCGCGCATTCGCTGATTGTCTTCGAGGAGATCGTTGTAATCGTCCACCAGCGCGTTGAACCTGTTCAGAAGGCCGTCATATTCATCCGCGCATTCGGTGAAGTTCGATTTACAAGTGAAACCTTCATAATTGCACTGGTAACTGTCAAAGCACACGGCATCCGAGCTCACGCACTTACCTGAACTCGAGCAAACCGTTTCGCCGTATCCAAGGCAGGCGCCACGAGCGCCCCAATTGCAACTGAAGTTTTGCTGCGCCGCCACCCCCGTTGGGATTAGGAGGGCCAACACGGCGAGTGCTTTGATCTTCATTCTGGCAAATCCAGTTTCGGCAGGGCGCGGACAATCTTCATCGTCTCCAGGCTCACCGTGATCACCCGTTGGAACAGCTCCAGCGGGTAGGCCGGGTTGTTCATGGTCTCGTTGGCGTAGTCGTTGGCGTCGTTGACGATGCCGCTGGCCTTGTCGGTCTTGACCACCTGGCGCTCCATCACCCATTCGAGCGCCGGTTTGCCGTTGACCACGTAGTCATAGGCCTCAAGCGGGATGTCGGTCATGGTGATGTTGGAGTTGTAGATCACCGTGGTCTTGTCCTTATCGCGCGCTTTGCCGCCGAACTTCATCTTGGTGACGCGGTAGAAGGCCTTGGGGTCATCAACGACCCAGGTGCGCGGATCGCCCTGCTTGTAGGTGACGGGGTAGGGCTCAACAGTTTCGTAGTTCACATGCAGGTCGCCAAGGCGCCGCCCGGCGTCGGAGAAGGCGCGGAAGTCGGCATAGGTCTTCACGCAGGGAATGCGGGGCAGTTCCTTGGTCAGGTTATCGGCGTAGCGGTCGCGATAGTCGGGCGAATGCAGCAGGCCGTAGACGTAGTAGAAGATGTCCTCCTTGCTGATCTCCTCGCCCGGATAGGCCGCCTGGAAATGCGCCAGCCCGGCATCGGTGATCGCGTCACGGCGCTGGAGGCCGGAGGACTGGCCCTCGAAGAGGCCGCCAGATTCCTCGTCCTGTTGGTCGTAGAGGTAGAGGGGAAAACACTGTGAGTTGTAGTGAAATTTCAGCTCGCTTACGCGATCAGCCATCAAAATAGAGAACTCAACGGCTTCTCCAACGCCTACAATTACGATCGTCCGATTTGAAACTTCTTGTTTTGGATACATACGAGGCATTTGGCCTTGACGATGAATCCACATCTTATCGTTGTAGACGAACTGCCTCTGAAATGGCCGATATAAGCCAAGTTGTATTTCCTGTTCAGAGAAAACAGCCGGAACTCCTTTCTCAAGATATGAGAAGAGGCTGCTGGTCCAGCTGATCTTCTTGGGATCATTGGAAACAGCAGACTTCAAATTCCTGCTACTTTCGCCGGCCCATCGGGTTCTTTCCTCTTCATACTGGCGGACTGATCTCTTCATATGCTCTTTGAGATCGCATCGGGAGAAATTGAACACCCAGTAGTCCCGGCCTGTTTCCAGCCCGCGCGTATAGTTCTCGAATAAGACCGATCCGGTTCGATCCTTCTTATCCCCAATCTTCATGAACGCATCGAAGCTCGCGTCGCGCTGGTTCAGCCAGTCGTTCTGATCGTCCGGCGTGATTTGTTCCCAACCTTGCGAATTGCTGATCCCCTTCACCGCACCGAAGTCGCGAATGATCGCCAGCTTTTGTTTGCGATCAAGGTAATCTCCGATGTCTCGAAAAAAGATGCGCCCATGTTGTGTAGCATTTGGGTTTTTGACAAAAACGCTGATCCCAATTGGAGCACGACTACCAGACCCGAAGGTCTGACCACCTTCTTTGCGTGCTCGTTCGCCACTGGTTCGAGTGTTCCCGCGAAGGTGAAATACATAGAGGTCGGTAAATTCCTCGGCCAGACATGCGCGCAGCCCATCCGCCGCATTGCCATCCACCCAGCCAGCATTCGTAACGAATGCCACGACCCCGGCATCACCAATCCGGTCAGATGCCCAACGGATAGCCCGGATGTAGCTGTCATAGAGGGCGTTCTTGTTCGTCGCGGTTGATCGCGCCGCATAGGTATCGCGGATGCGCCCATCCAAGGTCGGGTAGCCGACATTGGCATTGTTATCATTGGCGTTGTTCTGCCCCGAGGAATACGGCGGATTGCCCACGATCACGCGGATATCCAGCTCCTTCTGACGGGTCCGGCGTTCTGAGTTGTCGGGCATGTAGAGCGCAAGCTCGTCGTCGCCTTCATACATCTGGAAGGTGTCGGTCAGGCAGATGCCCTCGAAGGGCACGTAGTCGTTGCTCTTAGCAATCCCTTGGTAAACCGCTTCGATATTGATCGCAGCGATGTAATAGGCCAGCAGGACGATCTCGTTGGCGTGGATTTCGTGACGGAACTTGTGCTCCAGTTCTTCCGGCGCGATCAGGCCTGATTGCAGCAGGCGGGTGATGAAGGTGCCCGTGCCTGTAAAAGGGTCGAGGATATGGACGCCCTTGGAGCCAAGAGTCTGGCCGAAGTGTTCCTGCAACATCTCGTTGACCGAGTGCAGGATGAAATCGACGATCTCGACAGGGGTATATACGATGCCCAGCTTCTCGGTCGTGCGGGGGAAGGCGTTGCGGAAGAACTTGTCGTAAAGCTCGACGATCAGGCGCTGCTTGGCCTGCGGGTCGGTGATCCCGTGGGCGCGGTTGCGGACGCTGGTGTAGAACTTTTCGAGATCTTTGGATTCTTTCTCAAGACGGTTTTCGTCCAGAACATCCAGCACCTGCTGCATCGCGCGGGAAACAGGGTTCTGGTCGGTGAACTGGTGCCCTTCGAACAGCGCCCTGAAGACGGGCCGTGTGATAAGGTGCTGGGCCAGCATCTCGATAGCATCCTGCTCCGAAATGCTGTCGTTCAGATCGTCGCGCAATTCGGCGAGGAAATCATCAAAGGCACGGCGTGCTGGCGTGTCGGCTTCGGCCAGCAACCCGTTGATACGCGAGATGTGGCGCTGTGCGATTTCAGCGATATTGGTGGCCCAGTCTTCCCAGTAATCGCGGGTGCCGCATTTCTTAACGATCTTGGCCATGATGGCCTTGGAGAATTCGTCGATAAAGAGTTCGCCCTGTGTCGGAGCGGGGCCGGTGGTTTCTGCGTCACCACCCCCCGTGCCAATCGCAGATTGAGGCTGTGCCTTCCGCGTTGGCAGTTCGGTGACTTCATGGGTGATGGACTTGAGCTCTTCGGACTCCGGAGTGATACCGACGATCTCGATCCGGTCGGATACATCTTGTCCCAGTGATGCCTGGTTGATGGTGCCGTCGAAACGTTCGTCATGGGCGCGCAGCGCGTTCAGGATTTGCCAGACCACACGGTAGCGGTCGTTATCCTTCAGCGCGACTTCTGGTTCCACACCCGCGGGCACACCGACGGGGAGGATGACGTAGCCCATCTTCTTGCCCTCAGCACGGCGCATGACCCGACCTACCGATTGCACTACGTCGATCAACGACTTGCGCGGATGCAGGAACATGATCGCATCAAGCGCAGGCACGTCGACGCCTTCAGAGAGGCAGCGTGCGTTGGTGAGAATACGCGCCGTATTGCCCTCGGCCTCGGCTTTCAGCCAGTCGAGCAGTTGGTTGCGGGACTTGGCGTTGAAGGTGCCGTCAACGTGCTCGATCTCGATGTCGAGCCGGTCAGGCGAGGAGGGGGCATCGTCCTCTATCAGGGCATCGTCGCCAGTGTATTCGGCCACAACTTGTGTAAACTCGTCTCGGATGAGTTTCGACGCGGCGATGCTTTTGCAGAACGCCAAGGCGCGCTTCATGGGCTGCGGATCGAAGGAGATGTCCTGCTTCAGATCCTGTTTGGTCAGCGCCTTGTAGCAGCCGATGATTTTGGTGGCGTCGTCGAGATCAAGTTCGGAATTTTCATCGGCGAGGCGTTTTTGGACGTTGGCACTCACCAAGCCTTCATCCATTGCCAACACGATCACCTTGTAGTCGGTTAGCAGGCCCTTCTGAACAGCCCAGCCAAAGCCCTTATGGAGCAGTGTCTTGCCGTAGAGGCTCTCATCATCCATCGAGGCCAGAACAGCGGCCTCTTCGTCTGCCTTCGTCTTGACCGCATCGCCGAAAATCCGTGGCGTCGCTGTCATGTAGAGGCGTTTGCGGCCTGTGACGTAGGCATCATCATGGATGCGAACGAAGTTTGAGTCTTCTTCGCCGGCCAACGTGGCGCCTGTCGTGCGGTGTGCTTCGTCACAGACGATCAGGTCGAAGGCGGGAAGGCCTGCCTTTTGCGCGGCGTCGAGCACTCCAATGGACTGGTAGGTCGAAAAGACAACCGTCATTCGCTCCGGATCGTCTTGGGCTGCCTTTTCGACCAATCGTTCAGGGTTGGTAGTCGCGGGGAAGGCAAGGTCGTGCGCCTCAATCTCGGCCACGTCGTCTTTTGAGACACGGCGCTTTCCAACTTGGGCGTCGGAACAAACAGCGAAGGACCGGAGAGGTGTCTCGCTGTCGTTTGTCCACTCCCGAACGGTCTGGGACATCAGAGCAAGGGAGGGCACCATGAACAACACCCTGCCACCCTTGCCAACGAGATCTTCCGAAATCTTGAGGGAGGTGAATGTTTTGCCGGTTCCGCAGGCCATAATCAATTTGCCCCGGTCCGCCTCGGCCAAGCCGTCGCGAACGGCGTCCAGCGCTTCGATCTGGTGGGGTCTGAGGGACTTTTTTTCCGAGAGCACAGCTTCGCCGCGAATGCCGAAGATGCTCCAGTCTATGGGGCTTTCGCGAAGATGAGTGAGGGACAATCGCACCACGGGGATGCTTTGACCTATGATCATCTCCTCGGCGTTCGCACCCCAAGACACTTCAGTGGTGTCGATGACCACGCGACGAACGAAGGGCGCTTTGCCCGACGCCGATATGAAGCTATCAATATCTGCTTTCTGGATCCGGTGTTGTGCTGCGTAGAACTTGCATTGTATCGCGGCATAGCCATCTTCGTTACGAAGCTTTGCGACAAGGTCGATGCCAGTGTCTTTGCCGTTCCAGCCGTACTTGGCGGCCCAATCCGTCCAGGACCAAACCTCCGAGTATTCCTCTGCCTGAACTGGATCCACAGTCAGGTAGGCACACGCCAGACGCTCGAGATAGGTGCCTTTTTCACGTTCAGTTACTGCAGCGTCTCGGTAAGATTGTAGAAGGTCGTCCAGCGCGGTCATATGTGTTCACTCGTTGAAAATATGCAGAAGATTTGGGCTATTCTGGATACTATGCGGAAAAGCCACAACCACTCAACCGGAGATGGCACAATCATGTCATGTCATATTGCCATCTTGCGAACACCACGACAGTCTTTCGCCTTACCCCTTTTCAAAGAACCCATAGTGCGGCTTTGAATGACCGAATGACACGGTATCCGGGCCGAACCTCCGGTTGATGTTATCCACGACTTTTCCGAGCTTTTTCGTTCGGTCTTGGATGCTTGAGGAAATGGCAGAAACAGGTCCGGCACTCGATCCTCGAGCCGCTATGCTCTGCTACCCAACTGCTCTGCTACCCAACCTTCTGCCACTGAGGGCCAGAGTTTTTCGTCGTTTCTTAGCATGACGGGCTGGTATCGCCATCTGAGTTTTTCAGCATTATTGGGGGCATATTCCCAATCGCGCTGTGTGGTCGTTCTTCGTTGTAGTATCTACCACTGCCCGACAGGGTTATGCGGAGCATGATCCCGAGAGGTGCCAGTCCTCGATCTTTTCGCAAGTATCTTCGCGGCTCATGAACCAGTGTGTGTTCAGACATTCACCTCTTAGCTTTGAGTTGAACGCTTCTATGAAAGCGTTGTCTGTCGGTTTTCCAGGACGTGAGAAGTCCAGCGTGACCCCGCGCTGGTAGGCCCACAAGTCCATGTCGCGAGAGATAAATTCGCTCCCATTATCCACCCGTATCGTTTTGGGATATCCAATGTCGCGGCAAATACGATCCAAGGTGGCCACGACATCCTCACCTCGATAGCTGAAGCGAGGATCGATGACAGGACAATAGCGCGAGAAGGTGTCTACGACCGTCAGGATGCGAAGCTTGCGCCCAGTGGCGAGCTGGTCATGCACGAAGTCCATGGCCCAGACGTCATTGGAACAAACAGCGTCCGCGCGATCCTCTCGTAGCTTGGCTTTGACGCGCCTCTTGGGGGGCTTATTGCGCAATTGCAGGCCCATTTCCTTGTAAATCCTGTAAACCCGCTTGGGGTTCACTTCCCATCCTTCGCGTCGCAACACATAGTGGACGCGGCGATAACCATATCGAACACGCGTTTCGCAAATCTCTTTGATACGGGCCTTTAGACTGGCCGGATCGCGGCGACGGGATTTGTACTGATAGGTCGATCTATCGAACTTCAGCACGCTGCAGGCACGTCTGACAGACACGCGCCAATCTTCCCGAACACCGTCGATGATCTCGCGCTTACGATCCGGCCTCAGAGCTTTCGTTTGACGACATCCTGAAGCATTTCCTTGTCGAGCATTAGATCAGCGACAATTTTCTTCAGCCGTCGATTCTCATCTTCCAGCTCGCGCAGTTTCTTCATCTCGGACGGCATCAGCCCAGCATACTTGTTTGGCGGGAAAACCGTCCACTGGACACGCCCCTACGGTAAATGTTGATCTTCGCGAAATTCCTGATGCTCTAGCCTTCCTTGAAGGCATCTATCAACGCATGACGTGCGTTCTTTCAGGTTTTCCCGGCGAGCATTCGCGCCAGCATGTGACGGATGTGATCCTGCGCTCCGAAAAACAGAGCAACGACGACAACGCAGGCTCGTTCTTCATCCAGCAAGAACCAGATGGCGGTCTTTTCCATGCGCACGAAGCGCAGGCCCGCCCGAATATCAGATCGCAACGTTCCCATATGGGGCGATTGCGTCAACACATTCACCGAAGTTATTATTTTGCGAATCCGATTGGCCGCACGTATGAGTGCGGCATCTGGCTCATCGCCCAACTCGATATACGAGCTCGCAAGATGGTCAAAGATCAGCTCGAAGTCCCATTCCGCTTCTGCGGAGAACTCAAGATCCCACATTATCTGACTGCAATTTCCGCGCAATCATCTGTTCGATACGAGTATCCATGTCTGCCGACGAAACCATCGGTCCCGACAGGCGCCGATCGACAAGTTGCCGCAACGCAGCCACCTCCAGGTCCTCAGCTTCAGTTTTTTGCCGAAGCAAATCAAGTCCATGTTGAAGGACGGAACTCAGACTGGCATATCTCCCGGATTCAACAAGGTCACGAGCAAACCTGTCTTGCGGGTCCGACAAAGAGATCGATGATTTCACAGTCATGCCAGTCCTCCTTTGGCAGAAAGGTAGCACTTGGTAGCACTGCATTCAAGGCAGGATACCCATCCAAGTTGATCGCCACACTGATTTCGCACCCATTACTGCGTGACCGCGAAGATTTCGTCGGGAGCTGATCTCCCTATTATTTCTCTGACGAGCAGCAAGTGTTGAAGAATAAGTCGACTTTGAGGGGCGGCCCTCAGTAGTGTCAATATTTAACGTAGGGGCGTGTCCACTGGACGCTTTTCTTTTTCCGCCTGCACTCCAGTTAAAATACGTCGCTTGGCTAATACCAGCCTTGCGGCAAATCTCCGCAACCGGCGTACCTTCTTCGCCCTGCTTTACAATGAACGCCTTCTGCGCGTCCGTGAACTTCGATGCTTTCATCGTCTTCGCTCCTTTCCAGCCAAAGGAAAATACGAGCGAAAAACTCTAACTACAAACGGCAGAAAAATCGGGTTTCACAGCAATCGCCCAATGTCCCGAACAGCGTTTCATTTAGGCATTCATCACGTAGCTTGCCGTTGAAGCTTTCGATGAAGTCGTTCTGCTGCGGTTTTCCGGGTGCAATGCCAGGATTAGGATGTCGTGCAGACGGCGTAGGGAAGTGAAAACCAACGATGTCACCCGCCAGCACAGGTGTAGGAAGCGCCAAAAAACAATCCTATTCGAAACAATCAGGCAGCTTCTTCGACGAGCAGGTCAAACAAGTAGTCGTCCATAATACCGTCATGTTCGCCAAGTAGAGACACACTTTCGATGCCCTTAAGTTCGGCGAAGCCGTTGTCAATATTAGCTTTTTGAGGGCGCGACTCATCCGCCGCTCGCAGCGCAAGCGTTGAGATGCTACTGGTCATGAAACTCATGGTAGTCATGGTGTTTGCTCCTTTAGTGCACCCAAGTATTCGATTTTTGGTGCAAAAAGTCACTGTTTTCCTGAGCCGATGAGCCCTGTAAGGGGTCAAATTTTTCTACAATAGTAGATAGGGTTCCTCAGTCATATTCCATTTTTCACCCCAAGTAAATTTGCCCTGCGGGATATTTCACCTTTGGAACGCTGCGGGTGGCGAGGAAGAAACCGATTGCCAAAGGGCCGACGCGCCCGACGAACATGATAGTCATGATGATACCGCGCCCGATGCCATCAAGCTCATCCGTGATCCCGCGCGATAGGCCCACTGTTCCAAAGGCGGATGTCACTTCGAATGCTACGTCGATGAATTGACCATCGTGGTTGATTGCCATCACGAAGATCCCCGTCAGGACGAGCAGCATGGATATTGTTGTCAGTGCGAGGACCTTCATGACCTCATCTACCCCCAAGGACCGACCGAAGACATGCAACGTGGTTTGACGTCGAAAGAAGGCGACCGTGGCAAGAAGTAGGACGAATAGTGTGGTGACCTTGATCCCTCCCGCGGTCGAGGTGCTGCCGCCGCCGACCAGCATCAGCGTCATCGTCAGCAGGGACGTGCTGTCATGCATTCCGCCAGTGTTAATCGTGTTGAAGCCTGCGGTGCGCGGGGTGACCCCCTGAAACCAACTCGCCCACAGTTTGTCGATGGTGCTGAGGTGTCCCAGAGTCTCGGGATTCCGCCATTCCAAAAGTCCAAACATGACACAACCCCAGAGGATCAGGAAAGCGGTGCCAACAAGCATCAGCTTGGAATGTAGAGTTAGTTTGCGCCAGTTTCGCGTCTTGTAGACATCCCCCACAACGATGAAGCCAAGCCCACCCAAAATGAAAAGGGCAGGGATCACCAGATTGATAATCGGGTTTCCGACCCATTGCGAAAGACTGTCGGGGTGTAGTGCAAACCCGGCATTGTTGAAGGCAGAGACCGAATGAAAGACCGCCTGCCATAGGCCAGTCCAGCCAAATTCAGGGACAAATATTAAAGCCAAAAGGGTGGCGCCAACCGTTTCGCAGGCGAGGGCGATCACAAGGATCATGCGAGCAATATACGTGAGGTTCGACAGCGAAGTCTGGTTTAGGTCTTCGCGCAGAATCAGCCGTTGCGGCATGCCGACAGGGATCCCCAGAGCTCCGAGCAAGAGTACCGCAAAGGTCATAAGACCGAGCCCACCAAGCTGGATGAGCATCGCAATTATAGCTTGACCAAATCCGGTGAAGGCGGATCCGGTATCGGCAAGAGCAAGCCCGGTGACTGTTACCGCCGAGGTCGCCGTGAATAGAGCTTCGCTCGGACCGATGTCACCGTAATGCGAGATGGGCAACCAGAGAAATATAGCGCCCAGAAGGATCAGTGCCATGTAGAAAAGCGACAACAGTGCAGGCGGGGGCATTCGCAGTTTTTTCTTCCGCCTGAGAAAACTCCAGAATGGTGCAGTCATAATTAGAGGCTGGCTGCAAAGCTGTGAAGGTCGTTCCGCTGGCCCAGCAGTAGAAGCAGGTCATCGCGCTGAAACTGGCACTCTGAGCCGTCCTGCCCGATGAATTCACTCCCTCTCATAATCCCGATGCAGCGAAGATTGTAGGTCTTGGCATGTGGCAACTCGTTCAGGCGTCGGCCTTCGAGGCTCTCGGAGATGCGGAAGTTCACCACATGAAAGCCGTTTCCGAGGCTGACATAGTCCCGCATCAGCGGATTGTTCAGAATTTGCGCGATATGTTGACCAACCTCGACCTCCGGGTGAACGATCCTATCGACGCCAAGTTTTTTAAGAATTCGGTGGTGGGTTTTTGTGGCGGCCTTGGCCCAAACGACCTGAACGCCGACAAGTTTGAGGTTCATCGCCGACAGGATGCTGGCTTCCAAATCATCACCCATAGCAACGACAGCAGTATCACAGTCGCTGAAACCGGCATCACGCAGCGCTGCGTCATCCCGGGCATCTACGATCATGGCTTGTGATAAGGTATCTGCAAGGTTGGCGACACGCGCCTCGGAGATGTCGATGCCGATTACGTGGTTGCCGAACCGCTGCAGTTCCTTTGCAACAGAACTTCCGAAGTTGCCCAGACCAACGACACCAAATGTTCGCTTTTTGATATTCAATGCGTTGTGTCCATCCAATTTGACTGCCACGGAACATTGCCGCAAAGCAAAAAGATGTCAACATGGGCTCCAAGCGGACTTGTGGTGGTGCGACACGAAAATCTTGACCTTGCAGGCTTCAGTACGGCCAACCAGATGACCGGTCCCAGCCCGAAGCGGACATGACCTGTGCATTTGCTGCACCAGAGGCATTTCGAAGTGCGGGCGGGAAGCGGAAGTCCTCTACACATGCAAACGTTCAGGTGCGCTTTTCGCAAAGCAGACACTCAAAGTGTCAGACGCGGCTATGTACGTGTCCCCAAGGAACCGATGGTGTACGATGGTTTGTGGAAGCCCCTCAGGCGGTCATCTCGTGGAAATAGCTTACCCCGGTCAAAAACATTGAAAATCTTGACGTCGCTCGGTCTGGCGCAAGAAAACGGGATGCCTCAGTTGAAGAATGACCAATCAACATCCGCAGCAATAGGATTTGAATGTTCAGACGGCTTGTGACCAGACTGGCCATTGCAAATAGGGAAACAACCGTAGTGATTGAGAAAATCGCTCAAGAAGAAGCTTTCAATGTCAAAAAGGTTCTCATTTCCGTAGTTCCTGAGAACTACTGCAGAGTAGTACGTAAACTTCACGCCCTGTGTCTTTGCGTAGTTACTAATTCCCATATTGCCAGATTGGCCGGACAAGTGGCCGCCAAGCCTCTTAAAAAGGCTGTTTTGTTTTGACTCGCTCATCCCAATGTAAATCAGCTTTGAGTTTGCGAAGGGATACGCGACTTCACTTTCGGTCAAGTAGATGAAGTAGATGCCCGCAACACCACGAACAAACTTGATTTCTTGCTCGCTTAGATTGTACGATTGTGTGAATAATATCCGCATTTCTCAATACTAAACAAGGACATAGGTCTTGACCACCGAAAACATCAAGACAGCATCCGAGGTCATTACCGAGTTCCTCGACACCCAGGCTAAGGACGAAGCCCTCGACGCGGACACTGTGGCCGCTGTTGGCAAGCTTCGAAAGGACGATGATCTAAGCAAGGTCAAGCTGCTACGAAAGCTGGAAGAGGCACGCAAGGCCGCACTCAAGGCTGATGTGGCGGACGCAGAGGAGGCAGGTGATGACTAAAATTCGCAAGGTCACCGTCTCGCGCTTTCGCGGCGCACGTTTCGAGCTGCCCCTCGATTTTTCGAAGAAAACGAAGAGCGTTGCGATCTTCGGTGAGAACGCGTCGGGCAAAAGCACTATTACAGATGCCCTTGAGTGGTTCATTCATGACCGCGTGGACCACCTGTGGCGGGAGGACTGCAAGCAGGACTCGCTGCGCAATGTACTCGCCGACGACAAGCCCAGCTCTGTGGAGCTGGTATTTGACGGCACTGACCGCAACGGAACCAAAGCGCTGTCGGGCACGCTGAAGACCTCAGCCACCTTTGCCAATGACAATGCAGAGCAGCTTGTTGCTGATCTGAAAGGTGACAATATCATTCTCAGGCATGCAGATATTGTTAACTTTCTCGACAAAACAAAAGGCGGAAAGCGTGAGGCCATTGCCGATATTATCGGTTATAGTGAAATCACGAAATTTAGAAAAGTCCTTTTGCAAACCAAGAACCAGCTCGAAAAAGAAACTGAATACACGACCGCAAAACAGCAGATTCAGCGGCTTCAGTCCGGGATGATCGCGGAAGTAGAGCAGGTTGTTCCTGACAGAAAAGAATTTTACGGCGTGGCCGCCAATGTCATGAAGCCATTTGATCTTACGACAGAAATTACTGACGAAGAGTCCTACGTTGAGGCTTTAGAAGAGCTTCGAGGACAGGGCAGTAGTGAAGAAAAGATACGACTGGCAGAACGGCTTGCGCAGCTTGAAACGGCTTGCAGTGACCTGGTCGCCGATATTGATCAACTCTCTGATGATGCTACGGCATTTACGGACAAATACAACGCCCTCGCTAAAGAGAGCGAAAACGTCAACAAGCTTCGGCTCAGTGACTTTCTAACGCGCGGCAAGTCCGTCCTGGACGACGAAGTCTTTACTGATCCGCATTGCCCGTTTTGTTTGTTGCCCTATGAGCTTGATCAACTTCAAGAAGAGGTCGGCAAGCGCCTTGAAGCGTTAGAGGTTTTGCAGAAGCAGCTCGATGAAGCAGGCACGCTCAAGGATGCGCTTGTTGAGACCGTCATCAACGCGGGCCTTAATACGAAAACCATCATGGAGACGTATTCCGATCTGAAGGATTTTTCTTCGCTGATCGAAGCTGTTAAGGCTGCGCGCTTCATGTTGCGCGACTATCTGAAAGAGCTGAAATCCGCCTTTGATGATAGAAGGGTTTTCGAGGCACCGGCTGGTTTCGTTGCCGAACTGAAGGCGTTGCGTGCAGAAGCGGAAACGGCTGCGGAGCAAGCCAAAGAAGCCGCGAAGAAGCTGCAGCTCACGGAGCTGGAGAAGAAGGTCGCCGCGGCGCTGACCAGGCTCAAAACCGTCAACGATCAGGTGAACGACTTTGAAAGCTATCAACACATAAAGGATGCATATGAAACCCAAGTCATCACCCTTTCGTCAATGCTGAATGCCTTCATCAAGGTTCAGAATGGGGCACTGCAAGCCGTGCTGGATACCATCAGCGATGATGTCGGGAAGTTCTACGCGGCGCTTCATCCCAAAGAGAGTGTGGACAAAGTACGCCTGACCATGGTCGGCGATGAAGGTGTCGAGTTCCAGTACACTTTCCATGGCAAGGCGACCCAGCCGCCACGCAAATATTTGAGCGAAAGTCACCTGAATAGTCTTGGCGTGGTGCTGTTCCTCGCCAACGCTCGCATTTTCAACAAGCACGCCAAGTTCTTAGTGCTGGACGATATCGTCACAAGCTTCGATACATCGCATCGGCGCAGGCTCTTACGTCTTTTGCGCGACGAGTTCTCCGATTGGCAAATCATCATCCTCACGCACGAGAATATCTGGTTCGACATTATCAAGAGGGAGATGGGGCAGCATGGCTGGATTTTTCATGAGGTCCGGTCAGACGGTGCAAATGGCATCCTTCTCGAAAACAGCCCCGCGACGCTGAAAGAAATCATCGAACAGAAAAAGGGCAAGGAAGACGTTACCAATGACCTACGCAAGCTAATGGAGCTTGTCCTCAAGAACATCTGCCAGGCACTTGGAGTCAAGGTGGCCTTCCGCTTCAACGACATCAACGAAAAGCGAATGTCCGATGAGCTGATCAGCGCGCTGAGATCAACTTTGAAGGACAAATCGCCCGATCTGCTGGACACCCAAATCTTCTCCGATCTGGCAGGCTCGGCCCTCATCGGCAATCTGGTCTCTCACGATAACGCCGACAAAATTGTCGGCGCTGACATTGAGGTGTTGCTGGAAGATATCGAGAAGCTGATCGCCCTCTTTGTTTGTAAGCATTGTAACCGCCAAATTCGCGCAGATATCGATGTGCCCGGTGAGAAAGCGATTTCGTGTAAGTGTGGGAAGTCTAAATTGCCTTGGAAAACTTAAGTGCTGTAAGACCTGCTTAAACAGAATTCGCACATCACGCGATTGGCATACAAGCCGGTAGCGACCGCAAAGTCCGATCAGAAGTGCAGATAGACCGGTTTGAACTTCGATCAGATATGGTTAATGGAGCGTATTGGTCTGTTTGGTGTGCGGACAGCTTCAAACTATCGGGAGGTCTTTGATGGATAATCCTCATACAGCGGCCACGAAATTTGCGGCAGATTTTGGGGCGATGGAATACGCCCTAAAGAGAATGCCAAAGTACCGCCGCAAGAACAGAGCAATTGCAGAGGCTGATTGGGACGCATTTGCGAGAGATTTGGGGCAGGAATTCTTTGATCATGTCGTGGAGTCTGGGGTTGCAAAAACACTGATTGGCGAGCCACCGCGACGCCTTCTGGCAGATATGCAGTGGGATCCACCTAATCCCGTCCCACTCTCAAATGTCTTGCAACTCATAGTCAATGGTGTCTGTCGCGTGCGAAATAGTTACTTCCATGGCGAAAAGTTCACTGGTGGACCGGCTGGCCAATGGGAGCGCGACGCCAAGCTCATTGAAGAAGCTCATGCCGTACTTAAAGAGGCTCAGAAATTCGCCTTCAGCCAGCCTGAAAGCGTTGTTGGTTCTGATTAGGTGGTCCAAACTCGTAGCCCATCAGTCTTCATTTGAACCGTGGTTCAGCCAATTCGAATGTCCGGAATGCGGCTTGCGACCGCAGCATCCGAAGGCCGCGCTCAAGGTCGGCTATGGGCCGTCCATAACGCTGCATGCCTTTCAGGCAGGAGGCTTTGCAAAGCGCATTTTCTGCGCTTAGCTGCCGTTCTGGACAAATTCATTGAATGACCGCTCTCAGCCCTTCCAAGACATTCGTGCCTGGCGCAGAATGACGAAGGGTATACCCTGGGAGGGCGGAGAGTGGCCATTATCTGCAGGTGCGAGTTAGACAGCTTCAGGAACAGCAGACCGACTTTGGTTGTGGCAATATACAGGGGACAAGCTAATCGTTCAGAACTGGCGTCTTGGAACAAACTACAAGCTTCTTGGATCCGCGCGTCATAGCCACATAAAGGCTTTTGGCGTCATGATGTGCGGCGTCCAAAACGACCGAGACGTCAGCTTCCAAACCCTTAAGCAGTAGCGTGCTGCCGACTGCCCGCTTTGGAACTTCACGGCCAAGAATACGGCTTTGCTCGCGAAACCTGACCGCCGTCTCATACAGTGAATTTGCTTCATCTTTGTCGCACTGGTTCAGAGCTTTCAGGCACACTCTGAGTACTTCATTTCGGAACACGCGCACCCCTGGCATTCTTGATATTTCGGAAAGCAACGCCGCACCCCTTGCTAAAGATGGTCGCTCGCTAAATTCCAGCGCAAGAACTTCCGCTTCATTGGGTTCATTTCTGGCGGTGCCAGATTGTAGCGATTTCACTCTTTTGACGAAATCGTCCGGACCAACGTTTGTCATGACATTGGCAGCAAACTTTATAATCTTTTCCAAAGCGTTTGCATCGTTTATGTCAAAATCTGCTGCAAATTCCGTCACATCCCTCAGGTCAACATTTTCAACGGTGGCAGCACCCGGAGTCCGCGCCGCGAAGTCACGGTGCGACTGTGGTTTCTTGCTGTCGCCGATGACTAAGACCGAACCTCCCGCTTTAGGAGAAGTCGTCCGTGCCGCTCCAAGTTGCCGTTTGTAGTCGTCACTTCCATCAAGTTCGATCCACTGAACCGACGGTGGAGCTGCTCGAAGATCGACAGGTTGCCCGTTTACCAAAGCGCACCTTGCCTTCAGTAACCATTGGCCGAGTTCTTCAGAATCGGCATTCTTCCAACGCCATGGGATGTCCAGTTCCGTAACAAGTGGAAAGTGTTTGCACACCATGTCGTTCCACGGAGCAACTTCGTTTCCGGGCCAATTGAAAATTGCCTGCATGGGATCACCCAGAATAACAGTTCGCAGAACACGGGCCGCGTAGAAAACTATAGCGTGTTGAGGAATTGAGCAGTCTTGATACTCGTCCACTATGAGGCGATCATAGTTTGCGGCAATAATGTCATCCAAGTGGGATTCTTTTAAAAGACAGCACGCAGCTTTTCTGATCTTTGGATAATTTGGGCGCGTAGCCTGCAGAAGCGAAGAGTTTGCGCCAGATCGTTCCGGAAACATGGATAGGAGCCGGATCACCCAACCATCAATTGTCATCAACCGAAAGGCAGACGCCGGCACGCCAGCGCTTGCAAGTCGGCTCCTTAGGGCCGCCACGCCGGCATTCGTATGGGTAAGTACCAGCACGGGCTTGGGGCCAGTATGGCACGTCAAAGCTTCAGCAATCAGGTGGGTTTTACCACATCCAGCTGGGGCCGTCACCGTACCACGTTCTATGGAAAGAAGATCAATCGGTGTGTCATGCATGTTCGATCCATAAGAATATTGCAGTCAGGACCTGCTGAAACCACTGTTGAGAGTTTCGCAATTCTGGACCGACTATATTTCGACCGATGTGCTCCATCGCAGCAACATTTTTGAACCAAGGATTTTTTTTCTGCTTGGATGCTTTGGCAAGTATAGCCCGGGTATCTTGGCAAATGCCCCCCAACTCGACCTCGGCTTCGAACGCATCAAGGTCAAAAGTATTATTAGATGCCGATTTAATCCATTGGTCGATGCTGCCCCGATCATGCAAGTCGATTGCATACGCGACAAGCTCTTTAACTACAGTGTCAGAGACGCCGCGAAAGATTGCATCTTCGATCGCCTGTCCCGGTTGCCATTTGAAAACAACCCCTCCAACGTCTTCAAAAGCTGCTTCAGCCTCTGCATTTGGCCGTTTATCATCATCCCTGAATACTGCGACCGGGTAGCCCACATCGACAAGTGCTTGCCCCCTACCAATAACTCGGGTGACTCCGCCTCCATCAGCAAGAGAAACGCCGCGAGCCGCTAAAGGTTGGTAGGTCGCATTTGATGAAAAACAGGCATCCAGCCCTCGAAGAAATCCAACTTCGCTGGCACCTTCACAAACAATAACCCTGCGGGAAAGAAACGCTTCAGGGTGTGAGCGGATCGTACCTTGGGCGGCGTCTTCGTCACCGATCTTCTTTGCCTCATGACTTCCGTCGTCAATCTTGCGCAGTACAAAAAGCTGGTTTCCGGTAAGCTCCCTTAAAGCTGTCGGAGAATGGGTCGTAACAAATGCCTGCAAAGGCGGATTTTCCTCCTTGGCCCCCAAGGAGGAAAGCAACCGAATAATTCGATGTGGTTCAAGACCATACTCCAGCTCGTCGATCAGTATCAGCGAAGATTTTTCGGCAGCGGCCCGTTGCAATCCAGCAATGAGAAGCCGAATTGAGCCTACGCCCAAGCTTCTCAATGGCACGCCCTTGGCGTCATGAAGCGAAACTGTACCACCGGAAAAACTGACGCTATGTGCGTCAAGCAATGCTTTGGCATCTGTTCCCGCTTCGATCCCAAGAGACGAAGCTGTTCTTCGTACAGTGTTAAGAGTTTCACTTAACTCCTTCTGGGCATCATCGCCAAATGAGTCTCGCGCAATTCTGGCGGCGCTGATAAGAGCAGCTGAGGCATCCGCCGTTTCATCGTTCAGTTTGTTCAGTACGGAACCGCGCCGCCAACTGAGGTTGTAGTCACTCAAGGCTCCAAGGCGGTTAGGAGCGAGCCTCAGCCTGTCACCCCAAGACAAACTGCGCGACATGCCCTGCGCTGCGGCACGATCTGAAAACAGATCCCACTTGGGTTCCAGGTCGTCCTGAACTACCAATTGAAGGCAAAGAACAGTCTCCGCATCCTTTTCTGGTTCCTCCAGAATCTCGCCAGTTTCAGCGCGAAAGCCACGAAGAAAATGGCCATATGCATCGAGGCTCTTCAAGCCATCTTCCAGATCACCAATCGTAAGTTTGATGCAAATTGGCTCGTCGACGTTCATCTCGAAAAAGTCCGCGTCTGAAATGGAGAGGTTCCGGCGCGCGCCCAGACAGTAGTCAATGGCATCGAGAATGGTTGTCTTCCCGCTATCTCCCGGGCCTATCAGGCAATTGATGCCGGAAGACGGTCTCCATGAAAGAGATTTTATTGAGCGAAAATTGCTAATTTCAACTTTTCTTATTCTGGCCACGGTGCCTCCCTCAAAAAAACTCCAACAACTCTCTGATGAGTACACAGCAACGAGACAACTTCAACCAAACGCTTGTCGACCGGTCCCGAATGAAATCAAAATTCGATAGCGGAGCGAACGGCGGGTTCGGCGGGCCGAGCTGCCGCATTAGCTCGCTCGGCCATCGGTCCGCAATGGGCCGATCACGTCGAGAGGTCAGACCACGGCTCCAGACTCTGCAAAGGTTACTATCTGCGCTTAGCTGCCGTTGGCGCAGGGCGCAGCGAATGTCGGCAATTCGCTCTCTTTGCCCGATACTGTTCAGGCGAAGCTGATGGATGTTCCGGCAGATAGGTTTCGCTGAGTGGGCATCAAATACTTAAGGCTCCCGAAGATTTCTCCGGGAGCTGTGGTACGGTATGCCAACTCAAGCAAAAGGAGGGAGACAAAGGTTGCATCATGACCGGCATTGGCCGAGCATGAGTTTGGATTATTTTGTTGTCGATATTCCCTAAAAAGATTTGAGTTTTTCAAGACGTTTGTCTTGAGGTCGGCGATCTAAATCATGCCAAGGCAGCTCTCTCGCCAGTCGCGGATCCGAGCAATGTGTATCCGTGCTGAAACTTCTGTCATGAAACTTTGCTCGCACAGTATCTGTTCGAGAGTCTCATCTGCGACCAACGTGCCGATCTCTGGATCGTCGCCGCGACTATGGGTGCCGAATGCCCGAAGGCAACGCCACAGGAAATGGGCGGCTTCGAAAACCTGCTTCGTCTCGCCTTCAAGAGCGGCCTCAAACCTGCGGGGCAGGGGGAAATGCGCGTTTTTCAGGCGCGCTCCGGTTTTGGGCATGGGCCCGATTTTCTCCGCGGGCAACACACCAGATTCAGCGATTTCGGCCACAGATCGCAAAGCGTCGAAGTTGTCGACGGCGCGGGCCCATTTTCGACGCAGATCCGCTCGGAGGGAGCGCTCATGGACCCAAGCCCATTCGCGATCAACCTGCCAAGGCTGCAGATCGTCTTTTGCCGCGATCTCCATCAGAACATCGACGGGATTGTGTGCTCTGGGGATCCCTGCATCGACAATTTTTGACTGCAGCGTTTTCCATCCGTGCGGCCATGCCCGACCGACCTGATCTGCGAGGCGCAACAGTTCATTTCGGTAGGCTTCCATGTCTTTGGGATGTTGGGCCAGCGTGCTGTCGATGATTTCGATCCATGGAATGTCCTCAACCGTCCCCGAGAAAACCGACTTGTCAGGGGCATGACGATATAAGGCACGAACGGCTATGAGTCTCGCGCGAATTCCATTTGCGCTGTAACCGGCTGCTGCCGCGTGTTCCGTCAGTTCAGATGCAAGGTGGTCGGAAAGCTCACCAGCTTTCAATGCAATGTCGGCGACGGGGGCAGGGGGAAGACCTGGTAGGCGATCTCGCAATCCATCAAGCACACGCAGGCCATTGACCACTACGGAAGTTTTTCCAATTTGTCTGGCCTGCTCAACAAAATTTTTTGCGATGCTTTCGTCGATGTCTTGGGGCTCAATATCGGGAGCAATTCTGCTTACAAATGTTGAAAGCCGCGCCAGTGCATATAGATCCTCTCCGCGCACTCCCATGTCCTTGGCTCTTTCACGCAGCATCGACCAAGGCGGCAAACGATCAGTGTGACGCAGGAAAGCCTTCAGTATAGACCGATATGCTTGCAGAGTGTCGTCACCAAGATGCGGGCAGCGATCACGAATGATAGACATTGCATCGTTGAGGGCAATTCTATTGTCGAGATTGATGCCGCTTTCAATCAGATGCCACAGCATCCGGCGCAGTGTTGCTATTTTCTTTTTCGGGATGTGTCGTTTCTTGGAATAATCTGCGAGTTCGGCCTCCATCCCATCTGGTAGAGTCAACGGCTGTCTGTTTGTCTTTCGGGGCTGTGGGTTTGCGAGCGCCGCGTATTTCTGGGGGCAACGGACGCGGTCAGAGGTAACATTTGCGGGCACCGACTTGGGGTTTGCAGCTCGTAGCAATGAGAGCAGGGTGCGAAGATACAAATCCGCAGTGACTGTCGCGACTTTTTCTTTCGCTGCGTCGTAGTATCGCGTTGCTTCGACAAAGCTTAGAGACCATCCAGGCTCGGGTCCGTTCTCGTCGAGCAACCCGATGTCGACCGCCAGCTCGAACGCTCGTCGTGCGACCGCGGCATGACCAACGGGTATCTGCGCAGAAGCGGCTGCCAGCGCGGCGGGCAACGCGATGCGATGTTTGTCGCCGTCGCGGTAATCTGGAAAGGGGCCAAACCTTTCCCTGCCAAGACACCCCGCAGCTGCAACGCGTGGGTCGTCTCTGAGACTGTCTAAGGTTGAACAGGAATTCCTAAAGGCGCTTCTCTTCGTCCTTCGGAGATCGCGATCAACGGTCAGAACCATCTCACGTGTTAGGTCACGCAGGGCGATCCCCGGGAAATATTCTTCCATCATTTTGCGGTTCACACCCGGGAGGCGACCTTCTCGGGCAAGCTGGTTCAAAAGGGTATAAGGATCTTGATTGGACCATGCACCGGCCAGTTTTGCGTGTCGCAAGAGGCTATCGCGGCAACGACCGTAGATTGCCGCATCCCCGAATTTTTCGGCGAGACATTTGTCTGGCTGCTCGGGAAACCACGTCGAGAATGTTGTTTCTGTTTTTAGCACGATCGGGTCGTGAAACGCCTCAGCTCCAATGACTGTATAGGCGAGGTCGAGAAACGCCAATATCGAAGTGTCATTGGGCGTGGGGACGGTGTCATTTTCGATCCGCACACGCAAATCGGCAAGGCTTAGCGGGGGTGTATACTGTTTCATTTCGGGAAGATGGTCTCACTTGCGAATATCAAAATATTTCTTTCGCGGCATGGGAGAAGAATTGGGTATTGGGGCTATGCGCCGCAGAGGAGTGGCGTGCCGCCCTTGTTTTCCTTGCCTATGAGTGCGGGAAATCGCGGCAACCGGTCAGCCCAAGCCGAACAACAGTTTGCGATCACCCGCACTCGCAGCTGATCACTGCAAGCTGGCTCTATCCCACCACCCGTAGATGTCGCTGAGGTTCTGTGTGGCCTGGTGCCATGTGATGGTCCTCAAATGGACGACGGATCATGCTGATATCGACGACAACAGATTTTATACGTTTTGCCAGCGTTTCGATCCCGAGGTTCTGCCCGTAAGAACGGTCACCTTCGTCCGTATAGGTGTGGCCCATCAGGCGACAACGAATGGCGTCCGATTTGTCGTCTGCCAGCAAGTCGTGATGGAAGGTTGTTCGCAGCGCATGGAAATCCAGACCTGGCCAGTAGCACTCGTTGTTACGGCGATAATATGCGAAGGCCTTGCTGAAATTCGCAGAAAATCTGCCCTTTTGCTTGCTGCGGTTGATGAAGGGGAAGAGCCGGATATGCCCCTGTTTCTTGCGCAGCGCGACCAGTTTCAGGAGGCCCAGATCGATCAATTGCGGGTGGATCGGCAAGGTCCGGGCGCTGCTGAGTGTCTTTACCCCGTTGATGATGGTGTGTTGAATCCGCAGGTAGGGAATGCCGTTGTCAGATCCGAAGTCCTCCGGCCCGAGCTGAAGGATCTCTTCCATACGCATCCCCTGGTGCCGCGCGATAAGCGGTGCCCAAAACAGCGGCTCCCCGATATCGTCGAGCGGTTCGTGGAAAATGCGGGACCCCCAAAGCGCATTTATCCGGTCGTCCCAGGCTTCCCGCTTGCGTTCGCCCTCGGTGCTCTTGAGCTCCTTCTCGTCCTTGTTGCTCCACGAGCAGATGCTGAACGGGTTTTGATCGATCAGTTGCATATCCATTAACATCTCACCGACAGCGCGGGCGACGCGCCCGTGTTTGATGAAGGTCGTGACCGAAATCCGGTCTTCCTTTCGATTCATGCGCATTTTGTCGATCAGTTCGGAACATGTTCCGTTTGCCTGGGCCGCAGCTATATCTTTTTCGAGCTGTGCCTGATCTGCATCCGCTTTTTCGATGATTTCGACGACATTGTATCTGTTGCGATCTTTTCCGGACTTGCTGTGGTTGGCCGGGAGGCGCCGGAGATATTCGAGAGCATCGTTGACGTCGTCGACATGGACTTCATCGACGGGGATGTCGCCGAGAACGGCTGGCCAGAAATCAAGCGCCAACCGGTGCTTGCCCTTGAGATCTTCGCAGAGGCGGTCATCGACCGGGGCCGCTTTCAGCCTCTCCGGGATTGGCTTTCGTTTCTGATGTTTGTTGAAGGGTGCCTTGTAGCCCCAGCTGCGCAGTTCGAAATAGAGTTCGAACGCCTCGACAACCGTGATCCCGCGCTGCTTTTCCAAGGCTGCGCGGGATGTATCGGAGAGTAATTTCCGGTCCACAAGGATGCGGGGCGGGCGCGCCGCGACACGTGCCTGCTGCCAGGTCTGCTCGTCATACCCTTCGGGAAGATCAAAGCCGGCGGGTATGATTGCCGGTGTCACACACGTCGAATACTTATGAGAGGAGACGCAGTCGGAGGGCTCATCAGCACCGATCGGATCATGTCGAGGGGCCGGTTCTACGGGCGCATGGACTTCGGGGCTGGCTTTGGATGTGATTGCGTCCGTTTTCGACGCGAATGATGCCGGGGCAGGCGCTGGAGGTTTCGCGATTGCTTGCGCGCTTGCGAATGCTGTCGGTTCAATAGTGTTACCACCAGAGGTGCTCCGAAATCTGGGCGGAGCTGTCTGCGTGTCGTTAACCGCACGGCGGAAAAACAGTGTTGGCTGCTCATAGATACCTTGCTGGCGGCGCGCGCGTTCGTGACTTACATCGAGCAGAACTTTTGTCGCCTCATAGGCCAGTGCAGACCAGTCTTCGTCGCCCTCGTTGACGTCTATGCCGAGATGCATGGCGACGTGTCGGAGCGGGCGTCGTGCGACCTCTCGATCGCCGAGATAGAGTGCCTGACGCAATGTCGTCTGCAGTGCCTCTTCGCGCCGCAGGTCAAGAGCGGCGGCCTCGGGGCTGCGGGGAGCGGCTACGGCGCGAGCGCGCTCGAAGGCTTCGATCTCGAACCGGGCGAGGCTTTCGAGCATCGTGACCTGAATATCGGGCGAAATTGCCATCACTGTCTCCGCGTCTGCGGCGAAGATCAGGTCGCTCATCTCGGTGAGGCGGCGGGCCAGGATCTTCGCGTCGCGGAGGATTTGGGTGCGCAGCGAAAAGCACAGAAAAACTTTTTTTGGCGGTGGCGAATTTTTTTCGTCCCGTAGGAACCGAGGCAGTCGTCTGCGCCAGTAGTAGCTGGCGCGGCGTATTTCGAGATGGGGCGGAAAGCTCCGATTCCGGGGCATGGACATGCCCTCCTGTGCACACGTTGTGCACCGCCGAGTGCACCCGAATGTGCACCTCGTCATCGAGTTCCGAAGGCGGAACTCAGAAATTAAATGATTTCAAGGGGTAGCTGATATTTTGGCTCCGGCGGTAGGGATCGAACCTACGACCAATTGATTAACAGTCAACTGCTCTACCGCTGAGCTACGCCGGAACACGGGGCGTATATAGCGGGGGCGATTTGGGGCCGCAAGAGGGATTTGCACGAAATCTTTGCAAAAATGACATGCGGGGTGATTTCTTGGGTTACGCCCGTGAAAATCGCGCCGATTGTGAAAGGTGCGGTGTCGCGGATATGCGTTTTTGTTCATATAGATCAATGAGATGAGCGAGCGTGTTGCGCGCAGCATAGGGCAGGGCGGGCGCGGGCAGGTCGCTGTAGATTGCACGGGTGAGCGTTGTGAGGTCGCACGGTCCCTTGGCCAGTTCTGCGAGAATTTGGGATTCGCGCATGGCGCGATGGTCCAGAAGTTCGCTGATACGCGCTTCTGGTGTGTCGATGGCATCGCCATGCGCGGGCATCAGGCGTGACGGGCCGAGCTGGCGCAGGAGAGTGAGGCTTTCACGATAGGTGCTGGCATCGCCATCGGGTGGGGAAATCAGGGACGTGGACCACCCCATAATCAGGTCGCCCGTAAAACACAGGCCTTCCCACAGGAAACTCAAATGCCCGCTCATATGCCCCGGTGTATGTAGCGCGGTGACGGGGCCTGCGGCGGTCTCCACCACCGCGCGGTCGGCAAGTTTGATATCTGGTGCGAATCCGTGATCCACGCCTTCGCCACCACCAAGGGCGTCTTCCTCGCGGGCAAGGCGCTGCATGATTTCGGTGCGGCCCGAGGTTGCGTCGCCAAAGGCCATGACAGGTGCATCAGTGAGTGCGGCGAGGGCGGGCACACCTGCGGAATGGTCTAGATGGGCATGGGTGACAAGGATGTGGCTGATCCGCGTGCCGTCGGGCAGGGCGGCCATGATGGCTTCGCGATGTGCGGCACTGTCGGGGCCAGGGTCAATCAAAACCCGATCCGCGCCCGTGCCGAGAATGAAGGTATTGGTTCCCCAATGGGTCATGGGCGAGGGGTTGGGGGCGATCACGCGGATCACACCTGTGGCCACCTCTCCTTGAGTGGCTGGGCGGGGAGATCGGAGCGGGTCGGTCATGTTTTCCTTTCCCTTCGGGCGCATGCAGGGCTACCAATAGCCATGTTCTTTCGTTGGCTCAAAAAATATTTGCCGCGCGGGCTCTATGGGCGGGCTGCCCTGATCCTGCTCGTGCCTGTTGTCGCGGTGCAGATCGTGGTCCTCGTCGCCTTTTCGCAGCGCTATTTCACCGATGTCACGCAGCAGCTGATGGCGGGGGTGACTTCGGAGGCGAAGCTCTATGTCCTTGCCGCTGAAGGTCTGGATGGTGATGCGGCGGACATTGTCATGGCCGATCTGGATACGCGGCTCAACATGATATCGCGATACGGGGAAGATGTGGCACCCGTGGCGGATGCGCGTGTCTGGTATGATTTTTCCGGTCAGGTCATCATGCGCGAGTTGGCCAAGGCCTTCGCAACGCTCGACGGGGTGGATCTGGCATCCGACATGCGGGCGGTGCGTTTTTCCGTTGCCTTGGAGGGCGGGCGGCTTGATCTCACCGTGCCGCGTGGGCGGGCGTCGGCGCGCAATCCCCACCAATTGCTCGTGCTGACGGTCTTCACGGGGATCGTGCTTACCTTGATTTCTATTGTGTTCCTACGCAACCAGTTGCGGCCCATTCGCCGTCTGGCGCGGGCGGCGGAGGCTTTCGGGCGCGGGGAGGTCACGGAATACCGTCTCGCAGGGGCGACGGAAGTGCGCTCTGCGGGCGCGGCGTTTCTCAATATGCGCTCACGGATTGAACGCCAGATCGAACAGCGCACATTGATGCTTTCGGGCGTATCGCACGACCTGCGCACACCTCTCACACGTATGCGGTTGTCATTGTCTCTTCTGGAGGCGGAGGGCGTGGCGGAGGATGAGATTGCCAACCTTCGCGCTGATCTGGACGAAATGGCGCGGTTGATCGACGAGTTTCTCGAATTCGTCCGTGAGGATGCTGCGGAGGAGAGTGTCGAGACGGATGTCATGGGGTTGATTGACGCCGCGGTGGCTCGGTTGGAACGCGCAGGTGGCGTGGTTGAGATTGGTGCACGTCCTGAGGAGCTTGTCGCCCTGCGCCTGCGCCCGACGGCACTTGCGCGCGCGCTCGACAATCTGCTGTCGAATGCCCTGCGGTATGGCAGCAAGGCGCGGGTGAGCCTCTTTGTCTATGAGAGGTCAGTGGTTCTGTCGATCGAGGATGACGGGCCGGGAATACCTCTTGAGGACCGCGAACGCGCGGCTCAGCCCTTCGTGCGACTCGATGCGGCGCGCAACCAGAACAAGGGATCGGGCGTGGGGCTTGGGCTTGCGATTGCCACCGATATCGTGCGTCGCCATGGCGGGTCATTGCGTCTGGGCGAGAGCGGGGATCTTGGCGGCTTGCGTGCCGATATGGTCTTGCCGCGCTAGGCCTTGGCGGGCAAGGACGCGTAGCGCGCGAAAGGGGGCGGAATTGGTAGGCCCGGCAGGACTTGAACCCGCAACCAAAGCGTTATGAGCGCTCTGCTCTAACCAATTGAGCTACAGGCCCGCCGCAGGTTGGTTATTCCGAGGGCGGCGGAGGGTCAAGAGGGAAGACGCGTGCGAAGTGTGACTGCGATGTCTGCCAAGGGCGTTTGTGGCAAACCGGCCAAAGAGGTCGGCATTTCGCTTGAACGTGGGCGGCGGGGCCAAGAGGCTTTTCTTTATCCCTGATTCCGCGTAATTGGTCGCGGACGCCATGAAACAGGCCTCGCGGGAGGCCGCCTAGACGCGGAGATTTCAGGACATGGGCAACTCGGACATCGGTCACACCAATGGCAAGCACGACGGGCTTACCTATGCCTCATCTGGCGTGGATATCGACGCGGGTAACGAACTGGTCGAGCGGATCAAGCCAGCGGCCAAGGCCACGGCACGCGCGGGCGTGATGGCGGGGCTTGGCGGCTTCGGCGCGATGTTCGACCTTAAAGGCGCGGGCTACGACGATCCCATTCTGGTTGCCGCCACCGACGGTGTGGGCACCAAGCTGCGGATTGCAATCGACACCGACAACGTGGCGACCGTGGGCATCGACCTCGTGGCCATGTGCGTCAACGATCTGGTCTGCCAAGGGGCCGAGCCGCTGTTCTTCCTCGACTATTTCGCAACGGGCAAGCTCAAGCTCGACAATGCCACCGCGATCATCGAAGGCATCGCCAAGGGTTGCGAACTTTCGGGCTGTGCGCTCATCGGCGGCGAGACGGCTGAAATGCCTGGCATGTATGAGGACGGAGATTTCGACCTCGCGGGTTTTGCTGTGGGCGCGATGGAACGCGGGCAGGACTTGCCGTCAGGCGTGCGCGACGGGGATGTGCTGCTGGGGCTTGCCTCCGACGGGGTGCATTCCAACGGCTATTCGCTGGTGCGCAAAACGGTCGAAGTGTCGGGCTATCGCTGGAGCGATATCGCCCCCTTTGCCGACGAGACGCTGGGTGAGGCGCTGCTTGCGCCGACGCGGCTCTACGTCAAACCTGTGCTCAAGGCGATCCGTGCGGGCGGTGTTCATGCGCTGGCCCATATCACGGGCGGCGGCCTGACCGAGAACCTGCCGCGCGTTCTTCCGCAGGGGCTTGGTGCGGATATCGACCTGACCGCGTGGAGCCTTCCTCCCGTGTTCAAATGGCTCACCGAGATGGCAAACCTGTCGCAAAGCGAGCTGCTCAAGACGTTCAACGCGGGCATCGGCATGGTCGCCGTGGTGGACGCGAGGCAGGCCGAAGCACTCACGGCACTTCTGGAGGCCGAGGGCGAAACGGTCGTCCAACTGGGCCGCATCACAACGGGTGGTGGCGTGACCTACGAGGGCGCCCTGTCGTGAAACGGGTCGCGATCCTGATTTCAGGGGGCGGCTCGAACATGGTCTCGCTGGCCAAATCAATGACCGGCGACCACCCCGCACGCCCCTGTCTTGTGCTCTCCAACCGTCCCGAGGCGGGAGGTCTGGCCAAGGCCGCTGACATGGGTATCCCCACGGCTGTGGTGGATCACACGGAATTCAAGGGCGACCGCGCTGCATTCGATGCCGCCGTGATCGCGGCTATCGACGCCCATGCGCCCGATGTTCTCGCGTTGGCGGGGTTCATGCGTATCCTGACGCCTGAATTCATCGCGCATTACGAGGGGCGTATTTTGAATATCCATCCCTCGCTCCTGCCCAAATACAAGGGGCTGCACACCCACGCCCGCGCCATTGAAGCGGGTGACAAGGAGGCGGGCTGTTCGGTCCATGAGGTCACTGCCGAACTCGACGGCGGGCCGATCCTCGCGCAGGCCCGCGTGCCGATCCTTGAGGGGGACACGCCAGAGGCGCTTGCCGCGCGTGTCCTGCCTAAAGAGCATGAAATTTATCCCGCAACGCTGCGCCGTTTTCTCGATGGCGACCGCTCTCGCGTCGATTATTGAGCGCACCGCATGGGTCAAAAGGCGGGCGAAAATCCCACGCTGCGCGGTGCTCCATACGCCGCGACGCGGCGCAGCCCTTTCCTTTTGTGGATAAACTCCCTAAAGAAGCGGGCAATGACGCGCGGGATGACCCCGCACCGCCTCTGATAAAAGACAAAATATGATCACAATTAAAACGACCGAGGGCCTTGCTGCCTTCTGCGACCGCGCCCGAAATCACCCTTACGTGACGGTCGATACCGAATTCCTTCGTGAACGGACCTATTATTCCAAACTCTGCCTCGTGCAACTCGCCGTTCCAGGTGACGCCGAGGAGGACGCCGTTCTGGTCGATCCGCTCGCCAAGGGCATTGACCTCGCGCCACTTTACGAACTTTTCCGCGACACCTCGGTGGTGAAGGTTTTCCACGCCGCACGTCAGGATCTGGAAATCTTCTACATTCAGGGCAATGTCATCCCCGAGCCTCTGTTCGACACGCAGGTGGCCGCTATGGTTTGTGGTTTTGGCGAGCAGGTGGGGTATGAAACTCTCGTGCGCAAGATCGCCAAGGAGAGCCTTGATAAGACCTCGCGCTTTACCGACTGGTCGCGCCGTCCGCTCACGCCTGCGCAAGAGACCTACGCTCTGGCCGATGTGACGCATTTGCGGGTGATCTATGAATTCCTCGCCGCCGAACTCAAACGAACGGGTCGCGAGAAATGGGTCGAGGAGGAGGAGGAAGTCCTTACGTCGCCAGAGACCTATGTGATCGAGCCCGAAAACGCATGGAAGCGGGTCAAGACGCGCACGAACAGCGGAAAATTTCTCGCCGCGGTCAAGGAATTGGCTGCCTTCCGTGAGGAATATGCCCAATCGCGCAATGTGCCGCGCAACCGTGTCTATAAGGATGATGCGCTGTTGGAACTGGCCTCGACCAAGCCTAAGACGGTGCAGGATCTGTCACGTTCGCGCCTGCTTTTGCGGGAGGCGCGCAAGGGGGAAATCGCCGAAGGTATCCTCGCCGCCGTGGCGCGCGCTGCGAACTATGCGCCTTCCGAAATGCCTATTCCCGACACCAGCCGTGAGAAGTTGCAGGTCAATCCTGCGCTTGCCGACATGCTGCGTGTTCTGCTCAAGGCTAAATCGGACACCTACAATGTCGCGGCGAAGATGATTGCGACGGCCTCCGATCTCGACCTGATTGCGGCGGGTCAACGCGAAGTTGCCGCACTCAGAGGCTGGCGCGCCGAGGTTTTCGGCGACGATGCGCTGCGCCTGTGTAACGGTGAGGTTGGTCTCGCTGTGAAGGGTCAAAAAGTGGACGTCATCACGCTTTAAGCGCGGCTCCGAGACCGAGAATTTGCCCCTGCGCCGTGGTTCATGGCGCAGGGGTTTTTCGTGGCGCGCCTATACCACTGCTGCCTCAACCTGAGTACGGACATCGGTTTCCGCCTCATCAAGCGCGAGGTTGAACCGTTTTCCGGTCATTGGCAGCGGCGTGAACCCGCAGGCGATGTAGGCGCTCTGCGCGGCGGTGTTGCTGTCTGACGTGCCGACGGTCAGGCGGGCGCAGCCATGGGTGCGTGCGGCCTCGATGCTGGCGTTGATGAGGGCGCGACCCACGCCCGTTCCGCGATGTTCGGGGCGCACGAAAAGGTGGTGCAGGTCCATCACCCGTTGCCCGAATTGCAAGCGCATCCCGCCTGTAAGGCCCGCGTAACCCACGACAATGCCGTTCCGTTCCGCCACCAGAAGGCGCAACCACGGCATGTCCGCCTTGAGCAGATGCACAAGCGCGGGCAGGTCGAGCGTTGCCGCATCGCCGTGGTGTTCGGCCAGCGCGCGGATCATGTCCAGAAGGGCGGTTTTATCTGCCCATTGGGCTGGGCGCACGGTGGCGGAGTTACCCGCCTTGTTTGTGGCGGGTGTTGTGGTGTTGATCGGGGTCGGCGCTGTGAGCGCTTGAGGGTGGGCTGTCATTTGTCTGTCTCCTGTTTCGCGCGCCACGAGGAGACATTTGATCATTAAAAAAGCCGCCCCGAGGCGGCCTTTCGTGTTTCCATGACTAACGGGCCGCTCTCTATGTGAGATCGGTCCAATAAAACGTGGTCATGGCAGTTGCGTGTTTCATACGCACGAACATGACGGGCGATTCACGATCTGTCAATCGGTGAATTTCGCGAGTTCCAAGCGATTAGCATCTGCCATGAAAAACCGCCCCCGACCAAGGTCGGAGGCGGCGCGCAACCGTTGTCATCCTAAGCAACGGGTGTCTCTCAACGCGAGGGGGCGTTACTGGTCGTAGTCAACCTCTTCGGTCAGGCGCAGGGCCGTGCCACGTTCGGCCGCGATTTCCATCAGATTCAGCCCGTCAGCCTCGAATGTGCCCCAGCCCGCGACGAGGTCGATGGCTTTGGTGCCTGGCGCGATCGGGTATTCGTAGTTGGCTTCCGCGTAAATTTCCTGCGCATTGGGGGAAGTCAAAAACTCAATGAATTGCGTGGCTTCGTCAACGTTCTTCGAGGCTTTTGTGAGGGATACGCCAGAGATGTTCACGTGGGTGCCGCCACCTTCGAACACGGGGAATTCAAGGCGCACGGCGTTGGCCCATTCGGCCTGCTCTTCGTCCTGAAGCATCTTGCCCATGTAGTAGGTGTTGCCCAGCGAAATGTCGCATTCGCCCGCCCAGATCGCTTTAACCTGCGCGCGGTCGTTGCCTTGGGGCTTGCGTGCGAGGTTGTCTTTGAGGCCCGTAAGCCATTCTTTCGCGGCTTCTTCACCGTGGTGCTTGATGTAGGCGGAGGTCAGGCCGAGCATGTAGACATGGGTGCCCGAACGGGTGCAGATGCGGCCTTTCCACTTCGGATCGGCGAGATCTTCGTAAGTGGTGATTTCGCCATCTGCGACGCGCTCTTTCGATGCGTAGACAACGCGGGCGCGGGTGGTGAGACCCCACCAGTGGCCGTCGGGGTCGTGGAATTCGGCAGGCACGTTCTTTTCAAGGGTTTCGGTGCGGATCGGTTGGGTTACGCCTGCGTCCACAGCTTCAGCCAGACGGGAAATGTCCACGGTCAGGATCACATCTGCGGGGGAGCGGTCTCCTTCGGCGACGAGGCGCTCGGTGATCCCTGAATCGAGATAGGCCACGTTCACGGCAATACCTGTTGCCTCGGTGAAAGCGTCGGTGAGCGGCGCGATCAGTTCGGGCTGACGGTAGGAGTAGACGTTGACATCAGCCAGCGCAGGCGCGGCGACGGCCAGCGTGGCGGCGGTGGCGAGAAGTTGTTTGGCGAGTTTCATGGAATAGCCTCCTGTTCGTTTGAGGCGTTTTAATCCGAGTGATTTTGTCGGGTCAATAGCTGATTAAAAAAATCAGGAATTGAATTGTCATAGTTTTTTGCCGGCGTACCCAACTCATACGCGGGGGCAAGCGAGGCTAGAGTTTCCCCGCCTTGTCCTCTTCCTTCACTTCATCCCAGAGCGCGTCCATCTCGGTCAGATCGCTGTCAGTCGGCGCTTTGCCCATTTTCTTAAGGCGATCCTCTACCGCATTGAAGCGGCGTGTGAATTTAGCGTTGGCAGCGCGCAAGGATTCCTCGGCATCCACGCCCATATGGCGGCCAAGGTTAACCATGACAAACATCAGGTCGCCGAATTCCTCGAAGACTTCTGCCTGCGTGAGCGTGTCGCGGGCCTCTTCCAATTCGGCGGCTTCCTCGCGGATTTTGTCGAGGACATGGGAGGCATCGGGCCAGTCGAATCCGACCCTTGCGGCGCGCTTTTGCAATTTCTGCGCCCGCATGAGGGCGGGCAACCCCATGGCCACACCGTCAAGCACGCGTGTCTCGCCGCGCCGTTCGCGTTCGGCGGCTTTGACCTTTTCCCAGTCGCGGGTCTGTTGCTCGGAGGATTTCTCGTTGCTCTCGGAGCCGAAGACATGGGGGTGGCGTTCGATCATTTTCTCGGAAATGGTCGCGGCCACATCGTGAAAATCGAACAATCCCTTGTCGGCGGCAATCTGGGCCTGAAACACCGACTGGAACAACAAATCGCCCAATTCGGATTTCAAATCCTCCATATCGCCCCGCGCAATCGCGTCATCGACCTCATAGGCCTCCTCGATGGTGTAGGGGGAGATCGTCGAGAAATCCTGCTCGATATCCCACGGGCACCCCGTTTCGGGGTCACGCAGGCGGCGCATGATTTCGAGCAGTTTCCCGATCCCTTCGGGGAGATCGTGGATCGGATCGCGGTTCGGGCGAGGCGCTGTGTTTGTCACGGGCGGAGGGCCTTTTGCTTTGGGCATTCTGTCGCGGCAAGGGTGGCCTTTGCACGAAGGGCTATGCAAGGGCTAAATCGCGCTTTATGGTGCGACCCATGACCAACCGTTGCGCCATCATTATTTGCTGCATTATCCGCTGACATCTGTCGCGCGGGTTCGGTCTCTTTTCTCTGACAAGTGAAGCTGATAAAGCCCGCGGGGACACGCCCGAGGAACATTCATGACGACGATCAAGCTCACCAATTCGAAGACCCGCCGCAAGGAGGTTTTCACTCCCATCGATCCCGACAATGTGCGCATGTATGTCTGCGGACCCACGGTCTATGACCGCGCCCATATCGGCAACGCGCGGCCTGTGATTGTGTTCGACGTGCTCTATCGGCTTCTGCGCCATGTTTATGGCGAGGATCACGTGACCTACGTGCGCAATTTCACCGACGTGGATGACAAGATCAACGCGCGGGCGGCGGAGAGCGGGCGGTCGATCCGCGAGATTACCGACGAGACAACGCAATGGTATCTTGAAGACATGCGTGCGGTCGGGGCGCTTGATCCGAATTTCATGCCGCGGGCCACGCAATATATCCCGCAGATGATCTCGATGATCGAAGGGCTGATCGAGAAAGGACATGCCTACGCCGCCGAGGGGCATGTGCTTTTCGCCGTGGAAAGTTACAAAGCCTACGGCGCTCTTTCGGGCCGCACCATCGATGACATGATCGCGGGCGCACGGGTCGAAGTCGCACCCTACAAACGCAACCCGATGGATTTCGTGCTGTGGAAACCGTCCTCCGACGACCTTCCTGGCTGGGACAGTCCTTGGGGGCGGGGGCGTCCGGGCTGGCATATCGAATGCTCCGCCATGGCCAAAGACCGGCTGGGCGAAACCTTCGACATTCACGGCGGCGGCAACGACCTGATGTTTCCGCACCACGAGAACGAGATCGCCCAAAGCTGCTGCGCGTCCGGATGCGAGGACGGGCAGGGGTTTGCGAATTACTGGCTCCACAACGAGATGTTGCAGGTTGAGGGGAAGAAGATGTCCAAGAGCTTGGGCAATTTCTTCACTGTGCGGAATTTGCTCGATGGCCATGATGGCCAAGCCCCCGTGCCGGGTGAAGTGATCCGCTTTGTGTTCCTCTCCACGCACTATCGCAAGCCGATGGATTGGACTGCGGAGAAGGCTCAGCGGGCTCTCGCTGAACTTGGAAAATGGCATAAAATGCGCGGGGAAAATGTCGCGTCGGATAATGTTCCTACCGAGGTCCTCGACGCAGTTGCAGACGATTTAAACACTCCGCGAGCAATTTCAGAATTGCGCCGACTTGCTAATGCTGGGGATATTTCGGGGTTGCTTGCGGGGCTTGATTTCCTAGGTCTGAATACTGTGAGCGTAGACATGTGGAACGAGATACTCGAATCTGAAAAAGAAGAGCTTTCAGAACTTGCCGACCAACTCGCCGCCCTCCGCGCCACCGCAATGGAAACCAAAGACTTCTCCGCTGTGGACGCTCTGAAAACCGCACTCATCGACGCAGGTGTCGAGGTGCGTATGTCCAAGACGGGCGTTGATCTTGACGCGGGGCCGAATTTCGACGCTTCCAAACTGGAGGGTCTGCTGTGACTTCCTCCAAAGACCGCCTTTACCTCTTCGACACCACCCTGCGCGACGGGCAGCAGACGCAGGGCGTGCAATTCTCCTCCGACGAAAAGCACCGGATTGCCTCCGCCCTCGACGCGCTCGGCATCGACTATATCGAGGGTGGCTGGCCTGGCGCGAACCCGACCGATACCGAGTTTTTCAACGCCCCACCCAAAACCCGCGCGACCTTCCTCGCCTTTGGTATGACCAAGCGGGCAGGGCGCTCGGCGGAGAATGACGAGGTGCTGGCAGGGGTGCTCAATGCGGGGACCAAATCCGTCTGCCTCGTGGGCAAGACCCATGATTTCCACGTCACCACCGCGCTCGGCATCACGCTCGACGAGAACCTCGATAACATCGCGCGGAGTTTCGATTACATCGTGGCGCAGGGGCGCGAGGCGCTGTTTGACGCCGAGCATTTCTTCGACGGGTACAAGGCCAATCCCGATTACGCGCTCAAATGCCTCCACGCCGCCTATGACGCGGGCGCGCGTTGGATCGTGCTGTGCGACACCAACGGCGGGACGCTGCCTGACGAGATCTACGAGATCACGAGAACTGTCATCGAAAGCGGCATTTCGGGCGACCGCCTTGGCATTCACACCCATGACGACACGGGCAACGCCGTGGCCAATTCTCTGGCCGCCGTCAACGCAGGTGCGCGTCAGGTGCAAGGCACGCTCAACGGTTTGGGTGAGCGGTGCGGCAATGCCAATCTGACAACGCTGATCCCGACGCTTCTGCTCAAGGAACCCTATGCCTCCACTTTCGAGACGGGCGTGAGCCGTGAGGCGCTTTCGGGGTTGGTGCAGACATCGCGGATGCTCGACGACATTCTCAACCGCGTGCCGCAACGCGCCGCGCCTTATGTTGGGGCCTCGGCCTTTGCGCATAAAGCGGGGCTTCACGCCTCCGCGATCCTCAAAGACCCCACGACCTACGAACACATTGCGCCCGAAGTGGTCGGCAACACGCGGATCGTGCCGATGTCCAATCAGGCGGGCACGTCGAACCTGCGGTCGAGACTGGCCGATATGGGGCTGGACGTGGCCGATAAGGAGGCCCTGTCGCGCATTCTCGATCGCATCAAACTGCGCGAGAGCGAGGGCTATTCCTACGACACGGCGCAGGCGTCTTTCGAATTGGAAGCGCGCCGCGAAACGGGCCAGATGCCCGAATTCTTCGAGGTCGAACGCTACCGCGCCACGATCGAGCGCCGCCGCGATGCGCGTGGCAGGATGAGCCATCTGTCGGAAGCCACGGTTGTTGTCTCCATCGAGGGAGAACGGCACCTGTCGGTTTCGGAAGGCATCATGGAGGACGGCTCTGACGGTGGTCCCGTCAACGCCCTGTCCAAGGCGCTGGCCAAGGATCTCGGCCCCTATCAGCACTATATCGAGGACATCGAACTGGTGGACTACAAGGTGCGTATCACCCAAGGGGGCACCGAAGCCCGCACCCGTGTCATTATCGACCATGAGGATGGACAGGGGCGGAGATGGTCCACTGTGGGTGTGTCGTCGAACATTATCGATGCCAGTTTCGAGGCACTGCTCGACGCGATCCTGTGGAAACTGGTGCGCGACGGGGCGACAGCCCTCGGGGCGGAGTAACCCATGTCTGTGCAAGCCTGCGCCGAGATGGTGCAACGGATGGACGAGGACCGTTTCCGCGCGACGATGGCCGCGCCTGTGCCCGCACGTGAGGTGCTTTTCCCGATCCATGCCTTCTGTCTGGAGGTCGCGAAAGCGCCGTGGGTGACGAAGGAAAGCATGATCGCGGAGATGCGTTTGCAGTTCTGGCGAGATGTTCTGACGGAAATTCAAGAGGGCAAGACCGCAAGGGCCCATGAGGTCGCGGCCCCTTTGCATGGTGTGCTGGACGGGGCGGCGGCGGCGGCGCTTGATGAGAGCGTGACCGCACGGCAGTGGGATATCTACCGCGATCCGCATGAGGATGATGTCGCGTTCAAACGCTATCTCCATGCCACCTATGCCATCCCGATGCATGTCGCCGCGCGCCTGCTCGGTGCGGATGAACGCCACGCCAAGGCGCTTAACCGATTGGGGCTTGCTGGTGCGGTCGGGCGGTATCTCGCGGCCATTCCAGCCTTGCAGGATGCGGGGCGTATTCCGCTGGTGGATGGGCGTCCCGAGGCGGTTCAGGCACTGGCGAAAGAGGCGTTGGATCAAGGACGATGGGGCGCGCAAAACCTGCGTGGCCTGTCGAAAGAAGCCCGCGCTCCGATGATCGACGCCATGATGCAATTGCCCGTTTTGCGGCAGGCCGCGCGTGATCCTGCCGCGGTGCTGGATGGGCGACTGGGGCAGGGCGCGTTCAAGAAATCCCTTCGGCTCGCGGGCGTTTCTCAGCTGCGCTCTTGGGCGATTTTCTGATAGTAATCCAAGACGTAGACGCGGATCGCAGAGGCCAGACCCGCATCCACTCCGCGCCCCTCGTCGATCTCGGCGGCCAGCACGTTGATCGGTTTGCCCTGTGCTTGCGCAATGTCGCGGAAGGCGCGCCAGAAGGGGTCTTCGAGCGACACTGATGTGCGGTGGCCACGTAGGGTGAGGGAGCGTTTGACAGGCCGCGCGTTCATTCCTCGGACGCCCCGTCTGCATCGATTACACTCTCGTTGTCTCGTTTCGCGCCGTCGAGGGTCGCCTTGGCGCGTTCCGCGTCGAAGGCTTCAACCGTCCTTTGCGCCTTGCTGCGCCCGAAGCGCACGGCGTTTTCCTCACCGCTCGCGCGTTTCTCGCGGCGGGCCTTTTCTTTGCGGAACTGGCGCAGATTTGTGACCTTGCTCATAAGGCAAGCCTAACGCAGCAGGCGGGTCTGATGCCACAAGAAACCATAGGAGCGTCACAATCCTGCCGTTTTATCAGGGCATCCGTTTGGCTCGTGTTAACTATGAGCGTGCCTCTGGGCCGCATGATACCGAAAGCCAGTGCTATGAAAATCCGTTGGACATACGCCTCGAAAGCCGCCGCGCTTGCCTTTGCCGCCCTTGGTGCGACCATGAGCGCCGCGCCCGCCCATGCGCTGACGGTGGATTTCACCATCGATGCAACGGCAACCCCAGGCTGGTCGCCGACGGACGGGCTCGATACTGGCATCTATCTGCCCTACGGCAGCGAGTTTTCGATTGCCGTCGATCCCGATGCCCTGTGGTCCTTTGGTGGTGGCCTGATCTCGACCAACGCCGATGGCGATCCGCTTCTGACCTATTCCAATAACGGTCTTACGGCGGGTACAGGCACACTTGTGGGCCGTGTTGGTGGCTCTTCCTATTTCTCCATCGGCACCTCCTATTCGGGCACCGCACAGTCGGATGGCAACCTTTTCCTCTTCGCTTGGGATGGCACGCCGATCGACAACTCGGGCGAACTCACTGTCTATGTCGGTGACAGCCTGACCGTGCCCAATATTCCCACAACGCCACTTCCCGCGACCGCGTTGATGCTGGCGGGCGCTTTGGGTCTTGGCGCTTTGGGGACACGCCGCAAGCGCGGAGCGGGCACGCAGTCCGCCGCTATGGCGTAGAAACCTCCGACAGATCATTACGAAAAAGGGCGCCCGTTGAGGCGCCCTTTCTTCATCTGTTTTCAAATATCCAAATCCGCGACGGATCAGTCTTTGGGACCGATCATTTTCTCGGGACGGACCACCTCGTCGAAGGTCTTTTCATCGACAAAGCCGAGTGCGATGGCCTCTTCTTTCAGGGTGGTGCCGTTCTTGTGCGCGGTCTTGGCAACTTTGGTGGCGTTGTCGTAGCCGATGGTCGGTGCCAGCGCGGTCACAAGCATCAGGCTTTCGTGCAGCAGTTTCTCGATGCGCGGCTCGTTGGCTTTGATGCCCACCACCATATTGTCGGTAAACGCCGAGGCGCTATCTCCCAGAAGCTGCATGGATTGCAACACGTTATAGGACATCATCGGGTTGTAGACGTTCAACTCGAAGTGCCCTTGTGAGCCAGCAAAACCCACGGCGGCGTCATTGCCCATGACATGCGCGCAGACCATTGTGAGGGCTTCGGCCTGTGTCGGGTTTACTTTGCCCGGCATGATCGACGACCCCGGCTCGTTTTCGGGCAGGATCAATTCGCCCAGACCACAGCGCGGCCCAGAGCCAAGCAGGCGGATGTCGTTGGCGATCTTGAACAGCGATGCGGCGACGGTTTTCAGAGCGCCGGAGAATTGCACCATCGCGTCATGGGCGGCCAGTGCCTCGAACTTGTTGGGCGCGGTTACGAAGGGCAGGTCGGTGATCTCGGCCATATTGGCGGCGACCTTCTCGGCCCAGCCTTTCTTCGTGTTCAGACCCGTGCCGACGGCAGTGCCGCCCTGTGCAAGTTCGTAGATGTCGCCAAGGTTGGCTTCCACGCGCTCGATGCCCTTGCGAACCTGATGGGCGTAGCCACCGAACTCCTGACCCAGCGTGAGCGGGGTGGCGTCCTGCGTATGGGTGCGGCCGATCTTGATGATGTCCTTGAAGGCTTCGGACTTCTTCTCCAGCTCAGCGGCCAGTTTGTTCAGACCAGGCAGCAGAACGTCACGGGCCTGCATCGCAATGGCCACATGCATGGCCGTGGGGAAGGTGTCGTTGGACGACTGACCCATGTTGCAATGGTCGTTGGGGTGGACGGGAGATTTCGATCCCATCTCGCCGCCAAGCATTTCAATCGCGCGGTTGGAGATCACCTCGTTGGCGTTCATGTTGGACTGGGTGCCAGACCCCGTTTGCCAGACCACGAGCGGGAAGTTGTCGTCGAATTTGCCTTCGATGACTTCGCCTGCCGCTGCGATTACCGCATCGGCAATCTCGGCTTCCATATTGCCCATTTCCTTGTTGGCCATGGCGCAGGCCTTTTTGATCACACCGAGCGCACGGATGATCGGAACGGGTTGGCGTTCCCAGCCGATAGGGAAGTTAATGATCGACCGCTGGGTCTGCGCGCCCCAGTATTTGTCGGCAGGAACTTCAAGCGGGCCGAAACTGTCGGTTTCAGTGCGGGTCTGGGTCATCGGGGCTCTCTCCCTTGATGGATATCACTGTCGGGCATGGCTATACGCGCTCGCGCAGGGCAAGGCAATGTATACAGGCGCATACAGGGTGTGTTGTTTGCGCTAAACCTGTGGATTAAGGGAGAAAATCGCCAACGCGGGGCATAGAGCCGCCGCGCTATTTACGGAACTTGTCCAACGAAACGATTTCCGCCTCTTTCGGCGCGTCATCCTTGGGCGTGTCGTCATCACCCTTGGCGGAGAAATCTGGGGTGATCTCTTCGGCCTCTTCGAGATCGTCACCGTCTTCGTCTTCGACTTCCTGCGTCTCAAACCGAAGTCCGAACTCGACAGATGGATCAACAAAGGTGCGGATCGCGTCGTAGGGGATGTAGAGCGGTTCGGGATTGTCGCCGAAATTCAACGTGATAGCGAAGCCGTCATCGGTCACGGTGAGGTTGTCGAACCAATGCTGGATCACCACCGTCATTTCTTCGGGATAGCGATCAGAAAGCCAGTCGGCCAGCTCCACGTCGGGATGCATCGTGTCAAAGGTGATGAAAAAATGGTGCTCGCCCGGAAGACCGTCGCTTTGAACGCCTTCCAGCACTTTGCGGATCAAGCCCCGCATCGCATCATGCATCAGATTGCCGTAGTCGATGCTTTTCGCCATCGCGTGCATCCTTTCGTTGTCGACCCCCTTACCATAGGGGATTCTGTTTCGATGAAAAGAGGCTTACGGCAATAAGGGATTAGAGGCGCGGGGAAAAGGTGGCGTGGATGCTTCGTGCGGACAGGCCGAAAACCCGTGTCGGCTATCCGTCGGACATCTGTCGGGCAAGTGTCGGGCAAGTGTCGGGCACCCGCGCGCCTCGCCTCAGGTCGGCGTCAGGCGTTCTTTCGACATTCGCCGCGCGGACGATGAACTTTCGGAACATTCTGAGAGGGGGGGAAGTGCAGGCTTCTGTTGCCAGGTGCCTGCGAACCCCGCCTTACGCTGCTAGGCGAAAGGGCTTAGATTTCGATGTTTCGAACTGCTTACGCAGCCAGAGCCATCGGAGCTTTGTTGTCATTTGCAACTAGCTTTAGTGAACCGATAACGGTGGTATCTCACCGAGACAAAGCTACATCTTTACACGTCCGTCGATCCTATTTCGTCCCCATGATCCCCAAATGAGGGAGGTTTGGTGGAGACGCCGGGTACCGCCCCCGGGTCCGATCCGCTTATTACATGCGCGTTTATGCCCATAGTCGGATTGCTCCGACAGGTTTTATTTAGGCGCAGGCGGGATGGTTTTCAAGATCAAAGGCACCGACAGGGTGTCATGGGCCACTAGACATCTCAGGGAGCGCAGCATCGCGGTTTTATGCTGAAGGTTAATGAAGGCCGTTCATTCAACGCTATTTGTTGTCGCTTTCGAAACAATTGGCTTTTCAAAAACAAATTGTGTCGCCTGTAGCCGTATTCCTCGGCGAAAATCCCTTTCAAATGCCACAATTGCGTCCGCATTGCGTCATGTTTATCGGGGAAATCCCTTTCCAAAGGGCTTTGGTGTCTTTCCTTGGCGGTCGCAGATTCGCGTTTGCTACAGTTGGGAGCGGCACTCGGGCAGGTATTTAGTGGCATGCGCTTGGGGCAATTCCCTGAACGCAGAAGAAGGGGATCAATCCCCTGTATCGAGGAGTGGAATTGTGCACAAAGCACTCGCAAGTATCTGTAAACACGTAACGAGTTATTGTCGTTCTGAAAATGGTTCCGCGACAATCGAACATGTCTTATGGCTGCCCGTCATGACGGGGTTCATGATGCTGACCACAGACGCGACCATTCTCATGAACCATCAAGGGCACCTCTATGAAGTGGCGCGGGACGGAGCGCGGATGGTTTCTGTGGGGCAGCGCACTCCGCAAGAGGCCGCCGAGGCCCTGCGTAGCAAGCTCGCCAATGGTGAGAATTACGACATAGATTTGCATGTGGATGGCGATTACGTCGTCTCCGAAGTGTCCATTCCCTTCAGCAAAGTGGCACTTTTCAGCCGCTCGATTTCCGGTGATGCCACGCTTTCGGGTGGTGTGGTGATGTGGATCGAAGGTGACGACGATCCCGCGATAGAGGCAGGAGCCTGACCCATGACTTTACCCAAAAATCCTCCCGCAACGCGCGTTTTCTCATCCCGCGCCTTTCATAGATTTAACCGCAACGAGACCGGGGCAGGCACCATTCAGTCGGTGTTTATCATTGCGATTATGGCGGTCATCGGTGGTATCGCGGTCGACGTTGCGAACGCATGGCGTGCACGTACACAGCTACAAGTCACCGCCGATTCCGCCGCACTGGCCGCTGCCGCGCATGTAGACAACTCGGAGGAAGCCTCCAAAATCGCACAGGATATTGCGCGGCGTATGCTCGGCAAAGATAGCGCCGCTTTGGGCAGCACCGATGTCCAGTTCGGAAATTGGGATAGTGACGCTCAGATGTTCACGGCCCTCGATGAGGAGGCTGCGCCCGAACTGTTCAACGCAGTGCAAGTCATTGCCCGCCGTGACAGCGCACGCGACAACGCGCTCGGCACCTATCTGATGCGACTCGTCGGGATAGACAGTTTTGATATTTCCGCGGGGTCCATCGCAGTTTCGGCAACCGAGACGGCTGTTGTGACGGTCGCAAATCCTGACGCGGGCAACGGTTGTAATGATGCAACCTTCTTGTCGACGCACAGCGTAACTGCGGGCGGGGGCAATACCTTTAACGGCGATGTTTGTATTTACGGTGCGGGAGGGGTGAGTTTCGGCGGAAACGATTACTATTCCGACCAGACAAAGGCCATGGCCAACGACATCTCGACCGTCAATCTCTATTCTCCGGCCGCCGGTTCCGCTCCGGTGGAGGAAATCAAGGCGGAAGGGGAAATGGAGGCCACGCTCCTGCCAAAAATTGACGGGATGTATACCGATCTCATGAGTGCACTTGGCGGGCTCGATGGACAGCAATACGGAGGTGATCTGGTTCCCGATTTCGTGAAAGATCCCGCCACGGGCACCGCCACGGTGAAGGTCAAGAACGGGTGGTGGTCAATCCAGCCTGGAGAGGTCGAGCCCTATACCATTTACGTGGTCAATGGCGGCGCCCAATTCTCGGGCGGTATGGATGCCCATAACGTTGCCTTCGTGGTGAGCGGGCAACTCGGGGTCGGAGGCGGCGGAAGTTTGCACTTCTACGACACCTATTTCATGGGCAACGACATTAACCTTGCCGGCTCCGTGGAGTGGGGCGATCCCGAAACATCCTGCTCCGAAACGGATCCGCGCTATTCGGTCTACATGTTCGCGAAGAACTATGTGTCTCTGGGAGGTTGGGGCAACAGCGTGCCTATCAACGGCATTGTGGTCGCCGCTCCTTCGATCCGTCCCGGTGGTGCGATGACAGGCTCCAACATCTACATGGAAAGCTCAAAGAATTTCAACATCGGCGGTGCCTTCAATATTCAGGGATGCGGTTCCGAAAATCTCGACAGCTACTGGGAACTTGCCGATGCAGGTGGCGAAAGCACGGTTCAAACCACCTATAAAATCCGCAAGGCAAAGCTGCGCCGCTAGGCCCTCCATGCAAACCGATTTGCCTGCAAGTCACAATTTACCTGAACCGCTCTGATCTCGTATCAGAGCGGTTTTTTGCTCGGCATGACCATCAAGACGCGTTGACAATTCCCTTGCGGCGAAAGAACGTCTGCGCATTCTTTGACCGCAGCGCGCAGGGGTCTACTTAAAACCTCTCGTGCAACGCATTTGTGCGTTTGCGGTATATTCAGGAGGACAAAATATGCGCGCATTGGTGATGGAGCAAAACGCCGACGGACTGGCGGAAGCGCAGATCAAGGACATCTCGCCCGACGATCTGCCGCAAGGCGATGTGACTGTGGCGGTGGAATATTCCACGCTGAACTACAAGGACGGTCTGTGTCTGTCTCCGAAGGGTGGCGGGTTGGTGCGCAATTACCCCCATGTGCCCGGTATTGATTTTGCGGGCACTGTCGAGACCTCCGACGATCCGCGCTACAAGGCGGGGGACAAGGTGGTGCTGACGGGTTGGCGCGTGGGCGAGGTTCATTGGGGCGGCTATGCCGAGAAGGCACGGGTGAAGGCCGACTGGCTGGTGCCTCTGCCCGATGGGTTGAGCACGCGTGACGCGATGGCCGTGGGCACGGCGGGTTTCACCGCGATGCTTGCGGTGATGGCGCTGGAGGACCACGGGCTGACGCCTGACAAGGGCCCTGTGTTGGTCACGGGGGCTGCGGGCGGTGTCGGTTCGGTTGCCACGGCGATCCTTGGCAATCTCGGCTATGAGGTGGCTGCTGTCACGGGGCGTCCCGAGCAGGCCGATTATCTCAAGAGCCTTGGTGCGACCACCATCGTGCCGCGCGGCGATATCAATGAGACCGTCAAGCGTCCGCTGGAAAGCGAGACTTGGGCGGGATGTGTCGATGCGGTTGGCGGTGAGATGTTGGCACGTGTTTTGGGGCAAATGAAATATGGCGGCTCGGTTGCGGCTGTGGGACTTGCGGGCGGGGCGGGACTGCCTGCTTCCGTGATCCCGTTCTTGCTGCGCGGGGTGAACCTTCTGGGCATTGACAGCGTGATGAAACCTTTCGAGGCCCGCAAACGCGCATGGGCACGGTTGGCGCACGACCTTCCGATGGAGAAGCTCTCGGCAATGATCCATCCTGCCACACTTTCTGACCTGCCTGAACTTGGGGCGGCGATCCTCAAGGGCGGTGTGAAAGGGCGTGTGGTCGTGGACGTGAATGCCTGACATCGCTTGATAGACATGCAAAAGGGGCGCCCGTTGGAGCGCCCCTTTTTTTGATTGGGAATGCGAGGGGATTGGCCGCGTCAGGCCATATCGCCCGAGAGCGCACGGCGCGCGCGTCCTTGCACAGTCAGGATCAGTGCGAGGTTGAGAATGGCGCAGAAGGCCATCGCGCCCAGCATCGGCGTGGGCGACCCGTCGAAGAACTGACCCGTCAGAGCCACCATCGCGCCGCCTGCTACCATTTGCAGCGTGCCGCCGAGGGATGAGGCCAGCCCCGCGATCTCTCCGTGGGGATCAAGGGCGGCGACCATGGTTGTGGGCATCACAAGACCCACGGAGGCAAAGCCCGCGATCAGCCCGATCACGATGACGGGGAAGCTCGCGTATCCCAGAAGAGACAGGGCGAAGAGCGTGCACATCACAGTGGCAAAACCGATGACACCCGTAAGGATGATCGTCATCGCGCCGTAGCGGCGCATCAGCGGCGCTGCGGTTTGCGAGGCGCCGATGAAGCCCATGGCGTTGATCGTGAAGGCCAGAGAGAACTGGGTCGGCGTGAGGCCGAAGGTCTCGACATAGACGAAGGAGGCGGAGGCGATGAAGATGAAGAAGCCCGACATTGCCAAACCGCCGACAAAGGTCAGCCCCATGAAGACAGGATCGCGCAAAAGCACCTTCGCGCCGCGCCCAAGGGTGGCAAGGTTGATGGGTTTGCGCTCGGATTTGGGCAGGGTTTCGTGCTGGAACAGGGCGGTGATGGCGAAGGCCAGAACGGCGGCAACGGCCATAGCGGCAAAGATTGCCCGCCAGCCTGTGATCGCGATCATCCCTGCGCCCGCGAGCGGGGCGAGCATGGGCGAGACCGAGAAGACCAGCATGATCAGCCCCATCAATTTGGTCGCCTCGTAGCCTGTATATTGGTCGCGTACGATGGCGCGGGTCACGACCATCAGCGAGGCGGCCCCCATGCCCTGCAACGCACGGGCCGCCACGAGCATCTCGATGCTCTGCGCGCGGGTGGCCATCAGCGAGGCGATGGCGAAGATCACCAGCCCGATATAGAGCGGCAGTTTGCGTCCCGCCTGATCAGCCCAAGGGCCATAGACCAACTGGCTGAGCCCGAAGGTGACGAAGTAGAAGGTGATCGTGCCCTGTGTCTGACCGATGGTTGCGCCGAGATCTTCGGCGATGGTGGGCAGCGCGGGCAGGAACATGTCGATGGCGAAGGGGCCAACGGCGGACAACAGCCCGAGGACAAGCGCGGAGCGCAATAGCGGGGAGAGGACCATGGAAGGGTGGCCTTTCGATTGGATTGTGCGTGGGGTGCGGTCTCATGAAAGGGGGAGGCGTGCCGCAGTTTCGTCTATGTGACGTATGGACAAGCCTCTGGTCAACCCGCCTTGGCGCGGATAATCAGGTGCAAATCTGCACGTGAGGATTGCATGACCGATATTTCGACACTTTTGCCCTTTGCCGCACTCATCGCCGTGATCGGCGCCTTTGCCGGTGTGTTGGCGGGGCTATTGGGCGTGGGGGGCGGAATCGTTCTGGTGCCCGCATTCTTTTACGCCTTTTCGGGGCTGGGCTACGGCTCACCACAATTGATGCAAATCTGTCTGGCGACATCTCTGGCCACGATCATCGTCACCTCGATCCGCTCGGTCTCGGCGCATCACCGCAAAGGCGCGGTGGAATGGTCGATCTTGAAGAGCTTCGCCCCTGGTATCGTGGTCGGGGCGCTCATCGGTGTGCTAGTGGCCTCGTCGCTGCGCTCTGCGGCGCTACAGGTGATCTTCGGTGGCGTGGCGAGCTTTATCGGTCTCTACATGGCCTTCGGCAACAGCGCGTGGCGCTTGGGTGACGAGATGCCCAAGGGCATCATGCGCGTGGTGATTTCGCCGCTCATCGGGTTTCTTTCGGTGCTGATGGGGATCGGCGGCGGGTCTTTCGGTGTGCCGACCATGACGCTCTACGGCGTGCCGATCCATCGCGCGGTTGCCACAGCTGCGGGGTTCGGGGCGATCATCGCGATCCCTTCGGTGATCGGATTTCTCTTTGTCGATCTTCCCGGGGATGTGACGCCGCCCTTTACCGTTGGAGCGGTGAATATCGCGGCCTTCGGGTTGGTGATCTGCATGACGCTTCTGACTGCACCTCTGGGTGCGCGGATTGCCCATGCGATGGACCCCAAGCCGCTCAAGCGCGCTTTCGGTGTCTTCCTGATCCTCGTCGCGCTCAACATGCTGCGTAAAGCGCTCATGGGGTAGGGTGCGATTGGGTGGGGGCCTAGAGTTTCCGCTTGAGCCGTGCGGCCCGTCCACCGCGCCTCTTGGTCGAGGCGGGGGTGCGTTCAGGCAGTTCGGCCATGACTGCGGCGCGTGCCTCGGCGGTCATCCGTGACCACTCCGCGATCTCGTCAATAGAGCGCGCACAGCCCAGACAGAGCCGCGTGTCAGGGTCGATCTGACAGATGTTGATGCAGGGGCTTTCGATCTCGTCGCGCCGCCAAACCTCGTCACTCATGGCGACCTCACAGATAGCCAAGGCGGTCAAGCGCGCCTTGCAGGATGACGGCGGCTGCGACCTGATCAATCTTCGCCGCTCGCTTGGCGCGCGACATATCGGCTTCCAGCATGGCGCGTTCGGCCGCCACGGTGGACAGGCGCTCGTCCCAGAAGGTTATCGGCAGATCGGTCAGAGCCGTGAGATTGCGGGCAAACGCGCGGGTTTTCTGACAGCGCGGCCCCTCGGAGCCATCCATATTACGCGGCAGACCCAGCACGATGCCACCGACCTCATGCTTGCCCAAGAGCGCGAGAAGCGCTTCGGCGTCCAGCGTGAATTTCTTGCGGCGGATGGTGTCGAGGGATGAGGCCACGCCCCAAAGTCTGTCCGAGAGCGCGACACCAATGGTCTTGTCCCCGAAATCCAGACCAGCCAGCGGGCGCATCGGGGGCAGGGTGGCTTTGAATTCGGCCACGTCGTCGAAAATGGTGGCGCTCATTGGGTGACGCCCGCGCGTTCGGCAGCGGCGCGCACGGTGGCCAGCGCTTCAGGGGCCGCGCCAAATGTTACCTGCGCCTCGTTCCAGATCGCACGCGCACGCTCGGCCTCGCCCAGAACACCGAGCGAGGAGATCAGCCGCGCCCATTCCTCGGGTGTGCCGCCCTCGTTGGCCAGCCGCGCCGACAGCCCGTCAACCATGCTTTGGATCATGTCGCGGCGTTCCTCGTCGCTCATTTCAGAGGCATTTTCGATGTCCTCGGCGCTTGGCCCGCCCAGACCGTCGCTGCTGGCCACGGGCGGCAGGGTGTAGTGAATGCCCGCCGCCTGCGCGACGCTTTCGATCTGCGCACGGATTGGCGGCACCCAAGGCGCGCCTTCGGGCGATCCCGTGACAAGCGGTTGCCACAGGCGGAAGGTCATGTCGGGGCGGCCGGTCTGCGCGAACATCAGGCCCGAGTAATAGAGCGCCGCACCGTTCTGGCTGTCGCGTTCGAGCGCGCGGGTCAGCGCGGTTTCGGCCTCTGGCGAGACAAAGCCGCCAGCGGCGAGGATCATCATATCGGCAAGGTCGGAATAGTCCTTGGACGTGGCCTCGTCGCCTTTGATCGCGATCACCCGTTCCTGAGCCTCGTAGGCGGCGCGGTAATTGCCCGCGATGGCCTCGTTGCGCGCCAGAAGGATGTGACCTTCCAGATCGTTGGGCCGATCCGCAAGAGCGGCGCGAAGCTTTTCCATAAGGGCGGCATGTTCGGCGTCAGGTGCGCGCAAGGAAGGGGTCGGAGGCGCGGATGCCTCCGCCTCGTCTTGTGAGGGGCGGTTTGCACGGATTTCGGCGGCGGTCTCAAGACGTTTTTCCAGTGGCAGATCCGCGTAGCCCGCAACGCCGAGATGGTTGTAGAGCGCCACCCCGCCGACCAGACAGGCGCCCGCAACCACAACGCCAGTGATAACGGCGGGGCGGGTCGCACGGGTCTCACCCGCGCCACGTGCCTTGTCGGCATCAAGAAGACGGCGCGAGATTTCGACGCGCGTGCGTTTGGCGTCCTCTTCGCTGAGAACCCCGCGGGCCAGATCGCGCTCAACCTCGGCCAGTTGATCGCGGTAGACGCGCATTTCCACATCGGCCTTGGACGCCGACCAGTTTCCCCGCGACCGCGCCATGGCAAGCGCCATCGGCGTGACGGCCAGAAGGGCCAGTATGGCGGCAATGGTCCAGAACATCATGGGCGCAAATCCTCACTTGGGTTGGCTTCGGTGTTTACCGTTCAAGGGGCTTTTGCGAAAGGGGCAATGACAGGAGTGTGACCTATTGGCCCGCAAGATCCATCACGCGCAGGGCCGTTACACTTCGCAATCCCGCCAAACGTGCGCTTGCGCATCCCCGCACAGTGGTTTTCCGACGCAGCTCCGCACTCCCCCCTTGACCCCGACCGCGTGGTGCAACAGGTATAGGTCAAACGAAACGCACATTTTCAAAGGAGAATTCCGATGGCTTTTGAACTTCCCGATCTGCCTTATGCTCACGACGCTCTGGCCGATCTCGGCATGTCCGCCGAGACCCTCGAATACCACCACGACCTGCACCACAACGCTTATGTCACCAACGGCAACAAGGCGATTGAAGGCACCGAGTGGGACGGCAAGACCCTCGAAGAGATCATTGTCGGCACCTACGACAAGTCCGCCGTGGCGCAAAACGGCATCTTCAACAACATCTCCCAGCTTTGGAACCACAACCAGTTCTGGGAAATGATGGGCCCCAAAGGCAACACGATTCCGACCGAGCTTGAAAAAGCGCTCACCGAGAACTTCGGCTCCGTCGACAAGTTCAAAGAAGAGTTCGCCGCCGCAGGCGCAGGCCAGTTCGGCTCCGGCTGGGCATGGCTCGTCAAAGACACCGACGGTTCGCTCAAAGTGACCAAGACCGAAAACGGCGTGAACCCGCTTTGCTTCGGTCAGACCGCGCTTCTGGGCTGTGATGTTTGGGAACACTCCTACTACATCGACTTCCGCAACAAACGTCCTGCCTACCTGTCGAACTTCCTCGAAAATCTGGTGGACTGGGAAAACGTCGCATCGCGCATGTAATCGGCGCGCATCTGACGATGTGATCGGGTCGGGGGGAAACTCCCGACCCTTTTTTATGCGGTGATACCTGTGCGTTTTTGGGGCTGACGCCTCGGCTGGCCACTGAAAACCGCTCAGGCCATTTGCGCGAGGCTTGGCCTCATTTTCCTTGCCGCAGGGCGATTTGCCTCTATTGACTGCCCTTATGACACAGACACGTTCGGGTTTTTTCGCGCTGATTGGCGCTTACACGATCTGGGGGCTTTCCGCGCTCTACTACAGGGAGGTGACGCATGTTCCTGCCCTTGAAGTGCTTGCGCATCGCACCGTGTGGTCTTTCATTGCCTTTTTCGGGATCATCGCCGCGCAGGGTCGTATTCGCGAGATGTTTGCGCTTTTGCACCCGCGCACCCGTGGTCAGGGGCTGTCTCGCATCGCGCCTGCGGCCTTTGTCATTTCGATCAACTGGTTTCTGTTTGTCTATGCTATCCAGTCGGACAGCACGCTGGAGGCGTCACTGGCCTATTACATCTACCCGCTGATGGCGGCAGGGGTGGGCTGGGTGCTCTTTTCCGAGCGGCTCCACGGGTTGCAATATCTGTCGATGGGGCTGGGAATTGTTGCGGTTACGGTCCTCACGGTCGGACTTGGCGCTGTTCCGTGGCTGGCGCTGATGATGTCGGCAACCTTCATGACTTACGGCACGATCAAGAAGGGATTAGCGGCGGGGCCTGTGATTGCCATGGCGGCCGAGACCACCCTGATCGCGCCTTTTGCGCTGATCTACCTGATCGGTGCTGAGCTATGGGGCTGGGGCGGGTCGGCGGCGCAGCCTGCGGGAGCCTTTGGCGCGGATCTCTGGTCGAGCTTCGTGTTGATGCTCGCGGGTGTGGTGACAGGTGTGCCGCTCCTGCTGTTCTCCATGGCGGCACGGCGGCTGTCGCTCACGGTCGTGGGCTTGGGGAACTACTATAACGCCACCTTGCAACTCATTGTGGCAGTTACGATTTTTGATCAGGTGATCACGCCGTCACATTCCATCGCCTTGCCCTTGATCTGGGTGGCGCTGGCGGCTTTCACCTTCGAGAGTTTCCGCCGCGAGCGTCAGGACCGCAAGGCGCGCACCGCCGCGACAAGCTCGTCGACGCTGCCCACCGAAGTGTAAAGCCCGCGCGAGGCGTCAGAGGCGAAACCCTCGGCAATCACATGGTCGATCAGGGTCTCCAGCGGCGCCCAGTAGCCATCGGTGGAGAGCAGGAAAATCGGCTTGTCATGCAACCCGATCTGCTTCCACGTCAGCACTTCGAAAAATTCGTCGAGCGATCCCATCCCGCCGGGCAGGACGACGATGGCATCGGAGTTCATGAACATCACCTTTTTACGCTCGTGCATGTTCTCGGTCACGACGAAGGTGGTCAGGTCGCGTTTGCCCACTTCCATATTCATCAGGTGAACGGGGATCACGCCAAATGTCTCGCCGCCCGACGCCTGACAGGAACGTGCGACCGCGCCCATCAAACCAACATCTCCCGCACCATAGACCAGACGCCAGCCCTCGCGCGCGATCTCGCGGCCAAGGGTTGTGGCATCCGCGTGAAAGGCGGGTTTGTTCCCGTCACGTGATCCGCAATAGACGCAAAGCGAGAAGGGAACGGCGGGATTTTGGTCTTGCATGGGCAGGGGCCTCGATTTTGACGGGGAGAAAGAAAGGAATGCTTTACCACTGTTAGACCCGTTGCTAGGCTCCCTCAAGCCTTGAAAAAAACAAAGGGCGCATGGTGTTGCTGGACACCTTTTGCGCGTGTCACGACAGGCGCGCGTGGTAGTGACATAGGGTGCGGATGCGCCCGAGGGGGACTAGGATATGACGGAAAAATCCGTATTCACGTCGGCTGCGACGCCTGTTGCGGGAGTGGCGGCTGTGGCTGTGGCGGCTGTGATCGGGGGAGTGCTTTATTTCGCCAACCCGTCGCAGGATGGTGAGGTGCCCGCCGAGAGTGCCACCGATGCGGCCATGACGACCCCTGAACCTGCGGCGGATACTCCGCCTGACGATGCGCAGGACGAGACTTCCGTGAATACGCCCGAGGTTGAGGCCGAACAGGCCGCGAAAGCCGCGATTGAAGCGCCCAAGGCACTAGATACCAGCGAGACCCCTGATATGAGTGCGGGCGAGGCGGTTGCACAGTCTGACGATGCGCAGATCGAAAATGCAGAGGATAATGGCGCAGAGGCTACGGAACAGGCGCAGGGCACCGATCTTTCCTTGTCACCGCCCAGTTTTGACGTTGTTCGGGTGCCGTCCGAAGGGTTTACCACGGTCGCTGGCCGCGCGGCGCCGTCCTCGGAGATCACGGTTTTCGTCGATGGTGTTGAGGTTGCGCGCACGCAGGCGGGGGCCACGGGTGAATTCGTCGCGCTCTTTGATCTGGCCGCCGATGGGGCCGCGCGGGAGATGACGATTGCCGCGAGTATTGACGGGGAGACGGTGTTTGGTGCGGAGAGCATCCTGATCGCCCCAGCCGCCGAGGTGGCCTCCGAGGAGACGCCCGCTGCCATGGCCGATGCGGGTGGCGAGGCGATGTCCGATGTGCCATCCGACACGATGGCGGCGGATACGGCGGAAACGATGGCAAGCGAAGAGGCGCAGGTAGCCGCCGAGGTGGCCCACGATGTTGAGGCATCCACCGAGCCTGCCGCGTCCAGCGAGGTGGCTCAGGTGGAAACCGATGCGCAGCCCGCCGAGCCAAGCGAAACAGCCGAAACAGAAATGGACGTTGCGGATACCACAGAGGTTAACGAGGACACGGCTTCCGTTGAAATGGCAAATGCGGACGCGGTGCAATCCAGTGAAAGCCCCGCTCAAGAACAGCAATCCGCAATGGATAGCGCGCCAACAGATGCGCAGGCCGAGACGCAAACCGCGTCAGTGATGGATGAGGCACCTACCGTCCTGCGTGCCGATGATGACGGGGTGAAGGTTCTGGCTCAGGGGGGCGTGGCAGATGATCTGCGGATCGACGCGATCACCTATGATCCCGAGGGGCGTGTCTATGTCTCTGGCCGTGCGCAAGCAGGTGCGGCGCTTCGGCTCTATGTCGACAATGCGTTGATTGCGGAGACAGAGGTCGGGCAGGACGGGCAATGGCGCGCCGAACTGGCGGATGTCGCGGCGGGGATTTACACGTTGCGTGCCGATGTGATCGGGGAGGGCGGTGCAGTTGTCGCTCGTGCCGAAACACCGTTCAAGCGCGAGACTGTTGATGTTCTGGCACAGATTGCTGGGCTGGATACGCCTGCCGAAGAGCCCGCGCCCGCAGCTTCCGATGATGCGAGCGGCGACGCAGAGACTGTTGCGCAGGCCAACAGTGCGCCTGCCGAGGCTGCCGCTGATGCGGTGGATGCGACCCCGACACCGCCCAAGCGCGTGGTTTCCGTGACCGTTCAGCCCGGCAATACCCTTTGGGGGATCGCAACAGACCGCTATGACGATGGCTTGCTCTACACGCGGGTGTTCAACGCCAACCGTGACCAGATCCGCGATCCCGATCTGATCTACCCTGGTCAGGTGTTCCGCCTGCCTGAATAGGGCGGCGTCGATCCGCGCGGGTCTGTCTTGTGCGTATGTGAATAGATGGGCTGTGCGCGCCGCGGCCCTTGTTGCCGCGCGGGCAGAGGGTTAGATCAGGCGAAACGGACCCCCGTGATGGTCCGCAGGAACGAAGGTCGGACAGATGCGCGGACGCCCCACAGTGACAACGACAAAAGGCCCCTCGGACGGGATGCGGGTGATCAAATCGGTCGCGCCCTATTTCTGGCCGAAGGACGATCGCGGCGCACGGGCGCGTGTGGTCCTCGCGCTTGTCGCGCTTGCGCTGTCGAAGGCGCTGCTTTCAGGCACGCCCTTGCTCTACGGCTATGCGGTGGACGCGCTGTCGGGCAAAGATACCGCGCCTGAGTTTCTGCTGGCGATCGGGGCGGTCGGTCTGACCATCGCCTACGGGATGACGCGGATACTCGCCTCGGGTTTCCAGCAGCTGCGCAACGTGATCTTCGCGCCTGTGTCGAATGCCGCGCTGCGCAAGATCGCGCTGGAGACCTTCAACCATATCCATGCGCTCTCGATGCGCTACCACATTACCCGCAAAACGGGGGGACTGAGCCGTATCATGGAGCGCGGTGTGAAGGGCGTCTCCTTCCTGCTGCAATTCCTAGTATTCTCCATCGGGCCGCTGATCCTCGAACTGGCAATTGTCTTGGTGATTATCGGGTCAAAGCTGGGTCTGTCTTACCTCTTGATCCTGCTTGTGACCTTCACCTCCTACATTGTTTTCACTCTCAAAGTGACCGAATGGCGCGTGAAAATCCGTAAGGAAATGAACGATCTGGACACAGACGCCAACCAGAAGGCCATCGACAGCCTGCTCAATTTCGAGACAGTGAAATACTTCGTCGCCGAAAGCCGCGAGGCGGACCGCTATAACGTGGCGATGCGTGGCTATGAGAAGGCGTCGATCAAGACCGAAAGTTCGCTGGCCTTCCTCAACTTCGGCCAGTCTTTGATCATCACCTGCGGGCTTGTCGCCTCGATGGTTCTGGCTGCCGTTGGCGTGGGGCGTGGCGATATTTCCGTGGGCGATTTCGTCATGGTCAACGCCTATATGGTGCAAATCACCATGCCGCTCAATTTCCTCGGCTCCATGTATCGCAACATCCGTCAGGCGCTGGTGGATATGGAGGAGATGTTCACGCTGCTCCACCAACCCGCCGAGATCACCGACAAGCCCGACGCCAAGGATCTCGTGGTCACGGGCGGGACGGTGCATCTCAACGGGGTCGAGTTTGCCTATGACCCTGCGCGGCCCATTCTCAAGGGCGTCGATATCGAAGTGCCGGCGGGCAAGACGCTGGCCATTGTCGGCCCCTCGGGGTCGGGGAAATCCACCATCGGTCGGCTTCTTTTCCGCTTCTATGACGTGACGGGTGGGGCGCTGACCATCGACGGGCAGGATTTGCGCGATGTGACGCAGGAGAGCCTGCACCGCGCCATCGGTGTGGTGCCGCAGGACACGGTGCTGTTCAACGACACGATCCGCTACAACATCGGTTACGGGCGCGACGGGGCGACCTTCGACGAGATTGTTGCCGCCGCGAAGAAGGCGCGCATCCATGACTTCGTGCAGGCGCTTCCCGAAGGTTACGAGACACAGGTGGGCGAGCGCGGGCTGAAGCTTTCGGGCGGGGAGAAGCAGCGTGTGGGCATTGCGCGCACGCTCCTGAAAAACCCTCCGATCCTCCTGCTCGACGAGGCCACATCGGCGCTCGACACCCAGACCGAACGCGACATTCTCGGTGCGCTGGAAGAGGCGGGCAAAGGGCGCACGGTTGTCACCATTGCGCACCGCCTGTCTACCGTGGCCGATGCCGACGAGATCGTCGTGCTGGAGGCGGGCAGGGTTGTCGAGCGCGGCACCCATGAAGAATTGCTTGCGCGCGGGACCAAATATGCCGCCATGTGGTCGGCGCAGGCCGAGGATCGCGACGCTGCTGAATAAGCGGAAGAGTGATCCAAGGGCAGGGCGCGTGCGTATGATCCTCAGGATCAACTTACCGAAAGCCGCCCCGTGACAGATACATCTCTGACCGACAAATCAACCCCCGCGATCTGGTGGGTTCGCCGTGACTTCCGCCTTTCCGACAATCCCGCACTTGTAGCGGCTGCACATGCTGGGCCCGTGGTGCCTGTTTTCGTGTGCGACGGGACGGTTGCGGGGCTTGGTGCTGCGCCGAAATGGCGGATGGGGTTGGGGCTTGCCCATCTGCTCTCGGTGATCGAGGCACAGGGCGGGCGGGTCATCCTGCGCGCAGGGGACGCGCGTGTGGTGATCCCTGCGCTGGCGCAGGAGTTGGGCGCAACGTCGGTCCATTGGTCGCGGGCCTATGACGCAGAGGCAATCGAACGCGATACTGAGGTCAAGGCGCTGCTCAAAGGTGCGGGCGTGGCGGCGGAGAGCCACGCGGGCCACCTCCTGCATGAGCCTTGGACGGTCGAGACCAAGACGGGCGGCTATTACAAGGTCTATTCCCCTTATTGGCGCACGGTGTCCGAGCGGCCTGTGGATGAGCCTTTGCCCGCTCCTGATGTGGTTTGGGCGAGCACGGATATGGAAAGCGATGCCCTTGATGATTGGGCGCTTGACGCGGCGATGGATCGTGGTGCGGATGTGGTGGCTGCCCATGTATGTGTTGGCGAGGTGGCGGCGCGTGAGCGGCTGTCGCGTTTCATCGACGCGCGGATGGAGGCTTATAAAAGACGCCGTGACTATCCCGCCGAGCCTGCCTGTTCGGGCCTGTCGGAGAACCTTACCTATGGCGAGATTTCTCCCCGCACGATCTGGCATGCTGCGCACAGCGCGATGGCTGAGGGCGAGAGCGGAGCCGAGCATTTCCTGAAAGAACTGGTCTGGCGCGAGTTTGCCTATCACCTGCTTTTCCACGAACCCGATCTGCCACATGAAAACCACCGCAAGGGGTGGGACGGTTTCCCGTGGGATCAAGATGCGCAGAGTGCTGAGGTCAAGGCGTGGCAACAGGGGCGCACGGGTGTGGACTTTGTCGATGCTGCCATGCGCGAGATGTATGTCACGGGCACCATGCACAACCGCGCGCGGATGATCGTGGCCTCCTATCTAACCAAGCACCTGCTGGTGGATTGGCGTATCGGGCGGGCGTGGTTTGAGGACTGTCTGATTGACTGGGATGTCGCCGCGAACGCTATGGGATGGCAATGGGTGGCGGGCTGTGGCCCTGATGCCGCGCCTTATTTCCGCATTTTCAATCCCGATGGGCAGGCGGAGAAATTCGACCCGCAGGGGGCTTACAGGTGCGCATGGATTGCCGAAGGGCAGGCCGCACCACCCGATACGGCGTTGCGCTATTTCGACGCCATCCCGCGCGCGTGGGACATGCACCCCGACGCTCCGCGCCCCGATCCCGTGGTGGGGCTCAAGGAGGGGCGCGAGCGTGCGCTTGCGGCCTATTCCGCGCACCGCGATGGCTGATCCTAAAGGGGAAGAAATGTGCGGCGGCACTGCGTCACTGGCTGCGAAACCCGCAAGATGACAGGCTTTTTCCTTGATTTCGCCCTTTGGGAGCGGAAAATGCCCTTCGTATTTACCAAGAAGAACGAGCAGCCCCATGCCCACAATGCCCCGATTGATTGCCGCGCTCTGGTATGCGCTTCTGGCGTGGTTTGTCGCGGAAATGTCCAAAACCCATATGCCCGAAGGCACGCAATTCGGACGGATGTCGCTCTATGCGGGCGCGATCGGTCTGGGCGTTGGTTGGGTCTTTGCCGGACGGCGCGCGGGCGACTCGATGCGTGCGGCCTATGGTTACGGTTTCACATCGGGTGTTCTAATCGCATTTTGGGGCGTTGGTTTCTTCGCCGTTGTCGAAATGCTCAGACGGGCGTGGGACGGGCGTTTTCGGGGGCCGATGCACGCTCTGGCGGGGATGGTTGATCTGGCGCGGGAATACGCGCTGATTGTGCTGCTCAATCCCGACATGCTGATCGTGCTTTTGGGTGGTGGTGTCTTCGGTGGCTGGCTGGTGGAGAAATCCGCACGGAAGTGGTCGTGATGGAGGCCAAGACGCGCGCGGCGCTGGACGACTTTTCGCAAGACCTCACCGAGGATCAACGGCGCTATCTTGATACCTGTTTCGCGGCGGTGGATATCCCCGATCCCGCGCTGGTGCCTGCCGCCGCCGCGGAGCTTTTGCAACACCACCGCGAGGGCCGCAGCGCCGAGGCAGTTGCCGCCGTAATGCCGCAGGTTTTGTCACGGGCATGGGCGCGGGTGCGGGCGCGCGAGGGCCGCCCGACGATGGAGCGCGCGGGTCTTCCCGATGTGGAGGCTGTCAGGACCACCGAGCGCAAGATCGGCTATCTTGGTTATTTCGCTTTGGAAGATAACACCTACGAGCAACCGCGCTTTGATGGCGGGCGGATGGGGGATGTGCCGCGCATGGTCTTTATGATGGCCGATGCGGTGACGGTTCTGCCCTACGATCCTGTGCGTGACCGCGTGCTGGTGGTCGAGCAACTGCGCTACGGGCCGCTTCTGCGCGGGGATCGCCGTCCGTGGGTGCTGGAACCGATTGCGGGGCGCGTAGATGCGGGTGAGGGGCCTGAGGCCACCGCGCGGCGCGAGGCCGAGGAGGAAGCGGGTGTCACCCTTGGTGCGCTGCATTTGATCGGGGAGCATTACGTCAGCCCCGGCGCTGTGACCGAATGCCTGATCTCCTATGTGGGCGAAGCGGATTTGCCCGACGATATCACGGGGATCAGCGGCCTTGATGTCGAGCAGGAGGACATCCGTTCGCACTTGTTGAGCTTTGATCGCCTGATGGAGCTGTGCGATGCGGGCGCACTTGATACTGGCCCGCTGTTTCTCGCAGCACTCTGGCTGTCACGGCACCGCGACCGCCTGCGTGAGGCGCGGCTCTAGCGTTCGCGCGGCTGCAACCACAGCCAGATCAGCGCCGCACCTGCGAGTGTCAGGAAGGGGATCATGGCGAGGTTTACCGCCGCCCAACCGTCCTGCGCCGAACCGCCCGAACAGTTCATCAGCCCGCCAGAGGCCAGCGAGGCCACGGTCACACCGCCAAAGACGATCAAATCGTTGATGCCCTGAATGCGGCCGCGCTCGGAAGGTTCATGCGCCGAGGCAAGCATGGAGGTCGCGCCGATGAAGCCGAAGTTCCAACCGATGCCGAGCAGGACAAGGGCGACGAAGAAGTTCTCGATATTGACGCCCGCAAGCCCCGTGATCCCCGCAATCCCGAGGATCACAAGGCCGAGCGCCATGATCCGTTCAACGCCGAAACGTGCGATCAGGTGGCCGGTGAAGAAGGAGGGGATGAACATCGCAAGCACGTGGGCGGAGACGATATCGGCCGCCGTGTTCTGCTCGAAGCCACAGCCGACAACCGCCAGCGGGGTGGAGGTCATCACGAGGTTCATCAGGGCGTAGGACACCATTGCGACAATGATCGCCACAGCCACGCGCGGGGTCTTGAGCAACTCCATGCGCGTGCGGCCCAGATGTTCGCCCTCTTTGGCAACGGGCGGCTTGGGGATGTCGAGGAAGAGGAAAAGCGCCGAGCCGACGACGTTGATCACGATCACCGCGAGGTAGGTGCCGAGGAAAGGCACGACCATCATCTGGCTAGTGACCTTGACCAGTTGCGGCCCGATGATGGCGGAAATCAATCCTCCTGCGAGAACATAGGAGATGGCTTTGGGTTTGAAGGCCTCGTCAGCGGTATCGGTCGCGGCAAAGCGGAAGAACCCCTGACTGGACTGGTAAACCCCAGTGAACAGCCCGCCCAGCACGAAAAGCCAGAAGTTCTGTTGCAGCAGCCCGATCGCCCCGACGGCCGCGCCCGTGGCGCCAGCACTCGTGCCGATCCAGAACCCCGCGCGGCGTCCGTATTTCTGCATCACGGCGGAAAGCGGTGTGGCCGAGAGCATGGAGCCCAGCACGGTGGCGGTGATGGGCAGGGTGGCAAAACACAGGTTGGAGGCCAGCGATTGTCCTGCAAGCCCCGCGATGGTGAAGATCATCGCCATCTGCGCCCCGAGGAAGGCTTGCGCCGCGACGAGGATAAACACGTTGCGGCGGGCTTTTGCCTGTGCGGCGGGGGACGTGGCGATGTCGGGCATAGGGTCTGGTCCTTGAAACTGTCCGACCCGTTTAGCGGTGCCCGTGACGTTTGGAAAGCGGCAGGGTGTCGCTGTTGTCTTGCGAATTTGTGATAGGGGTAATCAGCGACTGTGCGGTTTTGTGACGAGTGCCTTATGGAGCGGGCAGGGCGTGTGCACAATCTTCATCCACTCAGGCCCTATCGATCAGGTGCAGGAACGATCCCGACACGCTGCCACGGACAAGTCCCTGCGGCCCCAGATCGGCCCCTTCCGCGTCGGTCGCGGTGAAGAGCGGCGTGCCGTCAGCCTTTAGTGTGGTTGCATAGTGGAACTCGTGGGCGGTCCATGTGCCCTCGAATGGGACAGCCGAGGCCACAGAGGTGGCCGTGCGATAGCCGAGGTGCAGTTTGCGCGTGGCGAAGGAGGTCTCCAGATCGAGCAGGCCCGCCATGCGGTGCCGCAGGCCGTCACGGTCCACCAGCCCGTCGCCCAGCACCATATACCCCCCGCATTCGCCATAGACGCGGGCGCGCGCCGCCGCCTCGCGCAGCGATTGCAGCGTGCGGTGGTTCGCGGCGATCTTGCCCGCGTGCAATTCGGGATAGCCGCCTGGAAGGTAAACCAGATCGGCGGGCGGGGCGGGTTGGTCGTCCAATGGCGAGAAGGTGACAATCTCCGCGCCCTGCGCGTGCCAATCGTCGAGCAGGTGTGGATAGGCGAAGGCAAAGGCGGCGTCCTGCGCCACGGCGATCCGCTGCGCGGGCGGGGGCGTGCGTGTCGCGTCCTTGCTGCCCTCGAAAGGCGTGGCCAACGCTGTCAGGGCGTCGAGGTCCAGCGCCTCCTCCACCGTTTCGGCGGCACGGTCGAGAAAGGCGTCGAGGTCGGGTCGCTCTCCCGCCTGCACCAGACCGAGGTGGCGGGAGGGTGTGGCGAGGGCTTTGTCGCGCAGGATGCAGCCGATGAGCGGCACACCCACACGTCCCAACGCGCGGGTGATCATAGCAGCGTGCCGCGGGCTGCCGACTTTGTTAACGATGACACCCGCGATTGTGAGCGTGGGGTCATGGGCGATGAACCCCGCCACAAGGGGTGCGATGGATTGCGCCATATGGGAGGCATCGACCACGAGGATCACAGCGGCTCCGAGCTGGCGGGCCAGATCGGCCGAGGCGCCCTTGCCATCGCGGGTTGGATCGGTGGCATGGGGTGCCCCGTCGAAGAGGCCCATTGCGCCTTCGATTACCAATAGGTCGTCAGATCGTCCCGCGAGGGCTGCAATCCGCGCGGGCGTCATCGCCCATGCGTCAAGGTTGACGCAGGGCGCGCCGCTAGCGGCTTCGTGAAAGCGCGGGTCGATATAGTCGGGGCCCGATTTGGCGGAGGAGACGGTTACACCACGCCGCGCCAGTGCCCGCAGGATGCCGAGCGTCACGGTCGTCTTGCCCGATCCCGAAGCGGGTGCGGCGATCAGAAGTGCGCGGGGCATGTCAGGCCTCTTCGGCCGGTTTGCCACGTCCCAAGGGATCGAGGTCGCGCGGGGTCTCGCCGCGCATGAGCGCCTGCCAGTCCAACACCTGCCGCATCAGCACCGCGCGCCCGACGCAGATGATCGCGGGCGGTTCCATATCCGCCGCCGCGATGTCGTCGAGCATGGTGCCGAGCGTGGTTTCAAGAACCTTCTGGTCGGCGGTTGTGGCCTGCGTGACGATGGCGACGGGTTCATCTGCCGCGCGTCCTGCATCCATGAGACCCTTGCGGATGTGGGGGGCGTGTTTCATCCCCATGTAGATCACCAGAACGCCAGCGGAGCGCGAAAGCGCATCCCAGTCGAGACTGCCTGTTGGCCCGCCTGTCTGGTCATGGCCTGTGACGAAGGTCACGGCTTGGTTTACATCGCGGTGTGTCACAGGGATGCCCGCATAGGCCAGACCGCCAATCCCCGCCGAAATACCAGGAACGATGCGCACGGGAATGCCGTGTTGAATGAGTGTCTGTGCTTCCTCGCCGCCACGACCAAAGACAAAGGGATCGCCGCCCTTGAGGCGCAACACCCGTTTGCCCTCGCGGGCCAGTTCGATCAGGCGCAGGGAGATATCCGCCTGTTTCGCTGACGGCTTTCCTCCGCGTTTTCCTGCGTAAATTTTCTCCGCATCGGCGCGCGCCCATTCGAGAATTTCCGAGGCCACCAACGCGTCATAGACGATCACATCGGCCTGTCGCAGCGCGTTGATCGCGTGGAGTGTCATCAGCCCCGGATCACCCGGACCTGCGCCACAAAGCCAGACCCAGCCGGGTTCGATTACGGGCCAGTCACCAGTCGGGAGGGGAAGATGCGATTCGGTCATGGACACTTTATGGCGTGACGCGCGGGTCTGGGGAAGTGGTGGCGCGGCGGTTCCTGAGGGGGACGTGAAAAAACCCCGTGGTCATTTCCCCGCGCATCTTCCTATAGTGCGACCATGAGCGAGACCACATCCCAAAGCGATCCCCCCAAGCTGCGGCGCGGCTGGACCACGGGGGCCTGTGCCACTGCGGCGACGCGGGCGGCGCTTATGGCGCTATGGGGCGAGGGGTTTCCCGACCGCGTGCGGATAACACTGCCCAAGGGCGAACGGCCCGAATTCGCGCTATCTCACATGGCGCAAGGAGAAGGCTGGGCCGAGGCGGGGATCATCAAGGATGCGGGCGACGATCCCGACGTGACCCACGGCGCGGAAATCCGTGCTCGGGTGGCGGTGTCTGCGGGCGGTGTGATCTTCCGCGCGGGCAAGGGGGTCGGCATGGTGACGAAGGCGGGGCTACCCATCGGTGTGGGAGAACCCGCAATCAACCCCGTGCCGCGCCGCATGATGTGTGAACAGGTCGAGGAGATGGCTGCGCGGCTTGGCAAGTCGCCCGATGTGGAGATCACCGTCTCCATTCCCGAGGGCGAGACGCTCGCGCAAAAAACATGGAACCCGCGTTTGGGGATCAAAGGCGGATTGAGCGTGCTTGGCACCACGGGGATCGTGCGTCCCTTCTCCTGTGCTGCGTGGATCGCGTCGATCCATCGCGGGATCGACGTGGCGCGGGCCGAGGGGCTGACCCATGTGGCGGGCTGCACGGGCGCAACTTCCGAACGGGTGGTGATGGCGCATCACGGGCTTGGCGAAAGCGCAATGCTGGATATGGGCGATTTTGCGGGCGGGATGCTGAAATACCTCGCCAAACACCCCGTGCCGCGCGTCACCATCGGCGGCGGCATCGGCAAGATTGCCAAGCTCGCGCAGGGAGAAATGGACCTTCATTCCAAACGCGCACAGGTCGATCTGCCCTATTGGGCGGAGCTTCTGGGCGACCCGAAACTCGCGCAAATGAACACGGCGCTGGAGGTTTACGAGGCGCGCGGGGGTGACTTTGCCCGACTGGTGGCGCAGAAGGCACTTGAGGCGGTCGAGGCGCGGTTTGGGGGGCAGGGGATGTCCTTCGATGTCGTTGTGATAGATCGGGCGGGAACCATTATCGGAACAGCGGGCGCATGATTTTACTTCTGGCGGGCACGATGGAGGCACGCAACCTTGCGGGGATGCTCGCGCAAAGCGGCATCGACTGCATCGCCTCGCTGGCGGGCGTGACCGAAAGCCCCGCACCCTATCCCGTGGAAACCCGCGTGGGTGGTTTTGGCGGGGCGGAAGGGTTTGAGGCCTTTCTCGACGCCCAAGAGATCACGGCGGTGATCGACGCGACACATCCGTTCGCCACAGAGATCACGCGGCGCACGGCCAAAATCTGTGCCGCGCGAGGACTTCCCTATTTGCGTTTCGAGCGACGCGAATGGCGGTCACGTCAGGGGGACGCATGGCACGAAGCGGCAGACATTGCCGATCTCGCCCGTATCATCCCGCCGCGACAGCGTATTTTTCTCGCCACGGGGCGGCAGACGGTGGATCAGATGGGCCACCTTGAACACGCCTATATCTGGGCGCGGGTCGTGGACGCGCCGAGCGAACCGTTTCCGCTTGAAAACGGTGCATGGGTGGTCGGACGTCCGCCCTTTTCACAAGCCGCCGAGGAGGCGCTTTTTGCCGAGTTGCGCCCCGACTGGCTGGTGGTGAAGAATGCGGGTGGCGCGAGCGGGCGGGCCAAACTGGATGCGGCGCGTGCCCTTGGCATGTCGGTCGCCATGATTGCCCGTCCTCCCGCGCCCGAAGGGATCACTCGGCGCGAGGATGTGCTGGATGCATTGGAATGGGCGGAGGCGCACGCATGAGGATTATCGAATCTGATGAATGCGTGGCCGAAGGTGCCGCACATCTGGCGCGGGTCGAGCCGCGTTTCGCCCATGCGCTGACGCTCACGGGGCCGTTGCCTTTGCGCCGGCGCAAGGACGGGTTCGAGCAATTGTTGTCGGCTATCGTCAGCCAACAGATCTCGGTCGCCGCCGCCAATGGCATCTGGAAACGGCTCAAGGCGGCCAAACTGACGGGGCCGCGCAAGATCATGTGGGCCAGTGAAGAGGAGTTGCGGGCCTGTGGCCTGTCGCGCCAGAAGGTGCGCTATGCCAAGGCGCTGGCCGAGGCGCGGATCGACTTCCAAGCCCTGCGCGATGCGCCCTCCGAGGAGGTGATTGCCACACTCACGCAGGTGTCTGGCATCGGGGTCTGGACTGCCGAGATATACGCCATGTTTTCGCTAGGTCACGCGGATGTCTTCGCACCTGGCGATCTGGCGCTGCAGGAATCGGCACGGGTGCTTTTCGACCTACCCGAGCGGCCCAAGGAGCGTGCCTTTCGGACCATGGCGGAGGAATGGTCGCCGTGGAGATCGGTTGCAGCGCGGCTGCTCTGGGCCTACTACCATGTGGAGAAATCACGAGAGGGAATACGGTGATGGGTGCGCTTGAGAGCAAAATGAGAGACAGCCATTCGGGGCGCGTGGGCTCCGTTGTGGTCTTCCTGCACGGTTATGGCGCGGATGGCGCGGACCTGCTGGGTCTGGCCGATCCGCTGGCCGAGCATCTCCCTGACACGGTGTTCTTTGCTCCAGATGCGCCCGAACGCTGCATCGGCAATCCGATGGGCTACCAGTGGTTCCCGATCCCGTGGATCGACGGCTCGTCGGAGGAAGAGGCCCGCACGGGAATGCTGCGTGCGGTGGATGAACTCAACGACTACCTCGACAATATCCTCGTGGATTACGGGCTTGAGCCTGAACAGATGGCGCTGGTGGGCTTCAGCCAAGGCACGATGATGGCGCTCCATGTTGCCCCGCGCCGCGAGGATGCGCTGGCCGCGGTGGTGGGTTTCTCTGGCCGCCTGCTCGAACCCGAACTGCTCGAAGACGAAAAGCGCGTCGATTTTCCCGTTCTGCTCCTGCATGGCGACGAGGATGACGTGGTGCCGCCGCAATCGCTGCCAGAGGCGGCGGAAGCCCTGCAAGGGGCAGGGTTCGAGAAGGTCTACGCCCATATCATGCGCGGCACGGGGCACGGGATCGCGCCTGACGGGTTGGAGGTTGCCGTGGCCTTCCTGCGTGACCAGTTGGGCTATTCGTAACAGGGCGCGAGGATGCGGTGTGTCAGGGGGTGATGGCCGTTTACGCGGCGTTATCCCGCTCACTTTATATTCGCGCTCCGAGATCGCTTGACGCGCCGCAGCATCGTGTTACCTTTCTCACATAGAAATCTGGAGGGCTTTCCTATGGACATCATCATGACAACCGTCTTCGCATTTGCTGCAACTGCTGTCGTGATCGCCTATGGCCTCCGTTCTTCCGAGCAACGTCTCCCTGTCCGCATCCGTGTCGAGGACCGCAAACGCCGCCGCTAAGGCGCCGCGCGGGACCATTGACCTTAGCCTTTCCGACGGAGCCTACGGGCTTGTCGGACGCAAAGGTGCGGGCAAATCCACCCTTCTGAACCTCATCGCGGGCCGTGTTGGCGCGCCTTTGGTGTCGGGCTCCTGCACAACATCCGATCCAGTTCGGCTGCTTGACCAGTCGCCCGATCCTTGAGGGCCGTTTTTCGAACGATATGAGCGAACTGGACGGTGGAGGACCGTTTGACCGCGCGGCTGTCGGGGTTGAGCGGGATGTGGTATTGCATTTCGGCAGTGGATGATCCGCGCTTTGCCTGAATTTTCGTCACGGTGATGTTACAGGGGGCTGCTTAACTAGGCTCAGGGCGGCGCGCATATGCTGGGGGTTGTCAGGGCGCAACCGCGATATATAGTGATTGCAAGGGACGACATGCCGCGTCCGCAGCATTGGAAACCCTGTGACAACCGCAATCGTGGGAGCTATGATTGCAATATGGACGGTGACTTCAGAACGCAATTCGTGCGGGAACCCAATTCCTCCAAAGCGCATCCAGCGCTGGTCTTGAACGCTGATTACAGGCCACTGAGCTACTACCCGCTCTCGCTATGGCCCTGGCAGGAGGCGATAAAGGCGGTGTTCCTCGATCGCGTTGATATTGTCGCCGAATACGACAGTTTCGTGCATTCGCCGAGTTGCAAGATCAGGGTGCCTTCGGTTGTCGTTCTGAAAGATTATGTGAAACCTCAAAAGCGCGTGGCCTTCACGCGCTTTAATTTATTTCTGAGGGACGAATTCCGTTGTCAGTATTGCGGGTCGAAAGGCGAGTTGACCTTTGACCACGTAATTCCGCGCGCACGGGGCGGGGTGACGAGTTGGGAAAATATCGTCGCTGCCTGCGTGCCCTGCAATTTGCGCAAGGGGTCGAAGTCACTCCGACAGGCGAACATGAGCCTGCGCAAGCCACCCATTGCGCCCGATGCCGAGCAGCTCAAGAACATCGGACGCAAGTTTCCGCCAGGCCATCTACATGAAAGCTGGATGGATTTTCTCTATTGGGACAGTGAGTTGGACGCCTAAGCTAATGTGATGGTCTAAGCATCACACCGAACAGGACGCCCCGCCCAAGACGCAGAATTTCGCGCAATGCGGATGGTTAAGCGCAACCTCACGTTCGGCGGCGGCCAATGTATGTCCAAGGTCAAATTCCGCCTCATAGGGCAAAAGCGTGCAGGCCGCTACGCTCAGTGGCTGACCCTTGCGTTTGACAACCATTCGGCTGCTGGAGCACATGATATCTTTGGGCGATTTGTCGAGGATGGACCAGCAGGACGTGGTAATCTCGGGCACGTCGACGCTTTCGTCCATTTCAGGAAAAATAACCGTTGTGGCAGGATCTTGCGCGTCGATGTTGAAGCTCTCTCGCGCATAGAGATCCGCAAATCCGGCACGCGATTGCGCGTCGGTTTCATTCCATAGGGCGCGTGCAGCAACCGCCATGCGGAACCCGTTGTCGCGCAGCCAGCGCATTCCCATCAATGTGCGTTTGTAGCTGCCCTTGCCGCGCATCTCGTCATGATGCTCTTCGGCCCAGTGATCGAGGGAAATGCGCAAGGTGAGCTTTTCACTGTAAGTCTTTTGCAAATCGAGCAAACCTTCGCGCACGGCGGGGCGCATCATCGGCAACATGGCATTGGTGAGGATCAGCACCTCATAGCCGCGCTCCAGACAATGACGCGCCATTTCTACCATTTGCGGGTTCATGAAGGGTTCGCCGCCCGTGAAACCGATTTCGCGCAGCCCCCAGCCGCGGGCCTCTGCCTCGTCGAGGTAGGGGATCATATCATCGACGGTGATATATTCGAGCGCGTCATTGGTGGGTGAGCTGTCGATATAGCAGTTCACACAGGTGATGTTGCACAGGGTGCCCGTGTTGAACCACAGCGTTTGTGGATCGGTCAGCGCCACTGTGGCTCGCGGCTCGCCTTTGGCGGTGCGCTGCGGGTCGGTGAATTTGCCCGTGGTGGCGGGGCGGGTGGCGACTTGGTCTTTCATGCGCGGTCCTATGAATAGTTGGCGCGCAGGGTATTCAGGTGGCGTGGGTTTGGAAAGCATTCATACGCGAACGTGATGATGTGGTGGCTGGTGTGGTTTGGTGGCGAGATTTTGCGCTCTTGATGGGCATGGGGATGATTTGCGGGGCAATGCGCGCTCAAAGGGTTGTTGATGTGCGGATGGGTGCTAGACTTTGCATCGTGCGAAAGGTAAACCGCCCTCGTTAGCGCTAACGATCTTGCGCTGGTGCTGTGGCGTGATCCTCTGGCGTCCGCGCTCACGGGATCGGGTCGGACAAGGCGGCGCATGAGAGACGAAACGCGAATTGGCGAGCGCCCGTGACCGTGGCGGCTTGCGACAGGAGATGGATCATGGTGTCACGTGTCATTCCGGTCGAGGACTTCGATCTGGTGATCTTCGGGGGGACGGGCGATCTGGCGCGTCGCAAGATCCTTCCGGGTCTTTACCGCCGTTTCTGTGCGGGTCAGATGCCCGAAAACAGCCGTATCATCGGGGCTGCCCGTTCCGAAATGGACGATGCGGGCTTCCGCGACATGGTTGCGAGCGCGATCCGCGAATTTGCCAAGAAGCACGCCTGTGACGACGATCAGGTCGAAAACTTCCTCAAACGCGTTCATTACGTGGCGATTGACGCCAAGGGCGAGGGCGGCTGGAAAGCACTGAAGTCACTGGTGTGCAGCGATATCGTGAATGCCTTTTATTTCTCTGTTGCGCCGAGCCTGTTCGGCGATCTCGCACAGCGGTTGCATGACAATGGCATTGCCGATGACGATGCACGGATCGTGGTGGAGAAGCCCTTCGGTCGCGATCTGGAAAGTGCGCGCGCGCTCAATAATGTTCTGGCCGAGCACTTCGACGAGACGCAGATTTACCGCATCGACCATTACCTCGGTAAAGAGACGGTGCAGAACCTGATGGCCGTTCGCTTTGGCAATATCCTTTTCGAGCCGCTGTGGAACAGCCAGTATGTTGATCACATCCAGATCACCGTGGCCGAAACCGTAGGCGTTGGCGGGCGGGGTGAATATTACGACAAATCGGGCGCGATGCGCGACATGGTGCAAAACCACCTGATGCAGCTTCTGTGCCTCATTGCAATGGAGCCGCCGAGCCGTTTCGAGCCGGATTCGGTGCGCGACGAGAAGCTCAAGGTGATCCGTGCGCTTGAACCTATCGACCATCACCACATCGTGCGTGGCCAGTATGATGCCACTAAAGACGAGCCGAGCTACCGCGATGATGCGGGCGATCCGCGTTCGCGCACCGAAAGCTACATCGCGCTGCGCTGTATGATCTCCAACTGGAGATGGGCGGGCACGCCGTTCTACCTGCGCACGGGCAAGAAGCTCAAAGCGCGCACCTCCGAGATTGCCGTGGTGTTCAAGGATGCACCGCATTCGATCTTTGGCGAGGATGCGGGGCGGCACGCCAATGTGCTCTCGATCCGTCTTCAGCCCAACGAGGGCATGACGCTCAAGGTGACGATCAAGGAACCCGGTCCGGGGGGGATGCGTCTGGTCGACGTGCCGCTCGACATGACCTTTGCCGATGCGCTTGGTGATGATGCCGAGGAAATCACCGATGCCTACGAGCGTCTGATCATGGATGTGATCCGTGGCAACCAAACCCTGTTCATGCGCGGCGACGAGGTCGAAGCGGCATGGGGCTGGACTGATCCGCTCATTCAGGGCTGGGAGCTGCGCAACGATGTGCCGAAACTCTATGATGCCTATTCGGCAGGTCCCGAGGATGCGGCGATGATGCTGCATCGTGAGGGCCGTCGCTGGCGGGAGATCAAGGAATGAACCTCACCACCTATTCGGACCGCGATGAAATGATGCTGGCGCTGTCTCAGCGGATTGCTGGCGAATTGCGTCAGGCGTTGGAACAGAAAGACCGCGCGACATTCTGCGTCCCCGGCGGCACGACACCTGGGCCGATCTTCGACATGCTTTCCGAAGTGGCGCTCGACTGGGACCGCGTGGACGTGATGCTCAATGACGAACGCTGGGTGGATGAAAGCTCGGAGCGTTCCAACACGGCGCTGCTCAAGCGGCGGCTTCTTGTGGGGCGGGCGGCAGCGGCTAATCTTGTGCCACTTTACCGTGACACTCCCACGCCTGAAGAAGGTCTGGACGCGTTGATGCCAGCGGTCGAGGCAACATTGCCGATTGATGTGCTGCTGCTCGGTATGGGCGGTGACATGCACACGGCGAGCCTCTTCCCTGGAGCCGATCAGTTGGATATGGCGCTCTCCGACGATGCGCCGACGCTTCTGGCGATGCGCGCGGCGGGGGCGCCCGAGCCACGGATCACGCTTTCCGCCAAGGCACTGAAAACCGCGATCAACACGCATATCCTTATCGCGGGCAAGGAGAAGCGTGTCGCACTCGATCAGGCGCGCAGCTCTTCCGCGACAGATGCGCCTGTCTCGGTGTTCCTCGACGTGGCCGCGGTGCATTGGGCGCCGTAAGAGCGCCAGTCGGGCCGCCTACGCGGGCGCTTTAAGCCAATCTGTAATATTCGCGTGCTATGCGCGAACCGATCTCGATCTGACCAAGACAGGGGACCCCTCATGGCTGTAGATTTTTCCGCACTGAAATCGCTTCGCACCGCGCAGTCCGAGCGCAGCATTCTTGATCTTTTCGAGGCGGATGACGCGCGGGCCTCGACTTTCTCGGTCAAAGCCGAAGGGCTGCTGTTCGACTATTCCAAGACGCAGATCGGAGCGCAGGAGCGCGAGGGGCTTTTGGCGCTGCTTGATCAGGCGGGGTTTGCTGAGAAACGCGAGGCGATGTTCACGGGTGCGCCGATCAATGACACCGAGGGGCGTGCGGTGCTCCATACCGCGCTGCGCAATCTCGACGGTGACGGGATCTTGGTGGACGGGGCCGACGTCATGCCCGATGTGCGGCGCACGCTGGCGCGGATGGATGATTTCGCCGACCGTGTACGACGCGGGGAGATTACCTCCTTTTCTGGGGATGCTTTCGAAGATGTGGTCAACATCGGGATCGGCGGCTCCGACCTTGGCCCCGTTATGGCCTATGAGGCGTTGCAGCCCTATGTGGACGGGCCGCGGTGCCATTTCGTCTCAAACGTCGACGGGGCGCATATCCATGACATTCTGGCCAGGGTGAACCCGCACAAGACGCTCTTCATCGTCGCGTCCAAAACCTTCACGACCATCGAGACAATGACCAATGCGCAGACCGCCCGCGACTGGCTCCTTCCGCATGTCGGCGAGGACGGTCTGTCGCGGCATTTCGCGGCGCTGTCCACCGCCAAGGATAAGACCGCCGCATTCGGGGTGGACCCCGATCTGGTCTTCGGTTTCGAGGATTGGGTGGGCGGTCGTTATTCGGTCTGGGGGCCTATTGGCCTGTCGCTGATGCTCGCCATCGGGCCTCAGCGGTTCGCAGAATTCCTGCGTGGCGGTCAGGCGATGGATCGCCATTTCCGCTCAGCCTCACCGCTCGAAAACCTGCCCGTGATGCTGGCATTGGTCGGGCTGTGGCACAATCAGGTCTGCGGCCACGCGACCCGCGCCGTGCTGCCATACGAGCAACGCCTTGTTCGCCTGCCTGCCTATCTTCAGCAGTTGGAAATGGAGAGCAATGGCAAGCGCGTGGCGATGGACGGCTCGGCGCTTGAGTATCATTCGGGGCCTGTGGTCTGGGGCGAGCCCGGCACGAACGGTCAGCACGCCTTTTACCAATTGATCCATCAGGGCACCCGCGTGGTTCCTTGCGAATTCATGGTCGGCAAGCGCGGGCACGAGCCTGATCTGGCTCATCAGCACGAATTGCTCGTCGCAAACTGCCTTGCGCAATCGGAGGCGCTCATGCGCGGGCGCAGCCTCGATGAGGCACGTGCAATCATGGCGGCGAAAGGAGTTGAGGGCGCGGAGTTAGAGCGTCAGGCACGGCATCGCGTCTTCCCTGGCAACCGTCCATCGACGACGCTGGCCTATGACCTGCTCACGCCCTACGTGCTGGGCCAGATCATTGCGCTCTATGAACACCGCGTCTTTGTCGAAGGGGTGGTGCTCGGTATCAACTCTTTTGACCAATGGGGCGTGGAACTGGGCAAGGAGCTTGCCGTGGCGCTGCAACCTATCGTGGCGGGTGAGGAAGATGGCGCGGAGAAGGATGGCTCGACCCGTCAACTCGTGGCCTTCCTGCGCGGCGAGGGCTAAGCGCCATACGCGACGACGCATCAACACGAATGACACGCCCGCCTGCGCAAATTGCGCGGCGGGCGTTTTGTTGTTTGAGAGGAGTGGGTGCGTTTAGCCGAAAAGCTTCCCGAACTTGGCCGCAGTGGCCACGTCTCCCGTGACCTTCATCTTGCCAAAGAGGATCGCCTTCATCGGATGCAGATCGCCCGCGAGGATCTTCTCCAAGGTGCTGCGGTCCGACAGGATGGCGCAATCGGCGCGTGCGTCGCTGATTTCGGCCCCGTTTCCTTCGATGACGATATTGCCGACATCCTTGATGCGCAGACTCACGGATTTGGCAAAATCATGCCCCACAAGTCGCTCTAAAAGCGCGCTGCGGGCGGTGTCGAGAAAATTGTCGGCCATGGGTGGTCCTCCCCTTTGCGTAAAAGGGGTAACAGGTCACATGCGCCCGCACCACACGAACGCAGCGTCGCCCAGACGGGATGAAGGGTGGATATTCGGGGAGACGTTGGAGCGGGTAACGGGAATCGAACCCGTAACTAAAGCTTGGGAAGCTGCCGTGATACCTTTTCACCATACCCGCTCGTGGGTCAGAGAGGTAGTCAAAGCGGGCAGGGTGGTCAAGCGGATTTCGCATTCGTGATGCGCTCGATATCGTGGTTCCGCGTGCCGTTGATAGTGTGAAAAAGAGGGCCGCCCCGAAAGGCGACCCTCCCCGCATGCCCCCTTGCGGGGGAACGCAATATACCGTCGGTTACATCACCGGCATTATCACACCGTCGATGACGTGCATCACGCCGTTACCTTGAGCCATGTCCTCCTCGATGGAGGTGATGACCTGACTGGCCGCGCCGCTTACAACGATCTGATCTGTGACACCGCCGTCGATGCGAATTTTGGTGCCCGACAGGGTGGTGAGCGTGAGCATGTCCTCATCGACAAAGGCGTTGGCATCGGGGTCGGCCTCACCGTTCATCAACTCGCGCATGTGAGCGGTGGTATATTCCCCCTCGACCACATGTGTGCCAAGCACGGCGATCAGGTCATCGCGGTTTTCGGGCTGCATCAGGCTGTCGAGTGCGCCTTCAGGCAGATCGGCAAAGGCCGCGTCAGTCGGGGCGAAAACGGTCAGGGGACCGTCACCCATGAGATCATCCGCCAGCCCCGCGGTTTTCACCGCCTCAACCAGCGTGGAGAGGTTGCTGATCTTCATGGCGTTTTCCGTCACAGTGGCGTTTTCATCGAGATATTCACCATTGATGATTTCGGCGCTCAGCGGCGCAGCCGTCATAGCAACAGCGGTGGACAGGGCGAGAAATGCGTTGCGGGTCTTCATAGTGGACCTCCGGTTTATCTAGGCATTGGGCAAGGGTTGGTCCCTTGCGCCTTCCGATGAGACAACCTGTGAGGACGATAGGCGTTCCGAATGCGGCCATAAACTAAGTGTGATTGTGGCTGGTGATCCGGATTTCGCCGTTTGTCGTAAGAGCGCAGTTTCGATCAACTGCGCCGTTTACGCCTGTTCCCGCGACCCGCCCGTGCGCCGCCTTCGCCCGAGTTGAAAGACAGGTCGGGCAGGGGAACCGTGGCCCTGAGCCCCGTGAAGGGATCGGTGGCATGGGGGATCGCGTTGGCGGCGACGAAATGCTCCTGAAACTTCGGCGCGATGGCGGTCTCTACCTTGGTGATGTCATGCACAAGTGCCTCGACCTCGCGGCGTGCGGCGCGGTTGATGAGTGCGATCTGTGCCCCTGTGCCTGCCGCGTTGCCTGCCGACGTGACCTGTTCGAGGGGGCAGTCGGGGATCATGCCGAGCACCATGGCGTGTTTGGGCGAGATATGCGCGCCAAAGGCCCCCGCAAGCACCACCCGCTCAACGGTATCGGTGCCGAATTCATCCATGAGCAGCCGCGCACCCGCGTAAAGCGCGGATTTGGCCAACTGGATGGCACGAATGTCGCCTTGGGTCACTTCGATGACGGGGCCGCCTTCGGCGGAACCATCGTGAAGGAGATAGGCGTGGGTGCGCCCAGACGGGCGGCAACGCGCCGTGCCCGTGGCCTCTGACGAGCCGATCAGCCCGCCCGCATCCACCAGTCCCGCCATCCGCATTTCCGCCACGGCCTCGATAATGCCCGATCCGCAGATGCCCGAAATTCCCGTATGCAGCACCGCCGTGGTGAACTCGGGATCATCAGACCAGAGGTCGCACCCGATCACCTTGAAACGCGGTTCTTTGGTGGCGGGATCAATCTCGACCCGTTCGATGGCACCAGGCGCGGCGCGTTGGCCGCTTGAGATTTGCGCCCCTTCAAAGGCTGGGCCCGTGGGCGAGGAGCAAGCCAGAACGCGGGTTGTGTTGCCGAGCAGAATTTCCGCATTGGTGCCCACATCCACGATGAGGGTCAGCGGTTCGGCCTTCTGTGGTGCCTCGGAAAGCGCCACTGCGGCAGCATCCGCCCCGACATGGCCCGCGATCAGGGGCAGGATATAGACCTGTGCCTCTTCCGCGAAGTCGAGATCGAGTACACGGGCGGGCAGATCAAGCGCGGCATTGGTTGCCAGCGCGAAGGGCGCTTGTCCCAGCGGCGTGGGATCGAGACCGAGCAGAAGGTGGTGCATCACGGGATTCATGACGCAGACCATCTCGTAGATGTCGCCCGTAGCGATCGCGCCTTCCTTGGCCAGTTCTTCGGCCAGACCGTTGAGCGCCTCGCGCACGGCAGCGGTCATCTCGCCCGCGCCGCCCTCGTTCATCATCGCGTAGGAGACACGGCTCATGAGGTCTTCGCCAAAGCGGATTTGTGGATTCATCACGCCACCCGATGCCACAACTTCGCCCGTGACGAGGTTGGTGAGGTGGGCTGCAATGGTGGTTGATCCAAGGTCCACGGCGAGGCCATAGAGCGGCGGCTCGGCAAATCCGCCCCAGACGCCGATCACCTGCGCGGCGCCTTCATGGGCGCTGTGGATGGCCAGAGTGACCTTATAGTCGTCCTTGATCAGCGCGGCTTGCAGCTTGGCCAGCATGCGCGGGGGCAGGGTGACACCCTCGATCTCCCATTCTCGTTTGAGCGCAGCCTTGGTGCGTTCCCAGTCGCCTGTGGGCGCATGCATATCGGCAGGCTCCACCTCGACGTAGAAAAGCCGCGTGGCGGGGTCCATTTCGATCTCGCGCGTGGTCGCGGCCTTGCGCACGACTTGTTTGTGGACCTGACTTTCGGGAGGCACGTCGAGGACGACATCGCCCTGAATACAGGCCTGACAGCCCAGACGCCGTCCCGGCTTCAACCCGCGCACACGGTCATAGCGTTCTTCGACCGCGTTGAACTCGGTGAGCGCGTCCTCGGCGACGGTGATCCCGTGTTTGGAGTGCGCGCCGAAGGAGGGCTGCACCTGACATTTCGAGCAGATACCCCGCCCACCACAAACACTGTCGAGGTCCACACCCATCTTCCGCGCGGCTTCCAGAACGGGGGTGCCTGCGGGGATGCGGGCGCGTTTGCCCGATGGAGTGAAGATCACCAGAGGATCATTGTCGTTGCTCATGTCTGTTCCCAAATTCTGCGCGGATCGTCGTCGCGCCATGCGCCATTGTCCAGCCCGTCGAGACGGTAGGGCCCCACGGCCACGCGGATGAGGCGCAGCGTCGGGAAGCCCACATGGGCGGTCATGCGGCGGACCTGTCGGTTCTTGCCTTCGGTGATGGTGAGTTCCACCCAACTGTCGGGCACGCTTTTGCGGTAGCGCACGGGCGGATTGCGCTGCCAGAGCCAGTCGGGTTCATCCACGCGCCGCGCCTTGGCGGGACGTGTGCGCCCGTCTTTCAACTCAACCCCGCGCGCCAGAGCCTCAAGCGCGGTGTCATCAATCTCGCCCTCGACCTGTGCCATATAGGTCTTGGGCATCTTTGATTTAGGGTTTGCGATGCGGGCTTGTAGCTTCCCGTCATCTGTCAGCACCAGCACGCCTTCGCTGTCACGGTCCAGACGCCCTGCGGGATAGACCTTCGGCACATTCACGAAATCGGAAAGTGTGCGGCGCTTGGAGCCTTCGGTGCCCTTGTCAGTGAACTGGGACAGCACGTCGAACGGCTTGTTGAGAATGATCAGCCGTGCCATTCGCGCGCCTCCCTCGTTGGTATTTGCGTCTACTTTGCTGCGAAAATACTCAAAATGCTACATGGGTTCCGCCATTCGCGGCGAATGCGTTCACCCGCGCCGACGACGCCCGCCACCACGACGTCCGCCGCCAGAGCCACCTGCTGCTGCCGCCTTCGAGGCTTCGGCGAAAGACGCGCCCTCGGCCACGGCGTCCGCGATACGGGTAAAACCGATCCATTTGCCGCCGTCGGGGTCGTGGTTCATCAGCAGGTTGGCCGCGCGGATCGCTTCCATTTCCTGCAAGCGCACGGGGTTCATGATCGCCGATGTCATGCCCGCGCCAATCGCCATGGGCAAGAACGCCGCGTTGATCCCGTGACGGTGGGGTAGGCCAAAGGAGACGTTGGATGCGCCGCAGGTGGTGTTCACCCCCAACTCGTCGCGCAAACGGCGCACGAGGGTAAAGACCTGCTGGCCCGCTGTCGCCATCGCACCGATGGGCATAACCAGTGGGTCAACCACGATGTCATGGGCAGGAATGCCGAAATCGGCGGCACGTTCGACGATCTTCTTGGCCACGGCAAAGCGCACTTCGGGTTCTTCGGAAATCCCAGTGTCGTCATTAGCAATTGCCACAACGGGGACGTTGTATTTCTTAACCAGTGGAAGCACACGCTCAAGACGCTCTTCCTCACCCGTCACGGAGTTGAGTAGGGGGCGGCCCTCGGCCATCTCCAAACCAGACTGAAGCGCGTCAGGCACGGAGCTGTCGATACACAGCGGCACATCCACGATGCCCTGCACGCGGGCGACCAGATCGCGCATGAGCGGCGGTTCGACGAAGTTGTTATCGGCGTAGCGGGGGTCTTCGGCCATTTTGTTGGAGAAGACCGCGCCCGAGTTGATATCAAGCACATTGGCACCACAGGCCACCTGTTCGAGCGCGTCACGCTCGACGGTGGAGAAATCGCCCGCTTCCAGTTCAGCGGCGAGTTTCTTGCGCCCCGTGGGGTTGATGCGTTCACCGATGACGCAAAACGGCTCGTCAAAGCCGATCACGACGGTCTTGGTCTTGCTCTCGATCACAGTGCGGGTCATGTCAGTCGTCCTTTGTCTCAGGCTCGCGCCCGTCATTGTTCACCAGCGCGATCAGGCGCGCTTTGTCATAGGCAGCATCTAGTTCGGCAATTTTCGCCTCGACCGCCTCTTGCCCCTCATTCTCGACCGAGACAACCACATCGCGCCATTCGGCGATATAGGCGTCCTGATCGGTGGCACCGATGCGCATGGCGACGCGATCAATGGCCTGTTCAAACCGCTCAGGCATCACCGCACGCGCAGCGCGGCGGCCCCGTCCCATACGGATTTGCGCGGGTATGTCGCGCCAGTAGATGATCGTCATATCGGGCATTTCGGCACCTTTTTCCTTTGAACGAGAGAGTTATGCCAAAGGGGGCGGCGGGGGAAGGGCCGCAATTCGGAAAAATACTCATCACCTTTATGAGCGCACAGCGGCGTCGCTCTTGCGCATAGGCGCACGGCAGGCGTAAGGTGGGGGCAACTCGAAATGGAGGGCGTTCCAAATGACGCCCAAGCGTCCCAAAGGTGCGGGCGCGTTCCCGAAGCCGGTTGAGCCTCCCGTGCCTCCAACCGATGGTCCCAACGATCTTTACGCCGCGTTGGACCTCGGCACGAATTCGTGCCGCATGTTGATTGCCCAACCCAAGGGCAGTCAGTTTCATGTGGTGGACAGTTTTTCTAAATCGGTCCAGCTTGGCGCCGGTCTGGAAAGTTCTGGCCGTTTGTCACGCGGCTCGATCACGCGCACGATACAGGCGCTCAAGGTCTGCCGCAGCAAACTCGAAAAACACGATGTGCAACGGATGCGCCTTGTCGCGACCGAGGCGTGTAGGCGTGCCAAAAACTCCCGCGACTTCATGCGCCGTGTGCATCGTGAAACGGGGTTGAAACTGGAAATCATCAAACCCGAGGAGGAAGCGCGTCTGGCCGTGATCTCTTGTGCACCGTTGGTTTCGACCAAGACAGAGCAATTGCTCGTCGTCGACATTGGCGGGGGATCGACGGAACTGGTCTGGATCGACCTGTCAGCCGTGCCGCGCCCCGAACGTCCGCGCGCGATCATGCGTCTGCACACAGGGTTCAAACAGCGCGAGAGCCCCTTTCCTCTGGCCCGCGTGGTGGACTGGATTTCCGTTCCCCTTGGCGTGGCAACACTCATGGAGCAGTTCAGCGATGTCGAGGATGATGCCGCGCGCTTTGCGCTCATGTCGTGGTTCTTCGAGGAAAAGCTCGCCGATTTCGCGCCCTATGCCAATGAATCTTCCCGCGAAGGGTTCCAGATCATCGGCACATCAGGGACCGTGACCACAGTGGCCGCCTCGCATCTGGGGCTCAAACGCTATGACCGCAACAAGGTGGACGGGCTGCGCATGTCATCAGAACAGATCGACCGCGTGATCCGCGATTACCTTTCCCTTGGTCCAGAAGGTCGTCGTCGCGACCCGCGGATCGGGCGGGATCGTCAGGCACTCATCATGTCGGGATCGGCAATCTTGCAAGCGCTTTTGCGGATCTGGCCGACGGATCGCTTGTCGGTCGCAGATCGCGGGCTGCGCGAAGGGTTGCTCTATGCGCAAATGACCACGGATGGTGTGTTGGAGGAGGCGCTGCCGTAGCGCGCCTCTCTGCCGTCTTTTGTCATTTCCTGCGAGGTGATCCGCAGATCAGGGGATGATGCGCGTGTATTTCGTGCCTTCGATGGTCGCGCCTGCGCGCAGACCCGCTTGACCGAACACCACGCCGATCACGGGCGAGAAGGATGTTGTGGTCTCGGCTGAGACCTCTTCTCCACGGTTGGAAATCGCGTATTCGATATCCGCGCCCGCAGCCCAACCAGGGGAGGAGCGGAATTCCTGCAAGGCTTCGTTGGTCATGAAGAAAAGCACATGCGCATATTGCTGCGCGCCGATTTGCAGGCCGAAAGAGGCTTGCGCGGCGGAGTAGTAATCGACCGTCACGCCACCCACACGCAGCGCACCGCGCCCGTAAGAACCGCCAAGGCCGAAGCCTGCTTCCGTGACCAGCGGCATCACAAGTTGACCCACGGATTTGTCGCGCAACTGGGTAGTGCCAGGATAGTTGGCATAAAGCTCGGTCAGAGTGCGGTCGACGCGCGCGTCGATTACATTCGAGCCCGAACTGTTCAGGCTGTTGTCACAAGCGGCGAGAATGCCCGTGGCACCAAGACCGAGCAGAAAGGTTCTGCGGGTGGAAGTTGTCATCTGACTGCCCTCTTTCAATACAGTTGGCCGCATTGCGCACTTACGCCACGGCCCTGTCATGTCCTCAAGATGTGGGGTCTGGAATGCCCCGATTGCCCACAGTCTACGAAGGTTCGCGGGCTTTGTCACCGTCAAAGGGCACATTGGGAGCTTTGGGCAATCGGGCGCCGTTTCAGTTGCAACGTGCGCCCGCCTCCCGTGCGCTACTTGGCCAATGCCCGGGCCACTTCGGGGGCGAAATAGGTGAGTATCCCGTTGCAGCCCGCGCGTTTGAAACACATCAGACTCTCCATCACGATTTTCTCGCGGTCGAGCCATCCGTTCTCAAAGGCCGCCACGAGCATCGCGTATTCGCCTGAGACCTGATAGGCGAAGGTCGGTACGCCGAAGCTGTCTTTCACCTGTTTGCAAATATCCAGATAGGGCATGCCCGGTTTCACCATGACCATGTCGGCGCCTTCGGAGAGATCGCGCTCGACAAGGCGCAACGCCTCGTCGGAGTTGGCGGGGTCCATCTGGTAGGTTTTCTTGTCGCCTTTCAAAGCCCCGCTTGCGCCAACCGCATCACGGAAGGGGCCGTAGTAGGCTGAGGCGTATTTCGCGGCATAGGACATGATCGTGACCTTGTCGAAGCCCTCAACCTCAAGCCCGCGGCGGATCGCGCCGATGCGCCCGTCCATCATGTCCGACGGCCCGATGATGTCCGCGCCTGCCTTCGCCTGTGCCACGGCCATCTTGACCAGCGCCTCAACGGTGCGGTCGTTGACGATCTCGCCGTCTACCACATATCCGTCGTGTCCGTTGATGTTGTAGGGGTCCAGCGCCACATCGGTCATGATGGCCAGTTCGGGCACCTCGGCCTTGATCGCGCGGATGGCACGATTGACAAGGTTGTTGTCGTCCCACGCGCCCGCGCAGTCCTCGGTTTTCAGCTCTTGTTCGATATAGGGAAAGAGGCAGATCGCGGGGATGCCAAGCTCGAACGCTTCTTTTGCGGCCTTCACGAGGCGGTCGATGGTGAGCCGCTCCACACCTGGCATTGAAGGGATAGGCGTGGCGTCATCCTCGCCCTCGCGCACAAATACGGGCCAGATCAGGTCTGTCACCTCCAGCGCGTTTTCGCGCACCAGACCGCGCAGGGACTCCATCTTGCGCGTGCGGCGCAGACGCGTGAGCGGGAAAGGGGCAATGGTGCGGGTCATGGGAGCCTCGTGATGGTTCGGGAGTAAATTCAGTGGTGCCAATGAGGTGGCATGGATTTCCCGCGCTATCAAGTGTAGGAATCGCCTTGCGCGTGTAGGCCAATCGCCGCACATTGCACGAATGCCCGCCCCCGAGGCGCGGCAGTCCGGACAACCGCGGGTGCATACCCAGAAAAGAAGAGCGATTCCGTGAACCTGACACAGACCATTTTCGAAGTGATCGACATGCGATCCTTCTCGAACCTGTGGTATTGGATTGCGTTGGCGGTTCTTTGGTCCACAGCCTCGCATTTTGTACTCGGTGTTCCCTTTGACCTCGCGCTCAAAGCGCAACGACAGGGCGGGGCGCGCATGGCCGATCTCGAAGACCTCGTGCGTATCAATGTCTCGCGGCTCTTGGGGATCGCGGAGGTGTCGGGCCTGTTTATCGTTGGCATTGTGTCCATGCTGCTGACCATGCTGATCGTGCTGGCGGTGTTCTACGGGGTGGAGTTTGCGCAGGCGCTTGCGCTGATGGCGGTGCCCATGTCCTTCGTCTTCCTGATGAACCTACGCCTTGCCCGCCGCCTTGCGGCAACCGCACCGCGTGGTGACGATCTTGTGGCCGCGCTGCGTCGCCACCGTCTCAAGACGCAGATCATCGGGATGATTTCGATCTTCATCACAGCGATGTGGGGAATGTATCAGAATATCTTGACCGGCCCCCTCGGAGGCTAAGCGCATCATGGCCACATCTTCCCGATCCAGTCGCGCCCATATCCGCACAGGCGGCGCACCCGAGGGCTTTGACGGCTATCTTCTGGCCCGCGAAGCCGTGACCCATGACGGGGCCGTTATGCACATCGCGCGTGATGACAAGCGGTTGGCGGCGGTCAGGGCGGCACTGGCGTTCTTTGCGCCCGACCTGCCTGTGTTCGAATTTCCTGCATGGGATTGCCTGCCTTATGATCGTGTTTCACCCAATGCCGATCTGTCGGCGGCGCGGATGGCGACGTTGGCAATGCTGGCAAGCGGTGCCGCGCCGAAACGCTTTATCATGCTCACCACGCTTTCGGCCGCAACCCAACGTGTGCCCGCGCGCGATGTGATCGCGGGGGCGGCGCTGACGCTGACCAAGGGGCAGAGGGTCAACGAGGCAGAATTACGCGCCTTCTTCGTGCGCATGGGGTTCGCTCAGGCTCCCACGGTTGTGGAGCACGGGGATTACGCCATTCGGGGCGGGATCATTGATGTTTACCCGCCTGGCCACGAATTGCCGGTGCGACTGGATTTCTTTGGCGATGAATTGGACGGGTTGCGCCGTTTCGATCCCGCGACCCAAAAAACCGTCGATACGCTCGACCAGATTACCTTCACGCCGGTCTCGGAGGTCATTCTCGACGATCCCGCCATAACGCGGTTTCGTCAGAATTATCGCATAGAGTTCGGCGCAGCGGGAACAGATGATCCGCTCTACGAAGCGGTGACTGCGGGTAAGAAACACGCGGGCGTGGAGCATTGGCTGCCCTTCTTCCACGAACGCCTCGACACGCTGTTCGACTATCTCCCTGACGCGGTCATTACGGTTGATGATCAAACGGATGCGGCGCGTCTTTCACGTTGGGAACAAGTGGCGGATCAATACGAAAGCCGCCGCCTTGCCATGTCTGCCAAGGCCAGTCTCGACAGCGTATACAAACCGTGCCCGCCCGCGCTCCTCTACCTTGATGACGCGGCATGGGACGCGCAGGTGGCCGACCACCGTGTTGTGCATTTCAAAGCGGGGCGTCAGGCAAGCGGACCGGGGGTGACTGACGCAGGCGGTCATGATGGCCGCAACTTTGCACCCGAACGCCAGCAGGAAAATATCAACCTTTTTGAAGTCTTGGCGGATCATATTCGCGCGAAATCTCAAGAGGGGCCCGTGGTCATCGCCTCGTGGTCTGACGGTGCGCGGGACCGTTTGAAGTCTCTGCTGGAGGACCAAGACCTCTTTGGCGCACGGGAGATTTCCAACTGGCGCGATATCACCACGCAAGAAGGGCTTAACCTTGTTGTCTGGCCCTTGGAGCAAGGCTTCGAGGCGCCTGTTGAACTAGGCGCGGATGGTGCGCGCCGTATGCTGACGGTGATCTCAGAGCAGGATGTGCTTGGCGACCGTCTCATACGCCGCCCGACCCGAAAACGACGCGCCGAGAATTTCCTCACCGAGCATAGCGCGCTCAGCCCGGGCGACCTGATTGTCCATGTCGATCACGGGGTGGGTCTGTTCAAAGGGTTGGAAGTCGTCACGGCGGCTGGGGCAGCGCATGAATGCCTGCTGCTGGAATATGCGGGCGGGGATCGCCTTTACCTGCCTGTCGAGAACATCGAGCTTCTGAGCCGCTATGGTCATGAGGAGGGCTTACTCGACAAGCTCGGCGGTGGTGCGTGGCAGGCCAAGAAAGCGCGGATGAAGGATCGCATCCGCGAGGTTGCCGAAAAACTCATCCGCATCGCTGCCGAACGGCAATTGCGCAAGGCACCGATCCTGACGCCTGCGCCCTATATGTGGGAGGCCTTCTGCGCCCGTTTTCCCTATGACGAAACCGAGGACCAGCTGAGCGCCATTGAGGACGTGCTGGAGGATTTCGAGGCAGGCCGCCCGATGGACCGTCTCGTGGTGGGCGATGTGGGCTTTGGCAAGACCGAGGTGGCGATGCGCGCCGCTTTCGTCGCCGCTCTCTGCGGTTTGCAGGTCGCGGTGATTGCTCCCACGACCCTGCTCGCGCGCCAGCACTTCCGTTCCTTTGCCGACCGTTTCCGTGGTTTCCCCGTCAATATCCGCCCGATGTCGCGCTTTGTCGGGCAAAAGGACATGGCCAAAACCCGCGAGGGGCTGGCCTCGGGTGAGGTGGATATCGTGGTGGGCACCCATGCGCTTCTGGCCAAGGGCGTGACGTTCAAATCGCTCGGACTTCTGGTCGTGGACGAGGAGCAGCGTTTCGGCGTGACCCATAAGGAACGGCTGAAATCGCTCAAGTCGGACATTCACGTCCTCACGCTCTCTGCCACGCCGATCCCTCGCACTCTGCAAATGTCGCTCACGGGCGTGCGCGATCTGTCGATCATCGGCACGCCGCCCGTCGACCGCCTGTCGATCCGCACCTATGTCAGCGAATTCGACACGGTGACGATCCGCGAGGCGCTTTTGCGGGAGCACTATCGCGGGGGCCAGAGCTTCTTCGTCGTGCCGCGGGTAAAGGACATTCCCGATATCGAAGCCTTCTTACGTGACCATGTGCCAGAAGTCTCCTTTGTGGTCGCTCATGGCCAGATGGCGGCGGGTGAGTTGGATGACCGCATGAACGCCTTTTACGATGGGAAGTATGATGTGCTTTTGGCCACCACCATCGTGGAGAGCGGTATCGATATTCCGACGGCCAACACCATGGTGATCCACCGCGCCGATATGTTCGGTCTGGCGCAGCTCTACCAAATCCGTGGCCGTGTGGGGCGTGCGAAAACCCGCGCCTATGCCTATCTGACGACGAAACCGCGCACCCCTCTGACCGCCACGGCACAGCGCCGTTTGCGCGTCCTGGGATCGCTCGACACCCTCGGTGCGGGGTTCAATCTGGCCTCGCAAGACATGGATATTCGCGGCGCGGGCAACCTTGTAGGCGAGGAGCAGTCGGGCCATGTGCGCGAGGTTGGCTTCGAGCTTTACCAGTCGATGCTGGAGGAGGCGATCGGGCGGATCAAATCGGGCGAAGAGGCCGTCACGCTCGATGACGGAGCATGGGCGCCGCAGATCAATCTGGGTGTGCCCGTGTTGATCCCCGAAGATTACGTGCCTGATCTTGACGTTCGTCTGGGACTCTATCGTCGCTTGTCGAGCCTGAAGACCAAGGTGGAGCTTGAGGGCTTTGCTGCCGAGTTGATCGACCGTTTCGGCAAGCTGCCGCGCGAGGTGAACACGCTTCTGCTCGTGGTGCGGATCAAAGAGAAGTGCCGCGCGGCGGGGATTGCGCGGCTTGATGGCGGGCCGAAGGGCGCGACGATCCAGTTCCACAACGACAAATTCGCAAGCCCCGAGGGGCTCGTCGAGTTTATCCACGCGCAAAAGGGTCTGGCCAAGGTCAAGGACAACAAGATCGTCCTGCGTCGCGACTGGAAAAACGACCGTGACAAGATCAAGGGTGCCTATGCCATTGCACAGGATCTGGCCAAGGCGGCGAAAGTCGGGCAGGCCGCGAAAAAGACCGCCGCCAAACCCGCAAAGTAAAAGGGCTTATTCCGCTGGCGCGGGGGTGTCTATCGTGCGGCGTAGCAGCAGGAATGCGCCACCGGAACACAGCAACGTCCCGATCAGGATCGGCACCAACGTGCCGTTGAAGGCCAGACCAATGGGGGCTGCGATTAGCACGGCTAGGACCGTGGCAATCCCTTGTGTAACCGAGGCTCCAAGCCCCGCGAGATGGCCAAGTGGTTCAAGCGCAAGCGAGATCAGGTTGCCGAAGGTCACGCCTGCCATGAAGAAGACCGACACCGACCAGAAGAAGAACACGGGGAAGGCCAGCCCATCGGGCAAAAGTCCCGACAGGGTGATGACTAGCACGATGGAGGAAATGGCGATCTGCGTGGCATAGGCGGACAGTGCAATGCGGCGCATGCCCAATGTCACCACGAAACGCGCGTTGAAGAATGTGCCAAAGCCCGAAATGAGCGCCTGTAGCGCGAACCACATCGGGAAGCTGTCAGCTCGATCGAAGATCTCGCCATAGATCTGCTGGATCGAGGAGAGCAGTCCGAACATCTGACCAAAGCCGAGAGTGAGAGCGGCGATATAGATACGCACCGAGGCGTTGGACAGGGTTTCGCGCGTGCCCGCGATCAGTTTGGAAATGGAGAGCGGGCGGCGGTTTTCACGCGGCAAGGTCTCTTCCTGACGCGACATCAGCCAGAAAGTGGAGATTGCGGCAAAGACCGCGAATGAGCCGAACACGCCGCGCCAGCCGAAGCCCGAAATGATGACCGCGCCGATAGCAGGGGCCACGGCAGGGACAAGGATGAAGATCATCATCACGAAGCTTTGTAGCCGCGCCATTTCCCGCCCTTGATAAAGGTCGCGCACCATTGCGGTTGAGACCACGCGCGGCGCGGCGGCGCCCAGCCCTTGGATAACGCGCAGGGCCACCAGTGAATCAAGCGATTGCACCGTCATCGTCAGAATGGCGGCAACAGCATAGAGCGCCAGCCCCCCGACAATCACCGTGCGCCGACCGAAGGCATCTGAAAGCGGCCCCGCCAGAAGCGTCCCGAGCCCGAGGCCGAACATGAACGAAGTCAGGATCAGCTGCGCACGGTTGGGCGCATCGGGGGAAAGGGTCTGTGCAATCTCGGGAAGGGCGGGCAGCATGCTGTCCATTGAAAAAGCCACGGTGGCCGAAAGCAGGGCAAGCAGGGCGATAAATTCTGGCTGGGAAAGGCGGCGCGGCACGTGTGAAATCCTATATTTTTACGGCGGCAACCTAGGACGGGGCCGCAATCTTTACCAGCCGATAAATCAGAAGTCGGATCTGCGCAGATGCACATCCTCCACTTGGGCAGCGCGCAAAAGCGCAAAGCAACCCGCAACGGCGACGACCCAGACCCAGATGCCACCCGATGCCAGAGCGATGCCAACAAAGGACATGGACTGGCCGATGTATTGCGGATGCGCGGTAAAACAGTAGGGGCCTTTGGTAGATGCCATGTCGGGCGTGTCCGCACCCTTGGGCCATCCAGATGTGGCACGCAGACCAAGCGCCGCCGTGCCCCACGATTGAAGAACCGAGCCTGCGACCGTGATCGGCAGCCCGATGCCGAACCGCAAACCGTCCGAAAGGCCAAGTGCATTGCCTTCGGCCAGACCAAGACGGATCAACCCCACATAGATCGCTATGGTTAGCCCCCACGACCAAACCACGGTCCAGAGGGTCGCGCGGCGCGGGGGCCAGAGGCGTTTGGCGGGCGCACGGCTGGCGTGGGCGAGGATGACAAGCCAAGCGCCAGCGCCAAAGAGACCGAGGATGAGATGGGGCAGGAGGGGCGACGTCATGCGTCGCGCATCCGCTCCTCTTCTGCGGCAAGGCGCGCGGCCTCTTGTTCGGCGATTTCGTCAATCACATTAAGCCAGAGGTTTGTGTCCTGCGCACCAGGGACGGCGTGCTGGTTGGCGACGACAAAGAGCGGAACGGCATTGACCCCGCGCTCGCGCGCATGGGCATCGCGGGACCGAATGGCGTCCTTGTCCTCATCCGTCTTGAGCAGGCGCGCAACGAGGCTCGCGTCCATTGAGATGCTGTCAGCGATATCGGCCAGCACTTCGGCGTCACCAATATCACGGCCCTCGTGGAAATAGGCGCGGAAGAGGCTGGAGACGGCGGCGGTCTGCATCCCTTCGATCCCCGCCCAATGAATGAGGCGATGCGCGTCGAGCGTATTGGGTGTGCGCTTGATCGCGCCCAGATCGGCCTTGGGCAGTTCCTCGGACATCACTTTGACGATGGGTGCGTAGGCTTTCTTTGCGCCCTCGACGCCGCCGAACTTGCTTTCGAGATAGGCGCGTCGATCCATACCGGTTTCTGGCATGTCCGGATTGAGCTGGAACGGATGCCACTCCACCACGAAGGGATGGTTGGGGCGCTGCTCAAGTGCGCGATCTAGGCGCGCCTTGCCGATGTAGCACCACGGACAAATCGGGTCTGAAAAGATATCGAGTTTGATCATAGGCCAGACATAGCGCGGGCAGGGGGCGGGGGCGAGAAGAATGTGACATGGCGGGTGCGCAGCCGATGTGCGGAAGGGCGGCGCCACGAGGCTGGTGCGGTGGCGCGGGCGATTCCAAATCAGAAAAGAACAATTTCCCGCCAATCACGATTTTCATGAATTTCGGATGTTCTCCTTGCCCTACATCTTGTGTCTGGCGGGGGTTTGCAACTTTGCAAAACCGCGAATCGGCACTGATGTTCGCGGGACGTTCTTGATAGGTTCACGTTGTGCGGATGTGCCTCTTGTAACAATCGCGACGTTTGGTGATGAGGCAAAACTTCGGTTAATCTGTTGGTGAGCAACGATAAATTCTCCAGATCTCTCGCTGCTCGATACGTCACGATGTGCCGCGCCCTAGCGCGGTTCAGGTTCACCCTAGTGGAGGCACACATGGCCTTTTACAGCGACAGCAACTTCACGACTTTTCAGGGGCGCGCCATTTCCCGAGGCGAGATCCAACGTTTGCGCCTGCCGCTTGCGACCCTCGCACTTGGCCTGATTGCAGCGCTCGCGATTGCCGCTGGTGCGCTAAACTGGATCCCTGAGCAACAGGCGGCGCCATCGGGTGAATTGACGAATATCGAATTTCTCACGGGCGTTCCCACGCCCGCCGAGTGACCCAGACCCCATAGGGCAGGTAAGGACCTCACGAGCAGTCCCCCCCACTCCTCCCCCTGTCCTAAAGAACCCCCGAAGATGCGATCAACAGCATCCGGGGGTTTTCTTTTGTGCGCTCTCCTCGCTAAATACGAGCATGACTGATGACCACACACCCAGCCTGATCCGTCTGGCGCGCGAAAGCGATGCGCAGGACGAGGCGCGCCCCTTGGACCTTGGTGCGCGGGTGCGTGAGTTGCGCAAGTCGCGCGGCTGGACCTTGGAGCAGGCCGCGGGACAAGCGGGACTTGCCCGCTCTACACTCTCCAAGATCGAGAACGGTCAGATGTCCCCTACCTACGAGGCGCTCAAAAAGCTCGCGACGGGGTTGGAAATCACCGTGCCACAGCTCTTCACCCCTCCGCGCAAAGCGATGATCTCGGGGCGGCTGGCCACAACACGTTCGGGCGAGGGGGCGGCTCATGCCACCACGACCTATGAGCACGAGATGCTGGCGGGTGCGCTAACCACGAAGAAGATGCTGCCCTACCGCGCCACGATCCGCGCGCGTAGTTTCGATGAGTTCGATGGCTGGGTGCGCCATGATGGTGAGGAGTTCCTCTATGTGCTCACGGGTGTGATCCAGTTGATCACTGAGTTTTACGAACCCATCGAGATGCGCCGTGGCGACAGCGCTTATTACGACGCGACAATGGGGCACAACGTGATCTCCGTCTCCCCCGAAGACGCCACGATCCTGTGGGTCACATCTCTGGATTAGTCGTTTTAGAGCAATGGCTTGAAGATGTAGATTCATGTAAAAAACCGCGCCCCGTTTTGCGGTGGCGCGGTTTTTCTTTTCGAGGTCGATGCGCCCTAAAACACAACCCGAGTGGCGGTTTTGGCAACAGCTTTCGTAGCTTTCACACCCGTCCCAACTGTTTTTCCCGCAACATAGGCTGGCGCGCAACCCGCCGTTGCAAGTGCGGCCATGATGGCAAACACGCGCATCACAACCAACCTTGCACTGTGCGCGCACCGTTCTGGATATCTTCGCCCATACCCGCGACCGTGCCGCAGGCACTCAGGCCCGTGAGGGCCGCGATTGAGAGGGCACAGATTAATCTACGCATGTCGGCAATCCCTGTAAGATCATTCTTCCCAATACCAGACATCAGGCTGCCACCCGATCCAGTCGCCATAAATTGGTAATGTTTCGGGGAATTTCAACTCCTTGGCATGCGCCAGACGCGAAATATTCCACTGGTAGATCGGGATGGCATAACGCCCCGCCGTCAGCACGCGATCAAGCGCGCGGGTGGCGGCGATGAAATCGTCCTTGGAGGTGGACGACAGCATGGTGTCTATCAGCCCATCCACGGCCTCGGACTGGATGCCGATGATGTTGCGCGTTCCGTCTGCCGCCGCCGCCTCGGAGCCGAAGTAGTTTTTCTGCTCATTACCAGGGGAAAGGGACAGGCCAACACGATAGTTGGTCATGTCGAAGTCATAGGACTCCATCCGCTGACGGTATTGCGGGCGGTCCACCACGGTGATTTTCGGCGTGATCCCAAGTTGTTTCAGCGCGGTGGTATAGATGTCGATGATCGACTGGTTCTCGTCATCGCCCGACTGCAACAGGATCTCGAAGGTGAAATCCTCACCCTCGGCATTGCGCATCTTGCCGTCCTGAACAGTCCAACCCGCCTCCTCAAAAAGGCCGAGTGCGCGACGTGTGGAGGCGCGATCGTTCTGTGTGCCGTTGGTGGCGGGGAAGTTGTAGCCTTCCAGCGCACCTGGGGGCAAGGTGTCCGCGTAGGGCTCAAGAAGCTCGCGCACGCGGCCTGTGGCGGGACCTTCCTCCATGCCAAGCACGGAGTTGGAGAAATAAGAGGTGATGCGGTTCTGCTTCGATCCTGTCTGCACCTCGTTGATGTATTCGAAGTTGAACGCTTCGATCAGTGCCTGACGCACGCGCCAGTCTTGTAGGATCGGCTGGCGCACGTTCATCGCAAAACCCGTCATGCCCGAGGGTCGCTCGTGAGGCACGATAGATTTCACCACATCGCCGCGCTCGACGGCGGGGAAGTCGTATTGATCTTCCCAAGTCTGCACGTTGAATTCGCGGTGGCTGTTCAATTCGCCTGCCTTGAAGGCCTCGATAACCAGCGAAGGATCGGCGAAGAATTCCCAACGGATCGTGTCAAGATTGGCCTGACCGCGCATGAAAGGCACATCCTTGCCCCAGTAATCAGGGTTGCGCGTGAATTCGACGAAACTTCCCGCGTCGAAATCGCTGAGGACATAGGGCGCTGAGCCAATCGGAATGTTCTCGAACCCCGACTTGGTGAAGTCCTTGCCCTCCCATTGCGCCTTTTTCAGGATCGGACGCAGGCCCACGAGTAGGGCCAATTCGCGGTTGTCGGTGTTGAAGGTGAACTTGACCTTATTCGGGCCAGTCTCTTCGATGCTCTTGAGCTGCTTGCCAAGCGAGACGTAACGGGCGTGGCCTTGGGTGGCGAGCGTCTCGAAGGACCAGATGACATCCTCGACCGTCACAGGCGTTCCATCAGAGAATCGGGCCTCTGGACGCAACGTGAATTCGGCCCATGTTCGCGCCTCGTCGGTCTCGATTGTCTCGCACAGAAGGCAATAAAGCGTGAAAGGCTCCGAGTAGGCACGGCCCATCAGGCTTTCTGCGATGACATAGCGGAGCTGCCACGGCGTTGTCCCTTTCTGGATGAAGGGATTGAGGCTGTCGAAGGTGCCGCCTTCGCCCGTGACGATCTTTCCACCCTTGGGCGCATCGGGATTGGCGTAGGGCAGGGACGCAAAATCTGGTGGGAGATCGGGTTCGCCATACATAGCGATGCCATGCATCGGCTCGCCAGATGCGCTCGCCGCCGCCGCGCAAAGCGCGATCACACCCGCCGTGCGCCATGCACGTTGGAAATACTCTAGTGCCATTTCGAGAACAATGCCTCCCGTCCCGTTGTTTTTCTGATCCTGAACCTACGCGCCGCTTTGTGTGTTTTCAAACTTTTAGCTTGGAGTGCGGCGGAGAAACGCGTATAACAAGGTCACTGCTCGATAGGTTTCTTGCCTGTATGAAACCTGCCTCAATAACTTTGCGCCAGCCTTGTGCTGGCGCTTTTTTTTGGCCAAATGGCAGCCCTCCGCACTGCGCCGAGGACGATAATATCCAGACATGATTGGACGGAATCGGTTTCTCGGCGCGAGGGGCAATGTGGTTGTGCAATGCCGTAGCGAAGGTGCCGTGCACGGTGGTCTCGTCGCGAAAAGGTGATTCTTTGTGCAGGAAAGCGATTCTTTCCTTGGCTTTGCAGTCGCAGCATTTACCTTACATGCAACCAAGGAACAGGAGGCCTATTCATGGAACTCAAAGGAAAAACCGCCGTTATAACAGGGTCCAATTCGGGCATCGGGTTGGGCGTTGCACGCGAGTTGGCAAAAGCGGGCGCAAATGTGGTCCTCAATTCATTCACCGACAATGACGAGGATCACGCGTTGGCCGCCGATATCGGCAGCGAATTCGGCGTCGAGGCGCGCTATATCAAGGCCGACATGTCAAAACCCGACGAATGCCGCGCGCTCATTGAGAAGGCAGGCGTTTGCGACATTCTCGTCAATAACGCGGGCATCCAGTATGTCGCGGGGATCGACGAATTTCCTGTCGAAAAATGGGACGCGATCATCGCGATCAACATGTCTTCGGCCTTCCACACCACCGCTGCCGCACTCCCCGTGATGCGCAAGGCAGGATGGGGCCGTGTAATCAACATCGCCTCCGCCCACGGGCTTACCGCCTCGCCCTATAAATCGGCCTATGTTGCCGCGAAACACGGGGTTGTCGGGCTGACCAAGGTGACCGCGCTGGAAACGGCGGAAGAGCCGATCACCGCCAATGCGATCTGTCCAGGCTATGTGCTGACCCCGCTGGTCGAAAAACAGATCCCCGACACGATGAAGAAATACAACATGGGCCGCGACGAGGTGATCCGAAACGTTCTGCTTGAGCGCCAACCGTCCAAAGAGTTCGCAACCGTCGAGCAACTGGGCGGCACCTGTATCTTCCTCGCGTCCGATCACGCAGCCCAGATCACGGGCACGACGATCTCAGTCGATGGCGGATGGACCGCGCTGTGATCGAAAGCCGGCGCTGTTGCTCGCTATAACTTTGGATATTTGAGAACAGGTGAAGGGCAGGGCTCGCGCCTCTTTCACCTGTTTGAAAATATCCATATTCGACCTTTGCAACCGATCCGAAGGATGACCCCATGACCAAACGCATCAACCTCGCGCTTCAAGGTGGCGGCGCCCATGGCGCGTTTACCTGGGGCGTGCTTGATCGTCTGCTCGATGAAGAAGATATCGAGATTGCCGCGATCACGGGTACCTCGGCGGGCGCGCTCAATGCCGCGGCTCTGGCGTCTGGGCTTGCAAGGGGAGGACGAGCGGAGGCACGGGCCGCCCTTGATGGGGTTTGGGAGGAAATGGGCGCGGTGACGGACATGCGCGTGTCGTCGTGGCTGACGCAATTCGGACCGACTTCGGCGATGATGGCGGCATGGGCAGGGGCGACCTTGCCGCTTCTTGACGGGCTGACCACCGTCATGAGCCCTTATGCCTTCGGGCCGTTCTATTCCAATCCGCTCCAAGGGATCGTTGAGGATCTCGATCTCTCGGGGTGCGCGATGGATGACGGCCCCGATCTGTTCATCTCCACCACCAATGTCCATACGGGAAAGATCCGCGTCTTTGCCAATGACGAGGTGAGCGAGGATGTCATTCTGGCCTCGGCCTGTTTGCCCGAGGTTTTTCAGGCGGTGGAGATCACCGACCCCAAGACGGGGCAGACCGATCCCTATTGGGATGGCGGCTATACAGGAAATCCCGCGCTGTTTCCCCTGTTCGAGCCGCAATACCCCGATGATGTGGTGATCGTGAATATCAACCCGCTGGAGCGGACGGGCACGCCGAGAACGCCTGAAGAGATACGCAACCGTGTCAATGAGATCAGCTTCAACTCATCATTGCTGCGCGAGTTGCGCGCGGTCCAGTTTGTGCGCGACCTGATCGCGGAGAAGCGGATGCCAGAAGGACTGATGAAGGCTGTTCTAGTGCATATGATATCTGACGATGAAATGATGCGCGATCTTTCCGTGCGCACCAAAATGGTCCCTTCGCCAGTCATGCTGGCACGTCTCAAACACGCGGGGCAGGCGGCCTGTGACACTTTCCTGAGTACGCATAAAGACGACATTGGAAAGCGCGGGACGGTCGATCTGTCCGAGATGTTCAGCTAGGCGAGACGGCCTACGCATGTAAAAGGCCCCGCGCAGGCGGGACCTTTTTCATGTATTTAAATCTGTAGGGCCACCACTAGTTCAAATCAGATGGCGATCCGAACGAGCCGCCGCTCGCGCTTGAGGTAAGCGCGAGAAGGAAGAGCGCGGCAAGGAGCGCCATGGCGGCAGGATTTCCGCCTGCGGAAGTTGCGGAATCCACAACCACGTCCTCGGACATGGATTGTGCGAAGGCGGTATTAGAGATCACGGTCATAGCTGCCGCGAGACTTACGAGTTTCTTCATGATTATCCCCCAGGATACGGGTTGAATGGGACGCAAGCTCGCACACTTCGGATGGGTGATTTGCTTGCGCAGTTAAGACGCGACTTGTCGCGCCATCCGCACCGCGTGATACGCGATGCGGTGATTGATCGGATTAAACTGCCGTAGGAAAAGAACTAGTGAAACCCCTGCATTGGGCTCGAGCTGCCACTCGATGCTGAAAGTGCCAGAATAAAGAGAGCCGCAAGCATCAGCATAGCTGTGGCACTTCCGCCTGCGGAAGTAGCGGAATCCACAACCACGTCCTCGGACATGGATTGTGCGAAGGCGCTCGAAGAAATGGCAGAAATGGCAGCTGTAAGTGCAACGATTTTTTTCAAGGTATTATCCCCCTTAAGTAAAAGTACTCGGAAGCTATCGCGAAATTATGTCGTAATCAAACATTCGTGTGCTTGAATCAGTTTCAATTCCTATCACGCGCAAAAAATTGTGCTGCGCGCTGCGATGATACTCTGTGCGTAGGTAGTGGGAGCGAGGGGTCAGGGGCGCGGCGTGCTTTCGGGCGCGCTCGGTCCTTTGGAGTTGGGATAGACGAGCCCTGCCGAGATCACCAGTTTCGCCGCATCTTCCACTGTCATGTCGAGCATTTGCACCTCGTCACTTGGGAAAAAAAGCAGGAAGCCCGATGTAGGGTTGGGTGTGGTCGGCACAAAGACCGAAAGCATGTCGCGGCCCTCGGGTGTGCGTTCGGCGATCTCGCCCTTGGCGGCGGTAGAGACAAAGCCCACGGCCCAGATGCCCTTGCGCGGATATTCGATCAGACAGGCTTTATCGAAGGAGGTCTCCGATTGTGCAAAGACCGTCTCGGCAATCTGTTTCGCGCCATTGTAGATCGAGCGCACGATCGGAGTGCGGTCGACGAGGTTTTCGGCCCAACGTAGAAGCGAACGCCCCACAAGTCCCTTGGCGATCCAGCCGACGATAATGGTGAAGAGCAGGAAGAGGATAACGCCCACACCCCGCAGGTTGATGCCGATATATTGCTCGGGCTGGAATTTCTGCGGCACGAAGGTCAGCGCCCAGCCATCGACCCAGCCGATCACGGTCCAGATCACATAGGCGGTCAGGCCGATAGGAGCGACGACCACGAGACCCGTAAGGAACGAGGCACGTAGCCAGCCGAAAAATCCCCCGCGCTTGTGTTTGGGGTGGGTATCTTCTTCGAACGGGTTGGTCATTTTGGTGGTCCGGATCCTGCGCGCACGTGAACTACGGTCTTCGGCTCGAATTTAGGTGTGTTGAGCGCAGTTCACAATGAGGCGTGATGTAAAAAGCGTGCGAAACACTTACCCTTTGGCCAAATGCTGTGCGATCTGCGCGGCAAGGCGCGCGTTATTACGCACCAAAGCGATATTCGCGGTCAGCGAGCGGCCTTCGGTCAGCTCGAAAATCCGTTGCAGGAGGAAGGGAGTCACGTCCTTGGCCGCGATCCCTTTCGTCTCTGCCTCGGCAAGCGCCGTATCCACCACAGGGCCGATCACATCGCGGGTAATCTCGTCTGCCTCCGGGATCGGGTTGGCAACCAATTGTCCGCCCGAAAGGCCCATTGCCGCGCGCATCTTCGCGGATGCCGCGATGGCGGCTGCATCGTCGAGACGCAGGGGGGCGGTAATGCCAGAGCCGCGCGACCAGAAGGCCGGCAACTCGTCTTGCCCGTAGGCGATGACGGGCACGCCGTTGGTTTCCAGCACTTCGAGTGTTTTAGGAATGTCGAGAATGGCTTTCGGACCTGCGGCCACCACGGTGACAGGGGTTTGCGCGAGTTCGAGCAGGTCGGCGGAGATATCAAAGGTTTCGCTCGCCCCGCGATGCACACCACCGATGCCACCCGTGGCGAAGGTGCCGATCCCTGCGATATGGGCGGCGATCATGGTGGCGGCGACAGTTGTAGCACCCGTTGCGCCTTTTGCGATGCAAACGGGCATGTCGGCACGCGAGACTTTCATCACGTCCTTGGCCTGCGCCAGTGCCTCAAGTTGCGCATCCTCAAGTCCGATATGCAACGTGCCGTCGAGAATGGCGATGGTCGCGGGAGTGGCACCCGCGGCGCGCACATCTTCCTCCACCATCCGCGCGGTCTCGACGTTTTGTGGATAGGGCATCCCGTGCGTAATGATTGTGCTTTCCAGCGCAACCACAGGCGCACTCGCCTCCAGTGCTTTGGCGACATCGGATGCGAGGGTGAGGGGCAGGGTGGTGGTCATAAAGGTGTGTCTCCTGAGACGTAAGCGGCGGCGGCCTTGAGGGCTTCGGCGAGGGCTGTTTCGGAATTGGCTCCACGCAGGTCAGCGGCGATATGGGCGGCCATGAAGGTGTCTCCCGCGCCTGTCACGCGTGCAACGAGGACTTCGGGCGGGGTTTGGGTAATGCAGTCGGTTTGATCGGCAAGCGTCGCGCCTTGTCCGCCGTTCGTCACCAGCACGCGATGCGAGCCCTTGTCGATGAGCGCGGTGGCGGCTTCCGTAGAGGTGTCGAAGGTGGTGTGCAAGAGCAGACCCGCTTCCTCAAGGTTCACATAGAGTGTGGCGCGAGGATGGGTCAGCAGGGGCAAAAGGCGCTCGGCCTTACCAGGGGACGCGGGCGCCACACGAAGATCGGCCTGCGCAAACAGAGGCGACTTCGCGATCTCGCGCAGCAGTTCCGTCGTCAGGTTTCCGTCAAGCGCCACGGGACCACTATAGGGTATCTCGGACGTGCCAAGGCGCCCGTCCTCTAGAGGACGCAGGATCTTTGCGCCTGCCGCCTCAAGGGAATGGGCATCGGCAATCGCGGCAATGAGACCGTTTGCACCCTCGACCGCCATATAAGTGTCGGTCGGCAGATCGTCGGAGCGGTAGATATAGCCCGTGCCGATCCCGCGCACCTGAGCGGCCTTGATCAATTCGTCGCCCTCGGGGTCACGGCCAACGGCGGTCAGCAAGGTGGGCGTCAACCCGAAACGCGAAAGCGCCATTGCGATGTTCATTGCGACACCACCAGGCACGCGCACGATCCGTCCCGGAACATCCGATCCAACCCGCATCGCGCGATCAGACCGCCCGATGACATCCCATAGCACCGAGCCGATGCAGAGTATGTCGTGATGCGATATGTCATGTGCCTGTGTCATGCAGTCTAGATGCCCCGCTTTTTGACCAATTGGCAAGAGAACAGCCATACCGATTTGCTGGCTTTCCTCATTTGCATATGTTGGGAGGGAAAATGGCCCCAAATCCACGAAAACAGGCCGCAAAAGCGGGTAGGGGCTTGCCACCCCCCGATATCCGATCTATACGCGCGACCACTTCACAGACGGAGGCGGGCCCTCGGGGGAGACATCCCCGAACAGGTCCACCGGTTGGGACAGTCGTCCTGAGACCCTCCGTCAAGGATCAAACCGGAAAGGAAAAACGCATGGCGCTTCCCGAATTCACCATGCGTCAGCTCTTGGAAGCTGGCGTACACTTTGGTCACCAGACCCAACGTTGGAACCCCCGTATGGGCGAGTACATCTATGGCTCGCGTAACGGCATCCACATCTTCGACCTGACCCAGACCGTGCCGATGCTCGATCAGGCGCTTCAGGTCGTGCGCGACACCGCTGCTAAAGGCGGCCGCATTCTCTTCGTCGGCACCAAACGTCAGGCAGCTGGTCCCGTTGCCGAAGCCGCTGAGAAATGCGCACAGTACTACATGAACCACCGCTGGCTCGGTGGCACGCTGACCAACTGGAAAACCGTTTCCCAGTCGATCCAGCGCCTCAACGACATCGACGCCAGCCTTGAGTCGGGCGCCGAAGGCCTCACCAAGAAAGAGCGCCTCAACATCGAACGCGCTCAAGAGAAGCTGCAAGCCTCTCTCGGTGGTATTCGCGAAATGGGCGGCGTGCCTGACCTTCTCTTCGTCATCGACGTGAAGAAAGAAGACCTCGCCATCGCCGAAGCCAACAAACTGGGCATCCCCGTTGTGGCCGTGGTCGACACCAACTGCTCGCCCAACGGCGTGGACTACGTGATCCCTGGCAACGACGACGCATCGCGCGCCATCGCTCTCTACACCGACCTTGTGGCACGTGCCGCGCTTGACGGTATGACCGAGCAAATGGGCAACGCAGGCGTTGACCTCGGCGCGCTTGAAGAAGCACCCGTCGAAGAGGTTGTTGCTGAAGAGGCCGCCGCAGAAGCACCCGCTGCTTCCGAATAAGGGCGATGCCTCTGCTACGAGGCGTCACAAAACAGACACGGGGCGCGGGTTAGACCCGCCCCCGTAACCGATCCCAGAATTTTGCGAGGAGAGCCGACATGGCAATCACAGCTGCACAGGTTAAAGAACTGCGCGAATCCACCGGCGCGGGCATGATGGACGCGAAAAAAGCGCTCGTCGAAACCGACGGTGACATGGAAGCGGCCGTTGACTGGCTGCGCACCAAAGGTCTGGCGAAAGCCGCCAAGAAATCCGGCCGTACCGCCGCTGAGGGCCTCGTGGCCGTCGCCGTCGAGGGTGGCAAGGGTGTTGCGGTTGAAGTCAACTCCGAGACCGACTTCGTTGCTAAAAACGCCGATTTCCAATCCATGGTCCGTGACATTGCTGGTGCCGCTCTTGGCGTCGCCGACGTCGAAGCGCTGGCTGCTGCCGATCTCGGTGGCAAATCCGTTGCCGACACCGTGACCGACAAAATCGCCACCATCGGCGAGAATATGTCCGTGCGCCGCATGGCCAAAATCGAAGCCGACACTGTTGTGACCTATGTCCACAACGCTGCGGCCGATGGCCTTGGCAAAATCGGTGTGCTCGTTGGCCTCAAAGGCGGTGACGAAGCCTTCGGCAAGCAGGTTGCGATGCACATCGCTGCTGCCAACCCGCAGGGCCTCGACGAGGCGTCTCTTGACGCGGCTGTTGTCGAAAAAGAGCGTCAGGTTCAGATCGACATCGCACGCGAAAGCGGCAAGCCCGAGAACATCATCGAGAACATGATCAAAGGCCGCATGGCCAAGTTCATCGCGGAATCGACCCTTCTTGGTCAGGCTTTCGTTGTGAACCCCGATCTGACCGTTGCCAAAGCTGCGGCTGAAGCAGGTGCGGAAATCGTTGGCTTTGTCCGTATGGAAGTCGGCGAAGGCATCGAAAAAGAAGAAGAAGATTTCGCCGCTGAAGTCGCGAAAGCGATGCAGGGCTAAATTCCTTCGCACCCGTCACGGACGGGATGTGATCTTAGTGAAAGGCCGGCGCAATTTGCGTCGGCCTTTTTCGTGCGTGGCGCTTCGGTGTGATGTGAGGACGCGGCGATAATTGTGAGGACGCGGCGATAATTGTGAGGGCGCGGCGATAATAATGACACGCTTAAGGGCAGGGGGCTTGGAAGGAGGGAGGGACGTGCCAAAGGCGTGCGGCGTGGCGGTTGTCCGCCACGCCGCTGAACTTTCGAACACCACAATCGGGATGAGTGAGGCGCACGTACTTGTTACAAACTACCTCGGCGAAGGTGACGACCAGATCAATATGACCGTCCCCTCTGGCCGGTAACAATGGCCGAGGAACAATGTCGTCGCAAACAGACCGACTGTCACATTGCCCCCAAGTTCCAGTGCCAAGCACATGTCGACGGAACGTGCCTAACTTGCGCAGATCGCAGTCGGGATTAAAGTCTGGAAAACCCTACCTTTTGCGCCAACGTATCAGGCTTTGGCTCACAGGTCCGCGTGGCGTGCCGTGATGCGCAGGAATCCGCTCACGCTTCGGCGTAGATCTGGTTGTAAACGGAGGCGCGCAGAACCGCCTGTGCTGTGGTTTCCACATTGAGAGCCTCGCGGGCATTGCGCAGGTGCTTGTCCACCGTGGCAATGGTGACGCCGAGAATTTCGGCCACGTCAGCGGTGGATTTTCCTTCTCCGACCCATTCAAGCACCTCACGCTGACGTGGCGAGAGAACACGCACAGGCATCGGCAGGGTCTGGAACTTCAGATGCGCAACATGGCAGATCGTTTCGAGAACCTCGCCATATTTGGCCCAGAGCGCGTTGGCGTCAGCCTGCGTGCCACTGTGCGGAGCAAGCGCGAGGCCGATCCCGCCTTTCTCATGTCTACGGCTGGAGGGGAATCCGATGGTGATGCCCGCATTCAGCCCGTATTTGGCGTTGAACTCAATGAGCTCCAACTGCTCGGACGAAAGACTGTTGCGGATTGTCTCGACGTAGTCCCAGGATTGGGTGCCGACGTTATCGAGCGCCCATTGCGCCATTGGAGCAATGCGGTAGCGTTCTCGCGGGCCGATAAAGGCATGCATATATTCGGCGGGATAGCTCGACAGGATAAGATGTCCCATCGACTCGCCCATGCTCTTGTCCGTGCGAAACCGTGTCAGCGCATAGAGCGCTTGTCCGAAACCAGCCGCCTCAATAGCTTGATGCAGCGCGCGCCAGACACACTCGACCGTCTGTGATGCGGTAATTTTTCGGAGCGTTTCAATTGCAAAGCTATTGTTCACTCGATCCCCCGAACCCTCTAGCAGCATTCAAAAAGCAACTTTGGGTAGATAGAGTCAACATGCAGTAGCGGTAAAATTTAGCAATCACGTCGAACCGATTTTCCTCAAGCAATCCGCAAAGTTACCCAACGCTACTTTGTTCTGTTATATTTACGTCATAGGTTTTTGCCGCGAACAAAAGCGCTTTGCCATCCGACGAACGGGGGATGCCGTCATTTTTCGCAGTTTACCGCATAGATGGGCAGGACTTTTGCGCGTTTGTCTATCTGTCCGTGTGCATCACTCGCACCGACGCTACGGTCCATTAAAATGAATGGATTGCGCAGCCTGTGGTGCGGGTAAGGTTGCGGTCATCGTAGGCTGTGCGGCGCGTCAGAGTATCGGGATTAAGCGCATGCGTATTGGTCGGTAACGTTAATTGGAGCAATGGAGTTGGTTTAATAGAGGGCGGTTAGTCTCTGTATCTAAACATATTTCGCTCTCTAAGTCGCGCTTCTCACCACGTCCGTCCTTTACATAATACCGATTATGAGCATACCCCAGCACGCGACGCAGCACCTTATCACTACACGCTCAAACCCTTTTCTTCACGCCCTATCGCAGCTCCATGTTGATGTAATGCTCTCGCACGGCATTTGGCGGCATTCCGTATGCGGTTTTGAAATGCGCGTAGAATTGCGATGTCGAGGAAAACCCCGACACTTCCGCGACCCGTGCGATCGGCAGCGTACTTTCGATGAGCAAACCGCGTGCGCGGATCAGGCGCAGACGAACGACAAACTTTTTGATCGGAGTTCGCATGACTCGTGAGAACAATGTAATCGCATAATTTTCGTGCAGCCCTGTCACGGCTGTGACGTCGGCATTGCGGATCGGCTTCTCGAGATTTTCCAGAATGAAACGCACCATCTCCACCACGTGACGAATATGCGCCGAATACAGTGCCCGTTCGTTTGGATCATCAACTCTGTCTGGCGCATGAAGTGGCGTCAGTTCGTCGAGCAAAATGCGGCGGAACAAGGCGTTGAGTTCCATTTTCACAACCTCGATCCGTTCCACATCGCCAGTGCGATAATCCTCGTACCAACCCTGCATACGGCGGTGGTCACAGAGGTCCTTGGGCGCCGATATCACGCCCCCTGCCAGCAAAGCCACCTGCAACCGCGCGATATGCGGCATCATCAGAAACATATCAGAAGGCAGGTAAATATTGCATAAACGCGGTGCGCGCCCCGGTTTTTCACGCACGTCGAGCAACTGATGCGGCACCCCAGCCCAGAACATTGCAAAGGTGTTTTCGGGCACTTTTATGCGTGATCCATCGAAATCGTAGACCAATTCGCCATCGACGCAAAAGTTCAACTCCACGTGCCCGTGCCAATGAGGAATATCCATCGTGGTGGGCGCAAATGTCCGAATTCCGAAACGTCCGAAAGCTCGATCACGGGCGTAGAATTGGCGTTCGTGCTTGGGGATTCCCGCCTCGCGGCGCGGTGATTTTTCACGAGTCATAACGAGTCCCTGCTCTCCCACGGCAGCGCCAATCTTAGAAACTCGGAAAAGATACGTCAGTTTCGGGATTGTGACCATCCCCCTGCCCGCGCAACCTTTGATACACGGGAGGCGCCGCTGTTGGAGGAATGGCCGCACCCGTAGAACGAATAGCGGCAGCAGCCGCAATACAGGCCGCGCAATGCGGCATAGGGAGGGAATATGTATACATTTCTGAGAGGTACGGCATATGCCGTGCTGTCAATCTCCGTTTCCGCCACTGCGCTACAGGCGCAGATGGTCGAGCCGACAACGCCACCGCCGCCGCCCGCCTTCGATGCGCAGGGCGAGCCTGTTTTCGTCAAACGCTCGGATGTTTTCGAATACCGCGCGCTCGACAGCTATTCCGAACCCGAATGGGTGACGAAGAAATTCGTTGAAACTGGCAAGCTGCCACCCGTCGAAGAGCGCCTGCCTGCCGAGCCTCTGGTCTACAAGACCGCGAACATGCCCGATGGTCCTGGTGTCTATGGCGATGTGATGCGCCATGTCATCGGTGGACGCCCCGAGGGGTGGAACTACATCGCGGGCCAGTCACAGGGCTGGGGCGGGATCGACATTGGCCTGTCGGAATGTCTGACGCGCACTGGCCCCCTCTTCATGATCGAGCCCGAAGATCTCGAACCCATGCCCAATCTCGCGAAGTCGTGGGAATGGTCCGAGGATGGCAAGACCCTGACCGTGCATCTCATCGAGGGTGCGAAATGGTCGGATGGCGATCCCTTCGACATGGACGATATCGAGTTCTACTGGAACGACCACGTCCTCAATCCTGACATCACACCGCTCAACGGTGCGACGCAGGCTTCCTTTGGCGAAGGCACGACGCTGGAACGAGTGGACGACTACACGTTCAATTTCCACTTCCAGACCCCCTTCCCCGAGCAGGTTCTCTACAACATGGCCTACGGCAACTTCTGCCCTGGTCCGTCGCATATCCTCAAGCCCGAGCATCCCAGCTATTCGGACAACACGGTAGAAGAGTATAAGAACGCCTTCCCGCCCGAAATGATGAACGTTCCCGTAATGGGGGCGTGGGTGACTGTGGAATACCGTCCCGACGACATCATCATCATGCGTCGCAACCCCTACTACTGGAAGGTGGACGAGACAGGAAAACAGCTCCCCTACCTCGACGAGATGCACTACCGCCTCTCCACATGGGGGGATCGCGATGTGCAGGCTGTGGCTGGCACGGGTGACTTCTCCAACCTCGAACAGGCGGAAAACTTTGTCGAAAGCCTCCGCTCATCGGCACGCGAAGATGCTCCCGCGAAGCTTGAATTCGGTCCGCGCATCATCGGTTATTCGCTCTATCCGAACCTGTCGGGCAACGGCTGGGGTCAACCTGACGAGCGCGAACAAGCGATCCGCGAGCTGAACCGCAACCTGAAGTTCCGTCAGGCCGTTTCCTACGGGATTGATCGTGAACGCCTCGGCAACTCGCTTGTCAAAGGTCCGTTTACCGCGATCTATCCGGGTGGCCTTCATGCGGGCACGTCCTACTATGATGCCGACAGCACGGTCTACTACCCCTACTCCGTCGAGACAGCCAAGGCGCTCCTCGCCGAGGTCGGGCTGGTCGATACCGATGGCAACGGCTTCCTGAACTTCCCCGAAGACACTGCGGGCGGTGTGGATGTGAACATCTCGCTCCTGACCACCTCCGACTATGCCACCGACAAGAACCTCACCGAAGGTATCGTGGCGATGATGGAGGACATCGGGCTCAAGGTGACGCCGAACATCGTTTCCAACAACGACCGCGATGCTCTGCGGCGTTCGGGCGAATACGACTGGCAAACCTTACGCAACCCGCCAAACCTCGTCACAGTGATCCAGAACACGCCGCAACTGGCACCGACGGGTCCGCAGACCGCCGAAGGTCACTATGCGAACGCTGATGGCGAGCTTGATCTGTTGCTGTGGGAGCAGGAGATGGCGGATGTGGTCAATGCCTTCATTGCCAGCCGCGATCCTGTTGAACGTGCCGAGCTGATGAAGACCTATCAGAAGCTTTACACCACCAACATGCCAGCAATCGGTCTCACGCAGTATCCCGGGGCGTTGATCATCAACAAACGCTTCTCGAACGTTCCTGCGGGCGCACCGATCTTCATGTTCAACTGGGCGGAAGACAACATCATCCGCGAGCGTGTCTACGTCGCAGAAGATGCCCAGCAGGATCATCAGGTCTATCCCGAAGCGCTGCCCGGCGCGCCGGGAAGCGACGGACCGATGGAATAAGTAGGTCCTCCCAACGGTCGCCAAGACCGTGACCGAAAGCGTGGGGCGCGGGTTTCCCCTGCCCCACGCAGATCAACCACATCGCGCAACTCGCGCGCTCCCCAACACAAAGACCGCATGAGCGGCTGAAAAGAGCACATCCAATGTTACGTTTTCTGGCCATTCGGATACTTCAAGCGATCCCTGTGCTTCTGGTGATGAGCATTATCACGTTCGTCATTATCAACGCCCCGCCAGGGGATTATGCCGACTACCTGCAAGGTCAGATGATCTCGCAAGGCAACGCCTCGGTAGAAGCCGCGCGGGCCTTTGCCGAACAGTACCGCATCGATAACGGCCTCAACGATCCGCTGGTCATCCGCTATGTCCGCTGGATCACGGGCATCGTCACGCAGGGCGATTTCGGCCACTCCTATTATTACAACAAACCCGTTTCGACCGTGATCGCAGAGCGTCTGCCGCGCACCCTTGCACTGGCCCTGACCTGCCACATCCTCGCGTCGATCCTCGGCATCTCCTTCGGCATCATTGCCGCCACCCGCCAGTATTCGTGGATAGATACCATCCTGTCCTTCGTGGCCTTCATGGGCATGACGATCCCGCGTTTCCTTCTGGCGCTGGTGATCCTCTACATCCTCGCCTTCCGCCTCGATGTGCAGGGTATCGGTTCCTTCCATTCCACACGCTACGGCGGTCAGGATTACTGGGTGGGCTTTCTCGATTTCAACTGGGCGAAGCTGTGGGATTTGATCAAACACGTCTGGCCCGTGATCTTCGTCGCGACCCTCGGTGGTCTGGCCTACAATATGCGTGTCATGCGGGCGAACCTGCTCGACACGACCAACATGCAATACGTCGAAACCGCGCGCGCCAAAGGGCTGTCTGAAAGCACCGTTATCATGCGCCACGCGGTCCCCAATGCGCTTCACCCGCTGGTGGCCTATCAGGGCGTTGTGCTGCCCTATATGCTCACGGGCGAAATCGAAGTGGCCATCGTCTTCGGTCTGGCCACGGTCGGCCCCGCCATCGTCGGCTCCATGGGTTTGGGCGACGTGATGGTGACGGCCTCCTTCCTACTGATCCTCGGTGTGACATTGATCATCGGCAATATCATCGCCGATCTCCTTCTCGTTGCGCTTGATCCGCGTATTCGTGTGGGGAACGATACATGAGCAATCACGCCAACACCTCCGCCAACTCCGATCCTGAGATCACGGAAATCGCGCTCGGTGCGGATGCAATCTATGAGGGCGAAGCCGCCGACGCGCGCCTGTCCACCGTCAACACCGAAAGCCAGAGCTATGGTGCGCTGGTGTGGCGCCGTTTCCGTCGCTCCACGCCCGGAATGATCGGTCTGACACTGGTGACGATGCTGCTTGTCGTGGCCTTCTTCGGCTCCTTCTTTGCTCCGATGAACCCCAAGTCGGCCTCCATTGCCTTCGCGCCGCCCGACAAAGTGAGCTTCTACCATACCCAGAACGGCTGGCAGCTTACCCCCGTGCTCTACCGCGTCACCGAAGGCGACGAGTTCGACCCCGTGACGTTCCAGCCGATCGCCGCACCAGATCTGGAAAACCCGATCCCGTTGCGCTTTTTCGGGAAGGGCTGGTCCTATGACTTCATGGGGTTGTTTACGGCGAAGCGTCATTTCTTCGCGCCCACCGATGGGGGCACCTTCCATGTGCTGGGCACGGACAAACTGGGCCGCGATATTTTCTCACGCGGCATTATCGGGGCGCGGGTGTCGCTGGCGATTGCCTTGGTCTCCGTCACCCTGATCACCATTATCGGCACCATGGTCGGCATCACATCGGGCTATCTGGGCGGACGCTTCGACCTGTGGCTGCAACGTCTGGTCGAAGTGTTCCTCGCCTTCCCGCAACTGCCGCTCTATCTCGCACTGGCCACCCTGATCCCCGCCACGGCCCCCTCCCCGCTCTTCATCACCTTCGTGGTGTTGGTGATCGTGGGTCTCGGATGGGCGCAACTAAGTCGCGAGGTGCGTTCGAAAACCATGTCCCTGCGCCGCATCGACTACGTGCGTGCTGCTCAGGCTGTGGGATCAAGTGACGCGCGCATCATCACCCGCCACATCCTGCCCAACGTGCTGAGCCATGTGATCGTCTCGGTCACGCTCGGTGTCCCCACGATCATCCTGCTGGAGAGTTTTCTGGGCTTCCTCGGCCTCGCCGTGAAGCCGCCGATGATCTCATGGGGTCTGATGCTTCAGGATGCGGGCACCTTCTCCGTCATCGGGTCTTACCCGTGGATTTTGTCCCCTGTCGGGTTCGTCCTGCTTGCCGTCTTTGCGTTCAACGCTCTGGGCGACGGGCTGCGCGACGCGATTGATCCCTACTAGGAGTTGCCAAGATGCCTGATACAGCACCAACCTCCCAACCGCCCCTGATTGATGCCCGCAACATCGGTGTGTCCTTCGCCGTGGACGGCGGCATGGTCGAAGCCGTGCGCGATGTCTCCTTCCGCCTCACCAAGGGCCAAACAATCGCGCTGGTGGGCGAAAGCGGCTCGGGGAAATCCGTCACCGCGCGCGCCATCATGCGGCTTCTGTCCAAACGTGCCACCGTATCCGATGGAACGCGGATCGAATACGAAGCCACGGACATGGCGAAGATGAACGACAAGGAGATGCGTCGCCTGCGCGGCAATCGCCTGTCGATGATCTTTCAGGAGCCGATGTCCTCGCTCAATCCCGTCTACACCATCGGGGCGCAGTTGATCGAAGGCATCATGCTGCACCAGAAGGTCTCGCGCAAAGAGGCGATGGCGCAGGCGCGCGACCGTCTTGAAGAGGTGCAGATCCCCGACCCAGAAGCGCGGCTCAAACAGTATCCGCACCAGCTTTCGGGCGGCCAGCGCCAGCGTGTGATGATTGCCATGGCGCTTGCCAACAAGCCCGATGTGCTCATCGCCGATGAACCGACCACCGCGCTCGACGTGACGGTGCAGGCGCAAATCCTGCATCTCATCGACGACCTCAAGAAACGCTACGGCATGGGTGTGATCCTCATCACCCACGACCTCACCGTGGTCCGCCAGTTCGCCGATCATGTCTATGTCATGCAGCATGGCGAAGTGCGCGAGGACGGGTCGACCGAGGAGATTTTTGCAAATCCTACGCATCCCTACACACGCCGCTTGATCGCCTCGGATCCCAAGGGCGTGGCAGAACCTCTCGAAGGGACGCCCGAAACCGTGCTGAAGGCCGAGAAGGTTCATGTCACCTTCACCCTGCGCAAAGGCGGTGCCTTTCGGGGTCGCTTTACCGATCTGCACGCCGTGGACGGATTATCGCTTGATCTCAAACGGGGTGAAACCCTTGGCATCGTTGGAGAAAGCGGCTCTGGCAAAACCACATTCGGCATGGCAATGATGCGTCTGGGGCGGCTCAATTCGGGGGCTGTTACCTTCAAAGGCACCCGCGTGGACCAACTTGACCGCAAGGGCATGAAACCCATTCGCCAGCAGATGCAGGTGGTATTCCAAGACCCCTTTGCCTCGCTCAATCCGCGCATGTCCGTGCGCCAGATCATCGAAGAGGGCCTGATCGTCAACGGCATAGGATCGGGGCGTTCTGACCGTCTGGAACGTGTCAAACAGGCTCTGCGCGATGCAGGGCTTCCCGATACAATCACCTCCCGTTTTCCACACGAGTTTTCGGGTGGCCAGCGCCAGCGCCTTGCCATCGCGCGGGCTATCGCACTGGAGCCGGAGTTCATCCTGCTCGACGAGCCGACCTCCGCGCTCGATCTCTCGGTGCAGGCCCAGATCATTGAGTTGTTGCGCAAGCTGCAGCGCGAAAAGGGCCTGTCCTACCTCTTCATCTCACACGACCTCAAAGTGGTGCGCGCCCTGTGTCACCGCGTGATGGTCATGCAACGCGGCCGGATCGTCGAACAAGGTCCGACCGAAAACGTTCTTGTCACCCCGCAAACCGACTACACCCGCCGCCTCGTGCGTGCGGCCTTTGAAATCGCAACTTGAAAATACAATCTTAAGGATACTCCCATGTCCAAAACCGTCATCACCTTCATCGGTGCAGGCTCCGCTGTTTTCACGCGCAACATCGCTGGCGACATCCTGCTGCGCCCTGCGCTTGCGGATGCTGAAATCCGCCTGATGGATATCAACCCCAAACGTCTCGAAGAATCCGAGATCATCGTCGGAAAAATGGCCGCGTCCCTTGGAGGAAAGGCCACCGTTAAGACCTACTCAAACCAGCGCGAGGCGCTCACGGGCACAGATTTCGTCGTCTGCTGTTTCCAGGTCGGCGGCTATGATCCCTGCACCATTACCGACTTCGAGGTGCCCAAGAAATTCGGCCTGCGCCAGACCATTGCCGACACGCTCGGCATCGGCGGGATCATGCGGGGTCTGCGCACCGTGCCACACCTTTGGTCGATCTGTGAGGATCTCACCGAGGTCGCGCCCGAGGCCGTGATGCTGCAATACGTGAATCCTATGGCGATCAACACATGGGCGATTGCGGCGAAATATCCGCATATCCGTCAGGTCGGCCTGTGCCACTCGGTGCAAGGCACCGCCTTTGAACTCGCGCGTGACCTCGATATCCCGCTCAAGGAGATCCGCTACAAGGCCGCTGGCATCAACCACATGGCCTTCTTCACCCGTTTCGAACACCGCCAACCCGATGGCAGCTACAAAGACCTCTATCCCGCGCTCAAGGCGGGCTACCGTGAGGGGCGTCTGCCCAAACCGTCGCATTGGAACCCGCGCTGCCCCAACAAGGTGCGCTACGAGATGCTCACACGTCTGGACTATTTCGTTACCGAAAGCTCGGAACACTTCGCTGAATACACCCCCTATTTCATCAAACGGGACCGTCCCGACCTGATCGAGAAATTCGGCATTCCGCTCGATGAATACCCCGTGCGTTGCGTGGAGCAGATCGAGAACTGGGAAAAGGAGGCAGAGAAGCTCAAGACCGAAGACGCGCCGAAACTCAAGGACAGCCACGAATACGCTTCGCAGATCATCAACTCCATCGTCACGGGCGAGCCGAGCGTGATCTACGGCAATATCGGCAACAAGGGATATATCCCCCAACTGCCCGAAGGTTGCGCCGTGGAAGTGCCTGTTCTGGTCGATCACAACGGTTTGCAGCCCACGGTGGTCACGGACATCCCGCCGCAACTGGTCGCGTTGATGCGCACCAATATCAACGTGCAGGATCTCACGGTTCAGGCGCTTCTGACCGAGGATGTGCGCCACATCTACCACGCCGCCATGCTCGACCCGCACACAGCGGCCGAGCTGGATCTCGACCAGATTTGGGAGCTTGTCTCCGATCTGCTTGAGGCACATGGCAAATGGAACCCCGAATGGGCCCGTTCGGGTCTGAAAAAGGCGTCGTAACAATGGCTTGGCCCGCACATATCTGCATCGTCGGCGGCGGCACGGCGGGATGGCTCGCCGCGCTGATGCTGCGCGATGCGGCAGAGCGGGCCAAAGCCCCCATCCGATTCACCGTCGTGGAAAGCTCCAAAATCGGCACCATCGGAGTGGGCGAAGGCACCACGGCGGTCTTTCGCATGATGCTGCGGCATCTCGGGATCGACGAGATGGACTTCCTGCGCGAGACGGGCGCGACGATCAAATTCGGCATCCGCCACCGCGACTGGCGAAGGCTCGGCCACAGCTATGACGGTCCGATCGATGACCCGACGCAGGTCACGGGACGCACGGGCAACTGGCTGGACGCCTATCAGGTGGGCGCAGGCAAGCCCGTGGCCGATCCCCACCTCTTCGCCCATCTCATGGCAAAGGGAAAGTCGCCCTACGGGCGGAGGGGTGACAAGCTCCTGCCGCTTGGCCCCTTCCACCACGCCTTCCACTTCGATCAAGCGCTGGCGGGTAAGTTTCTCAAGAAACAGGCGCAGGGCATTGATATTATTGACGATCAGGTTATCGGCATCGAGACCGGAACGGCGGGGATCGAACGGCTTCGCTTCGAGAGTGGTGCGGAATTGTCAGCCGATTTCTTTATCGATTGCACAGGGTTCAAGCGGGCGCTCATTGGTCCGCTTGGCGCGAAATGGCAAAGCTACGGCGATGTGCTGCCCGTCAATCGTGCCATGCCCTTTTGGCTCGATATTCCTGACGGAGAAGAAATCGACCCCGTTACACTGGCATGGGCGCAAAAGAGCGGCTGGATGTGGCGTATCCCGACGCAGGAACGCTATGGCTGCGGCTATGTCTATTCGGACGCACATACCACACCCGAAGAGGCACAGCGCGAGATCGAGGCCGCGCTCGGCCATCCCATTACCCCGCGCGCGGATATCGAAATTGACGCGGGCCGCCTTGACCGACAATGGATCGGCAATACCGTTGCCCTCGGTCTGTCCTCCTCCTTCCTTGAGCCACTGGAGGCCACCTCAATCCACGGCACCATCGTGCAACTGATGATGCTGGCCGCGCTCATGGGCACCAGTGAGGCGGAGACGCGTTTCAATGCCGCCTGCGCGCGTCAGGTGGACGATTTCCGCGACTTCATCCGCCTGCACTATGCCTCCGAACGGCGAGACAGCGCCTTCTGGTGTGACGTGGCGGAGAGCCACCCGCAATCGGTTCGTGATCTCGCGGCCCGTGCAGCGCAAAAGATTCCAGGACCAGAGGACTTCACGCCCTTGCCCATGTCCCTGCCCCATGTGGGGCACCAATTGGTTAACCCTGTTCTCGACGGTCTTGGACTGCTGTCCAAAGCGGCAGGCAAGGCCACCCTGCCCGCCACCGAGCGCCCCAAGGCGCGCAAGACGGCGCAGGAGTTGATTTCCGAATACAAACGCGCGGCTTCCAAGGCCATCGGCCACCGCGCGTTTCTCACCCATCTTCGTCAAAAGGATCCTGTGACATGACTTTCAAGATATGTATCATCGGTGCTGGTTCTGTAGGTTTCACCAAGAAACTCGTCTCCGACATTCTCTGTGTCGCTGAGTTCGAGGAGGTGGAATTTGCCCTCCATGACATCAACGCCAAGAATCTCGACATGGTGCGCCAGATCGTCGAGAAGATCGTCGCGGTCAACGGTCTGAAGACCCGCATCACCGCCACCACCGACCGCCGTGAGGCACTCAAGGATGCGCGCTATATCATGAACTTCGTGCGCATCGGTGGTCTGGAAGCCTTCGCCGACGACATCCGCATTCCGCTCAAATACGGCGTGGATCAATGCGTGGGAGATACCATCTGTGCTGGCGGCATCCTCTATGGCCAGCGCGGCATCGCTTTCATGCTGGAGCTGTGCGCCGATATCAAGGAGTTGGCGGAGAAGGACGCGCTCCTGCTCAACTATTCCAACCCGATGGTCATGATGACTTGGGCCGCGATCGAATACGGCGGCGTCAATGCCGTAGGCCTTTGCCACGGCGTCCAGAACGGCCACCGCCAGATCGCCCGCGCGCTGAAAGTGCCGTTTGAAGAAGTCGACATCATCTGCTCGGGGATCAATCACCAAACATGGTATCTCGATATCCGCCACAACGGGCGTCAGATCGGCTCGCAGGAATTGATCGACGCGCTTGAGGCGCATCCTGCCTATTCGCAACAGGAAAAGGTGCGCATCGATGTGCTCAAGCGGTTTGGCTATTACTCCACCGAGAGCAACGGACATCTCAGCGAATACCTGCCGTGGTATCGCAAGCGGCCAGAGGCAATTAACGACTGGATCTCGCTCGATGGCTGGATACACGGGGAAACGGGCGGCTACCTGCGTTATAGCACCGAGAACCGCAATTGGTTTGAAACGGATTTCCCCAAATTCCTCGAAGAAGCGGGAACCGATCTTTCGACCTATGAACGCACCGACGAACACGCCTCGTGGATTCTGGAAGCGCTGGAGACGGGACGCACCTATCGCGGGCATTTCAACGTCAAAAACGGCGGCACAATCACCAACCTGCCCGAAGACTGCATCATCGAAAGCACGGGCTTTATCGACCGTTTCGGGATCAACATGGTGGAGGGGATTACCCTGCCCGATGCCTGTCAGGCCACCTGCAACGTCTCCGTCAATGTCCAGCGCATGAGCGTGAAAGCGGCGGTGACGGGCGATCTGATGCTTTTGAAACAGGCGGTCCTGCACGATCCGCTTGTCGGCGCGATTTGCACCCCTGACGAGGTGTGGCAGATGGTTGACGAAATGGTGGTGGCGCAGGCCGAATGGCTCCCGCAATACGCGGGCGAGATCGAGGGTGCGAAGAAGCGTTTGGAAAATCCGACCGTTGCGACCCGCGACTGGGAAGGCGCCGCACGTAAACACGTACGCACGGTCGAGGAGTTGCGCGATGAGCAAGCGAAGGCCACCGCTTCCGAAGGCCACGACCTCGGCACGAAAGTGATGGGATAGCGACACAGCAAACAGGGCGTCAGAGGCGCCCTGTTTTCGTCATTTACGGGGTGTTTACCTAGCCCAGAGCGTAGCCCGCGCCGCGCACCGTGCGCACGGGATCGCCTCCACCGTGCTGGCACAGGGCCTTGCGCAATCGCCCGATGTGAACGTCGACGGTGCGAGTGTCCACGTAGATATCGCGGCCCCAGACACGATCAAGCAATTGCTCACGTGACCACACACGACCCGGTTTCTCCATGAAGGTCGACAGCAGGCGGAATTCCGTCGGCCCGAGCTTTAGGGAGTGTTCGCCGCGGGTGACGCGGTGCGTTTCAGCGTCCAGTTTGATGTCGTCAAATTCGAGCACCTGACCGCTTGCGGCGGGTCTTACGCGGCGCAACTGGGTGCGCACACGGGCCATGAGTTCAAGGACCGAATAGGGTTTGACGATATAATCATCCGCCCCAGTCTCCAGCCCGCGCACACGGTCGACCTCTTCGGATCGGGCCGACAGCATGATGATCGGAATGTTGCGGGTCTCTGCTCGCATTTTCAGGCGGCGGCAAATCTCGATCCCCGACACGCCAGGCAGCATCCAATCCAGCACGATGATGTCAGGCTGGTCCTCATCCACGCACAGCAATGCCTCGTCACCATCCTCGGCACGCGAAACGGCAAAGCCTTCGGCTTCGAGGTTGTAGGAGAGAACCTCGCGTTGTGCGGGTTCGTCCTCGACGACCAGAACCCGTGGAGCGGCCACGTTCATTGCTCAAGCTCCGGTCCAAGATCCTGACGCGATGTCAGGTCGCCTTTCGGGCGCGGTTCTTCGGGCAGTTCACCCGTGACGAGGTAGATCACCTGCTCGGCAATGGAGGTGGCGTGGTCGCCCATGCGCTCGATGTTCTTGGCGATAAAATGCAGGTGCATACAGGCGGTGATGTGGCGCGGGTCTTCCATCATGAAGGTGAGAAATTCGCGGAACAGCCCGTTATACATCTGGTCAACGTCAAGATCGCGATGACGCACGGTCTCGGCCAATTCGGCATCGCGGCGCAGGTAGGCATCAAGGGCCAGACGCAGCATTTCCTCGACCTCGCGGGCCATGCGGCGCAGGGACGCCCCTGCCCCTTCGATCGGGTTCATCTCGGCCAGAACGCCCGTCCGCTTGGCGAGGTTCTTGGCATAATCGCCGCAGCGCTCCAGATTGGTCGCGATTTTCATCACCGTCAGCACGGTGCGCAGATCTCCCGCCGTGGGCGAACGCAACGCGATGAGGCGCGCGGCCTCCTCGTTGACCTCTTCTTCGAGCTTGTCGATCACCTTATCGGCGGCCCGGACTTTTTCGGCCAGTTCGGTGTCGCGGTCCTCAAGGGCACGTGCGGCATTGGTGAGGTTCTCCTCAACCAGCCCACCCATCTTCATGATGAGCGCCTGAATGGCTTCGAGGTCGCGATCGAAGGCGGAGGCGATATGCTTTTCTTCATTCATCATCTGTCTCGTCTCCCTTAGCCGATACGGCCAGTGATATAGGATTCGGTGCGGCTGTCTTGCGGGTTGGTGAAGATCGCCGTTGTGTCGTCGTATTCCACAAGATTGCCGAGGTGGAAGAAGGCGGTTTTCTGGCTCACGCGGGCGGCCTGTTGCATCGAGTGGGTCACGATGACCACCGAGTAGTTCTCGCGCAATTCGTCGATCAGCTCCTCGACCTGCGCGGTAGCAATCGGGTCAAGCGCGGAACACGGCTCATCCATGAGCAGCACTTCGGGTTCGGTCGCAATAGCACGCGCGATACACAGGCGTTGCTGCTGGCCACCCGACAGTCCCGTTCCAGGTGCGTGAAGGCGGTCCTTCACCTCGTCCCAGATCGCCCCGCGACGCAGGGATTTCTCGACGATCTCGTCTAGATCGGCCTTGTTGCGCGCCAGTCCGTGAATGCGCGGGCCATAGGCGATGTTGTCGTAGATCGACTTGGGAAACGGGTTGGGCTTTTGAAAGACCATCCCCACCTTGGCGCGCAGTTGCACGGGATCAACGCGCTTGTCGTAGATGTCCTCGTTATCGAGCAGGATCTCCCCATCGACGCGGCAGATGTCGATGGTGTCGTTCATACGGTTGAGACAGCGCAGGAAGGTGGACTTGCCACAGCCCGACGGGCCGATAAAGGCCGTGACCGTCTTGTCCTTGATCTCGACGTTGACATCCTTGATCGCATGGGTGTCGCCGTAGTGGACCTGAACGCCCTTAGCGGAGATTTTCGTGTCGTTCATGTCAACGTCTCTCTTGATGTGTCGCATATCGTTCATGGGGAACCTCGTTACCAGCGCCGTTCAAAGCGTCGGCGCAGGATGACGGCGATGATGTTCATCGTCATCAGGAAGACCAGCAGGATGATGATCCCGCCCCACGCGCGTTCATAGTACGCGGGATCGGCGCGTTTTGCCCATTCGTAGATTTGGGCGGGCATGGCGGAGTTGGGATCAATGAAACCCGAGGCGATACCGTCGGGCATGTTGGAGGCGATGTAGCCGACCATACCGATCAGGAGGAGCGGTGCGGTTTCACCCAATGCCTGCGCCAGACCAATGATAGTCCCTGTCAGGATACCTGGCATGGCGAGCGGCAGGACGTGATGGAAGACCGACTGCATCTTCGACGCACCGATACCGAGAGCCGCATCACGGATCGAGGGCGGCACGGCTTTGAGCGAGGCGCGGGTCGAAATAATGATCGTAGGCAGCGTCATGAGTGTCAGCACCAGACCACCCACCAGCGGCGCTGATTGCGGCAGGTGTGCGTATTGGATGAACACCGCAAGCCCAAGAATACCGAAGACGATGGAGGGCACGGCGGCGAGGTTGGAGATATTCACCTCGATCAGATCGGTCCAGCGGTTCTGCGGCGCAAATTCCTCAAGGTAGATCGAGGCGGCCACACCGATGGGCAGCGCAAGGCCCAACACCACCAGCATCATGAAGAAGGAGCCAACCATCGACACACCGATCCCCGCCTGTTCGGGACGGCTTTCCGAGGCGTCCGCACCGAGGATGAAATCGGCGTTAAACGTGGTTTCCATCAGCCCCGCCTCGACCAGTTGATCGGCAATGACAAGGTGCTCGGCATCGAGGTTCTTGTCGCGGGCGAGGTCTTCGGGAAATACGCGCCCCTTGAAGTAGCCATCGACGCGCGAGGAGGCGAGCAGGCGGAAGGTGACGGTTTGCCCGACCAGATCGGGATTGTCCAACACGGCATCGCGCAGTTGGGCGGGGGCGGAGGCGGACATGATCTTTGCGAGGTCTTTTGCCTTGGCATAGGGATTGCCGATCCCATGCGTTTCAAGTGCAGCCACCAGAGCGTCCTGAACCAGAGGCTTGTACCCGAAGGTCGAGACCTTGGACATAACCTCAAGATCTCGCGTCCCCGACTTGTCGAGCTTGTCTTCGGGCAATTCCACGGGAAGCGTCACGAAGGTCTGTTTGAAGGCAGGAAGACCGTTGTTGACGATGGAAGTCAGCAGGACCGCGAGAAAGACAAGGCCGATGGCGATTGCGGCAATCCCGTAGGCTTTGAACCGCGCTTCGGAAGCGTTGCGGCGCTTGGTCCGCTTGCTCTTGTCAAACAGTGAAGAGGCCGCGGGCGCGCCGTCGTTATATGCAGTTGCGTCGGACATTAGTCATACTGCTCCCGATATTTGCGCACGATGGCGAGCGCGAGGACGTTGAGACCCAAGGTGATGACAAAGAGCGTCATGCCAAGGGCAAAGGCGACGAGGGCTTCGGGCGAGGAGAAATCCGCGTCCCCCGTAAGCTGCGAGACAATTCGCGTGGTCACGGTGGTCATCGCTTCGAAAGGATTAAGGTCAAGCTGGGCTGCGGCCCCTGCCCCCAGAACCACGATCATGGTCTCGCCAATGGCACGCGATGCGGCCAGAAGGACCGCCCCCACGATCCCTGGAAGAGCGGCAGGAAGGACGACCTGTTTGATGGTCTCGGAGGGCGTGGCACCAAGGCCGAGGGAGCCATCGCGCATTGCTTGGGGCACCGAATTGATGATGTCGTCGGAAAGCGAGGAGACGAAAGGAATGAGCATAACCCCCATTACAAGACCCGCCGTGATCACCGCACGCCCACCCGACATCCAATCCACACCGAGCGCACCGCCGTTGCCGAAGATACCAACCAGCATCGGGCCGACGGTCAGAAGAGCAAAGAGACCGTAGACGATGGTAGGGATACCCGCGAGCACTTCGAGTAGTGGCTTGGCGATGGCGCGGGTTTTCGGCCCTGCGTATTCGGAGAGGTAGATGGCGGCGAAGAGCCCGATGGGCACAGCGACCAACAGCGCGATGAGCGAAATGTAGAAGGTGCCCCAGAAGAGCGGCAGAACACCCAGTTCCGAGCCGCCGCCAAAGGACGGTGCCCATGTGGTGCCGAAGAAGAAATCAGCCGCAGGGTAGAGCTTGAAGAACTCGATGGTGTTGAAGATCAGCGAGAAGACGATACCGAGCGTGGTCAGGACCGCGACGAGCGCCGCCGAGAAAAGCAACGCGCGGAAGACCTTCTCGACGCTGTTACGCGCGCGGGCCTCCTTGTGCGTGTTGCGCAGGGCAACAGCAAAGCCGCTTGCGGCGGCGATCAGCGTGAGCGCGGTGACAAGCCAGTCGCCCGTGTGCGACATGGCGCGGAAACTCTGGGCCGCAGCGAGGACATAGGGCTGAACATCGGCGCCAATGGCCACACCAACGGTGCCAAGCAGCCCGCGAATATCGTCATCGGCGCTCAGTGCGCTTGCAGCCTCCTGCGTCAATGCTCCCTGCGCGACAGCCGTATCGAGACCATCGGCCACGCGGCGGACATCGGACATGATCAGGTTGAGCGCACCTGCGTCATCGAATTGCGCAACGGGGATCTGGTCGGTGATCTGCATCTGGATCACGAAGGGCTGCAAAATAAGCCCTGCGGCGAGAACAAAGAGCCCCGGGATCAGCGTCGAAAGCGCAACGTTGGCGCCGTAATAATTGGGGAGCGAATGCAGAAGGCGCGCATCGCCATCTGCGTCCCGCATCGCGCGGGCACGACCAAGGACATAGCCCGCAGTGGCCAGCGCAAGGACGAGGATCAATAGCCAGAAGGCAGACATGGGCGCTCCATTTATCCTGTGCGGGGGAGAGGTCGGCCCTTGGGACACCGTCCCCGCGTATGGTGTCTTTTGGGGAGATAAGCGGCGCGATCCATGACCGCGCCGCCCTTGTTCATGGTCAGGCCATCTGGCCCGATCTTAGTTCATCGTCACTTCGTCGGCCACGGTAGCTTGCGTGTCGGCAAGTTCGGGGTCGGAGACGAGGCCGTATTCAGCGAGCGGGCCATCGGGGCCTGCGATCTCGTCCGAAACGAAGAACTCAGCGAATTCTTTCACACCAGGGATGACGCCGATGTGCGCCTTCTTGATGTAGAAGAAGAGCGGACGAGACACGGGGTATTCACCCGATGCGATGGTCTCGGTGGTGGCTTCAACGCCCGACACGGTCGCGGTTTTCAGCTTGTCGGTGTTGTTCTCGTAAAACGACAGGCCGAAGACGCCGATGGCGTTTGTGTTGGCTTCGATGGAGGCCAGCGTTTCGGTGTAGTCGCCATCGATGTCGATGGACTTGCCGTCGGTGCGCACAGCGATACATGCGTCCTCGGCGTCATCCTCGGACATGCCGCCAGCGATCATGGCGTCCATTGCGCCCGTGGCTTCACAGCCAGCAGCGATCACTTTTTCCTCGAACACTTCGCGGGTGCCGTGCTTCGTGCCGGGGATGAAGGCAAGGATGTCTTCAGCGGGAAGGTCGGCGTTGAAGTCGGACCATTGCTGGAACGGGTTGTCGACAAGAGCGCCGTCAACCACAACCTTCGGCGCAAGCGCGTTGAAGATGTCGGAGGGCGTGAAGGCATTGTAGGCAGGGCCGTCGAGTTGCGAGGCAAAGACGATGCCATCATAGCCGATGCGCACTTCGATGATATCGTTCACGCCAGCTTCGGCACAGGCCACGATTTCTCTTTCACGGATAGCGCGCGAGGCGTTGGCGATGTCGATGGTGTTTTCGCCCACACCTTCGCAGAAGCGTTTGAGACCAGCCGAGGAGCCGCCCGATTCAACGACGGGTGTCGGGAAGTCGAAGTTCTCGCCGAAGGCTTCAGCCACGATGGAGGCATAGGGAAGAACGGTGGAAGAACCAGCGATCTGCACCTGATCGCGTGCGGAAGCAGCGGATGCGGATACGGCGGCGATTGCGATCGCGGAAGCGGTCAGTTTCACAAAAGACATCAATGAGCTCCTAATTGTCTCGGTTCGGGGAGCAGGTCTGCGCCCCCTCGCCGTGACACCTAAGGGTGTTGAGCAATGCTTTTGTGTAAGTTCTGTAACAGTTTCATGACGCGGGCGCTCTGAGGCGAAGAAATATGACAAAAGCCGCACCGCGGGTGTGACGGCTTTTCTCGTCTGCGCGAATAGGTTTGTGGGAGCGATGACGCTGGAAACCCCAATAAAACGGGCATAAGCCCTTAATCGTAGGGCAAAATCACCGAAAAACAGCTTCCCTGTCCAAGATGGCTTTCCACTCTCAGACGTCCACGGTGCCGATTGATAATGTGTTTTACAATCGCCAGCCCGAGCCCCGTGCCACCCATTTCGCGGCTTCTGTGGGAATCAACGCGGTAAAACCGTTCGGTGAGTCGCGGGATATGTTCGGGAGGTATTCCGTCCCCCTGATCGGCCACGTCGATCCGCAGCGCCGCACCGCGCAGGGTCGGCTCCTGTGCGTGAGCTGTAACGCAAACGGAAACCTCGTGATCCGCACCGCCATATTTGATCGCGTTCTCTATGAGGTTGGTGAATACCTGTGTGAGTTGATCGCGGTCGCCGCGCAATTCGGCCGCCTCTTCAACCCCGTCGAGCGTGATGGTAACACCGCGCGCCTTGGCCACGGGTTTGAGCGCCACCGCCACGGAGCGGACAAGGGCACAGACGTCGATGGTCTCCTTGGGTCGCACGCGGCGTTCGGCCTCAACGCGGCTCAGGGACAACAGATCGCCCACGATGCGGTTCATCCGTTTCGCCTCACGATCCATGATGCCAAGGAACCGCTTGCGCGCCTCGGCATCATCGGATGCAGGGCCCATCAAGGTCTCGATGAAACCCAACACCGCCGTAAGCGGCGTGCGCAACTCGTGGGAGACATTGGCCACGAAGTCGCGCCGCATCTGTCCTGCTTCCTCGACCTCTGTGCGATCCTCGAAGGCAACGGTGACACAAGCGAAATCATCGACCACCACGGGACGCGCGTGGACATTATACTGAAGGTCGCGCCCCGCCTCGGTCAGACGATAAAGCGCGCGGGCCGGCTCGGAGAGGCGCAAGACGGTCTCGATGGCGTCAAGCAGCATCGGTTGCCGCAAGACGGTGACATAGTGGCGCCCAACCACGTTCTCACCAAACATCCGCGCGGCCTGACCGTTGCAGGCCAAAACACGTTCGTCACTTCCGACCACGATGACGGGAAAAGGAAGAGACGCGGCAAATTCGGTGACAAGACGGGTCTGGGTCATGTCAAAGGGCAGCATGGGGTGCATGGTATGCATGGAACGAACCTCGCGGGATTGCCGAGGACCATGCGCTCTTTGCGTAACACCATCATGACGTGCGCTCAGTCTTTCACGGGAACGAGCGTATCACGGAACAGGCGGGCGCGCTCCTGATAATGACGCGCGGAGCCGCGCAGGCCCGCGATCTGGTCTTCGGTGAGGTCCCGCACCACCTTACCTGGCATCCCCATAACAAGCGATCCGTCGGGGATCTCCTTACCTTCGGTGATCAAGGCCCCTGCCCCGATCAAGCAGTTCTTCCCGATCTTCGCGCCGTTGAGCACCGTCGCACCCATGCCGATGAGGCTGTTGTCTCCAATGGTGCAGCCGTGGAGCATCGCCTTGTGCCCAATGGTGCAGCCCGCGCCGATGGTGAGCGGATAGCCCATATCGGTGTGCATCACGCAGTTCTCCTGCACATTTGATCCCTCGCCGATATCAATCGCCTCGTTGTCACCGCGCAGCGTGGCGCCGAACCAGATGCTTGACCCTGCGCGCAGGATCACCGTGCCGATCACATTGGCATCGGGGGCAACCCAGTAGTCACCGTTTTCGGGTAGCACGGGTGTGTGGCCGTTGAGCGTGTAAAGTGTCATGTTTCTGCCTCCTCGAATTCCGCCTGTAGCCCGCGCACGAAGTCGAGCAGTCCTGGTTGCTGTTTGCGGCGCAGGCGTTCGGCGGAGATGATGGTCTTGAGCCGCTCAAAAGAGTGGTCGAGATTGTCGTTGACCAACACGTAGTCGTAACCTGCCCAATGGCTGATCTCGTCCCAGCTTTGCCGCATCCTCTTCTCGATCACCTCGTCGCTGTCCTGCCCGCGCGTTTCAAGGCGGCGGCGCAACTCCTTGATCGAGGGTGGCAGGACGAAGATGGACAACACATGGTCACTGAGCGTCGAATTGGCGATTTGCTGTGCGCCCTGCCAGTCCACATCAAACAACACGTCACAACCGCTTTCGATGGCCTTGCGCACGGGCGCGGCGGGCGAGCCGTAGTAATTGCCGAAGACCTGCGCATGTTCGAGCATTTCGCCCTGCCCGACCATATGTTTGAAATCGTGTTCGGCCACGAAATGATAATGCGTGCCGTCGACTTCACCCTCGCGCGGCGCGCGGGTGGTGGCCGAGACCGAGAAGGACAGCGTTTCGTCCCATTCCATCAACCGCCGCGCCAGCGTTGATTTCCCCGCCCCTGACGGGGAAGACAGGATCACGAGCAACCCGCGTCGACGGTCGTTTGGAGATGGGGTTGTGGGTGAAGAGGACGATGGGGCCATGGCGGCGCGCTCCCTTTGGAAAGTCTTGCTTCCCCCTATAACGGGCCGCACCGCGCTTGGCCATATCGCGGCGCGCGCGTTGTGTTGCCCTGCTCCCGCAACCCAAGACGCGCCAAATGTGATCGAATTGTGGCCAAAGCGCTTTCCATCCCAAATCCGTTGGCGCTGACGCAGGTCACAATTGAGGCGCATTTGGCACGATTGGTTCGACTTAAACGTGCGCGAAACCTGTGATTGGGGCACAATTGTGACGTGTATCGATGCCTAATGCGTAAGATCGCACGGGCGTCGGAACAAATTATCTAAACTTGATAAAGCGCGACAACGACACCCCAAATCCGCGCGTCTGACGTTCCGTGCCTTCAACAATCAGAAGTCTGGCAACTCACTTGCACGGCCCTATGTTAACCAATTGTTAGGTTTTTCCTCCAAATTGGGCAAAGTCGTGGCAAATTCCCGCTCAAGCCAACACGGCAGGTTCGCGCGCAAAAGCACCCGCAAAGGCCGCGCGCCACACTATTGAGACAACCACGCGAGACAACGGGCCACGCCCCAAGGACACGAAACGGACTACGCCATGACCATCGACTACCTTAACGGAAGCAATGTCGTTTCACTCATGCCCCGCCGCGCAGAGCAGCAGTTTTCCGCGATCAAAGAGGTGGAAGCCTATTGGGAAAGGCTGCGCAATGGTCGCCCTGTTCCCTCGCGCGCCGAAATCGACCCGCGTGGAATGCAAAATGCGTTGGAATATGCCTTCATCCTCGAACGTATCGCCCCTGGCGTGGCGCGCTTCCGTCTTGCGGGGATGCATCTCACCGATCTGATGGGCATGGAGGTGCGGGGTATGCCCCTTACGGCGATGCTTCTGCCCGAGGCGCGCAAGCAGATGTCGGAAGTTCTCGAAGCCGTATGCCAGACACCGCAGGTCACGACGCTCACGCTCAAATCGGCGCGCGGCATCGGGCGTGCGCCATTGGAGGCGAAACTCCTACTCTGCCCGCTGAAATCCGACTTTGGCGATGTGAACCGCGTTCTTGGCTGCCTCCAGGCAAAAGGAGAGATTGGACGCCAGCCGCGCCGCTTCGATATCCTTGAGGTCGGCACCCGCCCGCTTCTGACCGACGAGCTGTTCCCCGCCGATCTGCCGCCCGTGCGCGTGGATCTGCCGAAGATGCCCGTCGAGACAGCACCGGCCAAAACCGAGGGCGCATCGGCAAACAAAGGGGACACGCAGGACAAACCCCGCGTGCCTTTCCTGCGTCTGGTTGCCGATAACGACGCCTGACGGACCACCCTCAGACATACGTCCAGATAAACCAACGAAAAAGGCCGCCCCAAAGGAGCGGCCTTTCGCATAGTCAGTTGTCGCCAGTTTACGCTGTGGCGGCCATAGCTTTGCCCGTGTCGCCCTTTTGCAGCTCTTCGGCCACAAGGAAGGCAAGCTCCAGCGATTGCGAGGCGTTGAGGCGCGGGTCGCAGGCAGTGTGGTAGCGATCGGCGAGGTTCTCGTCGGTCACAGCCCGCACGCCGCCCGTGCATTCGGTCACATCCTGACCCGTCATCTCGAAATGCACACCGCCGGGGATGGTGCTCTCGGAGCGGTGGATCGCGAAGAATTCCTGCACTTCTTTGAGCACATTGTCGAAGGGACGGGTTTTGTAGCCCGAAGCCGATTTGACCGTGTTGCCGTGCATCGGATCACAGGACCACACAACGTTAGCCCCCTCTTCCTTAACGGTCTTCACAAGACGTGGCAGGTGTTCTTCCACGTTGCCCGCCCCGAAGCGCGCGATCAGGGTCAGACGCCCCTCTTCGTTCTCGGGGTTCAGTTTCGCCATCAGCACCTTGAGGTCTTCGGCGGTCGTGGTCGGGCCGCACTTCAGACCGATGGGGTTGGCCACGCCACGGCAGTATTCGACATGCGCGCCGTCGGGCTGACGGGTACGGTCGCCGATCCAGATCATGTGACCCGACCCTGCAATCGTTGCACCTGTTGTGCTGTCCAAACGGGTCAGCGCCTCTTCGTATTCAAGCAGCAGCGCCTCATGCGACGTATAAAAGTCCACGGTGTGAAGATCGTGGTTGTTCTCCGACGTCATCCCCGCTGCTTTCATGAAGTCGAGCGCATCCTGAATGCGGTTCGCCATGTCGCGGTATTTCTCGGCCTCGTCGCTCTCGGTAAACCCGAGGGTCCACTGGTGGACGCGATGAATGTCGGCAAAACCGCCCTTGGAGAAGGCACGAAGCAGGTTGAGCGAGGCTGCGGCCTGCGTATAGGCCTGCAACATCCGCTTGGGGTCGGGTACACGGGAAGCCTCGTCAAACTCGAAACCGTTGATGATGTCACCACGGTAGCTGGGCAGTTCGACGCCGTTCACGGTCTCGGTCGGCGCCGAGCGTGGTTTGGCGAATTGCCCCGCCATGCGGCCCACCTTGATCACGGGCACCTTCGCACCAAAGGTCAGAACCATGGCCATTTGCAGCATCACCTTAAAGGTGTCGCGAATGGTGTCGGCCCCGAATTCGGCAAAGCTCTCGGCACAATCGCCGCCCTGCAACAGGAACGCTTCGCCACGCGAAGCAGCGGCCAGATCATTCTTGAGCGTGCGAACCTCGCCAGCAAAGACCAGCGGCGGATACTTGGCCAACTGCGCCTCAACAGCGTTCAGCGCGCGCGCGTCCGTATAGTCGGGCATCTGCACACGCGGTTTGTTGCGCCATGCGGTTTTCACCCAATCCGTCATTGTCTGTACTCCGAAAGTTCAAAGGGCCCTCCATCACACCCCCAGTGGGCGCGATGGTTTCACGAGCTTATAGGGTGCGCAGACCCTCATGAAAACCCGAAACAGTGTGAAAATGTCGCGCAAAAGGGGTGCAACGGGTGCATTGTTGCGCAGTTGCGAAAAAGGACGCAGGAAAACGGTAGGCACCTAACGCCACGTAAACTGACTCTCTTGGCGCGCCTCCTTCCGAGGCATGGGCCCCACGCGCTCTTCAGCCTGTGCAGATTTGCGGAAAGCAGCCCTGCTTCGGTTCGCAGATTTTGATGAACTTGATCGGCCAAGCGCCTTCCCAACACGCTCGTACGGTGTAATTGCTCGAAAAATGGACAAATTTACGGGGAAATGAATGGCAATATCTTTCCAATCGGTAAAAGCACGTCTAGGCTCCGACCCGATCAAACGATCCAACTGGGAGTGATACCAAATGAAAAAATTCTTGATGGCCACTGCGGCCTCAACCCTTATCGCTGGTGCCGTGAGCGCCGAAGAGATCAAAATCGGCATCTTGCTGGGCTTCACCGGACCTGCTGAATCTCTGGCCGAAGATATGGCATCTGGCGCCGAGGCTGCGCTGAAGGAAGTTTCCGAAAGCGGTAAATTCCTCGACGGCACGACCATCTCCACCATCCGCGGTGACTCGACCTGTACCGACGCGGCTGTCGCAACCTCCGTTGCCGAGCGCATGATTACCGCAGACGGCGTGTCGGGCATCATCGGCGCACTGTGCTCCGGCGCAACCGGCGCGATCCTGCAGAACGTTGCCGTGCCCAACGGCATGGTTCAGTTCTCGCCCTCCGCGACCTCGCCCTCTTTGACCACGGTTGAAGACAACGGCCTGTTCTTCCGCGCATCCCCCTCTGACGCACGTCAGGGTCAGATCATGGCTGAAATCCTGATGGAAGAAGGCGTGGAAACCGTTGCTGTGACCTACACGAACAACGACTACGGTAAAGGTCTCGCCGACGCGTTCGAAGGTTCCTTCACCGAAATGGGTGGCACGGTCACGATCAACGCAGCGCACGAAGACGGCAAAGCCGACTACTCCGCTGAAGTTGGTGCGCTTGCATCCGCGGGTGGCGACCTCCTCGTTGTTGTCGGTTATCTCGACCAAGGTGGCCAAGGGATCATCCGCGCCGCTCTCGACACGGGCGCATTCGACCGCTTCCACCTCCCCGACGCTATGATCGGTGAAACGATCGAAGAGGCATTCGGCGACGAGATCGATGGCACAATGGGTCAGGTTCCTGGTGCAGACAATCCCCAAGGCGAAGCTCTTATCGCGATTGGCGAAGCCAACGGCTACCAAGGTCTCGCACCCTACGCGGCTGAATCCTATGACACGGGCGCTGTAATGGCACTCGCTATGCAGGCCGCAGGTTCCACCGATCCGCAGGTCTACAAAGATCACATCATGGATGTTGCCAACGCTCCGGGTGAAAAGATCTACCCTGGCGAGCTTGAAAAAGCGCTCGAAATCATCGCGTCTGGTGGCGAGGTTGACTACGTCGGCGGCTCCGCTCTGGAGTTGATCGAACCCGGTGAGGCCGCTGGCTCCTACCGCGTGATCAAGACCGAAGGTGGCAAGCAGGTCACTGTGGGTTATCGCTAAGACTTAGCGCTTAGAACTTTGTCCGGCCCGAGGGAAACCTTCGGGCCGGTCTCAATAAAAGGGTCGTAAAATCGCGACCACAGGCACCCGCCTAAGCGGGGCCAGATGACAAATCGGGGGTGAGACAATGATCGAAGTGCGTGATTTGCACATGCATTTCGGCGGTTTCCGCGCGGTGGACGGGGCAAGCCTCACCATCGAGCAAGGGTCGATCACAGGATTGATCGGTCCCAACGGGGCGGGGAAAACGTCGCTATTCAACTGTATTGCGGGTGTGCTGACACCAACCAGTGGTCAGGTGTTGTTCGAAGGTCAGGACATCACGGGCCTCAAACCACACCAGCTTTTCGACAAGGGTATTCTGCGCACTTTCCAGATCGCGCATGAGTTCTCCACCATGACGGTGCGCGAAAACCTGATGATGGTCCCTGACGGACAGACGGGCGAGACGCTCTGGAACGCATGGTTCAAACGCGGCCAGATCGCGCAGGAAGAGGCGCAACTTCGCAAGAAAGCCGACGAAGTTCTTGAATTCCTGACCATTTCCCACATTGCCGACGAAAAGGCGGGCAATATTTCGGGTGGTCAGAAGAAGCTTCTGGAACTGGGGCGCACCATGATGGTCGATGCCAAGGTCGTCTTTCTCGACGAGGTCGGCGCGGGCGTGAACCGCACGCTGCTCTATACCATCGGTGACGCGATCAAACGGCTCAATGAGGAGCGCGGATATACCTTCTGCATGATCGAGCACGATATGGAATTTATCAAACGGCTCTGCGATCCCGTGATCGTTATGGCCGAAGGCAAAGAGCTGGCCACGGGGTCGGCGGCGGAAATCATGTCCAACGAACGTGTGATCGAAGCCTATCTCGGCACAGGCCTGAAGAACAAAGTCGTAGCGGGAGAAGCCTCATGACGTTTCTGCACGCACATGACATGACAGGCGGCTACGGCGGTGCGGATATTCTGCACGAGTGCTCGCTGACGGTTCAAAAGGGCGAGATCGCAGTGATCGTGGGCCCCAATGGCGCGGGCAAATCCACCGCGATGAAGGCGGTTTTCGGGATGCTCGATCTGCGCCAGGGCACGATCAACCTCGACGGTGAGGACATCACAGGCCTGTCACCACAGGAGCGGGTGCATAAAGGCATGGGCTTCGTCCCGCAAACCCACAACATCTTCCCCACCATGACGGTGCGCGAGAACCTTGAGATGGGCGCGTTTATCCGTAACGACGATATCGAGGAAACAATTGAGCAGGTCTACGAGTTGTTTCCCGCCGTGAAGGAGAAGCGCAACCAGAACGCGGGAGAACTGTCGGGCGGTCAACGCCAGCAGGTCGCCGTGGGCCGCGCATTGATGACACAGCCGAAGCTCTTGATGCTCGACGAGCCGACGGCGGGGGTCTCCCCCATCGTTATGGACGAATTGTTCGACCGCATCATCGAGGTGGCCCGCACAGGGATTTCGATCCTGATGGTCGAACAGAACGCCCGTCAGGCGCTTGAGATTGCCGACAAGGGTTATGTGCTTGTGCAGGGCCGCAACGCCTACACCGACACGGGCGCGAACCTTCTGGCCGACGACGAGGTGCGCCGCACCTTCCTTGGCGGATAAGGGGACAGATATGATCGACCTACTCAATGCCCTTGTGGCGTTTACCAACTTCGTGATCGTGCCCGCCACCGCCTATGGTGCGCAGCTTGCGCTTGGCGCGCTCGGGGTCACGCTGATCTACGGCATCCTGCGGTTCTCCAACTTCGCCCACGGCGAATTGATGGCCTTCGGCACGATGATCGCGGTTTTGTTGACCTACCTGTTTAAGGGCTGGGGCCTCTCGCTGGGGCCACTGCCAACAGCACTTCTCGCCCTGCCCTTCGCGATCGTGGCAACCGCGCTGCTGGCGCTCTTTACCGACCGCGTGATTTACCAGTTCTACCGACGGGTCAAAGCGGCCCCCGTGATGCTGGTGATTGTCTCTATGGGTGTGATGTTCGTGATGAACGGCATGGTGCGCATGGTGGTTGGCACCGATGACCGCCGCTTCGCCGATGGCGAACGGTTCATCATCACCGCGCGGAACTTCAAGGAATGGTCGGGGCTTTCCGAAGGTCTGGCGATCCGCACCACGCAGGTCATCACGTTGGTCACAGCCGTGATCGTCGTAGCGGCGCTCTTCTACTTCCTCAATCGCACGCGGACGGGGAAATCCATGCGGGCCTATTCCGATAACGAGGATTTGGCGCTGCTTTCGGGGATCAACCCTGAACGGGTGGTGATGATAACATGGATCATCGTGGGCGCACTGGCTGCAATCGCAGGCACGCTCTACGGCCTCGACAAGAGCTTCAAACCGTTCACATTCATGCAGCTTCTTCTGCCGATCTTCGCCTCGGCCATCGTGGGCGGGCTTGGAAATCCACTGGGTGCGATTGCAGGCGGGTTCGTGATTGCCTTCTCCGAGGTGACACTGACCTATGCCTTTAAGAAGGTCGTCACTTACCTCGGCCCCGAAGGCTGGGCTCCTGACGGGCTCGTGCAACTGCTCTCGACGGATTACAAATTCGCCGTGTCCTTCGCGATCCTGATCATCGTGTTGCTGTTCAAACCTACGGGTCTCTTTAAGGGGAAATCGGTATGACCATGTCGCGCACACCTCTCTATTTCGCCGCAATGGCCGCACTGATCCTCGCTGTGGGCTTCCTGCAATCGTGGAACTCGGCGCTGTTCATTCTCAACTTCGGCCTGATCTCCGCGATCATGTCGCTCGGCGTGAACCTCCAATGGGGGTACGCGGGCCTGTTCAACGTCGGTATCATGGGCTTTGTCGCACTTGGCGGCGCAGCCGTTGTTCTCACCTCCATGCCACCTGTCAAGGAAGCATGGTCGGCAGGCGGCGGGCAGGTTCTCTTTGCCCTGCTTGCGGGTCTGGGCGTGATTGTCGGTGCGGTTGTCCTGTGGAAGAAACTCGCAGGCGTGAAGGCGCGCGGGATCATTCTCGCCGCGTGGCTCATCATCGGCTTCTTTGTCTTCCGCGCTCTCTTTGATCCTGCCGTAGAAGCCATCGAAGCGATCAACCCGTCGCAAACGGGGTATCTGGGCGGCGCCAACCTGCCCGTATTGCTTGCATGGCCTGTGGGCGGACTTCTGGCTGCGGGGGCCGCGTGGATCGTGGCCAAGACCGCACTTGGTCTGCGCTCGGACTACCTCGCGATTGCAACCCTCGGCATTGCCGAGATCATCATCGCAGTGATGAAAAACGAGGACTGGCTGACCCGTGGCGTGAAAAACGTCAACGGTCTGCCACGCCCCGTGCCATACGAGATCGATCTGCAACAGGCGGAGTGGTTTACCTCGCTTGCCGCACGTTTCGGCGCCGATCCTGTCACGGCGTCCTCTATCTTCGTCAAGCTAAGCTACGCGGGGCTATTCCTCGCAGTGATCATCCTGATCGTTCTGGCTATGGAACTGGCGCTGAAATCGCCATGGGGCCGCATGATGCGCGCCATTCGCGACAACGAGACCGCCGCCGAAGCCATGGGCAAGGATGTCACGGGCCGTCACCTGCAAATCTTCGTTCTAGGGGCCGCGATCTGTGGTCTTGCGGGCGCGATGATGACCACGCTCGACGGGCAGCTCACACCGACAACCTACCAGCCGCTGCGCTATACCTTCCTCATCTGGGTGATGGTGATCGTTGGCGGATCGGGGAACAACTGGGGCGCCGTTCTTGGCGGGATGCTCATCTGGTTCCTTTGGGTAGAGGTTGAGCCGATTGGCACATGGCTCATCAACCTGCTCACCTCGGGCCTGGCCGATGACAGCCCGATTAAGGCAGGTATGCTAGAACGTGTCGCGTATATGCGCCATTTGATGATGGGCGTGATCCTGCTCTCGGTTCTGCGGTTCAGCCCGCGCGGTCTTCTGCCAGAGAAGTAAGTGATGCGTGTGCTCGCAGGAATTGCTGCGGCGGGTGCTGCGCATCGCGCGGGGTTTGACAAACTGGCAACGCCAATTGCGCGGGATGGGAGCGACACGCTTCTGTCCCGCGTGCTTTTTGCGGCAGCGGGTTTGGATATTTTGGTGGCCTTACCGCCACGAAATACGCCCTATCATGCAGGGCGGCGGGCAATTATAGAGCCCCTACCCCATGTCGAGGTTCCTGAAAGAAACGGCATGTCTGGCAGCCTGAAAGCGCTTGCGCGCGCGGCACTCGACGGAGGCTATGATGGCTTGCTCGTGATGCTTGCCGACATGCCCGACATAGGTGCAGGCGACATAGCCAAACTCCTGCGGGTCTTTTCCGATTTTGGCGGCGCGCGGATCGTGCGCGGTGCTACAGAAGACGGACACGCGGGACATCCGATCCTGTTTCCCGCGCCGCTCCTTGTCGAGTTCGCTGCCCTTTCAGGGGATCAGGGCGCGCGCGCTATTGTCGAAGCGCACAAAGCAAAACTCGTGGTGTTGGACGGAAATGCGGCATTGCGTGACGTGGATACACGGGCGGATTTCGACGCCTTGTAGGCGCACGCGCGGCTTGCTGCGGATCACCTCACAAAACGCGAAAAGCCAGACGCCCCAATCCCCACGGGGTGTCTGGCCTGTTTTTCGGACCAATGCCGACGGAGCGTGATGCAGGTTTGCGGGCCTTATTCGGCCAGCAACGCCGCCTCGTGTTTGCGCAGGATCCGCCGCGCGGTGACAAAGCCCTCACGAGCCTCTTCGTCGCGCAATTCGGGGAAGAGAGCGAAGATCTCTTCGCGGCTTTCTTCGCCAATACCAGACAGGGTGTAGTCACCAGGCTGGAAGCTTTCCGACCATGTACCATCGGAGAGAACAACTTCGTGACGGTCGAACATGATGTGGACATAGGTCACATCCGTCGCCCCGACCCGCTCAATGCCTTCACGGCCCACAAGGTGCTTCGCAGCAACAAGAACCTCGTGTTCCTCGAAAAGCAGCGCGGCTTTCTCGGAGACCATCAGCATACGGTGGTTCGGCGACACGATCATATCACGTTCCGGCAGACCCAAGCCAAGAGCGCCCTTGCGGATGCGCACGGGTGCAAGCTCCATGCGCGAGGTCATTTCCTCGGCCGTCATGGACTTTTGGCCGACCCAGCGGATCACCTGCATACCGTTGTCGCGGGTAATTACCTTGTCACCCACCTTCAGCGTCTCAACCGCGCGTTCCCCTTGGGGTGTTGCGATCAACGTGCCTGGGGTGAAGCAGGGAATGATTTCCTCGATGTTGGTGTAGTTGATGTTGGCATAGGTATCAGTCGACGCGTTGTAGAGCGTTACCTGACCGTCGAAGCCGTTGCCATCGCTGTCATCGTTCTGGACCGTATGGGTGATGGTCCAGCCGTTTGCGAGCATATACGACAGGTCGAGCGTGTCCCAGTCGAGACCGCCAGAGCCGCCGTGAACAGTGGTGTTATAGCCGCCCGATGGGGTGCCGATTTCATCAATGATGATGAAGTCGTTGTCGTCACCGCCAGAGAGAACATCGTTCTCGCCGCCGCCGTGCAGGGTATCCGATCCTGCGCCACCTTCGAGATGGTCGGTGCCCGCGCCAGCATAGAGGGTGTCGTCGTCAATGCCGCCGTCGATAAAGTCATTGCCGTCACCACCATAGATCAGGTCGTCATCGTCCTGACCATAGATGGTGTCGTTGCCGGCACCGCCATAGATGACATCCTGACCATTCTCCGGCTCAAGATCACCTTCGTCGTCCGGAATATTCAGGCTATCGGGATAGGCTGGGTGAAGACCGCCATAGATGGTGTCGTCCCCGTCTCCGCCATGAATTGTATCGGAGCCTTCGCCGCCAATGATCGTATCATCGCCAGAGCCACCGAGGATCGTGTCGTCGTCGAGACCACCGTCGAGATAGTCATCGTCAGCGCCACCGTCGATGTAATCCGCATCATCCCCACCATAAATGGTGTCGTTGCCAGCCCCGCCGTAGAGCGTATCCTTGTCATTGTCGGGATCACCATCCTCACCAGTCGAGCCGTAGCCACGATCCGGCAGACCGGTTGGACCGCCAATGATCACATCATCGCCGTCGCCGCCGTTAATCGTGTCATTGCCATCACCACCGTCGAGGTAGTCATCGCCACCCGCGCCAGAGATCGTGTCATCGCCACCCATGCCAAAGAACTCATTGGTGTAGGTGTCGGAGGGGCTCGTGCCTTCGTGATCGAAACCTGTGAGCGTATCGTCATATTCGGAGCCGATCACCCCGTCGATACCGCCTGCGATGGTGTCGTTCTCTGCGTCACCGCCAGAGAGGATCGATGTGGACAGGTCAACATTCACCGCTGCATCAGACGCGGAATAGTCGATGTTGTCCTGACCTGCGCCGCCATTAAACGTGTCAGCCCCCGCGCCTCCGATGAACGTGTCGTCCCCGTCACCACCGTAAAGCGTGTTGGTGCCGCCGCTGCCTTGCAACGTGTCGTCGCCTGCGCCGCCATAGATCGTATCGTCGCCACCTGCCCCGTCGATCGTGTCGTCACCGTCATTGCCGTAAATCACATCAGCCCCATCGGTGATCTGATCACCATCGGCATCCGTGTAACCCAGCACCATGTCTTCGCCGTCGTTGGTTCCGTCAACAACGCCATCTGGCACAGGACCGGTGAGAATATTCTCATCAAAGACAGCGACATAGCCGATTTCGCCGTTGAAATAGTGATTGTAGGCCCCGTCGTTGTATTCCTCCGCACCGATGGTCCAGCTTTCATCATCGTTGTCGGTGATGTCCATCGTCAGGCCAGTGCTGTCGAAGTCCTCGGAGTAGGTCTCGCCCGTGGTGAGGTTCTCAACCACGAAGGTGCCCATCCCGTCGTCGTCCCAGCTGTAGGCCACGCGCACATCGTCACCCACCGACGAAAACCCGTCCGCCGTCGAGAGCGACACTTCGGTGCCATGATCGTTGTGATAGGCGGTCACCGCACCCGATTTGGTGACCTGAATTTGAAATGCACCCTCCCATTTCGCATCACAGGTTTCGCCGCGCGACACGATCGTGTCGGGCGAAGAGCCAACGTGCGAATACTGGGTGAACTGTGCCTGAACCGTCCCCTGCGACAGGTCGAAAGGCGAATCCTTGCCCTTGACGTCGAAACGGTCGTTTCTGCCGTCAAGAACGAGCGAACCGTCTTCCGCATCAGCGCCGCAGTAGAAGGTACCATACTGTGCAATCCCGTCAGCCAGGCCCGTGTCCGCGTTTTCGTCGGACGGTGCGAACTCCCACAGGCCGATCAGATGCTCGGCGTAGTCCGTATCCAGAGTGGTTTCGTCGACTTGGTTGTTCGTGCCGGGTTTACACCAATATGTCATCGTATCTCTCCAGTACAGCGCGGCGCGCTCGGGTTTATGCGGCCGCACAAAGGCGGGTGTCAGCCAATGCCACGCTTGGAGAGTTCGGATATGTCACGAAGGACGATATGAGACCGCGCATGGCGCAGGCAGAAACCCGCACCAACGGTCAAAACACCGCATATGGCGGTGCATCAAGTCGCTAGCAGCACGCAAAACCGTTACCCGATTTTGCGACAACCACACGGACACGCATATCGTCGAACTGACAAAGCTCGACTTCAAACGTGGCCGCCCCCGTGGCCTATGAATGCCCCCCAGTTGGGCAGCTTCGGATAGACCATTGCCCTAGCGTAATCGCAACTGAAATTTTGGCAAAAACGTGACGTCATTTAGAACAAGGGCACAATTGCGCCCCAATTCGGGGGGCGGATTTAGTAGGGGTATACTTAAGTATGATAGGGGTTAAGATATTGTTATTATAGCGTTCTTAACCAATCCAAATCTCGGTCCGCCTTGATGCCTAATTGCCGTATTTCATACTTTCGGACTATTGCCCTTAGTCGGGAGTGCCTCAAGGCCGCCACAATTAGAGGTAGAGTCACCCTCGCGAAGCGCCTCTGTAAACGAATCGTTTCCTCTAGCGAAACGCACGATCGCCCCCGTGATTCCCGATCGGTAAACCCTTGGCGTGTGCACGTTTCTCGTTGGGCAACAATTTGCGAAAATCAGTGATTGCGGTGGCGAACGGACGCCGATCCTCACCACGCTCTCCCTCAATGTGCGAGCTGAACGGCACGAAATAACACAACACAACCGCACGCCACGTCTGGCCCCTGCCCTGACGCCTCACGACACACACGACAAAACACCCGCATGAGGCGGGCGATCTATCGGCGGGACAAATTGTCGGAATGGTACCCGTGGCCGGACTCGAACCGGCAAGCCTGTTACAGCGGGGGATTTTGAATCCCCTGTGTCTACCAATTCCACCACACGGGCGAAGTAGCGCGGGTTTAGCCCGAAGCTCCACAGTCGTCCAGAGGAGAAATGCACGTGGGGAAAATTCCTTTGCGCAACCCCCTTTCCTAGATCCCTCGCGTCGCGACACATTTCCGTGCGCCACTTCCATACAGCGCGCGTGTGTGGGGATTTGCGTCCTCGCCTGACTTGACCCCGCGTGCTTTTCGGGGCCTAAAGTGTCGCAAGGATGAAAAAGCCCGACGAGATCGGGCCGCAGAACAGGCAATAGGACAGATGATGAGGCGGCTCTACGATTGGACCCTGTCGCTGGCACAGAGCCCGCAGGCCCTATGGGCGCTGGCCCTTATCGCGTTTATCGAAAGCTCTGTCTTTCCGATCCCGCCAGACATTCTCATGATCCCCCTGATTATCGCGCGCCCGCGTGAGGCGTTCAAAATTGCAGGGATTGCCACAGTGGCCTCGGTCGCGGGCGGGATGCTTGGCTACTGGATCGGTTACGGCGCCTTCGAGAGCATCGGCCGGCCCGTTCTGGAGTTCTACGGCAAGGACGCCTATTTCGACGAATTCGCGGCCAAGTATAACGAATGGGGCGCGTGGGCGGTGCTGATCGCGGGGGTGACACCCTTCCCTTACAAGGTGATCACCATTCTATCGGGTGCCACTTCTCTCTCCCTGCCCGTCTTTATGGTGGCCTCAGTCGCAGCGCGGGCCTTGCGGTTCTTCGTCGTCGCGGCCCTGTTGTGGAAATTCGGCGCTCCGATCCGTGACTTTATCGAGCGCCGTCTCGGGCTGGTCTTTGCCATTCTCGTTATTCTCTTGCTGGGCGGCTTTTATGCCGTGAAATACCTATGACCAATCTTCTCGACCGACTGAACCGTCTGACCTACGCCGCCCTTGCAGGGCTGGGCTCGTTCTCCATCCTCATGGGCGCTTTCATGTTTCAGGCCATAGGCTATGCGCCCTGTGCGATGTGCCTATGGCAGCGCTGGCCCCATGCGATTGCCATCCTGCTTGCTCTGACCTTCGTCGCGACGCGACGGGCGTGGCTCTTACCTCTGGGAGCGTTGAGCATGGCGGTCTCGGCGGGGATCGGCTTCTACCACACAGGCGTGGAGCGCGGCTGGTGGCTGGGTCCGAGCTCTTGCACAGGCGGCGGCAACAATCTCGGCGCACTGTCGCCGGATGCGCTCCTTCCGGGGGCCTCGCCTACGGAAAGCATCGTGATGTGCGATGAGGTTGTCTGGGATCTCTTCGGCCTGTCGATGGCCTCTTATAATGTGCTGTTTTCCATTGCCTTCGCGCTGATCTGGCTCTTGGCATGGGACAAGCGCGACTGAGGGAGGCTTGCGCGGGGCCCTGTTTGCGATCCGCCATTGCACCCCATATCCCGTATGCGCTAGACTGCACAGCAACATCATATTGATCTGACAGAAGATCGCATAAACGACAGGCGGACAACGTGAGCGACACTCCCCAAACCCCTGAAAACGAAGACGAAAAACCGCGCACGCCAATGGCGTGGGACGGCCCCGATATCTCGATCACGCAGGAGATGAAGTCGAGCTACCTCGACTATGCCATGTCGGTGATCGTCAGCCGTGCCATTCCCGACCTGCGCGACGGTCTCAAACCCGTCCATCGCCGCATTCTCTACGCGATGTATGAGGGGGGCTATACGCCCGACAAATCCTACCGCAAATCAGCGAAATCCGTGGGTGAGGTCATGGGGAACTACCACCCCCACGGCGACAGCGCGATCTATGACGCGCTGGTGCGCATGGCGCAGCCCTTTTCGATGTCCCTCCCCCTGATCGACGGTCAGGGTAACTTTGGCTCGATGGATGGCGATAGCCCTGCGGCGATGCGTTATACCGAGGCGCGGCTCGAAAAGGCGGCGCTCTCGCTTCTGTCCGACATCGACAAGGACACTGTCGATTTCATGCCCAACTACGACGACAAGGAAACCGAACCAACGGTTCTCCCTGCGCGTTATCCCAACATGTTGGTCAACGGCGCGGGCGGGATTGCGGTTGGTATGGCGACGAATATCCCGCCGCACAACCTTGGCGAAGTCATCGACGGGACACTGGCGCTGATCGAGAACCCCGATCTGTCGACCGAGCGGCTGATGGAAATCATCCCTGCCCCCGACTTCCCGACGGGCGGGATCATCCTTGGCCGCTCTGGCGCACGCAAAGCCTATCTTGAGGGCCGTGGCTCCGTGGTGATCCGCGCCAAGACGCGCGTGGAGGAAATCCGCAAGGACCGCTACGCCATTGTCGTGGACGAGATCCCCTATCAGGTGAACAAGGCCACGATGATCGAAAAGATCGCCGAGCTTGTCCGTGAGAAGCGGGTCGAGGGCATCGCCCACGTTCAGGATGAATCCGACCGTGTCGGCGTCCGCGTGGTGGTCGAGTTGAAACGCGACGCAACGCCCGAAGTGGTGCTCAACCAGCTCTACCGCTTTACGCCGCTGCAAACCTCCTTCGGCTGTAACATGCTGGCGCTCAACGGCGGGCGGCCCGAGCAGTTGACGCTCCGTCTCTTCCTTGAGCATTTCATCACCTTCCGCGAAGAAGTTGTTGCGCGCCGCACGGCGTTTGAATTGCGCAAAGCACGGGATCGGGCGCATGTGCTGTGTGGTCTGGCCGTGGCGGTTTCCAACGTCGACGAGGTCGTGGCCACGATCCGCTCCTCCGCCGATGCCGCCGAGGCGCGAGTCAAATTGATGGAGCGCCGCTGGCCCGCGCAGGAGATCCTGCCCTATATCGCGTTGATCGACGATCCGACGCATAAGGCCAACGACGATGGCACCTATAACCTGTCCGAGACACAGGCCCGCGCGATCCTTGATCTGCGTCTGCAACGCCTGACCCAGATCGGGGTCAAGGAAGTCACTGACGAGTTGCAAGAGCTCGCGGCCAAGATCAAAGACTACCTCGATATCCTCGCCTCACGCGAACGGATCATGGAGATCATCTCTAACGAGTTGCGCGACGTGCGTAATCAATTCGCCGTTCCTCGCCGCACCGAGATCACCGACTGGTCGGGCGATATGGACGACGAGGATCTGATCGAAAAAGAGGACATGGTTGTGACCGTGACCCAATCCGGTTGGGCCAAACGCACCCCGCTGGCCGACTACCGTGCGCAGAAACGCGGCGGCAAGGGGCTGTCGGGCATGGCGACGAAGGACGAAGACGTGATCACGACCCTCTTCGTTGCCAACACGCACACACAGCTTCTGGTCTTCACCGATGACGGTATGGCCTACAAGCTCAAGACCTGGCGCCTGCCCCTTGGCGGTCGCACGGCGAAGGGCAAGCCACTCCTGCAAATCCTGCCCATTCCGCAAGGTGTGTCGATTGCCGCTATCTTGCCGATTGATCGCGACGAGAAGGAATGGGACGACCTACAAATCGTCTTCGCCACCTCCAAAGGCTCGGTGCGCCGCAACCGCCTGTCGGATTTCACCAATGTGAAGTCCAACGGCAAGATCGCGATGAAGTTCGAGGGCGACGATGAAGGCACCCGCCTAATCAACGCACGGATTTGCGACGAGGGCGACGACGTCATGCTCGTGACCTCGTCGGGCCGCGCGATCCGCTTCCCTGTCACGGACGTGCGTGTCTTCAACTCGCGCAGCTCCACAGGTGTGCGCGGGATCAAACTCGTGAACGATGGTGACGAGGTGGTTTCAGCCTCCGTCATCCGTCACTTCACGGCCGAGAGCTACGAGCGTCAGGCCTATCTCAAAATGCGCCGCCAACTGGCGGGCGCGGACGAGATCGAAGGCACGGACGACGACGAGGAGGTTTCCGAAGGTTCCATCAGTATGGAGCGTTTCGAGGAGATGAAAGAGGCCGAAGAACTTCTGGTGACGATCACCACGGGCGGCATCGGCAAACTCACCTCCAGCCATGACTACCCCGTGCGCGGGCGTGGGGGTCAGGGCGTGACCGCGATGGAGAAAACCATGCGCGGCGGTCCCATCGTGGCCTCCTTCCCTGTAGGCCTTGAGGACCAGATCATGCTGGCAACCTCCAAGGGCCAATCCATCCGCTGCCCCGTTGAAGGCATCTCCTTCCGCTCGCGTGGCGCGGGTGGTGTGAAGGTGTTCAATACGGGCAAAGGCGAGGAAGTCGTCTCGGTCGCATGGATTGCGGAGACCGACGAAGACACCGATTCTGACGACACCGCCCCTTCGACCGAGGCGTGAAACACAAGGGGCGCACGTATAACGTGTGCCCCCTCCTCCTTCCGCAATTCTAAAGCATACATCCTATCGGTTTCCGTTGCGGAGATGAGACACTCCGCGCACTCCCGTGGTTTACGTATGGGAAGCTACTGAGATCGTGTCTAAGATTTATGCGGTAATATTAGTTTTAACGGTAACTATTTTTCACCCACATATTTTAAGGATTGGGCAATGAAACATACCCTACTTCTCACATCTGGTCTGATCGCACTTGCAGGTGCGGCAACGGCAGAAAACACCTACCTTCACGGCGAACTTGGATACTCCGAACTGAGTTTCGACGGCGGTCCAACTGTTAAGCTAACCAAGGGTGTTCTTGGCGCTGGAGGACGCGTGAACGCGTTTACCTACGACGTTGCACTTGCCGTGCGCGGCTACGACAGTGTTGGGTTCACCGACGAAATCACAAATTTCTCGGCGATGCTCGGCTACGACATCACGCCCAATTTCACAGTTGTGGCAGGTGCTGAACGGATAGATGTAATCTCCGATACGATCGATCAATACAGCATCGGTGCAGAGTATCATTTGAACGATTACACCTTCGGCTTGGTCTACAATGACTTTGACGATGAGGAAATGTTGGTTGGTTTTGCGACCTATGATGCGTCGAATTACGACGCCTATATCAGCTATATCAACGTTAACGGCAGCAACGACATCATCATGGCTGGCGTCGAATATCAGGCAGGGGCATACGAGCTTACTGCAGATGCCCTGACCATCTTGGACGGTGGCGACACCTCCATCGCCGCGCTCACTGGTGCCTACTATTTTGGCAACAATTTTCGCGCAACAGGCGAACTCGACTTCGGTGATATCTATGGCAGTAGCTACAGCCGCGTCCAAATCGGTGGTGGCTACCAGATCATGGAGAATACCTGGCTGGACGTGAATGCGGCCCGTTGGGATCTCGATGGCGACAAGATCAGCTCCTTCGAGCTGAAAGTTAGCTACGAATTTGGTGATCGCGAGATTGATAGCGCAGTTGGCAATTTCAGCTACACCGATCTTTATAACACCTTCCCGATCTTCGAAATAAGCATATAAGCGTCCTCGTCGCATCGTTCAGAATTGAAAGGGCCGCCCCTGAGGCGGCCCTTTTTTTGCGCGAAGCGTGTTGCACCAACATCAGATAGCGTTGCGAGATGAATTAAGGTGCGAATCCAAGGATTTCCCGCATGACGTGTGTCCCTTCATCCGCCACTCTACTTGCGGTTTTCATATTTGCACAATTGCGTTGCGCCTATGAAACACTGGTGTTTTTGTTGCCAATTTTAACTATGCAGACACGGGAGCGGACCGTATCTCATCGGTAGTTTGTTTTTGCTTGCACAAAGGAAGCTAGTATGACCCGCAACCTCCTTCTTACCTCCGCACTCGTCACTTCGAGCCTCGTCGCCTTTTCAGGCGCTGCGTCAGCACAGGGCCTCACCTATGGCTCCGTGGGCGTAAGCTATTTCGACACCGACATCGTCGGAATGGATATCAATGCTCACGTTTTGTATGGTGACTTCGATTACGTGTCCGGCCCGCTGTCCTTCACAGGCGGCGCATCGATGGGCGGCATTGCAATGGGATTGGCGAGCATCGACGTCTCAACCCTTTCGCTGACAGCTGGCTATGCGATTCAACCTGGCATCACGGTTTACGCAAGCCTCGGCATGATAGATCCTGAATTCGTCAGCACCATGGAGACATATGGTCTGGGTATTGAGTACCAAACGAACACATTTGGTGTTGCTCTGGACTATTCCCGTATGGATGACGCCGACGTCGACATCTACACACTCGCCGGTTATTATAAATTCGGTGACTCGACCGTGTATGGTAGCTACTCCGACATGGAAGGCACTTCCATGAACTCGTTGGGCTATACCTACGATGCAGGTGTCTGGGATGTCGACGTAGCGACTATGTGGACCGAAGATTTCGACACGGGCCTGACCGCATTTGGTGGCAGCTATGACGTAACCGATGCGATCAGTGTCGGCGGCGGCATCATCACCTTGAATGACGAGATGTTCGATTACGGCGTCATGACCATTGGTGCTACATACCACATCGACGAAACACTGTCCCTTGAAGCAAACTACGGCAAGGGTTTCGGCAGCGGCTTTGACGCAAACAGCTTCAACGTCGCGTTCACATGGGAAACAGGCGATCGCCGCCTGCGTGTGCTCGACGAAGTCAGCAACATTGCCAGCGATGTCTCCCCGCTCTACGACCTGACCGAGATTATCGGCGGGCTGTAAGAACGGGCTTTAAGCCAAACAGTTTTGAAAGGGCCGCCTCTAAGGTGGCCCTTTTCTTTTGATCTGGTTGCACGCATGGCCGATTTTCCTGCGAATTGTGCTCGCGCATTGGTCGCCGCCACCAAATCTCTACTCTAATTCTCGCCATTAACCATCTGGTAACATTCTTCTTAGTTAACGATGGGTAAATGGGGCATGTCTTGGCCAGACAATGCGACGAGGTGCAACGCACGTCGGTCGTTTGAAACGAGAAGGTTGCCTGTCATGACATATCGCCCACCGATCCGCGCCACCATTGCCGCTGTGGTTCTTGGCGCATTCACCTTCATCCCCATTGCATCCTCCGCGCAAAGCGGGATCGGGTTTCAGGACGCACAGGTGGCCGTCACCTACGGGCAAGGCAAGACCACGATCGTTCAACAGGCCGACGCCTCGGTCGATGTCGCCATCACACGCAGCCATGGGCTTCAGCTTGATCTCGGGGTTGCAGATTACCCCGATGCCTACTTCGGCCAGATAGGTGCCCATCTCCACCTCGCACCGGGTAACAGCGCAAAATACGGACTCTTTGCGCGCTATGCCGACCCCAAGCGCCGCGCATCGTGGGACGTCTCGGTTGGTGTCGAGGGCATGTGGAATTTCGGACGGGCCTTGAGCGTGGAAGCGCGTGCGGGTGTGGGTGTCATGGCCCCCCAGAGCAAGGACTACATCTTCGCCGATTTCCGCGGGCGACAGACCTTTACCGACACCTTCGGGATCTACGGCGGCTACAGCATCATGGACATGCAGGAGAAAAGCCTCACCGCCCGTGCGGGCACCCTGTCACTTGGCGTGACCTATGCCATGCCCAATGCGCCCGTCGAACTATCCTTGGGCCTTGAGCATGTGACGGTAAACGGGGACGTCTCCGTGGACAGCGAGGTCCGCCTGACAGGTATGATCACCATGCACCTCGGCGCACCCCGTGCCGCCACGGCGGGCGTGCGGGAGCGCCGTTTCACCCCGACCCGCCCCCTGAATGCACTGCTGACCCACGACCTTCTGGACCTCTCCACAACGCGATAGGCGCCTGCGCACAAAAAACAATCAATCAAAGCGCGACAAAATGCGCATACAAGACCTCTATACGCGAAAAGTGGTGGCCCAAGGTTTTTTCAAGGACTAAAATATTCATACTTAACTCATGAAATAGAGGTCTTTAATGAGCCGTACTACCCTATTTGTCGCTAGTCTCTTGGTCTCAGCACCAGCCGCCGCATTCGCCGAGACCACGTATCTTTCCTTCGGCGCAAGCTACAACACCTTCTCAGCGGGAAGTTTCTCCGCAAATGTCACACGCCTTGACGCCGCCTACGAAGGGCAAATAGACAAGCTGACCTATGATGTCGTCGTGTCGAGCAACCGTTACAAAGAAGGCTCCTCCGACCATACGTTTAGTTCACTCGACCTTCTGCTCGGATACGACGTTTCCGACGCCCTGACCATTCTTGGTGGCGTGAGCGTGTCAAATCCCTACGATGACGACACTGTCACATTGTCCATCGGAGCCGAATATGCAACGGGTCCATGGACTTATGGGGGCATAGTTAGCTCTACTCGCGTCGACGGTGACAGCAGTGAGCTGGGAGAGCTTTATGTTGATTACAACAGCGGCCCCTTCGAAGCATACGCGTCGGTGTTGGTCAACTTTGATGAAGAAAGAGACACGTTCTACCGCGCAGGGGTCGCCTATGAGAATGATGCTTTCGATACGAGTCTCGATGCCGTCATGGGGGACGATTACTCAATAATCGAAGCCGCTGGAAAATATAACATCAACACGAATTTCCGTTTGTTTGGGTCCGTCGGCGCCTTCCTTCTTGAGGACGAAAATATCTATGAAACGCGGATTGGCGCTGGCTACATGGTTTCTGACAATCTTTGGATCGACGGGTTTTACAACCGTATGTCGGGAGACCTCGAGACCGGAGATGGCTTCGGCATCATGGTCAGCTATGAGTTCGGTAGTCGCCGTTTGCGCGCTGCGGATCGGCTGACAACCTATTCGGAAATCGCCAATAAATTTCCATTCCTCGGCACATAGGTTCGGGAGCACTCGGGCTGGATTGGAAAAGGGCTGCCACGTGCAGCCCTTTTTGCTTTTCTAACTGTGCCTGTCGGGCTACATCCGCCCTATGACAGAACAGATTTTACACATCGTCGGCGGCGGCATGGCCGGTTCCGAGGCTGCATGGCAGGCCGCCAATCTTGGCGTTCAGGTCGTGCTTCATGAAATGCGCCCCGAAGTCGGGACATTCGCGCATCAGACGGGCAATTTCGGGGAGATGGTCTGCTCCAACTCCTTCCGCTCCGATGATGACGAGCAAAACGCCGTGGGGCTGCTGCATTGGGAAATGCGGGCGGCGAACGGGTTGGTGATGGGAGCGGCGGATGCCAACAAACTGCCTGCGGGCGGGGCTTTGGCCGTGGACCGTGACGCCTTTGCCGAGCACATCACTGCGCAGATCAAGGCGCATCCGAATATCTCCGTCGAATATGGCGAGGTCTCCGACCTGCCCTCCGAGGGGCTTTGGCTCTTCACCACCGGCCCACTGACCTCCCCCGCGCTTGGCGAGGCGATTGCCAAAGAGACTGGCACAGACCGTCTGGCTTTTTTCGACGCCATTGCACCGATTGTCTATGCCGACAGCGTCAACATGGACGTGGCATGGATGCAATCGCGCTATGACAAGGGCGAGACCGAGGAGGAGCAGAAAGCCTACCTCAACTGCCCGATGACCAAGGACCAGTATGAAGCCTTCATCGACGCGCTTCTGGCCGCAGACAAAACCGAGTTCCACGAGGGTGAAACGGCGGGCTATTTTGACGGATGCCTGCCCATCGAGGTCATGGCCGAACGCGGGCGCGAAACCCTGCGCCACGGTCCGATGAAACCTATTGGATTAACCAATGCCCATGATCCCGAGAACAAGCCCTATGCCGTAGTGCAACTGCGCCGCGACAATGCGCTTGGCACGCTTTACAATATCGTGGGCTTCCAGACCAAAATGAAATACGGCGCGCAGACCGAGGTGTTCAAGATGATCCCAGGTCTGGAGAACGCCTCTTTCGCGCGTCTGGGCGGCATCCATCGCAACACTTTCCTCAACTCGCCGACGCTTCTCGACGAGCAGATGCGCCTGAAGTCGCGGCCCAACATCCGTTTCGCAGGTCAGGTCACGGGAGTAGAGGGCTACGTGGAAAGCGCCGCAATGGGGCTTCTGGCGGGCCGTATGGCTGCCGCCGAGTTGCGCGGCGAGACCCTGCCCCCGCCGCCCTTCACCACCGCCATGGGCGCACTTGTGAACCACATCACGGGCGGCGCGGAGGCCAAGACCTTCCAGCCGATGAACGTCAACTTCGGCCTCTTCCCGCCGCTCGACGGGATGCGGGGTGGCCGCAAGGGACGCAAGGAGCGTTACAAGGGCTACACCGATCGTGCCAAAGAGGATTACACCGCGTGGCTCGACGGCCAGCCAAGCTAGGAGTGGCGCGCGATGAACTACCTCCTTGCGATCTTCCTGCCGCCCCTGTCGATCTTTCTGACAGGGCGGCCCTTCGTGGCGATCCTGACTTTCCTGATCTGGGTGCCCGCGATTATCTTCTCGGGCGGGTTGACCCATCCGATGTTCATCGTCCTCGCGTGGATTTTGATTTTTCAGGCGCGTGAAGATCGCAGAGACCGCCAACGGGAGCGCTGAGATGGGGCGCTTCGTTACCCGCTTTGCCCCCTCGCCCACGGGGCCGCTGCACCTCGGTCACGCCTATTCTGCGATGATCGGGCATGACATGGCGCGCGCTGCGGGCGGACGGTTTCTCTTGCGGATGGAAGATACCGACCTTGAGCGGTCAAAGCCCGAATGGGCAGCGCTGATCGAGGAGGATTTGACGTGGCTCGGGATTACGTGGGACGGGCCAGTGCTGTCGCAGGCCGCGCAACTGGACAGCTACAATCCCGCGCTTGAACGCCTTACAGAGATGGACCTGCTCTATCCCTGCTCCTGCACCCGCGCCGACATCCGCGCCGCCCTCGCAGCCCCACAGGAGGGCGTGGCTTATGATGTCTACCCTGGCATATGCAAGGCCCGCTCGATGGAAAGCCGCCAGTCGGGGGATGCGCTGCGCCTGCATCTCGACCGCGCCTTGGAACGGCTCGGCGGGCAGGAGATCACTTTTGACGAAACAGGCCCCACGCACAAAGGCCGCCACGTGATCGACCACGCCCATGCGATTGCCACGATTGGCGATGTGGTGCTGTCGCGCAAGGGCGAGAACATCGTCGCCTATTTCCTCGCCTCCGCGCTTGATGACGTGGCGCAGGGGATCACCCATGTGGTGCGCGGCGAGGATCTTTTCGACTTCACGGCTATTCAGGTAATCCTGCTCACCCTACTCGGCCACCCCATTCCGACCTACCACCACCATACACTCATCCGCGACGAAAACGGCAAACGGCTGGCCAAACGGGACGACGCCCGCGCGATCTCGAAATATCGCGAAGACGGGCTAACCTCTCAGGACATCCGCGAAATGGTGGGGCTGGCGTGAGTGTTTTGGCAGCAAAGTAGCGCCGTTGGTGGTCTCTGGCCTTAGTGATCCGCCATCGGCTTCATCAACTCGACCACCTCACCCTCGCGCACCGCGCGGTAGAAGCAGGAGCGACGGTTGGTGTGGCAGGCAGCGCCGGTCTGATTGACCAGAACGAGCAGGCAATCACTGTCGCAATCATAGCGGAAATCGACCAACTCCTGCACGTGACCCGAGGTCTCGCCCTTGATCCAGAAGGACTGACGCGAGCGCGACCAATAGGTGACTTTCCCCGTCTCCAGAGTCTTGCGAACGGCGGCCTCGTTCATCCAGGCCATCATGAGGACCTCACCACTTGTATGGTCTTGTGCGATGGCGGGGATAAGCCCCTTGTCGTCATACTTCAGTTGAGCGGCATCAAATTTGCCGAAATACTCTTCGGAGCACATGACCTGTCCTTTCCAAGCGGGAGAGTTGGCCCTATCTATGAGGTTCGATCATGAAAGGCAAACCATGTCCGTCGACCTCGCCCAACTCTACTCCGCGAAGCTCCTCGCCTTGACGACGCAGATCCCCCATCAAGGGCGGCTCGACGCACCTCAAGCCAGCGTGCGGGAACGTGCGCCGCTTTGTGGCTCGACGGTGACGGTGGACCTCGACATGGAAGACGGGCGCGTGGCGCGCTTTGCGCAAGACGTGAAGGCCTGCGCTCTGGGTCAGGCCTCGGCTGCGGTGCTCGGTAGCGTTGTCATCGGCCGCACACTTGAAGAGCTCGAAACCGCACGCGACCAACTCGCCGCCTTTCTCAAGGAAGATGGCCCCGTGCCCGACGCGCCGTTCGAGGGATACGAGGTGCTTTTGCCCGCACGCGACTATAAAAACAGGCACGCTTCCATCCTACTGTCAGTGACAGCCGCCGCCGCTGCGGCACGGATCGCGCAGGAAAATGACGGTGCCTTAACGGTCAAGTAACCGATCCTGCGCTATGCCTTCACACAATGTTGGAGGCTTTACATGATTCCAAATCCGGACTTTGACGCGCATAGCGCCGCAGATTCCCGTCTGTCTGACCTCGCCCGCCTCGCAGGACGGCTCGGCTACGAGATTGTCGATATCGCCGGATTCTTGGACACGGTGGACGAGCAATCGCGGGCACAAATCGCGATCCTGCGTCAGGTTGAGGGATCGGCAAAGGGCGTGCTGGAGGCCAATTCGGCGGTGCGCGCGGCCCTTGAAGAGGTCACATCCGTGACCGAGCAGACGCAGACCACCGTCGAGGGGTCGATAGACTTCGTGCGCACAAGCGGTCAGAAGTCCAACTCTGTTGCCGCATGGGTCACGGCGGTTTCCGATAGGATGCAGAAGGTGGCAGCCTCATTGGAAGCAGTCGAAGCCAACAACGCGATCATCGCCGACATCGCACGGCAGGTGAATATCCTCGCCATCAACGCAAAGATAGAGGCCGCGCGTGCAGGCGAGAGCGGACGGGGATTTGGCGTGGTCGCCGAGGCCATCAACGAATTGTCGCGTAAAACCGCACAGGCCGCCGAGGGCATCGAGGAAAATGTCACCACGCTTTCGACATGGGTCGGCAAGCTCAGCGACGAAGCCAAAAGTGTGTCCCACGACGCGACGGCCGTGCTTGATGGTGCCGAAGAAACCGACCGCGTACTTGGCGAAATCGCCCAAGGGGTCGAACGCACATCGCAGGCCACGCGCACGATGGGCAGCGAAGCCGAGAAAGTGCGCACCGCTGTTGAGGAATTCGAACCCGCCTTTGAGAAAATCGGACGTTCGGCCGAGAAAACCGCGCAGGGTATCCACGAGGCACATGACCGCGTGAACAAGTTGATCGACACATCCGAGGACATCTATCGCACTACCGTCGATCTGGGCGGGGCCAGCGAGGACGCCGAAATGATCGACGTCACCATGACGGCTGCGCGACAGATAGGTCAGGTCTTCGAAGAGGCGGTCGCAACGGGTCGCATATCCATGGAGGCCTTGTTTGACCGCACCTATACCGAGGTGCCCGACACAAATCCCGTGCAATATCTCGCGCGTTTCACGGAGTTTACCGACAGCGTCCTGCCCGCCATTCAGGAGCCAATCGTCGCGAGGTCGGACAAGATGGTGTTCTGTGCCGCAGTGGACCAGAACGGCTACCTCCCCACCCACAACAAGAAATTCTCCCAACCTCAAGGCAGCGACCCCAAATGGAACGCAGCCAACGCACGCAACCGCCGTATCTTCAATGATCGTGTGGGGTTGAAGGCGGGCACCAATGAGGAACCGTTCCTTTTGCAAGTCTACAGGCGCGACATGGGGGGCGGCAGCTACATGATGATGAAAGACCTCTCGGCTCCGATTGTTGTTAAGGGCCGCCACTGGGGCGGTTTGCGCGTGGCCTACAAGTTCTGAAAACCAACCTCGGAACCTGCGTGATGATGGCCCTACCCATTCTCGAAATGCATCGCACCATCATTCAAAAAAACCGCCGCACTTCGGGGACGAAGGCGGCGGTAAGGTGTTGATCTGCGACCGGATGGGAGTGGGATGAGGCACCACTCTCTGACGGGAACAGGAAAAGGTCAGCGTCCGGGGAACGAACGGATTGGTCGTGGGGTCAGATCAAGGGCAGAAAGCAATTCGGTCAGACAAAGGCAGGCAGAGACAGGCTCGCCATCAGGATCACCAGAAGCGACAAAGCGCCGAGGGCATCTTCGACAAGTGTGCCGCGTGAGCGGGCGACGATGTCTTTGAGTTCGTTCAGCATGGTGTCTCTCCTATGCGTGTTCCTTTGTTGCCTATTTGTTCTCATGGGTGAGGGCAAAAGTAAAGAACTTTTTAAGAACATTTGCGAACACCGAAGACCGTCGCTGCGTGAATTTGAGTTAACCCACGGAAATCAAACGGAAAGCTTCATCCTTGCCCATCAGCCACAAAAACGTCCGGACGGCAGCCCCACGTTCTGATGTCAGATCGGGGTCACTGGCAAGGAGTGCCCGCGCATCACTTTGGGCCAAAGCCATGAGCGCCGATTGCCGTTCCAGATCCGCCACCCGAAACCGCGGGAGCCCCGATTGTGCCGTGCCTAGAACATCCCCCGCCCCGCGCATCATCAGGTCTTCTTCCGCAATACGGAACCCGTCTTCGCTATCCCGCAAGATTTCGAGCCTGCGGCGACCACTCTCGGTGAGCGGCGGTTGATAGAGCAGAAGGCAGGTCGAGGCGACATCCCCGCGCCCCACCCGTCCGCGCAATTGGTGAAGCTGCGCAAGGCCGAAATGCTCCGCGCGCTCGATCACCATGATCGAGGCATTGGGCACGTTGACGCCGACTTCGATGACGGTTGTCGCAACCAGCACCGCAATTTCACCAGAGGCAAAGCGCGCCATGGTGCGGTCCTTCTCTTCGGCGGCCATCTGTCCATGAACCAGCCCGACCACACCTTCACCAAGCGCCGCGCGCAACGCCTTGAACCGTGTCTCGGCGGAGACCAGATCCATGACCTCGCTCTCCTCGACCAGCGGACAAACCCAATAGGCCTGTCGCCCATCCTGCGTAGCGCGCCGAAGATGGGCGACCACCTCGTCGAGCCGCTCCACGGAGGAAAGCGCGGTCTTGATGGGCTGTCGTCCGGGTGGCTTTTCGTCAAGGATGGACACATCCATGTCACCGTAATGCGCCAACGACAGGGAACGCGGGATCGGGGTCGCGGTCATGACGAGCACATCCACCCCCTCGCCTTTTTGCGCCAGAGACATGCGCTGCGCGACCCCGAAACGGTGCTGTTCGTCGATAATGGCGAGGCGCAGATCGGCGAAGGTCACATCCTCCTGAAACACCGCATGGGTGCCCACAAGGATCTGGATATCGCCACGGGCAAGAGCGGCCAGTTTTGCCTTTCGGTCACGTCCTGTGTCGCGGCCCGTGAGGAGTTCGAGCACGACGCCCGCCTCCTCGGCAAAGGGGCGCAGCCCCTCAAGGTGTTGGCGTGCCAGAATTTCCGTAGGCGCCATCATCACGCCCTGCCCGCCTGCTTCGACCGCGATGAGCAGCGCCATCAGCGCCACGAGCGTCTTGCCCGATCCGACGTCCCCCATGAGCAGACGGTTCATGCGGTGCGTATCGGCCATATCCGCCTCAATCGCCTCGACCGCCCGCGTCTGGGCCTTGGTCGGCGCGTAAGGCAGAGCCCCCAACACCGTGCGCCTGAGCGCACCGTCGCCTACATTCACCGTGCCCTTCGCACGCCGCACCTTGGCGCGGGCGAGCGCAAGCGTGACCTGATGGGCGAATAATTCGTCGTAAGCCAGCCGTTGCCGCGCGGGTGCGGTAAGCGCGACCTCACTTTCGGAAATCGGCTCATGCGCCTGTTCAAGCGCCTTGGCAAAGCTGGGCCACCCTTCGCGTGCGCTCAGGTTGTGATCAATCCACTCAGGCAAATCTGGCACCTGTGATCGCGCGGCTTTGACAGCCTTGGCCATAAGTTTCTGCGTCACGCCCGCGGTGAGCGGATAGACGGGTTCGAATTTTGGCAACGTCCCCGCCTCGTCTGGCGGAAGGATGTGGTCGGGGTGCGGCATCTGCACCTGACCGTCGTAGAATTCGATCTTGCCCGAGACCAACCTCCGCGCCCCCTCGGGAAGCTGTTTGGCGATCCAGTCGGGTGCGCCGCGAAAGAACACGATCTGGAAGGCAAGCGCGCTGTCCTCCACCGTCACGCGATGTGGCAACCCTTTGCGCGAGGGTTTGCTGTGGTGCAGGACCGTCACCTCGACGGTCGCCACCTCGCCCGCCGCAACCCCCTGCACCGTATCGCGGCGGCGGCGGTCGATCACCGAATTGGGCAGCGTAAACAACAGGTCGCGCGGGCGCGTGACATTGAGCCCGCCAAGCGCCTTCGCCGTTTTCGGCCCGACGCCCGCCAAGGTCTCCAGCTGCGCGAAAAGCGGATTGAGGCTATCGGGACGACGCGCGCTCATTGGCCACCGATCAGATCAAGCCATGCGTCCTCGTCGATCACCTTGACGCCGAGGTCGGCCGCCTTCGTGGCCTTGGACCCCGCGCCAGGGCCTGCGACGAGAATATCGGTTTTGGCCGACACGGATCCCGACACTTTCGCGCCAAGCGCCTCGGCCCGCGCCTTGGCCTCCGCGCGGGTCATGCGTTCGAGCGTGCCCGTGAAAACAACGGTCTTGCCGCTCACAGGGCTGTCGGCGGCGGGACGGTCGGCGGGGCGTGGGGTGAGATGGGCGACGAGACGGTCAATGGAGGCGCGTTCGGCCTCTTGATGGAATGTGGTGACGAGCGAGGCCGCCATCACCGCGCCCACGCCATCAATCGACAAAAGCTCTTCCCAATCAGCGCCTTGGCCGATTTCCGCGCGGGTCATGGCCGCTTCAAATGCCTCCCATGTGCCGTAGTGCATTGCCAGCAGACCCGCCGAACTGTCGCCCACGTGACGGATGCCGAGGCCGAAGATCAGCTTGGCCAGCGGGATGTCGCGGCGCTCGTCGATGGCGTCGAAAAGGTTGGTGGCGGATTTCTCGCCCCAGCCTTCGCGGTTCTTGAGTTGCTGGAGGTTTCCGGGGCCGAAACTCTCTTTCAATTCAAAGATATCGGCAGGTTCCTTGATCCATCCGTCCTTGTAGAATTGCTCCGCCTGTTTCGCGCCCAGACCTTCGATATCGAAAGCCCCGCGCGACACCAAATGTTTCAGCTTTTCAACAGCTTGCGCGGGACAAATCATCCCGCCCGTGCAGCGGCGCACCGCATCGCCCTCTTCGCGCACCGCGTCCGATCCGCACTCGGGACAGGTTGTCGGAAATGCGTATGGCAAAGCGTCGGACTTGCGTCGGGCAAGATCGACATCCGCCACCTTCGGGATCACATCGCCCGCGCGGTAGACCTGCACCCAGTCGCCCACGCGAACGTCCTTGGCATTGCCCTGCGCATCAGGTCGGATCACCTCGCCTTTCGAGCCATAGCCCGCGATGTAATCCTCGTTGTGAAGTGTCGCGTTAGAGACAACGACGCCTCCGACGGTGACGGGTTCAAGTCGCGCGACGGGTGAAAGCGCACCCGTGCGCCCCACCTGAATGTCGATGCCCTCCAGCCGCGTCCATGCAAGCTCGGCGGGGAATTTATGCGCGATGGCCCAGCGAGGTGTGGTCGAGCGGAAGCCGAGCCGCGATTGCAGCGCGAGATCGTCCACCTTGTAGACCACCCCGTCGATGTCATAGCCAAGGCTCGCTCGCCCCTGTTCGATCTCGCGGTAATGGGCCACCATTTCCATAACCGTGGTCAGGCGTTTGGTCAGCGGGTTGGTGGAAAAGCCGAAAGCGGCAAGCCGTTCAATCGCGCCCATCTGCGTCTCGGCCAGAGGCGTGGACAGTTCACCCCAAGCATAGGCGAAGAATTTCAGCGGCCGCGCACGGGTGATCTCCGCATCAAGCTGGCGCAGCGATCCTGCGGCGGCGTTGCGCGGGTTGGCGAAAGTCTTGCCACCGCGCGCCTCGTGGCGCTCGTTGAGGGCAGCAAAATCGGCGTGGGACATATAGACCTCGCCGCGCACTTCGAGCACTTCGGGCGCACCCTCGATTTCGTGGGGAATGTCCTCAATGGTGCGGGCGTTGGCGGTTACATTCTCCCCAACCGCGCCATCCCCGCGCGTGGCGGCATGGACGAGTTTGCCGCTCTCGTAGCGCAGCGATAGGGAGAGCCCGTCGATCTTCGGTTCGGCGGTATAGGCCAGCGGGGCATCAGATGAGAGGCCTAGATATTTGCGGATACTGCGGTCAAATTCCACCACATCTTCGTCGTTAAAGGCATTGGCCAAAGACATCATCCGCACGGCATGGGTGATCTTGCCGAACCCCTCGGCGGGAGCTGCGCCCACTTGCTCGGAGGGGCTATCCGCGCGTTTGAGATGCGGAAAGCGCGCCTCGATTGCAGCGTTGCGGCGCTTGAGCGCGTCATAGGTCGCGTCGTCAATAACGGGGGCGTCGTCGGTATGATAGGCGGCATTGGCGCGTGCCAGTTCGCGCGCCAGCCGTTCCAGTTCGACGCGTGCCTCGGCCTCGTCGAGCGCGTCCACCGCGCGGGTTTGCGATGCTATGGCATCCGACATGTGACGTGTCCCCTCTGTGCGTCTTGCCCATAGGTTTAGGCAAGCGCGGGGGGAACGTCTAGCGCGAGATGCATCCCTCCAGAAACAGGAAGTGCCACCAACACCTTTGAGCGTTGATGGCGTGCGGCCGTGGCGTGATGTCGGAGGGGCATCACCGCGCCACGGCGGGAACACGCGGACGGGAACGGAGCACCCTGCCCGCGAGGGAATTACGCGCTGACAGCGATCTGTTGATCTATCTCGCTCGGCTCGGGATCGCGTAGGACATAGCCGCGCCCCCAAACGGTTTCGATGTAATTGTCGCCGTCAGTGGCATTGGCCAGCTTCTTGCGCAATTTACAGATAAACACGTCGATGATTTTCAACTCTGGCTCGTCCATGCCGCCGTAGAGGTGGTTGAGGAACATCTCTTTGGTCAGCGTCGTGCCTTTGCGCAGGGAGAGCAGTTCGAGCATTTGATACTCTTTACCCGTCAGATGCACCGCGCGGTCGTTAACGGAAACGGTCTTGGCATCGAGGTTCACCTCGATCTTGCCCGTCTTGATAATTGACTGCGAATGGCCTTTGGAGCGGCGGATAATGGCGTGGATACGCGCCACCAACTCCTCACGGTGGAAGGGTTTGGTGAGATAGTCGTCGGCACCGAAGCCGAAGCCCTTGATCTTGTTCTCCGTGTCATCGGCACCAGACAGAATCAGGATCGGCGTTTCAACCCGCGCGAGGCGCAACTGGCGCAGCACTTCGTGGCCATTCATATCGGGCAGCCCCAGATCGAGAAGGATCAGGTCGTAGTCATAGAGTTTGGCAAGGTCGATTCCCTCTTCGCCAAGATCGGTGGTGTAAACGTTGAGATTGGCGTGCGAGAGCATCATCTCGATGCTCTTGGATGTCGTGGGATCATCTTCAACCAACAGGATTCTCATAACAGCGGCTCTCCGAATTGTTTGTCCATCGTGCGTTGCAACACAGAATGGTCAAAAATGGTTAACTACACGTTACCAGATACGGAAATATCGCTTCAGTCAACCTGTGGTTGTTTAGGCCTGCCGAAATTTTTGAACTGATGTGGCCTTGAGCGCCGCTTCCCCATGATCGCGGATGGCGTTTTTCCACGACTGAAATTCCTCCTCCGAAAGACCATACATCCGAAGTGCTTCAGGCTCGGAAATCAGTCCGAAAACAACACCTTTGACCACAGCAGCCTTTCGCGATGCGACCCAGCGTCGGGTGTCCTTCGGGGGAAGGTCGGCGCGTGTCATAACGCTCCCGTCAGGCAGGGTTACAGCGCGCGGACCGTCAACTTTTTTCAGATACATGACCCTTCTCTCTACCGTTCTTGTTCAACCTCGTTCACAAGTGTTTTGATCGAAACCTCTTAATGGGCAGTGAAACCAGCCCTTGAGAGTGTGTAGGATTTTCCTATATTCCGCGGACATTCCTGAAAGTTTTCGTTCACCTCCGATAAGGAACGGTTCATGGCCCATGACGGCACGCCCATTGAAGGCACTCCAAACGACGGCACGGGCGGCACCGATCCGCTCAACTCCCTCGGCTTTGCCAAGCCGCCTAGCGAGACGCGCGTAGTTGTGGCCATGTCGGGCGGCGTGGACAGTTCCGTGGTCGCGGCCCAGCTGGCCGAAGAGGGCTATGACGTGGTGGGCGTGACGCTCCAGCTGTATGACCACGGCGCAGCGCTTTCCAAGAAGGGCGCATGTTGTGCAGGGCGTGACATTCACGATGCGCGGCGCGTGGCCGAAGAAATGGGGTTCCCGCATTATGTTCTCGACTACGAGAACGTGTTCAAGGATGCGGTGATTGACGAGTTTGCCGACAGCTATCTGGCGGGCGCCACACCCGTGCCCTGCATCCGCTGTAACGAGCGGGTGAAGTTCAAGGATCTGTTGGAAACCGCCAAGGATCTGGACGCCGATTGCATGGCGACGGGGCATTATATTCAACGCAAGATGGGCGCAAACGGGCCGGAGCTTCATTCGGCGGCGGATGCGAACCGTGACCAGAGCTATTTCCTGTTCTCGACCACGCCGGAGCAGCTTGACTACCTGCGCTTCCCGCTGGGGCATTTGCCGTCCAAGGACGCGACCCGTGCGCTGGCGGCGAAATACGGGCTGTCTGTGGCGGACAAGCCGGACAGTCAGGACATCTGTTTCGTGCCCAACGGCAATTATGCCTCCGTGATCGAGAAGCTGCGCCCCGGCGCGGCTGAACCGGGCGAGATCGTGGATCATAACGGTGTGGTGCGTGGCACGCATGAGGGCGTGATCCATTACACGATCGGACAGCGGCGCGGGCTTGGCATCGGGGGGCTCACGGAGCCGCTTTATGTGGTGAAGCTCGACGTGGACAATCGCCGCGTGATCGTCGGACCGAAAGAGATGCTGGCGACGCGGAGAATCCCCGTGCGGGAGATCAACTGGCTGGGTGACGAGCCGTTTACCTCACGCGAGGAATGGGGGCTGGACGTCAAGGTGCGCTCGACACGTCCGCCGCGTGAGGCGATCATCCGTCCGATTTCGGACACCGAGGCCGAAGTGGAACTGGTCGTGGCCGAGGAAGGCGTCTCACCAGGACAGGCTTGCGTCTTCTACGACCCCAACGGGTCGCGCATCTTTGGTGGCGGCTGGATCTGGCGCGGGTATTGAGTGCGCAAGGAACGGACAATGAAACGGCGCCTTTGGGCGTCGTTTTCTTTTGTGCAACTGAAAGGTTTGATCGGGCGCAAGGCAGGCGGGCAGCAGACGCGGCAGACTGAGGTCAGGTTAGACCACAGGAGGCTGCGATGATTCCCTGCCAGAGTTGCGGTATGCCGCTGACGCGCGATCCCAAGGGAGGTGGCACGGAGGCCAATGGGCTACGCTCCCTTAAATACTGTTCCTTTTGCTACGAGGACGGGGCCTTTACTCAGGACTTCGCATCGCCGCGCGAAATGCAGGCGTTTTGTATGCGGATGTTACGCGAGCAAGGCACATGGGCCCCTGTTGCGTGGCTTATGACCCGTGGCATCCCGCGCCTTGAACGGTGGAAGAAATCCGCCGCCTCCCGATAGGTCACGGGATCGGTTTGACAGCCCGTCCTGCCTCGGTCACGCTGTAAGCAGGTACGTGATTAAAAGGACAATTTGATGCAAAAATTTGCACATCGCTTTGCGGCAACCGCCCTCGCCCTGACCCTCTCCACGACATGCGCCCTGCCCGCATTTGCCGAGACCCGCGAAGAGCGTCTGTCGCTTGCGCAGGAGTATACGGCGATGGCGGTTGCGGATATGGATATCGAGGGAATCATCGCGCAGATGTATATCCCCATCCTGCCACAGATCGAGGCCTCTACAGGCACTGCGATCACCGATGAGCAACGCGCGAAAGTCCACACGCTTTACATGGACGAGATGTATGAGCCGATGCGCGAGATCATGTTGGCGCAGGCGGATGTGATGGTGGACATTTATACCTACGACGAGATCGAGGCGCTCTATAACTTCTACAAATCCGACCTTGGTCGCTCGGCCATGCTCAAGATGCCTGAACTCCTTGGCGCGCAGCAGCCGATGATTATGGAACTCGTACAGACAAGGATGCCAGGCATTATAGGCCAGCTTCAGGCGATCATCGAAGAATAACCGCGACCAAGAGTGCCATGCCGCTCACGCCAGACCGTCGAGGATCGCGCGGGCGGCCCGCACGCCCGGGTTCTCGCCACCGCGCCCCAATCGCGCCATTGTCAGATCGAGCGCCTCCGCCTGTGCGGCGGGGGTCTCCAATACGCGGGTGAGCGCGGGGGCGATATGGTCCGCCGTGCAGCGTGATCCGAGGAATTCGGGCACCGCGCGCATCTCGCTCACCAGATTGACCAGCGTCACCGTATCAATCAGCAATTTCCGCGAGACGATATACTGCGTGAGAAGGTTCATGCGGTAAGCAATGACCATGGGCGTGTCATTGGCGGCAAGCTCCAGAGAGACTGTGCCAGAGGCCGCAAGTGCGAGATCGGCCGCCTTAAACGCCGCGCGTTTGTCTTGCGCATTGCCTGCGGAGATCAGCACTGGCGGCGTGGACCAGCCCGCAGTCTGCGCTTCGACAAGGCTCTCCACCCCCTGCGCCATAGGAAGGACCACACGCATATCGGGATGGGCCGCTGCCGTATGAGCCACCGCCTGACCGAAGATCGGAGCAAGACGCTTGATCTCCCCCTGACGGCTTCCAGGCAGGACGAGCAGGATCGGAGCCTCGCCAATGTCGTGGCGGTCGCGGAAGGCGCGCACCTCCTCTGCGGAGGCAACAGGCTCCCCCGCGACGGGATGGCCCACGAAATCGCAGCGCAGCCCGTGCGCCTCGAAATAGGGCGGCTCGAACGGAAAGAGCGCCAAGACCTGATCGACACGCGCCGCCATCTTCTCCGCCCTCTCAGGCCGCCACGCCCAGACGGTCGGCGCGACATAGTGGCAGATTCGAATGTCGGAAGCGGCCTTCACAATATCGGCCACGCGCAGGCAGAAATCGGGGCTGTCGATGGTCAGCACCACATCAGGGCGCCAGTCGAGAATGGCGGCGGCCACTTCGCGAATACGGCGCTTGAGGTGGAAATATTTCGGCAGGATTTCGAGCAGGCCCATAAGGGACAATTCACCCATCGGGAACTGGCTCTCCAGCCCCTGCTCCGTCATGGCCGTACCGCCGACGCCGCGAAATTCGATGGAGGTATAGCCGCGCGCGGAAGCCTCTTGTTTCAAGCCGCGCATTGCCGCCGCACCAAGGCGGTCGCCCGACGCCTCGCCCGCGATGACAAAGACCTTGAGCGCGCTCATTGCGCAATCAGGAACAGACCCGCCTCCTCGATCCGCGCCTTGACCTTGGCACGGTCCAGCACGATCACCGTATCGGCAGCGATGGCGATACCACCCAAACCTGCGGCGATGACTTCCTCCACCGTGTCGGGGCCAATGGTCGGCATATCGATGCGCAACTCCTGTCCCGACTTGGGGGCTTTCACGAAAACACCCGCCGCACGGCGCAGGTGTTTAGGGGTCTGCGCGACGAAAGCGAGCATCGCCCTTGTGCCTTGCAGGGTCTCGATGCCGAGCATCTGACCACCTACAGCAACCGCGCCCTGCCCGACATCGAGCGGCGAGAGCGCGTTAAGCACCTCGCTGGCGCGGGCAATGTCGGCGCGAGCGTCCTTGTTTGGTGCGCGACCCCAGATGGTGCCCGCAGCCAGCACCAGATCCGGCACGATCTCGGCGGCACCACGCACGGTAAAGCCCTGACGCTCGAAAAGCGCGATGACCTCGCGCAGCACGCCATCATCGCCACGGCCCAGAGCCTTGACCAGTTTGAGAGCATGGGTGTCGAGCATAACGGGATTGACCTTGGGACGCGCCATCGCACCCGCGAAACAGACCTCGGTGACGCCCAAACCTTTGAGAGCTTTGAACAAACGGCCAAGTTTCTCGATCCGCGCGGGGCATGGTTCGGCCCCGTCAGGCAGGCTTTGATCGCCGCTCATGTCGGAAAAGGTCACGAATACCGGCGCATCAAGCTGCGCGGCCAGAACATTTGGCAACTGTCCCGATCCAGCAATGATCGCGGTGCGTGTCATGGCGCGCGCCCTATTTCGGCGTCAGAAAACCACGGTCGCTTTCGCCCATGACGAAGGCCACCATGGCGCGCACGTAGTCGCTGTCGAAATCATCAACAAGACGGGAGGCACGATCCTTGAACGAGCCTTCGCCCTGTTTGAGCATCTGGAAAGCGGCGCGTAACTGGTTGATCTCGTTGCGGTCAACGCCGCGCCGTTTGAGCCCGACGAGGTTGAGCCCGTCCAATTCGGCCCGCGGCCCCTGCACCAGCGCGTGCGGCAGCACGTCCGCCGTAACCATCGACAACGCGCCGATGATCGCACCCTTGCCGATGCGCACGAATTGGTGGATACCCGAAAGCCCGCCCACGATCACATCATCCTCAAGGATACAGTGCCCCGCCACGGCAACGGAGTTGACGAGGATGACACGATCCCCGATCTGCACGTCATGGGCGACGTGGCATGAGGACATGAACAGCCCGTCATCGCCGATGCGCGTTACACCGCCACCGCCCTCGGTGCCCGTGTTCATCGTCACATACTCGCGGATGCGGTTGCGTTTGCCGATGATGAGGCGGGTTTCCTCGCCCTTGAACTTCAAGTCCTGCGGGATTTCCCCGATGGAGGCGAATTGATAGATCGTCGACCCCTCGCCGACCTCGGTCAGACCTTTGACGACGACATGGCTTTTGAGCACCACATCCTTGCACAGACGCACGCCCGCGCCGACCAGACAGAAAGGCCCGACCGTCACGCCCGCGTCGATGGTCGCGCCGTCTTCGATCACCGCAGAGGGGTGAATATCGGCGCTTGGATGAATGCTCATGGGTGGATCACTCCTTGGGTAGGTCCATCATCGCCGTAAACTCGGCGGAGCAGGCCAGTTCGCCATCAACCTCGGCGCGGCCCTCGAATTTCCACACCTTGCCGCCGCCGCGTTTGGTGGTGATGTGAAGTTCCAGCACATCACCCGGCACGACCTTGCGGCGGAATTTACAGACGTCGATCCCCATGAAATAGACCAGAAAATTCTTGTCGGCCAGTTCTTGCTCGACACCGACCATCACGGCGGCGGTCTGAGCCATGGCCTCGACAATCGTCACACCGGGCATGATCGGCGTGCCAGGGAAATGGCCCGTGAAATGCGGCTCGTTAAAGGTCACATTCTTGATCCCCTTGCAGCTCTCCGCGCCGTTGATGTCCACCACCTTGTCGACAAGCAGAAACGGGTAGCGGTGCGGAATGATGCGTTGGATCAGGCCGATATCGGCGGATTTAAGGTTTTCGCTCATGGTCGACGTCCCTTTATCTTTCACTGGCGGTCCGCGCCGCCTTTGGTTTTGCTCCGACGTCCCCATGTACCCGCCTGAAATCGCGGGCACATCGCCGTGGCGTTTTACCTATCAGTCAGCGCGGGGGGCTGACAAGAAGCACCGCACGCCCTGCCCTACGTGGGCGGCACATTAATTTTCAATCTTGCGATTGTGTGGTGGTGTCAGGTGCCTCTGTGTCGGATTGCGACGTAGGCTCGACCTCATCATCCGTGCCCTCACCATCCGCGTCTTGGATGCTCGCAAGGCGATCAAGGCGGCGAATGACTTCGGCGGAAATGTCGATGGAGCCCGAGAGCAGATAGACCTGTTGGCGCTCCAGCACGATCACCGCGCGCAATTCGCGGGCAACGGAGGCCAGCGCGGCGTTCATCAGCGTCTCAAGCTCGGCAATGCCCTCGTCATAGGCGGCCTGCACCTGCGCGGCTTTGCGGTCCTGCTCGGCGCGCACATCGGTCACTTTCTGGTCGAAGGCATCGGCCTTGGCGCGAAACGCCCCTTCGCTCAGCGTCAGACGTTCCTCGGCAAGCGCGCGCTCCTCGGCTTCCAAAGCATCGGAAATCGCGTTGTTCTCGGCAAGGATATCATTGCGCAGCGCCTCGATCTCGGCCTCAAGCGCCTGACCTGCCGCGCTGTCGGACAGCACCCGTGCACGATCAAAGACAACGACAGGTAGTTGCTGCACGGGGTTTCTGGTCTCACCAGTCGCGACCTCGGATAGCCCCTGTTCGTCGCTTGAAATGGATTGTTCGGCAGCCGCCTCTTCCGCACCATCCTGCGCCACGGCCCCGACGCTCCCAAGCGCCACGACCGCGATCAGGGACACAACCGCGACCCCGCGCGCAAGCAAGAGAGCACGGGTGCCGCTCATGCGGCCTCCCGTCCCGTTCTTACGCAGTCGCGCAGACATCAGAATTCCGTCGAAATGGTCAGGTCGAAGGTCTGCTCAATGTCGTAGGTTTCCTTGTTCAACGCCTTGGAGAAGTTGAAGCGGAGCGGCCCGATGGGTGTGGTCCAGAAGATCGACGCGCCCGCGACGGTGCGCCAGTAAAGGTCGTCGTCGATCCCTACGGCGTTATCGAGGCCCCAGACGGCACCGTGGTCAAGGAATAGGCCGCCCTTGATGCCGTATTCTTCAGGCAGGCCAAGCGGGAACTGCGCTTCGACACGGGCAACGGCGTATTTGTTGCCGCCCAGTGCAGTCGTGCCTTCGCGAGGCCCGATCCCACCAGGTTCAAAGCCGCGAATGATATCCGAAGAGTTGAAGAAGCGGTCGGTGACCCGCGTGCCACTGTCAGAGCTGATCAGCCCCCCCTCAATCGTCGCGAGAAGGGTCACATCGTCGTTGAAAATTTTCTTGGAAGCCGTGATCTCGGCGGAGGTGCGCACGAAATCAACGTCGCCACCCACGGTGTAATCCTGTCCAAAGCGCAGGGCATAGTGGTAGTCGGCGTCGATGTTATTGCGGCGCGAGTCAAAGCTGAGCGAGTAACCTAGGGTCTGCGTGCGCTGCCAACCCGCAGCAATATCAGAGGAGATAAAGGAAGGCGCGCCGCCCTCATCACGAATTTCCGACCATTCGGCACGCGCGTCGAGACGCAGTCTCGTCCGTTGCGACAGCGGGAAGGTCAGGCTCGGTTCGATATAGGCAGCACGTTCGGAATGAAGCGCATAGGACGGTTGGCTCGTGGCAATCCCCATCCCGAAGCCAAAGGCCACATCACGGCCAAGGAAAGCAGGCTCGATGAAGTTGAAGCGCAGAGTGCCATCGTCAAGCTGGGTCGTCAGATCAAAGGCCAGCGTTTGCCCTCGACCAAGGAAGTTGCGCTCGGAGAAGGAGGCCAAAAGGTTCGCACCCTCGGACACCGAGTAGTTGGCACCGAAGGAGAACGAGCCTGTTGGAGCCTCTTCCACATCCACGTCGATCACAACGCGGTCAGACGACGAACCTTCGCGGGCATCGACATTGGCGTTGGAGAAATAGCCGAGCGCACGGATGCGGCTGGCGGCTTCGCGGATTTCACGCGGGTTGAAGGGGTCGCCTTCCACAACGCGGAACTGGTTGCGCACAACGCGGTCGAGCGTTGTCTTGTTGCCCTCGATGTCGATGCGCTCGACAAAGACGCGCGGCCCGCGGACAAGCACGAATTCGAGATCAAGCTCAAGGTCGCGGTTGTTGCGCGTGATGCGCGGCTCGACCCGCAGGAAATCAATCCCCTTGCGCGTGGCGAGCGCCTCCATCCGTGAGATGACGTTCTCGATCGCAACGGGGTTGTAGGTCTGACCCTTGCGGATGTTCACGAGTTTACCGAATTCGGCCTGATCGGCCTCGGAAATCTCCGAGGTGACGCGCACGTTACCGAAGTCGTAGCTCTGACCTTCCTGCACCGAGAAGGTCACGAAATGCGCGTTGCGCTCACGCGAGAACTCGGCGGAGACGTTAAGCACGGAGAAATCGATATAACCGCGCGAATTATAGAAGTCGGTCAGAACCTGACGGTCAAAATCAATGCGGTCGGGGTTATAGGTGTCCGCGCCCACGATGAAGCGCAAAAGCCCCGCCTGTTTGGTTTCCAGAACACGGCGCAGACGCGCATCAGAGAAGGACCGGTTGCCGACGAAGGAGACACGTTCGATCTCCACGCCCTTGCCCTCGGTCACTTGGTAGACCACGTCAACGCGGTTGCCCGAGCGGCGGATGATCTGCGGCGTGACGGTCGCGACCAGTTGCCCCTTGGCGGCATAGGCTTCGGCTATGGCGGCGGCGTCCTGTTCGGCCACGGAGGGCGAGAAGACGCGGCGCGGCGCGGTGCGCACGAGCGCGGCGAGTTGGTCATCCTTGAGGACGCGGTTGCCCTCGAAATTCACACGGCTGACGAAGGGGAATTCGCTGACCTTGATGACAAGGCGGCTGCCCTGCGGAATCATTTCCACGCTCTCGAAAAGGCCAGAGGCGACAACCGCCTGATACCCGTCGTTGAGCTGCGCAGCCGAGATCCGTTCGCCGCGTTTGATTCCCGCGTAAGACAGGATCGTATCCGCCGAAACGCGCTCGTTACCTTCCACGCTGACAGAGGAGAAAGCGTAGGATTGTGCGTAGGCAGCCTGTGGATAGGCTACATAAGCTGTTGAGATCGTTGCGAATGCTGCAAACGACAGCGCAAAAACGCGGGCCATCCCCCCACTTTTGCGTCGTTGAAAACCGCCGGTCGGATATACCATAAGTGCTCTTTCAAATTCCCCAAGTTCAATAATGGAAGTAACGACTGTGCCATGTCTTGTCAAAGGGATGCGTTGCGAACCTGCGGGATGGGCATATGTAGTAGTCCCACATGGGTTGGATGGGCCACAGGTGGACGGGGTGATTGGGCGCTATGTGCGGCTGCGCCCTCATTGGCACGCCAAGACTTTGCACGGCACCAAATACGAAAAGGCCCCCGTGCGGGGGCCATTGGATTTGGTGTGATATGGACGGCCTCTTTGACCGCCGTGATCTTTAGAGGAAGATCTGGCCGAAGAACGACCCAGCCACCAGAGCGACCGCAATCGTCGCGCCGTAGAGGATACGGTCCCAGTTGAGGTCGGCCAGTTCAGCCAGACCCTGATAGCTTGCACGAATTACGGCCATGTCCCACCTCGTTCCGCTTAACATTCACATCCACGATCGACACCCCATTAGGGGCGCACAACCGCCTCACAAGATGAACACTAAACAGTGAATGTGGCGACATTTTGGCGTGGTAGGCGCGCCAACGCGCGCCTTGGCCTATTTACACAGGAAATCTGCCGCCAGACCGAAGAGCATGAAGCTCATGATCACGGCCAGACCGATGGTCATCATCACACCCACAGCACGATCCGGCAACGGTTTGCCGCGCACAGCCTCGTAGGCGTAGAACACGAGGTGGCCGCCGTCGAGCACGGGGATCGGGAAAAGGTTGATCAACCCGATGGCCGTAGAGATCACCGCGATGATCTCGATGTAGCGGTCGATACCCTGCGAGGCCATGGTGGTCACAGCGCCCGCCATGCCGACCGCGCCCGAAAGGTTACAGGTCGAGATCGTACCGACGATCATGTTGTAAAGCCCCGCGAGCGATTGCGTGATGACGCTCCAGACACCCTGCACCCCGATGCTGAGCGCCTCACCGATCCCAACCGGCTCGGTCGCCACGTTGAAGAGCAGACCGCCGACAATACCGATCAGCCAACGGGTCTCATATCCTCCGTCCACCAAGGGAATATCGCGGCGGCGCGGGGTCAATTCGGTCTCGAAACTCTCGCCATCGCGCCAGACGGTCAGCGTGATCGCCGCGCCATCGCTCTGCTCCACCACCTCTTGCAGATCGTAGAAGGTCGGCAGCGCCTCACCATCGGCATGGGTAATCACGTCACCACCCTGAAGGCGCGCGTCACGGGCGGCAGATTTGGGAGAGACCGTATCGACAATCACAGGCATCGGATGAGGCGCGGTCACGGTGATTTCCTGACCGTCGCGCTCGACGAGGTAGTCCACCATTCCCGTGCGCGGAAGGGTCTCGACAAAGCCCATCCGTTCGCCCTCCTCGGTCAGCGGCACGCCGCCGATGGCAAGGATCGTGTCGCCCTCTTGCAAGGCAACCTCATAAGGAACGGATTTCACACTGGCGATCTCAAGATCGGCCTTGGCCTGACCGAACCACAGGACCATGCCTGCAAAGACCAGCGCGGAGAAGATGAAGTTGAACATCGGACCCGCCGCCACCGTCAGCGTGCGCGCCCAAAGCGGGGCGCCTGGCATGGTGTGGCGCGCCTCTTCGGGCGCCAGCCCTTCGACAGCATGGGCATCGGGTGCGGAGGCAGCATTGGCATCGCCTGCGAATTTCACGTAACCGCCCAAAGGGATCGCCGCGACCTGCCACAATGTGCCGTGCTTGTCAGTCCGCTGGTAGAGCGGCTTGCCAAACCCCAAAGAGAAGACATCCGCCTTGATCCCGCACCAGCGTCCGACGATGTAATGGCCGTATTCGTGGACGGTAACGATCACCGAGAGCGCCAAAATGACCACAACAGTGCCAAAAAGCCCGGAGCCAAAGCTCGAAGTTAGGGCGGAAAAATCCATTGGTGCGTGTCTCCTTGGGTGGACGGTTTAGGCCCGCCAGTTTGGTTCGGTTCAGGCGCGGCTCAGGCGGGCGGCGTGGGCGCGGGCGCGGGCGCGAGCCTCCGTGTCCGCAAGACCTACCGTATCTATGGTTAATGCGGCATTTCCAAGACCCTGATCCGATGACATTTCAGTCATCACCGCTTCAACGATCCGCGCCATGTCGAGAAAACCGATCTCCTCGGCCATGAAGGCATCGAGTGCAGCCTCTTTCGCGGCGTTGAACACAGCTCCCGCCAAACCGCCGATCTCCATCACCTCACGTGCAAGGCGCAGAGCGGGGAAACGGTCGGGATCTGGAGCCTCGAAATGCAGCGTGCCGAGTTTGGCGAGGTCGAGGCGGTCCACGGGCAGATCGCGCCGCTCGGGCCAGTGCAGCGCGTAGCCGATTGCGTGGCGCATGTCGGGCACACCCAGATGCGCCATCAGCGCCCCGTCACGAAAACCGACCAGCGCATGAACGGTTGATCCGGGATGGACGAGGACTTCAATCTGATCTGGCGAAAACCCGAAATACTCATGGGTTTCAATAAGTTCGAGCGCCTTATTAAACATTGACGCGCTGTCGATGGTGATCCGCGCGCCCATGTCCCATGAAGGGTGTTTGAGCGCCTGTGCCAGCGTTGCGCCTTCGAGTTGCTCATGCGTCCATGTGCGGAACGGCCCGCCCGATGCGGTGATGATGACCCGCTCGACCTCCGCACGTTCCTCACCTACCAGCGCCTGAAACACCGCCGAATGTTCGCTGTCCACGGGCAGGATGCGCGCACCATGCGACTGCGCCTCGCTCATCAGAAGCGGCCCCGCGGTGACAAGACTTTCCTTATTGGCCAGCGCCAGCGTGGTGCCCTGTTTGAGCGCCTGTAGACCAGGGGCGAGCCCTGCGGCGCCGACGATGGCGGACATGATCCAGTCGGCGGGCATCTGCGCCGCTTCCAGAAGCGCGTGCGCCCCCGCAGCAGCCTTAACACCCGAACCACCAAGCGCGTCACGCAGCGCGCCGAGCTTCTCCTCATGGGCGGTTACGGCGATATCCGCGCCCAACTCGATGGCATCGCGGGCCAGCAGAGCGACATTTGCTCCGCCCGTAAGCGCAACAACGTCATAGGCTTCCCTGTCGCGACGGATCAGGTCGATGGTGGACTGACCGATGGACCCCGTTGCGCCGAATATAGAAATCTTGCGCATATCCCCTCCCCGCCTAGCCAAACAACACGAAGGGCATCAGTACCGCCGAAACCGCCAAAAGCGCGTCGAAACGGTCCAGCACGCCGCCATGTCCGGGGATCAGGTTGGAGCTGTCTTTCACACCCATGCGCCGCTTGAGCGCGCTTTCGATGATGTCGCCCATCTGCGACAGGAAGGACAGGGACGCGGCACCGAGAACGGCCAGAACGAGCGGGCCTGTAAAGGCTTCCGTGGTAAAGACAATCGCACCGAGGATCGCGGCGCCAAGCCAGCCACCGAGAATGCCCGACCATGTTTTCTTGGGGCTGATCGAGGGCCAGAATTTCGGCCCGCCCACCAAGCGCCCGACGAAATAGCCCATGGTGTCGGTAACAACGACAAGCGCCACAACGGCCAAAACACCGCCCTCGCCATAGCGAAACCGCAATGCGACAAGGCCAAGTGCGCCAAGGCAGATCATAAAGGCATAGAGCGACAGGCCAAAGAAATCCGCGAAGGAAAACACGCCCGTGGCCGATTTCTTCCGCCCCATTGAAATGAGTTCAAACACACCAACGGCCAGCACGATCCCGATCAGGAGAAGGAAGGGATCGGGGCCCGCGTAAAGCGCCCCGAGCCCCACGCCGATCATAGCGATGGCCGAAAGCACACGGACCCGCAGATCACTCCACGCCGCGCTCATGCCTTAACCGCTCCGAAACGGCGGTCCCGCACAGCGTAGCGTTCGATACAGGAGGCAAAAACATCCGAGGTGAAATCGGGCCAGAGCGTGTCGATAAACTCGTATTCCGAATAGGCCGATTGCCACAGAAGGAAATTGGAAATCCGCGCCTCGCCGCTTGTGCGGATCACCAGATCGGGATCGGGCAAGAGGCGCGTGTCGAGGTAACGGGTCAGCGTGGTCTCATCGACGGTATCGGGGTCGAGATTACCCGCAGCTACATCGAGCGCCATTTCCTTGACCGCGCGGGCCACCTCGTCGCGGCCTCCGTAGTTGAGCGCGATGGTCAGGTGGGTGGTCTCGTTGTGGACGGTCTCGGCTTCAAGCTCGTCCATCAGGGCGGCCAGTTTGCGATCAAGACGCACGCGGTCCCCGATGAAGCGAACCCGCACGCCCTCGCGGATCAGCGCCTTCATCTCGGCACGGATATAGGTGCGGAACAGCGACATCAGCCCCGCGACCTCCGACTGGGTCCGTTTCCAGTTCTCGGTCGAAAATCCGAAGATTGTCAGATACTTGACGCCATGGTCAGGACAGGCGCGAACGATCTCCTTGACCCGTTTCGCGCCCGCATGATGGCCGAACAGACGCGGTTTGCCCTGCGCCTGTGCCCAACGGCCATTGCCATCCATAATGATGGCGACATGTTTCGGGCCTTGCGTGTTGTCCACCACAGCCACTGGTCCTTTCCGTTCCGCCAAATACCGTCAGGCGGGTTCACTCACACACCACTCAGCCAGAAACACTCAGACCTGCATGATCTCTTCTTGCTTCTGTTCGAGCATATCGTCGACTTTTTTGATGTGCGTATCGGTCAGGTCCTGCACTTCGGATTCCCAGAATTTCTGGTCGTCCTCGGACATGCCGTCGCCCTTGGCCTTCTTGATCTGCTGCATCCCGTCCTGACGCACGTTGCGGATCGCAACGCGGGCGTGTTCGGCATAGCCGCCCGCCACTTTGGTCAGTTCGCGGCGGCGCTCCTCGTTGAGTTCGGGGATCGGCAGCATGATGATCGTGCCGTTAAGCTGCGGGTTGATGCCAAGGCCGCTTTCGCGGATGGCCTTCTCGACCTTGCCGACAAGCCCCTTGTCCCACACGTTGATCGTCACCATGCGCGGCTCAGGCACGTTCACCGTGCCGACCTGGTTGATCGGGGTCATCTGGCCATAGGCGTCCACCTGAACAGGCTCCAGCATCGACGCGGAGGCACGGCCTGTGCGCAGGGATGCAAATTCGGTGCGCAGATTGGCCAGCGCACCATCCATACGGCGGCTCAGATCGCCAGTGTCGAGTTCGAAATCTTCGGACATGCCCTTTTCCTTCTCCTGTGCGCTCGGGGTCTTGTGACCTGCCCCGCTCGCGCGTCTTTTGCAAGCGTTCTACGCGGTTAGCTCACGGTTGTATAGGTGCCCTTGCCGGCCATGATCTCGCGGAAACCGCCTTCGGCATCCAGCGGGAAGACAATCAGCGGCAGGTTGTTGTCACGCGCCAACGCAATCGCGGAGGCATCCATGACCTTGAGGTTCTTGGTCAGAACCTCGGTATAGGAAATCTTGTCGTAGCGTTTGGCGTCGGGGTTCGTTTTCGGGTCTTTGTCGTAAACACCATCGACCCCGTTCTTGCCCATGAAGATCGCTTCGCAGTTCATCTCATTGGCACGCAGCGTGGCTGCCGTGTCGGTGGTGAAGTAAGGGTTGCCCGTGCCCGCGGCAAAGATACAGATCCGCTTTTTCTCGAGGTGACGCACGGCGCGGCGGCGAATGTAGGGTTCGGCCACCTCGTTCATCGTGATCGCCGAAATCACCCGTGTATGAAGACCAAGGCCCTCAAGCGCGGCCTGCATTCCGAGCGCGTTCATCACCGTGGCGAGCATCCCCATGTAGTCAGCCGTGGTCCGCTCCATCCCCTGCGCCGAGCCTTGCAGCCCGCGGAAGATGTTGCCGCCGCCGATCACCATGCAGATCTCGACGCCCATATCATGCACCGACTTGACCTCGCGCGCGATGCGCTCGACCGTCGGCGGATGCAGGCCAAATCCCTGATCGCCCATCAGCGCCTCGCCCGAAATTTTCAACAGCACACGTTTATATTTCGTGGAAGGTTTGTCCTGTTCCGCGTCCGCCATCGGTGTCCCCGCCTTGCATGTCTGAAATTGGACGCCAAAATGGGGCAAAAGCGGCGGAGGATCAATGCGCGACGTGGGAAAATTTATCATCGGAGCAATCGCGCGGAGGAACGGCGCGTGACGGGACCGTCAAAGGTGCGCACCGCCCCGACCCAGAACCCGCATCCCGACCCCGCGCTGCCCGTGTTGATCGCGGGGCCGACCGCGAGCGGAAAGTCGGCGTTGGCCCTTGAATTCGCCGAGCGCGACGGTGGGGTGATCGTCAATGCCGATGCCTTGCAAGTCTATGATAACTGGCGCGTTTTATCCGCCCGACCTTCTGACGACGATCTCGCCCGCGCGCCTCATGCGCTCTACGGCCATGTGCCGCGCGACGCGGATTATTCCGTTGGCCACTGGCTGCGCGAAGTGAAAGTGCTGCTCGATGACGCCGCCGAGGGCGGACCGCGCCCGATCATCGTGGGCGGCACAGGGCTCTACTTTTCCGCGCTCACAGACGGTTTGGCCGAAATTCCCCCGACCCCGCCAGAAATCCGCGCGCAGGCAGACAGGCGGCGCGCCGAAGACGGGGATCACGCGGGGCTTCTCGCCGAACTCGACGCCGAAGACCCCGAAACCGCGCAGAAAATCGACCGCCTCAACCCGATGCGCGTGCAGCGGGCGTGGGAAGTCCTGCGCGCGACGGGACGTGGCCTGTCCGCGTGGCAGGCAGAGACCCCCGCCCCGCTCCTGCCTCTTGATCGCTGCATGCCCTACGTTTTGGTGCCCGACCCGCAATGGCTCGGCGCGCGAATCGATTCCCGCTTTCAGGCGATGATTTCGGCGGGTGCGCTGGAGGAGGCACGGGCAAATCTGGCTGATTGGGATCCTGCGCGTCCCAGTTCAAAGGCCATCGGTGCCCCTGAATTAATCGCCCATTTGCGCGGAGAGTGTGATCTTGACGCCGCAATTGAGGCCGCCTGCACGGCAACACGGCAATTCGCCAAGCGGCAACGCACATGGTTTAGATCGCGTATGAAGGCCTACCACAAGATATCGTTAGGGTAGGCAGACCTTGGTATCCACTTAACTTTGCCCCCTACCCTATTGAATTTACAAAGATTTCTGGACTCGCGACGCGGGCCGCGTAAACTTGGACTAATTCAACATCCGCCTCGGGCCTCGGGTTACAGTGTATTTTCGTCTGCCCACGTGCCCGCGCGTCGGTCTTTAGAGAGATCCGCTGCCATGCCTGCCAATCGCATTTTCAATACGCCGCCACTGGGCAACTTAAGCGAATATCGCGATCCGCCGCGGGCCAAATCGCATGACCGGCAGGACGATCCCGCCACGCCGCCAAAGCTTAAGTGGAGCAAGACCACGCAGAAGGCCAAGCGCGTCGTGCGCGTGCCCGATATCCCCGAGCCAGCCGCCTACCGTGTCGAACCGCTGGCGCGCACCAATGGGCAGGGCGACAAATGGCGCACCAAGGCGATGCGCTCCCACCGAAGCCCGACGCTGATCTGGTTCACGCGCGGTCAGGGACGGCTGACCGTTTCTGGCGTTACCCGTGGCTTTGGTCCCCACAATCTCGTCTACCTGCCCACAGGCACCATGTATGGATTCGAGCCAATCGGTCAGGTCTACGGCTCCATCATCCACCTCCCGCAGGCCGATGTGGCCACCCTGCCCGACGAGCCGCTGCAGATGCGCTTTACCGAAGTCATCCAGCAAAACGAGATCACGGGCCTGATTGAAGGGTTGGCGCGCGAGATCGCCGATGACCGTCCCGAACGCGACCGTGCGATGGCGCTACAGGCGGGATTGATCTCGGTCTGGCTGGAGCGGCAAATTGCGGTGATGCCCGATTACGACCTCACGCCAGACGCCTCGCGCCGCCTCGTCGCGGCCTATACGTCGCTGGTCGAAAAGCAGTTCCACGAGAGCCATTCAGTCAGCCACTATGCTGCCGCCCTTGGCGTGACACCCACGCATTTGAGCCGCGCCTGCAACACGGCCAACGGTCAGCCTGCGTCGAAAATCATCGCGGATCGTGTGCAATTCGAGGCGCGTCGGCTGTTGGCGGAGACCGATCTTCCCGTGGCGGCGATTGCAGAGAAGCTGGGCTTTCACTCGCCCGCCTATTTCTCCCGCGCCTTCCACAAAGCGGCGGGCATGTCGCCGCGCGACTATCGCAAATCTCTGTAAAACACGCGCGGCGTTTGGGGCTTAGCTGCCCCAGATCACGCGCACGTAGTTGCGGGTTTCCTCATAGGGTGGAACACCGCCGTATTTCTCGACCGCCAGAGGCCCCGCGTTATAGGCCGCCAGCGCCAGACGCCAGTTGCCGAAGCGTTCATACATCTCACGCAGGTATTTCGCGCCGCCCGCCAGATTTTGATGCGGGTCGTTGATGTTGACGCCGAGGATGCGCGCCGTGTCGGGCATAAGCTGCGCCAGACCTGTCGCGCCCTTGTGGCTCTTGGCATTCGGGTTCCATCCGCTTTCCTGCTGGACGAGGCGCAGGAAAAGATCGGTGGGCACCCCGTGTTTACGCGCAGCCTCCTTGGCGGGATCAAGCCACGGACCGTCGTATTTTCCCAGGTAAGGCAGCCCGACGCCGCCGACCGCAACGCGCTCTGGCTGAAGGTTAACGGAAGCCTTGTATTGCTCCGAGGCGCGCCCTTCGAGCACCTTGATCTGCGAGGCATAAATGTCCTTGCGCCCCTTCGACGAGAAAATATCGTCCGCAAACGCAGGCACGGCAATAACCGCACAAAGCGCCAAAGCACTGACTTTTCGGCAAGAATTGGACATCTGTCCCCTCGTCACACCATATGGTTGCACGCCAATATAGGCATTGGCACCCCTCGCGCCAAGTGCGCAGGCACACAGGCGGCGGATTTGCCCCTTTCCATTCCGATCCCTGAATGGTGTAACGTCGAGCAAATAGATTCGAGTGGGAGACTGAATATGGCCGGTTCCGTAAACAAGGTTATTCTTGTGGGAAATCTGGGGCGCGACCCCGAAGTGCGCACGTTCCAGAACGGCGGCAAAGTGTGCAATCTGCGGATTGCGACCTCGGAAAACTGGAAAGACCGCAACACGGGCGAGCGCCGCGAGCGCACCGAGTGGCATTCGGTCGCCATCTTCTCCGAGCCTCTGGCGCGCATTGCCGAGCAATATCTGCGCAAAGGGTCGAAGGTCTATATCGAAGGCCAGTTGGAAACCCGCAAGTGGCAGGACCAAAGCGGCAATGATCGCTATTCCACGGAAGTCGTCTTGCGCCCCTATCGCGGGGAACTCACCCTGCTCGACGGTCGCGGCGAAGGCGGCGGCAGCGGCGGTGGCAACTATGGCGGTGGTGCCGACACGGGCTACAGCAATGACGGCGGATATGGCGGCGGCGAAAGCCAGTCCGCTCCCAGCCGCGCGCCGACGATGGACGACGACGAGATCCCGTTCTGATTTCATTGGGCCGCATCAGCGTGAAAGATGCCGGTTTAAGCGGCGCCATCACAACGGTAGATGCTCTAATTCAAAACCCCGCGGGTCCAGCCTGCGGGGCTTTTCTTTGCGGCAGTCCAATCAACGGCGAGGAAGCGACACTCGCCATGTCACTGACGCCCCCCCTCGTAAAGTTCTGCGACCTCACCGCGATCCGATTAAGCGCATCATCCGCGCCCGTCAGCGCGCCGCAAGCGCATCAATCAAAACGCCGCGCACCTGCTCTTTGGGCACCTCCGATGTGACGAAGGCCTCGCCAATTCCCCGCGCAAGGATGAAGCGCAACTGGCCGTCCTTCACCTTCTTGTCCTGCGCCATGAGATCGAGCAGACCATCGGCGTCGGGAAGCTCTCCCTCGATATCCGACAGATCGGTTTTCATCCCCATTTGCGACAGGTGGGCGCGCACGCGGGAGGGGTCTTCCTGCGCGCAAAGGCCCATGCGGGCGGAGAGTTCAAAAGCCAGAGCGCAGCCGATGGCCACCCCTTCGCCGTGCAGTAAACGCGCGGAATAGCCCGTCGCCGCCTCAAGTGCGTGGCAGAAGGTGTGACCGAGATTGAGCAGCGCGCGATCGCCCTGTTCGGTCTCGTCGCGGGCCACGATTTCGGCCTTCATCTCGACCGAGCGTTTGACGAGGTGGATGCGTTTGGCAACATCCCCCGCAGCCGCCTCAGCGCCGTTGGCTTCCAACCAGTCGAAAAACTCCGCATCTCCAAGAAGCCCGTATTTGACCACCTCGCCATAGCCCGAATGGTAGTCGCGCGGCGAGAGTGATCCCAACAGGCTCACATCGGCCAGCACGAGGCTGGGTTGGTGAAAAGCGCCGATCAGATTTTTGCCGTGGGGCGCGTTGATGCCCGTCTTGCCGCCCACGGAGCTGTCCACCTGCGCCAGAAGGGTCGTCGGGATTTGGACAAACCGCACACCACGACGCAGGATCGCGGCGGCAAACCCGCCCAAATCGCCGATAACGCCGCCGCCGAACGCCACGACGACATCCCCGCGTTCGACCTTTTCCGTCAGGAGCCATTCCACCGCGCGCGACAGTTCGGCCCAGCATTTGGTGGCCTCCCCCGCAGGCAGGGCAAGTGCGGCCATTTCGATCCCGCTCTGGGCCAGACCCGCGCGCAATGTCTCAAGGTGAAGCGCGGCCACACGCTCGTCGGTCAGCACGCAAACCCGCTTCTTCTTCCCTAGAAGCGGCGCGATCCGCGCGCCCGCGTTAGCGACCAGACCCTCGCCGATCACAACGTCATAGGCGCGGTCCCCGAGAGGGACGTGGACAGTTTCGAGTTGGGTCATGGGTCAGTCTCCTAGGATGCCGCCATAGGCGTCGAGCGCCTCGATCACCTTATCGGCCATGCCGTCAATGCTCAGTTCGGGCTCGGCCTCCACGATGATCCCCGCTTTGGCGTAATCGGGGGTGCGCGCGGCCACGAGGTCGCACAGGGTTTGATAGGGGTTGTCGGTGCGCAGAAGCGGGCGGGTGTTCTTGTGCCGCACACGCGACCAAAGGATGTCGGTGTCGGCCTTGAGCCAGACCGCGACGCCCTTTTCGGCGATCAAGCGGCGGTTTTCCTCTGACAGAAACGCCCCGCCCCCCGTCGAGAGCACAGCACGTTCGGTATCAAGCAACCGCGAGATCACCCGCGTTTCCTTGTCACGGAAGAAAGGTTCGCCGTATTTCGAGAAGATTTCGGCCACGGACGAATTGGCGGCCTTTTCGATTTCGGCGTCCGAATCGAGGAACGGCACCCCGAGTTTGAGCGCGAGCGCCTTGCCGACCGCGGTTTTACCCGCGCCCATCATGCCCACCAATGCCACCGTTTTTGCTAGTCCTGTGCCCATGACACCCCTTTTGCCCTGCCCTGAAAGGCACGGCAACATCCCGCTCACGAAAATTTCGCTCTTTCAATGACGTGAAACCCGCTAGAATGCCATATATAAACGCAGGCGAGAGGCGTGGAGATTGAACCGCGCCCCGTGAAAGACCGATGGAGGCAGTTGTTTGCGCAAATTTCTAATCCGACTGGTAGTCATGATCGTGGTGCTCGCCGCGATCGGATTCGTGGGCTTCGCCTATCTGGGCGACCTGACACCAGAACGCAGTGAGACACGTACACCCGTGACGATCACGCTTGAATAGGCATCCTGTGATCCGCCACACCCGACATAGGAGCACGCGCACCCGCGCGATGCTGGTGGCGCTTCTGGCGAGTGTCGCCCCCCTTGCCCATGCGCAGGAGGCGGCGGAGACCGTCGCAGTCGCCGCGCCGATCTCCGCGATCGACTGGTTGTCGGACAGTCTCGATGCGCCGCCGCGCAGCGTGCCTGTGGCGCCTGCCGATGACATTGCGACCAACGCCCTGCCCGAAGATGTGACGGTTGCGCCCCTTGGCGCGGTCAATGTCGATGGTGCGGGGCTGGTGTCGGCGGCACAGGTCGGCTTGCCCCGCAATCTGTGGGGCGCGTCGCAGGCCATTGATCTCGCGCAGCGGATCAACGCGATCGCGTCGCGCACAACCCTGCTTCCCGCTTCACGGCGGCTGCTCAACACATTGGTGCTGGCCGAACTGGACCCGCCGATACAGGCGAGCGAGAAAGGGCGGCTGTTCCTCGCGCGTGTCGATGCGCTTCTGGCGCAGGGGATGCTGGAGGAGGCGGATGCATTGATGGCGCAGGCGGGCGTGCCCAATGCCGCCATTTTCCGCCGTGCCTTCGACACGAAACTCCTGCTTGGCACGGAAAACAGCGCCTGCGAGACGCTGACCTCGACACCCGGACTGTCGCCGAGCCTTCAGGCGCGGGTCTTCTGTCTTGCCCGCTCGGGAGACTGGAACGCGGCAGCCGTGACGCTGGAGACCGCCGATGCGCTTGGCCTGATCGACGAGACGCAATCGGCGCTGCTGGCACGTTTCCTTGATCCCGAACTCTTCGAGGGTGAACCACCCCTGCCCGTGCCTGACAATCCAACACCGCTCACCTTCCGCCTGATGGAAGCCATTGGCGAGCCGCTGCCCACCGTCACCCTGCCGCTGGCCTTCGCGCGATCCGACCTGCGCGACACGGTGGGATGGAAAGCACGCGCAACCGCCGCCGAACGTTTGGCGCGAGTCGGTGCGCTTGATCCCAACCTCTGGCTCGGCATCTGGACCGAGCATCTGCCTGCGGCCTCGGGCGGAATCTGGGACAGGATCGACGCGCTCCAACGTTTCGAGACCGCGCTCAAGACAGGCGATCCCGTGGGCACCTCCCATGCGCTTGCACCTGCGTGGGCCGCGATGCGTGCCTCTGGGTTGCAGACGGTCTTTGCCCATCTCTTCGCTTCCCGCATCTCCGCCCTCCCGCTCACAGGGGACGCCGCAGAAATGGCCTTGGACGTGGGCCTGCTCTCGCCCGATTACGAGTTGATCGCAGACAGCTACGACGGGCCACAAACCGATCACACCGCACTTCTGCTCGCGCTTGCCCGTGGCGAAGTGCCCAACGTCCGTCCGCGCAACTCGCTTGAAAGCGCCATCATCGCAGGCTTCCGTGGCAAGGGCGTGCCCGTGCGGCTCAAGACCCTCGTGGACGAGCGCCGTTTGGGCGAAGCGATCCTGCGTGCGATCACCCTGTTGGAAGGGGGCGCGGCGGGCGACCTCGACGAGTTGACGGACGCGCTGCAATTCTTCCGCGCCGTGGGCCTTGGGGCCACCGCACGCCGTGCCGCGCTGGAACTCCTGCTTCTCGATTTTCGGGGGTGAGGCGCGCATGAGTGTCAACGACCGTTGGATTTCCGCCTATGTCGAGGCGCTTCTGGCCGAACAGGGCGCGTCAGAAAACACGCGGCTATCCTACGGGCGCGACCTCATCACCTTCTCGGACTGGCTGGCGCGGCGCGGCAGTGACTTCGAGCGCGCCACGCGGGCGGATGTCGAGAATTACCTGATCTCCTGCGAGGCCGAGGGGCTGGCCCAATCGACCCGCGCGCGGCGGCTTTCCTCGATCAAGCAGCTATTCCGCTTTGCCTTCGAGGAAGGCTGGCGCGGCGACAATCCCGCGATCCAGATCAAGGGACCTGGACGGGCCAAGCGCCTGCCCAAGACGCTGACCGAGGAGGAAGTCTCGCGGCTTCTGGAAGCGGCCCGTGAAACGGGACGCACTCCTGATGACCGCCTCCGCAACACAGCGCTTATGGAAGTGCTCTATGCCACGGGGCTGCGGGTGACGGAACTTGTCTCCCTGCCCGTCTCGGCAGTGCGCGGCGATCCGCGTCTGATCCTCGTGCGCGGCAAGGGTAACAAGGAACGCATGGTCCCGCTCTCCCCGCCCGCCCGCGCCGCCGTTGCCGCATGGCTGGAAGTACGCGATGCGGCGGAGGATCGTGCGCGAAAAGAAGGCGGCAAGGCCTCGCCCTTCCTCTTCCCCTCATCGTCCAAAGCGGGCCACTTCACTCGCGTGGGTTTCTACCAGCTCATCAAAGATGTCGCCGTGCGCGCGGGCGTGATGCCCTCCAAGGTGACACCGCACACCCTGCGCCACGCCTTTGCCACGCACCTCTTGGCCAATGGTGCCGACCTGCGCGCGATCCAGACGCTTTTGGGTCACGCCGATCTGTCGACCACGGAAATATACACCCATGTACTCGACGAGCGGCTCAAAGAACTGGTGCTGACCCATCACCCTCTAGCCGACGGGTGAGAGTTTGCCGCCTCAAAGGCGTCGCATCGGGGCATCTTCGCCCACTTAGTCACTGCGCCACCTCTTGCCTTGCGCCCTGCCTAACCCCATAACCTCATCATGGACAGTGTAACTTCATTCCTCGACCTCGCGTTCTGGCTCACCTGTGCGGCTATCATCGGCCTACTGGTGCTTTCAGGCTTCTTCTCCGGCTCCGAAACCGCGCTTACCGCCGCATCACGCGGCAAGTTGCGGGCGCAGGCGGATAAAGGCTCCAAAGGGGCTGACCGCGCCTTGGTCGTGACCGAGGACAGCGAGCGGCTCATCGGCTCCGTGCTTTTGGGCAACAACCTCGTCAACATTCTCGCAACCTCGCTGGCCACAGCACTCTTTACCCGCGTCTTTGGCGAAAGCGGCGTGGCGCTGGCCACCCTGATCATGACGGGGCTTGTGCTGATCTTCGCCGAGGTTCTGCCGAAAACCTACGCGATTACCAATCCCGAAGTGGCCGCCTCCCGCGTGGCGGGACCGATTTCCGTGATCGTTGCCGTCTTTTCGCCCGTGGTTTCCTTCGTGCGCATGTTGGTGCGTGCCATGCTCCGCCTTTTCGGGGTCGAGACCGATCCCGAAGCCGATGTTCTGGCGGTCAAGGACGAGATCGCAGGCGCGATTGCGCTTGGCCACAATGAAGGCGCGGTTGAGAAAGAAGACCGCGACCGCCTGCTCGGCGCGCTGGACCTTGGCGAACGCACGGTCGAGGAGATCATGCTCCACCGCTCGAAAATCGAGATGATCGATGTGGACAGCCCGCCCGCCCATGTGCTTGAGCAATGCCTCAAAAGCCCCCACACGCGCCTACCCCTCTATCGCGGCGATCCCGAAAACATCGTCGGCGTCATCCACGCCAAAGACCTGCTGCGCGCGATGTATGCCCTGCGCGGCAGTTCCGTCGGCGGCTCGGAGGAAGAGGCCAACGCGCTTGAAGGCTTTGATGTCCTCTCGGTCGCGATGAAGCCCTACTTCGTCCCCGAGACCACAACGCTGGACGACCAGATGCGCCAGTTCCTGCGCCGCCATACGCACTTCGCACTGGTGGTGGACGAATACGGCTCCCTGCAGGGTCTCATCACCCTTGAGGACATTCTCGAAGAGATCGTCGGCGAGATCACCGATGAATTCGACCCCACCGAGGCCATGCCCGTGAAATCGAAGGAAACGGGAGATTGGGTGATCGACGGAGGTATGACGATCCGCGACTTCAACCGCTCGACCGAATGCCACCTGCCCGACGAAGAAGCCAACACCATGGCGGGGCTGGTGATCCACGAAGCGCAGATGATCCCTGTCGCGGGACAGGTTTTCTCTTTCCACGGCTATCGTTTCGAGGTCGCCGCGCGCAAGGACAACCGCATCACCAAGCTCAAGATCCGCCCGCTCGACGACCTGTAACCCTGTTTTCGAAAGCGAGACGCAATGCTCTCCTACCAACACGGCTTTCACGCCGGAAATCTCGCGGATGTGCAAAAGCACGCGCTTCTCGCCGTCATGCTCGACTACATGACGAAAAAGGACAAACCGCTCTCCTATATCGAAACCCACGCGGGTCGCGGCCTCTATGACCTGCACGGGTCACAGGCGCAAAAGACGGGCGAAGCGGCCAAGGGGATCGAGGCCGTGGGCGAATGGTTCGGAAAGAACCATCCTTATACTCGCGCCCGCGCGGCCATTGCCGACACGCATACCCGCAACATCTATCCTGGCTCGCCCGCCATTGCGCAGGCGCTCTTGCGTCCGACCGACCAGATGCATCTGGCCGAGCTGCACCCGACAGAATTTGAGGAACTCAAGACCGCGATGGCTGCCTCCCCGTCGATGACGGGGCTGCACATCAAACAAGTGGACGGGATGCAATTCGCGCAATCCATCTGCCCGCCCGATCCGCGTCGGGGGCTGATGCTGATTGATCCCTCCTACGAGATCAAAACCGATTTCGAGACATTGCCGAGCGCGATCTACAAGCTGCACCGCAAGTGGAACGTGGGCGTCATCGCCCTGTGGTATCCCGTGCTGAAAAACGGCACGCACCTGCCGCTGGTGGACGGGATGCTCCGCGCCAATTTCCCCAAATGCCTGCACCACGAGGTACGCTTCAAACCTGCGCAGAAGAGCCATGGGATGCATGGCTCTGGCATGTTCGTGATCAATGCGCCTTTCGGGATCGAAGACGAGGCGCGGCGGCTGACCTCCCTGTTCAACCGCCTCTGACCCGCCGACGCGCGATCACCGCGCTTTGAACAACCCGCCCAGAATGCCGCGCACGATACGGCGGCCTGTGGTGCCTTTGAGTTCCTTGATCACCAGATTGGCCACCGTGCCGCCAATGCTGTCGTCTTTTTTCGTGCTGCGCGAGGTGGAGCGGCCATAGGATTTCGTCTCGTAACGGCGGGCCTTGGTAAACTCGCGCTCAAGAGCCGCGCGCTTCTTGTCCTCGGCCTTGGCCTCTTTCTCGGCCAATTCGGCAGCCTCTTCCGCCGCCTCCGCCTCTTCCGCGGCTTTCGCAGCATCTTCGGCGCGTTTGGACAGCACTTCAAAGGCGCTCTCACGATCGAGAACCGCCTCGTATTTCCCCGCAATCGGCGAGGCGTCGATCACTGCCTTGCGTTCGGCGGCGGTGATCGGGCCAAGCTGGCTTGATGGCGGGCGGATCAGCGTTTGCTCGGCAATCCCTGGAACGCCCTTATCCTCCAACATCGACGTGACCGCCTCGCCCGTGCCCACCGACTTGATCGCCTCTTCGATATCGAAACGCGGGTTCGGGCGGTAGGTCTCGGACGCCAGCCGCAGCGCTTTTTGATCCCGCGCGGTGAAGGCGCGCAGGGCGTGTTGGACGCGGTTACCGAGCTGGCCGAGAATATCCTCGGGAATGTCGTCGGGGTTCTGGGTGACGAAATAGACGCCGACCCCTTTGGAGCGGATCAGTCGCGCGACCTGTTCAACCTTGTTGACCAGCGCCTTGGGCGCGTCGTCAAAGAGCAAATGCGCCTCATCGAAGAAGAACACCAGTTTCGGCTTGTCGGGGTTGCCCACTTCGGGCAGTTCCTCGAACAATTCCGACAGCAGCCACAGCAGGAAGGTCGCGTAAAGCCCCGGCGCCTGCATCAGCTTGTCGGCGGCAAGGATCGAGATACGCCCGCGCCCGTCCGCGTCGGTGCGGATGATGTCAGACAATTCCAACGCAGGTTCGCCGAAGAGCTTGTCCCCGCCTTGATTTTCCAAGACCAGAAGCGACCGCTGGATCGCGCCGATGGTAGATGTGGCGACATTGCCGTAGCGCAGGGTCAACTGGTCGGAATTCTCCCCGCACCAGACCAAAAGCGCCTGCAAGTCCTTGAGATCGAGAAGCGGCAGCCCCTGCTCATCGGAGACACGGAACGCCACGTTGAGCGCCCCCTCCTGCGCCTCGGTCAGACCGAGCAGGCGCGAGAGCAGAAGCGGCCCCATCTCCGCGACCGTGGTGCGAATCGGATGGCCTTGTTCACCGTAGAGATCCCAGAAAGTGACGGGAAAAGCCTCGTAATTGTAATCGTCGGCAAAGCCGATGGTCTGCGCACGGCTCATGAAGGCATCGTGGAGTTTGAAATCCGCGCGCCCCGCCTTGGCCAGCCCCGATAGATCGCCCTTCACATCCGAGAGGAACACGGGCACGCCTTGCGCGGCGAACCCTTCGGCAAGGATTTGAAGCGTCACGGTTTTCCCCGTTCCTGTCGCTCCCGCGATCAGCCCGTGACGGTTGCCGTATTCCAGCAAGAGCCGCTGCGCTTCGCCGTAACCTTCACCGCCGCCGCCAACGAAAATTCCTTCGCCCATTTGCCCTGCACTCCTACCGCAAAATAACTGTTGCCCCTGTTATGACGGGGGAGCGTAAGGCGGAACAAGAGATATTTAACCTTTTTGCCCCACAGTTAACCCTGTTCGGGACGGCCCTCCCGCCCCGAACAGACTTCCTCCCTGTCAGACTGGCCGCGTGACTTGCTCACGCGGCATTTTCTGTTGCCCGCCCCTACGTCACCCTTTGGCGCGCAGACCGCCGCTCCTGACACCCCATGCGGCTTCCCGCAATTGCCATCAAAAAATCCGTTGACGGACCGTTTCTTCCCACGTAGCATTTTTGCCAATAAGTCGGCCAAGTCCGGCAGGGAGAAAATCAGATCACCAGATCTCGTGGAGGCTTCGGATCAGTCCGGAGCCTCTTTGTTTAACGGGATACGCGCACGCCACATGACATTTGTCGCGCGAGACTCCGCGCACAAGGCCGCGAAAAGGTGAATTGCGCACTGACACTGCTGCCTGCCCGTGCTACCACTTGCGCAAATCGACACGAGGAGTTCGTTTTCAACAATGGCACGTCAATTCAACACCCTACCTGCCCTCGCACAGAGCGCCGCTCTCGCCGCCCTTCTGGCACTGTCCCCCGCACTCTCCCCTGCCTTCGCGCAGGATGCCGATGCCGCGGGCGAGGCCGAAACCGCTGAGGCCGCAGAAAGCACAGAAGCCGCAGCGACCGATGGCCCCGCAGTCGGCGCGACCTACACCAAGACCACCCACAAGGATTGGCAAGTGCGTTGTGTCAAAGCCGACGAAGGCGTGAAAGACCCCTGCACCATCTACCAGCTTCTTGAAGATGCCGAAGGCAATGCCGTGGCCGAGATCACCATGTTCGCCCTGCCCGAAGGGAACGAAGCCGCCGCTGGTGGTTCGATCATCGCGCCGCTGGAAACCTACCTGCCCGCTGGCGTGTCGCTGATGATCCCTGGCTCCGAAGGCAAGCGCTACCCCTTCACCTTCTGTAATCCGATCGGCTGTTTCGCGCGCGTGGGCTTCACCAGCGCCGAAGTCGCGGCATTCAAAGGCGGCGTCTCCGTGCCTTTGCAACTGCGCCCACTTGGCGCGCCTGATGCAACCGTCGATCTCTCCGTCTCACTCTCGGGCTTCACCGCCGCCTATGACGAGGTTGCAGCCTATAACGCTGCCGAGTAAGCACCGACGCGCAGAACAATACAAAACGCCGCCCCTCATCAGGGCGGCGTTTTTCGTTTCAACTTGATGCTGTCTCAAAGCAATGCGCGGATAAATGCGCCGATCACGCCGCCTTGCGCAGCGCCAGAACCGCGTTCAGCCCGCCAAAGGCAAAGGCATTGGACAGCGCCACATCGACCTTTGCCTCCCGCGCCTCGTTGGGCACCACGTCCAGCGCGCATTCGGGGTCGGGCTCTTCGTAGTTGATCGTGGGAGCGATGACACCATCTTTCAGTGCCATGATACAGGCCAGAAGCTCAACCGCGCCCGTGCCACCAATTAGATGCCCGTGCATCGACTTGGTGGAGGAGATCATGATGTCATCGGCGTGATGGCCAAGCGCATCGGCCACGGCGGCACATTCGGTCTTGTCATTGGCGGCCGTTCCCGTGCCGTGGGCGTTGATATAGCCCACCTCACCCGCGTCGATCCGCGCATCATCCAAGGCTCCCGCAATCGCCCGCGCCGCGCCCTGTTTGGACGGCATGACGATATCGGCGGCGTCCGAGGTCATGGCAAAACCGATCACCTCGGCCAGAATTTCAGCACCGCGTTTCTTAGCGTGTTCGTATTCCTCGAAGACAAAGATCGCCGCACCTTCGCCCTGCACCATGCCGTTGCGGTTGAGCGAGAACGGACGACAGGCGTCTTTCGACATCACACGCAGCCCTTCCCACGCCTTCACACCACCAAAGCAGAGCATCGACTCCGAACCGCCCGTGACCATCGCCGTGGACATGCCGCAACGGATCATGTTGAAAGCCTGACCCATAGCGTGATTGGAGGAAGCGCAGGCCGTCGCAACCGTAAAGGACGGGCCTTTGAGATTGTATTCCATGCTCACATGGGAGCAGCCCGCATTGTTCATCAGCTTGGGCACGACAAAGGGATGGACGCGGTTTTTGCCCTCTTCGTAGACCATGCGGTAATTGTCGTCCTGCGTCGTCAACCCGCCGCCAGAGGTGCCAAGAATGACACCCGAAGTCGCTGCCAGATCACCGACGAACTCCAGCCCCGACTGCGCAATCGCCTCGCGCGCAGCCACCAGCGTAAATTGCGTGAAACGGTCGTAAAGCGCCATCTGCTGACGGTTGAAACGCCCTTCAGCGTTCCAGTCATGGATCTGTCCACCGATACGGATCGCCAGACGTTCGACATCGCGGAAATCGAGATCGGTGATCCCGCACCGCCCCTCGCGGAACCCCTCCAGCGTGGACGCCACATCAAGCCCGAGCGCGTTGACCGTGCCCGCGCCTGTTATCACAACCCTCTTCATGCGGATTGGTCTTTGATCAGTTGCTCAACCGCCGCCACGATGGCCGAGACCGAGGAAATGTCGAACTCGGATTGTTCGGGCTCATTGGCGTTGAAGGGAATGGAAATGTCGAACTCTTCCTCGATGGCGAAAATGCTTTCCACCAACCCCAGACTGTCGATCCCGAGATCCTCAAGGGATTGATCCATGGAAACATCCGCTGGCTCCAGAACGGCCTGTTCCGCCAGAATCCCGATGATCTTGCTTTTTACATCATCCGCCATATCTGCCTCCGAATGCATAAACTTTACCTGATTTAGTCTGTCTTCCGCGTGGTTGAAACAGGTTTTTGTGACACATTGGTATCACGACGCAAAGTCACGTCGGAATCGTGCGACCTATTCCTTGTCTGATCCGCCCTTGAGTTTGGCCAGAATACGCGGAAGGCGGCGCAGGGATTTATACATCTCCACATGTGTCTGCATCGCGACCGCAGGATACCCCATCATCGAGCGCCCCTTGGGAACATTGGACAGAACCCCCGTCCCCGCGCCGATAATGGCACCCGAACCGATGGTAAGGTTGTCCGCCGCACCCGCCTGACCGCCCATGACGACGTAATCGCCCAGAACCGTCGAGCCCGCGATCCCGACCTGACCGCACAGCAGGCAATGCTTACCAACAACCACGTTGTGTCCGATATGCACCTGATTATCGAGCTTGCTGCCCGACCCGATGCGCGTTGCGCGGATGGTGCCTTGGTCAATCGTCACATTCGCGCCGATCTCCACATCATCGCCGATCTCAACACCGCCGATAGAGGCAATGCGCTGCCATGCCTGCCCTTCGGCGGCCACGGAGGCACCGAGGCTTTCGCGCGCCTCCTCGACGTGGCTCTTCTCCACCGTGACAAAGGAAAACCCGTCCGCGCCGATCACGGCACCTGGCTGGATGATGATACGATGACCGATCTGCGCCCGCGCCCCGATCTTCGCACCTGCGTGGATCAAAGCATCATCACCGATCCGCACGCCCGCGCCAACGGAGACCTGCGCCGCGATACGTGCGTTCGCGCCGATCTGCGCGCCCGCGCCGATCACCACAAGCGGACCTATGGTGGCATTGGCACCAACCTGCGCCGTTGGATGGATCACGGCGGAGGGATGGATACCGTCCTCAAGCCCCAAGCCCTTGTCGAAAGCGGCGGTGATCCCCGCCATGGCCAAACGCCCGCGCCCCACAAGGATCGCCGCATCCAGCCCGAGCGCCTGCGCATCAGCATCCGCCCAAAGCACCGCCGCGCGGGCCTCGCCTGCGGCAATCGCATCGGCAAAGCGCGGGTCCATGGCAAGCGCAAGATCGTCCTTGCCCGCGTCCTGTGGCTCGCAAGCGCGCGCCACCGTTAGCGCCCCGTTGCCCACGAAAGGAGCCCCAAGGGCGGCGGCGAGTTCGGAAATGGTGATACGGGTCATGGCGGCCTCAAAATGTCAGTAGCCTCCGACATAAGGACTTTGGCGGCGCTTGGAAAGACTTGCCCCCGATCCGGCGCATCGAAACGAAAACGGGCGCCCCGCATTCGGGACGCCCGCACATCTTGATGACCTTGTGTCTCGCGGCTTAGCCGCTGACCGCGCGCAGCTGCACGCCCTTGTCTTGCAAGGCACGCCAGATCTTCGCATCGCGACCATAGACATCGCGGCGATATTCCATCCCGCCTTTGGGCAGTGCCACCGCCGTGCGGTAGACGATATGCACAGGAACCTGCGTTTCAAGCGGCACAGTGGTCTCGGTGCCCGTGTTCAGCCGTGCATGGAAGAAACCCTTCGGATCGCTCGTCTGTTTCGACAAGAGTTCGTAGGCGAATTCAAACGGCTGCTGAAGGCGAATGCACCCGTGGCTGAAGGCACGCGATTCACGGCCAAACAGCGACTTGGCGGGCGTGTCGTGCAGGTAAATGTTGTATTTGTTGGGGAACATGAATTTCACCAGACCCAACGAGTTGCTGCGCGAGGGCGGCTGCTTCATCGCGAAGGGGAAGGTCCGCGCGGTGTAGCTGGCGAAGTCCACTGCCGAACGCGGCACGGTGCGGCCTCGGCTATCAACAAGACGAAGATGGCCCGCAGCATTCGGGTTCTTCTGCATCATCGGCAGGTATTCCTTAACCGTGATGGAGCGCGGCACATGCCACGTGGGATTGATTACCATATGCTCCATAACGTCGGAGAATTCAGGGCTGCGACGGTCACTCTGGTTTTTGCCCACCACCGAACGGGTCTGGAAGGTCACACGGTCGTTGTCGATGATCTTCGCAGTGAAGTCGGTGAGGTTGACCCAGATATGGCGCTTGCCGCGCGGCATGTTGGTCCAGCGTTCGCGCTCAAGAGCGACAATCACGGAGGCCAGCCGTTCGGCGGGTTCCTTGTTGATCTCTTTGAGCGTGCCCGCACCCGCAACACCATCGGCCGCCAGACCGTGGCGAAGCTGGAACAGCTGCACGGCCTTTTGCATGTTGGCGTCATAGGTGGCGCTCGCGGTGCGCTTGAGATAGCCCATGGCTATCAAACGGTTACGCAGCGCAATCACGCCGTTTCCGCCCTGACCAGGCTCATATTTGCTACCTGGAACCTTCGGACCCCAGCCACCCTTGGCGAGCAGCGTTTCAAGTTTGGTCTTTTCCTTGAGAAGCCGCGCATATTCGGGCGAGGACGGGATCAGCTTGCGCAGGTAGCCCGCAGGGTTCGACTTGGCGAAATTGTTCAGAAGCGATTGCGCATCGCGGTAAGGCACCTGACGGACGATGCCGTTATCGACGCGCGAGGGGATCAACTGCCCCGTCTGGATGTCGCGGGCGTAGTCGAGGAACATCTGAGCCATCTGCACTTCGGCACGGCCCAGATCGCGCTCGGATTTGATACCGCGCAGATTGGCCTCCAGAAGCGATGTGTCATAAGGCGCCAACCCGTGTTCGGGCGCATCGTTGAGCGCACGCAGCAATGCGGTGCGTCGCGCACGGGCGCGGCTCGAGTTATCGACGAAGAGCGGCTTGTAGCCTGTCGTGCGATAGAATTCCGAGAGGTCTTTGGACTTCGCGGCAGCTTCGGCAATCGACTGCATCATCGCTGTGACCTGCTGCGCGGAGGCAGCGGAAGGAAGAACTGTCACGGCAAGCGACAGAACCACCGACATCGTGATGAACAGGCGGGCGACCGATTGAGCAATCGGGGTCCGTAGAACTGTGGAACGCATCATGGTGATACCTCTGGAAATTGTGCGGTGTTAGAGCGTTTAGCCCCCAACCTAGCTGACGCCTGCCCCATGCGGGAAGACCGCCCATCGGTTAAAAGCCGCACAATCGCGTGCAGTGACGACAAAAACACAGTTTCACCCGAAATCGCCCCTCTCTAGCTTGCCCCGCCCACGCTCTGCCCGTGAAATGGGCACTGTTACATCCCCGCAACAGGGCCAGTTCAGACGCACTTGCCTGCAAAATGCGCAAAATCCCGCCGATTTCGACGCGAAATCAGGCGTGTACCCACGGAACGCTTGGACAGAGAATCGCTTTGTGCCATAAAGCCGCCATCTGCTGAGAATATGGTTGGTTAACGAGACATCATGGTTGTTGGATCGCAGTAGGGAACAGGGATGTCCGCGACGGGCGAAAATGCCCACGACACGGAACACGTCATCCCGAAGAAAACGATGCTAAAACCGCGTGAAGCGGTGCATTAGAACACACCGCGTGAGGCGGGCTAGGTAAGCGACGGGACGCTTTGAGATATGACGAAGAACGGGTCTAGCGATATTTCGCGCCGCATGATTTTGCGCGGATTTGCAGCAGCAGCAGTTTCAGCAGCGCCAGTATATGCCAATGCCGCAGGGTTCCTGCGTGGCGCAGGCGACATCCGCAGGATCAAGATGTATTCGGGTCGAACCGGCGAAAGCATCGACACGATCTACTGGATCGAAGGCAAATACATTCAGGACGCCCTGAAGGAAGTCACCTACTTCATGCGCGACTGGCGCAACTCCGAAGTTAAATCGGTGGACGCGCGCACGGTGGACATCATGGCCGCTGCCCATAACCTGATGGATATCGACGAGCCGTACATGCTTCTGTCGGGCTATCGCTCCCCCGCAACCAACGCAATGCTGCGCTCCCGTTCGCGCGGAGTAGCCAAGAATTCGCTTCACATGAAAGCACAGGCCGCCGATCTGCGTCTCAAATCGCGCTCGGTCAGCCAGATGGCCCAAGCCGCGCAAGCCTGTTCCGCTGGCGGTGTCGGCACCTATCACGGTTCCAACTTCGTTCACATGGACTGCGGCCCCGTCCGCTCATGGCGCGGTTGATCCACTCCCGTTGACCACGGCGGCGCACCCGCGTCGCCACGACAACAACCACACCAAAGAAGAGCCGCCCCAATCGGGCGGCTTTCTGGTTTTCAGGCACCTGCGATCCCGCAGAGCCGCGAAACAGGCAATTCACAATGGTCGAAAAGAGAGTTGGTGCACCCAGTAGGATTCGAACCTACGGCCTCTGCCTTCGGAGGGCAGCGCTCTATCCAGCTGAGCTATGGGTGCACGTGGGGAGTTCTATAGTGAATGGCCCCGCGCGGTGCAATCGGTTTTGCACCCAGTTTCGCGATGACCTTTCCGCAGCCCCTACCCGCCCACGCGGGTGTGATCCACGCGACTGTCCACGACACAAGGCCCACCAACGCCGAGCATGTTGGCGAGCTTTTTCGGCAGGGTCATTTCAATGGTCGACCGCTGATCCATCTGCGTCTCCGACAAAACGGTGAGCGTATGGGTAAAAGCAAGTTTGACGCGACCCACGGGGGTTTTCTGAGTCTGCTTGTCGGACGCGGTCCAGACGTTCTCCCCCGTCCGCGTCCATTTGAAATCCCCCGCGATGGCTTCGGGGCCGAATGGATCGGGGAAGGTGATCTGCTCGTTCTCGTAGCCGCCTTGCGAAAAGGTATCACTCAGCCCCTGACGAATTTCCGTGGGGCAACCCCGCTCCCCCACCACATGCAGGGCGCCGCTCCAAAGACCCGATTGCGGCTGGATATCAGCCGCGGCATGGCTGGCGACAAAGGCAAGCGCAGCGGCGGCGGAGAGACGACGGATCATAGACATGGATTGACTCCTTGAGACGGGCAGACGCGCGGTCGCGTCAGGCGAAAAACTCGTGGCAAAGTTCCAGCGCATCGACCAGCGTGTCAACCTCTTCGCGGGTGTTATACATCCCGAAGGAGGCGCGACAGGTGGCCGTGACACCGAAATACTGCATCAACGGTTGGGCGCAGTGATGACCCGCGCGGACCGCAACGCCTCTCTTGTCCAACACCGTCGAGAGGTCATGAGCGTGGGCCCCGTCCATGGTGAAGGAGAAAATCGCGCCCTTCTCCTCGGCCGTTCCCTGAACCGAGAGCCAGTTGAGGTTTTGCAGCCGTGCCGCGGCATACCCCGCCAGATCGCGCTCATGGGCGGCGATGCGCTCCATGCCGATTCCCATCAGATACTCCAGCGCCACACCAAAACCGATGGTCTGCACAATACCAGGCGTGCCCGCCTCGAACTTCATCGGGGGCTTGTTGTAGGTCACGCTCTCGCGCGTCACCACGTCAATCATATCGCCGCCGCCCATGAAGGGGCGCATCTCCGCCTGACGCTCGGCGCGGATATATATCGCACCCGACCCCGTGGGGCCGTAGAGCTTGTGACCCGTGATCGGGTAGAAATCGCAGCCCAGATCCTGCACATCGACAGGCCCGTGAACCGAGCCTTGCGAGCCGTCCACCAGCGAGGCAATCCCGCGCTCGCGTGCCGCCGCGCAGATCGTTTTCACATCGACCCGCGTGCCCGTGACATTCGACATCTGCGTGACCGCGACCAGTTTGGTCTTCGGCCCCATGGCGTCAATCACCGCCTGCGCATCAAGGCTGCCGTCAGGCGCACAATCAACCCATTTGATCACCACACCCATCCGCTCGCGCAGGAAATGCCACGGCACGATATTGGCGTGATGCTCCAACGTGGTGAGCAATATCTCGTCACCCGCCTGCAATTGCTCCATCGCCCAAGCGTAGGCCACGAGGTTGATCCCCTCGGTGGTGCCAGAGGTGAAGACGATCTCACTCTCCGAGGCGGCATTAAGGAAGCGCTTTATCGTATCGCGCACGCCCTCGTATTTCTCGGTCGCAAGATTGGAGAGATAGTGCAAGCCACGGTGAACATTGGAATATTCGTGGCTGTAGGCATTGGTGATCGCGTCAATCACGACCTGCGGCTTTTGCGCCGAAGCCCCGTTGTCGAGATAGGTCAGCGGCTTGCCGTTCACCTCCCGCGCAAGGATCGGGAAATCGGCGCGGATTTTCTGAACGTCATACATCAGTCTCGGTGTCCTTCGCAAAAGCAACCTCGGTAAGGCCCGCGCCCCAGATCACCACAAAGGCAATCAGGGCAATCGCGCCTGTGAGGGATGTGGCCGCACTCGGTCCGACCAACCCGCCCGCAAGCCCCGCCAGAAGCCACAGGGGTGCGGCGGCGAGCAAGGCCCAGAATGTCGCAACCCGCACCGCGTAGCCCGTGACCTCGCGGCTGGCCACGCGCAACACGAGCGCGACAAGCGCGGCCAGAACGTAAAAGGCCAGAGGCGCGATGAACATCCAGCCGAGCAAAGCCCCGCCGATCAACATCTGCACCTCCTGCCCCGTCTCGAAGGCAATGCGCGACAGGCGCGGCCATTGCGCCACAAAGATCAGGCCACAGGCCAGCACAAGCGTGATCAACGCGCGCGCCTCGTCCTGCGTCTTGCCGACGCGATGACGGACCACGGCGCGCGGTTGTCGATAGCTGCGCAGGATGTCGGAGACGACGCCCACGCCCTAGCCCGCCCGCCGTGCAAGCCACGCCTCAAGACGCGTGACGATAGCCTCGGAAATGGCCTCGTCCTCGATCTCTTCGACCGCTTCGGCCAGAAACGCCAGCGTCAGCAGGTTCGTCGCCTGCGCCGCAGGCACCCCGCGCGAACGCAGGTAGAACAGAGCCGTGTCGTCAATCGCGCCCACCGTGGAGCCGTGCGAACAGGCCACGTCATCGGCGTAGATTTCCAACTCGGGCTTGGCGAGGAATTGGCTGTCACCGTCGAGCAAGAGCCCCTGACTGATCTGGTAGCCATCGGTCTTCTGCGCGCCTTCCTTAACGAGGATCTTACCTTGGAACACGCCCTCGGCCCCGTTGCGCAGCACCTTCTTGAACACCTGACGGCTTTCGCAGTTCTCGGCGTCATGGGTGATGAACACCGTGTCGTCGTGATGGAAATCGCCATCACCCATGGCCGCACCCGCAACATGCGCGGAGGCATTGTCGCCCGTGATCTCGATAAACACCTCGTTGCGCGTCAGGACGCCATTGGCGGTCATGGTGAAGCTCTTGAACAGGCTTTCCTCACCCACGGTGGCAAAGATATGCGTCACCGCGCGGCGTTCGTGGTCGCGCCCTTGGGTGCGGATATGGTGGAAGGATGCGCCATCGGCCACCTCCACTTCCATCACCTTGTTGAACCGCGCCGCCGCTGGACCGTTTTCCAGAAGCGTCATCTCCGCGCCCGCATCCAGCTTGACCACATGGTGCAGGATCGCATCCGAAGTCGTCATCTCGTGCAGGTAGGTGATGTTCACGGGACGGCTCACCTTGCCCGTTGCACGGATCACCACGCCATCGGTCGCATAAGCGGTGTTAAGCGTGGCAAGGGGACGCGGCACGGGGTCTTGTGCCTTTGTCTCCAGCACGCCGTAAAGGTCTTTTGCCCAATGGATATCGGCGGAAAGCGCCTCGGAAAGCCGCGTGATTTCAATGTTTTCGCCAGACAGGTCGTCCGAACGCGCCGCGTCGAACGCACCATCGACAAAGACGATCTCAAGACGGTCGATCCCCTCGAACACAGGCGCGTCATCAGAGCGGAACACCTCTGCTTCGGGCGCATCCACCGCCGTAAGGCTGTCGGGACGGGTCCAGCGCCAGTATTCGTCGCGTCCCTGCGGCAGACCGCTGGCGGCCAGTCGCGCCCGCGCATCCTCGCGCGCAGCCCGCGCCCATGCCGCCCCGTCAGGCAGCGTCATCGCCGCGACACGTGCGGCCGTGGCGTCGAGTTTTCGTTGCAATGCATCGGCCCGTTTCATTACGCCTCAACTCCCACGTCTTTGAGCAGGTCTTCGTAACCGTTGTGCTCAACTTCAAGCGCCAGTTCGGGGCCACCCGTCTTGATGATGCGGCCATCGGCCATGATGTGAACGACATCAGGTTTGATGTAGTCGAGCAGACGCTGGTAGTGGGTAATCACGAGGAAGGACCGCTTCCCGTCGCGCAGGGCGTTTACACCTTCAGCCACCAGTTTCATCGCGTCCACGTCGAGACCCGAATCCGTCTCGTCGAGGATGCACATCTTCGGCTCCAGCATCGCCATTTGCAGGATCTCGTTGCGCTTTTTCTCACCGCCCGAGAAGCCCACGTTCACAGGGCGCTTGAGCATATCGGCGTCGATTTTCAGCTCTTTGGCCTTGGCGCGGATTTCCTTGAGGAATTCACCTGCCGACAGCTCCTCCTCGCCGCGTGCCTTGCGTTGTGCGTTCACGGCGGTGCGCAGGAAGGTCATGTTGCCGACACCCGGAATTTCCACGGGGTATTGGAACGCGAGGAAGACACCCGCTGCAGCGCGCTCTTCCGGCTCCATGTCGAGCAGGTCTTCGCCCTCAAGCGTTGCCGAACCCTCGGTCACTTCGTAGCCGTCACGGCCAGAAAGGACATAAGAGGTCGTCGATTTGCCCGACCCGTTCGGCCCCATGATGGCGTGGACTTCGCCCGCGCCGACAGAGAGGTCGACCCCTTTGAGGATTTGTTTATCCTCTTCTTCAAGTTTGACGTGCAGGTTTTTGATTTCCAACATGGTTTAGCCTTTCAACATCGAGAGACCCCGTGCGCGGTGATCCGCGACGAGGTGCATGTGCGTGGGAGTTTTCTGATGGGTTTTGGACATGGGCCAGCCGTGCTGTGCGCCCGTGTCGATCGGGGCCACCGCCAGCGGATGCGGGCGGGGCATGATTTGAGTGGGGAGGCTGGCCGTGGCCGCCGCCCCTGTTTTGGTCTGCGCGACTGCGTTCGGGATCAGACCCCGACGTAGGCCACATAGAGGACGATGCACAGGCCGCAAGCCGCGACCTGCATCAGCCCTTTGAGCAATCCGCCACGCATCAGACGCGGGGCGCTGTCGGGATCGACCTCCACCGCGGCGACCGTCACGCCTTTGACCTTCTTGTTCTTGGGCGTATCCACATCCTGCACACCGCAATAGACCGTGCCGAAGGTATTCGGCCCGCCGCGCTCCACGCGCTTGATACGGTCGTGAAATTCCTGTTTTTGCGCCATCTGCATGGGCTCTTCCTTCCACCTGTCGGATCAATGATCCTCTTGTCAGGTGAGAGTCGCGGGAAAATCCGACCGAAGTTGGGCACGGATCTGGCGCTGCTGTGCCCATTGTTTCCAATGCGACAGGGAAATCACGCGCACAGGCTGTGCACGAAGTCAGATCGGATAGCTCTCGCCACGGAAGTAAAAGGAATGCGGATCGGTCGTGTCCTGCACATGGGCAACCCATTCGGGCGAAAACAGCCGTTCGAAGGGCACGGGATAGGCGTGGACCACGTTGTGCATAGTGACCAGCGCCAATGCGATCCCCGCGAATTGCGTACCCATCCGCTTGACCGCCGAGAGCGACAGCGCCTCGCGCAGCAGGAAGGCCACCGCGATGGCAAAGGAGAAGTCGACGATCAGCGACACATCCGCGCCGAAGCTGTCGATCGGCGTGGGCGCGATCAGGAATAGTATGAATTGCGACAGGAACACCGCCAGCATCCCGAGCGCAATCGCCAGAAACACCGACAGGTAGGGCGTCAGCCGCGCCACGGGATCGTAGGCCTCCGACATGCGTCCGATCAGCTCGTCGTGGCGTTCGAGCATCTCCGACAAATACCGGTTGCGCGCCGCGTTGCGGTGCTCTGATGGTCCGACAAAGGGGTTGCTCGTCATGGTCGAGGCTCCCGATCCAGGCGTGTGACAATGTGCTATGCGTCGCAACCAAGGGCGCGGATTGCACATCCTTAACCCTGTTGCTTACCCACAGGAATACACCCCGAATATGGCAAATATCGGGCGTCGGCGTCACGGCCATATGTGGATCGAAAAACGTCATGATTACAGATTGTTAACCGAGGATTCCCTTAAGCATAATGGCGATGAACCATGCCATCATCGAGGCCAGAAATGCCGTAGCGTAAACACTGTTTCGATACAGGAAACTCGTCTGCCCCCGCTTGGCGGCCACCGACAGGCCGATAAGCGCGCCGAGGAAGACGCCAACAGCGACTCCCATAGTGCCGAGTGCAGCGGCGGGGATTTGGTCGGGGGTCATGATCGTCTGTCTCCTGTCATCGCACCGCGCTATCGCGGCACCCATAGTCATCTGTCGCGTGGCCTAGCCCAGCGTCACGGCAGTGCCCGAGGCGGACACCATCAGCATGTTGTTGATCACCTCGTAGTCGAGATCGACACCCACCACCGCATCCGCACCCATTTGCGCGGCGCGTTGCTCCATCTCGCGCAGGGCGGTTTCGCGCCCTTCCCCGAGCTTCTGCTCATAGGCACCCGAACGGCCGCCGATGATATCGGTGATCCCCGCAAAGATGTCGCGCACGACATTGGCGCCCATGATGGCCTCGCCCGTCACGATGCCCTTATAGCCCGTGATGGTGCGCCCTTCGATTGAGGGGGTGGTCGTGGTGATCATTGATCCTGTCCTTCTACAGTCGGGCTTGCGGCCTGCTTCTGCACACGGCGAAAGAGAACCCGCGCGAAGAAAAGCTGCACGACGAAATAGATCGCGGCGAAGGTGAGCGCCTTGCTCATAAAGCCCTCGTTGACGCGCATCAGATAGCTCGCGCCGCCCGCCTCCTCGTCAGGCAACAGCGCGAACAGGAACGGAAAGAGCACCCCCGCCAGAAGCGAGGACACCCAAGCGTGCCTGAATTGTGCGCTGCGCCAGAAACCACTCATCGGTTAACCCACCGAGCCTTCAAGGGAGATCGCGACAAGCTGCTGCGCTTCCATGGCAAACTCCATCGGCAGCGCCTGCAACACGTCCTTACAGAAGCCGTTGACGACAAGCGCCGTGGCCTCCTCCTCGTCCATGCCGCGCTGGCGGCAGTAGAAGAGTTGATCCTCGTCCACCTTCGACGTGGTGGCCTCATGCTCGACGCGGGACGAATTGTTCTTCACCTCGATGTAAGGCACGGTATGCGCTCCGCAATCGGAGCCAATGAGCAAGCTGTCACACTGGGTAAAGTTACGCGAGTTCTTCGCCTTCGGGTGCATGGAGACCTGACCGCGGTAGGTGTTCTGCGCCTTGCCCGCCGAGATACCCTTGGACACGATCCGCGAGCGGGTGTTCTTGCCCAGATGGATCATCTTCGTGCCCGTGTCGGCCTGCTGGTAGTTGTTGGTGATGGCAATCGAGTAGAACTCGCCTTGGCTCTCATCCCCGCGCAGGATGCATGACGGGTATTTCCACGTCACCGAGGAGCCCGTTTCCACCTGCGTCCACATCACCTTGGCCCGATCACCACGGCAATCGGCGCGCTTGGTCACGAAGTTGTAGATGCCGCCCTTGCCGTTCTCGTCACCGGGGAACCAGTTCTGAACGGTGGAATATTTCACCTCCGCGTCGTCCATGATGACGATCTCGACCACCGCCGCGTGAAGCTGTGCGATGTCGCGTTGCGGCGCGGTGCAGCCCTCAAGGTAGGAGACATAGGCCTCCTTGTCACAGATGATCAGCGTGCGCTCGAACTGGCCCGTGTTCTCCGCGTTGATGCGGAAATAGGTGGACAGTTCCATCGGGCAGCGCACACCCGGCGGCACGTAGACGAAAGACCCGTCGGAAAAGACCGCCGAATTGAGCGTTGCGTAGTAGTTGTCGGAGACAGGAACGACCGAGCCGAGGTATTTCTTGACCAACTCGGGATGCTCGCGAATGGCCTCCGAGATGGAGCAGAAGATCACACCGGCCTTCTTGAGTTCCGCTTGGAAGGTCGTGCCGACAGACACGGAGTCAAACACCGCGTCCACGGCCACCTGACGCTCTGCATTCGGGTCGATTTCCTCGGCCCCTTCGACGCCCGCAAGGATCATCTGTTCCTTTAGAGGAATGCCGAGTTTCTTGTAAGTTTCCAACAGCTTGGGATCGACGTCGTCGAGCGACTTCGGCTTTTCGATCATCGACTTGGGACGGGCATAGTAATACTGGTCCTGAAAATCGATTTCGGGATAGTCGATCATCGCCCAATCGGGTTCCTCAAGGGTGAGCCAACGGCGATAGGCTTCAAGGCGCCATTCGGTCATCCATTCGGGTTCTTCGTTCTTGGCCGAGATCAGACGCACGATATCCTCGGTCAGCCCTTTGGGGGCGTATTCCATTTCGATATCGGTGTCCCAGCCGTATTTATACGTGCCTGCCAGAGATTTGACCGCCTCGACGGTCTCCTCTTCAACACCTTCTTTGACCTGAATGTCATCCACCATGGATGCCTCCTTCGTGTGCGTTTCGCGCGTGTTGCCCGCGCGGTTTTCTATTCTGTCTCACGCCGCGCGCATTTTGCGGGCGTAGGCGGCCAGCCATGCATCGGCAAACCGCTCAATCTCTTCCATCGTCGTCTCGGGACCAAGGGAGACCCGCATCGCGCAGGCCGCTTGCTCGTCCGTATATCCCATAGCGACCAGAACCTTGGACGCCTTGACCTTGCCGCTTGAACAGGCCGATCCCGCACTGACCGCAAAGCCCGCGAGGTCCATCTGCATCACCTGCGTCTCGCCCTTCCAGCCTTCGGTGACGATACTGGCCACGTTCGGCAGGCGCTTGTCCGCACCCTTCCCTACACAGATGGGGCCAGTTGTCTCCGCCTCAAGGCGCGCTTCGAGATAATCGCGCATTTCCGCTACGCGTTCCCAAACCCCGTCCGCAAGCATCTGCGCCGCCCGCTCGGCGGCTGCACCAAACCCCGCGATACCGATCACGTTTTCCGTGCCCGAACGGCGTCCCATTTCCTGACCGCCGCCCTTGATCGTCGCCGCCACATCAAACCCCTGCTTGAGCACCAGCGCGCCGATCCCTTTGGGACCGCCGATCTTATGCGCAGAGATCATCGCCATATCGCAGCCAAGCCAGTTGAAGGCCACGGGGATCTTGCCAAAACCCTGCGTTGCATCGCACAGCGCCAACCCTTGCGGCAGGTCTTGCACCACGCCCGTCTCGGAATTGGCCAGTTGCAGTGCACTTGTCGCGGGATCGCCCACCGTCACACGACCCTTGGCATCGACAGGCAGATCAGCCACGCCCCACGCCGTCACCGCCTCGTGTTCGATCCCCGCGCAGTGCAATTCCCGCCCCGCCATCGCAAGGCCCGCCGCCTCCGTCGCGCCAGAGGTAAAGACGATATCCGCCCCGCTCGCACCGAAAGCTTCCGCCACCTGCGCCCGCGCGGCCTCGATCAACCCCTTGGCCGCACGCCCCTCGGCATGGACGCTCGACGGGTTGCCCACCACATCCATCGCCGCAATCATCGCCTCACGCGCCGCAGCCGTCAGCGGCGCGGTGGCGTTGTGGTCGAGATATATGCGCGATTTGGGCACGCGGGCTCCTTTGCTCATGACCCGCAGGTCGTTGTTATCGTCGTCGAAATCGTCAGGCGTCAGTGGCGGCCGTGTCTGGTGCAGGTGACTCGTCTACCACCTCGAACAGATGCGGCACCGCAGGACAGGGGCGCAACTCGTTCTCGATCACATCCGAAAGCCGCGTCTGATGGAGGAAGACATAGACATGCGCCGAAAGCCCTTCCCACAGACGGTTGGTCATCGACTGCGCGCGACTGCCCGACACACCGCCTGAAGCGCCCGCGCCCGTGTGCATAGCCGAAACGGTCTCGTCCACCGCCTCCATGATATCGGAGACGCGGATCTCGGACGCAGGGCGCGCCAGCTTGTAGCCGCCACCTGGTCCACGCACGGATGTAACCAGTTCAGCACGGCGCAATTTCACAAAGAGCTGTTCGAGATAGGGCAGCGAGATGTCCTGACGCTTGGAAATCTCCGCCAGCGACAGCAATTGGCCCGCCTTCAGAAGCGCCAGATCGGCCAGTGCGACCATCGCATAGCGTCCCTTCGTAGATAGCTTCATTGCCCTATCCTTTCCAAAGCCCCGCCAAAGCAGTCAATTTAACACGCAAAACCGCGCAAATACATTGACGTAGGCGGCGCGCGGCCTTACCTCCATACCACTCACATGTGGCATGTGTTCGGGTAATTTAGAATGCTTCTAAGTAATCCGAGCAATTCCGTCAATTATAAAGCGGCGCGCCCGCATGTGCGAGTGCAAAAAGAATGCTGCAAGGGGAAATGCGTCGACGCGCCCCTAAGGCCCCAACCCGACCGCCCCGCCTCATGCGGATGCGACGAACGGGGCCGATGCGAGATGAGGAGACAGGGACGACATGCCCGAAGTTATTTTTCCCGGCCCCGAAGGCCGCCTGGAAGGCCGATACCACCCGCAAGCCGCCAAAGACGCACCAATCGCCATCATTTTGCACCCCCACCCGCAATTCGGCGGCACGATGAACAACCGTGTGGTCTACAACCTGCACTATGCCTTCCACAACATGGGCTTCACCGTGCTGCGCTTCAACTTCCGTGGTGTGGGCCGCTCGCAAGGTGAATACGACCAAGGTGTGGGCGAACTGTCTGATGCCGCCTCCGCGCTCGACTACCTGCAATCGCTCAACCCCAATGCCAAACATTGCTGGGTCGCGGGGTTCTCGTTCGGCGCATGGATCGGGATGCAACTGCTGATGCGTCGCCCCGAGATCACGGGCTTCATCTCGGTCAGCCCGCCTGCGAACATGTATGACTTCTCCTTCCTCGCCCCCTGCCCGTCGAGTGGCCTGATCATCAACGGCACCGCCGACCGCGTTGCCCCGCCCAAGGACACCCAAGGGCTGGTGAACAAGCTCCACGAGCAAAAGGGCATCACCATCACCCACGAGGAAGTCGAGGGCGCGGGACACTTCTTTGAAGATCCGCATATGGATACCATGATCAACAGCGTGGACACCTACGTGCGCCGCCGCCTGACCGAGAACACGCGCTAAGCGCCCCTCGGACAGATCGTAAAATCCTGCTGATCGGCGCACCCGCGCCGCAGCACCACAACACCAAAGACGACGATATCGAAGACGGAGACCGACCCCATGGGGATCATGGAAGACCTCGCCGACAAAATCGCCCAAGACACCATCGACGCGCTCGACGTGATCGAGGATGAGGAGTTGATTCAGGACGTGGCCCGCGTGATCGGCGCCTCCTCTGTGACGACGCAGGAAGCCTTCCTGACGGCCGTGCGCGTGCGCCTCTCGGTCAAACGCGCCTCCGATTATCTCGCCAATCGTGTGAAAGAGGCCAAGTTGGGACTGGAGGCCTCCGCGCCGCCGCCCTCCGAGGACGATGACATCCAATATTGAGGCTCCTATGCGGGTCACATTGAAAGCACCCTAATGAGCCAATCCGACCTTGCGACCCCCGACGTCATGACCGCCAATCTCACGGCTCCCGACATTGAACACTGCCTGAGCTTCCTGATCGAGGCCGATGCGCTCAAATCCGTGCTGCGCGCCAATCAGCTCATGGACCGCACACGGTTCGAGAACTCCGCCGAACATAGCTGGCACGCCGCGCTGGCCGCATTGATCTATGCCCCGTTGGCGGGCGCGGATGTGGATATTGCCCGCGCGATCGAGATGCTCATTGTCCATGATCTTGTCGAGATCGACGCGGGCGACCATCCGATCCATATCTCCCACGATCCTGCCTCCGTCCGCGCCTTGGAAGATGCCGCCGCCGACAGGCTCTTCGGCCTCCTGCCTGCCGAGATCGGAACGCGCCTTCGCAGCACTTGGGAGGCCTTCGAGGCGATGGACAGCCCCACGGCGCTCTATGCCAAATCCATCGACTTCCTCACCCCCGCGCTGCAATCCATCGGTGCGCCCGAGCAACTCGACGAGGAACGCGCCATCGTGGAGGCAAATCTGCGACAGGGTCGCGCCTCGCGCATCGCCCCGAACCTGCCCGCGCTTTTCGAGTTCACGCTGGCCAGCTTCGAGGGTCGCGCCACCGATCCCGTGATGCAGGCGCGTTTCGATTTCTGGTGCGAGGCCGACCGCCTGAAAACCGTTCTGCGCGCCACGCCGATCATGGACGGATCGCGCCCCGAAAACTCCGGCGAGCATAGCTGGCACGTCGCACTCTGGGCGCTGACCTTCGCCCCGCTTGCTGAAAAGAATGTGGATATCGCGCGGGTGATCTCCATGCTCCTGCTGCACGACATTGTGGAAGTGGACGCGGGCGACCATCCGATCCACGGCCATGTGACGCCTGAAGCCCTCGCCGCCCAAGATGCCGCCGAACAGGCCGCCGCCGACCGTCTCTTCGGCCTTTTGCCCGAGGGAGAAGGTGCGGCACTGCGTGCGATCTGGGAAGAGTTCGAGGCGGCCGAAACACCCGCCGCCATCTTCGGAAAGTCCATCGACCGCGCCCAGCCTGTGCTGCACAACCTCGTCAATGACGGTGGATCGTGGCGCGTCTATTCGGTCACGCTGGCGCAGATCGACACGCGTGTGGGCGTCAAGGTCGCACGCGGTGCCCCTGCCCTCTGGCCCGTTATCCGCGAGCGGATCACGCCGTGGTTCGCAGCCAATGCACTTGCCGATTGAGGCTCACCGTTCTGGCGGGATCGCGTAGGTCATCTGCGCCTGCGCCAGCACCTCATCGGCACCCGCATTGCGCAGCGCCACCGAGCAAACCGCCAGCCGCTTGCCCAGTTTCAGCACTTCCGCCCGCGCCTCTATCGGCGTCTCTGCGCTCGGCTTGCGCATGAAGTCGATATGCGCCCCCGTCGTCACGGCGAGCGCCACGGGACCGATCCGCGACAGGATGGCGAAGTAGACCGCCACATCGGCCAGCATGAACATCGACGGCCCCGACACCGTGCCGCCGGGTCGCAGGTGCCGCGCATCGGGTGTGAGCCGAAGCGTCACCCCGCCCGCATCCGCCGCCACCACATCCATCACATCGGCCACCTGTGCAAACTCGCGGGCCATGAATGCGTCGAGCGCGGCTTTGTCCATTTTCAGCGTCTGGGTCATAGGATCACCTGCTCCCCCTCATGTCATCCACGCACCACAATGCCGCCCGTCAGGACGCAGGACAAGGCTTTGGCGCGGCCGTTTTCAACCGCGGCACCGCGCCTGCCCGTGCCAGACGTTTGCCCGACAAATGTCCGACGGATAGCCGACACGCCTTTTCGCAGGATCAGAAGCCGTAGATCGCGCCGAATTTCTCTTCGAGATAATCGAGCAGCGGCACTTCCGAGGGCGCAAATCCGCAGGCATGTTCGATGGTCTCGCGCGGTGTGCGCAGCCCGCCGTGGCGTTGCAGATTTTCGCGCAGCCACCCCGTCGCAGCCCCCGTCTCGCCCTTGGCCAGATCAGCGTCCAGATCGGGCAACGCGCCGCGCATCGCCTGATGCAGACAGCCCGCGTAGACATTGCCGAGACTGTAGGTCGGGAAGTAGCCGAACAGCCCGACAGGCCAATGCACATCCTGCAAACAGCCGTTGGCAATCGTGTCCACCTTGACCCCGAAATCCGCCTCGAACCGCGCGTCCCACGCCTCTGGAAGATCGGCAATTTCAAGCCGCCCCGCGATGATGTCACGCTCCAGATCGAAGCGCAAAAGGACGTGAAGGTTATACTGCACCTCGTCGCTTTCGGTGCGGATATAGCCCGGCGTGACACGGTTCACGGCGGCGAAGAATGCCTCCTCGCTGTCGATACCCAGATCACCGAAGGTGTCGCGCATCCGCCCGTAGAGATAGCCCGTGAAGGCCCGCGAACGGCCCAGCTGGTTTTCGTAGATACGGCTCTGGCTCTCATGCACACCCATCGACACGCCTGCGCCAAGCGGCGTCAAAAGGTAAGCGTCATCAATGCCTTGCTCGTAGCAGGCATGGCCGACCTCGTGGATTGTGGAATAGAGGCAGTTGAAGGGATCGCTCTCGTTTGTGCGCGTAGTGATGCGCACGTCCTGACCCGAGCCCGAGGAGAAGGGATGCACCGCCTTATCGATGCGTCCTTGCGAGAAATCATAACCGAAGGTGCGGGCAACCTCCTCCGAGAGTGCCAGTTGTTTGGCTTCGTCGAACGTGCCGCTGACACCCTTGGGCTGGTCGGCACCGAGGATCTTGTCGCGCAGCGCCACCAGACGTGGACGCAGCGCGCCGAACATCGCGTCGAGTTCCGCACCCGACGAGCCAGGTTCATAGTCCTGATGCAGCGCGTCCCAGAGGTCCATCTCAGTCCCCTCGGCCAGTGCGGCGGCCTCCTCGCGGCGCAGACGGACCACCTCTTCGAAGGTCGGTGCGAAATGGGCGAAGTCGCCCTTGGCCCGCGCCTCGGCCCAGATGCCCTGCGCCATCGATGTGACCTTCGCCAGCTCAGCGGCCAGACGTGCGGGCACCTTGGTGTTGCGGGCGTAAGAGCGGCGGATGTGACGCATCTGCGCCTGCCCGACCGTGTCCAACGTGGTGTCGTCAATTGCGTCGAGCCATTCGCCCAGACGCGGATCAACACGACGCGCGTGCAGCACGCTTTCCAGCGCCGCAAACTCCTCGCCCCGTTGCTCCACCGCCCCGCGCGGCATCACGGTTTCCTGATCCCAACCAAGCCGCCCCGCGATCTGCGCAAGCGCCTGCGTCTCGCGATCAAAGGCCATCAAGTCATCATAAGCAGTCATATCAAAGCCCCTCTCGGACGGATTGTTGCGGCGCGTAACGGCTCATAAACCGCGCGCGCAGGATCAAGACGAAGAGCGCCACCGCGCCCACTTGGTGCGCCAGACCGAGGGCCAGAGGCGCCCCTTTGAGCACCGTGACAATGCCCAGCACCACTTGCAAAAACAGAACCGCCCCCATCAGGTTGAACGCGCCAGCCGTGGTGCGGTTGGCCGATTTGCGCCCCTTGAGCCAGACGGCAACGCCGAAAGCAAAGAGCAGGTATCCCGCCATGCGATGCATGAATTGCACGGTCGCCGCGTTTTCAAAGAAATTGCGCCAAAGCGGTGTCAGCTCGAAAGGATCGGGTGGCAACACCTGCCCGCCCATCAAAGGCCAGTCGGTATAGCCGCGCCCTGCGTCAATCCCCGCGACCAGAGCGCCGAGCAGGATTTGCAGGAAGGCAAAATGCAACATCCCCGTGGACATGCCAAAGAGCTTCGCATCGCCCGACCGCCGTGCCTGCATCAACTCCGCCTCGGTGCGACCAAGCAGGAAGACATACCACGCGATGAAACCGAGGATCACAAAAGCCAGACCAAGGTGCGTGGCAAGGCGGTAGGAGGCAACATCAAGCATCTCGCCCTCAAGGCCGCTGGACACCATCCACCAGCCAATCGCGCCCTGAAGCCCGCCAAGCGCACCGATCAAAAGCAGGCGCGAATGCCACCCCGCAGGCACCTTGCGCGCCAAGGCAAAGCCCGCGAACCCAAGCGCCCAGACAAGACCGATCACACGGCCCAACTGGCGATGGCCCCACTCCCACCAGTAGATCGACTGGAATTCGGAGAGAGACATGCCCTCGTTTTGCAACTGGTATTCAGGGATTTGCTGGTATTTCTCGAACTCCGTCTGCCATGCCTCATGCGACATCGGCGGCAGCGCGCCCGTGACAGGTTTCCATTCGGTGATCGAAAGCCCTGAATCGGTGAGCCGCGTCAGACCACCAACGGCAATCATCAGCATCACCAGAGCGAAAAGCACCATGAGCCACAGGCGAATGCCGCGCCGTGCGCCCTTGCCCCCCTTCTCGATCAACCCGCCACTCACGGGTGTCGATTGCTTTTCGGTCGTTGCGACCTCTTCGAAAATCGAGCGTTTCTGCGCCATGGGAGACCCCTGTCGTTGATTGCCTGAGAACCTATGCAGCGGCTCGGACAAGGGCAAGCGCATTGCCGCTTTTTCTTGGTGCAAACGGCCCTTGCGGCCTGCGACACGGGCGCGCGTCTAGCTGCGATCCTTCCAGCGTTTCATCTGGCGCATCATGCCGTGGAAAACCGCCACGTCCGATTGCGTGAGCGGCATACGGCTCCACAGGTTCCGCAGCACCGCTTTCATGCTGGCGGCCTTATGTTCGGGGAAGAAGAACCCCGCCTGATCGAGCATCTCCTCGTAGTGATCGCCCAGCTTCTGCACCTCGATATTGGAGGCCCAGTCCGTCTTGGCCATCTCGACCACTTCAGGCACGACATCGGCGGTCTGACGTTGCCACTCGTAGGCATTGAGCAGAACGGCCTGCGCGAGATTCAGCGAGGGGAAATCGGGATTCACGGGCACGGTGATAATCGCATTGGCCAGAACCACATCGTCATTTTCTAGCCCCGCACGTTCGGGACCGAAAAGCACGCCGACCTTGCCGCCCTGCGCCACGATTGCGCGGGCGTGTTCCATCGCGCGTTCGGGGCTCATGACGGGCTTGGTGATTCCGCGCATCCTTGCGGTGGTGGCAAAGACATAGTCGCAATCGGCCACCGCCTCGCGAACGCTGTCGAAATGCCCCGCCTCATCAAGAAGCCGCCCTGCACCGCTGGCCATCGCCACGGCCTTCTCATTGGGCCAGCCGTCACGCGGGGCCACCACGCGCATTCGGTCGAGGCCGAAATTCCACATCGCACGCGCCGCGCCGCCGATGTTCTCACCCATCTGCGGGCGCACGAGAACGAAGGCAGGTGTCGGCCCTGCGGTTACAGGGCTTTGGGCTGCAGGAGCGTCGGTCATGAATGGTCGGCCTTTCACATCAAATGCGGGTTGGGGCCTGATAGGGCGACAAAGCGGCGCTGGCAAGCCTTCCCGCCGCCAAACAAACCCGCTATAGAACGCGAAACTTCAGCCGGAGAGCCGCTATGTCCGACAGTCACGAGAAGCCGCAAATCTATCTGGTCAGCCCCGCCACTATCGACGTGCAGACCTTTCCCGACCGTCTGGCGGCGGTGCTCGACGCCCATGAGATCGCCTGTGTGCGCCTTGCCCTTGCCTCACGCGACGAGGACGAGTTGGGCCGTGCCGCCGATGCCTGCCGCGAGGTCTGTCACGCGCGCGATGTCGCCATCGTGATTGACACCCATGTTGCCCTCGCCGAACGTCACGGGCTTGACGGGGTGCATCTCACTGACGGCGCACGTTCGATCCGCAAGGTGCGCAAGACGCTTGGCGATGACGCGATCATCGGGTGTTTCTGCGGCGCCTCGCGCCATGACGGAATGACGGCGGGCGAGATCGGCGCGGATTACGTCGCCTTTGGCCCTGCGGGAGCCACCGATCTGGGCGACGGGACGCAGGCGGAGAAAGAACTCTTTGCATGGTGGTCGCAGATGATCGAAGTGCCCGTTGTGGCCGAAGGGGCGCTCGACACCGAAACGGTGCGCAACCTCGCACCCGTGACGGATTTCTTTGCCATTGGCGACGAAATCTGGCGCGAAGAAGATGCGGCCAAGGCGCTCGGCGATCTGATCGCGGCGATGGACGCCTGAGCCTTAAGCGCCTTCAAACTCTACGGGAGTGGGCGGCAAGCCTGAGCGCACCGCCACCTCGCAACGACGTGCGAGCTCTTTGCGATCCTTGACCGATGCCACCTCAATGGGGTCGTGGAACGTCACCTCCACCCGTCCCTGCGGCGCGGCCTTCAGCACGTCCATAAGAGACACGCCGAAGTCCATGTCGCCCCACCAGCCATAAAACCGCACATCCTGCCCCTCGGGCGCGATATAGCGCACGGTGACGGGCTGAACCCAACATTCGTGGCGCAACTGGGGATCGAAGAGCGCGGCGAAGAGTGTTGGTTTGAACGGCAGGACGCGCAGGCTGTCCGTGGATGTGCCTTCAGGGAAAAAGAGCAGCTTGTGCCCGAGCTTCAGGCGGTTTTCGAATATCGCCTTTTGCTCAGCGGCATGCGAACGGTCGCGGGTGATGAATACGGTCCCTGCCGCCTTCGCCATCGCTCCGACCCCCGGCCAGTTCGCAACTTCCGCCTTGGAGACAAAGAACACCCTTTGCTCCGCGTTGAGCACGAGAATATCGAGCCAACTTGAATGGTTCGCCACCACGACGCCATGCTGGCGCATTGGGGTGCCCGTCACCGTCAGCCGCAGCCCCAAGAGCCTTAGAGCGTTGCGCGATACGAAACGGGGAAAGACACTCGACCACGGGCGGCGCGCACCGACGAGAAGTCGCTCGATCCCGCGCGTTATGAGCAACAGGATCAGACAGACAACGATCATCAGGAAAAGCGGAATACCCCGCCGCAGCGCGCGCCACGTCCCGCCCCGTGTCGGTTTCGGTCGGGTCGGAGGAATGCGGCTATCCCACAGGGCCCCGCTCACAGGCCCTTCCCGCGGGTATACATCTCGCGCTGGCGCTCCGAGACATTGGCCACGTCGAGAATGAGGCAGACATCCACCGTGTTGAAGGCGTGATCGACAAAAGCCCCCTCGCCCACAGTGCCACCCATCCGCAAGTAGGCCTTGATCAGCGCTGGCACGGAACGCATGGCGCGGGCACGGTCGATCTCATCCTCGGGCACGAGGTCCATGGACTGGAAATGCTCCTCGACCGCACGCACGCGCAGGGCATCCGTTGCAAGATGGCGATGATGGAGCAACGACAACGGCTCGGCCAGCGCCTCTACATCGGTGCCGTGGAAGGAGGCCACGCCGAAGAGAACGTCAAATTCGTTCTCCAACACGTATTTCGCCAGACCGCCCCACATCTTGTAAAGCGCCGTGCCGCCGCGATACTCTTTGGCCACACAGGACCGACCAAGCTCCAGCAGACGCTTGCCCGATGCTTTGAGCGGCGCGAGGTCGTATTCGTCCTCGGTATAGAACCGCCCCAGCACATTGGCCTTTTCATCGGTCAACAGACGGTAAACGCCCACGCATTGCTCCAAAGGGTCATCGGAACGCTTCGGGTCCATCAGCATCAGATGGTCGTAATGTTCGTCAAAGGCGTCGCGCTCGAGGGCAGCCTCATGATCAACCATTTCTCCATCCGACCCCAATTCTTCGACAAAGACACGATACCGCAACCGCTGCGCGGCACGCAGATCGGCCTCGCTCTCGGCAAAACGCAGTTTCAGATCAGTCGCGGGTTCTTTCATATCGGGTCGGTTGTCCTAAAGGTGAGCGGGTCTTAGGGGCTTGTGGCGCCTATTGCAATGGCTGAGCCGCCCCGCGCGACACTGCCGCATCCTTGCAACACCCTTGGTTGGTTGCCACCGCTTAGCGGGACCGCACCAAAATTCCTGTTAAAGAGTCTTGATTTACTCTTCTTACGGTTGTTCAAATATTGCCAGAACACAAGTAAACCGAGCACTCACTCGTAGACAGGATGGACCGCAACACGCTTGCTATCAATCACGACCTTGCCTTCATGTTGGAACATGACCGTCAGCCGCCCGTTGATATTGGACTGCACCTGGCCCAAGCCCCAGTCCGCCTCGCGCGGATGGCGCACCATCTGGCCAGGTTCCAGCATCGCATTAAGATCGTTGGGATCGTGCATATTCTGTCTCGCATTTCCTGTCGCGCTCGGTGAAAGGAACGCTTAAATGGTCAAAGAGCCGATTTCTACCGTCGCCGCCCTGTTGGGCTCACGCATTTGCCACGACCTGATTTCGCCCATCGGGGCCATTTCCAACGGCGTGGAGCTTCTCGGCCTGTCGGGAACGTCCGACACCTCCGAACTTAGTCTTATTTCCGACAGTGTCGACAATGCAAACGCACGGGTGAAGTTTTTTCGCATCGCCTTCGGTCAAGCCAGCGCTGGCCAGTTTTCAAGCAGCGCGGAGATGTCCGCAATCCTAAGCGCACTCGGCACGGCGCGGCTCACCTATAGCTGGGCGGTAACAGGCGACCAATCACGCGACGAGGTCAAGATGGCCGCGCTCATGATGATGTGTCTGGAGACCGCTTTGCCGCGTGGGGGCAAGATCACGGTGGAGCGCAGCGACGACGGTCATTGGTCGGTCTGCGCGCGCGCCGAGCGCCTTGAGCCCGACCCTGCGCTTTGGGCGCGTCTGGGACAAATCACCGATATCGAGGACCTCCGTCCCGCCGATGTGCAATTCTTCCTCGCGCCCGTTCAGGCAGCACTTCTGGGCCGCCGCATTACACACATCGCCACGGAAGGCATGTTGCGCCTTTCTGCGTAGCACAATTGTTCACGTGAATTATCCGGCGCCGCGAGCTTCCCAACGACGCCGTTTCTGTGCCAGATCGTCGCTTCAGGCGCGGGTCGCGCCGTCGGATGTGACGAGGTATTTGAAGGAGGTCAGTTGCTCGGCCCCAACGGGTCCACGTGCGTGCATCTTACCCGTGGCAATCCCGATCTCCGCACCCATCCCGAATTCGCCACCATCGGCAAATTGCGTCGAGGAGTTGTGCATCAGGATCGCACTATCAATCCGCTCGAAGAACCGTGCAACCGCCGCATTATCCTCGGTGATGATGCAATCGGTGTGGCTCGACGAATACTTGCGGATGTGGGCAATAGCGTCATCAAGGCTTGAGACGGTCTTGGCCGCGATGATGCTGTCGAGATACTCGGTGCCCCAGTCGTCCTCACTCGCGGGCACAACCCCGTCGATCTGCTGCAGGGTCGCATCGCCGCGCACCTCGATGCCCTTTTCGACCAGCGCCGCAATCACCGCCGCGCCAAGGTCTTGCGCGATGTCCTCATGGATCAACAGACACTCCGCCGCACCGCAAATCCCCGTGCGCCGCGTCTTTGCATTCACCACCACGTCGAGCGCCTTTTGCGGGTCGGCAGACTTGTCGATGTAGATATGTACGATGCCTTCGAGGTGGGCGAATACTGGCACGCGGGCCTCGCGTTGCACCAGCCCCACAAGCCCCTTGCCACCGCGCGGCACGATCACGTCGATATAGTCGGTCATGGTCAGCAGCTTTTGCACCGCCGCACGGTCGCGGGTCGGAACCCGCTGGATCGCATCTTCGGGCAGACCCGCATCGCGCAGGCCCTTTTGCAGACAAGCATGGATCGCAGCCGAGGAGTGAAAACTCTCCGACCCGCCGCGCAGGATCACCGCATTGCCCGCCTTGAGACAGAGGGCACCCGCATCCGCCGTCACATTCGGGCGGCTTTCATAGATGACGCCAATCACGCCAAGCGGCGTGCGCACGCGTTGGATATGCAGGCCATTGGGACGGTCCCATTCCGCCAGTACCGCGCCAACAGGATCGGGCTGTTCGGCGATGGTGCGCAGACCGTCCATCATGGCGCGAATGCGGTCTTCGTCGAGCATGAGCCGATCCATCATCGCATCGGTCAGACCCTTTTCACGGCCAAAGGCGAGGTCTTTTTCGTTGGCCGCCATGATGTCCTCACGCGCGGCCCAAAGAGCATCCGCCGCCGAGATCAGCGCCGCGTGTTTGCGTTCGGCGCTGGCAAAAGCCAACTTGCCTGCCGCCGCCCGCGCCCGCTCGCCCAGATCACGCATTACCGCGCCAATATCCATATTGTCTGTCGTCATCATCTCAGCCCTGTTTTAAGCCGTATCATCCGTATCCTAGAGCACCATATCGTCGCGATGGACGAGCGCCGCCCGCCCCGCGTAGCCCAGAATACCTTCTATTTCGTCCGTATGCGCACCCTTGATCGCCTCCGCCTCATCGGCCGTATAGCGCGACAGGCCGATGCCAAGACGCGTGCCATCAGGCCCGAGGATCAACACAGGATCGCCGCGTCCGAAAGCGCCAACCACATCCTCAACGCCCGCAGGCAAAAGCGACTTGCCCGCCGAGAGAGCACGCGCCGCACCTGCGTCGATGGTGATTTCACCCTTGGGCTTCATCGCACCGATCCAGTTTTTGCGGGCGTGGACGGGATCACCGAGCGCCTCAAACACAGTCGACCGCGCCCCGCCATGCAAGGCCGCGAGCGGGCGCGTCACTGCGCCTTGGGTAACCGTCATCGCGCAGCCGCCCGCCGTTGCGGTTTTGGCGGCCATCAGCTTCGTCTTCATCCCGCCTTTGGACAGACCTGACACGGGATCGCCCGCCATGGCCTCAATCTCGGGCGTAATCGCGCAGACGCGCGGAATATGGGTGGCGGTCGGGTCCGTGGCGGGGTTGGCCGTATAAAGCCCGTCGATGTCGGAGAGCAGCACCAGATGATCCGCCCCCGCCATCACCGCAATCTGCGCGGCCAGTCGGTCGTTGTCGCCATAGCGGATTTCGTCTGTGGCCACCGTGTCATTCTCGTTGACAATCGGCACGGCCCCAAGCCCCAAGAGTGCCTCCAAAGTGGCACGCGAGTTGAGGTAGCGACGGCGGTCGGCGGTGTCTTCGAGTGTCAAAAGCACCTGCGCCGTGGTGATATCATGCGGCTCCAGCGCCTCCTGATAGGCGCGTGCGAGACGGATTTGCCCCACGGAAGCGGCGGCCTGACTTTGCTCCAGCGGCAGATCACCCGCCGCCAGCCCCAGAATGCCACGCCCCAAGGCAATGGAGCCCGAGGAGACAAGGATCACGCCCACGCCACGGGACCGCATCTCGGCCACATCCTCGGCCAGCCCGTCGAGCCAGTCGCGGCGCAGCTCGCCGCCCTCAACCAAAAGCGCCGAGCCGATCTTTATAACGACCAATCGCGCTGCGTTCAGGGCTGCCACGTCTCGTCCTCCTCCGCGTCCCCTCCTTCGGCCTTTTTGGTGCGAAGGCGGTCCATCGAAATCTCGGCCTTGAGCGCGCGCAGCACGGTTTCGGTGCCCTGCCCTGATACGCCTGACATGGTGTAAACACGGCCACCACTCGCCTCTTGCAAGGCGGCCTGCTTCTCCTCGATCTCCTCGTCGAGAAGGCTGTCCACCTTGTTGAGCACGGTCACGCGGGGCTTGTCGCCAAGCACATCGTTGTAGTTGGAAATCTCGGTGATGATGGTCTGGTAATCCGCGACCACATCTTCAACCGTGCCGTCCACTAGGTGCAATAGCACCGCGCAACGCTCGACGTGGCCAAGGAAGAGGTCGCCAAGACCCCGCCCCTCGGACGCGCCTTCGATCAGGCCCGGAATGTCGGCCACGACAAATTCCGCACCGTCCACACCAACCACGCCCAGATTGGGGTGCAGAGTGGTGAAGGGGTAATCGGCAACCTTCGGACGTGCATTCGAGGTCGCGGCCAGAAATGTCGATTTCCCCGCATTAGGCAGCCCCAAAAGCCCCGCATCCGCGATCAGCTTCAACCGCAGCCAGATGGTGCGATCGAGACCGGGCTGGCCTGGATTGGCCGAGCGCGGCGCTTGGTTGGTGGAGGATTTGAAGTGCAGGTTGCCCCAACCGCCGTTGCCGCCCTTGGCAAGCACCACACGGTCGCCCACCTCGGTGAGATCGGCAAGAACCGTCTCTTGGTCCTCGTCGAGGATCTCGGTACCCGCAGGCACGCGCAGGATGATGTCATCGCCATCCTTGCCCGTACGGTTGTTGCCCATGCCACCCTGCCCGTTCTGAGCAAAGAAGTGCTGTTGATAGCGGAAGTCGATCAGCGTGTTGAGACCGTCCACGGCCACGGCAATCACCGACCCGCCCGTGCCACCGTCGCCACCATTCGGACCACCGTATTCGATGTATTTCTCCCGCCGGAACGACACGCAGCCGTTCCCGCCCGAACCTGAGCGGATGTAGACCTTGGCGAGATCGAGAAATTTCATGTGTATATCCTTGTCTGCCCGCAAAGGGCGCGTTTGGCAGAGATGTATCCCGCGCAGGCCACAAACTCAATGCAGCTTTACTTGTTCGAGATATCACCGCATTCAATGAAAGGTGAAAACCCTGCAGGATCAGGACCAAACGCACTCCCCTCCCGTCAGGTAGAGCACCGACGGAACCTGCGGCTCTTGCAGCAAACACGAATTAAACATGGGGCAAGGCCGCTCAAACGGCCCCGCCCGTCACATCAGGTCAGAGTTTGCGCGTGTAGGTCCATGTTGGAGAGGTACTGCCACGCGAGACGGAATAGGCTTCCGCGTCCCCGAGATATTCAAAACCACAGGCAGTGACGACACGCGCCGAGGCCTGATTGTCCTGAAAGATCGAGGCGAACATCGTCTTTGCCTGCAAGGGGTTGGCCGCCACCAGTGCGCCGAGCGCCGTGCGCGCCAGACCAGTGCCCCAGAAACTCGGCGCAACCCAGAAGGACACTTCGCATTGCTCACGGTCGAGCGGTTTGAGCGTGATGACACCCAGAACTTCGCTCAGCCCCTGAACAGCGCCATCAAGAACCCAGGATTTCGTTTCTGTCTCGGGATCAAGCGCGCGATCGATGAAGGCTTCCGTTGCGCCAGGGGGCAAGGGATGAGGAATCGAGCGCGTGGCATCGGCCACACGTTTGTCACCCGCATAAAGCGCCAGCAAACCCGCATCAGAGGCTCGTGGCGGGCGCAGGGTGAACCGCTCTGTCTCGATCACAGCTTGCGCGCTGTCTTTCTCGGCTGCAGTCACAATGTCCATCGTCATAGTCTAACCTCCTAACACACCCACCATCTAAGGTGGGACGGGCGCAATTGCGACCCTTGGCGGGTATCGGGCACAGGCGGCGCTGCACCACAATCCGCTGGATGTGTCGCGCCGCTTACGGGCGGATCGACCTATATTAGCGGCCCTCAAAGCGGGGCCTGCATGTAGGATACCGCAAGAGTTTGTCCAATACATGAAAGGGGACCGGCTTTCGCCGATCCCCTTGATTTCTTACCGAATTCGGGTCGGCTTACTCAGCGGCCTCCGCCACGGGAAGCACGTCCACGAAGGTACGGTTTTTGAGACCTTTGCGGAAGGTCACTTTACCGTTCGCGGTCGCGAAGATGGTGTGATCCTTGCCAAGGCCAACGCCTTCGCCCGGCCAGAACTTGGTGCCGCGCTGACGCACGATGATGTTGCCAGCAATCGCTGCCTGACCACCGTAGAGTTTGACGCCGAGACGGCGACCAGCGGAGTCGCGACCGTTACGGGATGAGCCGCCTGCTTTTTTATGTGCCATGGTGTTCTCTCCTTAACGTGTCTTATTTGGCCAGTTCTTTGGCCTGTTCAACCCAGCCTTCGCGCTCGATGCGGCCTTTGAAGGACAGTTTCTCGTCCATCTCGGCAATATCGTCAGCGCCCCAAGCAGCGATCTGAGCGAAGGTGGTCACACCAGCTTCGTGCAGTTTCTTCTCAAGTGCGGGACCCACACCGGAGAGTTTCTTGAGATCGTCACCACCTGCGGATTTCGCAGGAGCGGCTTTTTTCTCGGCCTTCGGTGCGGCTTTCTTAGCAGCAGCCTTGGGCGCGGCAGCGGCAACAGCGGCACCCGAAACGGAGCCTGCACCAACGGCAGCTTTGACACCGGACTTGTCGGCGCCTTTTTCGAGAATGTCGGTCACGCGCAGGAGCGTGAGCTGCTGGCGGTGGCCTTTGCGACGCTGCGAGGAGTGCTTACGGCGACGCTTTACGTAGTGGATGAGTTTCTCACCCTTGATCTGGTCGATCACTTCCGCCTGAACAGCAGCACCCTCGACAAGAGGAGCGCCGATGGTGGAGCCGACCATCAGAATCTCGTTGAACTGGATTTTTTCACCAGCTGTGGCCGCAAGCTTTTCCACGCGCAGAACGTCGCCGCTCTGGACTTTGTATTGCTTACCGCCGGTTTTCAGAACCGCAAACATGCAGTCGTCCTTTCCATATACCCGCGTTCTTCGGCCCCGACTGTGTCGGCGTTTGATGCCTCGAACTGCGCGCCCCTCTCTTCGGGGACGAGATTATCATTTGGCTGCCCGCCTGCGCCCTGCGATAAACGCTCGGGCACAAAGAACAACACCCGGTCGAGCCGATCAGCCCACCAGGTGGCGCGTGTATCGTGAATCAGCGCCACCAAGTCAAGCTATTATTGGGGATTGCGCATCGGGCGTAACGGGTCGTGACAGATGTCTCATCCAACACGCGGGTGCTTTAGCCCCCACCTCGGCACAACCCTCGGCATCCTCAAACGCGCGGAAGTTACAATTCCTCGCCGTCAAACTGCGAAAGCAACTGCGCCGTTCCCGCGCCAAGCGCTCTCGAAATATCCGTATAGACCGCATCAAAGGCGGCAAACAGCGCGTAATTCAACTTCTGCCCTGCGGGCGTGCGCGCGAATGCGAGTAGCTCTTCGAACTCGTCATCAGAAAGCGGCTCGTAGGCCAACGTGGAAAACCCGTAAACCCATTCGGACACTTCGGCCCGCACATCGCCCTCGTAGGCCCATATCTCGCGCAGGATGTCCTCGTCGGAAAGAAGACCCTGCTCCTCCCCTGCGCCTCCCTGCGAAAGCGCACTAAGATAGGCGTAATCGGAGGTCATGGCCCCCGCAACATTCATCTCGACCATATCGTAGACTTCGACATAGTCCTCAATCAGCCGCGCCCGCGTGCTATCGGGATCAATCTCTGCCCAAGCCTGCGCCGCCATATCGCGCGCATCATCTCCCGACATGGCGCGGCGGGCATCAAGCTCCAACGTCGAGACCTTCATCCCCAACGGGCTTTCGAAAAAAGCGATCATCGGCACGATATCCGCCCCCTCCAGAGCCGCGGTCAATTCGGCCTGAAAGGCATCCTTCATCGTGTCGTCGCGATAGAGCGCATTGAGCATCGCCGCCCAAGCCGCACGCGGGATCATCGAACCCTGCGCTTCGAAATCGGGCGACACGCTGCGCCCTTCGCTGGCAAGCACCTCGACCATTTCATCCAGACGCATCGCATCAAACAGGGCCTCATACCCCTGCCCCGCGGCCTTTGCAGGACGGGCGATGGCGAAAACCATCAGAGCCGCCATCACCACCGCCAATATCGGTTTGAGACGGTGTAGAGACGAGTGGCGATCAGGCATTGCGCGTGTCATGGGCGTCCTTAAAACATGAAACCAGTGCATAAGAGGTAAACACCCGCCCGTGCTTTGCCAAGCCCGCGCCCGCCCCCACACGAAGATGTGCACCCTCCCGCGCAAACCCGCTCCAACAGCACCCTTTTGAGGATTTTTTCGAAAACCCCTTGCACCCCCCCCGCCACACCGCTAAATCGGCATCCCAGACCCCCGCGGAGAGGTGCCGGAGTGGTCGAACGGGGCGGTCTCGAAAACCGTTGTGGGTGCAAGCCCACCCAGGGTTCGAATCCCTGTCTCTCCGCCACTTCCCCCCGACAGAGTTTTTCTATCTCGCGAAAGCGTAGTGGCTGGAATTGGAACGCGCGACCTCTAGCGGCCTGCGCTCCAACCAAGCGAATTCACCTCTTTAGTCCAGAAGTTTCGATGCGCCGTGACTTTCAAGCGGCGCCTTCAAGTTCGGCCCAAAGCACATCGGGAATATCCGCGCCGAATTGCTGCACGTTACGGGTCAGGGAGCTGACCTTGGCAGTTCCGATGAGCGTCGATGCCACCAACGGATGGCGGTCAGGATAGCGCAGCGCCGCCGCGGCGAGCGGGGTATCATGACGTTTGCAAATCGCCTCCAGTCGCGCGGTGTGGTCAAGGATCTCCTGCGGTGCGGGGGCATAGTTGTAGTGTGCGCCCTCAACTGGACCTGTGGCAAGGATGCCCGAATTGAAGACGCCGCCAATAACAAAGCGAATTCCGTGCTTTTCAGCCATAGGGAACAACCGCGCCGTAGCGGATCGGTCGAGCAAGGTGTAGCGCCCAGCCAGCAAGATCAGGTCGATGGGCATCTTGCCGACCAGCTCTTCACATATCTCCACCGTATTGACGCCCAACCCCACTGCGCCAACCGTGCCCGAGGATTTCAACTCTTCCAGCGCCCGCACGCCGCTATCGAGAAGCTGCGCGCGATGCTCCGCCGTGTCCGTGCCGGCATCGGGATCCCCGATGTCATGGACATAGAGAATGTCGATCCGGTTCAACCCGAGGCGCTGATAGCTGTCTTCCACTGACCGCATGATGCCGTCGTAGGTGAAATCGAAATGCTGACGAAAAGGGAGCGCACTATGAAAGCCGTTCACTTCCGCCGGAGGATTGGCATCGGGGGTCAGAATACGTCCGACCTTAGTCGACAAAACCCACCCGTCGCGATCACGCAGGAAACGCCCCAGACGATGCTCGGAGGCGCCGTGCCCGTAATGCGGAGCGGTATCAAAGTAGCGGATACCCTGATCCCATGCGGAGGTCAGCACCTCCCATGAATCCGCTTCGCTCACAGGACGATAGAGCCCTGCAATCCCTGCGCAGCCAAAAGACAGGCGATGTTTCTCGGTCAGCATTCTATCTCTCCCCTTAAACTTGGCAGTTCGGCAAGGAGCCCCCTGCCCTCGTTTATCTCAAAACAAATTGGACCCGCGCCTCGGACTTGGCCCGCACCAGTGGGGAAGATCGCCGCATGAGCGCCACAGGCAATCAACGCGAACCCTCCCTTTCCAAAATTGTGCTAAATGCAAAAAAAACCTTTGACAAGAATTTTCTGTTCTTTAAGCATTTTAAACCTATTCGCTGCTCTACGCATTGCAGCACGAAAAAACGGGAGGGACCGCAATGGCGGCACAGCCAGTCTTGGAGGCGCGAGGAATATCCAAGCATTACGGGGGCATTGTTGCGCTCGACAATGTGGATCTTACTCTTGAAGAGGGCGAGGTTCTCGCAGTTGTTGGAGACAACGGAGCTGGAAAATCGACACTGATCAAAGCATTAACAGGCGCGATACCCCGCACCAGTGGCACAATTCGCTTCGACGGCAAAGAGGCCCATATCGAGACGCCCACGGACGCCAAGGCGGCGGGCATCGAAACCGTTTATCAAGACCTCGCACTGGTCAACGAAATCCCGATCACCCAGAATGTCTTTCTGGGAAGAGAGATTTTGCGCGACGACTGGCTCGGCCGCTTTTTCGGTGTACTCGACTTCAAAAAGATGGACCGCGAAATCCGCGATCTCTTTGGCAAGCTCGACATCCGCATCACTGACATTTACCGCGACGCGCAAGCCTTTTCCGGCGGACAGCGGCAGGCAGTGGCACTGTCGAAAACAGTCATGTTCGGCAAACGGGTCGCCATTCTCGATGAACCCACGGCCGCATTGGGGGTTCGTGAAAGCCAAATGGCGATGGACCTCGTGCGCTCACTCAAGGATCACGGCCTGTCCGTCATCATGATCACGCACAATATGCAGCACGTCCTGAACTATTGCGACCGCGTGATGGTGCTGCGGCTGGGCAAGCTTACCGCCGTGCGCAAGGTCAGCGAGGTCGACGGTGACACGCTGGTCGGCCTGATTACCGGAACACTGGAAGGAGATGCGGACAATGGCTGACGCAAAAAACAGTTCCAACGCCGTCTCCAACCCTGGTGCGACGTCCCGTTCATTTGATCGTCTGATCCATGAATTTATGCAGATATGGCAGGTCATCGCCGCTTTGGCCCTGATCTACCTCGTGTTTTTCATCCTCTCCCCGCCCTTCCGCAGCTTTGATACATTGCTGTCGATCTTCGGGCAGGCATCAATCCTCGCCGTTCTGGCCTGCGGCACCACAGTGGTGTTGATTTCAGGGGGCCTCGACCTGTCTGTTGGGTCGATCTTTGCCGTTGTCGGTGTCTCTGTCGGCATCCTGCTGGCCGAGATGGAATTGCCAGTCTGGCTCGCAGTGCTCGGTGGGCTCGGCATTGGCGCGGGTCTGGGGGCATTGAACGGCATCGTTCAGGTCGCAACTGGCGTCCCTGCATTCATCGTCACGCTGGGTGGTCTGACCGCCTACAAAGGTCTGGCCGAAATTTTGGCCAGCGGGCGGGATCTGTCGCGCTTCCCTGATGCGTTTCAAACACTGGGCTCGGGCTACGTGGTTCCCATGACAATCATGTTTGCAGCCGCCATCCTGACTGGCCTGTTCCTGACCAAGACCCGCCTCGGGAGTCGCGCCTTTGCCATTGGTGGCAACGAGGAGGTCGCGCGCTTGGCTGGTGTGCCCGTGAAACGCAGCCGTATCTACTACTACATGCTGGGCGGCATGATGGCGGCACTGGCGGCGATCATGGAGGTTTCCAAGCTGAACTTCGCCATGCCCGCCCGTGGCCAGAGCTACGAGCTTTTCGCCATCGCGGCAGTGGTCATTGGCGGCACCAGCCTGTTTGGCGGGCGCGGTGGTGTGGGCAAGACACTGATCGGGATGCTGATCATGCAGACCATCACCGTTGGCCTGTCCTACATGGGTGTAGGCACATCCTATCAGCGCATTGCCATCGGCATCATCATCATCGCCGCCGTCTACTGGGACGTCTGGCGCCGATCCGCGCGGTAGTTCTTCTACCGCGACGAAAGAAGCTCCGCACAAGGAGCACAACCCCAAGGGAGGACCTTGACCATGACACTTAACAAACTGAAGACCGCACTGGCGGCCACCACTCTGACACTGGCCGCGACCACCGCCGCTTTCGCTCAGGACATGCGCATCGCGTATACTGGCTACTCCACCGACAACACTTTCTGGATCGGTGTCGCCAACGCAGCCGCAGCCGAGGCCGAGAATCAGGGTGTGGAATTCATCGACATGACCGCCTCGTCGCCAGATTCCGCGGCACAACGCGACGCTGTGGACCGCGCGATCGACATGGGCGTTGACGGCATCATCATCGGCGCTGTCGACAACCGCGCCTTTGACTCCTCGCTCGACGCGGCCGCCCAAAAAGGCATCGCAGTCGTGGCCGTGGACACCTCCATCGACCATGATCATGTGTCCAGCCTTGTGCAGACCGACAACCTCGCCGCAGCGGGCATCGCGGGCGACTACATCGTGGACCAACTCGACGGCGGCAAGGTGCTGATCCTCGGCGGTTCGGCAGGCCACCAGACTGGCAATGCCCGTCGTGACGGCGTGAAAAATGCGGCCGAAGCAGCAGGTCACGAAGTGATCTTCCAGATTTGTGACTGGCAGGATGCCTGTGCATTCGAGACCGCAACCAACTTCCTGCAATCGGACCCCGAAATCAAAGCCATCTTCTCGGCTTGGGATCCGGGCGCGCTGGCTGCTGTCTCCGCGGCTAAAGCTCTTGGCAAGCTCGACAACCTCGTGATCGTTGGCTTTGACGGCAACCCCGCAAACCTCGTCGCCATCGCCGAAGGCGAACAGGACGCGACAATCAAGCAGGACAACACCCGCATGGGCACCGAAGCGGTTCAAAACCTGCTTAGCGTCATCAAGGGCGAAGAAGCTCCTGCCGTGGTGCCGATCGACGGTATCCTGATCACCTCCGACAATGTGGCCGAATACCAGTAAGCCTACCTCTGGCGGGCGCATCTCGCGCCCGCCACCCCCCTCACAGAAAGACCCACAATGAAGTCCCTCGTTATCGACAAGATCGGCCATACAACCTTCCGCGACATCCCTGCCCCGACCCCTGGCACGGGCGAGGTGTTGGTGGACGTTCGGCATGTGGGGCTTTGTGGAAGCGATCTGAGCACCTTTAATGGCGCCAACCCGCTGGTCGACCTGCCACGCACTCCCGGTCATGAGATCGGTGGTGTGATCCTTGAAACGGGCGCCGATGTGGCCGAGGACTTTGCGCCTGGCTCGCGTGTGGTCGTTATCCCCTACACCACCTGCGGCGAATGTCCTGCCTGCCTCCGTGGCCGCGCCAATGCCTGCCAGTTCAACCAGACACTCGGCGTGCAGCGTGACGGGGGTCTGTGTGATCGCATCGCCCTCCCCGCCGACAGGCTGATCCTCAACGACACGCTACCCGTGCATCATCTGGCACTGGTCGAGCCCCTATCCGTCGGATTCCACGCGGTCTCTCGCGGGCAGGTCAGTACGGATGACACTGTGCTGGTGCTTGGCGGCGGCATGATCGGTGTCGGAGCCATACTGGGCGCGAAAGCGCGCGGTGCGCGGGTCATCGTCAGCGAAATCTCGGCACGGAAATCCGAAACCCTGCGCAAGTTGGGCGCAGAAGCGGTGATCGACCCGACCAAGACCGACCTCGCGCAGGCAGTCGACGAAATCACCGAGGGCCGTGGCGCCGATGTTGTAATTGAAGCCGCAGGCGTGGCCCAGACATTTAGGCTGGCCGTGGACCTCGCGCCGTTCACTGGGCGGATCGTCTATATCGGCTATGCCAAGGGTGAAGTCGCGTATGAGACAAAGTTCTTCAACCTGAAAGAATTGGACATTCGCGGATCGCGCAATGCCACCCGCACCGATTTCGACGCGGTGATCGCCTATCTCGAACAGAACGGCCACCTCGCCAACCTGCTTATTTCCAAGGTCTTTAAATGGGAGGACGCAACGCAGGCCTTCGACCATTGGGTCGCGCACCGTGACGAGACCTTCAAAATCCTTATCGACTTCGGAAAGGACGCCTGAATGACCAGCGACATCCTGAGCCAGACCTACGGGCTACATGGTAAGACAGCACTTGTGACCGGAGGCGGGTCTGGCATTGGCAAGGCCATCGCGTCCTGCCTTGCACAATCTGGTGCCAAGGTCGTGATCGCTGGCCGCCGCGCTGATGTTCTGGAGGCCGCCGCCACCGAGATCGGCCACGGGTGCGAAACCGCCGTTCTGGACGTGACCGACATTGCCGCCCTGCCCGATGCCGAGGCCGCGATTGCCCGCAAATTCGGGACCATCGAAATCCTGATCAACAATGCGGGCAACACGCTGAAGAAACCCTTCGAAGAGTCGGACATGGCCGATTTCGATCAGGTGTTCGACGTGCATGTGCGTGGCGCGCTGGAACTAAGCCGCTGCGTCATCAAGCGTCTGTTGGCCGAAGAGCGCCACGGCTCCATTTCCTTCATCTCGTCCATGACCGCCTATATCGGTCAGCCTCTGGTGCATGGCTACACGATCTCGAAAACGGCAATTGATGGCGTCATTCGCGGCCTCTCCGCAGAATTCGCCGCGCGTGGAATACGGATCAACGGCGTCGCACCTGGCTGGATTGATACCGAGATTTTCCGCAAGGCGACCGACGGCGACCTGCCGCGCAAGCAAAAGATCATGAGCCGTATCCCGATGCAGTCCCTTGGCGAGCCCGAAGATATCGGTTGGGCCTGCGCCTTCCTGTCGTCGCCTGCCGCCAAATACATCAACGGTCAGGTGATCCTTGTCGACGGCGGAGGCGCAACAGGATTCTGAGCCGTCCGCGCCATACAGCCACCTATGGACTTGATCGTTCCTAAAGCGATAGTCTGTGCGCCAATTTGAAAGGCAAAGGCAATGTCTCGAGACAGTAGCACGTTCAAAGAGAGCTACAATCATGCGCTCGATATCGTCCGCGATATCGGCGTCTCCGAGACATTGCCGACCGAAAACGCGCTCTCGCAATCGCTGGCGGTCAGCCGCACCACCGTGCGCACAATTCTGAAGAACCTCAATAAGGCAGGGATCATCAAATGGGAGGGGCGGCAGAAACAGGTGCTGCGCGCCCCGAAACAGACCGACTATTTCGGCGACGACGAAACCGCGTCCGCCACCGAAAGGGTCTCGTCGCAATTCATGGAATATGTGCTCAACAGTGACTTGGCCCCTGGTACCGCGCTACATGAATCCGACCTCAAGAAGAGGTTCGACGTCAGTTCGTCGGTCATCCGCGAGTTCCTTATCAAGTTCTCGCGGTTCGGTCTGATCACGAAGGAACGCAACCGCTCGTGGGTGCTGCGCGGGTTCACACGGGAATTCGCCGAAGAACTCTTTGAAGTGCGCGAGATGTTCGAGATGCGGGCCTTTCGACACCTTATTGAACAAGGCGCGGATTCTCCGACGGCTCAGGCATTAATTGCTCTGGCGCCCAAACACGAACAGATTCTTGAGCAGATCGACACCAACTTCCTCGACTTTCCACGGTTGGACGAACGCTTCCACCGCACGCTGATCGAATACTACGACAACCGCTTCATGACCGATTTCTACGAAGTGGTGGCGATGGTGTTTCACTATCACTACCGCTGGCACCGCGCCGATGAAAAAAGGCGCAACCGTGATGCGCTCACGGAACACCTTGCGATCATCTATGCCCTTGAAGCTGGTGATTTCAAAAAAGCAGACGAGGCGTTTCGAGCCCACCTGTGTAATGCCAAGAAAACCATGACCGCCTCCGCACTCTGGGATTGAGCATATCTGAGGCCCAGCGTTGCGCTGACACCTGAAACGCGACGTCTCAGGTATCAGGCCCGACACGCTGGTTTGCACGTCCCAAGGCAATGGGCCTATGCTTCACGAAATCCGACACCACGTTTTCTTTTGTCTTCGACAGCAATGCATAAGGCGCATCCATGAGTGATACTCCCGAACTTCTGACTTTAGACCGCACGAACACCCCCTGCCCTTATGACTGGTTGAATTTCGTCGAAGCCATCAAGCGCGGACACCAACGCCCCAAGGCCGTATTGAAAGATGTGTTTCTCGGCCCCGCCAACAAGACCCTTCTAAGCCGCGCGGCATTAATCGAAGGGCTGGGATATGGCGTCAAAAGCGTGACCGTTATGGCCGAAAATTCAAAGCGGAACCTGCCCACGGTTCAGGGCGGCATGTTGGTTTTTGATCCCGACACAGGCGCCATGCGCGGCCTCATCGACAGCGGCCTCGTAACCGACTTAAAAACCGCCTCTGATAGCGTTCTGGGGGCCATGCTGCTTGCCAGACCTGACGCCAAGCACCATTTGATTATCGGTGCTGGTGCCGTGGCTCACAACATCGCTGTGGCCTATCAGACCTGTCTTCCCCATCTGTCCGAAGTGACGATCTGGAACAGAAACAGGACGAACGCCGAAGCACTTGTCGAGCAACTGGCGTCCGAGGGAATTACCGCACGTGTGGCGGATGATCTGCCTTCTGCTGCCGCTCAAGCAGACATCATTTCAACCGCCACAATGGCGACCGAACCTGTGCTACTGGGCGAGTGGGTCCAGCCTGGAACACATGTTGACCTGATCGGGGCATTCAAAGCGGACATGCGCGAAGCGGATGATACGTTGCTCCAGAAAGCACGGCTCTTCGTTGACAGCTTTGACACGACGATTTCGCATATTGGCGAAATTGCGATTCCACTGGCATCTGGAGCGATTTCTCGGGACGACATCCAAGCTGATTTCTACGACCTCATCGCGGGTCACACAGGCAGGGAAAACGCCAAAGAGATCACCGTCTTCAAGAACGGAGGCGGCGCGCATCTGGACCTGATGATTGCCGATACGCTTCTTCAGATGCACGCGGGGTAAAACCTAGCATCCATCCGACTGGACATGAGCGCTTTGCTACATAGTGACACCGCATCCGCCAAACTGACGGATGCGGCGTGCATCTCATTCAAAGGAGCGCAACAGCGCGCTGACTGCGTAAGCGGTGCACTCAGATTTCCGTCAGGATCTCATCCAAAGGCAAACGCGATTTCGGCAAGGCTGCGTTGAAGTCTTCAGCTGCATTCCTGTAGCCAATCGGAACAACCACAAGGCTTGCCAACCCCTTCTCGGTCAGCCCGAATTCAGCATCCACGGCCTCAGTGTCGATCCCTTCCATGGGGGTCGCGTCGATCCCGAGAGCAGCCACGCCGAGCAGGAACTGACCAACGTTTAGATACACTTGATGAGCGTTCCATTGAGCGACATCATCAAGCTCTTTGTGAATGTTCACAAACATGCTGCGCCCCGCATGCATCTGCGGCTTGTGTGTTTCGGGATCGGAGTCAAAGCGGCCATCTGCGTCTTCCTGTGCCAGTACGTGCAACAGGTAGTCTTCTGTGATGTCGGTCCGCGCCGCGAAGATAACGACGTGCGAGGCGTTGCGGATCGACGGGTTGTTGAACGGAAACTTGTTCTCGTTTGCCGTGGCAAGACGCTCTTTTCCCTCGTCGCTGGACAGCATCAAGAAATGCCATGGCTGCGCGTTGGTGCTCGACGGGCTGAATTGCAAAAGCTCTTTCACGCGCTTGATGTCTTGGTCCGAGATTTTGTTGCTCGGGTCATAGGACTTCGCCGAATAGCGGGCCTTGGCAATATCGGTGATGTTCAAGCCGGTGTATGCGGGAATTTCTGTGGCGGTGTTCATGTCAAACCTCATGTGAAAGCATTGCCGCACAGATAAAGACTTCCACGGCCAAGACTATCGCTGTGGAACGAAAATGATAATCCTGTCTCACGGGATAATACCGACTACATCAGCGCGCCGTACCGCGCTTTGTTTGTCGCAATGATCTTGGCCTGCATGAAACTCATAAAGGCGTGGACGCGGGCGGGCATAAGACGTCCGGGCGGGCGGACAGCCCAGATACTGCTGCGTGGCAGGATGTCGTAGTCTGGCAAAACCCGCACCAATCGCCCTGCCTCAAGATCCGGCCCCGCGTGCCACAGGGACGCCAGCGCAATGCCCATTCCCGCGACGACCCATTCCCCGATGGCATCCCCGAAATTGACACTCAATGGTCCGCCGACTTGCACATCATATTGACGCCCATCCGCCGAAGTCAGGTGCCAGTTCTGGACCTTTCCCAATGTAAGGCAAGCGTGGCGGGTTAAATCCTCGGGGAGTTGTGGCGTGCCTGCGCGCTCCAAATACGCAGGAGACGCCACCAGCCATGACGGATTGTCATCAATCTTTTGCGCCAGAAGGCTGGACGGCGGCAATGCACCGATGCGGAATGCCATGTCATAGCCCTGCTCAACAATGTCCACGACCGTGTCTGTCAGATTGAGATCAAGGGTCACATTCGGATAGAGGCGCATGAATTCCGGCACATACGGGATAATATGTGCCCGCCCGAAGGATGCCGAGGCAGTAACGCGCAAATGGCCCGATACGGATTGTGCGGTATGTGTCAGAACAGTGCGCAGGTCTTCCACATCATCCAAAATGCGTTTTGCATTTTCTAACAAGACCTCCCCATCAGGTGTGAGCGAGACAGCCCTCGTGGTCCTGTTCAACAGTTTGACGCCCAATTCGGTCTCAAGGGACTTGATCCGCTGCGAGGCATTGGTCGGTGACATACCGAATTCTTCCCCTGCCCGTCCAATCGCACCAAGAGTGGCCACTCGCACGAAAAGCTCGAGAGTTTTGAGATCAAAAGACATTGCATCGCCCCTTTGTACGGATCGTGCCCCTATCGCCCATCATAGGCTTCCCGCGCGTTGCGAATATGATCGTGATTTTCGGCCGCCCAAGTGACCAATGACTTCAGTGGTGACAGGAGTTCATACCCCAGCGGGGTCAACTCGTAGAACACCGCAAGTGGCGGACCCGCCTCAACCCTTCGGGTCAGATAGCCATCGCGCTCCAGACTGCGCAGGTTTTCGGTCAGAACGCGCTGCGTGATGTCGCCAACCGTTCGCTTGACCGCGCCAAAACGCAAAGGCCCATCCTCAAGGGCCAGCACAATCAGCACCTGCCACTTGCCCGTGACCTTGGACAAAACCTCCCTGATCGGACAGTTCTCGGCGTCCTCTTTTGAAAGGGCGGTTACCTGAAGCATACTTGGTTCCTAATTAGTGCGTAATTGTTACTTGGTTCTATATTGCTACTTACTTCTGACAGACGAAACAATCGAGTTGGAACAGGCGACATACGCCCTCGCCGCCTTCACACTCTTGTCCAAACAGCAGCAAGTGCAGCATGCCCCACGACCCGCAGGCAAATATAGAAAACGCAATCGCCTTCTATGATCTGATGTTCAACCAATGCAAACCGCGCGAGGCCGTCGCGCAGTTCGTGGGGGACGCCTACATCCAACACAATCCGCATGTTGCCGACGGCAAAAAGGCGTTTATCGACTACTTCGAGCGCATGGCCACTGAGTATCCAGGGAAAGTGACCCACTTCAAAAGAGCAATTGCAGAGGGCAACCTCGTGGTTCTGCATTGTCATCAAATCTGGCCAGGCAGTGACGATTACGCAGGCATGGACATCTTCCGCTTCGACGACAACGGAAAGATCGTTGAACACTGGGACGTTTTGCAGGTAATTGGGGACAGGTCAGAAAATGACAATGGCCTGTTCTAAATCTGGCCTCATCCACATCGCGCAGGCCCCAAGTCAGGCGAAGAACCCTTGATCAAAGGGAATGCCGATCTCCGTGCCCTGCGTGCCTGTAACCACCAGCCGCCCGCCCGCAAGTCGCACATCGGCCACACCTTCAAACCCCTCGGGACGCGGCAGGACAACCGTGGCGTGGCGTATCTCGTGCGTTGTTGCGGGCGAGAGGGGCAGCGCCGTCGGCACGCCTTCTCTGGCAATCGCATTGTCGGACATGGCAGCGCGATGGCCCTCTGCCCCTGCCGCGCGCCCGTCCTCGATCCCGAGCACGCCGCGATGCCGCCCGTCCCATGGCGCATATTTGCGCCCGCCGTTCGACATCCACAGCATCGTCACGGGACAAAGGCGCGGGTCTTTGAGGAAAATCACGATATCCCCCTCCGCCGCCCGCGTCACCGCCGTCCAGCCGATCCGCGCGACGCTGCGCATCTCGACCATGGTGAGGAAATCCTCTGTGCCGTCCTCGCCCTCTGGCACGGGCGCATAGTGCGTCAGGTCCAGCGTTCCACGATCGCGCGCGGCCACAGCATCCAGACTGGCGCTACGGGCGGGATAGGCGAGAGCGTGCGCAGGTTCCAACGGCGTCTCTGGCGTGAGAATGGCGCGTTTGCGCGAGGTCGCGATATGTGCGCTTTCGGCAATATGCAGCATCGGGTGATGCGCAAAGGTCAGCGCCCCCTGCCCGCCCGTGATAATGTGTCGCTGGTAGAGGACGGGCGCATTGGCGGCCAGCCGCAGCGCCATGCGGACATGCGCCCCCATGACAGGCTCCAGAAGTTCAAGCCGCATGGTCGCGGCATCAGCGGCCTGTGCCCGCGTATCGAGCCGCCATGCGCTGTTGGCGCAGGGTCCGTGGATCGGTCCATCAATCACATCGGAGGCGCCAAAAGGCGCGGCAAAGAAACTCCCGCACAGGGCACTCTCAATCGGCGCTCCCGCGAGATGCGCTGCAGGCGTTCCCACCCAGTGCGCCCGATGCAGAACCTCCCGCCCGTCGAGCGCCAGCGAGGTGATTTGCCCGAGCGCGGGGTCGAAGGTGAGCGACATCTTCTCGAAGTCAACGTCACGGATCGCAGGACGCGCCGCGATGTTGAGTGTTACGGGATGAGGAGTCTTCTCAGCCACGGAACCCTGTCGCCACAACGAATTTCTCGGAACTGTCGGACCGCGACGCAGGCGGCTTCATATGCACAACCTTGGTGAAGTTCTTCTTGAGCAGCTTTTGCAGATCACCCTCGGCACCACCCGCGAGCACCTTGGCCACGAAGGTCCCGCCAGGGGAAAGGACATCAAAAGCCAGATAGGCCGCCGCCTCGCAAAGCGCCATGATGCGGTTGTGGTCGGTCTGCTTGTGACCAGAGGCCGAAGCCGCCATATCCGACATCACCACATCGGCCTGACCGCCGAGCCATTCCTTCACCTTGTCGTCGGCGCCATCCTCCATGAAGTCGAGCTGATGGATTTCCGCGCCCGCAATGGGATCAACCGCCTGCAAGTCCACACCGAGGACGGTGCCGACCTTCTTGCCAGACTTCTCGCCCAGTGCATTGACGCGCTTGACCGCGACCTGACACCAGCCACCCGGCGCACAACCCAAATCGACCACCCGTGCACCAGGCACGAGGAAGCGGAATTTTTCGTCGAGTTCGAGGATTTTATACGCCGCGCGCCCGCGATAGCCCTCGGCCTTCGCGCGTTTGACGTATGGATCGTTCAACTGACGCTCAAGCCAGAGCGTCGAGGAGAGTTTGCGCCCGCGCGCGGATTTGACTTTGACACGCAGATCGCGCGCGCCACGGCCCGAGGTTTTCTTCGGAGGCATGGTAACATTCCTTTGTTGCCTGCCGTTTTACATGACGGTTGCGGCGGGCGAAAGGGGCGTTCACGGTTGCCCGCGCCGCCCCCCTGTCCCGCATCAGTCGATCAGTCCACCGCTTTGAGCCGCTTGAGCAGGCTCGATGTGTCCCAACGACCGCCGCCCATCTTCTGCACATCCTTGTAGAATTGGTCGACCAAAGCCGTCACAGGCAGGCTCGCGCCCACGTCATCGGCGGTTTCCAGACAGATCTTGAGATCCTTGCGCATCCAATCGACGGCAAAGCCATGCTCGTATTCATCGGCGAGCATCGTCTTGTGGCGGTTGACCATCTGCCAGCTTCCTGCCGCGCCACCAGAGATCACTTCGACCAGAGCCTCACCATCAAGGCCAGATTTCTCCGCCAGATGCAGCGCCTCGGCCAGCCCCTGAACCAGACCCGCGATGCAGATCTGGTTGCACATCTTCGCGGTCTGGCCCATGCCAACCTCGCCAAGCCGTTTGACGGTCTTGCCATAGGCGGCCATCACGGGTTCGGCGGCGGCGAAATGCTCTTCCGACCCGCCACACATGATCGCGAGCACACCGTTTTCGGCTCCTGCCTGCCCGCCAGAGACAGGCGCATCGACATAGCCGATGCCCTTGGCTGCAGCCGCCTCGGCCAACTCGCGCGTCACCGCCGCCGAAACGGTGGTGTGATCGACAAAGATCGCGCCTTCCTTCATCCCCGCAAACGCCCCGTCATCACCGAGACAGACCGCGCGCAGGTCATCATCATTTCCCACGCAGGCCATTACGAAATCCGCCCCAACGGCGGCCTCGCGCGGCGTGGAGGCGAAAGCGCCATCATGCGCCTTTGCCCATTTTTCGGCCTTCTGTGTGGTGCGGTTATAGACGACGACCTCGTGGTCCGCGGATGCAAGGTGCCCCGCCATCGGATATCCCATCACACCCAGTCCCAGAAATGCGGTCTTCGTCATGGCTTTTCCCCTGTGCAGACTTGTGCTTTAACGCAGGCCGAAACCTAACCGCATCCGCGCGGCGGTCAAGGCGAAACGCCGCCCGTCACGCGCCCTGCACACACCCCGTCAAGGAGCGCCCATGGCCCAGATTTTCCGATGGCTTTTGCGCATTGTCACGGGTGCGGTGGTATTGATCACCGCCGCCGTCCTGCTGGCCTACTGGCTGGCTGCACGGTCCCTGCCCGATTATGACGCCACGCATGAGGTTGCGGGGATTGCCGCCCCGCTGGAGATCGCGCGCGACACCGCCAATGTGCCCCATATTTTCGGTGAAACCGATGAGGACGTCTATTTCGGCCTCGGGTTTGCCCATGCGCAAGACCGCCTGTTCCAGATGATGTTGATGCGGCGCACGGTGCAGGGCAAGCTGTCGGAAGTCTTTGGCGAGCGCACGCTGGCCACCGACGAGTTGATGCGCCGTTTGGGCCTTTATGCCGCCGCCGAGGCCTCCGTGGCCCATCAGACGCCCGAGGCGCTGGCCGCGATGGAGGCCTATGCGCGCGGCGTCAACGCATGGCTTGAAGAGGTCAATGACGGCGCAAGGGGACGCGGGGCACCCGAATTCTTCCTCTTTCCCTCCGAGATCTCCTATTGGCGACCTGCCGACAGTATCGCGATCCTCAAACTCGTCGCCTTCCAGCTTTCCGATCAAGCCTCCAACGAAGTGCTACGCGCGCGGCTCTCGCTTCTGGTACCCGAGGAGCGGGTGGGCGATCTGTTGCCCGATGCGCCTGGGTCTAGCACAACGCTCCTATCCGACTATGCCGCGCTCTTCCCGACGATGCCGGCCTATACGCCTGACAACACGACCGACTACGCCTTGCTCGATTTGCCTCAATGGCCCTTGGGAGGCGCGTCGAATGTCTGGGCCGCCGCCCCCGGCCGCTCGGCGTCAGGCGCCACGCTTCTGGCCAATGACCCGCACCTCGGCCTGACCGCCCCTGGTGCAATGTATCTGGCGCGGCTGGAACTCTCGACAGGTGGCGTGATCGGTGCGTCGATCCCGGGTGTTCCCGCGATTGTCACAGGACGGAGTGAGGATTTCGGCTGGGGCATCACCGCCGCCTATCTCGACGACGCCGACCTCTATGTTGAAAAGCTCAACCCCTCGAACCGTGAGGAAGTGCTCACGCCCGACGGGTTTGCGCCGATGGTCTCGCGCCCGTCGATCGTGCGGATCAAGGATGCCACCCCCGTCACCCTTGATCTGCGCTGGACCGAGAACGGCCCCGTGCTGCCGAGTGCGGCCTTCAACGTGGGCACCGTGACGCCCCCCGATCATGTGATGAGCGTCAACTGGACCGCACTTGCGTCCGACGACACCTCCATGTCGGCGGCCATTGCGCTGATGCAGTCGAGCAGCATCGAAGAGGGGCTTGCCGCCGCTGAAGGCTTTGTCGCCCCCGCGCTCAACCTCACGCTGGCCGATACCTCGCGCGCTGTGCTCAAGGTGATCGGACGCGCCCCTGCCCGCGACCCGCGCCACCAAAGCGAGGGCCGCATTCCCACGCCAGGCTGGATCACCGCGAACCACTGGCAAGGCTGGCGCGATTTCGCCGACCTTCCGCTCTACGCTTCGGGGCCTGATGGGCTGCTCGGCAATACCAACAACAAGACCACCGACGCCCCCTTCCCCAACCACATCTCGCACCATTGGGGTGACACACAGCGCATCCAGCGCTGGCGCCGCCTGATGCAAAACCGCGAAGTCCACACCCGCGAGAGCTTCATTGAGGCACAGACGGATGTTGTCTCCTTCTCCGCCCGCGCGCTGCTGCCGCTTGTCGGGGCCGATCTGTGGTTCACGGGCGAGGCCGCGCCCGAAGGCACACCAGAGGCCTTGCGGCAGAAGGCGCTAACGCTCATGGCGGAATGGAACGGCGAGATGAACGAACACCTGCCCGAACCGTTGCTCTATTCGGCATGGATGCGCGAGCTGCAAAGCCGGCTGATCCGCGACGACCTTGGCCCGCTGGCGCGCGCCTTCACCCATGTGGAGCCTCTCTTCATCGAGCGGGTGTTCCGCGACATTGGCGGAGCGTCGAAATGGTGCGACGTGATCCAGTCGGCGGCCACGGAAACCTGCTCCGATATCGCGCGGCTGGCGCTCGACGATGCACTGGTCTGGGTGAGCGAGACCTATGGAACGGCGTTGGAATCGCTCCGCTGGGGCGATGCCCATGAAGCCCATCACGACCACGCAGTGCTGGGCGATGTGCCCTTCGTAAAATGGTTCGTGAACATCCACCAATCGACATCAGGCGGCGATAACACACTGATGCGCGGGGTGACGGCGGGAACAGGGGATGCGCCCTTTGCCAATGTCCACGGCGCAGCCTATCGCGGGGTCTATGACTTTGCCGATCCCGACAGCTCGGTCTTCATCACTGCGACGGGGCAATCGGGCCACCCGCTTTCACGCCACTACGACGATCTTGGCGAGATGTGGCGGCGGGGCGAATATGTGCCGATGAGCCTAGACCCCGATCTCGCCCGTGCGGCGGGTGTCGGCGTCACACATTTGATGCCTGAAGGGCAGTAAAAGGACAACGCGAGGCAGCGAGCGTCGCGCTCACGGGAATGGCTTCGGGGCAGTGCTACTGCCCTGACCAGCCCGTGACGTAGCCTACAGGCACGTTGCTGCGGTCAACGTCGTAGTCGGGCCGGAAGCTGTCGTAGATCGCCAGCCGCATCCCCTCTTCCGTGCGCGGCACGACCACCTCGTTTTCCCCGTTGAGAAAGACCAGATTGCGCGGCCGTATCTTGAGCCGCACCCCCTTCTCGATACGGGTCATCTCGAAGGTGAATTCCTCGGTTTCCATGGCATAGGGCACATCGACGGCACAGGTCCGCGACAGCGCGGCTGTAACCTCCTCGACCTGAACAAGCACGCCACATGGCACCGCGACCGCCTCCTGCGCAATCCCCGCAGCGGGAAGAACAGCCACGCCGAAAGCAAGAGCCGCGACCGATGCCATGGCCGAACGCGCCAGTTGATAACGCAGGCGTGCGGCGGAGCGACGGGATCGGCTTTGAATGCTTACGGGTGTGACTGTCATATGCAATGGTGTGGTGAATTTGGCGGAAACGGACCTTTTCCTCGCGCAATCACGCGCGTCAAACAAGTCCCCACTCACATCTCCCGAAACTGTTTTTCCTGTCGCGGCGTCCAGAGCACGGTGAGCGCATAGCCCTCCTCGGAGGCGCGTTCCTCCATGACCACGCCCTGATCGAACAGCCACGCGCGCTTCTTGCCCTCAGAGAAAGGCACGACCAGTTCGCGCTCGATCTTGTCCTCCTCGAAATGCGCGGAAATGGCGGCGAGAAGCCCTTCGACCCCCTCGCCCGTCACCGCCGAAATCGCGTGAACGCCCTCCTGCGCCTCGGCGCGGGCAAGGCGCGCGGCCTTGCTCTCCTCATCGAGCAGGTCGATCTTGTTCCACACTTCGATCATCGGCGCGTCATCCTTGATGCCCAGATCGCTCAGGATGGTCAGAACATCCTCTTTCTGCTCCTCGGTCTCATCAGACGAAATATCACGCACATGCACGATCAGATCAGCGTCGAGAACCTCCTCCAAGGTCGCGCGGAAGGCGGCGACAAGCTGGGTCGGCAGGTTGGAGATGAAGCCCACGGTGTCAGACAGGATGATATCCCGATCCCCGCCATGCGCGGTTTCGAGTTTCAACTGGCGCATGGTCGGATCGAGCGTGGCAAAAAGCATGTCCTTGGCAAAGACATCTGCCCCCGTCACCGTGTTGAAAAAGGTAGATTTTCCCGCGTTGGTATAGCCCACCAGAGCCACAATCGGGAACGGCACCTTGGCACGGGAGGCGCGGTGCAGTTCGCGGGTCTTGGCGACCTTTTCGAGCTGCTTGCGCAAACGGTTGAGTTGCTCGTCAATGGCACGGCGGTCGGCCTCGATCTGTGTCTCGCCAGGCCCGCCGACAAACCCCAAACCCCCCCGTTGGCGTTCAAGGTGGGTCCACGCCCGCACAAGGCGGGTCCGCTGATAGGACAGCGCCGCCATCTCCACCTGCAACACACCCTCACGGGTGCGGGCACGATCCGAGAAAATCTCAAGGATAAGCCCCGTCCGGTCGAGCAGTTTGACCTTCCATGCCTTCTCCAGATTGCGCTGCTGAACAGGGGTAACTGGACCATCAACTAGCACCAACTCAATCTCTTCGGCCTTCAGATTGGCGGCAATCTCGTCGATCTTTCCCGATCCGAACAAAGAGCCTGGCTGGATTTTCGACAGCCGAACGATCTCCGACCCAACAACCTCAAGATCAGGCAGAGCCGCCGCCAGCGCCACGCCCTCCTCCAGTCCCGCCTGCGCATCGCGGCGATCTCGGTCAGAGGTGATTTCGGGATGCAACACCCATGCGCGGGTCGGTTGCTCCTCGTGGTCGTAATAGTCGCCCAATATGCGGTCCTTTGGTGGTCGTGGTAAATGCTATGACGTCTTGAGCTATGTCACTCGCAGGGCAATGACAAGGGCAAGGGCTTTGCACAAATAGCACAAGGCCCGCGCGGGACATCGCCCGTGCAGACCTCGATCACGTCGTTTTTGTCAGACTTACTGCGCGTCTTCGCCGTCGTAGAGGTTAATCGGCTGGGCTGGCATGATCGTGGAGATCGCATGCTTGTAGACCAGCTGCGACTGACCGTCACGACGCAAGAGAACACAGAAATTGTCGAACCACGTAATAACGCCCTGAAGCTTTACCCCGTTGATCAAAAAGATTGTCACGGGAACCTTCGTCTTGCGGACGTGGTTGAGGAATGCATCTTGCAGGTTCTGTTTGTCACCGGCCATTGGGCTTGCCTTTTTCTTGCGCTTTTAATGCGGACTGTCCCTCGGGCGACAGTAGCTTGAGGCCACCACGCAACATCTTTAACGGATTGTCAAGATTTCAGCCTGCTTTTCAGGCGGTTGAGTGTCAGCGCGATAAAAACCGTGTCATCTGCGCCAAAACTCAGGGTTGAACAGAGCGATCATGGCCAGCAATTCGAGCCGTCCCAGAACCATCGCCGCCGCCAAGACCGCCTTGGCCACCGTGCCCAGATCACCGTAGCTATAGGGGACTTCCGCGGCCACTTGCGCCAGCGGCCCCGTGGTGGTGATCGCCGCGATGGTAAACACCGCCGCCTCTTCGAAATAGATCCCCGTGAGCGACAGTGTGATCATCACAATGGCGATGGTGAAGGCGAAGGCCATGAAATAGACCCATGCCACATAGGCCCCCTCACGACGGATGCGCCGCGCCAGAGCGCCTGCGCCGCCTACGGAATTGGGGGAGATGAGTTTCTCGATTTCGCGCTCGCCGTGACGCACAAGGGCATAGAGGCGCAGCAGTTTCACGCCCCCTGCCGTTGTCGCCACCCCGCCGCCGAAAATCGCCAGTCCCATCAGCAACACACCAGGTGCATGAAGCCCCGACCACATCCGCGCCTGATCCCACGAGGCGCTCTCGAACCCCGCCGTAGACAGGAAGGACAACACCATGAAGACACCGCCCCAAAGCGCCGACAAAGCCGCACCGAGATCCCAAACCTGATCCACTTCCAGCGCGCCATCCCAATGGCGCAAGAAGAGCAGCAGGGGCAGCGTTGCGATGAGCAGCAGAGCGATCTTCATTTCGGGGTCTTTGTGCAGCGGCGGCCCAGAGGCACGCACTTCCTCGGCGGTGAATGTCTTGCGCGATAAGGCGAGGAAGAGGAAGGCAAAGACCAGCACTTCGGCAGGGAAGCCCCCACCCGTCCCCGAAAGCCCACCCACAGGGCTGATACCGGAGGTCGCCATGACCGACATGGCATGGCAAAGGGCCACATAGGGTGTCGATCCCACCATCGACAGCGCAAGCCAGAGCGCCGCCGTGAGCCCTACATAGATCGGCACGAAGCGCATGGTGTAGCGCGCGATACGGGCAGGCGCTGCGGCGACACGAACGATCTGCGAAACATTGGTCACACCCTGCCCCGCCTGACGGGTCGAAAGCACTTCAAAGCCGCCGAGGTTCATCGGCGCCAGCACCGCAATCGCCGTGATCCACGCCAGCAACCCGCCAAACCAGCCCACCACCGCACGCCACAGATGCACCGTGCGCGACAGCCGATCAGGCTCGTCAAAAAGCGTCGCCCCCGTGGTGGTCAACGCCGAGACCATCTCGAAATAGGCGTTAAAAAAGGACGTGTCGCGCGTGGCCTCGACAAAGGGCACGGCCAGCGCCAGCGGCAGGATCGTATAGGCCGCCAGAAGTGTGAGAAGTTGTGTGCGCCCCTCACGGTCGCGGTCGCGCTTGCTGTCACGGTCCTCGGTCGCCTGAGGTCGGTTGCGCGCAATGGCCAGCATTGCCCCCAGCACCAAAAGCATCACGCCCGAGTAGAAAAACGCACGCGAATCCGCGTGCTCACCAATGGCGAGCCCGTAGATCGCGGGGATCATCATCGCCGCACCCGCCACCAGCATCAGCTGGACGAAAAAGGACATGCGCGCAAAGCGGTTCATTTCGGATCGTGGCCCATCAGAAGAAGTCGATCGACACCTGAAGGAGTCGTTCCACTTCGGGCACATCGGAGGCCAGCGAGAAGATCGTCACCACGTCGCCCTCTTCAATTCGCGTGTCACCCAAGGGTTTGACATAGGAACCCCCTTTCGTCAGCGCACCGATCAGCACGCCTTCGGGGAAATCCACGTCGCGGATCAACTGGCCCGCCAGCGGCGATGTGGAGAGCACCTGCGCCTCGATGACTTCCGCCTCGCCATCGCCCACCGAATAGACGTTGCGCACCCGCCCGTGGCGGATGTGGCGCAGGATGGAGGACACGGTCGTGGAGCGCGGGTTGATGTGGGCGTCGATGTCGAGCGCGGTCAGGATCGGCACCAGCGAGGGGTCATTGACCAGACAGATCGCCATGGCACAACCCGCCTGCTTGGCGCGCACGGCGGAGAGCATGTTGACCTTATCATCGTCGGTCACGCACAGCACGGCGGAGGCACGGGTCACGCCCGCCTCCTCCAGCAATTCCTGATCGAGCGCATCGCCGTGCAACACAATCGTGCGCTCCAGCGTGTCGGCGGCCTTCTCCGCGATGCGGCGGTCCTTCTCGATGATCTTTGCGCGGATGCGCTCGGTGCGCGCCTCCAGAGCCACAGCCACGCCCAGACCGACATTGCCGCCGCCAAGGATCACAACACGCTCCTGCTTGGCCTGCGTTTTCCCGAAGACCTCCAGCATACGGTTGATGTCTTCGGAGTGGACGAAGCAATACACTTGGTCGTCTGCGAAAAGTTGATCGGAGGGTTCGGGCGCGTAGAGATGGCCATCGCGGCGCACCCCCACAACTGTCACCCGCAGCGTCGAGAATAGTTCCGACAACTCGCGCAGCGCAGTGTTGAGCACGGGGCATTCCTCGCCCAGATGGATGCCCATCATCTGCACTTCGCCAGCCAGGAAACTCTGCGTATCGAAAGCAGCGGGCGCGGCCAAACGGCGCAATGCGGCCTCGGCCACCTCGCGTTCAGGGGAAATCACCACGTCGATGGGCATGTGATCGCGGCGGTAGAGATCGGAGTAGATCGCGGTCAGATAGCTCTGCGCGCGTAGACGTGCGATCTTGCGCGGCACGGCAAAGACCGAATGCGCGACCTGACACGTCACCATGTTGACCTCATCGGAGTGGGTCGCTGCGATGATCATGTCTGCGTCGCGTGCCCCCGCCTTGTCCAGCACATCGGGATAGGAGGCGTGCCCCTCGATCCCCTGCACATCCAACGTATCCGTCGCCCGCCGCACCAGTGCGGGGTTGTTGTCCAACACGGTAACGTCGTTGTTCTCGCCCGACAGTTGCTTGGCGATTTGCCAACCCACCTGCCCCGCGCCGCAAATGATGACCTTCATTGCATCACCCTTGTGAGCTTCATGTCCTTTGCCCCTTTATCGTCGCATTGCGACAGGGCTGCGCAAGCCATGGCACCAATCGTCCGCGCGGTCAACGCGCGCCGCTACTTGGCATCCTCTTCCACATAGGCCACGCGCCCACCCTGTTTGGAGCCTGTGACCACGCCAAGCGATTTGAGTTTGCGGTGCAGCGCGGAACGCTCCATGCCCACAAATGTCGCGGTGCGCGAGATATTGCCGCCGAAACGGTTGATCTGCGTCAGCAGATATTCACGCTCGAACATCTCGCGCGCCTCGCGCAGGGGCAATGTCGCGATCACGGGCGAGAGGATCGCACGGCCATCGTCCTCGGCCGTACCGTCCTGCTCGGGCAGTTCCGCCGCCTCGATCTCCCCCGTGCCTTCGCCAAGGATCAACACCCGCTCAATTACGTTCTTGAGCTGACGCACGTTTCCCGGCCATGACATCGTCTGGAGCAGCGCAGAGGCATCCTCCGAGAGCGTGCGCAGCGGGAGGCCTTGGGTGCGGTGGAATTCCTCGATGAAGCGCGCGGCCAGTTCGGGAATGTCCTCACGCCGCTTTTCAAGGCTCGGCACCTCGATCGGCACCACGTTAAGGCGGTGATACAATTCCTCGCGGAAACGCCCCTCGGCAATCTCCGTCTGGAGATCGCGGCTGGTTGAGGAAATCACCCGCAAATCCACCGTCACCTCCGAGGCCCCGCCGACACGGTTAAACCGCTGATCCACAAGCACACGCAGGATTTTCGACTGGGTGCCCAGCGGCATATCCGCCACCTCGTCGAAGAAAATCACTCCACCATTGGCCTCTTCCAAAAGCCCCTTCTCGATCCCGCGCTCGACGCTTTCGCGACCGAAGAGAACCTCCTCCATGCGGTCAGGCTCGATGGTGGCGGAGGAGACTGTCACGAAAGGAGCATCACGGCGATCCGAATGGGTATGAATGAACCGCGCGGCCACTTCCTTGCCCACGCCCGCAGGACCAGTGAGCATGACACGGCCGTTGGACTTGGTGACTTTATCGAGGTTGGATTTGAGTTGCTTGAAGGGCGCGGAGATGCCGAACATCTCGACCTCGCCACCGCCCGACCGTTTCAACGTGGCATTCTCGCGCCGCAGCGCGGCTGTCTCCATCGCGCGGCGCACCACAACCATCAACTGGTCAATGTTGAAAGGCTTCTCGATAAAATCATAGGCCCCCTGTTTGATGGCCGCCACCGCGATCTCGATATTTCCGTGGCCCGAAATGATGATGATCGGAACCTCGGGATGCTCGCGTTTGACGTGCTTAAGGATGTCGATCCCGTCCATCGAGCTGTCCTTGAGCCAGATGTCGAGAACCATCAGCGCGGGCACCGCCTCGCTGATCTCCTTCATGCAGGCATCAGAGCCTCCCGCCAGCCGCGTCTCATACCCCTCATCACGCAGGATATCCCCGATCAATTCGCGGATGTCCCGTTCGTCATCGACAATTAAAATGTCAGACATTGCTCAGCCCCCACATCAGCTTTCAACTGCAAGTTTACGTTTCAACTCTTCTTTTACCGATTTGGCACCTTCCGACTGCAACGACAGACGAATGGTTGCCATGGCGCCCACGCGCCCCGTGTCATCCAGCGGCGCGCCATCCTTGAGCGTCAGCGTGCCACCATGTTCCTCGATGATCTTCTTCACAATCGGCAGGCCCAACCCCGTGCCCTTTTCGCGCGTCGTCACATAGGGCTCGAACAGGCGCGAACGGTCTTCTGGCAGGCCGATACCATTGTCGGTCACGGTGATCACCGCATCCTCGCCATCCACATCAAGCGTGACCCGCACCCGCGCCGCATGACCCTCGGGTGCATCGCCGCTTTCGTGAAGGCTTTCAATGGCTTCTCCTGCGTTCTTTATCAGGTTTGTCAGGGCTTGACCGATCATGGTCGCATCCACTTCGGCCAGAGCGGTCTGAACGGAAATCTCGCACTGGATATCCACATCAGGCTGCGCATTGCGTTGCAACAGGACCGCGCCGTTCACCAACTCCACCAGATCCTGCTCCCGACGCTCAGGGCTGGGCATCCGCGCGAACTTGGAGAACTCGTCCACAATACGGCGAAGGTCGCCCGTCTGCCGCACGATCACACCCGTGTATTGCTCCAGATCGGCATAGGCATCCTCGTCGAGCCCTTTGCCGAACTTGCGAAGGATGCGCTCGGCTGACAACTGGATCGGGGTCAGCGGGTTCTTGATCTCATGGGCAATCCGCCGCGCCACATCGCCCCATGCCGCCATTCGCTGCGCACTTACAAGGTCGGTCACATCATCAAAAACGACCACATAGCCCTCAAGCGCGCCATTCACATCGCGCCGTGTCGCGATCCGCACCAGAAGGCTCTCCTGCGCCCCCGAGCGGATGAGCCGCAACTCTTCCTGCGCGATCTCGCGCCCCTGCGCGCGTAGCCCATCGTAGAGAGGACCAAATTCGGGCACGGCCACCGCAAGCGGCTCGCCCGACACATCGCGTTCACCCAGAGACAAAAGCGCGGTGGCAGACTTGTTGGTCAGCGTCACCTTGCCATCAGCATCAAGCGCAATCACGCCCGCCGTGACAGAGGACAGAACACTATCGAAGAGGCGGCGGCGGCGGTCGATCTGCTCGTTGCGCTCCAGAAGCGTGTCGCGCTGAACTTTAAGTTGCCCCGCCATCGCATTGAAAACACGCCCCAAAGTAGCAATCTCGTCGTCGCCTTTTTCTTCAATCACCCGCACATCCAGATCGCCCTCACCAACGCGCTGCGCCGCACCTGCCAGCCGCCCAACGGGCCGCGCAAGACGCTCGGCGAACCACAGGCCAAGCCATGTCGCGGCCAGAATGAGGATCAGCGCAAAGCCTATGTAGAGCAGACCGAACTCGAACAGCAGCCGCCCGCGCTCGCTTTCCAGCTGGTTATAAAGCGCGATGGTTTCCTGCGTTTCGTCAAGAAGGTTCAGGATGCCCCCGTCCACCTCACGGGTGACGTAGAGATAGCGGTCGGCAAAGCCCGACAGACGTTGCAGCGCACGGCTCTCGTTGCGGTCCCAATCGTCGATCAGCACCAACTCTCCCGATTCCGCGCGGTCCAGTTCTTCCTCTGTGGGGCGTTCGTAGTCGAAGAGATAGGAGCGTTCACCACGGGCACGGATCTCCCCCGCGCGGTCAATGACATAGGCTTCGCGCAACCCGCGCTGGATCAGACCCTGCCCCTGATTGAGCGCCACGCGCAACGCCCCGTCAGGCAGGATCGTCACATTGCGCCGCCGCTCGGTCAGGTAGGCAGCAAGTGCGCGGGTGTCTTCGGCCAGCCCTTCGCGGTGTTCCGATTCATAGGCCGTCGCGGCGGAAAGCGAGGAGCCGACCACGTTTCGCACCCGCTCCGAGAACCAGCCTTCGAGGCCGAAATTCACCGTCACAACGGCAAACACCGCCACCGTCACTGTCGGGATCAGCGCCAGAAGGACGAAAACCCCTGTCAGCCGCAGGTGCAACCGCGACCCCGCCGAATGGGCCCGCCGCGCCGCGATCATGCGCGCAACGCGGGCTGCAACCAGCCCCGCCACGACAAGCACATAGATCAGGTCGCTGAGAAGAATGAGCCGCAGCGGCGTGGAAACAGCAGGATGATCGAGAGGGCCAAGCACGAGGAAGGTCGCCACGGCCAGAACAGGACCGAGCACGAAAACCGAGAGCGTCGCAAGGTTTTGCCACCGACGCGCGCGTCGCAGGCGTTGCAGCCTGTTCCAACTCTCCCTGCCGATCGACCGTTGCAAAATCGCCCCGCCCCCAACCTGACACCGATACCACCGCCTCGCAGGGTCACGAAGCAAGAGGCACACGGACTACCTCGTCTGCGGCGTTGCTCCGCCGCTCGCGCCGCGTCGTCGAAGAGTGACAGATTCGTCACTGCGCCCTCAAAGACACGATTGTGGCCGTTTTACATCAGTTTGCGGCGGCGTGTCACCTGAATACCGAGGTCATTGATCTTTTTACGCAAGGTATTGCGGTTGATGCCGAGCAAATCGGCACATTTAGCCTGATTTCCGCCAACCGCATCCAGCGAGATTTCGATGAGCGGAAGCTCCACTTCGCGCAAAATCCGCTGATAAAGCCCTGGAGGCGGCAGGACACCGCCGTGCAGATCGAAATAGCGACGCAGGTGTTTTGCCACCGAGGACGAGAGCTTTTCGCCTTCGCCGCCCCCCTGAAGCGGCTCCATCGCGGGCTGGTTGCCCAGAACGGCCTCCACATCAGCGCGCGAGATTTCCTCTTCGGGCGAAGTCAGCACGAGACGGCGGATGGTGTTTTCCAACTGCCGCACGTTGCCAGGCCAGCTATAGCTGCGCACTAGGTCCATCGCATCGTCGGTAAATCGACGCAGGTTCAGCCCCTCGCGCTCGGCCTTGGCAAAGAAATGCTCGGCCAGAAGCGGGATGTCATCGACCCGCTCGCGCAGGGATGGCACCGCAACGCTCACCCCGCCGAGGCGGTAGTAAAGGTCTTGGCGGAACACGCCGCTTTCCATTTTCGAGGACAGGTTGGCCTGCGATGTGGCCATGATGCGCGGAGCGTTGTCGGTGAAGCTGTCGAGCATCCGCACCACGCGGGCCTGCGCCTCCTCATCCAGATCGCCCACCTCGTCAAAGAGAATCGAGCCGTTGCGCGCCCGAGAGATGACCGAAGCAGGCCCCTCCATCGTCGCCAGATCGGAGGCTGACACCACCACGAAAGGCAGCGTGCGGCGGTCGGAGAAGTCGTGGATCGCGCGGGCGATGAGGCTTTTTCCCGTCCCGCTTTCGCCCGTCACCAGCACGGGCAGATCGGTGTTCATCACGCGGGCAACAAGGCGGTAAAGCGTCTGCATCGCAGGTGTTCGTCCCACCAGCGGCAAATCCTCGCGCGCGGCCTCCGAAGGAGCCTTGGCATTGGACGGCGCGGGGTTGACGCGACGTTTGACTTCCAGCGCCTTGGCCGCCCGCTTCATCAGATCGGGCAGGTCGAAAGGCTTGGGCAGGTAGTCGAAGGCTTCCGCTTCCGCGGCCTGAATGGCGGTCATGATGGTGTTTTGCGCGGAGATCACGATGACGGGCAGGCCGGGACGTTCCTCGGCAATCCGCGGAAGCGCCTCAAGGCCGTTACCATCGGGCATCATCACGTCCGAGATCACCAGATCCCCCTTCCCCTCTTCGACCCAACGCATGAGCGTCACAAGCGAGGAGGTGGCGTGGACCTTGCAACCCGCACGGGTCAAGGCCTGCGTGAGGACCGTGCGGATCGTGCGGTCGTCGTCGGCAACGAGAATTGTACCGTCCATATCTGTTTCTCCTTCAATGTGCCGCGTGTGGCCCGTTGTGTCGGGCGAGGCGGTCCGTATCGGTGTCGTGCCCGCGATGCATCAGTCGGCATCCTTGGGGGCAACGGGAAGCGAAATGCGGAAGACAGTGTGACCAGGCACGCTGTCGACCGAAACCCAACCTTCGTGATCGGAGATAATCTTCGAGACCAGCGCAAGGCCAAGCCCTGTGCCGTTCTCACGCCCCGATACGAAGGGTTCAAAAATGTCCTGCGCGATCTCGGGCGGCAGGCCCGGACCGTCGTCGATGATCTCCACCTGAAGCGGCAAGGCGCCCCCCGTGCCGTCACGTCGGCGCAGGCGCAGAGAGATGTCATAGAACGTGCGCACACGGATGGTGCCACCGTCCTTGCCTGCGGCTTCCGAGGCGTTCTTGAACAGGTTGAGAAAGACCTGAAGCAACTGATCGGCATCGACATAGGTGTGCGGCAGCGAGGGATCGAATTCCTCCACGAACCGCATATTCGCGCCATAGGAGACTTCCGCCGACTTGCGCGCGCGATCGAGAAGGTCGTGGACATTGACCGAGCTGCGCGCGGGTGGGCGCAGGTTGCCAAATTGCTCGACCTGCTCCAGAAGCGCCACGATGCGGCGGCTTTCGGCCACGATCAGATCGGTAAGTTCAAGGTCGTCCTTGTCGAGGTTCATCGACAAAAGCTGTGCCGCGCCTGTGATCCCCGCTAGCGGGTTCTTGATCTCATGGGCGAGCATTTCAGCCATGCCAATGGCAGATCGGGCCGATTTCTTTACCTGATGGGAACGGCCCAGACGGTCGGCAATGTGGCGCGGTTCCATCAGCAGAAGCACGCTGTCTTCCTGCCCCTGAAGCGGCGCAAGCTGGATATTGCATTGCACGGGTGCCGCGTTGCCGCCCGACACGTCCACGTTATTAATGAACATCGGAGAGACATTGCGCCGCACGCGTGCAAGCGCCTCTTCGAGCGGCGCGTCGATCGCGAGCTTGTCGAGAACAGGCACGCCCGTAAGCGATTTCACCGAGGCGTTGAGGAAGAGTTCTGCGGCGGGGTTGATTCCCACGATCAGATCATCTTCCGAGATCACCAGCGAGGGCACGGGCAGCGAGGCCCAAAGGTTGTCCAGATTGACGTCGTCACTCATGCTGCCACTCCCTCTCCAGTCAGTGCTTCAAACAGCGTGTCCAGAACGGCACGCGGATCACGTTCAGTTAAAACCGCACGGCGCAGATCTGGGGAGCTGCGGGCGGTGTCCATGTACCAGCCGAGATGCTTGCGCATCACACGGCTTCCCAGATCGCGGCCATAGAAGGACAGCCCTGCCTCATAGTGGTCGCAGGCCATCCGCGCGAAATCCGCACCTTTCGGCACCTTCGGCGCGGGCGCACCCACCATGTTTGCGGCGACCTCGGCCAGAATCCATGGCGCGCCCTGCGCCCCGCGTCCGATCATCACCCCGTCTGCGCCCGATTGCGCCATAGCCGTGCGCGCGGCCTTGGGATCGGTAATGTCGCCATTTGCAATCACGGGAATGGACACGGCCTCTTTCACCGCTCGGATCGCGGCCCAATCGGCATGTCCTTTATAAAACTGACAGCGCGTGCGGCCGTGGATGGTGATCATCTGGATGCCCGCCGCTTCGGCGCGTCGCGCCAGTTCGGGCGCGTTCATCAGGTCGTCATCCCAACCCAGCCGCGTCTTGAGTGTCACGGGCACGTCCACCGCGCCCACCACCGCGTCGATCAGCGTCAGCGCGTGGTCGAGGTCGCGCATGAGTGCCGAGCCAGAGTAGCCTGAAACCACCTTCTTCGCAGGGCAGCCCATATTAATGTCGATGATCCGCGCGCCATTGCCTGCCGCCATTTTCGCAGCCAGCGCCATCGGTTCGGCCTCGCGTCCGGCAAGCTGCACGGCGGTGTTCTCCACCCCGAAGCCAAGCTCGGCCTTTTCACGCGATCCAGGACGGGCGTTCAGCATGTCGTGGCTGGCGACCATCTCGGAGACCACGAGGCCCGCGCCGAAGGAAGACACCAGATTGCGGAAGGGCAAATCTGTGATTCCTGCCATTGGGGCAAGAAAAACGGGCGGGTCGAGGGTGATGTCTGCCAAACGAACAGGCAAGCGATTAATCCTTGTGCGGTGCCCCCTTGTCGTATCGGGCTGCTCAAGAAGGCGCAAAGGGTTTAGGGGTATTTCTGCGCGGAAAAATTGCATTGCCTAAAATTTAATCACTCACCCTGCGCGCAGCACCCCATTCTGACGCGGAAACCGCAGGTTGCAAAAGGTCGCGGCCTGCACGAGAGGATTGCCAGCAGCGCACGCGGTCGGTATCTCCCCCTGCATGACATGCGCAGCCCTCATCGTCGCCGCAGGCCGCGGCACCCGTATCGGTGGTGAAACGCCGAAACAGTGGCGCCCGCTCGGGGCGGCCCGCGTGATCGACCATGCCATCGCCGCCTTCACGGGTCACGTCGAAACACTCGTGGTGGTCCACCATCCGCAAGACGCGGATTTGGCCGAAGACCTGCGCACGACCTATCCCGACCTGATCCTCGTGGCAGGCGGCGCGACCCGTGCCGCCTCGGTGCGTGCAGGGTTGGCGGCACTTGAGGGAAGCGCCGTCGAAAAGGTTTTGATCCACGACGCGGCGCGCGCCCTCACCCCGCCCGAAGTCATCCAGGGCGTGATCGACGCCCTCGCACATGGCCCCGCCGCCGCCCCTGCCCTGCCCGTGGTCGATGCGCTTTGGCGCGGCGACGGCGACATGGTTGTCGGTACGGCAAGCCGCGAGGGGCTCTATCGGGCACAGACACCGCAAGGGTTCGCGCGCGACACGATCACCGCCGCCCATGCCGCCTTTGATGGCGAGGCCGCCGATGATGTGGAAGTGGCCCGCGCCTTCGGTCTGCCCGCAACCATCACCAAGGGGCATGAAGACAATTTCAAGATCACCCACGCCGAGGATTTCGCCCGTGCGGAAGCCACCCTCGCCGCGCGGGTCAGCACAGGAGACAGGCCAATGAACATCCGTCTTGGCAATGGTTACGATGTCCACCGTTTCGGAGAAGGCGATCACGTCTGGCTGTGCGGTGTCAAAATCCCCCACGGGCGCGGCCTTCAGGGCCATTCGGACGCTGATGTGGGAATGCACGCGCTCACGGATGCGCTCTATGGCGCGCTGGCCGAGGGTGATATCGGGCGTCACTTCCCGCCCACCGACCCGCAGTGGAAAGGCGCAGAGAGCCATATCTTCCTGCGTCACGCCATGGAACGGGTGCGCGCCCGCGGGTTCGAGTTGAGCAATTGCGACGTGACACTGATCTGCGAACGACCCAAGATCGGCCCGCACGCAGAGGCGATGCAACAGGTGCTGGCCGAGATCATGGGCGTCGAGGCGGGCCGCGTCTCGGTCAAGGCGACCACCTCGGAGCGACTCGGCTTTACAGGCCGCGAGGAAGGCATCGCCGCCATCGCCACCGCCGCGCTGCAATCGCGCGCCTGAGCCAAGAAATTGAGTGCCACGAGGCACAAAAAGGAACGGACAAAGCCATGAAAGAACTCGCCGAGGTTTTCGCCACATTCGCCCGCGTGGGCTATCTCAAGCCCGCACCGGGGACATGGGGATCACTGGCCGCCGTGCCGCTTTTCTGGGCGCTGCACGAGGCGGCGGGGCCTTTTGCCGTGGTGGCGGGGATCGTTGTGGTCTTTATCGTGGGCCTGTGGTCGACGGGCGAGATGACACGCGGCGCGCTTGACCATGACCCCTCCGAGATCGTGATCGACGAGGTTGCAGGGCAATGGATTGCGCTGCTGCCCATCTCGATCGGCGCGGCTTATATGGGCGTGGACAGCTCCAAACTCTGGCCGGGCTACCTCGCGGGCTTTCTCGCCTTCCGCCTCTTTGACATCTGGAAACCGCTGTGGATCGGGAAAGCGGATGCGCGCGGGGATGCGCTTGGCGTGATGCTCGACGATGTGATTGCGGGGGTCTTTGCCGCCGTGGTGGTGGTCGCACTGGCCGCCCTGTCACACGGAATGATGCGGATATGAGCGGAACCGATGCCCTCGCCGCCGCCGTCCTTGATGCCGCGCGCGCCAAAGGAATGACGCTGGCCACCGCCGAAAGCTGCACGGGTGGGCTGATCGCAGGCGCTCTCACGGAAATCGCAGGCAGCTCCGATGTCGTGGATCGCGGCTTTGTCACCTATTCCAACACCGCCAAAACAGGAATGCTCGGCGTCTCGCCCACCACTCTTGCCGCCCATGGCGCGGTTTCAGAAGAGGTTGCCCGCGAGATGGCCGAGGGTGCGCGGGTGCATGGTGGCGTCGATATTGCGGTCTCGGTCACGGGCATCGCGGGGCCAGGGGGCAGTGAGCACAAGCCCGAGGGCCGCGTCTGCTTCGGTCTGGCCACGGCACAGGGTGTGGCCACCGAGACGGTAGAATTTGGCGCTCTGGGCCGCGCGCAGGTGCGCGAGGCTACGGTGCGACACGCTCTGGCAGCCCTCCTTGCACGGCTGCGCGACGGGTAAAGACGGCGCACGCAGTCACCCATTTCGCGGCTCTCATCGCCCCATGTCTCTTCTGCTTTGCTTGGCCTATCCGCGCTTGGTGCGGACGGATCAGACCCCTGCGCCGTAGAGATCCTGTGCGCGTCGCTCGAAAGCCCGCACGATGCGATGCATAGCCTCGTTGAACACCACGCCGATCACCCCTTGCAGGATCGCGTTCTTGAACTCGAAATCCACGAAGAATTCGACCTCGCAGCCGCCACCTTCGGCATCGCGGAACTTCCACCAGCTTTTCATATAGCGGAAGGGACCGTCGAGATATTCGGTGTCGATGCGCATGTCTTGCGGATAGAGCGCCACGCGGGAGCCGAATTTCTCACGGAAAACCTTGAAGGAAATCACCAGATCGGCGTGCATGATCTCATGATCGCCCTTATCCTCGCGCGAGCGGATACGCGCAGCCGCATTCCACGGCAAAAACTGCGGATAACGCTCCACGTCCGCAACAAGATCGTACATTTGCTGCGCCGTATACGGCAGGTGTTTTGTCTCTTGATGCGTCGGCATGGTCTCTAGTGCTTTAATTGTTCTGTGATATCTCTTAAACGGGAACGGGAATTGCAAGGGGATAGCATGACGCAGCGGCCATATCACATCGAAGAAATGATCTCGGCCAAGGCGATTGCCGCACGGATCGAGGATCTGGCGCGCGAAATCCGCCGTGCCTATTCGGAAACGGACAAGCTGGTCGTCGTTGGCCTCTTGCGCGGATCCTTCGTCTTCATCGCCGATCTCGTGCGCGAGTTGGACATGAATGTGGAGGTCGATTTTCTCGAAGCCTCCTCCTACGGCAATGCCACCGAATCTTCCCGTGAGGTGAAAATCCTCAAGGATCTGCGCGGCCCCATCGAGGGGCGCGACGTTCTGGTGGTGGAAGACATCGTGGACACGGGGCATACGCTCCATGCCGTGCTGGACCTGTTGCGGGCACGCAGGCCCAACAAACTGGAAACCATCGCGCTTCTCGACAAACCCGTGCGACGCGAAGTCGATCTCAAGGCGACATGGACGGGCTTCGACATCCCCGACGCATTCGTTGTGGGCTACGGCATCGATTTTGCACAGGCCAACCGCAACCTGCCCTTTATCGGCTCGGTGGTCTTTGACGATGATGCGGCGGAATAGTTCCGCCGCACTCCTCTAAAATCACGCGCTGTTACTCGCTTCCGTTGGAATGATGCCGAGCAGGCGATCACTCTGCGCGGCCAGTGCTGCCGCCACCCGACGCCGCGCCAGACGCAGCCGCGGCGCATCGGCCAGATCGGCGTGAGACGCGACAAACACAGGGATCGGCGAAATCTCCAGCGGTGGCGCGATACGGTGCAGCTTGGGTGAGGCATCCCCGAGGACACAGGGTAAAACCACACGGCCAAGCCCCGCCTCCGCCATCGCACGCAGGGTGAGGAAGCTGTCGGCGGCGGCGACCAGCTTGATGCCCTTCGGCTCCATCGCCTCCATGAACCGCTGCGCGAAATGCGCCCGCGCAATCACGCCCGACAGGCCGAGCCAGTGGTCTGGCGGCACATCATCGGCGGAATAAAACCCCACACCCAGCTGTGCGGCAACTTCGCCGTAAAGATCGTCGGGCAGCTTGAACGTCGGGCGCACCGTCACATCGGCGTGCATTCGCGACAGATCAAGATGGGCATTGGAGCACAGAAGCTCAAAGGAGAGATCATCGGCCTGCTTGGTCAGCCGCGCCACGATCTCGGGCAGAACCGCATGGCAGAAGGTATCGGTCGAGGTCACACGGATCACCCCCGCAAGCGGCACCTACCCCGCGCGCGCCAGCCGCTCGACCGCCCCCACGGCGGCCTCGACCTCGCGCGCCGCCTCGATCAGCCGCAATTTCTCTGGCGCAATCTCGTAGCCGCGCACCGATTTCTCGAAAAGCTCCACCCCAAGCCGCGCCTCAATCCCCGCCACCCGTCGCAGGACCGTCGCGTGGTTGACGCCCAACTCGCGAGCCGCCCCCGACACCGAACCCGCGCGCGCCACCGCAAGCACATATCTATAGTCGTCCCAGTTCGCTTTGTGCATATTTCCCTCAACTCCCCGCAAGAATGGTAAGTTTACTTTACCATGGACACAGGTAGGCTGACTTTGAGGGAGATCACATTCCGCAAACTCGCGCACAATCTGCGGGTCGTTCGGTTCTCACCCACATGGCCCCGCCCCTCATCCGCTCTGAAAGCGAGATCGAAAGGAGACTACCATGACCATCCTGACCACGTTTCACAGCCTTCCCCGCGTCACTCTGGCGCTTGCCGCGGCTGCGACCCTTGCCCTTGGCGTGCCCCACGCAGAAGCGCAGGACGCCGCATCCGCCGCCGTAAAAGCCCGCCAGTCGCACATGCAGCTCTACGCCTATAACCTCGGCATCCTCGGCGGCATGGCGCGCGGCCTTGTGGACTATGACGCCGCCACAGCACAAACCGCCGCCGACAACCTTTCCACGCTGGCACATATGGACACGCGCAGCTACTGGCTGCCCGGCACGGCCATGGGCGAACAGGACGGCTCCAACGCCCTGCCAGCAATCTGGGAAGACGGCTCCGACATCGGCGCGAAAGCGGGCGATCTTGCTGCAGCCACCGAGGCCTTGCAAGCAGCCGCGGGCAGCGATCTGGCCGCGTTGCAAGGCGCAATGGGACCGCTTGGTGCCGCCTGTAGCGCATGTCACAAGAGCTATCGCCACTCCGACGAGTGAGATCATCCGCGCACTTTGAATCCACACGGAAAGCACGCTACACTCACGGATAACACATCATGTGAACGAGGGGCGGCGCAGGCCGCCCTTTCCGACTGTTCGACCGCCTGTCCATTGAGCCACACGGAGCCACCCCATGCGCCGCCTTGTTTCCCTCATCCTTGCCGCCGCTGTGATCGGTCTGGCCGTCTTCTGGATTCTCACCATGCCGAAACAGGCCGATGAAGAGCGGCTTGCAGGGATCACGCCCGACCTTGAGCGTGGCGAGTTTGTCTATATCGCGGGGGGCTGTGCCTCCTGTCACGCGGGCGTCGACGGGGATGCGGAAGCGCTTGAGGGCGGCATGGCGCTCGCCTCGCCCTTCGGCACCTTCCACGCGCCCAATATCTCGCCCTCGGATGCGGGCATCGGCGGCTGGACCGCGCAGGATCTCGCCTCCGCGCTCTGGCATGGCACCTCGCCCGAGGACAAACACTACTACCCCGCCTTCCCCTACGCCTCCTACGTGCGTATGAGCGCCGAGGATGTGGTCTCGCTCCACGCCTATCTAATGACTCTGCCGCCGTCCGATGTGGCCTCCCTGCCCCATGAGATCGGCTTTCCCTTTAACATCCGGCGTCTTCTTGGCGGGTGGAAACTCCTGTTCCTCAACGACGATCCCGTTCTCGAAGACCCCAACCTCACGCCTGAAGAGCAGCACGGGCAATATCTGGTCGAGGGCCTCAGCCACTGCGGCGAATGCCATACGCCGCGCAATGCGCTTGGCGGGATGAAGCGGAGCGAATGGCTTGCGGGCGCACCAAACCCTGCGGGCAAAGGCACCATTCCCAACATCACCCCCGCCGAACTTGACTGGTCGGAGGCCGACATCGCCTATTATCTGGAGACGGGTTTCACCCCCGACTACGACAGCGTCGGCGGGCATATGGCACATGTGGTGGACAACTACGGCAAACTCGCGCCAGAAGATCGGGCCGCGGTGGCAGCCTATCTCAAACGCGTCCCGCCCGTTGCCCGATAACGCCTAGAGCGGATCGGTGCGGTAGAGGCGGACCTTGAGCCCACCGTGAGCAATGGGGGCCTCCACGGGCAGCCACGGCAGTTTCGTCGCTTCAGCGAGTTGCGCCTCCGATGTCACCATGCCGACACGCCAGCCTTTGAACTCTTCGCGCATCTTATCCCCGAAGGCACCGTAGAGGGCGAAGAGATCCTTCTTCTTACCCACCCGCGCGCCATAGGGCGGGTTGACCACGACAAGACCCGCAGGCCCCTCGGGCCGTGATATCGCGGAGACGGGTTTTGGCGCGAAGGTGATGAGATCGCCCACCCCTGCCCGTGCGGCATTCTCACCCGCCATGCCGATGACATTCACGTTGCGATCCGAGCCGTAGAAATGCAGATCGGTGTCGCGCTCGGCCCAAGCCTCACGCAAGCCCGCCACCGCCTCGGCATCGAAGGTCGCCAGACGCTCGAAAGCAAAGCCGCGACCGCGCCCCGCCATAAGCCCCCGCGCAATCTCCGCCGCTTCAATCGGAAAGGTGCCAGAGCCGCACATCGGGTCCAGCACAGGTTCGCGCCCCGCATAGCCACAGGCCCGCAGGATCAGCGCCGCCATTGTCTCGCGCATCGGCGCCTTGCCCATAGCCTGTTTGAAGCCGCGCTTGTGCAGCCCGTCGCCGCTGGTATCGACCGAGAGGATTACGTTGTTGTCGTCGATCCGCGCCTTGATCACGATCTGTGCATCTTCCAGACCTTCGGCAATCGGTGCGCCGAATTCCTCCGCAATTGCCCGTTCCAACCGCTCTGTGGCCGCGCCCGCGTGGTAGATCTTGGATTTGCGGTTGGTGGCGACCTCGACCTTGACCCGATGGCCTTCGGTCAGGACATCGCCCCACGGGAATTTCCGCGCCCGCTTGTCGAGTTGTGCAAGGTGGAAAGCACGAAACGTGCCGATCCGTGCCAGCACCTTCGACGCGCCGCGCAGCACCAGATTGGCCCGCCACACATCCGCCCAAGTGCCCTCGAACGTCACCCCGCCCCCAGTGGGGGACACGCCGAGAAAGCCCGCCTCCACCATCTCGTCGGCAAGGTAGGTCTCCAACCCCGGAGGGCAGGCACAGAAAATCTCGAAAGGGGTGCTTTGTATCATGATGGCCTGTCTAACGGCAATCACGGGCGCCGCAAACGAAAAAGGCCGCCCGCGACGGGACGGCCTCTTTGAATAGATGCGGCGCAGGCGCGGATCAGGCGCGACCGAGTTTCTTGAGACGGTTCTCGCGCAGCTTCGCGAAATCGTCACCCGCGTGATAGGAGGAGCGCGTCAGCGGCGAGGCGGACACCATCAGGAAGCCTTTGTTATAGGCCGCGCGTTCGTAGACCTTGAATTCCTCGGGCGTCACAAACCGATCCACCGCGTGGTGCTTCGGCGTTGGCTGCAAATACTGGCCGATGGTGAGGAAGTCGATGTCGGCGGCGCGCATGTCCTCCATGACCTGAATGACGGCCTGCTTATCCTCGCCGAGCCCCACCATGATGCCCGATTTGGTAAACATAGACGGGTCGATCTCCTTGACCCGCTGAAGCAGGCGCAGCGAATGGAAATACCGCGCACCGGGGCGCACTTCGGGATAGAGACCGGGGACGGTTTCGAGGTTGTGGTTGAACACATCGGGTTTCGCCGCAACCACCACTTCCAACGCACTGTCGTCGCAGCGGATGAAGTCGGGCGTCAGGATCTCAATGGTGGTGTCGGGCGACCGCTTGCGGATCGCGCGGATCGTCATGGCGAAATGCTCCGCCCCGCCGTCCTCGATATCGTCGCGGTCCACGGAGGTGATCACGACGTGATTGAGGCCGAGCTTTTGAACCGCATCAGCCACACGGCCCGGCTCGAACACATCAAGCTCCTCTGGCGGCTTGCCCGTTGCGATGTTGCAGAAGGAACAAGCCCGCGTGCAGACCTCACCCATGATCATCATCGTGGCGTGGCCCTGCGACCAGCATTCGCCCGCGTTCGGACAACCCGCCTCTTCGCAGACCGTCACCAGCTTGTGCTCGCGCATGATGGCATGGGTCTTCTTGTAGCCCTGCGACGTGGGGGCCTTCACCCTGATCCAGTCGGGTTTCTTGGGCTGGGCGTTATCGGGGCGGTGCGCCTTTTCGGGGTGGCGCTGCTCGGGGATCTTGAGATCACGCATGGTCGGGTCTGCCTTTCGTGCCTTTGAAGGATCATATAGTGGCAGCGCACACAAATGTCTCGCAAAATCCGTCATGCCAGCACCACGCGCCAAGGCATTTCTGCACCTGCATTGTAGCCCAATGAGAATCATTCTAAATAGACCCCAAGAGCGCGGCACGCCATGACTGCACAGCCGCCGCGCCATCCTGTTTCACCCAAGGCCCTGTGCCTGACCGACGCGGATATACCGCGCAAATAAACGGAGTTCTCATTATGAAAGCTGGCTTCAAACTGCCCGATGTTACTTTCCACACCCGCGTGCGCGACGAGAGCATCGGCGGCGACAACCCGTTCCGCTGGGAAGACAAGACCACTGCCGACTATTTCGCGGACAAACGCGTCGTTCTCTTCTCCCTGCCTGGCGCGTTCACGCCCACCTGCTCGACCTACCAGCTGCCTGGTTTCGAGAACGGCTTTGACGATTTCAAAGCGAAGGGCATCGACGAAATCTACTGCATGTCCGTAAACGACAGCTTCGTGATGAACAAATGGGCGCAGAGCCAGAACCTTGAAAACGTTAAGGTAATTCCTGACGGCTCTGGTGAGTTCACCCGTCGCATGGGGATGCTCGTGCGCAAAGACAACCTCGGCTTTGGTCTGCGCTCGTGGCGCTATGCCGCCGTGGTCAACAACGGCGTTATTGAAGCATGGTTCGAAGAGCCAGGCCTTGCCGACAACCACCCCGAAGATCCCTATGGCGTCTCCTCGCCCGAAACCGTTCTGGCCTATCTCGAAGAGGCCTCCAAGAGCGTCGCAGCCGAGTAATCGGCCCGCCCGTTCCCTTTCGGGCACCTATGCACTCACGACACGGCGCGCGGGAAACTGCGCGTCGCTTTTCTTTGGACAAGAGATGTGGTGTGCTGATGGTCCGCGCGACACTGAGCCACCCTTTCGCAGTCGCAGCATTTTCGCGCCATTTCCCGCCCCGCTCGCGCCCCCTGCCCGCTATCGAATAACGGGCTTGCGAATAGGTCATAGGTCACAGGCCGCCGCGCAATCCGAGAGATTGCCCTGCGGGACCGGCCTGCCGGGGCTCCGCCCGTTCGAGCCTCAATCGCTCCACTGGAGCGATTGCCCTACGGGACCGATTTGCCAGGGCTCCGCCCGTTCGGATCTCAAACATGCCCCCGGCATGTTTGCCCTGCGGGACCGATCCTCACCCAATCAAATTCGAATAGCCTGCCCGCTCATAATGCCGCGCCAGACGTTGCAGGGCGATGCGCAACACGATCTTGCCCGAACGCGCTGACCAGCCCAATTGGCTTTCCGTCTGCTCCATCCCGTCGAGATAGCAACAGCATCGCAGAACCACTTCCGCCAGACCTGGCCCCAAATCATTCAGCACCATGCAGACCCGCGCGCGCGCTGGATCGGGACCGAAACCGTTAGGATCGCCCCACGGACCACGATCTTCGCCGCGCACCACCGCCTCCCAAGCCTCGCGACCGTAGCCGCCCATCTGCGCCAGTTCGAAATCCTCCCGCACCCGTTCGGCGGCGGCCACCAGTTCGGGCGCGAGAAACATGGACCCGTCCTTGTCCCGCCGCCGCGCCAGCATCATCACGGGGCTCTCGGGCGCGCTGTAACGGATACGCTTGGGCGTGCCCCGATCAAGCGCCTCGGCCCCGCCCCACGGCAGCGCCCCGTCAAAACCTGCGGGTGCCTCAGCGAACCCTGCCCGTGCGCTCTCGTCAGCGGCCAGAAAGGCCCGCAGCGCGGACCGCCCCGCAGCAGTCATGGAATAGCGTGTGATCTTCCCCTTCACCTGCGGCGCGATCCAGCCCTTGAGCGCAATTGCCTGCGCCACACCGCGATCCAGCACGGCAGTACGCATGGTGCGCCCGTCAGGCAGGTCGCGCACGACAACGGCCTTTTCCATATCCATCGCCACGGCCAGACAGGCCCCCTGCTCGCTCAGGCGGCGCAACACCCGTTTGGCCTCGCGCGCAACCGTCGCCTCGTCGAGAGCGGCGGGATCATTGAGATCGGCGTGCTTCGGTGGCTTTGACCTTGAGGCGGTTTCTCCGGGTTGGAAGAGATCGGTTGAACGCGCGGATTGGCCTTCACGGCGCTGGCTGGCGGCCCGCAGACCTTCCAACGCCTCGTCTATCAGGGGGTCGTCCCGCTTCTGTTCGACCCGCCGCACCTGACGCATGACCGTCGAGGGTGCGCAGCCCCCCCTTGCGGGCCAGTTCGCGGATCGACTGGCCTCCTTCGGTATGGGCGAGGTAATGTTTCGCGTCTTTGGGTACCCAGGACGGAATTGGTGAGACCGTTTGAGTTGGATGGCCCGTTCCATTCGTAGATCTTTGCATGGTTCCCCCGCAGTGTTTTTGCGCGCGCACTGTCTCCATATGCGCAACAATTATCGTCAGGGAGTAACGATCCACAAGATCTCCAGCCATTACCCACAGCGTTATCCCCGCCTTGAGATCAACCTAAAGTTGCATTCCTTTCACAAAGGTTAACGGTTTCCTAACAATTCCTATGGTGCGCCAAATTGTTAAAGCTTCGTAAAAACGACCGTTCGCAATTTGGAAACAATACGCAACACCCGCTTAGGTTGTGCGAAACTCGAACCCCAGACGGCACACGTCGGATGCCATCACAGGCCACACCAGAGCCGATGGCAACCGCGACAACGTGCAAGCCGCGCAGCCAACCAACAGGAGACCGTGATGACCGACACAACCACCCGCCTCAAAGCCCTTCGCCGCCCACGTTTGTTGATCCGCGCCGCCCGTTGCGGGGTTGGTGACTACATCCGTGCACGCGATCTCAAACGGGTCTTGCGGCGCACCGAACTGCCCACACCCAGCCGCGCCGTCAGCGCCCTTTTGGACGCCGAAGCAGGCATGGAAGAGGCCCGTCGCGCGGGCGATCAGGGCTACAATCCGCAGCGCCACGTCGACATCCTCATTGCTCTTATGGGTGAGGCGCGCCTGCTGTCCCTCGACACGCAGGCCGCATGACGCAGGCTATTTGTCACCAGCGCATCCCGTCAGGCGTTAACCTTCGTAACCGCCGCGTTAACCTTCTGGCTCGCCCATATGGCGAGGTCGGATCGCGGTTTGAGAGAGAAGCGCACCGCGGGCAAACCCTGCCCAGAACACGGGCAGGGTGTCATATTTCCACATCTCGCCGCGCGAGAGGCGCGAATCCATCTTGCCTGAACGCGCACTCCCGCATAAACGCTGGAACATGACCCAGACATCCCATGACCGCCTCCTCATCATCGACTTCGGCTCTCAGGTGACGCAGCTCATCGCGCGGCGTCTGCGCGAGTTGAACGTCTATTGCGAAATCCACCCCTATCAGAAAGTCACCGACGACAGCCTGAAAGCCTTTGATCCCAAAGCGATCATCTTTTCCGGCGGCCCCGACTCGGTGATGCGCGAGGGTAGCCCCCGCCCGCCGAAAGCCGCCTATGAGATGGGCGTGCCGATCCTTGGCATCTGCTACGGCCAGCAGGTCATGATGCATGATCTCGGCGGCCGCGTGGAAGCGGGCGAACATGCCACCGCCGAATTCGGGCGCGCTTATGTCACGCCCACAGACAAACATGCCGATTTCCTCAACGGCTGGTTCATGGACGCCTCTGGCCGCGAACAGGTCTGGATGAGCCACGGTGACCACGTTGCCGAAATCGCGCCGGGCTTTGAGGTCTACGGCACCTCGCCCGGCGCCCCCTTCGCCATCACCGCCGATCTGGCGCGCAATTTCTACGCCGTGCAATTCCACCCCGAAGTGCACCACACGCCCAACGGCGCGACGCTCTATGAGAATTTCGTCAAACTCGCAGGGTTCAAGGGCGACTGGACGATGGGCGCTTACCGCGAAGAAATGATTGCGAAAATCCGCGAGCAAGTGGGCGACAAGAAAGTCATCTGTGCGCTGTCGGGCGGCGTGGACAGTTCCGTGACAGGCATCCTGCTGCACGAAGCCATCGGCGATCAGCTCACCTGTGTCTTTGTTGACCACGGGCTGCTGCGTCTCAACGAGGCCGAGCAGGTCGTGGCCATGTTCCGCGACAATTACAATCTGAACCTGATCCATGCTGACGAGAGCGATCTTTTCCTCGGTGAGTTGGAAGGCGTTTCCGATCCGGAAACAAAGCGCAAGATTATCGGCAAACTGTTCATCGACGTATTCCAGAAATACGCCGACCAGATCGAAGGCGCGGAATTCCTCGCCCAAGGCACGCTCTATCCCGATGTGATCGAATCGGTCTCCTTCTCCGGCGGCCCTTCGGTGACGATCAAATCGCACCACAATGTCGGCGGTCTGCCCGAGAAAATGGGCCTCAAACTGGTCGAACCTCTGCGCGAACTGTTCAAGGACGAGGTCCGCACACTGGGCCACGAATTGGGCCTGCCCGCCAGCTTCATCGGGCGTCACCCCTTCCCCGGTCCGGGTCTGGCCATCCGCTGCCCCGGCGAGATCACCCGCGAAAAACTCGAAATCCTGCGCAAGGCGGATGCGGTCTATATCGACCAGATTCGCAAACACGGGCTTTACGACGAAATCTGGCAGGCCTTCGCCGCCATCCTCCCCATGCGTACCGTAGGCGTGATGGGCGACGGGCGGACCTATGACTTTGCCGTGGCCCTGCGCGCGGTGACCTCCGTGGACGGGATGACAGCGGATTACTACCCGTTCACCCACGAGTTCCTCGGCGAAACCTCCACCCGCATCATCAACGAGGTCAAAGGCGTGAACCGCGTGTTCTACGACTGCACATCGAAACCGCCGGGCACGATCGAATTGGAGTAAGGCACGCCGCCTCCCACATAATCGCAAGGGCCGCTTCCGATGGAGGGCGGCCCTTTTTCCTTGCCCTGCAACCTGCCCGCGGGCTAGCTGGAATGATGACAAAAGTGCTGCTGACTGGAACCATGACCTGCGCCCCTTCGGAGGTTGAAGATGTGCTCGCCCTGATGGACGAACACATTCGCAAGACCCGTGCCGAACCGGGGTGTCTGGAATTTGAACTGTGGCAGGACGAGTTGACGCCAACGCGCTTTCACGTCAACGAGGTGTTCGTCTCCGAGGTCGCCTTTGAAGCGCATCAGGATCGCACGCAACGCTCCGACTGGTTCCGCGTGACGCATCATATGTCTCGTGATTTCAGCAAGGTATCGGCATGAATTCGGAACAGACCCACCCTCTCAAGGCGGCCGCCTGGATGCTTGGAGCGGTCTTCGGATTTTCCTCTATGGCGGTGCTTGCGCGCCGCCTCACGCTCGACCTCGACACTTTCGAGATCATGGCCTACCGCTCGGGCTTCGGGCTGATCGCCGTGCTCATAGTGGCTTCCGTGGCGGGCACCGCCCATCAGATCCGCGCCACCGCCATGCCGCTCCATTTCGGGCGCAACGTGGCGCATTTTGCGGGTCAGAACCTGTGGCTCTTCGCCGCCCCGCTCATCCCGCTCTCACAGCTTTTCGCGTTGGAGTTTGCCTATCCGATCATCGTGGCCATCGGTGCGAGCATCTTCCTTGGCGAGCGGCTGACGCAGATGCGGGTGATCACGGCGGCACTCGGCTTTACGGGCATCATGATTGTCGCGCAGCCCTTCGGCGCGGGCGGGCTCTCCATTGGTACGCTCGCCGCGATTGCTTGTGCTTTCGGTTTCGCCGGATCGGCGCTTTTCACCAAGCGGCTCACGCGGCGCGCGGACGGAACTGTGACGAATGTCCTGTTCTGGCTGTCGGTGATGCAGCTCGTATTCGGCATCATTTGCGCCATGCTGGACGGGGAAATGCGGTTCTTCACACTGGCCGAAGCTCCCTTGCTGGCGGCTTTCGCGCTGGCGGGCTTGTTGGCGCATTTCTGTCTGACCACCGCGCTCAGCCTTGCGCCCGCCTCTGTCGTCACGCCCATCGACTTCCTGCGCCTGCCTCTGATCGCACTGATAGCGCTGGTGCTTTACGGAGAGCCGACCACGGTGGAGACCTTCATCGGTGCCGCAATTATCTTCGGCGCCAACTACGCCAATATCGTCGTCGAATCCCGTCGCGCCCGCACCCTCTCCCAGAGCCGACGCGCAGGCTAGAACCACTGCCAAAAAGCAACGCTTTTCGCAAAATTGTGACGCTACGCGAGAGTTACGCCGCGTCAGAATTGCGAGTTCTCAACCGTTGCGCCTAGGCTTGGATAGTTCCGCATTCACGGGAGAGATGCGGCATACAAGCAAAAATTCTAGCGAGCCCAGTGCTCGATAAGGGATGGAGATCATGAAGACACACTTGACACTGGCCGCGACATTCGCGGCCTGCGCAACAGGCGCATTTGCAGGCGGCATCGATCGTTCGGGGCAATCGGTCGCAGTCATTTTCGAGGAGGGCAACCACTTCGAAGCGAATTTGTCCTACGCAATTCCGAAAGTTTCCGGCGCGGCGGGCCCCGCTGAATCGGGCGACATGGCAGGCGACTACATGCAGTTCGGATTCGCCTATAAGACCGACCTCAACGACAAGGTTTCCCTCGCGGTGATCGCGGATGAACCCTTTGGCGCGGACGTCTCCTACCCGACGGGCACACCCTACCCGCTTGCAGGAACATCGGCCGAGGTCGACAGCTTTGCAATCACGGTGCTCGGCAACTATCAGGCAACCGACCGCATCAGCGTTCACGGCGGTATTCGCCTCGTTACGGCCAGCGGGTTCTATAACGCCCCTGTGGTCCCATACGCCTCCACCTACTCCAGTGCCTCCGACGTCGGCTATGTGATCGGTGCAGCCTATGAAATTCCCGACATCGCGCTGCGCGCCGCCCTGACCTACTCCTCGGCAACCGAGTTTTCCATGGACGGGACTGTGGGCAATTTGACCGCGAAGATGCCGCAATCGGTGAACTTCGAATTCCAGACGGGCATTGCCGCCGACACGCTGCTCATGGCCTCCGTTCGTTGGGCCGATTGGTCGGAAGCAACGATTGATGACGATCTCGCCGGTAATCTGACCGACTTCGGCAACAAGGACACCTACACTTATACGCTTGGCGTCGGTCGCCGTTTCTCTGACAAGTTCTCGGGCAGCTTCACCATCGGCTACGAGAAGGCGGCGGGTGATCTGACAGGGAACCTTGCGCCGACAGACGGCTACTGGAGCGCCAGCATTGGCGGAGAATATGACCTCGGCAACGGGGCCAAAATCTCGGGCGGCATCCAGTATCGCGCAATCGGAGACGCCACCACGCAGGCTCCGGGTGCACCTGCAGGGACACCGTTCGGGACGTTTACCAACAACAACGCTGTCGCGTTTGGTGTGAAGTTCTCGCAGACTTTCTAAGACACAGTCCTACAACCAAAACACCAAAGGCCCTGCGAAAGCGGGGCCTTTTCATTTGCTTCCTGTCACGGGGGGCTTTCTGCCTGCGGGCTCATCACAAACCGTGATCCCCTTTTGCACAAATGCCCGTTTGCGCATCGCGGCTTACGCGGGGCACAAGTGTCGGGTAATGACGAAGGACGCGCGCAATGGCACCGCAAAAAACCATCTCTACTGCCGCATGGATCGGGCTGGGCCTGATGGGTTTGATGTGGGGCGGCTCGTTTCTCTCCATCGAATTGATGCTGCGGCAATTGCCCGTGGAAACCCTTGTGGCGCTGCGTGTGGCGGGGGGCGCGACAGTGCTGTGGCTCTATGTCATCATTGCGCGCCTGCCTGTGCCGCGCGATGTGGCGACGTGGTTTGCCTTCCTTTGGATCGGCTTTCTCAACGTCGCCCTGCCCTTTGCGCTCATCACATGGGGGCAGCAGCATATCGCATCAGGGCTTGCGGGCATTCTCAACGCCGCCACCGCGATTTTCGGCCCGCTCGTGGCCGCGCTTCTCTTTGCCGATGAACGGCTAGGTGCGCGCAAGGCCGTTGGCGTGACCCTTGGTTTCTTTGGCGTGGCAACGGTTCTGGGGCTGGAAGCGCTGCACAGTTTCGACCTGCGTTCGGCGGGGCAACTTGCGCTGATCGGTGCGGCACTGTGCTATGCCTTCGGGGTTGCCGCCGTGCGCCAGTATCTTGGCGGTGTGCGCTCGGAGGTTTCCGCGGCAGGGATGATCGCCGGCGCCGCGCTGTGGATGGTGCCCGTGGCCCTGTTCCGCAACGGCTGGCCCGACTTTGGCACGTTTAACGCGACGACATTGGGGGCATGGGCCTATATCTCGATCTTTTCCACCGCGCTGACTTACCTGATCCTGTTTCGCGTGATCAAGGCGGCGGGATCGGGCAACGCCACCCTCGTCACACTCTTCGTCGCGCCCGTATCGGTCATCCTCGGCACGGTTGTGCTGGGCGAGCGGCTGCCACCATCGGCAATTGCTGGCTTTGTCCTGATCGCTCTGGGGCTTCTGGTGATCGACGGGCGGCTCGTGGCGTGGCTGCGTCACCGCGCGCGGCACTCATAAATCCCCCTTCCATTTTCCGCCCGCCCGTGGCACCCAAGAGGCGGTTTAAGGAGCCTTTTGATGAAATACGAAACGGGTGATGACTGGCGTGAGAGCGCGGAGAAGCGCGTGGTTCTCTTCGGCATGTCGGGGCTTGGGAAAACGCATGTTTCCAACATGTTGCGTGACACGGGTGCGTGGTATCACTATTCCATCGACTACCGCATCGCGACGCGCTACCTCGGTGAAGCGATCGATGACAACCTCAAAGCCGAGGCGATGAAACTGCCTTTCCTACGCGAACAGCTTCTCTCCGACAGTATCTTCATCAGCTCCAACGTGACCTTCAACAACCTCGCGCCTGTCTCCCATTACCTCGGCAAACCGGGTGATGAGACGAAAGGCGGAATGCCGATTGAAGAGTATCGCCGCCGTCAGGCGCAGTTCGAGGCCGCGGAGATCGCCGCCCTCATGGACACGCCGCATTTCATCGAGCGGGCGCAAAACCTTTACGGCTACCCGCATTTCGTCTGCGACACGGGCGGGTCGATCTGCGAATGGGTGGATATCGAGGATGACACCGATCCGATCATGACGGCGCTCTCGGATGCGGCCCTGCCCGTGTGGATAGAAGGGTCGGAGGCGCATACCGATGCGCTGGTCAAACGCTTTGATCGTGCCCCCAAGCCGATGGCCTACCAACCCGCCTTCCTCGAAGCGATCTGGGACGAATACCTAGAGCAAGAGGGCGTCACGGCCGATGAGGTCGATCCCGATGCCTTCATCCGTTACACCTATGCCCGTGCGCTCAAGCACCGCCAGCCGCGCTACCGTGCCATGGCTGATCGCTGGGGCGTGACGGTCTGCGCCGAGGAGATCGCGCAGGTCGATGGTCCCGACGCCTTTACCGCGCTGATCGGTGAGGCGCTTGATAACCGCAACCGCACAGCCTAACTAAACCTTCCCGCAACACTCAGGACGATACAAATGCCCATTACCCTGCCAGAGAACCTTCCCGCCTTCGACGTTCTTTCGTCCGAGGGTGTTATGGTCATGGGCGAAGGTCGGGCAAAGTCGCAGGAAATCAGGCCCCTGAGGATCGCGCTCCTCAACCTGATGCCGAAGAAGATCCAGACGGAAAACCAGTTCGCCCGCCTCATCGGCGCGACCCCGTTGCAGATCGACTTCCAACTGATCCGCATGAGCGAACATCAGACCCGCAACACCGCCGCCGAACATATGGCGCAGTTCTACCGCCCCTTTCAGGATGTGAAGGAGAGCGGCGAGAAGTTCGACGGGCTGATCATCACAGGCGCCCCCATCGAGCACCTGCCCTTCCAGGACGTGACCTACTGGGACGAACTCGAGGAAGTCTTCGAGTGGACGCAGAGCCATGTGCATTCGACCTTCGGCGTCTGCTGGGGTGGCATGGCGATGATCAACTACTTCCACGGGGTGAAGAAACACATTCTGGATGCGAAGACCTTCGGCCTGTATCGCCAGAACAACCTCGCCCCTGCTTCGCCTTATCTGCGCGGGTTCTCCGACGAATGCTATATCCCCGTGAGCCGCTGGACCGAGATGAAGCAAAGCGAGATCGACGCCGTGGGTGCGCTTGTGCCGCTGCTCGGATCTGACGAGACAGGCCCCTGCCTGGTGCAAGATCCCGAGCATCGTGCGCTCTATATCTTCAACCACTTCGAGTATGACACGGGCACGCTGCACGAGGAGTTGATGCGCGACAAGGAGGCGGGCAAACCGATCCAATTGCCCGTGAACTACTACCCCAACGACAATCCCGAATTGCGTCCTGTGAACCGCTGGCGGTCCCACGCGCATCTGCTCTACGGCAACTGGATCAACGAGATCTACCAGACGACGCCCTTCAACATGGCTGAGATCGGCCAATAGACCCCTGCCCGCGCGTGGATCTGCGCGCAGGCGGGTCGGTTTGTCACCACAACCGCAGTTGACGTCACGAACGGGCCGCTCCCTGTGCGGATCGCATTGCCATAAGCACCGTCAGGCCCCATATTGTTAAAGCAATTAACACTACAGGCAGTCCAGATGAGTGATCTTCCTTTCGACGGCGCAATCTCGCGCTTCTTCACCGACGATGCGCCCGAAGAGATCCGGGAGGCCATCAAGGACGGCGAGAAGAAAGACATTCTCGACCCAACCTATCCCTATGACCGCTGGATGAAGAAATCGGACTACAACGACGAGATCGACGCGCTCCAGCTTGAACTGGTGAAAATGCTCAGCGATGTACGCGCGACGGGAAAGCGGATTGTCGTGGTGTTCGAGGGGCGCGATGCGGCGGGAAAAGGCGGCACGATCAAACGCTTCCGCGAGAACCTCAACCCACGCGCGGCGCGTGTCGTGGCCCTGTCCAAACCCAGCGACCGCGAGGCGGGCGAGTGGTATTTCCAACGCTACATCGACCACCTGCCGACCGCAGGCGAGATCGTCCTCTTCGACCGCTCGTGGTATAACCGTGGTGTCGTGGAGAAGGTTTTCGGCTTTTGCACCGATGACCAGCGCGAGAAATTCTTCCATCAGGTGCCCGAATTCGAGGCTATGCTGGCCGACGAGGGTATTCAGCTTTTCAAGATCTGGCTCAATGTGGGCCGAGCCGAACAATTGCGCCGTTTTCTGGAGCGCGAGACCAATCCGCTTAAACAGTGGAAGCTCTCTGGTATCGACGTGAAGGGGCTGGCGCTTTGGGATGCTTATACGGATGCGATCACCGAGACTCTTGAACGCTCGCACACCTCTGTTGCCCCTTGGACCGTGGTGCGCTCTGACGACAAATATCGCGCGCGCCTCAATGCCATCCGCACGGTTCTGAGTGCCATTGACTACGCGGGCAAGGATAGCGACGTCGCCCATGCCCCCGATGAGAAGGTCACAGGCGGCCCCGACATGCTCGCGCGCGGTGAGGACGACTGATGGTCAAGAAGCGCGGCTACCACCACGGCAATCTGCGGCAGGCCCTCGTGGACGCCGCCCTCAAGCTCATTGAAGAGAAGGGCCCGACAGGGTTCACGCTCTCTGAGGCGGCCAAATCGGCAGGCGTGACCCCTGCGGCCGTCTACCGCCATTTCGAGGGCCGCGAGGATTTGATCGCGGAGATTGCACGGCAGGGCTACGAGGTCTTTGCCGATTTACTCGACTACGCCTATTCAACAGGGCAACCCTCGGCACTGGCCTCTTTCGAGGCCGTGGGCCGCGCCTACCTCGCATTTGCGCGCAAGTATCCTGGCCATTACGTTGCCATGTTTGAAAGCGCGATTTCGATCCAGCGCACGCCAGAGCTTTACGCTGTGGCGACCCGCGCTCAGGGCGTGCTGGAGACCGCCGCACTGGAGTTGTCGGAGCATATCCCCGAAGAGAACCGCCCGCCGCCGCAGATGTTCGCCGCCCATATCTGGGCGCTCAGCCACGGTGTCGTGGAGCTTTTCGCGCGCAACAGCCCGGGGACAAAAAGCCCCTTCCCGCCCGAGGACTTGCTGGAGACTGGGATCGGCATCTACCTGCGCGGATTGGGATTGTTGCCAAGTGACGGGTGAGCGGCCTGCGCCGCCCTGCCCTTAGCGTTCAGGGTCTGACCACTCAGGCGGTGGCACATCACGCCGCAGCATCCGCATCGCCAGACCGAGAGCCACACCCGTTCCGATCGCAACGGTGAGATCCGCGATCACGGTCAGCACCAACGTCAGGATCAGAAGGAACAGGTCGGACTTGCGCTCGGAGGCATAGCCGCGCCATTTGTGCGGCTCGCTCATGTTCCACGCGGTCAGGACCAGCAGCCCCGCCAGTGCGGGCATGGCCATGTAACCAACAACCTTCGACGCCACGAGCATCACAACCAGAATGGTCAGCGCATGGACAAGCCCCGCTACGGGTGTCTTGCCGCCTGCGCGGATGTTGGTCGCCGTGCGCGCAATCGCCCCCGTTGCGGGCATCCCGCCGAAGAGCGCGGAACCGATATTCGCAGCACCCTGCGCGAGAAGCTCGGCGTTCGGACGGTGTTTGCCCGCAATCATACGGTCGGCCACCATCGCCGAAAGAAGGGATTCAACCCCTGCCAGAAAGGCGATGATCATCGCGGATGGCAGCAGTTCCACGATCCGCTCGAACCCCAGTTCGGGCAGCGCAGGACGGGGCAACGTGTTGGGCAGATCGCCAAAACGCGACTGGATCGTGTCCACGGGCAGATCGGCCAGTGCGACAATCGCGGAGGTGACGGCAACGGCTACAATAAGGCCAGGAAGTTTTGGCGCGGCGCGGCGGAACAGCACGATCAGAGCCATCGTAGCAAGCCCGATCAGTGTCGAGGCAAGCGAGAAGGTCGGACGCGCGCCCCAAAGCACTTCGATCTTGGCGATAAATTCGGCGGGCACTTCCGCCACGGTGAGGCCAAGAAGGTCGTTGAGCTGGCTGGTTGCGATGATAACCGCGATCCCGATGGTGAACCCGTTGATGACAGGTTCAGGGATCAGCCGAATGAGCGCGCCCGCGCGGAAGTAACTGGCCACGAGCAAAATCAGCCCCGCCATAAGCGTGGCGACCACCAGACCGTCATAGCCATGCTCGGCAACGACGCTGTAAACCACGACGATAAACGCCCCCGTAGGCCCGCCAATCTGCACACGGCTGCCACCCAGAAGAGAGATCAGGAAGCCGCCGATGATGGCGGTGATCAATCCCTTCGAAGGGTCGGCCCCCGAAGCAATAGCGATGGCGAGACTAAGGGGCAGCGCCACCATAGCCACGGTCACACCCGCAAGAGCATCCTGCATGAAGAGCCCACGCGAATAGTCGGTCAGAGTCGTTAGAATTTTGGGTTTCATATGGCCTAGTTACGCCATGGCCCTGCTCTTGTCATCAGCCAAACGGTCGCATGTCGTTCAGGAGCGCGCCGCCGAGGATCGACCCGAGACGGGTATTGGGCTACCTGCGCGGGCTTGGGTCGTGGCCACAGGATCACTTAATGCGACGCATCTGCTCCGAAGATACTCAAGCGATTTTCGCGTAGATTTCCATGTGCTTCACATTGCCCGCCAACCGCTTTCGCAAGGCGCTAAACCGTTGTCGCTCAACAAGAAGGACGTGACACTTTACAGATTCACATCTTTGTGATGCAGTGGAGGCTGTTTAACCTGCAAAAATTAAGAAAGTTTTGTCTATGTCTTCACGTATCAAAGCCGTTGTAGTTCTAGCTGTCATTGTTATCGCGGGCGGCGGCTACTATTTCTGGTCGCAAAAAAGTGGCGGTGACGATGCCGCAATGACCATTCAATTCCGCAGCAACTCTTGGGACACTTTCACTTCTGTGGAAATTTCTCCCGCTGGCGCGGACACTTTTGTGAGCATGCCGCTGACCGATGGGACAATGAAGCCCGCAGAAGTTCTCCCCTACGAAATTGCCGATGGACATAACATCTGCAACTACGACCTGCGCGCGACGAAGGAAGACGGATCGGTCGGAACTTATGATAACGTCAACCTGTGCGAGAATACGTTTTATCACTTCGAGGAAGCGGGTTTCGAATAATCGACGGTTTTCTCTTCTACCCGAAACAGCACACAAAAAAGGCCACCCGAAAGGGTGGCCTTTTCCAATGTCTTTGATCGGTGATCGATCCAGTAGGCGATTAACGCTTGGCTAACCTGAAGCTATATTTTTATAAATGAATAGATATACTTACAGCATATTAAGAAATCTGCTAACAAACTGCTAACACCTATCACTGCCCATGTTTTGCAGTGTAAACCAACTCTCTCATCTCTCTCGTCACCACAATCAAGAAACTTGTAAATGCCGCATCAACACTGCCGCGCTGCTTAACAATAGAGGTGAGAGGTGGTCGCGTAAATTCGGACCATTGTTTAAGGTGGATCGCATAACGAACGAGACGATCCATAATGAGCAAAAGAAAGAACTATTCACTTGACTTCTGAGCTACTCCCCAGTTGTTGGACAGGATCTGGCGTAAATTAAGCTACTCTCTGCTCCTGCTGATCGGGTTTTGTTCTGTCATTTCTCAGCCAATAGACCACGGCTGGCGGCCTGCCGCCAAGGGCTGAGTGTGGGCGTTGGTTGTTGTAAAAGGTCATCCATTTCCGGATGCCTGCCTTCGCTTCTGATCCGGTCTCCCAAGCATGCAGGTAGACACACTCGTATTTCAGGGTTCGCCAGAGCCTCTCAATGAAGATATTGTCCAGGTAGCGGCCCTTCCCATCCATTGAGATACGCACGCCGGATCGGCGGAGCCGGTCGGTCCAGGCGAAGGACGTGAACTGAGATCCTTGATCTGTATTCATGATCTCGGGCGGGCCGAACTTGTGGATGGCCTCGTTCAGTGCCTCAACACAGAAGTCCGCCTCCAGAGTATTCGAGATGCGCCAGGCCAGCACCTTACGGGTGTGCCAATCCATAATGGCGACCAGATACAAGAACCCTCGGCGCATAGGCAGATAGGTAATATCCGAGCACCAGACCTGGTTCGGGCGTTCCACCCGTAGACCTCTGAGCAGGTAGGGATAGGTCTTGTGGCCCTTCGTCGGCCTGCTCGTGTTGGGCTTCTGGTAAATCGGCACTAGCCCCATCAGGCGCATCAGCCGCCGGATGCGCTTCTCGTTCACTAGGTGGCCGTCGTTGCGCAGGTGCCAGGTCATTTGCCGGACACCGAAGAACGGCGTCTCAAGAACTGCTCGTCGATCCGCCGCATCAGGCCGAGGTTCTGTTCGGTCTCGCCCTTGGGCGTGTAGTAGAAAGACGAACGCGCGATCGACAGCAACTTGCACTGCTGGCCGATCGACAGATCCAGGTGGTCAGGCTCGATCATGCCGCGCCTCACTTCCCGCCCCAGGGCTTCAGCTTTCGTTCCAAAAAGAGTTGGCACCGCCAGCTCCCGATCTTGGCGTGGAGCTCCTTCACCTGCTCCTCGTCAATCTCCGGCTTCTTGCGGCCCCCGCGTTCGAACACACCGGAGGCGCCTTCGAGCAGGGCTCGCTTCCATTGATGGATCATCGTCGGATGCACCCCGAACCGGCTTGCCAGTTCGGCAGCCGTCTCCTCGCCTTTCAGGGCTTCCAGCGCGACCTTCGCCTTGAACTCAGGCGCGTGCTGCTTCCGTTTCGACATCTCTGATCTCCTTCTCGTCGAAGATCAGCAGACTGCAAATCGTAGCTTATGTCAGTGTCCGAATTTCGGGGGGTAGCTCAAGAATCCGGTC
>NZ_JBLXFZ010000003.1:0-310986 GCF_048261515.1 Celeribacter sp.
TTTTGCTCATTATGGATCGTCTCGTTCGTTATGCGATCCACCTTAAACAATGGTCCGAATTTACGCGACCACCTCTCGACAGTACTTCATAAAAGTCACGGCATGACTTGGATCATATCTCCTCGAGAAAACACATGATAACATTTGAATACGTAATCAGGTGATTGCGTTGTTTCCTGCGCCCCGCATTCGGGGCATTTCTCGGGGAGGGAAAATATGTCTCTTAAAACACTTAAACTTCAAAGCTGCGCACCGATTGCAATTTTTGCGCTGATGGCGACGCCGGCGTTTGCTGGCGCATTCGACGAAATTCCAGTGATTGGCGTCACGGGGGATGGCTATGTTTTTGCCGATCCTGCGGAAGGTATTCTTGAGCCGGGTATCAAGTCATTCACAGACGCACCTAATGTGACATACGAAAACACTTCCAGCCCGAACGGCATCGCCAATTGCCTTATGGCCAATAATCCCGCCCTTGAAGGATGCGATGCGGAGCGCGGCTCTGGCAAGCGGGTCAAGACCCGTCTCACAGGCGCAGATGGCATGGACATCAGCCTGAGCACGCAAAGCACCGGAGATATCACCGAGTATTACGTCTACGGCAAAACCTCGAACCTCACGGGCGCGCGGATGGTTGGCTATACCCTCGAACTGGGCACGGGGACGGGTGATGATTTCACCGCCTTTGATGCAAGCGACCCTGCCTATCAGGCCTTGTTCGATCTCCAATTTGACGGCGGAAAATTCAACCTGCCCGACGGGCTGTTCGGCAATGGCGGGAACGAAGGGGACACCGGCTTTTTTGATGGCGGCGATAAAGCCGTGATGAACACAGTTCAATTTGAAGACGCGCTCATCAAGCTTGGCGAGATGACCGGCAATGCCACGTATGACCAATTGTTCGGGAACGGTTTCCTTGATGACAGTCAGGTGCCTGACGGGTTCTTCTTTGATATGTCGAGCTTTGACGAAGAGGCAGATGAGCCTAAACTCGTTGCGTGGCATAACGTCAGCACCGGAGCGTGGGTTTATGGCACGCTGGGTCTTGCGGGGGACGAACTCGACGAGAAACTGCAAAACCTTGCCGATACGCTTGGCGTTGATCTCGGTAGCCTCGACTATATTCCTGGGGACGACGTTCCCGAAGAGATCGTCGCGCTCATGGAAAGCAATGACCTTTTGAGTGTCGATATCATCGAAGACCTGCGGAACATGAACCTGAACTTCATGATCAGTCTGGGCGATGTCGATGGCGATCAAGTGACCCTGCGCCTCGCGCCGATCTTCGCGGAAATTGTCGCGGATGCCGCCACCGAGTATCAGTTCAAAGTCGCAGGCATGCTGGATGGCGCCGCCCAAGTGCCCTATCTCGATATGGGAAATGCGGGAACCTATGAGGCCGCAGTCGAAGAGATTCTCGACATCGAGGATGACGCAGAGCGGCATGCTGCCTTGGAAAGCGTTGGTTTCAGTTTCTTGGGAAGCTACAGCTCACTGTCCTATGAACTGGGGAGCGCAATGACGGCGGCTCTACCCGAAGTGGGGACTGTGCGAGGCGCGTCAGGAGCTACCCTGTCCACGAAAGGCCTGCCCAACGGTTGGGCGATCGGAGAGGATGCCACTGGGTTTGTCTCCATACAGGGCGAAACAGCGAGCTATGATCGCACGACTGATGGCGCAGGCTATGACATTGACAGCTATTCCTTTGCCGCAGGTGCGGAATGGCGGCTAGATCCGACATTGGGCTTTGGTGTCATGATCGGCGCAGGCACGGGATCGGCTGATGCGCAGGGCGATTTGGGGTCTGTTGACACGGATGCGCTGTCCATCGCCGTATTTGGTCGGAAAGCCTTCGGGAATGGCGGCAGTATCAGCGCCATGCTCGGCTATCAGGACCTGTCCTTTGAAAGCACCCGCAATGTGATGGGCGAGATTGCAAAGGGCAAAACTGACGGCTCTCAGGTCTTCGCAGCCCTCAATGCGCAATACATGTTCCAAAGCGGTGCATTCACCTACGGTCCGCGCGCGTCGCTTGAGTATTACAAACAAAAGGTTGGCGGCTTCGATGAAACAGGTGCTGGTGCGTGGAACCTCTCCATTGGCGATCAAAGCGGTGAAGTCACCATCGCATCGGTCGGTATCGAGGGCTCGTACACCCTGCCGCAGTCCAGAGGGGAGACTGTTCTGACAGGCGCTCTGTCGCTGACGAATGCCTCGGGAGACGATCAGCTGATCGAGACAGGCTTTGTCGGCCTTCCCACGACATCTGTTCCCGTGGACGAGTTTGATGACCAATGGGTTGATCTTGAACTGGGTTTCTCCACCACGCTCGGTGCGACATCCACATCGAAGACAACCCTGCAGGGCGGCTATCGTGGGGCCTTCGGTGAGAACCATTCAAGCCATGCCCTTCAGGCCGTAATTCGGTTTGAATTCTAAGCCCGCCATGAAGTCGTAAAAGTAAAACAGCGCCTGAATTCAGGCGCTGTTTTGATTGCGAAACCACAAGCCTGTGGAGCCAGATCATAGACCAAGCATCTGGGAGAGGTTCTGGGTGATGCAGCCAGATTACACGCTTGGGGCGTTCAGCGTCGTGAATGACCGCGTAACTTATGCTGAGGGGCCAATGAATGCTGACCCTTGTTGACCAATGCCGTGACATGCACAAATGAGCGCTCTTAAATTCGGGGTGTTACTCCGCCGCAAAGCAGGTGTATTCCTCGCGCCATGTTGAACGCTCTTATTCTCGCAACGGTCACATTAACAGGGGCAGTATTGATCTGGCCTCGGCTCTCTAATGCGAGAAGCTGGCGGGCGACCGTCACCCCTTTGGCGTCGATAATTGGGAGCGGCTTTCTGGTTTTGGGGCCCATCCTTGATGTCAGCTTCGGAGGCTATGCTCCGCTCGTGATGATTGGCCTATGTGCGGTGGCGTATCTTTTTGGCAGTGCGATCAGATTCAACATTGCGGACATGGACCGGAAGCCACCTTCGTCGCGCGTTGTGAGTGCGCTTGAAACGATGTCGTCCTGTGTCCTTGCTTTCGCTTACGTGGTTTCCGTCGCTTACTATCTCAACCTGTTCGGGGCGTTTGGCGTGAGCTTGACGCAGCTGAACGACGCCTTTCACGCCAACATGCTGACCAGTTCGGTATTTCTGCTGATCCTGTTTACAGGCGTGACGCGCGGCTTTGCAGCGCTTGAGCGAATGGAGCAGGTTGCGGTTGGTTTGAAGCTCGCCATCATTGCAGGTCTCTTATGTGGCCTTTCAGTTCACTTCTACGACGTCTCCGCGCAACAGGAATTAAAGTTTGGCTCACCGCAGGTCACAGGTTGGGCGGGCCTCACACTTATGGCTGGTTTGATCGTCACCGTCCAAGGGTTCGAGACATCGCGCTATCTTGGCGCAACATATGACGCCGCCATGCGTGTCAGGTCCATGCGCATGGCCCAGTTACTGTCCACCGGCATTTACTGTCTGTATATTGTGTTGCTGTCCTACGCATTCGAGTCCGATCCTTTGTCTTTGGACGAAACCGCGATCATCGACCTGATGCAGATCGTTGCTCCAATCCTGCCACTGCTTTTGGTCGTGGCGGCATTGAGCGCCCAGTTCAGCGCCGCCATTGCGGATACAAATGGATCAGGCGGCTTGTTTGCCGAGGTGAGCAGGGGGCTTGTGTCCGAAAAGCTGGCCTATACCTTTCTGGTCGGTATCGGACTTTTGCTCACGTGGACGGCCAATATCTTCGAAATCATCAGCTATGCGTCGCGGGCCTTCGCCCTTTACTACGCGTTACAATCCGCCATTGCCGCGGTGCGGGCCGCACGGTCAGGCTATCCTGCGCGAACGACCCTCTTTACCCTTCTGGCTTTGCTCGGGGTCGCTATCGCAGCGTTTGGCACACCTGTCGAATGACAAGCAGGACGGGCTGCTTCGGGCGGGCATGACTTGCGCGAAGGTGTGAAATGCGTGGACGGCCGAGGTTGTGGATGTGCTCGTGCGCGAGGGCGATTATAGTTTTCTCGACAGGGCGGGCTTTCGATCTCAGGGCTGGCCCCTACGGATGCGAATGACTGTCGTGCGACGCTTGTTTTGGCCGATTGGGGAGGGCTATTGCCATGAAAATCGTATTTCTTGATCGTGCAACTCTTGCCGAGAGCGTGGCCTTGCGCAGACCCGCATTTGATCACACGTGGACCGACTATGCGCAAACCGCGCCCGATCAGGTGTTGGAGCGTCTCGGGGAGGCCGATATCGCCGTTGTGAACAAGGTGAAGCTGCCGCGCGACATCCTGTGCGCCCTACCCAAGTTGAAGATGATCGCCGTCACGGCCACGGGAACCGACAATGTCGATCTCGACACCTGCCGTGAGCGGGGCATCGAGGTCAGGAATGTTGCGGGCTATGCAAAGGATACCGTGGCGGAGCATACCTTTGCCCTCATTCTCGCCCTGCGTCGCGCCATTCCGGGCTATATGGCGGATGTCGCGAAGGGGGCTTGGCAGGCTTCGGGCCAGTTCTGCATCCACACCCACCCGATCAAAGAGCTGCGCGGGAGCAGGATCGCAATTGTCGGAAGTGGCGCGATTGGACAGGCGGTAGCCAATATCGCCCGTGCATTCGGTATGAAAGTTGCCTTTACGGGCCGCAAAGGGGCCACGCAGGTTCCTGAGGGGCGGATGCCCTTTGAGGAGGCGCTTGGTTGGTGCGACGTGCTCACCCTGCATTGCCCCTTGGAGCACTCGAATGTCGGGCTGCTCGGACGGGCCGAGTTCGAGAAAATGGACCGCGCGCCGATTGTCATCAACACCGCGCGGGGCGGATTGATTGTCGAAGACGACCTTGCCGCGGCGCTGCGCGAGGGGCTGATTTCTGGCGCGGGCGTCGATGCCGCATCCGCCGAACCGCCCGCCGCCGACCACCCCTTCATGACGCTCCTCGACAGGCCCGATTTCATCCTCACACCCCATGTCGCATGGGCGGGTGAGGCGGCGATGCAGACGGTTGCCGACAGCGTGATTGCATCAATCGAAGCCTTTGTGGAGGCTGGATAGCTTCAAGGTTTCATGAGGTTGAAAGAGATGGCGCGCGGGCTTGATCGCTGCGCTGTTTTCTGTGACCTTGCCTCCGGCGTTCTTTGGCCTATCCCCGTAGTCCGAAAAGAACGTTCTCAGTGCGATGTCCAGGGCAATAGCAATTGCATTGGCGTGAGGTGGCGTTAACCTTTGTCTGTTGCTGGGCGTTTGCGTGCCTTCGTAAGACTGTTTGAGACAAGGATACGGGGAGCGAAATCCGATGACGCCTATCATTTTCAACATTGATGTCGAGCCTGCGCAGCGATTGGTGAAGGGGAAACCTGACGATTGGGCGGGGTTTTCGGAGCTGGTTGCGCTGATGATGGAGCGACGGCGGGGCCTTGAGGACGCCAGCGGGGCACCTGTCTCCTTTAACTGGAATCTGCGCATGGACCCCCAAATCGAAATCGCCTACGGGCGGGCCGATTGGATATTCGCCAATTTCGAGCAGGAGATCGCGCAGATCCTTGATACGAATGATACGCTTGGCGTGCATATCCATACGTGGCGGCCCGTGCGCAAGTTTTTCCGCGATACATGGCTGGCCGAGTTTGCCGATGAAGAGTGGATTTCGCATTGTGTGCACCAGTCGCTCGACACCTTCCGTGCCAACGTCGGGCGTGCGCCGACCGCAATGTCTTTGGGGGACAGCTTCATGCACTCTTGCGCCATAGCGATCATGGAAGAGCACAACGTGCGCGCCGATTTCACCATGACGCCAGGACGCGCGCCGAAAGGGGCAAATGGCAAGGGCGAGTTGGCGAATGGCACCACGCCCGACTATCGCAACACGCCGCGATATCCGTTTAAACCTTCGGCCGCTGACTTTACCCGCGAGGGGCCGAGCAATTACGGGCTTTGGGAGTTTCCCATCACGGGTGGTGTGGTCGGAAAAACGCGCAAGGGTGAGGACCGCTATAATAAATTGCTGTTTGGCACCAACCCCGAGTGGGTCGATACCCTGATCACGCGGGCCCTCGCCGAAGGTGCGCCCGTCATAGCAGGCGACTGCCGGACCGATGTGCTGACCCATCCCAAGACCCGCGAGCGATTCCTCTGGGCGCTGGATTATCTGGAGGGCAAGGCTCGCACCGATGGGCTGACGTTCCTCAACTTGGCGCTCTTGTGTGACCGGCTCGATGAAAAGCCTCTTGAGGTTGCGCAGTGATCCCGATGTGGAAGCTGCGTCGCGAAGCCCTTCGTATCTGGCGACAGTTCACCTTCGCCTCGATGCACTTCGTTGAACAAGCGTGGTTTCGCCTCTATCGGGCACGGCACGGAGACGGGATTTGGCTGGATGGGGAGGGGCCTCAAACCGACAAGGTGGCGATCTTTCTGGTCTATCAACCCGATGGTCTCGGCGCGAGCGCGGGCATCACCTGTGCGCATCTGGCGGCCAAGGGATATTCGGTGCATCTGGTGTCCAACGCGCCGCTGTCCGAGAACGATCTCGACATGGTGCGCCCCCATTGCGCGCGCATCCTCCAGCGGCCAAACCACGGATATGATTTCGGCGGCTACCAGAAAGCGATCCTTGACCTCCTTGAGAGTGGCGTATCCCCGTCGCGTCTGTTGCTGCTTAACGACTCCATCTGGTTCCCGCTGTTCGGAGATTGCGATCTCCTCAATCGTCTTGAGGCGATGGAGGCCGATCTGGCGGGCCCCGTTTACTACGCACACCGCAGCCCCCATCTGCGGCATCTGCAATCCTACATGATGTTATTCTCGCGCAGGGCGGTGGAGAGCGCGGCCTTCGTGCACTTCTGGCGATGCTACAAGATGTCGAACAACAAGCTGCGCACGGTGCGCAATGGCGAGATGCGGCTGACCGAGGCCTGTGTAAGAGGCGGGCTAGCGATGTCGACCCTGCGCACCGCGCGCGAGGCCGCCGATCTAAGCAAGCTGTCGCCACAGGCGCGCGATGCCGTCGCCGCCTATGAGGGGCCGCGCGGGAAGTATAGTGACGACACGCCCGATGGTGCGGATGGGCCTCGCGTCGGGCGTTATATCCTGACCAATCATCCCTTGGTCAATCTGGAGCTGTTCAAGCTCGGTTTTGTCAAGAAAGACGGTGCCCCGAATTACCTGTGCCAGCGTTCCGCGCTTTTTGATCCGCCGTGTCGGGATATTCTTGCGCAGATGCTCCCCGAGATACGCGATGAAATCAAAGCGGACCTCGTGCGGCGGGGGCAGGGGGTGCGCCTGCCTCGAGACTCTGCCGAACGATCTGGCGCGGCTGGACTGCGCCGTGGCGTTTGGCGTGTCTGATTGGGGATGCAGGCGGTGGGATTTCCGCGTAAGCTCTTGAAATGATCAAACTCGACGCCCGCGATATCGATATTCTGCGCGTGCTTTCCCGCGAGGGGCGCGTCTCGAAAGCCCGTTTGGCCGAGGCCATCGGCCTGTCGCCCACGCCCGCGTGGCAGCGGTTCAAGAAGCTGGAGAAGGCGGGGCTGATCGAGGGGTATCGCGCCGAGATCAACCTGCGCAAACTTGGGCCGTCGGTTACGGTCTTTGTCGCGGCCGAACTGGCCGATCATACGCAGGCCTCATTCCAGACTTTTGAAGCCTCCCTTCAGGCGCATGAGGAGATCGTGGGCTGCTGGGCTTTGGGGGGCGGCTTCGACTATCTGTTGCAGATCGTCGCTCGCGATATCGACGCCTATCAGCGCCTGATCGACACGCTTTTGGACGCCCGCATCGGGATTGCGCGCTATTTCACCTACATCGTCACGAAGCAGGTCAAGGGCGGCCCGCTGCCCTTGGGATTGCTCCTAGACCAAATGGACTAGTGGTGCGCGGATTTTAGGCCGAATTGGCCGATCATCTGCGCGATTTGGTCTCTTTCTCCTGTCCTGTCTTGGCACAGTGGGGGTGAAAGGAGACTGCCCATGTTCGAGACCACCATGTCCGTGCGCCCCGATATCGAGGATAAAAGCCTGCTGCGTGCCTTCTCCTATGTGAATGGCAAATGGGTCGGCGGCAGCGATGGCGCGAGTGTGACCGTGAGCGATCCCGCCTCTGGTGCGCCATTGGGCGAGGTTGCAGCGATGAGTGCCGATCAGGCCCGCGAGGCTGTGGATGCGGCCGATGCAGCCTTCCCCGATTGGGCCGATACCCTGCCGCAAGAGCGCTCCGCGATCCTGCGCCGCTGGTTCGATCTGGTGATTGCGGCCAAGGAAGACTTGGCGCGGATCATGGTGCTGGAACAGGGCAAGCCGCTCTCCGAGGCGCGTGGCGAAATCGACTATGCCGCCTCCTTTCTTGAGTATTACGCCGAAGAGGCCAAACGACCCAATATCGAGGGCGTGACCTCGCATCTGGCCGATGCCGAGATGGAACTGTGGTATGAGCCGATGGGGGTTGTGGCGCTCATCACCCCGTGGAATTTTCCCTCCGCCATGCTGACGCGCAAGGCCGCCGCAGCACTTGCCGCGGGCTGCACCGTGGTCGCACACCCCTCGCAGGAGACGCCCTATAGCGCGCTGGCGCTGGCCGAACTGGCCGAGCGGGCGGGGGTGCCTGCGGGTGTGTTCAACGTCATCACGGGCGATGCGCCGACCATCGTGACGCCGTGGTGCGACGACAACCGCGTGCGCGCGCTTTCCTTCACTGGCTCGACCGAAGTGGGGCGGCTTCTCTATCGCCAGTCGGCGGAGACGGTGAAAAAGCTGGTGCTGGAACTTGGGGGACACGCGCCGGTTCTGGTCTTCAAAGGGGCCGATATCGACCGCGCCGTGGATGAGGTTATCAAGGCGAAGTTTGCCACCTCCGGACAGGATTGCCTCGGAGCCAACCGCATCTACGTCGAGCGGCCTGTCTATGACGACTTCTGTGCGAAATTCGTGGAGGCGACCAAGGCTCTGACCCTCGGCAACGGCATGGACGATCCCGACATCGGCCCGCTGATGAATGCGGGTGCCGTGGCCAAGCAGGTCGAGCAGGTCGAGGATGCTGTGGCCAAGGGCGCGCAGTTGGCCTGTGGCGGGGCTGTGTCCGATCTGGGGCCGCTGTTCTATCATCCGACCGTGCTGACAGATGTGCCCGATACGGCGAAGATCATGCGCGAGGAGACTTTCGGTCCTGTCGCCCCGATCACGCCCTTTGACAGCGAAGAGGAGGTCGTCGCGCGGGCCAATGACAGCGAATACGGCCTGATCGCTTACGTCCACACCCACGATCCGCGCCGCATCTACCGCCTGTCGCGGGCGCTGCAATACGGCATGGTTGCGGTTAACCGCACCAAGGTCACGGGCGCGCCGATCCCCTTTGGCGGGGTCAAGCAATCGGGCCTTGGCCGCGAGGGCGCACGCGCGGGGATGCAGGAGTTCATGGAGGTCAAATACGTCTGCCGCGACTGGGCCTGAGGTCCGACGCGTTGCCCGACAGATGTCCGACGGAAATCCGACAGTAATCCGACACACAACCGACAAGGAAAAACAGCATATGTTGACGAATGACCAACTCTCGAAATGGGACCGCGAAAACTTCTTTCACCCCTCCACCCATCTGGCGCAACACGCGCGGGGCGAGGCGCCCCAGCGTGTCGTGACGGGCGGCTCTGGTGTCCATATCGAGGATCGTGACGGCAACCGCCTGCTCGACGCATTCGCGGGGCTTTACTGTGTCAACGTCGGCTATGGCCAGACCGAGATCGCCGATGCCATCGCCGAGCAGGCGCGCGAGTTGGCATACTACCACGCCTACGTGGGTCACGGCACGGAAGCCTCCATCACGCTGGCCAAGATGATCCTCGACCGTGCGCCGGATCATATGTCGAAGGTCTACTTTGGCCTGTCAGGCTCGGACGCCAACGAGACCAACATCAAATTGGTATGGTATTACAACAACATACTCGGTCGCCCAGAGAAGAAGAAGATCATCTCCCGCTGGCGTGGCTATCACGGGTCGGGGTTGATGACGGGGTCGCTGACGGGGCTGGAGCTGTTCCACAAGAAGTTCGATCTGCCGCTGTCCCAAGTGGTCCACACCTCCGCGCCTTACTACTTCCGCCGCGAGGATGCCGCGCAATCCGAGGCCGATTTCGTCGCGCAATGTGTGGCCAATCTGGAGGCGACGATTGAGCGGGAAGGGGCCGATACGATTGCCGCGATGATCGGGGAGCCAGTGCTTGGTACAGGCGGGATCGTGCCGCCGCCTGCGGGCTATTGGAAGGCCATTCAGGCTGTTCTGGACAAGCACGACATTCTGCTCATTGCCGACGAAGTGGTGACGGGCTTCGGACGTCTGGGGTCGATGTTCGGCTCTGAACACTACGGCATCAAACCCGACCTCATCACCATCGCCAAAGGCCTGACCTCCGCCTATGCGCCGCTGTCTGGTTCCATCGTGTCGGAGAAGATGTGGAAGGTGCTGGAGCAGGGGACAGATGAGAACGGCCCCATCGGTCACGGCTGGACCTATTCGGCGCACCCGATCTGCGCCGCCGCCGGGGTGGCCAACCTCGAACTGATCGACAAGCTCGATCTGGTGACGAATGCGGGTGCGACAGGGAAGTATTTCCGCGACGGGTTGCAAGACGCCGTAGGTGGTCACGCCAATGTGGGCGAGGTGCGCGGCGAAGGTTTGATGGCGGCCGTGGAGTTTGTCGCCGACCGCGATGACCGTCGTTTCTTCGATGCTTCCGAGAAGGTGGGCTACCGGATCGCGGGGGCGCTTTTGGAGCGCGGCGTGATCGGGCGGGCCATGCCGCAGGGCGATATCCTCGGCTTTGCGCCGCCCTTCGTGATGACGCGCGAAGAGGCCGATACGGTGATCGAAGCGACCCGCGATGCCGTGACGGAAGTGCTCGGCTGACGCGAGAACGAAACCGCGAGAAAATTGAAGGGGGCGCCGTTGAGCGCCCCCTTCTTCCTGTTCACATTTGGGATGGTCAGGAATTCTGTTGCTTCGCGCGCCTTAGGTCACGAGGACGGGCATGGGCGCGATGCTTGTCACCTTGTGGCTCACAGAGCCCAGCATATAGCCCTCTTCGGAACCAAGTCCGCGCGAGCCAACCACGATCAGATCGCAGCCCTTTTCCTTGGCGAAAGCCACGATAGTACGTGCCGACTGGCCGCCCTTGATGAAGGCATGCACCTTTTCCACGCCCTTGTCGCGCGCATAGGCTTTGGCGGATTCGGCGGCTTCGCGGGAGACAGTGCGCATGGTGTCGTCGAGGTTCTCTGTCTTGAGATCCCCGCGCACCATCGACAGGGACGCCTCAAGGATCGAATGGTGGCGGTAGACCGTGATGACGTAAAGTTCCGCTCCTGCGAGCAGGGCCAGCGCAGTGGCCTTTTCAAGCGCCGCAAATGCGCCGTTGGAGCCGTCACAGGCGATCAGGATTTTGGTAAACATCGCGCGCCCTCCTATTTCGAGAATGCCAGATCACGCAGGAACAAGGCGATCTGCGGGAAGAAGATGAGCAACACCGCCACCGAGAGCAGCATGAAGATGAAGGGCGGGGTGCCTTTGACCACCTCTGCATAGGGGCGCTTGAACACGGCGATGGCGGTGAAGATGTCACAGCCGAAGGGTGGCGTGGCGCTGCCGATGGCGACTTGCAGGGTGATGATGGTGCCGACCAGAACGGGGTCGAGGCCGATGGCATTCACCACGGGGGCGAAGATCGGCACGAGGATCAGGATCACCACGATCGGATCGACGAACATACACCCGACAAAGAAGGCGATCGAGATCGTGAACAGCACCCCGTAAGCGCCCATCTCGTCGATGCCGATGGCACCGAGCACCTGTTGGGGTATCTGCGCAAAGGAGATCACGTAGGAGAAGGCCGCGCCGGCGCCCACGAGGATAAAGACAACGGCCGTGATCAGCCCCGTCGATTTCGCTGTGGCATAGAGCTGCTTGACGCTCATCTCGCGGAACACGCCCATTTCAAGGATCAACGCGTAGAGAACACAGGCGGCTGCGGCTTCGGTGGGGGAGAAGATCCCGCCATAGATGCCGCCGACGATGATGACGGGAAAGCCCAGTGGCCACAGCGCACGCTTCATCGCGCGGGCACGTTCTCCCCATGTGGCGCGCGGCTCGGTGGGGACGTTGTGGCGGATGGCGTAGATGTAGGAGTAGATGGAGAAGAGCATCAGGATCAGAAGCCCAGGCCCGATGCCCGCGATGAAGAGTTCGGAAATCGAGGTGCCTGAAACGACGCCGTAGATGATCATGCCGATGGAGGGCGGGATCAGGAAGGCGATGTCGGAAGCATTCACGATCAGCGCCAGAGCAAAGCTGTCCTTGTAGCCCGCCTTGAGCATACGGGGACGCAGGGGGCCACCGACGGCGACCACGGTGGCTTGGGTGGAGCCGGAGACCGCGCCGAAAAGCGTGCAGGCGGCGGCCGTTGAGACGGCCAGTCCGCCCTTGAGGTGGCCCACGAAAGACATCACGAGGTCAATGAGGCGGTTGGCCGATTGCCCGCGCGTCATGATATCGGCGGCGAAGATGAACATCGGTACCGCGATAAGGCTGGCGGGGCGGATGCCGCCAAGGATTTGCTGCACCATCGTGTCCAACTGGCCGAAGCCTTGGAACAGGGTGACGAAACCGATCAACGAACCCGCGATCAGCGGGATCATCATGGGAAATCCGAGAAGGAGAAGCACGATCATCGTGCCAAAGATTGCCATTGCCATGTCTCAGACCTCCTCTTCGCCAGTGTCGTCATAGCCCTCAAGGGTGCTTGTCGAGAGCCAGATATCTTTGTGAATCATGTTTTTGATTGCGGTCAGCGCGTATTGCAGCCCCGTGAGGAAGAACCCCAAGGGTGCCCAGACGATGATCCACCAAACAGGAATTTGCAGCGCGGGCATGAGGCGGCCGCGGCTCGCCTGTGTCATGACGTAATCGAGCGCATACCACGCCAGCATGAACATCGCGGCGGAGGTCACGAGCGAGATTACGATCATCAAAACCTTGCGCAGTGGGGGCGGAGTGGCGTCGAAAAAGGCGGACATGCGGATGTGGCGACCGTGACGCGCGGCGTAGGAAATACCTGCGAATGTGATCAGCACGATGAGTGCCTGATTGACCTCCTCGGAGAAGAAGATGCTCTTACCCACGATGAAGCGCCCAACCACGTTGGCCATGGTATTGAGCGCCATGAGCAACACGCCGAGCGCGAGCAGAACCGCTTCGATACGGGCGATGGCAACGTCGATTACGCCGAGAAATCCAGGCAGGCCAGACACATAGGCGGAATCGTCGATGTCATCGTCGGTGGCGGTCGGTGGAATGGCAGCGAGGCTGTCGGGGTCGAGCGCAGGATCATGCGCGGGATCGGGCGTTACGCCGTCATCTTCTGGCTTCATGGCCGCTGTCCTTTGAGCGTGTGCGTTCTTGTCACGGGACGGTGCGCGCGCCTGCGCACTGTCTCTTTTTCGGGGTCGGCCAAGGGAGGGTATGTGGTGCCCATTACCCAAGGCCGACGCCGTTGATTTTGGAGCGCGAGTGCGCGGGGCGGCGTGAGGGGTGGGGGCGCGATTGGCCCCGTTTCCCGTTTCGCCACCTGCGCTTACATGCCCTGCGCGGCGGCCAGATCTTCCTTGAGCTGGGTGAGGATGGCCTCGGCCTGATCCCCGCCGATCTCAAGGTAGGTGGCTTCCACCGAAGCTGCGGTTTCCTTGAACGGCGCGCGCTGTTCTTCGGTCAACGTGGTGATCGTGATCTCGGGCTTGGCTTCTTTCACCTTGGCCAGTGAGGCTTCGGTCAAACCGTCCTGATAGTCGATGATGTAATCGAAAGCGGTCGCGATGGCGTTTTCGACCAGTTCCTGATCCTCGGCGGACAGACCGTCGAAGAAGTCCTTGTTCGCCATCACAGCGGTGGTGAAGTTGTTGTGACCTGTGCGGGTGATGTGATCCGTCACCTCATACATCTTGGTGGACTCGATGTAGAAGCCCGGGTTTTCCTGACCTTGGATAATGCCGGTCTGAAGCGCGCCGTAGACTTCACCCCATGGCAGCGGCGTAGGCGTCGCGCCAAAGGCCTTGTAGCTTTCGACCAGAAGCGGGTTGGTCATGACGCGGAATTTCACCTCGTCAAGATCGGCAGGCCCCGTGATCGGCTCCTTGGTTGTCATCATGACCTCGCCCTCGGGGAACATGGTCAGAAGCTCAAGCCCCTGCTCGGCGTAGAGCGGCGGGAACATCTCGTTGATGGCTTTCGATTCCTTGAAGAAGGTTGCCAACGTCGCGGTGTCTTGGGGCAGCAGGTAGGGCACGAAGAAAACCTGTGCCTCTGGGATCGATGCGCCCGTAAAGCCCGGCGATTGGTCGACGAATTGCAGGATGCCCGATTGGGTCTGCTCAAGGATGCTGTCCGATTCGCCCAGGGTGCCAAAGGGGAAAAGCTGGACCTCGTGGTCGGAATTGGCTTCGATTTCGGCTTTGAACTTCTGGGCGAATTTACCCTGAACTTCTTCCATTGCTTCTTCGAATGCATAGCGCCATGTGTCGGCGCTGGCCGTCGTGGCCCCAAGCATAAGCGCAAGAGCACTGGCAGCGGTGAGCGTTTTATAGGTCATTTCAAACCCCCTGTGTTGGATTGCCCGTGACGCTCATCCAGTCGTCGCGGGCGTGGTTGCAGGCAGCGGTATTCTGGCCGCGTTAACTCTCTGCACACTTGAAGCGTGGGGTTGTCATGTCAATGACTACATTAAATCATGACAATTTGGATCGTGACAATTCGCTCTTTGGCACGTCGGAGGGGGATGGTGTGGGCAAAAAAGATGCGATGGTGCGCAAGCCTTGGGCCACGTCTGCGCGGCTCGGGCCGCCGAGGCAAATGCGCACGGCGGGCACGGGGTCGCTGACGGAGAATGTTGACCCAGCGGCAACGGCGACATTGTTTTTCAGGGCAAGATCGAGCATTGCCTCTTCGCGCATTCCATCAGGCAGGGGAAGCCAGCGGTGCAACCCGTGCAATGTGCCCAGTGCCGCCGCCCCAAGCTCGCGCATCGCCATCCTGTTGCGCGCGGCGAGTTCGGCGCGCTGTGCGGCGATCACCGTGTCTGCTGTGCCGCTGTCGATCCAGTCGGTTGCGATCTCCGCCATCATCGGTGTGGCCGTCCACGAGACCGTCAGGTGACGGTCGCGGGTGCGTTGCGCATGGGATTTAGGCATCACCAGAAAGCCGAGCCGCAGTCCGGGAGAGAGGCATTTGCTCATCCCTGTGAGGTAGAAGGACCGATCGGGGGCGAAGCTTGTCACGGGCGGCGGGCGGCGCGGGGCCAGCGGGCCGAAGGGGTCGCTTTCGATGATCACGATCCCCGCTTCCTCGGCAGCTTTTGCTAGGGCGGCACGGCGGTCGCGGGGCATGATATAGGCGTGGGGCCCCGATGCGGTTGGCAGGAGATAGACGGCTTTCATCGTGCCTTTGGCGGCCTTCGCGGCCTCGACCAGCGCTTCAGGGATCATCCCTTGGTCGTCCTCTTCGATCCCTTGAAGGCGCAGCATCAGATGGCGCGCAACGGGTTTGAGCGGGTGGCCCGTGGCGCTCTGCGTGGCGATCACATCTCCTGGTGTGGCAGCCGCCGAGAGTGCGACGAACATCGCGGGTGTCACGCCATTGGTCAGCAGGATGCGGTCGGCAGGCACCACCATCCCGCAACGCGCCACCCAGTTCGATGCCATCCCGCCATAGCGTGCGGCGACCTGCGCGGGGCGCAGCGCATACATCGCCTCGGGCGGCAGTTTCTCGGCCACGCGGACCAGCGAATTGCGCCACGCCTGTTCGATCTCAGGCAGGCGCACGGGCGACATATTGGACATGTCGATGGGCGCTTTTCGGTGGCCATCTGTGTCACGATGCCATGGCACATCCGCAGGCCCGCCTTGTCGCGCCTTAACGAATGTGCCGCGCCCGACTTCGCCCGTAATCAGGTCTTCGCGGATCAACTCCTCATAGGCACGGCTGACGGTCTGGACCGAGAGATTGAGTTTCCACGCCAGTTCGCGGTGCGTCGGCAGCTGCGTTCCCGCACTAAGCGCGCCCGATGCAATCGCGGCAGAAATGCCCTGCGCCAGTGAGCGATAGGCGGGGCGTGTGATATCGTCGGGAGTGAGAGGCCAATGGGACATGATGCTGCCAGCCTAGATGTTGGGTCGCGCATGTCTAGGGGTGGCCAATGGGTGCGTGCGAAATCCTGCCCTTCGCCGTGACTGTGGTGGCGGTGGCAGCGATTGCGTCCTACATAGGGCATCTGGCGGGATGTCCCGCACTGGAGGCCCGCCGATCCTTCGCGGCATTCCGCACGGGTTCATCGCCCGAAATGGTGACGGCAGTGCGGGAATTCGGTAGGATCGTGACACGGGTCGCACATCGAAATCGGAGACACTTCATGGAATTGACAGGCAAAACCATTGTCATCACGGGCGCGAGCCGTGGCATCGGCGAGGCGGCGGCACGCCATTTTGCGAGCCACGGCGGCACGGTCGTTCTTGCAGCGCGTTCGGGCGGGCGGATCGAGGAGATCGCGCAGGAGATCAAGGCGGAAGGTGGCGAGGCCATGGCCATCCCTTGCGACGTGGCCGATGCGCAGGCGGTTCAGGCGATGGTGGATGCGGCGGTCTCGCGCACGGGACGGCTCGACATTCTGATCAACAACGCGGGGCTCATCGACCCGATTGCCCGCATCGGCGAGAGCGATATCGAGGCGTGGGGCAAGGTGATCGATGTTAACGTCAAGGGCGTCTACCACGGGCTGCGCTACGCGATCCCCGTTATGGTGAAACAGGGTGCAGGCACGATTATCAACATCTCTTCGGGGGCGGCTACGGGTGCGCTTGAGGGATGGAGCCACTATTGCGCGTCGAAGGCGGCGGTGCTGTCATTGACCAAGGTGGCCGACGCCGAATACCGCGAACACGGTATCCGCGTGTGCGGCCTCTCGCCGGGAACGGTGGCAACCCAGATGCAAAAGGAAATCCGCGCATCGGGCATCAATCCTGTGAGCCAGATCGACTGGTCGCAGCACATTCCGCCCGAATGGGTGGCCAAGGGACTGGCGTGGCTGGCGACCGAAGGGGCGGACGGCTATCTCGGCACGGATTTCTCGCTCAAGACGCCTGAGGGCCGCGCCGCTGTCGGACTGCCGTCTGCGGGTTGACCTTTACGCGAGATGCGGCTGGAGCCGCTGGAAACTCATGGAGATATGTGCACGTTGCAAATCCGCGGCGGCCTGTAGGTCGCCCACGGAGAGGGCGGCGCGCACATCGACCAATTCACGGTGAAAAAGCGCAAACTCCATGTCGAGGTCGAGTTTGGCGGCAATAGCGGCGGCGAGCCAAATACGCTTGGTCTGGTAGTAGAGTTGCGCGTTGATCCTGCGCAGGGGCAGGTTTCCGATAAGCCCGTTGAGATGCTCGAAGGTGTCGATATCCAGACGGGTGAAGGCGCGCGGGTCATGGGCGGATTGCACTTCCCTTGCGCGGGCGATCAGCGTGTCGAGCCTGTCCAGAAAGGCGGGCGTCGGGGGTAGGGGATCGAGCCGCCCTGATAGCGAGATCAACTCCAGCCGAAGGTGGTAGACCTGCGTCAACTCCCCCCGATCCAGATCGGTAACAATGGTGCCGACTCCATGCAACGAGCGTACCAACCCCTCATCCTCCAACCGCGCCAGAACGCGCCTAAGCGGCGTGCGGGAGGTGCCGAATTCCTCGGCCAGTTCGGTCTCTGAAAGCCGCATCGTGGGGGGGTAATCGAGCAGGCAAATGCGTTCGCGGATCACATGATGCATCGCGTCATGACGGTCGCGCGCGGACGGTGTGTCGCCCGTGCTGCCCTTTGCCATTTCGCTGTATGTCGTACGATCCTTGCTCATGCTGTCCCGTTTCCTGCCAGTTTCGGGCACAGGCCTTCTAGCATGGTCAGGCAGTGCTGTAACTGGGAGGTGGCGATGAATTCGTCGGGTTTGTGCGCTTGTTCAATGGAGCCTGGGCCACAGACCACGACATCCATTCCGAGGTTCTGGTAGATGCCCGCTTCCGTGCCGAAAGAGACCAGTTCGGGATCATCGTCCCCCGTCAACTCCATCAGGATGTCGCGCGCTTCGTTCTCGCTGGTGGGCTCGAACCCGTCGACCTCGCCGATTACCTCCGTGACGATCCGCGCGTCTGGGCAGGTCGCGTGCATTTCGGGCAGGAGGTGTTCGTGGACGTAGCGGCGCATTTCCTCGCGCACGAAGGCCCCGTCGCTGTTCTGCACTGGCCGCATTTCCCATTGCACTTCCGCGTGGTCGGCGATCACGTTATGGGCCACGCCCCCGCTAAGACGCCCCGTGTTGATCGTTGTGTAGGGGGGGACGAAGCGGCTGTTCGTGGGCGCGCGGGCCATGAGGGGGCGGCGCAATTCCATCAGGCGCGAGACGTAGCGCACGGCAAACTCAACCGCGTTCACCCCGTTGTCTGGCGTTGAACCATGACCTGCCAGCCCCTCGAACCGTGTTGTGTATTCGCAGCAGCCCTTGTGCCCCTCGATTACCCGCATCATCGTCGGTTCGCCGATAATCGCGACCGCAGGCTTGAGGCCGCGTGAGGAGAGGACATCGGCAAGGTTGGCCGCGCCGACGCATCCCACTTCCTCGTCATGGGTGAAAGCGAAGTGGAGCGGACGGTCGCGCACCGCGTTGGCAAGCAGCGGGGCCATGGCGACCGTGGCCGCGATAAATCCCTTCATGTCACAGGTGCCGCGTCCGTAGAGCAGCCCGTCGCGTTCAACCATCTCGAAGGGATCATTGGTCCATTCCTCGCCCTGCGCGGGCACCACATCAGTGTGCCCTGACAGGACAATACCGCCGTCGGTCTTGGGTCCGATTGTGGCGAAGAGATTTCCCTTCGTGCCGCTTTCGTCGTGGAAAATCTCCACCTCTGCACCGGCATGTTCCAGCCAGCCGCCAAGGTTATCAAGCAGCGCGAGGTTGCTCTCGGAGGAGACGGTGGGGAAGGCGATCAACTCGCGCAGGAGTTCCACGGTGTCGATGAGTTTGGTCATGGTCTCGATCTTTCCCTTAATCCTTCACGAAGAGTTGGCGTGGCACGGAACACAGCAGTTCGGGACCGCCATCCTCGGTGATCACGATGCTCTCGGTGGTCTCCAACCCCCAGCCGTCCATCCAAAGCCCAGGCATGAAGTGGAAACACATGCCCGGCTTCAGGATGGTCTCGTCGGTGGTGCGCAGCGATACCGTGCGTTCGCCCCAGTCGGGCGGGTAGCTCAAGCCGATGGGATAGCCGCAACGCGCCCCGCGATTGTATCCCGCCGCTTCCAGCGTTTCGGCCAGAGCAATCGCCACATCCGCCGCGCGATTGCCCGCGCGTGCCTGTTCCAGAGCCTTGTCCATTCCTTCGAGCAGCACCTCGTTGGCAGTGGCGATCTCCTCGGGTGGGGTGCCGAAAAACACCGTACGGCACAGCGGTGCGTGGTAGCGGCGGAAACAGCCCGACAGTTCGAAGAACGTGCCTTCACCGTGTTTGAGCTCGGTGCCGTTCCACGTCAGATGCGGCGCGGTGGCATCAGGCCCCGAGGGAAGCATAGGCACGATGGCGGGGTAGTCGCCCCAATTGTCGCCCGCGCCACGGATCAGCGCATCGTAGATCTCGGCCACCAGCGCGTTTTTCGCCAAGCCCGGTTCGGCAAGGTCCAGCGCGCGGGTCACAGCGGCGTCCGTTATGGTCGCGGCGCGGCGCATGAATTCCAGTTCCTCATTGGATTTCACCAGCCTTTGCCAGTTCACCAATGCTGTGGCGTCGACCACTTCAGCCTTTGTAAGCTGGCCGCAGAAAACCGCGTGCGCCTTGGCCGAATAATAGTAGTTCTCCATCTCGACGCCGACGCGGCCCGTATCGATCCCGCGCTCGGCCAGTTCTCCCGCGAGGTGTTCCATCGGGTGATACTCGGTCGATTGCACGAAGAAGTCGGGGTAGCCCACGATGTCCTCGGGTTTCATCCAGACCGTGCGCATCGCTCCGTTGGCATCCATCGCACGGCCCCACCACAGCGGCGCGCCCTCGTGGCTGAGGATTACGGCCTGATGGGTGTAGAAAGACCACCCGTCATAGCCCGTGAGCCATGCGATGTTGGAGGGATCGGTGACGATCAGGACATCAAGGCCCTGCTTGTCCATTGCAGCGCGGGTCAGGTCGACGCGCCGATTGTACTCAAGAGCGCTAAAGGGGGCGCGGAAACTGTCCACAGGGCACACTCCTTTCGGCCACTCGCTGGGCCGTTGTATACAAATATGAAGAAACACCACGCCGATGACCGATTTTGCTGCGATAACCGCCCTCCTCGGAGAGTTGTTACGCGGTGTTGTGCACATCATAGGAGAGGTGAAATCTTTCCCCGTCAATCGAAATTTTCACCGCGCGATAAAATTTGCTGTCAGACAGGACGCTTGTTGCCTGAATTTTCAGCGCATAGGGCGGCGGAAATCTCCGTGTGGGGAGGGGGGAGTGGCGTGTGGTGATCGAAAGGCGGCGCAATTGGTCGCAGGCAAACCTGACTATTTTACTTTGCCATTTGTCGGGCCGTGTCCTATAGCCACGGGTGAAACGCGCAGGTCGCTATGTTCATGGCGCAGGCCCCCAAGTGAATGGCCTGAGAAGGAGCGGATTTCTATGGCGAATACAGGTTGGGCATCGCGGACGTTTGGTGTGGCTCTGGGCGCAGTTTGCGTGTCCGTGGGCGTGGTTGGGAGCGCGGGGGCGCAAGACAGTTTCACTCCGCTAGAAACCCTTGGCGAGGCACTTTTTCACGACGTGAACCTGTCGCAAAGCCGCAGCCAGTCTTGCGCCACCTGTCATGATCCCGAAAGCGGCTTTGCCGATCCGCGCGGCATGGCGTCGCCCAGCCATGATTTCGAAGCTATCGGGACGCGCAATGCGCCAACCGCGAGCTACGCCGCGCTCTCTCCCGACTTCCACCGCAATGCGGACGGTCAATGGGTTGGGGGGCAATTTCTCGACGGGCGCGCAATCACGCTTGAGGAGCAGGCAGGCGGCCCGCCAGTCAATCCCGTTGAAATGGCGATGGCGGATGAGGCGACGGTTGTTGCACGCCTTGAAGAGAACCCCGCCTATGTCACCGCCTTCCACGAACTCTTCGGCGCGGATGTTTTCGATGCGGCGGATAGGGCCTATGAGGCGATGACACAGGCGCTCGCCGCCTACGAGCGCACTGAGGTTTTCGCGCCCTTCGACAGCAAATACGACCGCTATCTGGCGGGGGAGGCGGAGTTGTCGCGCGAGGAGCAGTTGGGCGAGGCGCTGTTTTTCTCGCCGCAGTTCACCAACTGTCACCTGTGTCACCAGATCAACACCCGCCCTGGTGCGCCGCGTGAGACCTTCACCAACTACGAGTATTTCAACATCGGCGTGCCCGTGAATCCCGATTTGCGCGCGATGAACGGCACGGAGGGCGCGCCCGCTGATGCGGGGCTGGCCGAGAACCCTCTGGCGCAGGGCGACGAAAACCAGGGCAGGTTCAAGGTGCCGACCCTGCGCAATGTCGCGGTGACGGGGCCTTATATGCACAACGGTGTTTTCGAGGACTTGCGCACTGTGGTGCTGTTCTACAACCGCTACAACACCAATGCCGACGCCGCGCAGATCAATCCCGAGACGGGTGAGCCATGGGGCGCGATCCCGTATGAGCACACCCTCGCCAATGAGGAGTTGACCGAGGGGGACGCGCTGAGCGACCGCGAGATCGATGCGCTTGTGGCCTTTATGAAAACACTGACCGACGCGCGCTACGAGTATCTTCTCGACGAATAATGTGGGGCCCAAAGGCCCTGTCTGCATGGGCCACTCCCGCAGCGGCGCAAAACCCCTGTTCGTGCGGAGGTGGGCATTCCCTGCTTCCCTCCGTGCTGCCTCTGGTATACCAGATAATGCGAGAATTCGGCCCGCCGCCTGTGAGACGGAGCGGGCGTGACGCTGATATTGGCGTGCGGGAGAGGCAAGATGGCAGACACGACAACCACCCTGAAATTCGCGCAAAGCCTGTCACGGTTGGGCACCGAAAGCGCCTTTGTCGTGTTGGCGCGCGCGGGGCAACTGGCCGCCGAAGGTCGCGATATTATCAACCTCGGTATCGGCCAGCCAGACTTCTCCACGCCCGACCATATTGTCGAGGCGGGGATCAAGGCGCTGCGTGACGGGCATCACGGTTACACACCCGCCAATGGCATCCCCGCGCTGCGCGAGGCCGTTGCCGCCGATCTCAACCGTCGCCATGGTGTCGAGGTGAACCCCGATCACGTGGTTGTCGTGCCCGGCGGCAAGCCGACGATGTTCTTCGCGGTGATGATGTTCGGCGAGGCGGGAGCGGAGATCATGTATCCCAATCCTGGTTTTCCAATCTACGAGAGCGTTATCAAGTATTCGGGGGCAACGGCGGTGCCCTATGCGCTTGAGGAGAAAAACGGTTTTGCCTTTTCCGCCGAGGATGTTCTGTCGAAGATCACCGAGCGCACGCGGCTTATCATCATCAACTCGCCCGCCAACCCTACAGGCGGCGTGACGCCGAAGGAGGAAATCGACAAGCTGGTTAAGGGGTTGCTCGATCATCCTCATGTGGCGCTGATGTCCGACGAGATTTATAGCCAGATGCTCTACGGCGGGCGCGAGCATGTCTCGCTCTTGCAATATCCCGAAATCCGCGACCGCCTGATCATGCTCGACGGTTGGTCGAAAACCTACGCGATGACGGGTTGGCGGTTGGGCTACGCGGTCTGGCCCGAGGCGGCGGTGGACCATGTGACACGCCTTTGCATCAACGATCATTCCTGTGTGAATGCGGCGACGCAATATGCGGGGCTGGCCGCGCTTACGGGGCCACAGGATGCGGTGCGCGATATGGTGGCGCAGTTCGACAAGCGGCGCGAGGCCATCGTAGGTCTGCTCAACGACCTGCCGGGCGTGCGCTGCGCCGATGCGGGTGGGGCTTTTTATGCCTTCCCCAATATCGAAGGCACGGGGCTGACGTCGATGGAGGCGCAGAACCGTTTCCTTGACGAGGCAGGCGTGGCCACGGTGGCAGGCACGTCCTTTGGCGCGTGGGGCGAGGGCTATCTGCGCTTCTCCTACGCCAATTCGCTGGAAAATATCGAAGAGGCCATTTCACGCATCGCAAAGCTTTTGTGAACAAGCGCAGGGCAAACAGATAGAGGGAGGAGAGATCATGGGTGAGGCAAAGATCGTCGTGATGGGAGCAAATGTGACCGATGCAGAATGCGCGGGTCTCGCGCAGATTGCGGACTGTCACTATCTGAAATCGCTTTCGGAACTGGAGGAGATGTCACAACAGGCGCTTGCGGCGGTGACCGTTCTGGCCGTCAAAGGGCACAATCCTCTTACGGGCGACACGATGGATCACTTTCCCAATCTCGGCCTGATAGCGAATTTCGGTGTCGGCTACGATTCCATCGACGTTGATGCGGCAAGTGCCCGCGGGATCAAGGTGACAAACACCCCTGACGTGCTCAACGATGACGTGGCCGATACGGCTGTGGGCATGATGCTGGCGCAGGCGCGGGAACTGGTCAAAGGCGACCATTGGGTGCGCAGCGGAAAATGGGCGAAAGAGGGGTCCATGCCGCTCAATCGCAAGATGACGGGCGGCACGGTGGGCATCGTTGGTCTGGGCCGGATCGGGCGCGAGATCGCCAACCGTCTGGCCGCGTTCAAGATGGAAATCCACTATCACTCGCGCTCCGATAAAGAGACACCAGGCTGGACCTACCACGCCGATGTGGTCGATCTGGCGCGGGCAGTGGACTGGCTGGTGGTGGCGCTCGTGGGCGGGGCGGAAACGGAGAAATATGTCTCTGCGGAGGCCATTGCCGCGCTAGGCGAAAACGGTGTGGTGATCAATATCTCGCGCGGCACCACCGTGGACGAAGGCGCGCTTCTCGATGCGCTGGAGGCGGGAAAGATCGCGGGGGCGGGGCTCGACGTTTTCGTAGGTGAGCCCGATGTCGACCCGCGTTTCTTCGCGCTCGACAACGTTTGCCTTCAGCCGCACCAAGGGTCGGCCACCCACGCCACACGCCGCGCCATGGCGGATTTGCAGCGGGCCAATGTCGCGGCCTTCCTCAAGGGTGACGCGCTTCTGACCCCCGTGAACTAAGGAAACCGAACGATGGAAATTCCGAAAAATACTTTCAAATCCGCGCTTTTGGCGGGGGAGCAGCAAGTCGGCCTGTGGAACATCATCCGCGACCCTTATGTGGTGCAGATGTTGGCAGGGCTAGGGTATGACTGGCTCTTGATCGACTGCGAACACGCTCCGCGCGACCTCGACAATGTGCTGACGTGCCTTCAGGCGATGCAAGGAATGCCGACCTCACCCGTGGTGCGCGTGACTGAAAACGACACCGCCGAGATCAAACGCGTTCTGGATGTGGGCGCGCAGAGCATTCTTGTTCCCTACGTTCAGAGCGTCGAAGAGGCCGAGAAGGCCGCCGCCGCCGTGGCCTATCCGCCCAAAGGTGTGCGTGGCATGAGCGGCATGACGCGGGCCAATGCTTTCGGTGCAGTGGACGGCTATTTCCAGAAGGCACGCGACGAGATCTGCCTGATGGTGCAAGTAGAGACCAAACAGGCGCTTGATGATCTGGAGGCGATTGCCGCCGTGGACGGGATCGACGGCGTGTTCATCGGGCCTGCGGATTTGGGCGCGTCGATGGGGCATGTGGGGGATATGATGCATCCTGACGTGGTGGCCGCGGTCGAGGACGGGCTGTCGCGCACCCGTGCGGCGGGTCTGCCTGCGGGGTTCATCGCCACCAATGACGAGATGCTCGAAAAGGCCGTTGCCGCTGGCAGCCTCTTCACCGCCGTAGATGTGGACAGTATCGTGTTGCAACGCGGCGCCCGTGCCCGCCTTGACCGGTGGAAGCGCTAACGCGCCGCAGTCGCCTTTTCGTGGTGCGGCTACGCGCTGGCGACTATCCGGCCACGGCTGTCATCGTATCGATTATCTGACCGATGATGCAGATGTTCATATCCGGTCCTCCCTGATCTTGTCGCAGTGCTCTAAATCAGACCGCGCGCGGCAAGGTTGCGCATGAGTGCGCTGGTGCCGAAGGTCCACGGCGGGCATTCGGTTGACAGGCGCACGGTGTTGGTGAGCGTGCCGAGTTTCGGCTCGGAGATCGTCACCACATCCCCGATCTTGTGGGTGAAGCCTTGCCCCTTGGTGTCGCGGTCCTGAATGGGGGCAAAAAGCGTGCCGAGGAAGAGGAAGAACCCGTCGGGATATTGGTGGTGCGGCCCGCAGGTTTGGGCCGCGAGGTCGGCGGGTTTGCGCGAGATTTTGGTCATCGAACTGTGACCGTCGAGCACGAAACCGTCCTCGCCTGTGACCTTCAGGGTCAGTTCCGCGCGTTCCACGTCCGCCATGCCATAGGTGTCGTCAAAGAGCCGCAGGAACGGGCCGATGGCGCAAGAGGCGTTGTTGTCCTTTGCCTTGCCCAGAAGCAACGCCGAGCGCCCCTCGACATCGCGCAGGTTCACGTCATTGCCGAGCGTCGCGCCCTTGATCTGTCTGCGGGAGTTGACCGCTATGACGATCTCGGGTTCGGGGTTGTTCCATTTCGACACGGGATGCAGCCCGACCGCCGCGCCACAACCCACGGACGAGAGAGGTTGCCCTTTGGTAAAAACCTCCGCGTCGGGGCCGATGCCCACTTCGAGATATTGGCTCCAAAGCCCCTCCGCTTGCAGCACGGATTTGACCTGCATTGCCTGCTCGGAACCTGGTTCGATGCCATTGAGACTGTCCCCGATCCGAGCAGCAACACGGGCGCGGATTTCCTCGGCGCGCTCGGCATCGCCCGCCGCCTGTTCCTCGATCACACGCTCGACCATGGATTCCGCGAAAGTCACGCCGCAGGCCTTCACCGCCTGAAGGTCGCAGGGCGCAAGCAGGCGCATGTCCTCATCACCCGCGTCGGGTGTGGAGGCGGCGTTGAACTCGTCGAGCGTGCCGATCGCCTTGCCCTTGGCACCGCGCACCCATTCTACCGCGTCATCGCGTTCCAACAGGTCGCGCATGGTGGGCACCTCGGCACAGGTAATGTCGACCACCGTGTCGCCGCGCAGGGTGACAAGGCTTGGTCCAGCGGCTTTGCGCCAGATGCGTCCCACGAAGGTGCCGTTCGGATCGGGATTGGTCAGTGAGGTCATTGGGCGGGGTTTCCTGTCGGTGCGTGTGCGTATTTTTCAAAATGGTATACCATTTTATCGGTGCGGGGAAAGCCAGTAATCTCAATGCTCCACGACCTGCAAATTTACATGCGTCCATGGCAGGAAATCATATGCGGATGGCGCGTGCAGATGTGGGTGCAAAGGGACAGGCGCGAGGGCAAAGGGGATGTGAGGCGATTTGGTATACCAAATTTCACTTGCGCTCGGTATACCTCATGCGATCATCGTCACGCAGGGCGGGGCCGCGAGAATCGGTCCCATGCCATGCCAGCGATATTTGAAAACCCTATGCCTCTGGGGAGGAGCGCATGTCTCACGATACCCGTGCCAATAAACGGTTCCGCAGTCAGGAATGGTTCGACAATCCCAACAATCCGGGAATGACCGCGCTCTATATCGAGCGGTATCAGAACCAAGAATACACGCGTGAGGAGTTGCAGGGCGGCAAGCCTGTTATCGGCATCGCCAACACGGGCTCGGACATTTCGCCCTGTAACAAGATCCACGTGTTTCTCATGGACAGGATCAAAGCGGGTATCCGCGCGGGCGGGGGTATACCGATGGAATTTCCCGTCCATCCCATTCAGGAGACGGGGAAACGGCCTACGGCTGCTCTGGATCGTAACCTTGCCTATCTCTCGCTGGTCGAGGTTCTGCACGGCTACCCCATCGACGGGGTGGTGCTGACGACGGGCTGTGACAAGACCACGCCAGCACAGCTCATGGGGGCGGCGACGGTGGATATCCCCGCGATTGCGCTCAACGGCGGGCCGATGCTCGACGGGTGGTGGAAAGGTGAACGCGCGGGCTCTGGCACGATCATCTGGGAGAGTCGCCGCCTTCTGGCCGAGGGGGCGATCGACTACGACGAATTCATGGAGCGCGTCTGCTCGTCTGCGCCCTCACTGGGGCATTGCAACACCATGGGCACTGCCTCGACGATGAACGCGATGGCCGAGGCTCTGGGCATGTCTCTGACGGGGAATTCAGCGATCCCCGCGCCTTTCCGCGAGCGTATGGCGATGGCCTATGAGACGGGCAAGCGGATCGTCGAGATGGTCTATGAAGATCTCAAGCCCTCCGACATTCTGACTCGAGAAGCCTTTAAAAACGCAATAAAAGTCAATGCCGCCATCGGTGGATCGACCAACGCGCCGCCGCATCTTCAGGCGATTGCACGTCATGCGGGCGTGCCGCTTGATGTTAAGGATTGGGAGACCGTGGGCTTCGAAATTCCGCTCATGGTGAACATGCAGCCAGCGGGCGTTTATCTCGGCGAGAGCTTCTTCCGTGCGGGCGGCGTGCCTGCGGTGATGGGGGAGTTGATGAAGGCGGGGCATATCCATCAGGGTGCGATGACCGCGACGGGGAAAACCATGGGTGAGAACCTCGCTACATGGGGCACTCTGGACGCTGATGTCATCACCACTTTCGACAAGCCGCTGCGTCCCAATGCGGGGTTCAAGGTGCTCTCTGGCAACCTCTTCGACAGCGCGCTGATGAAGACCTCGGTGATCTCGAAAGACTTCCAAGAACGCTTCCTCAACGAGCCGGGTAACGAGAATGTCTTCGAAGCTCGGGCGGTGGTTTTTGAAGGCCCCGAACACTACCACGCGGAGATCAACAACCCTGATCTGGAGATCGACGAGCACACGATCCTCTTCATTCGCGGGGTCGGGTGTGTTGGCTATCCAGGCTCCGCAGAAGTGGTGAACATGCAGCCGTCAGATGCGCTAATCCGTCAGGGAATCAATCACTTACCCACCGTGGGTGACGGGCGTCAGTCGGGCACATCCGAGAGCCCCTCGATCCTCAATGCCTCGCCCGAGAGCGTTGTGGGCGGCGGTCTGGCCTATCTCGAAACGGGCGACATGGTGCGGCTTGATCTCAACACCTCGACGATGAACGCGCTGGTCCCAGAAGAGGAGTGGCAGGCCCGCATCGACGCATGGGAGCCGCCTGTGATTGAGCATCAAACCCCGTGGCAGGAAATCTACCGCAAGCACGTCGGGCAACTGGCCGATGGCGGGTGTCTTGAACTGGCCACGAGCTACCACAAGATCCGCGAGAACCTGCCGCGCGACAACCACTGACCACGACTCTGCGGGGATGCAAAAGGCCCGTCGGATATGTGTCGGACATCTGTCGGGCACTTGTCGGGCACGCGCACCCCGTAGATATGCAGCGAGATAACGTAAGAGGAGACCCTCATGAGCAAGACGATCATCATCACGGGCGGCGCGCGCGGGATTGGCAAGGCGACGGCGGAGCAATTTCTGGCCGAGGGCTGGCGCGTGGGTATCGTGGGGCGCACAGAGGCCAACGTGGCGGAGATGGCCGACAGCCACGAGAACGCGCTGGCGCTGCCTGCCGATGTGACTGATCACAGGCAGATCGACGCGGCCTTCGCTCGCGCCTTTGATACTTGGGGGCGGATTGACGCGCTCTTCAACAACGCAGGCGTGTCGCTCAAGGGCGCGACACCCGACGAGATCGACGTAGACGACTGGCGCCAGCTTTTCGATATCAACGTCACGGGGTCGTTCATCTGCGCACGGGCGGCCTTTGCGACCATGCGTAAGCAAGACCCGCAGGGCGGGCGGATCATCAACAACGGGTCGGTCTCGGCCTATGTTCCGCGCTGGGGATCGGCGGCCTATACGGCATCGAAACACGCGATCACGGGTCTGACGCGCTCGCTCTCGCTGGACGGGCGGCCTTTCAACATCGCCTGTGGTCAGATCGACATCGGCAATGCGCTCACCGATATGGTGCAAGCGATGACGCAGGGCGTGCCGCAGGCGGACGGGCATATCGAGGTGGAGCCTGTGATGGATGTGAAACACGTCGCCGACAGCGTGCTGCACATGGCATCACTTCCCTTGGGGGCGAATGTGCAGTTCATGACGGTGATGGCCAGCGCCATGCCCTATATCGGGCGCGGGTAGGCGACGACCCTCTCCGCCGCGAACCCTTTGTGTCATGGATGGGGTGTCATCGCTGCGCGGATTACATCACCGCGCCGACATGCCACGGCACGAATTCGTAATCGCCAAGGCCGATCACTTCGGACTTCGTTTTCTCGCCTGACGCCATGCGCAACCACATCTCGTAGATTTCGCGGCCCACCTCCTCGACGCTCTTGCCATCGGAGATGATGGTGCCTGCGTTGAGGTCCATGTCCTCTTCGAGACGGGTGAACATCTCGGTGTTGGTGGCGACTTTCATCGACGGGACGGGTTTCGCGCCGAAGGCCGATCCGCGCCCCGTGGTAAAGCACACAAGGTTGCAGCCCGAGGCGATCTGACCTGTGACCGATGCGGGGTCGTAACCCGGGCTGTCCATGAAGGTGAAGCCCTTCGCGGTGACGGGTTCGGCGTATTTGTAGACGCCGTTGAGCGGTGTCGTGCCACCCTTGGCTGCCGCGCCAAGTGACTTCTCAAGGATGGTGGTCAGCCCGCCCTTCTTGTTGCCCGGCGAGGGGTTGTTGTCCATCGAGCCGCCCGCGCGTTCGGTGTAGTCCTCCCACCATTTGATCAGGTCGAGGAGTTTCTCTCCGATTTCTGGCGTGGCGGCGCGCGCGGTCAGCAGGTGTTCTGCGCCGTAGATTTCGGGCGTTTCGGCCAGCACGCCCGTGCCGCCTTGGGCCACGAGCAGGTCGCAGGCATAGCCCACGGCGGGGTTGGCGGTGATCCCCGACCACGCGTCCGAGCCACCGCATTGCAGCGCGACCATGAGCTCAGAGGCGGGCACTTCCTCGCGGGTGGCCTTGTTGACCTCAGGAAGCATGGCTTCGATCTTCTTGATGCCGAGGGCCACGGTCTTTTGCAGGCCGCCCACGTCCTGAATGTTCATGGATTGGAAAAACGGGCCAGGGGTGAGGCCGTAGGATTCGATCAGCCAGTCGATCTGCATCATCTCGCAGCCAAGACCCGCCATCAGCACGCCGCCCACATTCGGGTTCTTGGCGTAGCCCCAAAGCGTGCGTTGCAGGAACTCGAACCCTGTCCCGTCACCGCCCATGGCGCAGCCCGTGCCGTGGACGAAGGCGGTGACGCCATCGACATTGGGGTAGGGCGCGAGGCGTTCGGGGGTGAAGTGGCTGGCAATCATCCGCGCGGCGGTGGCCGAGCAGTTCACCGAGGTCAGGACGGCGATATAGTTGCGCGTCCCGACGCGGCCTGTGGGGCGTTTGTAGCCCATGAAGGTGTCTTGTGTGGTCGCGGGGGCAACGGGGCGCAGGTTGGTGCCGAACTCGTATTGCGCGTCCACGTTGCGAAATTCGAGGTTGTGGGTGTGGATATGCGCCCCCATTGCGATGTCGCAGGCGGCATAGCCAATGGTCTGGGCGTATTTGATGACCGCCTCGCCCTTGGCGATGTCGCGGGTGGCGATCTTGTGTCCGCGCGGGATGGCTTCCAACGCACCACATTCGCCCGCGGCCAAGGCGCGTTTGGCTGTGACCACGTTGTCAGCTTCGGCAAGGCGCACGGTGTCGGTGTAGTCGGGCAACTGGGTCGGGGCGGTGAGGGTGGTCATGTGGCTTTGATCCTTGCGGGTATACTCTTCTGGCGCGGCGCTCGTTCGAAGCTGTGGCGACACTTTTCGACTTCTGGTATACCAAAGCCCGAGAGGATGACCTAGCGGAGCGGCGAAAAAATGCGGGTTCCCGCAAGAGGTCATTTCGGGCTAAAGAGTGGTTGATTATGAATGGCTTCGACGAAAATCCTCATGCGGATTCCCTTGCCGCGCAGCTCGCCCGTCATCTGCGGCGGGACATTCTTCGTGGCAAGTTGAAGCCCGGAGACACGATCAAGGAACGCGACAATGCCGCCGAACTCGGCGTGAGTCGCACTCCGATGCGTGAGGCCATCCGAATTCTCGCGCAGGAGGGGCTGGTAATTCTGCGCCCCGCGCGCTCGCCCGTTGTGGCCAATCCAAGCTACCGTGACGTGGCCGATCAGGTTCGGGTGCTTTTGTCGCTCGAAAAGCTCTCCGCCGAACTGGCCTGCACTGCCGCGAGCGATGCGGAACTCGACGAACTGGCCGCGATCCGCGACTTCATGGCCGAGCATTTCGACACGATGGACCCGCTGGATATGTTCGAGCGGGATATGGAGTTTCACGCCACCATCGCGCGGATCACCCACAACAAGGCCCTCATCGAGTTGCATACGTGGATCATGCAGCGGCTGTGGCGCACGCGCTATCTCAGCGCGATCCAGCGGCGCAACCGTGATCGGGTTATCAGCCAGCACAGCGCCGTTCTTGACGCCCTGCGCACCCGTGATCCGCAAGCCGCAGTGGCCGCAATCGAGGCGCATCTCGGGAGTCTCGGTGACGATATCGGTCTGGCCTTTGAGGATGAGCGCGAGGGTGGGGCGGATGCGTCCACTGACGATGGCACGGATGATCTGACCGCGTGACTCGTGGGGCGCGGGGGACGCCGCCAAACCTCTGATTTCTGTCTGTCTCATTGGTGCAGCGAGATGCCGTGCGGTGGCGGTTTGATCCATGTCACTTACTAACTGACCAGTCATTTAGTAAGGTGGAGGGGAAATGATTCCCGTTCCCATCATGCGAGGCGACATGACCGAACCGAACGCCCCAGATCAGCCCCCGCCGCAAACAGAGGCCGCGCCGAAGTTCCGCAGGCGCAAGGAGGCACGTCCCGACGAGCTGCTCGACGCGGCGCTGGCTCTGTTCACGGAGAAGGGTTTCGACCGCACCCGCGTGGAGGACATTGCGCGGCGGGCGGGGGTCTCCAAGGGCGCGGTCTATCTCTACTTCCCGTCGAAAGATGCGATGATCGAGGCGCTGGTGGATCGCGCTGTGGGCGGTGTGGCGCAGAGCGTTGCGGCGCGGCTCAATGATTTTAACGGCGATCCGCGCGTGCTTTTGCGCAGCCTTTTGCCCATGGTGGCGGCAAAGCTTGCCGATCCCAAGGTGATCGCCGTGCCGCGTCTGGTGGTGCAGGAGGCGGGCGGGCATCCGCGACTGGCCGCGATTTACCGTGCGCGGGTGATCGACCATGTGCTGCCCGCCGCGCGGGGCATGTTCGCGCGGGCGGTGGAGGCGGGGCATATCCGCGCGATTGATCCCGATCTCGCGCTGCGCCTTGTCATGGGGCCTTTGGCGCTGCACGCGATCATGGATCAGGTGTTTGATATTCATGCCAGCGGCGGGACAGATTTCGCCGCGGTTTTCGATGGTCTTCTCGACATTCTCGACGCGGGGCTTGATCCCGCCTTGCCGCCTGTCGGCGGCGCAACTCCGCGAAAGGAGAGCTGATATGTTGGCGCTTACCTTGCCCGAATGGCTGATTCCGATCATCGCTGCGGTCTATCCAGGCATCAATCCGCCGCCCGCCTATGTCTATGACGGCTATGTGGAGGCGGATTTCGTCTATGCCGCTGCTTCGGCCACGGGGCGGATCGAGGCGCTGGAGGTGGTCGAGGGGCAGGATGTGCAGGCCGATGCGCTCCTCTTCACCCTCGACGATGGCAAGCAGCGTGCGGCCCTGCGTGCGGCGGAGGCGGAACTGGCACGGGCGCAGGCGGAGTTGGAAAACCTCTCCACGGGCGCGCGGGAGGCGGAGGCCGATGTGACCCGCGCGGCACTGGAACAGGCGCGGGTGGCCGAAGGGATTGCGCAGACGCGGCTGACCCGTTCGGAGGCGCTTTTGGAGCGTGGCTCGATGGCGCAGGCGCAGGTGGATGACCAGCGCGCCGCCCTTGATGAGGCCAAGGCGCAGGTCGCGCGGCTGGAGGCGGAACTGGCGGTGCAGGAGTTGCCCGCCCGCGATGCGCAGCGCGTGGCCGCCGAGGCCGCTGTGAGTGCCGCCCGTGCGCAGGTCGATCTGGCGCGGGAGACACTGGCCGATCGCAAGGTCTTCGCCCCTGTCGCGGGCCGTGTGGAGCGGGTGTTTTATGATGCTGGCGAGGTTGCGGGTGCGGGTTCACCCGTGGTCTCCCTGCTGCAACCCGATGCGATGACCGCGCTTTTCTTCGTGCCTGAGGGGGAACGCGCGGATCTGGCCGTGGGGGCGCAGGTGGCGCTCTCTTGCGACGGATGCCTTGAGGGAATCACGGCTCATATCACGCGGTTGGCTTCCGATCCGCAATATGCCCCGCCGATCCTCTACACCCGCGAGGCGCGCGACCGTCTGGTGTTCCGTGTCGAGGCGCGGGTCGAGGAGGCGGCGAGCGCGGGGCTCTTGCCCGGGCAGCCTGTGACGGTGGACGCGCGTACTGCGGTCGGTGAGTGACATGGGCGCGCAGGACGATATCGCCATCTCGGTGCGCGGGCTGACCAAGGAATTTGACGGGCGCCGCGTGGTGGACGGATTCGACATGGAGGTCAAACGCGGCGCGATCTACGGGTTTCTCGGTCCCAACGGTTCGGGCAAGACCACAACGATCCGCATGATGTGCGGGCTGCTCACGGCGGACGGGGGTGAGGGGCAATGCCTTGGCTTCGACATCCGCCGCCAGTCGCGCGAGATCAAGAAACGGGTGGGCTATATGACCCAGAGGTTCTCGCTCTACGAAGACCTCACCATCCGTGAGAATCTCGATTTCACCGCGCGGATGTTCGGGATGCCCAAGCGGCGCGAGCGCGTGCGCGAGGCGATTGCAGATCTTGGTCTGTCGGGGCGCGAGGGGCAGTTGGCGGGCACGCTGTCGGGCGGGTGGAAGCAACGTCTGGCGCTGGCGTCCTGCATGATCCACGCGCCGCAACTGCTGCTGCTCGACGAGCCGACGGCGGGGGTTGATCCCAAGGCGCGGCGTGATTTCTGGGACGAGATACGGCGGTTGTCGGCGCGCGGGGTGACGGTGCTGGTGTCCACGCATTACATGGACGAGGCGGTGCAATGCGACCACATCGCCTATATCGCCTATGGCAAAAAGCTGATCGACGGGGTGGCCTCCGAAATCCCGCAGACCCTTGGCCTGTCCACCTACGTGGTCACAGGCGGGGAGTTGACGCCCTTGGAAGAGCGGCTCAAGGCGGACGGGCGCGCGGGGCAGGTGATCCGTTTCGGCGACAAGCTGCATGTCTCGGGCACGGACCGTGCCGCGCTGGTGGCGCTGGCGCAGGAGGAGGGGCGGCGCAAGACCCATGTCTGGACGGAACGGGACGCAGGGCTGGAGGAGGCCTTCATCTATCTCATGGCAGGGGCGTCGGATAACTTCGGCGCGCAGGAGGGGGCATCATGAGCCGCCTGTCCGATCTTTTCTCATGGGCGCGGTTCCGCGCGGTGCTGGTCAAGGAATTCATCCAGATGAAGCGCGACCGCGTGACTTTCGCGATGATGATCGGCGTGCCCGTGATGCAGCTTTTGCTGTTTGGCTATGCCATCGATACCGACCCGCACAACCTGCCCACGCTGGTGGAGATGCGCGACGAAAGCCCCGTGGCGCGCGCGCTTCTGGCGGGGATGGAGACTTCCGATTACTTTGATTTCGTTGGCATTTCGCAATCGGCGGATGAGAGCCTTCTGGCGCTTAAGGACGGCACGGCAACGGTGGTGGTGACGATCCCCGCAGGCTTTGCCCGCGACGCGATGCGGGGCAGGGTGCCGCAATTGCTCCTCACCGTGGACGCCTCCGATCCTGTCGCCGCCGCAGGGGCCATCGGCGCGATTGACGGCGTGGTCGAGACGGCCATGGCGCAGAGCCTGACGGGGCCTTTGTCCTTTGCCGCGCCTGTGCCGCCGCCGTTTGAAGTGGTGATCCATCGTGCCTTCAACCCCGAGGGGGAGACATCGGTGAACATTGTGCCAGGCCTTCTGGCGGTGATCCTGTCGATGACCATGGTGATGATCACCGCCGTTGCCATCGTGCGCGAGACGGAGCGGGGGACGATGGAGAGCCTGATCGCCACACCTGCGCGCGCCTCCGAGGTGATGCTGGGCAAGATCCTGCCTTACGTCTTCATGGGCTATGTACAGACGGCGGTGTTCCTGATCGCGGCGCGGGCGCTTTTCGACGTGCCTTTCGCGGGGGATTTCAGTGCCTTCTTCATCGGGTTCAACCTCTATATCCTCGTCAATCTCGCGCTCGGTTTTCTGGTCTCGACACTGGCGCGCAGCCAGATGCAGGCGATGCAGATTTCCTTCTTCACCATCCTGCCCGTGATCCTCCTGTCGGGCTTCATGTTCCCCTTCGCCGCCATGCCCGCATGGGCGCAGACGCTCGGCACGGCGATCCCTGCGACGCATTTCCTGCGGCTCGTGCGCAAGGTGATGGTCAAGGGCGCGGGGGTGGCGGAAGTGTTGCCTGACATCGGGGCGATCTGCGTGATCTTGGTGGTGATTACGGCGGTGGCGCTCAAACGCTATCGGCAGACGCTTGATTGATCGGCCTTAAATCCGAGTGAAAAAATCGGGATTGACATGCCTGATTGAAAAAGTCAGTTATTGCGCCATCGCTCCGACGCAGGGTCCAAGAGGCTGCGCCGATCAAATACATGGTCCCGACGCGCGGTCACTGAACGCACCAGCGCGCGGGCAGACACGAGGACAGAACCAATGTCGCAACGCACACGCCTTGCCGCGCTTTCTACCGCAACCGCTCTTTCCGCGACGCTCGCCGCGGGGGCCGCTTTTGCTGGTCCCGCCGAAGTTGTCGAGACCTACGCCGATATCGGTCACGCTGCCTATGAAGACAGCCTGATCACCGCGCGCGCCCTGCACGATGCGGTTGAAGCCTTCCTCGCCGATCCATCGCCCGTCACCCATGCCGCCGCGAAAGAGGCGTGGCTGCGCGCCCGCGTGCCCTACCAGCAAACCGAAGCCTTCCGTTTCGGCAATCCGATTGTGGATGACTGGGAAGGCAAGGTGAACGCATGGCCGCTCGACGAGGGGTTGATCGACTATGTGGACGCCTCCTATGGCGGTCCGACCGACGAGAACGAACTGGCTGCGCTGAACGTGATCGCCACCCCCGAATTGCCGCTTTCGGGTGGCACGGTGGACGCCACCGACATCACGCCCGAACTTCTGGGTGAGGTGCTGCACGAGGCGGACGGCGTCGAAGCGAATGTCGCCACGGGCTACCACGCCATCGAATTCCTGCTTTGGGGCCAAGACCTTAATGGCACCGACCACGGTGCGGGCACACGCTCCTACACCGACTATCTGGCGGGTGACGATTGCACCAATGACAACTGCGACCGTCGCGCCGACTACCTGCGTGCAGCTAGCGAGCTTCTGGTGAGCGATCTTGAAGAAATGGTTGCCAACTGGGCCGAAGGTGGTGCGGCACGCGAGGCTGTGACCGTCGATCCCGACGCGGGCATCACCGCGATGCTGACCGGCCTCGGTTCGCTGTCCTACGGTGAGCTTGCAGGCGAGCGCATGAAGCTCGGCGTGATGCTCAACGATCCAGAGGAAGAGCATGATTGCTTCTCCGACAACACCCACAACTCGCATTTCTACGACGGTCTGGGGATGCGCAATGTCTACACGGGCAGCTACACCCGCGTGTCGGGCGAAGTGGTGTCGGGCGAGAGCTTGAACGACCTCCTCGAAGCTTCCGATCCCGCGCTTGCTGCAACGCTGTCGAATGCCTTTGATACCTCTGTTGCCAAACTCGCGCAGATCAAGGCGGCTGCCGAAGGTGGTTTCTCCTACGACCAGATGCTTGCGCGCGGCAATGAGGGGGGCGAGGCCCTGATCATGGGCGCGGTGGATGCGCTGGTGGCGCAGACCCGCGAGATCGAACGTGCGGTTACCGTGCTTGATCTGGCCGCTCTTGAGGTTGAAGGCTCCGACAGCCTCGACAATCCCGACGCGGTTTTCGAGTAACCCGTGATGTCGCAAGTGGTGCGACGGTTGAGACCTGCGCCCGCAGGGGGGGAAACCCTCCTGCGGGCCAGTCGTTTTGCGGCTCTTGCTGCGGCGCTCGTGGTGTCGCTGCCTGATCCTTCGACCGCTGATCCCGATCCGCTCGACGCGGTTCTGGGCGAGGCGCTGTTTGAAAAGCTCTGGGTGGCCTCGCCATCCTCGACCAAGGCCTCTGACGGGCTGGGACCGCTCTACAACGCGCGGGCCTGTGCGGGGTGCCATGCGGAGAACGGGCGGGGCGTGCGGCCTGCGGCGGGTGTCTCGGATGCGCTGATCGCTTCCTTTCCCGACCCTGACCCCATCTATGGCGCACAGGTCCAGACCCGCGCGGTGCAGGGGCAGGCGGCGGAGGCTGCGCTGTCCGTGCAATACGCGGATCGGGTAGTTGGTGGTGTGACGCTGCGCGACCCGTCATATGAGTTGCGCGATGCCGCCTATGGTCCCGTGAGCGCGGAGTTTTCCGTGCGTCTTGCCCCGCCGCTTGCCGCGATGCAGGCGATGGAGGCGGTGCCAGAGGCAGCCATTCTGGCGTGGGCCGATCCCGATGATGCCGACGGGGACGGGATTTCGGGACGGGTGCAGAGGGCTGCGGACGGGCGCGTGGGGCGCTTCGGTTATCGCGCCGCTCACCCCGATCTGCGCGATCAAAGCGCCACGGCCTTTCATCGCGATCTCGGCCTGTCCTCGCCCGTGCATCAGGCGGGCGCGGGGGATTGCACCGAGACGCAGGCCGCTTGTCGCGCCTTGCCACATGGTGACGGGGATGCGCGGGTCTTTGAAGTGGACGAGACGGTGCTTGATCTCGTTGTGGCCTATCTTGAAAGCCTCGCGCCTGAAGCGGGGAATGCGCAGTCGGATGTGTTGCCCGTTTTTTCCGATGCAGGTTGTGCAGCCTGTCACAAGCCGCGGGAGGCGGGTGCTGGCGGGACGCTCAATCCTTTCACCGACATGCTGCTGCACGACATGGGCGAGGGCTTGGCCGAACCTGTGGGCGAAGGCGTGGCATCGGGTCGCGAGTGGCGCACGGCACCGCTTCTGGGCTTGCACAAGACAGTGGCGCGGGGGGATAAGGCGGCCTATCTGCATGACGGCCGCGCGCGCACGTTGCGCGAGGCGATTGCATGGCACGGCGGTGAGGCATCTGCGGCGCGTGATGCGTTCTTCGCGCTGGATGGTGCGGATCAGGATGCGCTTATCGACTATCTGGAAGGGCTTTAATTGCAATGTCTTATCTTTCGAACTTCATGTTTTGCGTGACCCTTGGTCTGGCCCCCGTCATGGGGTTGCCCTCGGCGGCTTTGGCGCAGGAAACGGGGACGCAAGACACGCAGGAAGCGGCGCAGTCGGCGGCGGTGGCGCGTGTGGTTGCCGACTACCTGCCGCCCGCGCTCGACGGGTTTGTGACGGCAAGTGAGGCGCTGGAGCGCGCGGTGGCGCAGGAGTGCGCGGGCCCCGCGACCCAAGCCGCCTTCCATGATGCCTTTGACGCATGGCTCGCGGTTCAGCCGCTCACGCTGGCAGGGTTTGATCACGGAACAACAGGTACGGCGATTTCCTTCTGGCCCGACAAGAAGGGCGCGATCCCGCGCACCTTGGCGGGGCTCATTGCCGATGAAGATCCCGTCATTGCGGATGCGGCGGCCTTTGCCGAAGTCTCCATCGCTGCACGTGGTTTGTTTGCCATGGAGATGCTGCTTTTCGATCCGCAGTTCGCGCCGCTGGAGGCGGGCAGCTATGCCTGTGACCTGCTCGATGCACAGGCGCGCGACCTGATGCGGATGGCGCAGGAGATGCGTGCGATCTGGTTCGATGCGGGCGGCTATGCGGATGCGTTGACGGAAGCGGGTGGTCCGAATGCGACGCTCTTCTTCTCCCCGCGCGAGGCGGCGCAGGCGCTCTATACCGTTCTGACCGCCACGCTCACCCACGACCGCGACCAGCGTCTGGGGCGTCCCATGGGCACCTTTGAGCGCCCCCGTCCGATCCGTGCCGAGGCGCGGCGGTCGGAGCGGGCGGCGGCGAACCTGACGGGCTCGCTTGCGGCGATGGAGCGTCTGACGGCGGCCTTGTCGGATGGAGCGGCGGTTGAGACGAAAGCGGCGCTGGACCGTGCCATCGCGCAGATCGAGGCGTTGGACGATGCTGATTTCTCCGATGCGGATGATCTTGGCCAGCGGTTTGAAATGGAAGTCGCGCAGCAATCAATCTCCACGGCGATGCACAATGCGGCCAACGAGATCGGCACGCGGCTCGGTGTGTCGGCGGGATTCAATGCAGGAGACGGAGACTGATCCGATGGCGGTAAAAGCATCGAGACGGGGATTTCTTGCCGGAGCCTTGGCCGCAAGTCTCGTGCCACGGCTGACATGGGCGGATGCGGGTGGACCTGCAATGCTTGGCGCGGCGCGGGATGCGGGCGGCAATTACGGGCTGTTCGGTCTGTCCGAACAAGGTGACGTGACCTTCCGAATTGACCTGCCCGCGCGTGGCCATGCCGCCGCCGCCCATCCTCTGCGCCCCGAAGCGGTGGCCTTTGCCCGCCGCCCAGGCACCTTTGCCATGGTGCTCGATTGTGTGTCGGGCGCGGTCCTTAGTCGCCTCGAAGCGCCCGAGGGGCACCACTTCATGGGGCATGGGGTGTTCGTGGCGGATGGCGATGTCCTCCTGACAACAGAAAACAATTTCGCCGAGCGCAAGGGTGTGATCGGCCTTTGGGACCGCCGTAGGGACTATGCGCGGATCGGATCGCACGATGTCGGCGGCATCGGCCCCCATGACGTGCAGCAACTCTCCGATGGGCGGCTGGTCGTGGCGGTCGGGGGCATCTTCACCCATCCCGATGCGGGCGAAGGGCGTGAGAAGCTCAACCTCGACACGATGCAACCGTCCCTGACCTATCTGGACGCGGATTTTGCAATCTCAGAGGTGGTCGCGCTTGATCAAAGCCTGCATCACAATTCGATCCGCCACCTCGCGGTCGCAGATGACGATACGGTCGGATTCGCGATGCAATGGGAAGGCGACGAGAGCGCCGCGCCGCCGCTGCTTGGCCTGCATGGGGCAGGCGGGATGAGGCTGGCCGAAGTGCCTCTTCAGGAAGAGGGGCGGATGCACAACTACGCAGGCTCCATTGCCTTTTCGGGCGACGGTCAGGCCATCGCCATCACTTCGCCCAAAGGTGGACGGGTGCAGGCCTTTGATCGCACGGGGCGGTTCCTGCGATCCTTCCAACGCTCCGACATCTGTGGCCTTGCGCCGATGGGACGCGGGTGGATCGGCTCTGACGGATTCGGCACGCTGGTCGCGCTTGATCCTGAGGGCGCGGGAGCGGGCATGTCGCTTGTCGGTCGCGCGGATGGGCTGGCGTGGGACAATCACCTTGTACCCCTGCCGCGCCTCGTGTGATATGCGCCCATGAACAAGTTTTTCGACGTCCGCACCCCGTTTATGAAGCCGCTCTGGCGACGTATCCTTTTCACCACTTTCACCGTTGGGTGGGGGTTCTTCGAACTGGCGAACGGGGCGACGATGTTCGGCCTGATTTTCCTCGCGGCGGGGGGATTCCTGATCCGCGAGCTGTTTATCAAGTTCGATGAGGATGAGTGGGACGCGGAATTTGCCGCGCGCGATGCAGCCGAGGGCAGGGTGCCTGCGGCGAAAAACGACGGCGACAGCGAGAGCTGACACGTGCAAGCTACGAAGGTTCTTCGCGGCTTCGGCCATGTTCCCGTGGACGGTCCGCGCGCCGCAAGCGCGCTTTACACTTTTCTGTGCACAAGCGGCGCATTCGGGGTTGTGGCTGGTGGCAAGACGCTATTCATTCAGTTTTAGTAGAATTGTCGCGGAAGCGCCGCCCTCCCTTGCAGCCGCTTTCGTCCGAAACTAAGATTCGAGTAACATTTACGCGCTAATCATCGCAAAGACAGCAAGAGGCAGGCCACAGATGAGAGACCCGATTGATACCTACATGAACACACTTGTGCCCATGGTCGTCGAGCAGACGAGCCGTGGCGAGCGTGCTTTCGACATTTTCTCGCGCCTGCTCAAGGAGCGCATCATCTTCCTCAACGGGCCCGTGCATGACGGCATGTCGAGCCTGATCTGTGCGCAGCTTCTCTTTCTTGAGGCCGAGAATCCTAAGAAAGAGATCGCGATGTACATCAACAGCCCCGGTGGCGTTGTGACCTCTGGTCTTTCGATCTATGACACCATGCAATACATCCGCCCCAAAGTATCGACCCTCGTGATGGGTCAGGCCGCCTCGATGGGCTCGCTGCTGCTGACCGCGGGTGAGAAGGGGATGCGTTTCGCGCTGCCCAATTCGCGCATCATGGTCCACCAGCCCTCTGGCGGCTATCAGGGTCAGGCGACCGACATCATGATCCACGCTCAGGAGACGCAGAAGCTCAAGGACCGTCTCAACGGCATTTATGTCAAGCACACGGGCCGCAAGATGAAAGAGATCGTCGATGCTCTGGAGCGTGACAACTTCATGTCCGCAGATGAGGCAAAAGACTTCGGCCTGATCGACGACATTCTCGAGCATCGTGCTCCCGAGGAGTAGTAAAACAAGGGCGCGTGTGTAGGTCGCGTGAGGATTTGCGGGCACGGGTGGCGGCATTCATCTTCGGAGGTTTTTGCCATTGTGCCCGAAAATTCGCTGACCTACACTCGGTCCCGAAACCACGGCGCGGCGGTCTGATTTCAGGCGGCCGCATCGGGGACCAGACGACGAATTGGCCTCCCGCACGGGGGCTTGCCTTTCGGTTCGATGCGCCGCCTGCGCCCGCGCCAAAGGCCCACGACATCCCGGACGGGCACCAGACGGTTCCGCTCAGGGAAACACCAGACGAAGGCCGCGCGCCGTTAGGGGAAAGACATGTCGAACACGACCGGTGGAGACAGCAAGAACACGCTCTATTGCTCCTTTTGCGGCAAGAGCCAGCACGAGGTGCGCAAACTGATCGCGGGGCCGACCGTCTTCATCTGTGACGAATGTGTCGAGCTTTGCATGGACATCATTCGCGAGGAGACGAAATCCTCTGGCCTGAAGTCCTCCGAGGGCGTGCCCACGCCGAAAGAGATTTGCAGCGTGCTGGATGATTACGTGATCGGTCAGGCGACCGCGAAACGTGTCCTCTCGGTCGCGGTGCATAACCACTACAAACGTCTCAACCACGCCTCATCCGGCGCGGGAGATATCGAGCTGGCGAAGTCCAACATCCTGCTGATCGGCCCGACGGGCTGCGGTAAGACGCTTTTGGCTCAGACACTTGCCCGCATTCTCGATGTGCCATTTACCATGGCTGATGCGACCACGCTTACGGAAGCGGGCTACGTGGGTGAGGATGTCGAGAATATCATCCTGAAACTGCTTCAGGCGTCCGAATACAACGTCGAACGTGCGCAGCGCGGCATCGTCTATATCGACGAGGTCGACAAGATTACGCGCAAATCCGACAACCCTTCGATCACCCGCGATGTGTCGGGCGAGGGGGTGCAGCAGGCGTTGCTCAAGATCATGGAAGGCACCGTCGCCTCCGTGCCGCCACAAGGCGGGCGCAAGCATCCGCAGCAGGAATTCCTGCAAGTGGACACGACCAACATCCTCTTCATCTGTGGCGGCGCATTTGCGGGCCTTGATAAGATCATCGCGCAGCGCGGCAAAGGTTCGGCCATCGGCTTCGGTGCGGACGTGAAGGACGAAGAATCGCGCGGCGTCGGAGACCTGTTCAAAGAGCTGGAACCCGAAGATCTTCTGAAATTCGGTCTGATTCCCGAATTCGTCGGCCGTTTGCCCGTGCTGGCGACGCTAGAGGATCTCGATGAAGACGCGCTGGTGACGATTCTTTCCGAGCCGAAAAACGCTCTGGTCAAACAATACCAGCGCCTGTTCGAACTCGAATCCGCAACCCTGACCTTCACCGAAGAGGCCCTGACCGCCATCGCCAAACGCGCCATTGAGCGCAAGACGGGCGCGCGCGGGCTGCGTTCCATCCTTGAGGACATCCTACTCGACACGATGTTCGAACTTCCAGGAATGGAGAATGTGACCGAGGTTGTGGTCAACGAGGAAGCCGTTAATTCGGATGCCAAGCCGCTGATCATTTTCTCGGAAGAGGAAAAGGAAGCCTCCGCAGGGTAATCCCTCCGGTTGGCTCACCGGACCGCCCAGATTTCGGACGGTGCGCCACTGGATCGCGAAAGTTTTACGCCGCCCGCGCAGGATTTGGTTCCGCGCGGGCGGTTTTGCGTTTTGCGGGTCGGAAGAAAGGCGTCATCCCGTTTCCGCGCAATGGCCTTGCGTGCCCAAGCCTTGTCAACGCGTCCGTACGGCGACAGAGTTGCGCCATCGGAGTGCAAGGCGCTCGCGACAAATCGAAAGGACACCCCATGACCGACCAACGCCGCCGTATTTCGTCGGGTTCCCCGTTTGAGGCGCAGATTGGGTATGCCCGCGCCGTGGTTGATGGGGATTGGATTTTCGTATCTGGCACAACGGGCTACTACTACGTGACCATGGAAATGCCGCAGGATGTCGTCGCGCAATGCCGCAACACGCTCGACACGATTGCGGGGGCGCTGGACGAGGCGGGGGCGTCGCTTTCGGACGTTGTTCGGGTGCGTTACATCTTGCCCGACGCATCCGATTTCGAGGCGTGTTGGCCCGTGCTGCACGAGGCTTTCGGCGCAGCGCGTCCTGCCGCGACCATGATTCAGGCGGGCCTGCTCGATCCCGCAATGAAAATCGAGATTGAGGTGACAGCCCGCCGCGCCGCCGCATAAGGGCAGGGCGTGAGGTGCTGATCACTGGCAACTTGCCGCGGACCCTCGTTTTTCAGGGTCAAACGTCTGGACCTCGCCGCCCGATTGGTTCATAGAATGTCCAAACGTTTTGGAGGATGATCCATGGGTATCCTGAATACCGTTCTGCGCGCAGTTGTTTGGTGGAAGGGCCAGACCATTGGCACGCAACTTTTCACATGGCGCCACGGCATCAAGGTCGGTGAAGACAGCCAGGGCAACCTCTTTTACCGCAATGAGGCCGATACTCGTCGCTGGGTGATCTACAATGGTGAGGTCGAAGCTTCGCGCATTGATCCCAATTGGCACGGTTGGCTGCATCGCACCTTCGACAACCATCCGGGTCATGAACCGCTCGTGCATAAAGAGTGGGAAAAACCGCACGTCGAGAACCTGACGGGCACCGCTGCGGCCTACGCGCCAGCAGGGTCGATCCGCCAGCCCCATCCCGTGGAACGTCGCGACTATGAGGCGTGGCAGCCCGAATAAGGGCGCGGGGCCGAAAGGAACCGTATCGAATGGCCGAGAATCCGACAGAGGTAGCCGTAGGCGCGGGCGTTTTGGCGCTCGCTTTGGGCTTTCTAGTATTCGCTGGACAGGCAACGGGATTTGGCCAGCGTGCCGAGAATGCCTATGAATTGACCGCGTCCTTCCGCACGGCGGAGGGCATTGGCGTGGGCACGGATGTGCGCCTCGCAGGGGTCAAGATTGGCACCGTGACTGCGATGGACCTCAACCCCGAAACCTTCCGTGCGGAAGCAGCGCTGTCACTCGACGGGAGCTACGTTTTGCCTGACGACACGGCGGCGCTGATCTCGTCCGAGGGTCTCTTGGGCGGCAACTACGTCGAACTTGTGCCGGGTGGCTCGATGTTCAATTTCGAGGACGGTCAGGTGATTGCAGATACGCAAGGGGCGGTGAGCCTCGTGCAATTGCTGATGCGTTTCGTGTCGGGAACGGGGGACGAGTGATGCGGATGCGCGTGATTTTGGCGGCTGCGCTTGTGTTGGCCGCGCCATCCTTCGCCCAGACGGTCGAGAGTGATGACGAGTTCGATACGGGCCTCGGCGCGATTGTGGTCCAGCCGCTCGACGACACCATTGGGTTCGACAACAGCACCATTGGTGAGGGCGTGGGCACGGGGCTGTCGCTCGAAGATCTGCAATCCATTCCTGACGATGGCGGCTTCCAGCGCGATCTGCGCGATGTCACCACCGAGACGCAGGAAAAGGTCGCCTCCGCCGCGAGCGCCACGATCCGTGTGCTCGACAAGCTCACGGGCCGTTCCGCGGACCTGACCTTGACGCGCGGCACGCCGCAAAGCTGGGGCTATCTGACGGCCGAGTTGCGCGACTGCCGCTATCCTGAGGGCAACCCTGCGGGCGACGCCTATACCTATCTCACGATCCGCGTGGAGAACATGGACGAGCCCGCGTTCGAGGGATGGATGATCGCTTCCTCGCCCGCGCTGAACGCCATGGACCACGCGCGTTACGATGTGTGGCCGCTGGCCTGTAACACGTCCTGAGGCGAGGGTAGCTCCTCGGTTCTCCCAAACTCCGCCTGTTTTTGAAGAGCTTGTGCGAGCCGCGCATGATAGGCCGTGCGCGGGATTTCCTCGCCGCCCAGTGAGGCAAGATGCGGGGTGATGAACTGCGTGTCGAAAAGCGTGAAGCCCTTGGCGCGCAGGTGCGTCGTGAGATAGGCCAGCGCGACTTTCGAGGCGTTGGTGGCATAGGAGAACATGCTCTCGCCGAAAAAGGCGCTCCCCAATGCGATGCCGTAGCTCCCTCCGACCAGTCGCTCTCCCTCCCAGACCTCGATGGAATGGGCGAATCCCTCGTCGTGTAGCGTGCCGTATAGCTCATGGATAGTGCGGTTGATCCACGTGGTTTCGCGGTCGGCACAGCCGCGCATGACGGCGCGGAAGTCACGATTGAGGGTGATGGTGAAGGTCTCGCGCCGGATCACGCGGGCCAGCGAGCGGGAGATGTGAAAACCGTCGAGCGGCAGCACTCCGCGATCATGCGGGTCGAGCCAGAAAATCTCCTCGGACTCCGCGCTGTCAGCCATCGGGAAAACCCCGTTGGCATAGGCGGTCAGTAATAGATCTGGTGTCAGGTCGACGTGGTTCATGGGCAATAGGATGGGGGGAGTTCGGGCAAAAGAAAAGACCCGCCGTGGGGCGGGTCTTATGTTGGCTTTGCGTGGCGGGATCAGCTCGGCAGGTTGGCGTCGAGCCATTTCTCCAGCCAGTGGATATTGTAATCCCCTGTGAATATGTCCTTCTCGGCCAGCAGCGCGTGGAAGAGCGGCACGGTGGTATCCACCCCGTCCACGATCAACTCGCCAAGCGCGCGGTGCAGGCGGGCCAGAGCTTCCTCGCGGTCGCGGCCATGCACGATCAGTTTCCCGATCAGGCTGTCGTAGTAGGGCGGGATCGTATAGCCCGTGTAGAGCGCGCTATCCATGCGCACGCCAAGGCCACCAGGTGCGTGATACTGGGTGATCGTACCAGGGCAGGGGGCGAAATTCGGCAGTTTCTCCGCGTTGATCCGCACCTCAATGGCGTGACCGTCGAGGATCAGATCGTCTTGGGTAAAGGAGAGCTTTTCGCCCGCCGCGACACGGATTTGCTCGCGCACGAGGTCTTGGCGGAAGATCGCCTCGGTCACAGGGTGTTCCACTTGAAGGCGCGTGTTCATCTCGATGAAGAAGAACTCGCCGTCCTCGTAGAGAAACTCGATCGTGCCTGCGCCCTTGTAGCCCATCTCCGCGATCGCATTGGCGCAGATGCCGCCGATACGCGCACGTTCCTCAGGGGTGATGCAGGGGCCGGGGGCCTCCTCGAACACCTTCTGGTGGCGGCGCTGGAGCGAGCAGTCGCGCTCGGCAAGGTGGACACCGCCGCCCTGTCCGTCGCCAAAGACCTGAACTTCGATGTGACGCGGCTTCTGGAGATATTTCTCCATATAGACCTCGTCATTGCCAAAGGCTGCTTTCGCCTCGGAACGCGCGGTGCGGAAGGCGTTCTCGATCACGCTTTCGTTCTCGGCAACCTTCATCCCGCGCCCGCCGCCGCCGGCGGTGGCTTTGATGATGACGGGGTAGCCCATTTCGGCGGCCATCTTCTTGGCTGCATCAACATCGGGCACGCCGCCTGCGGAGCCAGGCACCACGGGAATGCCGAGCTTTTCGGCGGTTTCCTTGGCGGTGATTTTGTCACCCATCTGGCGAATGTGTTCAGCGGAAGGACCGATAAAGGTAAGGCCGTGATCTTCGACGATCTGCACAAAGGCGGCGTTTTCCGACAGGAAGCCGTATCCCGGATGGATCGCTTGCGCGCCCGTAATCTCGCAGGCCGCGATGATCGCGGGGAAGGAGAGGTAGGATTGCGCGGAGGGATTGGGGCCAATGCACACGGCCTCGTCGGCCATACGCACATGCATCGCGTCGGCGTCGGCCTCGGAATGGACCGCCACAGAAGCGATGCCCATTTCACGGCAGGCGCGGATCACGCGAAGGGCGATCTCGCCACGGTTGGCAATCAGGATTTTGTCGAACATCGGGGGCGCCCCTTATTCGATGATCATCAGAGGCGCGCCGAATTCGACGGGAGCACCGTCGTCGACAAGGATACGCTTGATGGTGCCGGATTTGGGCGAGGGGATGTGGTTCATCGTTTTCATCGCCTCAATGATCATGAGGGTCTGACCCTCGGAAACCTTGTCGCCCACTTTCACGAAAGGATCTGCGCCAGGCTCGGCGGCGAGGTAGGCGGTGCCGACCATGGGTGATGGAACGGCATTGGGATCGGATGCAGGATCGGCGGGAGCCGCTTCGGCCGCAGGGGCGGGTGATGCTGCTGCGGGCACGGGGGCTGCGGCGGCCACTGGGGCGGGTGCGGCGACGGTCTGCACAACGTCCTTGGCTTTCGAGACGCGCACATTCAGGCGGTCGTTCTCACCGTATTCGCGTTTCACTTCCAGCTCGGTCAGGTCGTTGGCGTCCAGAAGTTCGGCCAGCGCCTGAATGAATGCCACATCTGCGTTGTTCGTTTTCGTCATCGGTTCCAACTTTATTTGTGCCGCCCGTCTGTGGTGCGGGTGTTGAACGTTTCTAGCGCTTATACGTTACGTCGCGGTGCGTGAAAACCCGCGATTGAGGTGCGAAAGGCGCTGCGTCGTGCCCGAAATGCCCAATGCTTGGGCGATCGCGACGCAATATTTGGCCTCAGAGGGGCAAAAAGAGAGAAAATTTCGCCGATCCACATTTTTACCACTTGATAAAAAATCGCCATTCCTGCCAATCTGAAGCCAATAATCAAACGCATGGAAACAAATGCGCTAAACCAAGGGAGTGCGAACGTCATGACGACGACTGTCTTCACCAAGGGAATCGCTGCGGGGCGTTTGGCCGCCGATGCGCTGACCGAAAACTTCGGGGATTTGCATCCGCCGCTAGAAGCGCATGAGGCGCTTGTTGCTGCGGATCGCTGTTATTTCTGCCACGATGCACCATGTATGACGGCCTGTCCGACGTCGATCGACGTGCCGTTGTTCATTCGCCAGATTGCAACGGGCACGCCGGAAGCGGCGGCCAAGACCATTCTGGAGGCCAATATTCTGGGCGGCATGTGCGCCCGTGTGTGTCCCACTGAGACGCTATGCGAAGAGGTCTGTGTGCGCGAGGTGGCCGAAGGTAAACCTGTCGAGATCGGGCGGCTTCAACGCTACGCCACTGATACGGTCATGGCGGCAGATGTGCATCCGTTCGAGCGCGCCGCGCCTACGGGCAAGACAGTCGCGGTTGTCGGTGCGGGGCCTGCGGGTCTGTCGGCGGCGCACCGCCTCGCGATGAAGGGGCATGATGTCACCATCTTTGACGCACGTCCTAAAGCGGGCGGCCTCAACGAATACGGCATCGCTTCTTATAAAGCGCCCGACCGTTTCGCGCAGGCGGAAGTGGACTGGCTGTTGAAAATCGGCGGGATCACCGTCGAGCACGGCAAGAAGCTCGGCGCGGAGATTGCGCTGGATACGCTCAAGGCGGAGTTCGACGCGGTATTTCTGGCCATCGGTCTGGCGGGGGTGAACGCGCTGCGTTTGCCGAACACGGACCTTGAGGGCATTCGGAACGCCGTGGATTTTATCGCGGATTTGCGTCAGGCGGACGATTTGTCTTCCCTTCCGGTCGGGCGCAATGTGGTGGTGATCGGCGGCGGCATGACCGCGGTCGACGCCGCCGTTCAAAGCAAGCTTCTGGGCGCGCAGAACGTGACGATGGCCTATCGCCGCGGTGCGGATCGCATGAGCGCTTCGGTTTATGAACAGGAGTTGGCCGCCACCAAGGGTGTGCATATCCTGACCCATGCAAGTCCTTCGGGCTTTGTCGCGGGTGACAATGGCGCGGTTTCGGCCGTGACTTTCGATCTGACCATCGAGACTGAGAACGGTCTGGAAAGCTCGGGCGAGACGGTGACGGTGGAGGCCGATCAGGTGCTTCTCGCTATCGGTCAGACGCTTGATGGTGCGCCCGATGGCGTTGCTCTGGAGCGTGGCAAGATCGCCGTGGACACATTCGGGCGCACGTCGATGGACGGTGTTTGGGCTGGGGGCGATTGCGCCTCTGGCGGCGAGGATCTCACCGTGACGGCCGTTGCCGAAGGGCGCGATGCGGCCGAAGATATTCATGCAGTATTGATGGGGGAGGGCTGAACCATGGCCGATCTGACGAGCAATTTTTGTGGAATCAAAAGCCCCAATCCGTTCTGGCTGGCCTCTGCGCCGCCGACCGATAAGGAATACAACGTCCGCCGTGCGTTTGAGGCGGGCTGGGGCGGTGTTGTCTGGAAAACGCTGGGTGAGGAAGGCCCGCCCGTGGTCAACGTCAACGGCCCGCGTTACGGCGCGATCCACGGCGCGGACCGTCGCCTGCTTGGTCTTAACAACATCGAGTTGATCACCGATCGTCCTTTGGAGGTCAACCTCGCGGAGATGACGCGGGTCAAGAAGGACTACCCCGACCGCGCGCTGATCGCCTCCGTGATGGTGCCCTGCGATGCCGATAGCTGGAAGTCGATCATTCCGCGCATTGCCGAAACGGGCTGCGACGGGTTCGAGCTGAACTTCGGTTGTCCGCACGGCATGGCCGAGCGCGGCATGGGGTCGGCTGTCGGGCAGGTGCCCGAGTATATCGAGATGGTGACGCGCTGGTGTAAGGAGGCGACCGACCTGCCGGTGATCGTCAAGCTCACGCCGAACATCACCAATATCCTCTACCCTGCGGAAGCGGCGAAGCGGGGCGGGGCGGATGCGGTCTCGTTGATCAACACGATCAACTCGATCACCTCCGTCGATCTCGACCTCTTCGCGCCCATGCCAACGATTGACGGCAAGGGCACCCACGGCGGCTATTGCGGCCCTGCGGTCAAACCGATTGCCATGAATATGGTGGCCGAGATCGCGCGGAATGCGGAAACGGCGGGTCTGCCGATTTCGGGCATTGGCGGCGTGACCACATGGCGCGATGCGGCGGAGTTCATGGCGCTTGGCGCGGGCAATGTTCAGGTCTGCACCGCGGTGATGACCTACGGGTTCAAGATCGTCGAGGAGATGATTTCGGGCCTGAGCCAGTATCTCGACGAGAAAGAGATCACGCTTGACCAACTGGTGGGCAAGGCCACACCGAACGTCACCGACTGGCAGTATCTCAACCTCAACCACGTCACCAAGGCAGTGATCAATCAGGACGATTGCATCAAGTGCGGGCGTTGCTACGCGGCCTGTGAGGACACGTCGCACCAAGCTATCGAGATGAGCGCGGATCGGGTGTTCACGGTGAAGGATGACGAATGCGTTGCCTGTAACCTTTGCGTCAACGTCTGTCCTGTTGAGGACTGCATCACCATGAGAACGCTGGACAAAGGCGAGTTGGATGAGCGCACGGGCGAGACGGTTGGCGACTATGCCAACTGGACCACGCACCCCAACAATGTTGCGGCGGGTGCAGCCGAGTAGGGCGCACATCTTTTCGACATGACAATCGGGGCGGTTCCTTCGGGAGCCGCCCTTTTTGCTTCTTATCTATGCGGTTGGCTGTGTTCGGGAGATGGAAAAGTGTGCGCAGGGGGTTGGGCCCTGTCGCGGCGTTGTGGCGCACAAGGGGGTGGACGCCCGCTTGAGGGCGGGTCGCGCAAGACGTCGGACACGGATGACCATTGCGCCAAGATGTCTCTCGCGGCGCGGGCGTGGTGTCATGTCGGAAATGAAGCCCTCGCCGTCCTGGCCGAGGGGGAATGGATCAGCCGTTTGTCTCGTAGGGTGTCGGCTGGTGCGCGGCGGGACCACTCGGAGCCGCCGCAGGATCGGTCGGTTGTGCCTGTGCCGTCGGCGCGTCACTGCGCTGCGGGTCGGGCGTGGGGGTCTCGATCTGCGCTGATTTGGTCGCCGTTGCGGGCGCGGTTGCATCCTGTCCCTGTGCGGTGCGGGATGGGTCGGAACGGGACGCGGCACTGGCGGCCTCGCTGGCCTCAGGTGCGCGCGGCGCGATGGCAGCCTCGTCAGCCTGTCGGGTGCGGCGCGCTTCGACCTTGGCGATCACATTGCGCAGGTCGCGTTCAACCTCAAGCACACTTGCCTGAAAGGCGGGGGTCGGCCCGGCAATGACATTCTCGTCATTGCGCGCGTCTTTTCGCGTGTTGCGGTCGTCTGTGCTTTCCTCGGGCGCATAAGCGGCGCGTTGTTCGCTGGTCGCTTGGGCCTCACGCGCGGCTGCGGTGTCGCCTTTTGCGATGCTTTCCGAGCCATTCTGGCCGCGAAGGTCTTGATCCCTCGTAAAAGTTGCCGAGCCGTCATTCTCCGCTCTGGAGACTTCGGGCACGGCTGGCCTCGGATTTTCGGGTGGTTGCCATATGGCGAGTTGCCCACCTCCAAAGCCCTGCATACCAATGATATCGGACATGCTAAGCTCCTTGGTTCGAAAGGAGCCCCCACGACTTCGTTTATAAAGCGTTACGGTTGACGAGGGGTTAATATCCCCGCCTTTTTTTGCTCGTGGTTAACAGGTGGTCACGCGTGCGTCGTCGCTTAAGGCGTGAGCATCCGGCGATACATTTGTTCGAGGAAGACATGGGCATCCGAGAATCGCCTGTTCTCGTCGTCAGGCAGAATCGCGTGAATCTGTGCATCGTAATCGGCGTAGTGCTGTGTCGAGGCCCAGATCGAGAAAATCAGATGGTAGGGATCGACCGGACGAATACGCCCTTCTGCGATCCAGCCTGCGATCACGGCGGTTTTCTCGTCGACTAGCTCTTTCAGTTCGCCTTCGATCTTGTCCATGATATTTGGCGCGCCTTGCACGATCTCGTTGGCAAACAGGCGGCTTTCACGGGGAAATTCGCGCGCCATATCGAGTTTGCGCAACACGTAATCCATGATCTCCTCGACTGGATCGCCCGTCGCATCCATCTGGCGCAGGGGTTCGAGCCACGCCACCATCAGGTTGTCGATCAAAGCGCGATGGATGGCCACTTTAGACGGGAAATAATAGAGCAGATTGGGCTTTGACAGGCCCGCCTCGCTGGCGATCTGGTCCAGAGTCGCACCACGGAAACCGTTGCGCGAGAAGACCTCGAGGGCCGCGTCCAGAATGGTTTGCGTATTTCGTATCTGGATTCGTGTGCGGGGAGTTGTCCCTGGCATTGCTCTGTTGATTCCTGTCGTTTGCGCGCGGATAGTTCTGGGTATCATAGCCCCTTCGTGGAAAATAATGCTACCACGAAGAGGGTGAAGCGGGCTGTCCGTCTGTTCGGAAGCCCGTGGCGACCTGTGCGTGATGAATGCATAGATTTTCAGCAAACGGGTGAAGACTGTGCGGCGGGTATGGTCGCGGCTCTTGACCAAATGGTCAAATGAAGCGCAGGGTATTGTTGTGACGGCGCTTCTTGCCGCCATGCCGGCCTTGGGCGGTCGCCATTGCCCGCGAGGCTGCGCGCAACAAGAACACGAAGAACAACAGGTGAGAGATGGCTATGGATGGGGATACACGCCCGAACGATTTGTCGGCGTTCTGGATGCCGTTCACGGCAAACCGTCAATTTAAGAAAAATCCGCGGATGTTTGTTTCCGCCGATCGAATGCACTACCGCACCGATGACGGGCGCGATGTGCTTGATGGAACGGCGGGGCTTTGGTGCTGTAACGCGGGCCACAATCGGCCCAAGATCATCGAGGCAATCCAGTCGCAAGCGGCGGAACTGGATTATGCGCCCGCCTTCCAGATGGGGCATCCCAAGGCGTTCGAGCTTGCGACCAAGCTGGTCGATATGGCGCCCGAGCCCTTTAGCCATGCCTTCTTCACCAACTCGGGCTCCGAGAGTGTCGAGACCGCGCTTAAGATCGCGCTGGCCTATCACCGTGTGCGCGGCGAGGGGACACGGACGCGCCTGATCGGACGGGAGCGGGGCTATCACGGTGTGAACTTCGGCGGGATTTCCGTCGGTGGCATCGTCAACAACCGCAAATTCTTCGGCTCGCTGCTGACGGGGGTGGATCATCTGCCGCATACGCACCTGCCTGAGAAGAACGCCTTTACCAAGGGCCAGCCCGAGCATGGCGCGGATCTGGCCGACGAGTTGGAACGCATTGTCGCCCTGCACGGGCCAGAGACCATCGCGGCGGTTATCGTCGAGCCGATGGCGGGCTCCACGGGCGTGCTTATCCCGCCGAAAGGCTATCTCAAACGCCTGCGCGAGCTTTGCACCAAACACGGTATCCTGCTGATTTTTGACGAGGTGATCACGGGGTTTGGGCGGCTTGGGTCGTCCTTTGCTGCCGCGCATTTCGACGTGATGCCCGACCTGATTACCTGCGCCAAGGGGTTGACCAACGGGGTCATCCCAATGGGCGCGGTTCTGGCCACGTCGCAAATCCACGATGCGTTTATGCAGGGCCCCGAGGAAGCTATCGAGCTGTTCCACGGTTATACCTATTCGGGCAACCCGATTGCCGCCGCCGCAGGTGTGGCGACGCTGGAAACCTACCGCGAGGAAGGGCTTTTCGAGCGCGCCGCCGAATTAGCACCCTATTGGGAAGAGGCGGTGCATTCGCTCAAAGGCTTGCCTCACGTCATCGACATCCGCAACATGGGGCTGATCGCGGGCATTGAATTGGAACCGATCGCGGGCCAGCCTACGAAACGTGCCTTCTCTGCCTTCCTCAAGGCCTATGAGAAGGGTGTATTGATCCGTACGACGGGCGATATCATCGCAATGTCCCCGCCGCTGATTATTGAAAAAGAGCATATTGACACGCTGGTCGGCACGTTAGCCGATGTGATCCGCGAATTGGACTAAGAGAGGACTAAGCAGATGGCCGCAGGAGAGAATATCAAGATCAACGGTGCCCGCCTTTGGGACAGCCTTATGGAAATGGCCAAGGTCGGACCGGGCGTCGCGGGCGGCAACAACCGTCAGACGGTGACCGATGAGGATGCCGAGGGCCGCGCGCTGTTCAAGTCGTGGTGCGAGGCCGCAGGGATGACCATGGGCGTTGACACCATGGGCAACATGTTCGCCACCCGAGCGGGCGAAGATCCCGACGCGCTACCCGTCTACATGGGCAGCCACCTCGACACCCAGCCTACGGGCGGGAAATTCGACGGGGTTCTGGGCGTGCTTGGCGCGTTGGAAGCTGTACGCACGATGAACGATCTGGGGATCAAGACGAAACACCCGATTGTCGTGACCAACTGGACCAACGAAGAGGGGACGCGCTTTGCTCCCGCCATGTTGGCTTCGGGCGTGTTCACGGGCCGCCATACGCAAGAGTGGGCCTACGACCGCGAGGATGCCGAGGGCAAGAAATTCGGCGACGAACTCAAGCGGATCGGCTGGGTCGGTGACGAAGAGGTCGGCGCGCGCAAGATGCACGCGATGTTCGAGCTTCACATCGAACAGGGGCCGATTCTGGAGGCCGAGGGCAAGGAAATCGGTGTTGTCACCCACGGTCAGGGTCTGCGCTGGATCGAATGCACGGTCACGGGCAAGGACAGCCACACAGGCTCCACGCCCATGCACATGCGCAAGAACGCGGGCCGTGGTCTGGCACTTCTCACCGAGTTGGTCCACGAGATCGCGATGAAGAACCAGCCAGGTGCCGTGGGCGCCATCGGTCACATCGATGTCTACCCCAATTCGCGCAACGTGATCCCTGGCAAGGTGGTGTTCACGGTTGATTTCCGCTCGCACCTTCCCGACGTGATGCACGGGATGGAGGCAGAGTTCTGCGAACGTGCGCCGAAGATCTGTGAAGAGATCGGGGTGTCTTTCGAGAGCTTCGTATCGGGTCAGTTCGAGCCGCCTGCCTTTGACGAGACCCTCGTGGGCGCGGTGCGTAATGCGGCCGAGAGACTTGGCTACAGCCATATGGATATCATTTCGGGCGCAGGGCATGATGCCTGCTGGATCAATGATGTTGCACCGACCGCGATGATCATGTGTCCTTGTGTGGACGGGTTGAGCCACAACGAGGCCGAGGAAATCAGCCCCGAATGGGCTGCGGCAGGTGCGGATGTGCTCCTGCATGCGGTTCTGGAAACGGCGGAGGTCGTCAGCTAGGCCAAACGGGCGAGGGGGCGTCCCCTTGCGCAAAGATCCCTATGCGGGGAACATTCGCTTCGTCGCAGGGGGACATTGAAGAACACAAGAAGGGCAGCGCCGCGATAGATGGCTGCGCCCACCGACAAGGAGAAGACCATGAGTAAAGTGATCAAGGGCGGCACAATTGTCACCGCCGATCTGACCTATGAGGCGGATGTAAAGATCGAGGACGGCGTTATCGTCGAAATCGGGCCTGGCCTCACGGGTGACGAGGTGCTGGACGCATCGGGCTGCTACGTCATGCCTGGCGGGATTGATCCGCACACGCACCTTGAAATGCCGTTCATGGGCACCTTCTCCGCTGATGACTTCGCCTCTGGCACGCGCGCGGCGCTTGCGGGCGGGACGACGATGGTCGTAGATTTCTGCCTTCCCGGACCGGGCGAGAGCCTTCTGGATGCGCTCAAGGTCTGGGACAACAAGTCGGCGCAGGCCTCCTGCGACTACTCCTTCCACATGGCGATCACATGGTGGGGCGAGCAGGTCTTTGACGAGATGAAAATCGTCACGGAAGAAAAAGGCATCAACAGTTTCAAACACTTCCTCGCCTATAAAGGCGCGTTGATGGTCAATGATGACGAACTTTACGCCTCCTTCAAACGCTGTGCCGAACTGGGGGCAACGCCTCTGGTCCACGCCGAGAATGGCGATGTGGTTGCGGAACTGACCGCGACGTTGCTGGCCGAGGGCAACAACGGTCCCGAGGCCCATGCCTACTCCCGCCCGCCGCAGGTCGAGGGTGAGGCCACCAACCGCGCGATCATGATCGCCGATATGGCGGGCGCGCCGCTTTACGTGGTGCATACCTCCTGCGAGGAGAGCCACGAGGCGATCCGCCGCGCGAAACTGGCGGGCAAGCGTGTTTGGGGCGAGCCGCTTATCCAGCATCTTGTGCTCGACGAGAGCGAATATTTCAACGAGGACTGGGATCATGCCGCCCGCCGCGTGATGTCGCCGCCCTTCCGCAACAAGCAGCATCAGGACAGCCTCTGGGCGGGTCTGGCGTCGGGCACATTGTCCTGCGTGGCGACCGACCACTGTGCCTTTACCACCGATCAGAAACGCTACGGCGTTGGCGACTTCTCGAAGATCCCGAACGGGACGGGCGGTCTAGAAGACCGCTTGCCTGTGCTGTGGACCAAGGGTGTCGAGACAGGGCGGATCACGATGAACGAATTTGTCGCCGTGACCTCCACCAACATTGCCAAGATCCTGAACTGTTACCCGAAAAAAGGCGCGATCCTTGTCGGCTCCGATGCAGATATCGTGGTGATGGACCCCAATGCGAGCAAGGTGATTTCCGCCGATACACAGGCCTCCGCGATTGACTATAATGTCTTTGAGGGGATCGAAGTGACCGCGACACCGCGCTACGTTCTGACACGCGGCTATGTGGCTGTTGATAAAGGGGAATTGAAGGCCAAAGAGGGTCACGGGAAGTTCGTGGCGCGTGAGGCCAATGCAACGGTCAACACGGCGCTGTCGAAGTGGAAAGACCTCACTGCACCGCGCCCTGTGGAGCGCACTGGCATTCCTGCAACGGGCGTATAAGCCTGAGTAACCAACGGGACAAACCGCGGCCTGTGAAACATGCAGGCCGCGACAGGGACGGGACAACTCATGAAAAAACCAGTGATCGACGCAAAGGGCGTTGACCTCACATTCCAGACGAACGACGGGCCGGTTCACGCGCTCAAGGGGGTCGATCTGGAGATCAACAAGGGGGACTTTGTCTCCTTCATCGGGCCTTCGGGTTGTGGCAAGACGACCTTTCTGCGCTGTATCGCGGCGCTGGAAACGCCCACAGGCGGGACGCTCACGGTCAACGGGATGAGCCCCGACGAGGCGCGAAAGTCACGCGCATACGGCTATGTCTTTCAGGCGGCGGGTCTCTATCCGTGGCGCACAATTGCGGGAAATGTGAAACTTCCGCTCGAAATTATGGGGTATTCCAAAGCTGAGCAGGAAGAACGTGTTCGAAAAGTGCTAGAACTCGTGGACCTCGACGGCTTTGGCAAGAAGTTCCCTTGGCAGCTTTCAGGCGGGATGCAGCAACGTGCCTCCATCGCCCGTGCGCTGGCTTTCGACGCCGATATCCTGCTGATGGACGAGCCTTTCGGGGCGCTCGACGAGATCGTGCGCGACAAGCTCAACGAGGAAGTTCTCGACCTCTGGGCGCGCACGGAAAAGACCATTGCCTTCGTCACCCACTCCATTCCCGAAGCGGTGTATCTCTCCACGAAGATCGTGGTGATGAGCCCGCGTCCGGGGCGGATTACGGATGTGATCGAAAGCCCTCTGCCCAAGGAACGCCCGCTCGAAATTCGCGACACACCCGAATTCATCGAGATCGCGCACCGCGTGCGTGAGGGCCTCAGAGCGGGGCACGAAGAATGAGATTTGAGCGGTCGGATATGCGTCTGACATGCGTCGGACATCTGTCGGGCACCTGTCGGGCAAAGCGGGGAGGGGTCGTATGAAGAACATCCTTCCCATTCTCACCGTCGTCGCGGCCATCGTCGCGCTTTGGTATGCGGCGGCCGTCTGGATGAACAGCCAGTGGACCTATGACCAAGCGGAACGGGCGGAGATTGAAGTGACCTTCTCGGAGCTTGTGAGCGACACGCTCACGCAGGAGCGTCCGAAACTGCCCGCGCCGCATCAGGTGATCGCGGAACTGTGGGACACCACGGTTGAGAAAAAGATCACCTCGAAACGCAGCCTCGTCTATCACGGCTGGATCACGCTTTCGGCCACGCTTGCGGGCTTCGGGATCGGCACGTTGGCGGGGATCGCGCTGGCTGTGGGGATCGTCCACAACCGCGCGATGGACCTTGGTGTGATGCCTTGGGCCATTGCCTCGCAAACGGTGCCCATCCTCGCAATCGCGCCGATGATCATTGTGGTGCTCAATTCGATGGGGATTTCGGGGTTGATCCCGAAGGCGATTATCGCCGCCTATCTCTCCTTCTTCCCCGTGGTCGTGGGCATGGTGAAGGGGCTGCGTGCGCCTGACGCGATGCAGCTTGACCTGCTCAAGACCTATCACGCCAGCGGCGGCGAGACCTTCCGCAAACTGCGTCTGCCTTCGTCGATGCCCTATCTCTTCGCTTCTCTGAAGGTGGGGATCGCGGCGGCGCTTGTGGGGACGATTGTTGCCGAACTGCCTTCGGGTGCGGTGCGTGGCCTTGGTGCGCGTCTGCTTTCGGGCAGCTACTATGGCCAGACGATCCAGATCTGGTCGGCGCTCTTTGCCGCCGCCATACTCGCCGCGGTGCTGGTGATTATCGTGGGCGTGATAGAACGTGTGGTGCTTAAACGGATGGGGATGGCGCAATGACAGCGATGAAAGTTCTCCTTGTTCTGGCCATCTGGCTCGGCCTTTGGTGGTTCAACACGTGGCTGGCCAAGCGCGGACGCGGGGCGTGGATCGTGCCTGTAATCTTTGGCCTGACCCTGCTGGTGCTGTGGGAAATGGTGGTGCGGCTCTTCGGCGTCTCGTCCGTTATCCTGCCTGCGCCGAGTGCCATCTGGCTCAAGCTGATCTCGGAAGTGCCCACACTTTGGGAGGACTTTGTCCAGACCATCGTGAAGGGGGCGCTGACGGGTTACATCATCGGTTGCAGCGCGGCTTTCGTGACTGCCGTTCTTATCGACCGCTCGCCGTTCTTGCAGCGCGGCCTTCTGCCCGTGGGCAATTTCGTCGCCGCCCTTCCGATTGTGGGGATCGCACCGATCCTCGTGATGTGGTTCGGCTTTGACTGGCAGTCGAAGGCGGCAGTGGTCGTGATCATGGTCTTCTTCCCCGTTCTGGTGAACACGGTTGCGGGGCTACAGGCCACAAGCGCGATGCAGCGCGACCTGATGCGCACCTATAGCGCGGGCTACGGGCAGACATTGATGAAACTGCGTCTGCCTGCGGCCATGCCCTTTGTTTTCAACGGGCTTAAAATTGCGACAACACTGGCGCTTATCGGTGCAATTGTCGCAGAATTTTTCGGATCGCCCATCAAGGGGATGGGCTTTCGCATCTCTACCGAGGTCGGACGTCTGGGACTTGATATGGTCTGGGCAGAGATCGCGGTGGCAGCCGTCACGGGATCGGCCTTTTACGGGGCGGTGTCGCTGATCGAAAAAGGGGTGACCTTCTGGCATCCGTCACAGCGGGGATAGCACCCGCGCAATCAAAGCGGGGAGAACACCCGCGCAATCTATAAGGCGCAAAGACGCCGCAACAACAGTGGAGACGACAGACATGAAAAAGCTACTGACAAGCGCATTGGCGCTGGCAGCCATGACCGCAGGAGCCAATGCGGCCGACGAGCTGACGCTACAACTCAAGTGGGTGACGCAGGCGCAATTCGGCGGCTACTATGTGGCACTGGACAAGGGCTTCTACGACGAGGTTGATCTCGACGTGACGATCAAGCCGGGTGGCCCTGATATCGCGCCCGAACAGGTCATCGCAGGTGGTGGCGCCGATGTCATTACCACATGGATGGCAGCGGGTCTGGCGGCGCGTGAACGTGGTGTTCCGCTCGTCAATATCGCGCAGCCGTTCAAAGACGGCGGGCTTCAGCTGGCCTGTCTGAAATCGACAGGTATTGAGACCCCCGAAGATTTCAGAGGCCGCACACTCGGTGTCTGGTTCTACGGCAACGAATATCCGTTCTACGCATGGATGGCCAAACTCGGCATCCCGACCGATGGTAGCGAGGAAGGTGTCGAGGTTCTCAAGCAGGGCTTCAACGTTGATCCGCTCCTGCAAAAGCAGGCCGATTGTATCAGCGTGATGACCTACAACGAATATGGTCAGATCCTTGATGCGGGTATTTCGGAAGATGAACTCGTGACCTTCAACTACCTCGAACAAGGCGTCGGGATGTTGGAAGACGGTCTTTACGTGCTTGAAGAGTCCCTTGAAGATCCCGAAATGGTCGACAAGCTGGAGCGTTTCGTTGCCGCCTCGATGAAGGGTTGGAAATACGCGGAAGAGCATCCTGAAGAAGCCGCCGAGATCATTATCGACAACGACGAAACCGGCGCGCAGACGCTCAGCCACCAAGTCTACATGGCGAAAGAGGTTGCCAAGCTGACCGCACGCACTAACGGCGCGCTTGATCCGGCTGACTACGAACAAACCGTGGCTACGCTGCTTTCGGCCGTTTCCGACGACAACCCGGCGATCACCAAGGAGCCGGAAGGCATGGCCTACACGCTGGACATTTCGAACGCAGCGCTCGACTGATCCTTCTTTCGGATAAATGACATGGGAAGCCCCGCCGATCTGGCGGGGCTTTCGCGTTTGCTTTGGTCTGGTTTCGGGGGCAGGGGCGGGCGGCTCACATGAAAAAGGCCACGCGCGGGGCGTGGCCTTTTGGATGTTGTTTTGGGTGGTGGCGTCAGATCGCGAGGTATTCCGCGCGCAGTTGCTCGTTTTCCAACACTTCCTTTGCCGAGCCGTCATAGACCACGGTGCCCGTATCAAGGATCACAGCGCGATCAGCGAGGTTGAGCGCGCGCACGGCGTTTTGCTCGACCAGCACGGTTGTGATGCCCTGTTCCTTGATGATTCGCAGGGTCTTTTCGATCTCGTCAACGATCACGGGGGCGAGACCCTCGTAAGGTTCGTCGAGCAAGAGCACCTTGATGTCGCGGGCCAGAGCGCGGGCGATCGCCAGCATTTGCTGCTCCCCGCCAGACAGGGTGATGCCCTCCTGCTTGCGACGTTCGCGCAGGCGCGGGAAGAGGTCGTAGATGCGGTCGAGCGACCAGCCAATGGGCTCCACGATCTGCGCCAGTTGCAGGTTCTCCTCCACCGTCAGACCCGCGATGATGCGGCGGTCTTCGGGCACCAGTGCCACGCCTGCGACAGCGGCCTGATAGGAGGTCTTGTCATGCAGGTGTTCGTGGTCGAGCCAGACCTCGCCGTGGGTCAGTTGCGGCTCGTCGAGGCGGGCCAACGCGCGCAGGGTCGAGGTCTTGCCTGCCCCGTTGCGGCCCAGAAGGGCGAGGATTTCGCCCTCGTGGATGTTGAAGGAAACGCCCTGCACGATGTAGCTCTCGCCGTAATAGGCGTGGATGTCCCATGCCGAAAAGAACGCGGGCGCGGTTTCGGCGTGGTTGACGTTCGGGTTGAACTGTTTTTCTGCCATGTCTCTCGCGCTCCTCAGACCTGTTGGGTCTCACCCAGATAGGCCTCTTTGACCTTCGGGTTGCCTTTAATGTTATCGGGCGTGTCCTCGACGAGGGGGGTGCCCTGTGCAAGCACGGTGATGCGGTCGGCCAGTGAGAAGACCACGTGCATATCGTGCTCGATGATGGCGATGGTGATGTCGCGTTCTTCCTTGATCTGCTTGAGCAGGGCGATGGTGTTGTTGGTGTCCGCCCGTGCCATGCCCGCCGTGGGTTCGTCGAGCAGCAGAAGTTTCGGCTCCTGCACCAGACACATGGCAATCTCCAGCCGCCGCTTGTCACCGCGCGACATGGAGGAGGCGAGCATGTCGGTTTTGGAGGCCATGCCCATCTCGTCGAGCATGTCCTTGGCCTTCTGGATCAGTTCGGCTTCGTCCTCCATATGCTCCATCGCGTGCATTCTGAACGCCCCGTCGCGCTTGGCGAAGCAGGGGATCATCATGTTTTCCATCACGGTCAGATCACCGAAAATCTCGGGGGTCTGGAACACGCGGGAGATGCCCATCTGGTTGATTTCGTGGGGGGCGCGGCCCAGCACGCTTTCCCCGTTGAACATGACCGAACCCGTGTCGGGGATGAGCTTGCCCACGAGGCAGTTGAGCAGGGTGGATTTGCCCGCCCCGTTGGGGCCGATGATGGCGTGGACGGTGTTTTCCTCGACCGAGAGGTTCACATCGCCGAGCGCTTGCAGACCGCCGAAACGTTTGCCCACGCCTTTGACTTCAAGAATACCCATTCTTTTTCTCCTTTAGGCGGTGGTTACACGACGTGTTTTTCAGGGTCGGGGTGATGTTCGGGATCAGGATCGTCGAGCTTGTCCTTCGACTTCTTCCCGTTACGCAGGCGGTGCGACACGCGGGTAAGACCCTCGACCAGACCACCAGGAAGGAAGGTCACGACGAGCATGAAGGTAACACCCAGAGTGAGGTGCCAGCCCTCGCCTGTGAAGCGGGCAAAGATCCAAACCACCACGTCCTCCAGACCGTCGGGCAGCCAGTGGAACCAGCTGTGCAGGACGCTCTCGTTGATCTTGGAGAAGATGTTTTCGAGATACTTGATCACACCTGCGCCCAGAACCGGCCCCATGAGGGTGCCCGCGCCGCCGAGGATGGTCATGATGACGACCTCGCCTGAGGCGGTCCACAGCATGCGGTCGGCACCTGCCAGTGGGTCCATTGCCGCCAGAAGTCCGCCCGCGAGACCCGCATACATGCCCGAGATCACGAAGGCCGCGAGCGTGTAGGGTTTGGGGTCCAGACCCGTGTAGGTCATGCGTTGCTGGTTCGATTTCACCGCGCGCAGCATCATGCCGAAGGGCGAGCGGAAAATGCGGATCGCGATGTAGAAGGCGATGATCGCAACGATGGCGCAGAAGTAGTAACCTGTGTTGAAGGTGAACACGTGGCTGCCCAGTTCGAGCTTCGTGGAGGCGTTCATCGGGATGCCGAAGAAGTGCGTCACGGGCAGGGAACTTGTCTCGGGCGCGCCATCAAGGATGCGCGGATCGTTCAGGGTGAGCTGAAGGCCCGTCTCGCCGTTGGTCAGTGGGGTCAGCACCGAGTAGGCGAGTTTGTAGGACATCTGCGCGAAGGCCAGCGTGAGGATCGAGAAGTAGATCCCCGAGCGCCGCAAGCTGACATAGCCGATGAGTAGCGAGAAGAGCCCCGCCACGACGATGGCCAGCAGGATCGCGGGCACCACGTTCATGGTCAGCAATTTCATCATCCACACGGCAGCATAGGAGCCGACACCGAGGAAGGCCGCGTGGCCAAACGACAGGTAGCCCGTGAGGCCGAAGAGGATGTTGAAGCCCACGGCAAAGATGCCGAAGATCGCGATTTTCTGCATCAGGTCGGGATAGCCGCCGTTGAACTGGGCGAGCCCCGAACCTTCAGGGAAGGGCTGCATCATGAAGGGCGTGAGCAAGGTCAGCGCAATCACGATGAGCAGGAAGGAGGTGTCTTTCTTGTTTAGTCCGAGCATGTTTTAGTCCTCCATCACGCCTTTTTTGCCCATCAGACCGCGCGGACGGGTCAGAAGGATCACAATGGCGACGAGGTAGATGATGATTTGGTCGATGCCGGGGAAGATGGATTTGATCTCGTTCATCGACGAGAAGCTCTCCAAAATCCCGAGCAGGAAGCCAGCCGCGACAGCACCGGGCAGGGAGCCCATGCCGCCGACCACGACCACCACGAAACACAGCACGAGGAAGTCCATCCCCATGTGATAGTTGGGCGACAGGATCGGCGCATACATCACACCCGCCACACCCGCAACGGCGGCAGCGAGGCCGAACATCAGGGTAAAGCGGCGGTCGATGTTGATGCCGAGCAGCCCCACCGTTTCGCGGTCGGCCATGCCAGCGCGCACGACCATCCCGAAGGTGGTGAACCGCAGGAAGCTGAACACGCCGCCAATGACCACGGCTGCAAAGAGGAAATAGATCAGACGCCAGTAGGGGTAGATGATCTGATTGGCCTCGAAGCCGAGCATCGCGCCGAAGTCGAACGATCCCTTGAATGCCTCAGGGGCGGGGGTCGAGATCGGGTTGGCGCCGAAGAAATACTTGATGACCTCTTGCAACACGATGGCCAGGCCGAAGGTCACGAGGATCTGGTCGGCGTGGGGGCGTTTGTAGAAGTGCTTGATCAACCCGCGTTCCATGATGAAGCCCACGGCAATCATGATCGGGATCGAAAACAGGATGGCCAGTGGCACCGCCCAGTCGATTATCGCGTGGCCGAAATCATGGCCGAACCACGCCTCCACATAGGGGGTTTTGACCACGGCGGGGTTGCCGAGGAAGTCGGTTTTGTCTGGATCAACCGTCTCGAAGGACAGGTTGAGCAGGTGCGACAGCGTCACGGCACAAAAGGCGCCAATCATGAAGATCGCGCCATGGGCAAAGTTCACCACGCCGAGCGTGCCGAAGATCAGCGTCAGCCCGAGTGCGATCAGTGCATAAGCCGAGCCCTTGTCGAGCCCGTTGAGCAATTGAAGAAGGATCGTCTCCATTGTCCCCACCTAACGGTTTGAGGTTGTTTTTATGGTCGAAACCCCTGTTGCCGTCGCCGTTTTCGGCGCGGGGGAAGGGGGTGCTGGAACCGCGTTTGGCGCGGCTCCAGCGGTATTTTGCCTGATTGCGTGATGCGCGTGATCCGTAGACGGGCCGCGCGCATCCCTTTGCAGGCGGAGCGGATTAGGCCCCGTCGTTGCACTCGCCCAGAGCACCACCCGCAAACATCGGGTGCTCGGGGTCATAGGTCACCTGAGCAGCAGGGGTGACTTCGACAACTTCGAGAAGGTCATACTCGGAGGTCGGGTTCTCTTTCCCGCGCACAACCAGCACGTCTTTGAAGCACTGGTGATCTTCGGCGCGGTAGAGCGTCTTGCCGTTGCCCAGACCGTCGAATTCGAAGCCTTCGAGCGCTTCGACAACCGCGCAGGGGTTGAAGGAGCCCGCACGTGCCACGGCGTCTGCGTAGAGCAGGGTCTGGCAATAGGTGGTGTGAGCGGCCTGCGACGGCGGGAAGCCGTATTTGGTGCCGAAGGATTTGACGAAGGCTTTGGACGCATCGTCTTGCAGCGACCAGTGCCAGTTGGTGGAGCCAAGGATGCCCTTGATGTTCTCACCAGCACCACGAGCCATCAGACGCGAGAAGAGCGGCACGACGATTTCGAAGTTCTTGTTGTTGACCATTTTCTCGCGCAGACCGAACTGAACGGCGTTGGTCAGCGAGTTCACCATGTCCCCACCGTAGTGGTTGAGTACGAGAACATCGGCGTCTGTTTGCAGAACGGGGGTGATGTAGGACGAGAAGTCACCCGCGCCGAGCGGCGTGCGGACGGTTTTGACCGTTTCCCAACCGAGGGCTTCGGTTGCGGCGACGATCGACTCTTCCTGTGTCCAGCCCCAAGTGTAGTCGGCGGTCAGGTGATAGGCCTTGCGATCCGCGCCATAGCGGGCGGCAAGCACGGGCGCGAGAGCCGCACCGGACATGTAGGCGTTGAAGAAGTGACGGAAGCCGTTGGCTTTCTTGTCTTTACCCGTGGTGTCGTTGGAGTGGGTCAGGCCAGACATGAAGATGATGCCAGCTTCCTGACACAGGCTCTGCACAGCCACAGCCACACCGGAGCTTGAGCCGCCAGTGATCATGATGGCGCCGTCTTTTTCGATCATGGATTTCGCAGAGGCGCGGGCCGCATCCGATTTGGTCTGCGTGTCGCCCGTGACGTATTCGACCTTGTGGCCCATGATGCCGTTACCTTCGAGCGCCTTGGAGCTGAAGGTGTTGAGCATGCCGCCGTCGCCTTCGCCGTTGAGGTGCTCGACTGCCAGCTCATATGCGCGCAGCTCGTCGGCACCCTCGTCGGCGTAGGCGCCAGACTGGGGAACGTTGAAGCCGAGTGTGACCGAGCCGCCATCGGGTTCATTGGTGAACGCTTGGGCGCCGGACGTGAAAATCGTGGGCAGCGCGAGACCAGCGCCAGCGACGGCACCGGTTCTTAGGACGCCGCGACGCGTGAGGTTGGTTTTGGACATATTTATCCTCCCTAGTGGTTTTATTTCGCATCCTCCCGCCTCCTCCGCGGTGGGTGCGAACCCTGAGCGACCCGTTGGACGGGCTTTTACAGGATGGGAAGAGTATGCGGGGGATCGGGAAAACTTCTCAACAACCCGCTTGGACTAAATGATTTTTTTGTTAACAATTACACAATGCAACGGTATGCATTGTAAAAAGCTTTTCGCGCAGTTGCAGCAATTTGCCTTTGCTAATGCAGAAAGGCGCTGAAAACACTTGATAATGGAGGGCCGCCCGACATGCCCCGCACATCGTTAACAGGAAGCCGTATCCGCGAACGCCGCACCCTCAAGGCGATCAAGCAGGCCGATCTGGCGCGTCGCGTGGGAATTTCGCCCGCCTATCTCAATTTGATCGAACACAATCGCCGCAGAATCGGGGGCAAATTGCTTGTCGATCTGGCGCGCGAGTTGGAAACGGATGTGTTGTCGCTGACCGAGGGGGCGCAGGCACCGCTGGTTGAGGGGCTGCGTGCGGCGGCGGCTGAAGCGGTTGGCGTGAGTGAGGCGCCCGAGACCGACCGCACGGAGGAGTTCGCAGGCCGCTTCCCTGGATGGGCGGCGCTCTTGGTACATCAACGCGGGCGGCTGGAGGCGCTGGAGAGGCGTGTCGAGGCTTTGAGTGACCGTTTGGCACATGACCCGTTTCTCTCGGATGCGTTGCACGACCTGTTGTCGACGGTGACGGCGGTGCGTTCGACGGCGGGCATTCTGAACACGGGTGACGATATTGACCCCGAGTGGCGCGCGCGGTTCCATCGGAACCTCTATGAAGACAGTCAACGCCTCGCCGAAGGGGCGCAATCGCTTGTGACCTATCTCGACACCATAGGGGAGAGCGAGATCAGCGCATCGACACCGCTTGACGAGGTGGAGGCGTGGTTGGCGGCGCGGGGATATGCGCTTGAAGCGGAGCGGGCGGCAGCATCGAAAGGCGGCACCGCTAAAGGGAGCGTGACGAAAGGGAGTGCCGCGACGGGGGAGAAGGGCGGCGCGGACGCACCGTCGCTCGGCGCGGCTTCCACGGAGAAACCCTCTCCCGCGCTCACGACCCAAGCGGCCCGCGAGTTGGCAGCACTTTGGGAGGAGCGCGCGCGTCAGGATGCGGCGGCCTTGCCTTTGCCGTTGATCGAGGACGCCTTGGGCGCGCAGGGGCTCGACCCGCTTGCTCTGGCGCGTGCGGGGGATGTGCCATTGGACGTGGCGATGCGGCGGCTGGCCACCCTGCCGCCTGACGGGGTGCGTGCCAACGTGGGGCTTGTCCAATGCGATGGCTCGGGAATGCTGACCTTCCGCAAGCCGCTCGACGGTTTCTCTCTGCCGCGCTTCGGGGCGGCCTGTCCGCTCTGGCCGCTCTATCAGGCGCTTCTGCGTCCTATGGTGCCGCTGCGCCGTGTGCTTGAAGTGCCTGGCCAGCCCGCGCGGCGTTTTCTCACTTATGCCATCTGTCGTCCGCGCGAGGGGGGCGGGTTCGACGCGCCGCAGATCGTCGAGGCCACGATGATGTTCGTGCCAATCGAGGCGGTGGACGAGCGTGAACGAGCCGCCGCGGGTGAAGCGGCGTTGGAGGTCGGTTCGACCTGCCGTGTGTGTCCGCGCAGCGATTGCGCCGCGCGCCGCGAGCCGTCGATGGTGGTGGGCGAGGGGCCGCAACCCGTGGGGCAGGGCGGCATAGAGGGGTGAGATGGCGGGAGTCTTTGACAACAGGGGCGCTTCGGCGCGATAAGGTAGGCGAGTAGGGAGAGAGGAACACCGATGGGCAAACGCGTTCTGCTGATCGAGGATGAGCCGAACATCATCGAGGCGATCCGGTTTATTCTGTCGCGTGACGGATGGACGGTAGAGACCCATTCCGATGGGGGCACCGCCGTGGATGCGGTGAATGCGAAAGCACCCGACATCGTCATTCTCGACGTCATGTTGCCCAATAAATCGGGGTTCGACATTCTTCGGGAATTGCGCAATTCGCCCGACCATGCGGCGCGCCCTGTGATGATGCTCACTGCACGTGGCCAGCAAAAGGACCGCGATATGGCCGAGGCGTCGGGTGTGTCCGTGTTCATGACCAAACCGTTTTCAAACTCCGATATGCTGGAGGCCGTGCGCGCACTTGCGGGCCAGACGGGCGATGCCTGAGAGCCGTGTTCCGCTCTATCTGGCGCGCGAGGGATATCGCCTGCGTCGCCTGATTGACGCGCAACGCTTCTTGCCTGCCGTGATCTTCGTGCTGTTCGTGCTGCCTTTGTTGTGGGGCGGCACGGAGACGGGGCGCCCCGTTGGTGACGGGCTGCGGGCGACGATCCATGTCTTCGTCGTCTGGGCCATTGGCATTGTTATCATGGTGGGGCTTTCGATTGCCCTGCGCAGGAAGGAAGCGCTCGCCCCCGAGATCACCGCCGCGCGCGCCTATGATGTTTTCGAGAGCGATGTGGATGTAATAGCGGGCGGCGCAGGCCTCTCGGGTCTAGCGGGCAGTGCGGGCACGTCGCCCCCACCGAACACATCGGACACCAGTCCAGACACGCCCGACACCGCACGCGACGAGGGTTGATCCATGCTGACCTTCAACGTCCTTGTGCTCGTCTGTTTCAGCTATGCCAGCTTTCTGTTCATTGTGGCATTCTGGGCGGAGAAGCGGGCCGAACGGGGACGTTTGGGCTGGCTGCGCTCGCCCGTGGTCTACACGCTGTCTCTGTCGATCTATTGCACGGCGTGGACCTTTTACGGCGCGGTGGGCTATGCGGCGCGGTCTGGGTTGGAGTTCGTGACGATCTACCTTGGCCCCTCTGTGGTGATGTTCGGTTGGTGGTGGGTGCTGCGCAAGCTGGTGCGGATTGGCCGCACGCAGCGGATCACCTCCGTGGCCGACCTGATTTCCTCGCGCTATGGCAAGTCCAATACCTTGGGCGTTTTGGTGACGCTGCTCGCGGTGGTTGGCACTACGCCCTATATTGCGCTGCAACTTCAATCGGTTGCTCTGTCGTTCGCGGTCTTTGGCCTGCATGAACCCGACGGGATGATCGTGCCCGACCTCGACAAGACCGCGCTATGGGTGGCGGGGGGGCTGACGCTTTTCACCATCCTTTTCGGCACGCGCAACCTCGACGCCAACGAGCGCCATCACGGGGTGGTCACGGCCATCGCGCTGGAAGCCGTGGTCAAGTTCATCGCCTTGATCGCTGTGGGCATATTCGTCGTCTGGGGGATTGGCGGGGGAATGGGCGAGACACTGGCGAAAATCGACGCCTCACCGCTGGCGCAGCAGAGCATCGACGGGACGCGCTGGGTCACGCTGACGCTTCTGTCAGGGGCGGCTTTTCTGACCCTGCCTCGGATGTTTCAGGTGCTTGTGGTTGAGAACCCCGACGAAAGCCACCTTTTCACCGCAGGCTGGGCCTTTCCGCTCTACGTCTTCGGCATGTCGCTCTTTGTCATCCCGATTGCGGTGATGGGGCTCAATGTGCTGCCTGCTGGATCGAACCCCGATATGTTCGTGCTGACCCTTCCACTGAATTACGACAAGCAGGCTCTGGCCGCGCTGTCGTTTCTTGGCGGGTTTTCCTCGGCCACCTCGATGGTGATTGTCGCGGCGATTGCGCTGTCCACGATGGTGTCGAACCACATTGTCATGCCGATCTGGCTGTCGAGCCGCATGGACGGTGCGACGGTCTCGGGCGATGTGCGTTCGGTTGTGCTGCTGTCGCGGCGGCTGTCTATCGCGGGGGTGCTGGGGCTTGGCTATCTCTACTTCAAGTTCTCTGGCGGCTCCGAGGCGCTGGCCTCCATCGGTATGATTTCGTTTACGGGCGTTGCACAGGTGTTGCCCGCGATGATCGGTGGAATTTTCTGGCGCGGGGCGACGCGGGTTGGCGCGATTGCGGGGATCGTTGTGGGCTTTGTGATTTGGGCCTATGCGCTCTTCCTGCCCTCCTTTGGCGCGGGGGCGGGCTATACGGAGGCCTTCCTTGCCAACGGGCCGTTTGATTGGCACTGGCTCCGCCCGCAGGCGCTTTTCGGGGTGGAGCATCTCGATCCCGTGGTTCATGCTGTCGGGTGGTCGCTGTCGATCAATAGCCTGTTTTTCGTGATCGGGTCGCTTTTGTCCTTCCCGCGTCCTTTGGAGCGGTTGCAGGGGGCGCAATTCGTCAATGTCTTCGAGCATACGGGCCAGACGCGACGCTGGGCGCAGGATGTGGCGGAGGCCGAAGATCTTCTGGTGATGGCGCAGCGCATCCTTGGTCCCGTCGAGGCGCAACGGCTGTTTCAGGCGGAGGCGGAAGTTCAGGGAAAGCAGGGCTATCTCCCTGATACGACACCGCTTTTCATCGACAAGCTTGAGCGGGAGCTGGCGGGATCGGTAGGGGCTGCGACGGCCCATGCGATGCTAGGGCAACTGGCGGCGGGGACGGTGGTCTCGGTCGAAGATCTGATGGCTGTGGCCGACGAGACCGCGCAGATCATGGAGTATTCCAGCCAGTTGGAGGCCAAGTCCGACGAACTGGCACGCACCGCGCGGCAATTGCGCGAGGCCAACGAGAAACTCACCGCAGTGTCGATCCAGAAGGACGCCTTCCTGAGTCAGATTTCCCACGAATTGCGCACACCGATGACCTCGATCCGCGCCTTCTCCGAGATCTTGCGTGATAGCGGGCGCGGTGAGGAGGCGATGGACGCGGAGAACCTTGAACGTTTCTCCAGCATCATTCACGACGAGGCGCGGCGTCTGACGCGGTTGCTCGACGACCTGTTGGACCTGTCGGTTCTGGAGAACGGTCAGGTGACGCTCAACTGGACGCGCACGAACCTGCATGACGTGCTCAACCGCGCGGTTCTGGCCACGAGCCAAGGGCCGCTCTCGGGAGGCGAGGAGGGCGCGCAGGGCAGGGATGCAGGGTTGATCATCCACCGCACGGAATTGTCGGAACATATCGCCATCGAGACAGATGCCGACCGTCTTGCGCAGGTCTTCATCAACCTGATTACCAACACGCGCAAATATTGCGATGCCTCGGTGCCCGAATTGTATATCTCGGCGCGGCGCTTGGGAGAGGATCGGTTGCAGATCGACTTCGTGGACAATGGCACGGGCATTCCCAAGGAAAAGCAGGGGATGATTTTCGAGAAATTCTCGCGGCTTACCGACCATGCCAAGGCGGGTGGCGCGGGGCTTGGACTGGCGATTTGCCGTGAGATCATGGCAAATCTTGGCGGCTCGATCAGCTACCTGCCAGGGCAGGGCGGTGCGGCCTTCCGCCTCGAATTGCCACGGCGGCGCCTTCGTTCCGAGGGGTAGGTCCGCGCGCGTGGTGTCGGAGTGTGGCTCCGTGATCGGTGCGAAAATGTGGAAAAACCTCCACGGATCAAGGATTTCTTTACTTCATGGGGTCACAAATGACGGGAGTCCAACCGTTCAGGGGCCACAAGGTCCGCCGGAGTTCCAGCCGCACACCCATGTCCGACGCAGACATCATCTCAGCCCTCAAACGCAAAGCGGGCGCGGGCCGCCCCCCGCCTGAAGTCAGCCCCATGTCTCCGACAAAGGCAATACGCATCGGCTTTGCCAAGGCGGCGGAAGAGGTGATGGAGCTGGTTCTGGAGGTCGTGGAGGTGGGCGAGCAGCGCCTGTCCGTTGCCGCCGTGACCGAGCAAGTGCCCGAGTTCCCGCTGATGGCGCTTCTGGAGGGGCCGAATGAGCAGTTCGGTTTGATGGTCTTCGATCACAACGCGACCGCCGCCGTGGTGGAGCAGCAGACAACGGGCGCAGTCCTGCCGCTATCGCCAGAGGAGCGTCCCGCCTCGGCCACGGATGCGGTGATGTGCACCGATCTCATCAACCACATGCTCGAAGGGTTCGAGGCACAGATCGCGGAGGCCGTGGAGCCGCCTGAGGTCGCGGGTTTCCGATATGCCGCGCGGTTGCAGGAGGCGCGCTCGATCGCGCTGGCCTTCGATGATGTGCCCTATCGTGTCTATGATGTCATCGTGTCGCTCGGTCGTGTCGGGCGGCGGGGTCAGATACAGTTGGTTCTGCCGTTTCATCCGCCAAAGCCCAAGCCCGCGCATGGGGAGACGAGCGAATGGACCCACCAGTTCCAGAGCGTTGTGATGGGGACAGAGGCCTGTCTCGATACGGTTATGCATCGTATCCGCACAACCCTGTCGGATATCGAGACATGGGAGGCGGGCACGATGATCCCGATCCCGCGCGAGGCGCTTTCGCGGGTCGAGTTGCGCGCCAGCGACGGGCGTCTGGTTTCGCGCGGGCGGATCGGTCAGGTAAGCGGCTACCGTGCCCTGCGCATTGATATGGCGGCGGATGAGGGCGGAGAGGCGCTTGACGCCCGTCCTGCGCCTATGGCGGGCGAGGGCTTCGGCGCTTTGGCGGAAGAGGAAGGTGGCGGTCTGGCGGCATTGCCCGAGATTGATGGTGATCTGCCTGATCTCGGCAACATGGAGGGCGACGGAAGCGGTGTGGTGGACGGCGGCCTTGCTGGGGACATGAGTGGCGAGGTTGGCGCGGATACGGGTGGTGATCTGCCTGATCTGGACGACCTGCCGCCGTTGGGAGATGCTTCTGATCAAGGCGAATTGGGCGCGGATGCGGAGAGTGAGATGAGCGGCGATCTTCCCGATCTGGGAGATTTCCCGCCCATGGGGGAGGTCTCTGATCTCGGTGAACTGTCTGATCTGTCGTGACGCGGGAGGCCCTTCTTCGTGGCGGTTTGATCTGGATTAAGGCCCCGTCCGCGACATGGTGGCATAGTGGGTATTGAGAGAGCCGATGACCATCCCGCTTTCCAGCAACGACCAAGGACATCGAGCGATGGTTGACGTTGGCCTTTCTGGCCAGATCACTGGCTCAGGACACGCGGCGCGTGCCGCCGTAGTCGCAAGCGGGGAAATGTGATACCCTCGTATCCATGCGAGACGGCGGGATCGCGTTGCAAGAGTGAAAGGGAGGAACCATCATGACTGGCAAATCCAAGAGTGAAATTGACGCCATTGTGGATGCAATCGTCAATGACGAGGACACCGCCCGCGCGCTCAAATCCCGCTTGCACGAGGATGATCCTGAACAAACGTCGGAGGCCGCAGTGAGGCGGGCTGCCCCCGTGCAGGCACCTGCCGCCGATCGCGGCGATGACGCCGATCTGTGGGACAACCTGCCTGTCTAGCGCCCCCTGCGCTTGCCCTTACATCATCCTATGTCCGTAACCTGCGCCGCGCGCGTAACAATATCCTTGCACCGCCAAGGGCTTGCGCGCCATTATAGGCCAGACACGGGGCAAGATTGAGGGTTCACGGTGGCAGGCCACGCGCGCGACGACAATTCGCAACCCCCTTTGGTGACGCGGAAAACAGACGGCGATGTCGCCGTCCTGACCCTGTCGCGCCCTTTTCGGAATACTCTTAATGCGGCGATGCGGGCGGCTCTTCTGGAGGCCGTGACCGATTGCGCAGGCGACGCGGCGATCTCGGCCATTGTGATTGCGAGCGCGGGGCGCGGGTTCAGCGTGGGCCGTGCGGAAGCGGAAATCACCGCGCGCGAGGGCGATGCGGAACCCACGCTCACCACCCTTTGTACCGCAATTGCCGACAGCCCCAAACCCGTGGTCGTCACGCTCAAGGATGCGGTGTTCGAGGCGGGGTTGGCCGTTGCTCTGGCGGCGGATGTGCGGGTTGCGGGGCCAACGGCGCGGATGTGGTGCCCTGATGTAAGCTACGGCCTCGTGCCAGATGCGGGCGTGATCGTACGCGCTTTGTCCTTGGGCGGTATCGAGGCCGCCCGCGAATTGGTGATCAAGGCCGCTCCTCTGGACGCGAAGACAGCGCATGGATTGGGGCTGATTGACCACATCGCGAGTGAGGTGCCTGTGCGGCTTGCTGTTGAAAAAGCGAAAGAACTGGGCGCGAAAGGCTCAGGCGGCAAGGCTGCGCAGGAGATCGCTTTGACGGATATGGCCGGCGCTGTTCGATCCGCAGCTGCTTTGGTCAAAGAGATGGAGGGGCAGAGGTTGAATGCTCCCCGCCGTGCCGCCGCTGTGATCGAGGCGGCGCTTCTCCTGCCATTTGCTGCGGCGGTGTCGGGGGGCGATGTGGCGCGCGACGATCTTCGGGCGACGGCGCAAACACGCGCGCTTCTCCATATGCATTTCACATCGCGTAAAGCGACACGCCCGCGCGGGTTCACAGTGACGAAATCGGATGCGGTCAAGACCGTGGGCATTTCGGGCACGGGGAATATGGCGCTTGGACTGGCGATTGCCGCGCTGGATCATGGGTTGGAAGTGCGCCTGCGCGCGCCTGACGGTGATGTGGCGCAGGCGGATCTGGCGCGGTTGCATGAGGTTTACGCAAAAGGTGTGGCGGCTGGTCGCTTGGATGCGGCAGGGGCCGAAGCGCGGCTCAATCGGCTCCAGATCGGCGCGGCTCGGGAGGTTCTGTCGTCGGCGCAGGTGGTCTTCGAGGCGACAACGGGAAGCCTTGCGGCGCGGATAGAGGCCTTGGTCGCGGCGGAGGCGGATTTGCCCGCCGAGGTGCCTTTGGCCACCGTGGCCGACCGTGGCTATGAGGAGATGTTGGCGCGTGTGAGCCATCCCGAGCGGCTCTGCGTGGCACATGCTTTTGCGCCCGCGCAGATTTCACCGCTGGTCGAATTGGCGCGATTCCCCGAGACCAACGACAGGACAATGGCGCGCTTCCACTCCGCGTTGAACGCCATGGGCAAGCGCGTGGTGACGCTCGCGGCGCGTGACGGGTTGGTGGCAAACACCGTGCAGATGGCCACCTTCGAGGCGGTCGATGTGCTGCTCTTGATGGGCGCGCGCCCGCACGAAATCGACGCGGCGATGCAGGCCTGCGGTCGGGCCAAGGGGCCATGCGCCACGATGGATGCGCTCGGCCTGGCCCGTTTTCGCGGCGCGGTGGCGGCGCAACTGGCGGCAGAAGGTCTGACCTTTTTCGACGGGCGAGGCCGCGATGAGGAAGCCTGCGATGAGATCGACTACTTGCGTCGCGCGCACGGGCTGGAGGCGACCAACGTGTCACGCGCGGAGATCATCGGACGGATTTGCCTCGCCGAAGCCAATGCCGGCGCGCGGCTCTGGGAGGAAGGCGTGGTGGCGCATCCTGTCGAGATCGACACCATCATGGTCGGTGCCGCAGGGTATCCGCGCGAGGAGGGCGGGCCGATGCAATGGGCGGACGCTTTCACCCCGCTTCAGGCGGAAAAGGCGTTGCGGCATTATGAGAAGGCCGCGCCAGATATCTGGGCGCCTGCGGCAATTTGGCATGAGCTGATCCGCGACGGGAAGACGTTCAGCGACTTCAATTAAATCAATGGGTTATTAGGTATGTTGTCACTCAAGGTCCGATTTTGGCGGGCATTGGGTCGGGATCAATATGCGCAAAGTTGAATGGATTGATCCATGTCAAGGAGTGCGCCCGCGCCATGGCCTATTCCACTCGTGAACGCAAAGACACGGTCGGCAGTCAGTCCGCGTCATTGCATTCCTCCCGCGGGCCTCCTTCCAGTCGTCCGCGTCGTATCCTGCCTTTTGTGCGTGGGCAGAATACCTTACTGGCGCTCGAGGGTTATTGCGTTTCACCTCGGGCGCCATTTTTTCTCCCCCGTTCCGATACTTCGTTCCCTGCGGCAGATTGTGCGTGTGCGCCCAAGGGCTGTGATGGCATGGCGGGCGCTGTGGCGTTGCGTGGTAGGGCTGCGGCGTTAGATTGAAGGGAGAGGAGACTTTCGCATGACGCAGACTGGCGACGCCATATTGGAGACCGCGGCCCGATGGGCGCGCGCCGAGGGTGGTGCGGCCTTGGCTACGGTGGTGCAGACATGGGGCAGCGCGCCGCGCCCCGTGGGCAGCCAGATGGCGATCTCGGCAGCGGGCGATATGGCGGGGTCGGTTTCGGGCGGTTGCGTCGAGGGCGTGGTCGTGACCGAGGCCATGGAGATGATCGAAAAGGGTGCAGACACCCCGCGCATCATGGAATTCGGCGTGGCCAACGAAGATGCCTTCGCGGTTGGTCTGGCCTGTGGCGGCACAATCCGTGTGATGATCGAGCGCATCGGCGCGGGGCTTTCCATAGAGACATTGGACGCGATCACCGAGGCGCGCCGTGAGCGGCGGCCCGTGGGCTACCGCGTGGATCCTGTGACTGGGGCGGGAGATCTGGTCGGCCCGATGGATTACCCCGAACGGTTTGTGTCGGGAAAGTCGGGGTTTGAGCCCGTCGAGGGGGAGGAAGAGGGCGCATTTATCACCGTCTACGCTCCTCCCGCGCGCATTGCTATTGTGGGCGCGGTGCATGTGGCGCAGGCGCTCGTGCCAATGGCGCGGATCGCAGGGTTCGACGTGCAGCTTATCGACCCGCGCGGGGCATTCGCCTCGCAGGTGCGCTTTCCTGACGAGGTGGTTTCCGACGAATGGCCCGACGGGGCGCTTACGGCCTACGGTCTGGATGCCCGCACGGCGGTGGTCACGCTGACGCATGATCCGAAGCTGGACGATCCTGCGCTTATGGTGGCGCTGCGCTCTGAGGCTTTCTACGTCGGCTCACTGGGATCGCGGCGCACACATGCGAAACGGGTCGAACGACTGACACAGGCGGGGCTGGATGCGGCGCAAATCGCGCGGCTGCACGCGCCCGTGGGGCTGGACATCAAGGCCGCGACACCCGCCGAGATTGCGGTGTCGATCCTTGCGCAGATTATTGAGGACTTGCGCAGGTTATGAGGCGCGGGGCGCGGGTTTGGCCGCGGGCGCTTTTGTGATCTGCTGAGGGAGAAGAGGGAGAACACGGGATGGCAACACTCACGCTCAATATCAACGGGGCTTCGGTGACGGGGCCCGTCGAGGGGCGCACCCTGCTCGTCGATTTCCTGCGCGCGGCGGGGCTGACGGGGACGCATGTCGGCTGCGAGACCAGCCAGTGCGGTGCCTGCACCGTGCATCTCGACGGTGCGCCCGTGAAGGCCTGTTCTGTCTTTGCAATGGAATGCGAGGGCGGTGCGGTGACGACGATCGAGGGCATGGCCGATGGCGATGACCTCTCGCCGATTCAGGCGGCTTTCAAGGAACATCACGGGTTGCAATGCGGTTTCTGCACGCCAGGCATGGTGATGTCGGCGGCAAGCCTGTTGAAAGAGAACCCCAAACCCGACGAAGCGGCGATCCGTGCCCATCTGGAGGGCAATATCTGCCGCTGCACGGGCTACCACAATATCGTCAAGGCGATCATGGCGGCGAGCGGACAGGATGTCTCCGCCGTGGCTGAAAGGTAGGGGTGGGCCATGTATGATTTCGATCTGATCCGGCCTAAGACTTTGGCCGAGGCGCTGGAGGCGCTCAAGGATGAGGACGCTCAGGCGCTTTCTGGTGGGCAAACCCTGATCCCGACGCTGAAGGCGCGACTGGCGATGCCTGCTGCGCTTGTGTGTCTTTCGGGGCTTGAGGAGATTTCGGGGCTGTCGCGCGATGATGCGGGGCGGTTGTGTATCGGTGCGGCGACGACTCATGCGACGGTCGCGCGCGAAGCGGCAAGCGTGTTTCCCGCGCTGGCCGCGCTTGCGGGCGGGATCGGGGATGCGGCGGTGCGCACGCGCGGCACCATTGGCGGGTCGGTGGCCAACAATGACCCATCCGCCTGTTTCCCCGCCGCTGTGCTTGCTTCGGGGGGGGAGATTGTCACGCCTACGCGCAGCATCACGGCGGATGACTTCTTCACGGGCTTGTTCGAGACGGTACTGGAGGAGGGCGAGATCATTACGGAGATCCGCTTCCCAGTGCCTGTCCGTGCGGCCTATGCCAAATTCGAACAACCCGCCTCGCGCTTTGCCCTTGTCGGCGTCTTCGTGGCGCAGTTCGACGATGGCGTGCGGGTCGCGGTGACGGGTGCGAGCGGGGACGGGGTGTTCCGTTGGGAGGCGGCAGAGGCGGCGCTTTCGACCGAGTTCTCCGTGCTGGCGCTCAACGGTCTTGCTGCGCCAGATGCGGATCGGATGCTGTCGGACCCGCATGGCTCGGCAGAGTATCGCGCGCATCTCGTGACGGTCATGACCAGACGTGCGGCGGCGCTGGCGGGCTAAGGCGCGCGTAGGGCGGTGACAAACGAAAAGCCCCCGAAACCAGTGGCTTCGGGGGCAACCCTGTCAGACTCGGCGTCTGGTGCAGCGGCCCGTTGGTCGGGCCTACCGCGTGTTATTTCGGAAGTGGGCCGACCATCATGATCATCTGACGGCCTTCCATCTTCGGCATGTTCTCGACCTTGCCGATTTCCTTGATATCCTCGGCGACGCGCTCAAGAAGCTGGCGACCAAGATCCTGGTGCGCCATTTCACGGCCGCGGAAGCGCATGGTGACTTTCACCTTGTCGCCTTTTTCAAGGAATTTGTAGACGTTACGCATCTTGACCTCGTAATCGTGGGTGTCCGTACCAGGACGGAATTTCACCTCTTTGATTTCGATGATCTTCTGCTTTTTGCGGGCCTCGGATTCACGCTTCTGCTGTTCGTATTTGAACTTGCCGAAATCCATGATCTTACACACGGGCGGCGTTGCATTGGGCGAGATTTCCACGAGGTCGAGACCTGCTGCGGCGGCCATTTCCATGGCGCGGGCGGGAGTCACGACGCCGACATTTTCTCCTTCCGCCCCGATCAGGCGGATTTCAGGTGATCTGATCTTGTCGTTGATACGGGGACCAGTGTCACGGGTCGGCGGGGCTCTGTGTGGACGGCGGGCTATGGCGCGCTCCTATTCGTGGTTTACGTTATGATGCGGGAAAATAGGGCGAACGCGCGGGGCTTTCAACCGCAAACTCGGCGGTCGTCCGCGAGTTGGCTCAGTTTGCCTAAAATGCGCTTTTATTCGCAGGTGCAGCATGGCATATCGTCGCCTCAGGAAAGATTATATTCCGTTTTCATGTGAGGAAGACCAATGACCAAACGTTTCGTGACCGGTGCAATCATCACCAGCCTGGCGCTGACTCTGTCTGCGTGTAAAGAGGACGAGGCGAAATCCGCGGCCGAAGATACTGCCGCTGCGACGGAAACTGCCGCAGAAGAGACAGCAGAGGCTGCGTCTGACGCTGCTGAGACGGCTGTTGAAACCGTGGAAGATGCCGCCGAAGGTGTGGCTGACGCCGCTGAAGGTCTTCTTGATGCGGCCAAGGACGCTGCTGATGACGTGAAAGACGCGGCCGAAGAAATGGCCAGCGATGCGGCTGAAACCGTGACCGATGCCGCTGGCGAGGCAACCGAGGCTGCCGAAGACGCAATGGATGCGGCTGCCGATATGGCCGATGACGCGGCTGACGCTGCCGAGGGCGCTGTCGAAGGTGCTGCTGACATGGCTGACGATGCCGCAGACGCTGCCGCTGACATGGCTGACGACGCAACGGACGCTGCTGCCGACATGGTCGATGACGCTGCCGACGCTGCAACGGAAGGTGCCGCCGACATGGCTGAAGACATGGCCGATGATGCCGCTGCCGCTGTTGGCGACGCTGCTCCTGCCTTCAGCCTCGACGCTGCGAAGGAACTTCTGACGGTTGAGAACTTCAACCTCGATGCGGCCACCGCGATGCTCGAAAGCGCACCGATTGGCGAGGATGCGAAAGCCACGATCGTCACCGCGATGAGCCGTGCCAAGGATAACCCCGAGCTGCTCGGTGCTGTTCTCGAACGCGCACGTCAACTGCTCGACATGTAAGATTTAAAGGGCAGGGCGCTCGTCGCCCTGCCGCTCACCAGCGCCGTCTTTGCTGGTCAAATACTCAAAAGAAAACCCCGCCTGTTATGGGCGGGGTTTTTCATTTTAGGGTCTGAGAGAGCGGCGTGGATCAGTCCACGAAGGCCTTCTCGACCACGTATTCTTTTGGCTCGGAATTGGCCCCTTCGCGCAGGCCGAAGCCGTCGAGAATGGCCATGATGTCCTTGTTGAACGCAAGGTTGCCGCAGACCATGCCGCGGTCGGTCTCGGGGTTGATCGGCGCGATGCCGAGATCTTCGAAGACCTTGCCAGACTTGAGGTTGTCGGTGACGCGGCCCATGTGGTGGAACTCCTCGCGGGTCGTCGTCGGGTAGTAGCGCAGCTTGCCATCCTCGATTTCGGAGAGGATTTCGTCGCTCTTGATATGTTCGACCAACTGGCGACCGTATTCCAATTCACTCACCTCGCGGCAGGTGTGCATCAAGATCACTTCGTCGTATTTCTCGTAGACTTCGGGTTCGCGCATCAGCGAGGCGAAGGGGGCAATCCCCGTGCCTGTGGCGAAGAACCACAACCGCTTGCCCGGAAGCAGCGCATCGACCACCAGCGTGCCCACGGGTTTGGGGCGCAGGATGATCTGATCACCAGGTTTGATGTGTTGCAGGCGCGAGGTCAGCGGACCGTCGGGCACCTTGATTGAGTAGAATTCCAGATGCTCTTCCCAGTTGGGTGAGGCAATGGAATAGGCGCGCAGCAGAGGCTTGGCCTTGCCGGTCTTCGGGTTCACGTCCCCCATCAGCCCGATCATCACGAATTCGCCCGAGCGGAAGCGCAGGCTTTGCGGGCGTTCGACCTTGAAGGAGAACAGCCGGTCGTTCCAGTGTTTCACCTCCAACACCGTGGTGGCGTCGGGCAGGGTGGGGACGGTTTTTGCTTTTGCTTCGGTCACTGTGCTCAACTCGGTCATATCGTGTCTCGACGCTCTTTAATGGGGGATGGTGGACGCATCAATGATCCAGATCAGTCCGGATCATTGTGCGCGTGGCTTCCATAAGCGCGCGCTTGCGTCCTTGTGACGGTTCAGGCGGATTTGCGCAAGCGCGACTGGTAGTCGCGGGCCTGCCAATCGGCGCGGGCGAGCCATTGTGCCTCGGGTTGGCGTGTGGCCAGTTCGGGCGAGATTTCGACCTCGTCAAACCCCGACCGACGCGCCATGGCGTATTGATCCGCGATCACGTAGCCGCATGCGCGTAGCCGCCCAGTGAACCCGCCCGCACGCAGCAGACGCGCCAGTGTAAACCCGCGCCCGTCCGAGAAGGTTGGGAAGTCGATGCGGATGGCGTCGGCGTTGTGATATTGCGCCAGCGTTGCGGTGTCCGTGTCGGATGGCAGGTCGATCCAGTCGCCCGTGTAGGTCTCTTTGGTGAAGCCTGCGTCAGTCACGATGACGTTCATCTGGGTATCCCCCGTGTCGGTCTCGGTTTCGGTATGGGTGTCTGCGGGCGTCACCGCGATCTCGTCCACGGGCGGCAGTGGGCCGCGCACGATCTTGCCGTCGACGATGTGGATGCCGCACTCTTCCTTCTTGCTGCCACGCCAGCGACCCGCGCGCGGATCTTCGCCCTCCTTGACGGGCGAGGTGCAGGGTGCGCAGCCAATCGAAGGATAGCCCTTGGCTACCAGCGGGTGACGGGGCAGGCGGTTGTTGATCATATACTCTTGAAGGTCTTCGCGTGCCCAATAGGCCAGCGGATTGATCTTGATCCGCGTGTCGGCCTCGTTCTCGAAGAAATCGAGTGTGCCGCGCTTGCCGCCCTGAAAGCGTTTGCGCCCTGAAATCCATGCGTCAAACCCGCCAAGCGCGGATTGCAACGGTACGGTTTTACGTAGGTCACAGCAGGCATCGGTGTCGCGTTGGTGCAGCAGCCCGTCGGGGTCATGCGCGGCCAGTGTGGTGGCATTGGGGCGGATGCGGCGCACATCGCGCAGGTCGAGTTTTTTGATCAGGTCGAGCTGATACTCGATGGTCTCGGGAAAGAGCATTTCCGTGTCGATGAAGATCACGGGCGTGTCGGGTTTCATCACCGAGATCATGTGCAACAGCACAACGCTTTCCGCCCCGAAGGACGACACTAGCGCGATCCGCCCCAGTTCCGCATCCCGCAACGCCAGTTCCAGAACGGAGGTGGCGGAGTGGTTGTGATAGCGGTCGTTGAGCCGCGCGACACGTTCGTCGATCGTGCCGTATTCGCTCAGAAGTCTGTCGGCCTCATGCGGCATTGGCGCTGTCCTTGGCTGGCGCATAGAGCGCCTCTTTGAACGGTTCCATTCCAAGACGGCGGTAGGTTTCGAGGAAGGTTTCCTCGGCACTCACGCGCAAATCCAGATAGGCGTGGATCAGTCGCTCAATGGCGGGCACGATCTCGTCATAGGCAAAGCCCGGCCCCGTGCGGGTGCCGATCACGGTTGTCTCCGTGCCATCGCCGCCCAGCGTGATCTGGTAGTTCTCCACACCTGCGCGGTCGAGGCCGAGAATACCGATGTGGCCCACGTGGTGGTGCCCACAGGCGTTGATGCAGCCCGAAATCTTGACCTTCAGCGGGCCGATCTCATGCTCCAGTTTCAATTCGTCGAAACGGGTTGCGATCTTTTGGGCAACGGGGATCGAGCGGGCCGTGGCCAGCGCGCAATAGTCCATGCCGGGACAGGCGATGATGTCGGAGACAAGCCCGATATTGGCCGTCGCCAGACCCGCCGCCGTGAGCACCTTGTGCAGGGCGGGCAGGTCGGATTTGTGGACATGGGGCAGAATGACGTTCTGCTCGTGGGAAATGCGCAGCTCGTCATGTCCCCAGTCGCGGGCGGCCTGCGCCAGCACGCGCATCTGGTCGGCGGACACGTCGCCAGGGGTCTTGCCATGCGCCTTGGTCGACACAGTGACAATCGCGTAGCCCTCAGCTTTATGCGCGGCGAGGTTGGTGTCTGCCCATGAGCGGAACACGGGGTCGCTGCCATAGGCGCGGTCAAAGGTGCCGGTGGCTTTCGTGGCAAAGGCGGGCGGGGCGAAATAGGGTTCGATCTCGGCCAACACATCGAGTGCTGTCTCGTCGAACAGCCCGCGGATCGCGTTGAACCGTTCGGCCACACGGACGCGGATGTCGTCGATGCCATGCTCGTGGACGGTGATCTTGATCCGAGCCTTATACTTGTTGTCGCGCCGCCCGATGGAGTTCCAGACCGAAATCGTCGCCTCCAGATAGGGCAGAAGGTCGACCATTGGCACAAACTCGGATAGCACCTTGCCCACCATCGGTGTGCGGCCAAGCCCGCCGCCAACGATCACTTCCGCACCCAGCACATCGCCGCGACGTTTGAGCACCAAGCCGATGTCATTGGCGCGCACCACGGCGCGGTCGGCTGTTGCGCCTGTCACGGCGATCTTGAACTTGCGCGGCAGGAACTGGAACTCGGGGTGATCGGTGGACCATTGGCGGATCAACTCGGCCACGGGGCGCGGGTCGGTCGCCTCGTCTGCGGCGGCACCTGCGAAGTGGTCGGCGGTCACGTTGCGGATCGTGTTTCCGCTCGTCTGGGTCGCGTGCATCTCCACATCGGCCAGCGCGTCGAGAATGTCGGGTACATCCTTGAGCTTGGGCCAGTTGTACTGGATGTTCTGGCGCGTGGTGAAATGGCCGTAGCCCTTGTCCCACTTCTCCGCGATGAAGGCGAGTTGATCCATCTGGTTGGGGTTGAGCGTGCCATAGGGAATAGCCACGCGCAGCATATAGGCGTGCAATTGCAGGTAGAGACCGTTCATCAGGCGCAGCGGACGGAATTCCTCCTCGGTCAGGCTACCGTCGATGCGGCGTTCGACCTGTGCGCGGAACTGGGCGCAACGGGCGCGGACAAAGCTCTCGTCGAAGTCGTTGTATTTATACATTGGCTTCTTCCTCAAATTGCTTGCCGTGGGCGTAGTTGGACGGCCCCTTGCGGCGGAAGTCCTCGCGGAAATGGCTGGGTTCGGGCTGGCCGTTCTCGCCTGCAACCGCATCGGCGAGATAGGGGCCCACAACAAAAAGATCGGCCTCCGCCTCTTTCAGTGCGGCCTCGGCGGCTTCCTGTTCGACATAAAGCGTTGCCTCGCGCAATTCGCGGACCCAGTGACCGTTCTCGGCGAGATAGATCACGTCGCCCTCAAGCAGTGCGTTGGCGGTGACGACTTTTGGTGTAAAGGGACGTGCCATGCTGGCCTCACATTTCGCTTGCGATTTCTTGTCGCTAATTTAGAACATTGTTCCTGTATTTGGACAGTCCTGCGGGGGATTAAGGAAGTTTGTTCTGCGTGCGGAGAGGGTTCGGGTCGGCATTCCATGAAACGGGAGAAAAGCGAAATGACAGTCCAACTCGACGCTATGGATCGGAAAATCCTGCGCGAGCTTCAACGCGATGCAAGCCAGTCGCTCGATGAAATTGCCAAAACAGTGGGCTCTTCGAAGACGCCCGTTTGGAATCGCATCCGCAAAATGCGCGAGGGTGGGGTGATCGGCCACGAGACGGTTATCCTCGACGCCGACGCGCTCGGGCTGGAGGCTTGTTTCTTCGTTCTGGTCAAGACGAACGCTCATGACGCGGATTGGCAAGACACCTTCCTCAAGGTGCTTCAGGCGCGGCCCGAGGTTCTGGAGGCGCATCGGCTGGCGGGGGAGATCGACTATATCCTCAAGGTCCGTGTGGCCAATGCGAAGGCCTACGACACCTTCTATCAGGCGCTGATTTCAGAGGTCTCGATCTACAACGTGACCGCGCTTCTTTCGATGGAAGAGATCAAATACACGACACAATTGCCCGTCTGATCGGGAATGGGCGCGGGCGCGGTTTGATCAGGTGTTGCCGCGCCGCGCGAAACGACCTGCATCGCGGGCGGCCGCGCGCAAGGCGTTGGATTTGTTGACGGTTTCCTCGAACTCAAGCTGCGGATCTGAGTCGTAGACGACCCCGCCACCCGCTTGGATATAGAGCTTCTCGTCCTTGAGAACGCCTGTGCGCAGGGCGATGCACATGTCCATGTCGCCGTTCGCGGAGAAGTAGCCAACACCACCGCCATAGACGCCGCGCTTTTCGGGCTCCAATTCGTCGATGATCTCCATCGCACGGACCTTCGGCGCGCCTGAGACCGTGCCCGCAGGCAAGCCAGCGAGCAGGGCAGAGAGCGCGTCCTCGTCGTCTTTCAACTCGCCCACCACGTTGGAGACGATGTGCATGACGTGGGAATAGCGTTCGATGATGAATTCTTCGGTCGGGCGCACGGTGCCGATTTTCGAGACCTTGCCCGTATCGTTGCGGCCCAGATCGAGCAGCATCAGGTGCTCGGCCAATTCCTTCTTGTCGGCCAGAAGATCGGCCTCAAGCGCCTTGTCCTCGGCGGGGGTCGCGCCACGTTTGCGGGTGCCTGCGATCGGGCGGATCGTAACCTCGCCATCAAAGACGCGCACGAGAATTTCGGGGCTTGCGCCGACGATCTGGAACCCGCCGAAGTTGAAGAAGAACATGAACGGCGAGGGGTTGGTGCGGCGCAGAGAGCGGTAGAGCGCGAAGGGCGGCAGGGGAAACTCCTGCGTCCAGCGCTGCGCGGGGACAACTTGGAAAATGTCACCCGCCTTGATGTATTCTTTCGCCTTTTCAACGGCTTGTTTATAGCCGTCCTGCGTGAAGTTGGACACTGGCGCAGGGGCTTCCCATTCCTGTCCGAGATCGGCGGATGCGCCCGAGGGCGCGCGGTCGAGATCGCGCAGGGCATCCATGACGCGCTCGGCGGCCTGCGCGTAGGCGGCCTTGGCCGATTGGCCGTCCTTGACCCATGCGGGCGAAACGATGATCACTTCACCCTTTACCCCGTCGAGAACGGCCACAACCGTCGGGCGCATCAGCACCGCGTCGGGCAGGCCGATGGGGTCGGGGTTCACATCGGGCAGATGCTCAACGAGCCGGATCATGTCATAGCCGAGATAGCCGAACAGCCCCGCCGACGCCGCAGGCAGTTCGTCGGGCAATTCGATGCGGCTTTCGTCGATAAGCGCACGGATGGCGGCGAGGGGATCTCCGTCGAGCGGGGTAAACGTGTCCGCGTCAAACCGTGCGTCGCGGTTGATGGACGAGGTCTTCCCGTCGCATTTCCAGATCACGTCGGGTTTCATCCCGATGATCGAATAGCGCCCGCGCACCTCGCCCCCCGTCACGCTTTCGAGCATGAAGCTGTCCGTGCGCGCGCCCGCGAGTTTGAGCATAATCGAGACGGGCGTGTCGAGGTCGGCGGCCACCTTGGCGTAGACGACCTGATTGCGACCCGCGTTATAGGCGGTCTCGAATGCGTCGAAGGACGGGGTGATCGTGGCCATGGCTTAAGTCTTCCTCGCGGTCTCTGATCGCTTAGGGCATCTGTGCGTGAACGGCGCTCACGGCGGTCTGGTTGACGGAAACGCCTTCGCTTTCGCGCAGACGGGCAGCAAAGGCCGATATCACATCCTGCGCGGCACCTTGCCCGGCTTGTTCGGCGTATGTCGCGGAAATGGCTTCGATTTCCTCGTTCTTCTCGGGGGCGGCAACTCGGGTGATCAATGCCACAACCACGCGATCCTCGCCCTCGATCACGGTCGTCGCGCCTTCGGCTACACCAGGAGAGAAGACTGCGTCGATGAAGCCTTCGGGCATGGTGGCGACGAAATCGCGGCGGGTAATCTCTTCGAAGGTTTCCAGCGGCAGACCAAGGGTGGAGAGCGCCGTGCCGGAGGCCACTTCGGTCTCAAGCTCCTCGGCGCGTGCGCGCAGGCGGGTCATTGTCTCGGAGGCAATCCAGTCGGCGATGACCTGATCGCGAACCTCGTCGAGCGGGCGCAGGGTCGCGGGCACAATCCCGTTGAGGCGCAGCGCAAACACACCGCCATCGGAAAGCTCGATGATCTCGGGGTAGTCGTCCTCGGTCACGGAGCGCGCGGCCTCGGCGAAGGCTTCATAGGCGGCGATGTCGTCCTCGGAGGCATTGGTCCAGTTGATTTGGTCCAGTACCATTTCGGTCTCTTTGGCGAGGTCTTCGAGGGTGTAGCCCTCGGCCAGCATGTTGTCGAATTCCTCAAGACGCGCGGCGATATCGCGACGAGCGGCATCGGTGGCAAGCTCTACAGCAAGGTCGTCGCGGGCTTCCTCGAAGGGGGTCTCGCTCGCCTCAAGAATGCCGTTGATGCGGAAAATCGCGGGGCCGAGGTCGGTCATTGCGGGGCCGACGACGCCTATATCGTCTATTTCGAAGACGACCTCAGCGGCGGCACCGAGGTCGGTGGCGGTTACATCGCCCAAATCCGTGTCGATCAACTCCAGCCCGCGGGCCTCGACTTCGGCGGCAAAATCGCTCTCGCCCGCCGTAATGCGGTCGGCGGCGGCCTGCGCGTTTTCTTCCGTGTCGAACACCAGACGCTCCACGAGGCGGCGTTCGGGGCGTTTGAACTGTGCGATGTTCTCGTCATAAAGCTCGCGCAGGAGGGTCTCGTCGACCTCGACACTGTCGGAGAGCATCGCGGGGGAGAGCCAAGCGTAGGTGATGTCGCGGGCTTCGGGCGCGGTGTAGGCTGCGGCGTTGGCCTCGTAATAGGCGTTGATCTGCTCCTCGTCGGGCGTGCCAACGGGTGTTTCCAGATTTGCAGCCGTTAGCGTGGCGGTCTCGATGGAGCGGCGCTCGCCGAGCCATTCGGTGATTACCTTGGAATAGGTCTCAGGCATGGTCACGCCCGTGGCCAGAGCCCCTTGCAACAGCGCGCGCGCCGCGTCGATGCGCACGCCAGCCTCGAATTCGGTGCGGCTCATGCCTGTGCGCTCAAGCGCCAGATCGTAAAGCTCGGGGTCGAAGGAACCGTCTATCCCCTGAAAGGCGGGGGTGGCCAGAATTTCGCGGCGCACGGCGTCGTCGCCGATGGAAATCCCGATCCGCCCCGCTTCGCCATCAAGTGCCGCGCGGGTCAGCAGCCCGTCGAGCACAGTGTTGGTGAAACCAAAGGCTTCGGCCTCCTGAATGGTGACTTGCACGCCCGTTTGCGCCTCGAAGGCGGCAATCTCGTTTTGCAGGGCGCGCGCGTAGGTGTTTACGTCCACCTCTTCGTCACCCACGGAGGCGACCGAGCTGACCGATCCGCCGAAATTGGTCGCGCCAAATCCGCCGAGGCTGATGATCAACAGACCCAGAATGCCCCAAACCACCATTTTTCCGCCTGAACCCTTGCCGCTCGCCATCTCGGTTTCTCCCCTTTTTCTGTGCCGAAATGTCTAGGCGGTTCGTGGCAGGCCTGCAAGGCGGATCGCACCGAATTGACTGGGCGTGGACACGGTTTTCGCCCAAGGGGCGATGCAGGGCAGGTCAACTGCGCGGTGAGGCTTAGCCTTCGAAGGCTGCAAGCCGCGAGATCAGCGTGTTCAGACCGTCACAATCGAGATTTGCGAAAGCGATGCGCAGGTCGCGATCCCCGCGCTTATCGCCCTCGGGGACGAAGAAAGACGCGGGCAGGAGCAGCACGCCAGCCTTCTCCACCAGTTCGCGGGCAATCTCGGATGACGGGCGCGCGAAGGGATGGGAGACATAGGCGAAGAAACCGCCTGTGCTGTGCAGTTTCCAGCCCTTCGCGGCCAGAGGCGCGAACCCGTCTTCGAGGGCGCGGCGACGTGCGAGGATTTCAGCGCGTTCTTCGGCGAGCCATGCGTCCAGTGTCTCGATTCCTTGCAGGGCGGCGTGTTGGCCGATCTGCGCGGGGCAGATCGTCACCGTGTCGAGATATTTCTCCACCTGTGCGAGGCGGGCGGGGGAGGCCGTCAGCGCGCCGACGCGATGGCCTGTGAGGCGGTAGGCTTTGGAGAAGGAGTAGATCTGCACGAATGTGTCGCGCCAGTCGGGCTGGCGGAAGAGGATGTGCTGTGCGCCATCACGTGCATCAAAATCGCGATAGGTTTCATCCACGACAAGCGTGATCCCCGCCTCGCGGGCCAGTGCGTAGAATTTGGTGAGCAGTTCCGAGGGGTATTCGATGCCTGCGGGGTTGTTGGGCGTGACCAGAACAATGGCACGGGTGCGCGGTCCGATCAGACGAGCAGCGTCCTCAATATCGGGCAGCATGTCCGCGCCCACGGGTAGGGGCATCGCGCGCACGCCTTGCATATCGCACCACATTTTATGATTGAAATACCACGGGGTTGGGAGAATGACTTCGTCCCCCGCGGCGGCGATTGTGGACATCACGGCGGTGAAAGCCTCGTTGGCGCCCGATGTGATTGCGACATCGTCTTGCTCAATCGTGCCGCCATAGATCGCGGACCATCGCGCCGCCACGGCGGAGCGCAGCGCAGGCAGGCCAAGCACGGGGCCGTAAAGGTGGGCTGCGTCGTCCTCAAGTGCAAACCGCGCCATCTCTTTTCGCAAGGCAAGTGGCGGCGGGGCCATCGGAGCGGCTTGGGAGACATTGAGTAACGGCATTTCGGCGGAAAACTCACGCCCCTCCAACCAGCTTTGCGCCTCCACGATGGGGGAGCGGGTGGTGCGGGCCATGGGGGCGGCAATGGGAAGGGAAATGTCGTTACTCATATGGGGTCTCCTTTGCGGCCCAAGATACCGCGCAGGAGGGGAGGTTCAACGCGAAAGACCACAAGCTCAATCAATGAGTTGTGACGACATGAGAAAAGCCGCAGCAGATGCCGCGGCTTTGATCTTTTCGAAAGTGTGCAGGCGGCTTCGCTGTGCTGCGCCGTGAGGTTTCAGTCCTTGCCGCGATAGGGCTGCACATATTGCAGCGCCATATCCCATGGGAAGAAAATCCACGTGTCTTGGCTCACTTCCGTGATGAAGGTGTCCACCTGCGCGCGGCCTTGGGGCTTGGCATAGACGGTGGCGAAATGGGCGTTCGGGTAAAGCTCGCGCACCAGTTCCAGCGTCTTGCCACTGTCCACGAGGTCGTCGATCACGAGGATGCCCGTGCCGTCGCCCATCATCTCGGCGTCGGGCGATTTGAGCACCATGGCTTCCGACTGGTCCTGATGATCGTAAGATTTGACGGAGATCGTATCGACGGTGCGGATGTCCAGCTCGCGTGCGGCGATCATGGCAGGGGCCATGCCGCCACGGGTGATCGCCACGACCGCGCGCCATGCGCCGTCATCGGGCCCCTTGCCGTCGAGCCGCCACGCCAGCGCGCGGCTGTCTCGGTGGATCTGGTCCCAAGAGACGTGGAAGCCTTTTTCGTGGGGCAAGCGGTCGGTCATGGCTACTGTTCCTTAGCTGAGGACAAGTTTTGCAGAAAGCGCGGCGAGCAAAGCGCCAAATACGCGATCAAAAATGGTTTTGAGGCTCATATAGGCACGTCGCGTGCGTTCGAGCGAGAAGATTCGTGACACAACAATGCTCCACCCGCAGTCGTTCACAAAGACGATGGCCAGCACAGCAACATAGGCCCATGCGGGGGCATCGGCGGGCATGAAGGTCAGGAAAACCGTGCCGAAAAACAGCGCGGGTTTGGGGTTGGCCAGTTGCGTGACCAGACCAAGGCGCATCAGGCCCAAGGGGGAGAGGTTCTCTTTGCCCTCGGGCATTTCCGTCACCATGGGTTCAGGTGCGTGTTTCCAGATTTTATATGCGATATAAAGGAGATAACCCGCGCCGATGATCTTGAATACGATGAGGACACGGGGGGCGATCTGGAAAAGGAAGGCGAGGCCGAAAAGGGCGGCCACTGCCCAAATCACTGCGCCCGTTCCCAAGCCGATGGAGAGATAGATGGCGCGCGTCAGCCCCTCCCGCAGGGCTGTGCGCGCCGCCATCAGCACGGCAGGGCCAGGCGACATGGCGGCGGCAAGATGCACGAAGTAAATGGCAACCAGAGCAGCGAGCGTCATGCGCGTCTTTACCCCTTGGTCATATCGGGGGCGTCGATCGCCTTCATGCCGACGACGTGGTAGCCGCTGTCGACGTGATGGGTTTCGCCCGTGACACCCGAAGAGAGATCGGAGAGCAGATAGAGCGCGGATTTGCCCACATCGTCGATGGTCACGGTGCGGCGTAGCGGCGCGTTATACTCGTTCCATTTCAGGATATAACGGAAGTCGCCGATGCCAGAGGCGGCAAGCGTCTTGATCGGGCCCGCGGAAATGGCGTTACAGCGGATGCCGTCCTTGCCCACGTCCTCGGCGATGTAGCGCACGGAGGCTTCAAGCGCGGCCTTGCACAGGCCTTGAACGTGGTAGTTCGGCATGACCTTTTCGGAGCCATAATAGGTGAGCGTGAGAAGCGATCCACCGTCGGGCATCATCTTCACCGCGCGTTGGCAAGCAGCGGTGAACGAGTAGACGGAGATATCCATCGACATTTTGAAGTTGGCCCGCGAGGTGTCGACATAGCGACCGCGAAGCTCGGATTTGTCGGAGAAGCCAATGGCGTGGACAACGAAGTCCAACTTGCCCCAGCGTTTCTCGATTTCCGCGAAAAGCGCATCCATGCTCTCTTCGGAGGAGACATCGCATTCGACCATGAAGTCGGAGCCGACTTGCGCGGCCAGAGGCTCCACGCGCTTTTTGAGCTGTTCGCCCTGGTAGGAGAAACACATCTCCGCACCGTTCTCGGCCAGCGCCTTGGCAATGCCCCATGCAATGGATTTGTCATTGGCCAGGCCCATAATGAGGCCGCGCTTGCCTTCCATAAGGTTCGTCATGGTCGGTCCTTCCACCCTTGGTCTTTTTCGGTTTCCAAGGCTTATGCGTTTTGCGCAGCACTCGCAAGCGCGAGCGCGCGAAGGGACGCTTGAGACGTACTTGGGCGCAGGCAGGGATTGAAGCGGGGAAGCGGCGCAGGTAGTCAGGGACAAGTCCTGCGCGGATGGAATGGTCCGCCGCGCAAAGATCGACGGAGTGCGCGGGCATGGACAATTCACAGACCAAACGCAAAGGCATTTTCGCAGGCGACGATCCGTTCGAGATCGCGCGCGCATGGCTGACGGAGGCCGAGGCGCATGAGCCGAGCGATCCCAATGCCATCGCGCTTTCGACGGTGGATGCGGCAGGTATGCCCAATGTGCGCATGGTGTTGCTCAAAGAGATCGCCGAGGACGCCTTTGTTTTCTACACAAATTACGAAAGTGCGAAGGGTGTTGAGATCGAGGCCAGTGGTAAGGCGGCCTTCGTTATGCATTGGAAGAGCCTTGAGCGGCAGATCCGCGTGCGTGGCCATGTCACACGCGAGACGGCGGAAAAGTCGGATGCCTATTACAAGAGCCGCGCGCTCGGATCGCGCATCGGTGCATGGGCTTCGGATCAATCTCGCCCTCTTGCGTCGAAAGCCGCGTTGATGGAGCGGGTAGCGAAAGAGGGGCTGCGTCACGGTCCCAATCCCGCGCGCCCGCCATTCTGGGGCGGCTATCGGATTGAGCCTGTCGAAATCGAATTTTGGGCGGCGGGTGATTTCCGACTCCACGACCGTTACCGTTGGACTCGTGCCTATCTTTCAGACGAATGGACTATTTCGCGCTTGAATCCATAGCGTTTCGCTACAACTAACGTACTACCCTGTCCAAAAAGGCAGGGTTTGGCGTCTTGCATAGAGCGCTAAACTCACTCACTCATTAGGTCGGGATGAGTAGGGCATTTAGCCCTGTAACAAGGAACGGGGCGTTTAAAGCCCTGTAGAACGCATATGACAGAAGAAAGTTTTCGGACCGTTTCGGGTTTTGTGAAATGGTTCGACCCTGTGAGGGGATTTGGGTTTGTCGTTGAAGACGAAGGTGGGCCCGATATTCTGCTCCACGCCAATGTTTTACGTAATTTCGGTCAAAGCTCCGTGGCCGACAACGCGCGCGTGCGGCTAACAGTTCAGAAAACGGATCGCGGCACACAAGCCTCCGAAGTGTTGGAGATTGCGCCGCCAGAGACCTCCGACGGTCCTCCATTGGAAGATCTCGGCGCGATCGAAGGTGGCACGGAAGATTTGCCTTTGGTGCCTGCCCGCGTGAAATGGTTCGATAAGGCCAAAGGGTTCGGATTTGCCAATATATTCGGACGCCCCGAAGATGTGTTTGTTCACATCGAGGTCTTGCGTCGCTCTGGTCTGGCTGATCTGATGCCTGGCGAGGCGGTAGGCCTGCGTGTGATCGATGGCCGTCGGGGCCTGATGGCCGCGCAGGTGACTGCATGGGATGTGGCGGTGCGCGAAGATGGCAATGCTTTTGAAACTGACCCCATGGGCGACGACGACCAATAGGGCGCACGCACGATGGATAGCGAGAGCTGCGCGTGGCGCGGCTCTCTCAGTTTGTCTCACCGTTGGTGGTGTGGGGATGGCCTTGGCGCAAGAGGTCGTGGCCTGCGCACCCGACGAGGTGCTGATCCGTGGTGACTTCGGCGAGATGCGCTTTGACATCTCCGTGGCCGATGACGCCTTGGAGCGCGGCGAGGGGCTGATGCATGTACCAGTCATGCCGCGAACGGAAGGGATGCTCTTTGTCTACGAGCGGCCGCAACAGGTGGCCTTCTGGATGAAAAACACCCTGATCCCGCTCGACATGATCTTTGTCGACGGGCGCGGAGTGGTCTTGCAAATCCATGAAAACGCCGTGCCAGGTGATCTGACCCCGATCCCGTCGCATTCGGACGAAGTGGTGGCGGTTCTCGAGATCAATGGCGGCATGAGTTCGATGCTCGGCCTCGAAATTGGCGACCGGCTGGCGCACCCTGCCTTTGGTGCAGAGGCCGCCTTACCCTGCGCAGCTGAATAAGGTGCAAAATCCCTCTTTTCTTTAGCGGCGCACCATTATAGGAGAGGGGCAGGTCGGGGCGTGGCGCAGTCTGGTAGCGCACCTGTTTTGGGTACAGGGGGTCGTGAGTTCGAATCTCGCCGCCCCGACCAATTTCCACACATCGTCAGAAAAACTTGGTGAACTGCCGCACAGCCGAGGCGTCTGTCGTGGCGCGGCACATCTATATGTCGTGCGCGTGACAGCGGAGCTTGTGGCGAAATTGATTCGACTACGCCCGTTGAACGGGGCGAGGGTGCCAAATGGGCAAAAGGGTGCCGCACGGGCGCGCGGCGGACCTGCTTTCTGCGGGTTTTATTGGGGTTTAGCGCAGTGTGTGACCGCTTTGCCCGCCTTTTGACCACTAGATGTAGTGCTAGGCTGCTCCTGCGTCACACGGGCCATGCGTGTGCCTGATGCAACATTTTTTGGCACAGCAAGTTGTCCACAGGCCCTCAGGTAGTGCGTGAAACGCGCGCGCGAAAGTGGCGGAAAACAAAGAAGATTTCGAATGGTGTTAACCCTTTCGAATCGCGCCTGCCTGTGGGCAGTTTTGGTCAACATAAAAGGTTCAAAAATTCTAAAAAATGTCCGTTGACCACGAGGGCAATCACGCTGCACATTGTGTGGGCCGAATGGTTGGCTACTACATTTAGTGTCAGTCGCGGCGAGGGACAGGGGCCAGACACTCCTGTTCCGATCAGCGCCATAATCCGTGGCCTAAGGGGCGATAACAGCCCCGCGACGATGCTCCGCACGGGGCTGGGGCGCAGGTCGAAGCGGGTCAAAAACAAAAGCGCGCGGTCGGAATAGGCATTTTGGAACGACCTTGAGAACATGGACACGGTTGCGGCCCTCTGGAGGGGCGCGGGCAGTTTTGCCCTGTTGTCCTGTATGCCCCTCGCATCCGCGACCGCCGCGATGACACAAGATGTAGCGTCAGCTCCCGAAATGGGCCGTGAGGTGTCCGAGGGTCGGTGAACGGGTCGCAAGTTATTTAGAGAGACGGGGCAAGAGACATGAAAATCGAACGTCAGTTCACAAAGGCAGGCAAAGACGCATACGCCGAGATCAACTTCACCATCACATCGTCGGAGATTCGCAATCCCGATGGCACCGTGGTGTTCAAGCTCGACGAGTGCGAGGTGCCCACGAAGTGGAGTCAGGTTGCCTCCGACGTGATCGCGCAGAAGTATTTCCGCAAGGCTGGCGTTCCTGCTGCGCTAAAAAAGGTCAAGGAGAAGGGCGTGCCCTCCTTCCTGTGGCGCTCCGTTCCCGACGAAAAGAAACTGGCCGATTTGCCCGAGGCCGAGCGTTTCGGCGGTGAGACCTCCGCCAAGCAGGTTTTCGACCGTCTCGCAGGCGCATGGTGCTACTGGGGCTGGAAGGGCGGCTATTTCACCTCCGAGGAGGACGCCCGCGCCTATTACGACGAAATGCGCTTCATGCTGGCCGCACAGATGGGCGCGCCCAACTCGCCGCAGTGGTTCAACACGGGTCTGCACTGGGCCTATGGCATCGACGGTCCGGGGCAGGGGCACTACTACGTTGACCACGAAACCAAAGAGCTGACCCGTTCGACCTCCGCCTACGAGCATCCGCAGCCCCACGCCTGCTTCATTCAGTCTGTCGCCGATGATCTGGTCTCCGACGGCGGGATCATGGACCTGTGGGTGCGTGAGGCGCGTCTGTTCAAATATGGTTCGGGCACGGGCACCAACTTCTCCTCCCTGCGCGGGGCGAACGAGCCTCTGTCGGGCGGTGGTAAATCTTCGGGCCTGATGGGTTTCCTCAAGATTGGCGACCGCGCCGCTGGGGCGATCAAGTCGGGCGGCACCACGCGCCGCGCGGCGAAGATGGTGATCTGCGACATGGATCACCCCGACATCGAGGAATTCGTGAACTGGAAGGTGATCGAAGAGCAGAAAGTGGCCTCTATCGTCGCTGGCTCCAAGATGCACGAGCGCCAGCTCAACGAGATTTTCACTGCGATCCGCGAGTGGGACGGGGCCGAGGCGGATGCCTTCGATCCTTCCAAGAACCCCGCGCTGAAGGCCGCGATCAAATCGGCCAAACAGGTTGCGATCCCCGAGACCTACGTCAAGCGCGTGCTCGATTACGCCAAGCAGGGCTATGGCTCGATCGAATTCCCGACCTATGACACCGATTGGGACAGCGAGGCCTATGCTTCCGTTTCGGGTCAGAACTCGAACAACTCCGTGCGGGTGACGGATGCCTTCCTCAAGGCGGTCAAGGATGACGCCGACTGGGAACTGATCCGCCGCACCGATGGCAAAGTCGCCAAGACCGTCAAGGCGCGCGATCTGTGGCAGGACGTTGGCCACGCCGCATGGGCCTGCGCCGATCCGGGCATCCAGTTCCACGACACCGTCAACGCATGGCACACATGCCCTGAAGATGGCGCGATCCGTGGCTCCAACCCCTGTTCGGAATATATGTTCCTCGATGACACGGCCTGTAACCTCGCGTCGATGAACTTGCTGACTTTCCTGCGTGACGGCGTGTTTGACGCGGATCGCTACATGCACGCAACGCGCCTTTGGACGCTGACGCTCGAAATCTCCGTGATGATGGCGCAGTTCCCCTCCAAAGAGATCGCTCAACTCTCCTACGACTTCCGCACGCTGGGTCTTGGTTATGCCAACATCGGCGGTCTGCTGATGAATATGGGATTTGGCTACGACAGCGACGAAGGCCGCGCGATGACGGGCGCGCTGACTGCGATCATGACGGGTGTGTCCTATGCGACCTCCGCCGAGATTGCGGGCGAATTGGGAGCCTTCGACAAGTTCGACAAGAACCGCGACCACATGCTCCGCGTCATCCGTAATCACCGCAACGCGGCCTATGGCAAGACCACTGGCTACGAGGGTCTCAACATCAAGCCCGTGGCACTCGATCACGCCAATTGCCCCGATGCGCGTCTGGTAGAGCTGTCCAAAGCGGCATGGGATGACGCGCTGGAGCTTGGCGAGAAGCACGGCTATCGCAACGCGCAGGTTTCCGTGATCGCGCCGACAGGCACCATCGGCCTCGTGATGGACTGTGACACCACTGGGATCGAGCCCGACTTCGCGCTGGTGAAGTTCAAGAAACTCGCAGGCGGCGGCTACTTCAAGATCATCAACCGCTCGGTGCCCGCAGCCCTCGAAAAGCTCGGCTATTCCAGCTCGCAGATCGAGGAGATTGTCTCCTACGCGGTCGGTCACGGCACCATCGGCAATGCGCCGGGTATCAACCACACGGCTCTGATCGGCCACGGTTTCGGGACCGCACAGATCGAGAAGATCGAAGCGGCGCTGCCCTCGGCCTTCGACATCCGCTTCGTCTTCAACCAGTGGACACTGGGTGAGGAGTTCTGCACGGGCACGCTTGGTATCCCTGCTGAGAAGCTCAACGATCCGAGCTTCGACCTTCTGCGGTCTCTGGGTTTCACCAAGCAGGACATCGAAGCGGCCAATGACCACGTATGCGGGACCATGACGCTGGAAGGCGCGCCGCACCTCAAGGAAGAGCACTATTCGATCTTCGACTGTGCGAACCCCTGCGGGAAGAAGGGCAAACGCTACCTCGGTGTGGACAGCCACATCACCATGATGGCCGCCGCGCAGAGCTTCATCTCGGGCGCGATCTCCAAGACGATCAACATGCCCAATGATGCGACCATCGAGGACTGCCTGAGCGCCTATGAGCTGAGCTGGTCGCTCGGCATCAAGGCCAACGCGCTCTACCGTGACGGCTCCAAACTGTCGCAACCGCTTGCGACTGCACTGATCGAGGACGACGAAGAGGCCGAAGAAGTGCTCGCCTCTGGTTCCCCCGACGAGAAAGCCAAGGTGCTCGCCGAGAAGATCGTCGAGAAGGTAATCGTCAAGGAAGTCGCGCGTGGCCGTGAGAAGCTCCCCGAGCGTCGCAAAGGCTACACGCAGAAGGCTGTGGTCGGTGGACATAAGGTCTATCTGCGGACGGGCGAATATGCGGACGGCAACCTCGGTGAGATCTTCATTGACATGCACAAGGAAGGCGCGGGCTTCCGTGCGATGATGAACAACTTCGCCATCGCTGTCTCCGTGGGCCTGCAATATGGCGTGCCGCTTGAGGAGTTCGTTGACGCTTTCACCTTCACCAAGTTCGAACCTGCGGGCATGGTGCAAGGCAACGACAGCATCAAGAACGCCACCTCGATCCTCGACTATATCTTCCGCGAATTGGCCGTCTCCTACCTCGACCGCACCGATCTCGCCCATGTCAAACCGCAAGGCGCGTCTTTTGACGATCTGGGCCGTGGCGAGGAAGAGGGAAAGTCCAACGTGACCGAGCCGACCGAGGCGGCCTCCGTCAAATCGCTCGAAGTGCTCAAGCAGATTTCCTCTACGGGCTACCTGCGCAAGCGGATGCCGCAGGAGTTGATGGTGCTTCAGGGCGGCGCAACAGTGGCGCTGCACGGCGGAGCAGATGCGCAAGCCATGCAGGCGCTGGCACCCGAAGTGCAGACCGCACCCGCCGCCGAGACCTCAGTCGGCACAGGCGCCGTGTCGATGGATGCGCGCACCAAAGCAAAGATGCAGGGCTACGAAGGCGAGGCCTGTGGCGAATGCGGAAACTACACGCTGGTGCGCAACGGCACCTGCATGAAGTGCAACACCTGCGGCGCGACTTCGGGCTGCTCGTGATTTGAGATTGGCGGCGCGCGGAGGATCGTTACACGCGCGCCACCACAAAAGATCTGTCCCGCCGACCTCACTTGGCGGGATGGGGTGGGGGGCCTCTCAATCGACCCGAGAGGCTCCGTTAGGGTTCGAATAGAACACCTTTCTGGAGTGGGTGCGCTCACTCCCGACGTGGATCAGGCCGCAGGCAATAAACCACTGGGCGGTATCAATCACGAGCCTGATCAGCGAAACTGGGCCCCTTCGGGGGCCCTTCTTCTTTTGGTGGGGCGGGGTCGTGTGTGGGGCACGGCGCGGGGATTAAACGTGCGGCTGCCAGTTCTCGAAAAATTCGCGTTGCAGCGGATCAAGATGTTTGACTTCGCAATGGCCGATACGTTTGCGGTAGTGGCGGTACTCCGCCATGCCTCCGCGCAGGCGCTCAAGGAGTGCGGGGACAATCTGGCGCTGGTCGGGGCGTTGGCTCTGCGTCGCCACCAAGGTGCCAGGGTAGAAGAAGGGCAATCCGCGCAGCCCCGTTTCAAAGAGGCAATAATACATCAGCGGCGAATAGGACGAGCTCGTCACAAGAGAAAACGCGTCCGTGTGGCCGAAGAACATCCCCGTATAGACCCGATCCCGCCAATGGGTTGACTGGCCCGAGTCTCGCGCAAATTCGTAGGAGACCGCGCATTTGAACACCTTCACCCCGTTGTCGAGTGTGTGGATCCGTGCGAGGCGGCGTATGACGCTGGTGTTGTTGCGGGTGTCGCCAATGTAATAGCCGTACAGCCCGTCGGGCAGGCGGTTCCGCCTGTCTTTCCAAATCTTGTTTATGATCGGGGAAATGTCGGCCTTGGACCGCAGGTCGAAGAGTGTGGAGCGTCTGATGTCGGAGAGCGGCTCGTTGATAATTCTCGATGACACAGAGAAACGGTCGCAGATGCGGGTCAGCACATCGGGCGGGGGAAAACTCTCGCCCGCGAGATAGCGATTGAACTGCGTGCGGTTGAGAGAGATGTCACGGCACACGGATGCAACGGAAGGAGCTTCTTTAACAAGCTCGGCAAGATTCCGCGAAAAATGCCGTCGAATTTCGGCGGGCGTCTCGCTGTGGCGCAAAGATGACACGTGTGTGGTCCCCAAATCCCGTGAAAGCAACTCCAGAAACGTTTTAGTTGACACAAATTGTGTCATATGGCCTGCTAAGGTGACACAAAACCATATTATCGCAAACACATTCATAAGCTAGTGCGTTTGTCTTTCGGATCAATTTAGGAGATTGGCTGAACAGTTTTTCCCGACCAAACACGCCTTAGACTGGTATGAAGGAATAAAGAGTATGCTTGGCATCGTCATCTGGACCGACAAAACGGCCTCGTCCTCCTTGATCTACTGTTCTGACGGACGGGATCTCGCTTATGCGGACGGGGGGCTTGGTCTGACCGCGCAGGTCGGCACATTGGTTCAAGTCGATCTCTCGGAACAAGGGAAGGGCTTTCGCAAGTGTACAAGCGTGCGCAATCTCGGTGTCGCTACCGCGCCCGACGTGTTGCATCGCCTCACGGCAAATGGCGGCTCCTATGATGTCAGCGATGATTTCGAGTGGATGGAGCGCGACGCGCCTGCCGATCGCGGGGCGCGTTCCGTAGATGTGGCCAATTCCGCCCCTCTAGCGTCTCGACCGCGTGCCGTAGAATGCATTAGGGCAGGCGACGACATCTGATCCGTGTGATCCTCACATCGCGCTCAGGCTTTATAGAAAAACCGCCCGCATCAGAAAATGCGGGCGGTTTTCGTATCTGGAGCTAGGAGCGGTTCCTAGGCGTTCTGACCGCCACGGGCCAGAGCCGCAACGCCGGTGCGGGCGGTTTCGATCAATCCCAAAGGACGCATAAGGTCGGCGAAAGCGTCGATTTTCTCCGAAGTGCCCGTCATCTCGAACACGAAGCTCTCAAGCGTGCTGTCGACCACATTGGCGCGGAAAATCTCCGCCAGACGCAGGGCTTCGATGCGGTCGTTGCCCTTACCCGCCACCTTGAACAGCGCCAGTTCGCGCTCGATGGAGGGGCCTTCGACGGTGAGGTCGTGGACCTCGTGGACGGGCACGATGCGACCCACCTGCGCCTTGATCTGTTCGATCACGTCGCGGGTACCCGTGGTCACGATGGTGATGCGGCTGAGGTGGCTGTCGTGGTTGACCTCGGCCACAGTCAGGCTTTCGATGTTGAAACCGCGCCCCGAGAACAACCCGATCACGCGGGCCAGAACCCCCGCCTCGTTGTCGACCAGAACGGCCAGCGTGTGCTTTTCGATCACTTCCGCGTGGTAATCGCGTAGGTCGTAGGCGGAGTGGCTCGACGAGCCTTTTTCGATTTTTAGAGCAGACATCTGTTTCTCTCCCCTTACACCAGAACCGCGCCGTCGGATTTGATCACGCCATCCGTGGCGGCGTCTCCGAGCAGCATTTCATTGTGCGGCTTGCCCGACGGGATCATCGGGAAGCAGTTTTCGTGCTTCTCGACGAGACAATCCATAATCACGGGACCGTCGTGCTTGATCATTTCCATCAGCGCGTCGTCGAGGTCTTTCGGGTCGGAGACCTGAATGCCCTTCGCTCCGAAGGCTTCGGCCAGTTTCACGAAATCGGGCAGGGCCTCGGACCAGCTCGACGAATAGCGCTCTCCGTGCAGAAGCTGTTGCCACTGGCGCACCATGCCGAGACGTTCGTTGTTCAGGATCAGCTGTTTGACGGGCAGGTTGTACTGCATTGCCGTGCCCATTTCCTGCATGTTCATCAGCCAGCTTGCCTCGCCCGCGACATTGACAACAAGGCTGTCGGGGTGCGCCATTTGAACGCCGATAGAGGCAGGGAAGCCGTAACCCATCGTGCCCAAGCCGCCGCTCGTCATCCAGCGATTTGGATCTTCGAAGCCGAGGAACTGTGCGGCCCACATCTGGTGCTGGCCGACCTCGGTGGTGACATAGCGATCCATGCCCTTGGTCAGCGCTTCAAGGCGTTGCAGGGCGTATTGCGGTTTGATGATCGTCTCTGAGGGTGTGTAGTTGAGGCAGCGCACTTCGCGCCACTGGTCAATCTGTTCGGACCATGCGGAGATGTCAGCGGTCTTGCGTCCGCGCGATTTCCAAACCTTCAGAACGTCTTCGAGCACATGCGCCACATCGCCCACAACGGGCACGTCAACGTGGATCACCTTGTTGATCGAGGAGGGGTCGATGTCGACGTGGATCTTGGTCGAGGCAGGCGAGAAATCTTCGATGCGGCCCGTGATACGGTCGTCGAAACGCGCGCCGATGTTGATCATCAGGTCGCAGTCGTGCATCGCCATGTTGGCCTCGTAGAGACCGTGCATCCCCAGCATCCCCAGCCAGTTCTTACCCGAGGCGGGGTAGGCGCCCAGACCCATCAGCGTCGAGGTGATCGGGAAGCCCGTGGCATCGACCAGCTCACGCAGCAACTGGCTGGCGGCAGGGCCGGAGTTGATCACGCCGCCACCCGTGTAGAACACGGGGCGCTCGGCCTTTTCGATCAGCGCAACGATATCGTTGATCTGTTCGATCGAGGCCTTGAGCTTGGGCTTGTAGTGGGTGGGCTTGGCCTTCTGCGGGCCTTGGTAGGTGCCTTCGGCAAACTGCACGTCTTTGGGCAGGTCGACGAGAACGGGGCCGGGACGCCCCGTGCGCGCGACATAGAAGGCCTTGTGCAGCGTTTCGGCCAGATCAGCGGTATCCTTGACCAGCCAGTTGTGCTTGGTGCAGGGGCGGGTGATGCCGACGGTATCGGCCTCCTGAAACCCGTCCGTGCCGATCATGAATGTCGGCACCTGACCCGAGAGAACGACCAGTGGAATACTGTCGAGCAGCGCGTCGGTCAGACCTGTCACCGCGTTGGTCGCGCCCGGACCGGAGGTCACAAGCGCGCAACCGACCTTGCCCGTAGAGCGCGCATAGCCTTCGGCGGCGTGGACCGCAGCCTGCTCGTGGCGCACGAGGATGTGTCGGATGTCGTTTTGCTGAAAAATCGCGTCATAGATGGGTAGCACGGCACCGCCGGGGTAGCCGAATACCGTGTCCACACCCTGATCCTTCAGGGCCTGAACCACCATCTGTGCGCCGGTCATCTGACGTGTCATCTTTTCATCATCCTCTTACGCGTCAATCTGTGTTTCGCTGGGTCCTCCGCGTGACCCGTTTCAGCAATAAAAAAGCCCCCGAATTCGGGGGCGCATGGGAACCGATATGGTCAACCTCGTTAAAGGCCCATGCGCGAAATCCCTACAAGTACGACGATGTTAATCGACATCGGTTGGCTCCTGTTGCTTAGGCGGAATTTAGGATCGGGCGCAGGGGGCGTCAACCGCAAAATTACCAGTTTGGCGAATAAAGTGTCGCAATCCGCCCTGTCTGGCGAAACAAAGTTATCAATACTGACCTGTTTCGCCCCTTCGCGGCGCGTTTGTCGGGGGCTGCACTGTCTTTTGTCTCAATGTGTCTGGGCGTTTGAGTGGGGTGGCCCCTTCAGAACGCGCCTGTGCCTTGCAATACGCCATGTTCAAGCGCGTAGCGGGTGAGACCTGCGGTAGAGGAGATGCCGAGCTTTCGCTTGATGTTCTTGCGGTGCGTCTCGACGGTACGCACGGAGATGTCGAGGCTGGCGGCAACATCCTTGTTCGACTTGCCTTGCGCCAGTTCCAGCAGGATCGTCTGCTCGCGCCCAGTGAGCGGCTCGCGCCCGTCGCGGGTGCGCGGGTTGATCGCGGCCTGCGCGCCTGTGCAAAGGTATCGCTCGTTGCGCAGAACCGTGTCGATGGCGTCTTTCACATCATCGGTCGGCACGTCCTTGAGGACATATCCCATGGCGCCGTGGCTGAGCGCCGCCGAGATATATTCGGGGCTGTCATGCATCGAGAGGATGAGGATGCGGGTTTCGGGGGCGCGTTCGAGAATGATCTCCGTCGCGGTCAGCCCGCCAATTTGCGGCATGTTGAGATCTAGCAGGATCACGTCAGGGGCCAGTTCGTCAATGCGTGCCACCGCTTCTTCGCCGTTACACAGGCAGGCCACCACTTCGATATCGTCGAATGTCTCAAGGAGCGCGCGGATACCTTCGGCGACCATCGGGTGATCATCGACAATCAGGATACGTTTGCGGCTTTGACTGTTCATTCAGCGGCACTCCTTGGTTGGGTGGTATGGGAAATGGTTTCTTGCGAGCGTTCTGGCGCGACAGGGCCTCCGCTTGCGGGTGGAAGGATATGTTTCAGCGGCACGGTTGCGTCAATAACCGTGCCTGGGGCGCCCTGACGGATGGTAAGTGTTCCGTCGAGTTGCTCCATGCGCTCGGCCATGTTGCGCAGGCCCAGCCCGCGGCTTTTGTCGTCCCCGATCCCGCAGCCGTTGTCCATCACCTGCAAAGTCGCCCCTGTGCGGTGGCCCGCCAGCTTCACCGTGACATGAGAGGCATCCGCGTGGCGCTCGATATTGGTGAGCGCCTCCTGTGCGACGCGGTAGAGGGCGATCTTGGCCTCCTCGTCGAGGCGGTTTCTGAACACCACGGTCTCGATCACGGTCTCAATGCCCGTGCGCTTTTGAAATTCTTCGGTGAGATGTTGCAGGGCAGGGCCGAGGCCGAGGTCGTCAAGCAGGCCCGGGCGTAGATCGCGGGAGATGCGGCGCACCTCCTGAATGGTCTGGCCCAGCATGTCGAGGCTTTTGTCCACGCTCTCGGGTGCTTTCGGATCGCCAGACTTCAGGCGGCGACGCGCCAGTTCGAGGGCATAGCGCGCGCCCACGAGCATCTGGCTGATCCCGTCGTGCAATTCGCGCGCCACACGCCCGCGCTCCTCTTCCTGCGTGTCGAAAATCCGCTGGGTCAGTTCCTTGAGCTTGGCGTCAGCGAGGCGGCGCTCGCGGATGGTGATCGTCAAGCCGGACAGAAAGACCAGAAGGATCGCAGCCAGCGCGATGGCGAAGATATAGAGGAAGGTGCGCCGCACCCGTTCCTCCACTTGCGCACGCGAGGCGGCGACCGAGTTGAGCACATCATCAAGGAAGACACCCGTGCCGATGGCCCATTTCCAGTCCTGAAGTCCGATGACATAGGAGATCATCTGCGCCTCTTCGCCCGTCGAGGGCTTGGGCCACAGGTAGCTGTGGTATCCGCCGCCCTCGCGCGCCTTTTCGATCAATGTGTCAACGATGGGCGTGCCTTCGCTGTCGGCCAGTCCCGCCCAGTTGCGGGTGATCAATTCGGTCTGGCGCGGGGCGACGAGGTTGGTGCCGTCATAGTCGTAGACAAAGAAATAGCCCTCCGTGCCATAGGTCATCGCCGCGAGGGTCTGAGTGACGCGGAGCATGGCGGCGGTGTCATCGGGGGGCGCGGGGTTGTAGGTGGCGGAGATAGAGGCGCGGGCGAGTTGCACGTAGTTGCGCAGTTCCGCCTGTTTTGCCTTGACCATCTGGCGTTCCAGATCGGCAATCTCGCGATTGGCCATCGTGCGTGATTGGTGAGCCACAAGTAAGGAGATGGCCGCCACCGCCAAAATCAGCGGCACCGTGGCCAGCGCGAAAAGCTTGCGCGCGTAGGTGATCTGGAAACGAGGCAGGCGCATTGGCGGCTCGCGATCGGTCATATGTTGCTGTCGGCATGCGGTGGCCGACGGGGTTCAGTTGCGCTCATAGCGACTTTTTTTCTCCGAATCGAACAATAATGTGACCCGCGCCATGGCCTGCGGGCCCATGCAGCGGGTGCAACTGCGTGGAATTTGCCGTGAATCGTAGGGGAGACTACGCGCGCTTGCGCTAGTGAATCTGGTGTTCGCAAGCGAAATGTCGAAGAAATATGCGCCATTTCAGTGGTTTGCCTGAAATTTGGGAGGTGCTGCGTAGTGTTGGGTATTTATTCGGCGCAGGTGCCTCGCTAACGTTGCGGTGCGAGCTGGCCTTTTTTGGTCCGCGCGCACGGGAGGAACTATCGACGAAAGAGGACGCGGGTCCATCGTTCAGGCGAGGATCGGCTCCTTGACGGAACTTCCTCCCATGCGTGCGGTGAAGGTCGGTGACACACCCATAGAAACTCGGGAGGATTACCTCTATGGATCGACGTTCTTTTCTGAAAACTTCCGCGCTTGGTGGCGCATCCGCTGCGGCCGCGTCCACGCTGGCCGCTCCGGTCTATGCGCAAGGCAAACGCACGCTGACCATGGTCACGACATGGCCGCGCGGTCTTGCAGGCGTCTGGGACTCTGTTGAACGCTTTTCGGCCAACGTCAGCGCGCTCACAGACGGGCAGTTGACGATTGACGCCAAAGCCGCAGGCGAGCTTGTTGGTGGCCTTGAAGTGTTCGACGCCGTGACCGCTGGTCAGGCCGACATGTATCACGGCTGCGAATATTACTTCACTGGTCAGCACCCCGCGCTGGCATATTTCACCACCGTGCCCTTCGGCATGACCGCACCGGAAATGATGGTGTGGTACTATTCCATGGGCGGCATGGAGCTTCACCACAAGCTGGGTGAGATCTTCGGCCTCAAAGGCTTTATTGCCGGTCAGACCGGCGGTCAGGGCGGCGGTTGGTTCCGCAAGGAAATGACTTCGCCTTCCGACTTCCAGGGTCTGAAATTCCGTATGCCTGGTCTTGGCGGGGAAACCGTGTCGAAACTCGGCGCCTCCGTGCAGGTGCTTCCGGGCGGTGAAATCTACCAAGCCCTTTCCTCTGGCGCGCTTGACGGCACCGAATGGATCGGCCCGTGGTCGGATGAGAAGCTCGGCCTGCAAGAGGTCTGTGACTACTACTATCCCGCAGGCTTCCACGAGCCAGGTGCAGCACTTTGTGTCACCACCAACCTCGAAGTCTTCGAGAGCCTGACACCCGCACAGCAAAAAGCTATCGAGCTTGCGACTGGCGAGTGCCATCAGCACAACTACGCGCTGTTCGTCGCCAACAACGGTCCTGCGCTGCAACGTCTTATCCAAGGCGGCACGCAGATCAAGGAGTTCTCCGACGACATCTGGACTGCCTTCGGCAACGCCGCCAAGGAAGTGCTCGACGGTTACATGGACGACGAGATCTTCGCCGAAATCCGCACCTCCTACGAGGCAGCAATGACGGCAACCTCGGGTTGGATGGGTCGTTCCGACGGCACCTACACGCCGCAGCGTGACCGCGTGATGTCGGCTCATTCGGAATGATGATCCGGTAGATTGAAAAACAGGGAATGCGCGCGGTTTTCGCGCGCATTTTCGTCCGTGGGTCGGGAGTGTTTCGCAACGCCAGCTCACACAGACTGACAGACATGAAACTGGGAACCGTCCGCGCGGATGCGGGTCGGGAAGGGGACAGACGAGATGGAAGATCAGGCCGGCACGTCTTTTCTGGGGCTAATGGTGGACGCGGTGGTAAGCCTCGTTGTCAACCTCGGCCTCGGGTTCTGGCACATCATTTACGCGCTAACACATCCAGGGCTTTGGCTCGATTGGTCGGATAAGGAAAGCCTGCTGCGCTTTGTCTATTACGGCGGCTCGAAAGAGTTCTTGTTCGCCTTTTTCGACGTTGTGATCCTGCTTACATTGATCGGCTTTTTCTATCGGCCCTTCCTGTGGGCGATGGTGCGCGGGCTTGAGAAAATCTCCAATACCACGGGGCGAATGGCTGCGTGGTTCGGCCTTGTGATGGTGCTGCAACAGATCATTGTCGTGTTTTTGCAGTCGATCTTCCGTCAGGGTGAAATCACCATTTCACCGTTCGGGGGCGGGTTCACCGAAACCGTTGGCTGGTTCTCCGAGAGCCTCAAATTCGAGAACGCAATGGTTGTGGCCCTTTGTGTCTCCTACGCCTTTGTACAGGGCAGCCATGTGCGGGTGGACCTGATCTATGCGGGCGTCCAGCATCGCACCAAACGCGCCATCGACATGTTCGGGTCGATCTTCTTCATGCTGCCCGTTGCGCTTCTGACGTGGATGTATGCGTGGTTCTTCCTGTGGCGTCACCTGATCACGCCCAAGGTCTCGGCTTCCGACACATTGGATCGGATGCTGATGAAAGCGCGGATCGTGAAGTGGAACGTGGAAACCGTGTCGTCGTCCCCCAACGGGTTCAATGGTTACTTCCTGTTCAAAATCCTGATTTTGGGTTTCCTCGCTCTGGTGATCTTGCAGGCATTGGCCTTTTTCTACCGCTCCTTCCTCGAATACGTCGAGGGTGAGGAGAGCGAAGGCAAATATCTAGACAAAGACACGCTCGGCGAAGGTGAAGAAACCTTTGAAGGCACGTATTAATTCGAGCGAAGGAACAGACACATGCTTTTCGGACTTGATGGCGTAGAAATCGGCCTCATCATCGTATTCCTTTGCCTCTTCGGCGGTATTCTCACGGGCTTTCCAGTGGCGTTTGCCATTGGTGGCGCGGGGTTGTTGTCCTTTGGCATTATCGCGGCACTCGACAGCGCGGGCATCCTTGTCCATCAGGCGCTGGACACGGGCAGCCAAGCCTATCGACAACTGGTCGATAGCGGGGTGAATCCCTCGACGATCTCGCCTTTCAGGTATCCTGAACTGCCCACTGTGATGCAGCCGCTCTTTGAGGGCGGATGGGAGCGCGCGGTGGATCGCAACCTCTCCTTCATCGTGAACCGTATGAACGAACGTGTCTTCGCGGGGGCCTCTATCGAGACGCTTCTGGCGGTGCTGATGTTCGTGATGATGGGGATCACGCTGGAACGCTCGAAAATCGCCAACGACCTTCTGACCACAATGGCGCGTGTCTTCGGCCCGCTTCCTGGTGGTCTGGCTGTGTCGGTGGTGATCGTGGGGGCCTTCCTCGCGGCCTCGACGGGGATCGTCGGTGCGACCGTTGTGACCATGGGGCTTTTGTCCCTGCCGACTATGCTGCGTCACGGGTATTCGCCTCAGCTCGCCACGGGGGTGATTGCCGCCTCAGGGACGCTTGGCCAGATCATTCCGCCTTCCATCGTGATCGTGCTTCTGGGCACGCTGGCGGGTGATCTCTATTCTTCGGCACAGGAAGCGCGCGCGCAGGCGTTCGGTTGTTCCGATGCCCTGACTTATCTCGGTGAACCCGCCGTTGTGTCCGTGGGTACGCTGTTTCAGGCGGCGATGTTGCCAGGTATCCTGCTTGCAGGTCTCTACGCGCTCTATGCCTTCGGCTACGCGCTGTTCAATCCCTCGAAGGCACCGCCCGTGCGTTTCGAGCATACCTCTCACGAGACGATCACGCGCCGTGATGCGCTGTTGTGGTTCCTCGCGGTGCCCGTGCTTCTCATCGGCGGCGCGATTGCTTCGGGTCAGGTGGGCGTCACAGGTTCGCAGGTCATTCACGTGAACCAGTTCACCGAAGCGGGCGAGCGAGCTTCCTTGCGCACCAATGTGTCCGAGAGCTGTCAGGCGGCCATGATCGATCTGCACGGCGAAGAGGCGTGGAATACCGCCGTGGCCGAACAGGCAGCGATCGAGGCTTCTGGTGGGGCCGAGCAAAGTGTCGAGCGCACTCCTGAGCAGATCGAGGCGCTGACTCTTGAAGCGATCGCCGACGCACCGCTTCTGGGTACGGGGCTTGTCACGGTGATGGTACTTCTCGCGCTGGCCTTGGCTTTCGCGCGTGGCGTGGCACCTTCTGCTGATCCGCGCGCGCTCATCGTTGGGGCCATCGGGATTGTGTTGGTGCTGATGCTTGATGCGTTGGTGGTCAGTCCTCTGACCACGCACGGCACGGCCTTCGTGATCTATCTGATCCCCTTCGGGCTGATCGCCTATGGAATGGTCGCTGCGGCCAAATTCCTCTCCAAGAACGAGTTGTTCCGTGTGGTCTTCCCTCCCTTGGTTTTGATCGTTGCGGTGCTTGGCTCCATCCTTGGCGGTGTGACCAACCCGACCCCCGCAGCGGCGCTCGGGGCAGGGGGCGCGCTTTTGCTCGCCGCTTACCGCAAGCTGTCGGATCACCACAAATCAGGCAAGATCATCCTTGGCGCAGCCTTCGCTGTCTTGGTCATGATCATTATCGGGGCGAATTTCGACCTGCGTCTGGGCCGTGGCGATGTGCCGTTTGAGGATTGGGTGGCCTATCTCGTGGCGCTCGGAGCCTACTACTACGCCATGTTCGGCATTCTCTATGCCTGCTGGGTGCTGTTCTCGGACGGCACGTTGGGCATCGTGGTGCGGGAAACGGCGAAGGTTACGTCGATGGTCTTTACCATCCTGATCGGGTCGCAATTGCTCAACCTCGTGGTCATTTCCTTTGGCGGTGAGCACTACATCCAGCAATTCCTGCGCAGCTTCGACAACGAGTTCACGGTGTTCCTCATCGTGATGGCGGTGCTGTTCATGCTCGGCTTTGTGCTCGACTTCCTTGAGATCATCTACATCGTGGTGCCCATCGTTGGCCCCGTCATCTACGGCGGCACGATGGATCCCAAATGGGTGACGATCATGATCGCGGTGAACCTGCAAACCTCCTTCCTCACGCCGCCCTTCGGCTTTGCGCTCTTCTACCTGCGCGGCGTGGCGCCCAAGGAGGTGACGACGGGCCACATCTACAAGGGCATCATTCCCTTCGTGCTTATTCAGGTGGTCGGCATCGCGACACTCTGGGCCTTCCCGTCCATTGTGACTATCGTGCCGAACCTGATCGGCCACTAGGCGGGCAGGGGCCTATCAGCCCCGCCGCCACCTGATCCGGATTGGGCCCTGTCGGTATCGACGGGGCCTTTTCTTTTGGGCTTGATTTAATTCCGATAAAAAGACTAAGGAAATAGCGGTGCGCCAGTGTCGTGCATCGCAAACGCTCAAAACCGATCAGGGGAATCGTGTCCATGTCCTATCTCAACCTGCGTCCCGCTGGTGCCGCAACCGTCGGAGATTTTGCCTCCCTCTCGCCTGAGGACCGATTTCTTGTCTCGCTCTTTCGTGGGGATGCGAGCGCGCGCGCTGACAGCGATATCGCGCGGATCGCGGGGCAGCTTCTGGCCATGTTGCACAGCCACGGACGCCGCCCGCTTCTGACGCACTCCGCGAAATGCGGCTGCGTGGGGGCGGATGAGGCGGTCTTTGTGCAATTCGTCGGCCTCGCTGCTGAAGGTCAGCGCGAGGATGCCACGCTCATGGCACTGCTTATGGTGCGTGCGGAGGTGGCACCTCTGGCGGTGTCGCTGGCCGAGCAGTTGGGACTTCTGGTGCGCACGCTCGCCCGCGTCGACGCCTTGGCCGTGCCCTATCACTGAGGGCACGCGCGTGTTTGCGGGCGGCGGTGAGGCCGACCTTCAGAGTTCGGGCAGATCGATCTTCGACACCTGCGCCGCGATCGGCTCGCTCTCCAGTGGGTGCAGGTCGGAGGAATAATCGGCATCGGGTTCATAGGGTTCCCATTGGCCGCCGCGATGTACTTCCAAGGCAGAGAAGCGGGCCTTGTAGCCCATCTTCGGCGATCCGGGCACCCAGTAGCCAAGATAGACATAGGGCAGCCCCGCCTCGCGGGCGATGTCGATATGGTCGAGAATGATATAGGTGCCGATGCTGTCTTTCACGAAGTCGGGATCGTAGAAGGAATAGACCATCGACAGCCCGTCATCGAGAATATCGGTCAGGCAGGTCGCCACCAGTTTGCGCGGCGTGCCGCTCTTGGAGGGAGTATAATATTCGATCACGCGGGTGCGGATCGGTGTCTCCTCGATCATCGCGGCAAATTCGAACACATCCATATCCGCCATCCCGCCATCGGCGTGACGGGTTTCGAGATAGGTGCGGAAAAGTTCGTATTGCGTCTCGGTCGCCCAAGGCGCGGTTGAGGCGCGTTTGAGATAGGCGTTGCGGTTCTTGGCGCGGCGCTGGCTCTTGGACGGTTTGAAATCCGCCACACGGATGCGCGCGGACATGCAGGCCGAGCAATCGGCGCAGGTCGGGCGGTAGAGCACATTCTGCGAGCGACGGAACCCTTGCTTGGACAGCGCGTCATTGAGTTTCTCGGCTGTGTCGCCCTGCAACGCCGTGAACAGCTTCCGCTCTGTGCGCCCTTCGAGATAAGGACACGGCTGTGGCGCCGTGACGTAGAATTGTGGGGCAATGGGAAGTGTATGACGCATAGGGCGGGAGGGGCTCTTGGCAGGGCTTTTGTGATGTCGGTGTAATGGCTATGGCCGCGAGACTAACCAATAGCGCGCGACGCGCCAAGCCCTAGCCTTTTGCAAATGCAGAAACGTGGCGGGCAGAGGCGCGGTTGCGCGGGCGAAATTTCCTCAAATGCCACGCATACGGCCCCGCGCGGGATGCAGCGGGGCCGTTGCTTTCGCAAGACAGGTTGGGAGGGGTCAGAAGCGCGAGGGCTTGTTGATCGCCGTGGAGCCGAGGATCAGGTCCGACAGGCTTTGCTTGCGCGCTGTGGTCAGCATCAGTACCACCGAGACGACCTGCGGCAGGAAGAACATGCCCCAAGCGGTGAAGAGCGCGGTGTGGATGAAGGCCAAGCCCAGATCGAACTTCTCACCCTTGGAGGTGCGGAACTCGATGCCCATGAGGTGCATACCTGGCGTGGCCGAGCCGTTGGCGATGGTCACAACGCGGTAGGCAAAGGAGACAACCGCGACGATGAACGGGAAAAAGAAGATCCCGATAAAGGCCGTCAACGGCACCACGAGAGCCGAAAGGATCACGATCGCCACGAGGTCCACGATAAACGCCAGCAGGCGTTTGAACGGCACGCTGTCGTAAAAGGCAGGTTGGGTTTCGGGGTCGGGGAGGCCCCATGAAGGGTCATTGTCATACATATGCGGGTTCACGGTTTTCATCTGTCCTGTCCTGAAAGATAGGCCATTGCGGCCCCTATGTCGCCCCTCGTTCGGGGGCGTGTCGGTGAATAGTGCCGCCCGCGGTGAACGGGTTTCGCGGGCGGCGGGGCGGCGGTCTGGTGTGAGGCCGCGCCGCTCGGAGGGGAGGGGATGCGAGAGGATCGACGCGGGGTCGTGGTCGTGGCGGCGCGCAGGGGAGGAGCTGCGCACCCGCCACGATCAGATCCCGTCAGGCGTCTTCTTTCTTGCCCTCGTCGTCGGGTGTCACTTCGTCATCGGCCTGCTTGGCGCGATCTTCCATGAACTGGTCGAACTCGGCCTTGTCTTTGGCCGCGCGCAGACGCTCAAGGAAGGCTTCGAAGCTGTCCTGTTCCTCTTCAAGACGGCGCAGGGTTTCGGTCTTGTAGGCGTCGAAGGCCGAGTTGCCCGACGATTTCATCGCATAGACGGCCGCGCGGCGGGAGGAATGGCGGGAGCAGTTTTTGTGTTTGGAGAACATGTTTTTACCCCAGATCATGTAGAAGAGAAGGAAGACGCCGACAGGCCAGAAGAAGATGAAGCCGAGCACCATAGCGGCGATCCAGGCACCTTTGCCTTTATCGTCAAGCCAGGCCTCTGTGCGGCGGAGCCAGCCCATCGGCGTACCGTGCCTAGGTGAAGAGTTCGTGGCGACATGGGTCATTGTTTGCTGCCTTTCTCTGATGCGTTTGCTAAGTTAATGTCTTTCACATTATCAAGGTGGGAGCGTGCCCCATTGATCGCAAGGGTTTATGTGAATGTTTTTTACATTAACTTTATTTGCGATTATAAATCAGATACTTGCGAGAATAAAAATTATTACGAGGACGCTATGTTCGCCGCCACTCTCAACGAGAAACGCCAGAAATTTCCTGAAAACGGACCGATTGGGCGTGGCTTAAGCCGTGAAATCCGCCGTTTGTGCCTCGGCCAGTTTGCACAGAAGATCGGGTGCGATTTCGAAGACATGGCGGGGCGTGCCTGCGGCGGCCCAGACGGCGCCGAACTCCAAAAGGCGCGGGTCGAAATAGCTGTGCGGTGGCGAGAGGTGGCCGACAGGGGAGACCCCGCCAATGGCAAATCCCGTCACGGCGCGCACGGTTTTCCCGTCGGCGCGACCCAGTGGCTCGCCCGTCAATGCGGAGGCCTTTTCCACATCCACCTGATTGCCGCCCGCCGTGACGAAGAGGTAGATCGTGCCGCTTGCCTCGCCTTGGAAAATGATCGACTTGGCGATCTGGTCAAGCTGGCATCCCGCCTGTTCGGCAGCCTGCGCGGCGGTGCGGGTCTCGCCATCCATTTCGAGGACATGCACCTCTGCCCCTGCGGCTTCGAGTGCGGATTTGACACGTTTGAGGCTTTTGGACATTTGCGGCGCGTGCTTTCGGTGGCGAGTGGTTAGGGATGCATAGTTAAGCGCGCAATTTGCCCTTGCACAACCCATCTCTTCGCGATTGGGTGAGCGGTAAGGAGACCCTGTCAAATGCCCGCCATATCCCGCCCGACTTTCCCCCCGTTTTGCAACGATTCCGAAAAAGACGCCCCGATGGAGGGCCGCATCACCCGCGCCCCGCGCGTGGTGGACGCGGACCGCGCGGCGGAGGCTGTTGCGGCGGTTGAGGGTGTCGGTGCGGCCTTGCGCGATGTGATTGCGGGGGCGGGGGGCACTGCGCCCTACCTGCACGGTCTGATCCTGCGCGAAGGGGCGTGGCTGGCCGAGGCGGTCGCGGCCCCTGCGCGAGCGCTGGCGGATGAACTTTCGCGGGTGGACGGGCTGGAGGCGCGCGACCTCGACAGCGGTCTGCGACAGGTCAAGCGGCGCGTCGCCGTTTTGTCGGCGCTTTGCGATCTGGGCGGGGTATGGACACTGGAGGAGGTCACGGGGGCGCTCACCCGTCTGGCCGATCACGCCACCCATGCCGCGCTGAAGGCCCATGCCGGGCGCGAGATCATCCGTGGCAAGGTGCCCGGACAGACTGAGGACGACATAGAGACCTGCGGCGGTGTGGTTGCCATTGCTATGGGCAAGGGCGGGGCGGGGGAGTTGAACTATTCCTCCGACATCGACCTGATCTGTCTCTTCGACGAGAGCCGTTTTGAAGGCGTGGACCAGATGGAGGCACGCGCGGCCTATATCCGCGCCACCCGTCGCGCGATGGCGTCTTTGTCGGATGTGACGGGGGAGGGCTATGTCTTCCGCACCGATCTGCGATTGCGGCCTGATCCGTCCGTGACGCCCGTGTGCTTCGCGATGGAAGCCGCTGAACGTTACTACGAGAGTGTCGGGCGCACATGGGAGCGTGCAGCCTATATCAAGGCGCGGGCCTCGGCGGGCGACCTGGAGGCAGGCGAGCGGTTTCTCGCGGCGCTTTCGCCCTTCGTGTGGCGGCGTCATCTCGACTTCTACGCCATTCAGGAAACCCACGACATGCGGCTCAAAATTCGCGAGCATAAGGGGTTGGGCGGGGCCTTCCAGCTTGAGGGGCACAATATGAAACTGGGGCGCGGGGGCATTCGCGAGATCGAATTCTTCGCCCAGACCCGCCAGTTGATCGCGGGCGGGCGCGACCCCGACCTGCGCGATCGCGCCACGGTGCCCGCTCTGGCGGCGCTGGTGGAGAAGGGCTGGGTCGAGGGCGATGTGGCGCGGGTGCTGACCGAGGACTACCGCGCGCACCGCGAGGTGGAGCACCGCTTGCAAATGTTGCGCGACCAGCAGACCCATTCGATGCCCACCAACGACGAGGATCTCGACCGCGTGGCCGCCCTTATGGGCACCGATGTTGCCGCGATGCGCGAGGAGATCGAGACGCGATGCACGCGGGTTCATGGGCTTACCGAGGAGTTTTTCACCCCCAACGAGCCGCGCGCCGACGAGCCAGTTCGCGCCGATCTGCCGCCCGAGGTGGGGGAAATCACCGCGCGCTGGTCCACCTATCCCTGCCTTCGGTCCGAGCGGGCGCAGGAGATTTTCGACCGTCTCAAGCCCGACCTGATGGCGCGGGTGGCCGAGCTTGACCACCCTGTCGAAGTGCTGACCCATCTCGACGGCTTCCTGTCGCGCCTGCCTGCGGGGGTGCAGGTGTTTTCCCTATTCGAGGCCAATCCGCAGCTTATCGACCTGATCCTCGATATCGCTTCCACCGCGCCGCATCTGGCACGCTACCTTTCGCGCAATGCGGGGGTTCTGGAGGCGGTGATCGGCGGCGACTTCTTCGCCCCTTGGCCTGGGCGAGAGGCGCTGGAGGAGATGCTTGGCGAGGATCTGGCGCGTGAAGAGGATTACGAGGCGAAACTTGACGCGGCGCGGCGCGCGGCGAAGGAATGGCATTTCCGCATCGGCGTGCATCAGTTGCGCGGGCTGATCTCTGCCGACGAGGCGGGGGCGCAATATGCCGATCTGGCGCGCGCAAGTGTCGGTGCGCTCTTTCCCGTAGTGATCGCCGATTTCGCGCGCAAGCACGGCAACCCACCAGGACGCGGGGCGATGGTGCTGGGTATGGGCTCGCTCGGCGCGGGACGTCTGACCGCGGCCTCCGATCTCGACATGATTGTGATTTATGACGCGGATGGGGCCGAGACTTCCGAGGGCAAACGGCCGCTCAACGCGCGCGCCTATTACGCTCGGCTCACGCAGGCTCTCATCACAGGCATGACCGCGCAAACCGCCGAAGGGCGGCTCTACGAAGTGGATATGCGCCTGCGGCCTTCGGGCAAGCAGGGGCCCGTGGCCACATCGCTCGACAGTTTCCGCCAGTATCAGCAGGAGCAGGCCTGGGTTTGGGAGCATCTGGCGCTGACGCGGGCCACTGCGGTGGCGGGGCCGCCTGATCTCATGGCTTCGGTGGAGGGCTTCCGCGCCGATCTGATCGCGGGTCCGTGCGATGCGGCGCGGGTGCGTCAGGAGACATCGGAGATGCGCGCACGGCTGGCCAAGGCCAAGCCCGGATCGACATGGGATCCCAAAAGCGGGCGCGGGCGGATGATGGATATCGAACTCGTGGCCGAGGCTGGCGCCCTGATCGCGGGAAGTGCCTGTCAGAACGTCTACGACCAACTCGCGGCGGGGGCGGACTGCGGGTGGCTGTCGCAGGAGGAATGTGCGCATCTGACCGAGGCCTACCGCCTGATGTGGCGGCTGCAATCAGCGGCGCGTCTGCTCTCGGGCGATGCGCTTGATGTGGATGCGGTCGGTGCGGGCGGTCGTGCTTTCTTGCTGCGCTCCAACGAAATCGAGAGCATCGCGGCTCTGGATGAGACCCTCACCACCTCCGCCACGGCGGCGGCGGAGATTTGCGACAGGGTGCTCGACCGTGCAGCGCCTTCCGAAACGGGAGCAGCATCATGAGTGCAGCAGCAGTGGACCCCGCCCTCGACCCTGGCGGATTGATCCGTGAGAGCTACCGCATCGAGGGGCTGACGATCGAGGAGGCGCGTTCGATCTTTCTCGATTGGGCGATCAAGCTCGATCCCACGCTCGATCCCGCCATCGCCATTCGCAGATTGCTCGGCCTTTACAGCCATTTGAGCGACGCCGAGCATCCGATGACCCGTGTGCTGGAGGAGGGGCTTGGCACGATTGTCGGGCCAACAGGGCGGCGTGGCGGTTCGCGGGCGCGGCGACGGAGTTGAGAGATTACCTCAAATGCCTTGCAGATTTCTCACGCCAAAGCGCGGACAGTTAGCACTTTCCTAACCCTGTTGCCGCAGGCTCCCGCCGTGGGAATGCGTGCGGCGGCGTTGTGGTCCCACTTTGAACAGAGCCTCACTGGCGGCAACCCGCGCGCGGCAGCGCAGGCCACGGCGCGGGGCCGTGGCGCAGGTATCGCGTGGGGTGATTGATCGAAAGGGGGGATTTAGCGGGAGAGGGCGGCGGCTTCGCGCGCCAGTTCCTCAATGGCTTTCCAGTCGCCCTTTTGCACAAGATCGTTCGGCGCAACCCACGAGCCGCCCACGCAAAGCGTGTTGGACAGGCTAAGGTAGTCGTCGGCATTCTTCAGCGAGATACCACCCGTGGGGCAGAATTTCATCTGCGGCAGGGGCGCACCGATGGCCTTGAGCGCAGGGGCGCCGCCATTGGCCTCGGCAGGGAAGAACTTCGCCACTGTATAACCGCGCTCCAGAAGACGCATCACATCAGAAGCCGTCGAGGTGCCCGCGAGAAGCGGCAGGTCTGCGGCCTCGCAAGCGTCCAGAAGCGTATCGGTGGCACCGGGAGAGACGCCGAATTTCGCGCCTGCGGCCACGGCGGCCTTCACATCGGCAGGTGTGAGCAGCGTGCCCGCGCCCACGACACCGCCCTCGACCTTCGCCATTTCCGCAATGACGTCGAGTGCAACGGGCGTGCGCAGGGTCACTTCCAAGGCGGGCAATCCCCCCGCGACAAGTGCCTCGGCCAAGGGGCGCGCATGGGCCACGTCATTGACAACGAGCACGGGAACGACGGGCGCGAGGCCACAGACCTCGGCGGTTTTGATGCTGGCGTCTTGCGGGGTCATGGCGGTCCTTTCGGGTGCGAATTGAACGATGTTAGCCCTAACAACTCCATCGGAGAGAAGGGGTCAAGGGGCAAGCGGGGATTCGCAGCCTATAACAACTATTGGCTGCGCCGCTTTCAGCAGGTGGGGAGGGGCGACATCAAGGCCGCCACCCGTCCTACAGGATCGAGGATGCGCCCTCGGTTGCATTGCCCGCGTTCTCGCGGAAAATCCCGAACAACTCGCGCCCGATGCCAAAGGCGTTGGCGGAGAGGTCGGCTTCCACGGCAGGGCGGTCGTCAAACCCATCTTCGAGCACGTCCAACTCGCCTGTCTCGGCGTTCACACGCAGGCGGTCGCCGTCACGGATCTTGGCGATCGGTCCACCATTGAGCGCCTCAGGAGACACGTGGATACAGGCGGGCACTTTGCCCGATGCGCCCGACATGCGGCCGTCAGTGACAAGCGCGACTTTCAATCCGCGATCTTGCAGAACGGCGAGCGTCGGTGTGAGAGAGTGGAGTTCGGGCATCCCGTTGGCGCGCGGCCCTTGGAAGCGAACGACCACCACGGTGTCCTCGGTGAACTCGCCGTTCTGGAAGGCGGTCTTGACATCGCGCTGATCGTGGAAGACCCGCGCCTTGCCCTCGACCACACGGCGTTCGGGGGCGACGGCGGAAACCTTCATCACGCCGCGACCGATGTTGCCCTTGAGTTCCTTAAGGCCGCCCGAGGGTTGGAAGGCGTCCGAGGCGGGGCGCAGAATCTTGTCGTTGAGCGACACCTTGGTGCCTTCCTCGAATGTGACCTCGCCATCCTTGAGCTTCGGCTCTTTGGTGTAAAGCGACAGGCCATCGCCCGCGATGGTCTTCACATCCTCATGGAGCAGACCCTCGCTGAGCAATTCGCCGATCATATAGCCAAGGCCGCCCGCCGCGTGGAAGTGGTTCACGTCGGCCAGCCCGTTGGGATAGACCTTCGCCATGAGGGGAGTGACTTCGGAGATGTCGGAGAAGTCCTGAAGGTCGAGAATGATCCCCGCCGCACGCGCCATGGCGGGTAGGTGCAGAACGAGGTTGGTGGAGCCGCCCGTGGCCATCAGGCCGACGATGCCGTTGACGAAGGCTTTTTCGTCGAGGATCTGCCCAACGGGGCGGAAGTCGTTGCCCAGTGCCGTGATCTCAAGCGCGCGTTTGGCGGCTGTTTTGGTGAGCGCGCCGCGCAGCTCGGTGCCTGGATTGATGAAGGATGCACCTGGAAGGTGCAGCCCCATGATCTCCATGAGCATCTGGTTGGTGTTGGCCGTGCCGTAGAAGGTGCAGGTGCCGATCCCGTGGTAGGAGGCCATCTCCGCTTCCATCAGCTTGTCGCGGCCCACTTCACCCGTCGCGAATTGCTGGCGCACCTTGGATTTCTCGTCATTGGGCAGACCTGAGGTCATCGGTCCCGCGGGGACAAAGACCGAGGGCACATGGCCGAAGGTCGCTGCCGCGATCACCAGACCGGGCACGATCTTGTCGCACACGCCCATATAGAGCGCGGCGTCGAAACAGTTGTGGGACATGGCCACGCCCGCAGCCAGTGCGATGGTGTCGCGGGAGAACAGGGACAGCTCCATCCCCGGCTGGCCTTGGGTCACGCCGTCACACATGGCGGGAACGCCGCCTGCGACCTGTGCGGTGCCGCCTGTTTCGCGGGCCGCCTCGCGGATCAGGTCAGGGAAACGTTCGTAGGGTTTATGCGCCGAGAGCATGTCATTGTAGGCCGTCACGATCCCGAGGTTCGGGGCGCGGCCCTGCGCCAGCCGATCCTGATCGTTCCCCATGGCGGCATAGGCATGTGCCTGATTGCCGCAGGTCAGATGCGCGCGCACAGGTCCGTCCTCGACGGCCTTGTTCATGCGGGCGAGGTAAGCGTCACGGGTCGGGCGAGAGCGTTCGACGATCCGCGCGGTGACGGCGTCTATCGTGGAGTTGAGCGACATTTCGGGCCTTTTTGGTGCTTAAGTCGTTGGAATTGCAGCACTCGACGCAAATATGGGCGCGACACTGCGGGCGGTGATATGATTCAGTTAGCGCTAAACCATCATCCGTTAGCGCTAACGTAGCCCAAAGGTGCCGATTTGTCCAGCCCTCGCGGGGAATGCACAAGGGACTAGTCGGGGAAAACGGGCCCAGATTGCTGTCGGGCTGGAGGTGCCATGCTGCAGGTGCAAAGCGGGCATTCCAATTGAGCAGTTTTAAGTCAGAATAAGTGACCTATGTTGGTGTCAACGGGAGGCCACAGTGGCCGTGCGACAGACGGGACACCCCGAACTGCCGCTGCCCACAAAGCCAACGAGGTAAAGATTATGGACGATTACAACGCTGAAACTCTTTTCGAAATCGAAGAGCGTGCACGCAAACTTCGCGCGGAAGCGGCTCGCGACTTGGTTGCCTCTTTCGGTGGCTGGGTAAAAGCACGTTTCTCCCACGGCCGCGTTGCCTCCAAAGGCAAGCTGGCCTGAACGAAAGCTTGCGCATTCGCGCTTTCGTAACGCATGAGACATGGGTAAGAGGGGTGCATGACGCATCCCTCTTCTTCGTTTCCGACGATCCGCCTCAAGCCCAAAGCCAACGCCCGTGCCATTCGTCACGGTGCCCCTTGGGTCTATGACAACGAGCTGGTCACTGACCGCCGCACCAAGGCCATCGAGCCCGGCAGCCTTGCCCGCCTCGAAGATGCCGAGCGCCGCTTTCTGGCGCTGGTCGCGGTCAATCCCAACTCCCGAATATTCGGCCGCGTTCTGGCCCGCGACGAGGAGACCGCGATTGATGCGGCTTGGTTCGAGGCGCGGATCGCTACGGCTCTTGCGCATCGCGAGCGCCTCTTTGACGCCCCCTTTTACCGCCTGATCCATGCCGAGGCCGATGGCCTGCCAGGTGTGGTGATCGACCGTTTCGGTGCGGCCTGCGTGATTCAGCCGAATGCGGCATGGGCCGATGTGCGGATCGAGATGCTCGCCGATGCGGTGGCCAAGGTCGCGGGCATTGAGACAATCGTGGTCAACGGCACGGGACGGGCGCGCAGCCTTGAAGGGCTGGCGGAGGAAACTCGCGTCCTGCGCGGGGCGCTTAATGGGCCGATCCCCGTTTCGATGAATGGTGCAACCTATATGGCCGATCTTCTTGGCGGTCAGAAAACGGGTCTCTTCTTTGACCAACGTCCCAACCACGCCTTTACGCAGCGCCTCGTGGCGGGCGGTTCGGTCCTCGACGTGTTTTCCCATGTCGGTGGCTTCGGGCTTGCCGCGCTTGCGGGCGGCGCGGAGACCGCACTGTCGGTCGATGCCTCGCAAAGCGCACTCGACCTCGCCACAAAAGGGGCGGAGGCTATGGGCCGTGCTGATGATTTCGCGACGCGCAAGGGGGACGCTTTCGACGTGCTGGCCGCGCTCGGTGAGGAGGGGCAGATGTTTGGCACGGTGATCTGCGACCCGCCTGCCTTTGCACCTTCGAAAGTGGCGCGTGAGAAGGGGCTGCGTGCCTATGAGCGGATCGCTCGCATGGCCGCGCCTTTGGTGGATGAGGGCGGCTATCTGGTGCTGTGCTCCTGTTCGCACGCCGCCGATCTCGATGCTTTCCGTGTGGCTTGTAACCGTGGCATCGGGCGGGCAGGGCGCAGGGCGCAACTCATCCACACGGGCTTTGCGGGCGCCGATCATCCGCTCATGCCCGCACTCGCCGAAAGCGGCTATCTCAAGGCGCTGTTCTACAGGCTCCTGCCGTGACCAAGGTGCTGCTCGACGCCTGTGTGCTTTATCCCACGGTGATGCGCGAGGTGCTTCTGGGCGTGGCGGCCAAGGGGCTTTTCACGCCGCTGTGGTCGGCGCGTATCCTTGAGGAATGGGCGCGGGCAGCGCGCAAGATCGGCCCTGACGGCGAGGCGCAGGCGCGCGGCGAAGTGGCGCTGGTGCAGGCGGCATGGCCCAAGGCCGAAGTGCGCGACTGGGAGGGCGTGGCACGGCGGCTCTATCTCACGGACGAAAACGACATTCACGTTCTTGCGGCGGCGATCCGTGGCGGGGCGGATGTGCTTTTGACTATGAACGCCAAGGATTTCCCGCGGCACGTTCTGGCCGAAGACGGGATCGAACGGCGCGACCCCGACGGGTTCCTGTGGGAGCTTTGGAGCCATCATCCGCAGGCTGTCGGAGAGGTGGTCGAGGCGGTGCGATTGCAAGCCGAACGGCTTTCGGGTGAGGCATGGACCATGCGCGGGTTGATGCGCAAGGCGCGTCTGCCGCGGCTCGGTAAGGCGGTTGCGCAGGGCGCGGGCTGAGGCTCAGGCGTTGTCGCCCACCCATTTGGCCTCATTGGCTTCAATCGCTGCGATCCGCTCTTGTGACTTCGGATGCGACAGGAACCACGCGGGTATCGCCGCACCTCTGTTGCCCGTCATCTTGTCCAACTTGCGGAACATCTCCTTTTGCGGCGCGATGCCAAGGTCGGCCTTGAGCATCAGGGCGGAGGCATAGGCATCGGCTTCGAACTCGTCAGCGCGCGACAGTTTCGCGGTCAGAAGGTGGATGACCTGCCCCGCGATCCACGGGCCGATGACAGGGATGAAGCGCGACAGGACCATCGCCAACCCCGTGCGCAGCGCGTTTTGTCCCGAAAAGTCGATCATCCGCCGCTTGGAATGACCGAGTGCGACATGGCCGATTTCATGGGCGATGACCGAGGCCAGTTCTTCGGCGGTGATTTCGCCCAAGCGGAATTTGTCATACATGCCGCGCGTGATGAACACGCGCCCGTCGTGGGCGGCCAGCGCATTGACTGTGGGCACCTCATGGATCAGCACCCGCACCCGCGGCACATCAAGAGCACGGGCCAGCGCGCGCAGCACACCTTGCAGCTTCGGATCGGCCAGCTCGGACGACTGCGCGTCGAGTTGCTGCTTCATCCGCCACGCGGAGAAGCGGAACATGGCATAGCCGTAGAGCAGGGCGAGCAGGATCGGGGTCAGACGCAACATGGGGTGAATATGGGGCGCGCAGGGCCAAACGGAAAGGGCTACTTGCCCAAAACCCTGAAGCCGCGCTCCAACCCTTCCAGCGTCATGGGCACCATGCGGTCCTCGAAAATCTCGCGGATCATGGCGATGGACTGGGTGTAGGGCCAATGGGCCTGCGGCACGGGGTTGAGCCAGAGGTGATCGGGCCACGCCTCACGGGCGCGCCTGAGCCATGTCTCGCCGCTCTCTTCGTTCCAGTGTTCGTTGGCCCCACCTGGCAGGGCGACCTCATAGGGCGACATGGAGGCATCCCCGACGAAGATCACCTTGTAGTCGCGCCCGTAGGTGTTGAAGACCTCCTGCGTCGGCGTCTGCGCGTTCCAGCGGCGGGCATTGTCGCGCCACACGCCCTCATAGAGGCAGTTGTGGAAGTAGTAGTATTCGAGGTGTTTGAACTCGGCGCGGGCGGCGGAGAAGAGTTCCTCCACCACTTTGATATGATCGTCCATCGAGCCGCCCACGTCGAAAAACATCAGCACTTTGACCGCGTTACGCCGTTCGGGGCGGGTGCGCACGTCGATATAGCCCGCCTCCGCCGAGGCGCGGATGGTGGTGTCGAGGTCAAGTTCCTCATGCGCCCCGTCACGCGCCCATTTGCGAAGGCGTTTCATCGCGATTTTGATATTGCGCGTGCCCAATTCAACGCGATCGTCGAGGTTGCGGAATTCTCTTTTGTCCCAAACTTTTACCGCGCGGCGTTGACGTGATCTGTCCTGCCCGATCCGCACGCCTTCGGGGTTGGAGCCATAGGCGCCGAAGGGCGAAGTGCCGCCCGTTCCGACCCATTTGCTGCCGCCCTGATGGCGCCCCTTTTGCTCCTCAAGGCGTTTTTTGAGCGTCTCCATGAGCGCGTCAAACCCGCCGAGCCGCTCTATGGCGTCGCGCTCTTCGGGGGAGAGGTTCTTCTCGATCTCGCGGCGCAGCCAGTCTTCGGGGATCTCGCGATCAAGGCCGAGTGCGGCTGAGATATCACTTGAAGAGATGCCTTCAAGACCTTTGAAAGACTTGGAAAACACCTGATCGAAGCGATCAAGGTGACGTTCGTCTTTGACGAGGGCGGCGCGGGCGAAATAGTAGAACCCCTCCGCGTCATAGGTCACAAGACCCGCATCCAACCCTTCCAGAAAGGCCAGATACTCGCGCAGGGATACAGGCACGCCCGCCGATCTCAGGTCGGAGAGAAACGGCAGGAACATCGCGTGCTTGCCCTAGTTCATCCGGTCGACGAGGACGCCCGCAAACAGGCCGACGATGGCGAAGACGAGCATGTAGACGATGGCGTATTGCAGCTTGTCGGCGCGGGTGCCGCCGCGTTTGGTGGCGACGCGCCAGCCCCACAATGCGCCCAGAATGGCCAAGACTATACCGATCATCGTGCGGGTCTCCTGTCGTATGTCGCGCCGCGTCGGGCGGGACCAGTTGGGGTCAATTCGTGTTTTGGCTCGCGCGGGCGAGGTCGGTAAACTCCGCCTCGCGGTCACGCACAGCGCGTGTGGTTCCGAACCCATAACGCGCCCAGCCGAGACTGTCGAGCCGCACAGCGCGTGCCTCAGAGGCGCGTCCCATGCGGGTTAGGGCCTCGGCCTTGGCGAACATCAGCGAGGACAGAAGGGCGGCGTTTTGCGCCTGTGTGGCGGCGGGGATGGCGGTCGAGGTGAGCGCGATCACCGTATCGAATTCTCCGCGCCGCAGGGCGAGAGCGGCCAAAGGCAGGGCGACATTGGCCGCGTGGTAGCGGGTGAGCGCGGAGCCGTCGTAGAGGTCGCGTGCTGTCAGCAGGGCCGTGAGCGCGGCGTCCTGATCGGAGGGCAGCAGGATGCGCCCGCGCAGGAAGTAGGCCAGCCCTGCGCGCCCGTCACGCCAGCCCTGTTCACGGGCAATCGCAACGGCACGGTTGGCGGCGGCCAGACGGCGGGCGGTGGAGCCGCGCTCGATGGCGCCTTTGATCGCTGTGGAGAAGGCGGGCGGGGTCGGCCGTGTGGCGCTCGTGCCGCCTGTTCGTCCGCGCGGGTTGAGGCGGTCGAGCAGCGGCCCGATCAACGCGCTCACGGTAGCGCGATCCATACCCGAACGCAATTCGGGCGCATAGGCCGCGCGCAGCATGAGCATGTCGAAACCCGTCAGAACCGAATGCACGTTGTCGTCGTTGAAGGTGCTGTCGGTCAGGCGGTAGAGGTCGTTGAGGGGGCCAAGCGTCTGCGCCAGTTCTTCGTGCAGACAGTCGCGCAATTCCTGCGGGGCCACGCCGCGCGGAATGAAGATGGCGGCGCGCGTGCGGGTGGTTATGCGGGTCCAGCTAACTGTCGGGCGAGAGCTGAATTCGCGCCACGAGGAGACATCTGCCACTGCGATACAGGCGCTGTCGCGGGCGCGGCGCGCGAGGTCGTCGGGGTCGATCAACTCGATCGTAATCGCGGCGGCCTCGGCTGAGGACACGCGGGTGATCGACAGGCCCGCCTCATTGCGCAGGCGGGTCAAAAGGTCGCCCAGATCGGCCGAGAGCGACGCGGGCACGGGGCCGCCCGTCACACGCAGGGTGATCGGCCCCTCGAATCTTGTGAACACAGGCAATTCCGCACCTGTCTCCAGTTGGAAAAACAGGTCGAGGAAATCGCGCGACATTTCCGCGTTGGAGCGCAGCGCGGCGGGTGCGGGTGCGGGTGTCGTGCCCTTGAACCGTTTCATCGGCGGCAGGTTGGCTGCGCGCTCGGCACGGGTGGCGTTGGCGAGTGTGAGCGCGGTGGTGTCGGGCCGACCCTCTGGCGTGCCACAGGCCACCAGTGTCGCACAAAGGGCGAGCGCCGTGCTCAGGCGCTTGGGCGCGCTCACGGGTGCGGCCTTTGGCCGTAAACCATCGCGGGATCGGTCAGGGCGGTCATCCGCGTCCTCCCCGTGACATGAAGGCCAGACGTTCGAAAAGCGCCACATCCTGTTCGTTCTTCAAAAGCGCGCCGTGGAGTTTGGGCAGCGCATTCACCCCGTCGCGGGCGAGATCTTCGGGCGTGAGATCTTCTGCGAGGATGAGTTTGAGCCAGTCGAGCATCTCGGAAGTCGAGGGTTTCTTCTTCAACCCGTTCATGTCGCGGATCTCGTAGAATTGCGTCAGCGCCGTGGCCAGAAGCCGTTCTTTGAGGTCGGGGAAGTGGACGGACACGATCTTGCGCATCACCTCCTCGTCGGGGAAGCGGATGTAGTGGAAGAAGCAGCGGCGCAGGAAGGCGTCGGGCAGTTCCTTCTCATTGTTGGAGGTGATGATCACCACGGGGCGGTGGCGCGCGGTCACGGTCTCGCCCGTCTCGTAGACGTGGAAGGCCATTTTATCGAGTTCGTGCAGCATGTCGTTTGGAAACTCGATATCGGCCTTGTCGACCTCGTCGATCAAAAGCACCACGCGCTCTTCGGCCTCGAAAGCCTGCCAGAGCTTGCCCTTGCGGATGTAATTGCTGATCTCGGAAACGCGCGGATCACCAAGCTGGCTGTCGCGTAGGCGGCTTACGGCGTCGTATTCGTAGAGGCCTTGCTGGGCGCGGGTTGTGGATTTGATCTGCCATTCGATCATCGGCATATCCAGCGCGGCGGCGACCTGACGGGCCAGTTCGGTTTTCCCCGTGCCAGGCTCGCCCTTCACCAGAAGTGGACGTTCGAGCGCGATGGCTGCGTTAACAGCCACGGTCAGGTCGGGTGGGGCGACATAGGTATCGGTGGAGGCAAATTTCATCGTTAACGGGAGCCTTGCTGTCAGGAGTAGCGCGTGGGTTGTGGTAGCGCCAGATTGCGGGCCCGCGAGGGGCTCAACAGCTGGCGCAGGCCGCAGGTTTCGCGGCGATCATACCAGCCCCGATTAAAGGTGCAATATGAGGTAGATCGTGTAGTGACAACCCCGCTGAATCGGAGTAAATGGACGCGACTTAGGAGGTGGCCGCATGGCACATGGAACAAACGATAGTGCTGACGGTGTTGAGGAGCGAGATACGATGAAGGCTGAAGTTTTCCTGCCTGATGACTACCGTCCCGCCGAGGACGAACCGTTTATGAACGATTTGCAAGTCGAGTATTTCCGCCGAAAGCTGTTGAACTGGCGTCAGGAACTTCTCGATGACAGCCGCGACACCATCGAAGCCCTGCAAGATGGCACGCGCAACATTCCCGACATTGCCGACCGAGCGTCCGAAGAGACCGATCGTGCGCTTGAGCTGCGCACGCGGGACCGCCAACGCAAGCTGGTATCGAAAATCGACGCGGCGCTACGTCGCATCGAGGATGGCGAATACGGCTACTGCGAAGTGACGGGTGAGCCGATTTCGCTCAAACGTCTGGATGCGCGTCCGATTGCGACCATGACGCTGGAGGCGCAGGAGCGTCACGAGCGTCGCGAAAAGGTCCACCGCGACGACTGATCGCGCCGCCTGTTCGCCTCACGGTCTTATGAGGGGCGAAGGTGGGATGCGGGGCCATTCCCGCACTTCGCGGCAAATCGCGCAACTGACAGATCAACAAGAATATGCGAGAACCGGAGCAGTGCTTCGGTTCTTTTCGTTTGTGCGTGCCTGTTCAAATCGGTGACCGCGACGAAGGGCAGGGTGCGTGACATAGAACGGGACGGGCGCGGACAAACGCGCTGCAGAGACCGCGACGGGGCGCAGGCTCGTCGGACCGCGCGGCAGAAAGGGTTGGGATGTTGATCGGGCAGGATATCGCCGTTCTTGGCGGCGGGGTGGCTGGACTTGCGGCTGCGCGGGCCTGTGCCATGCGCGGGGCAAAGGTCACGGTCTATGAGCAGGCGGAGGCCATTACCGAGGTCGGTGCGGGGTTGCAGATCACGCCAAATGGCGCGGCGGTGCTGCGTGCGCTTGGGTTGGATCTTGCGCCTGTTGCGATGCGCTCGCGCGGCGTGCGACTGATGGATGGCTATATGGGACGCGAGGTTCTGCATCTCGATTTTGCCCGCTACCGCCCCGATGCCGATTTCTGGCTCGTGCATCGCGCCGATTTGATCGCGCTTCTGGAACAGGGGGCGCGGGAGGTCGGTGTGGAGATCGCACTCGGGCACCGCGTGGAGGCCATCGCGGGAGATGACGAAGGGGTGGACCTGCGCTTTGCCAATGGTGTGGCCAAGCGCCATGGCCTCGTGATCGGGGCGGACGGGTTGCATTCGGTCCTGCGACCCATGCTCAATGGTCCGGAGGAGCCCTTTTTCACAGGACAGACCGCGTGGCGCGCGACCGTTCCTTCGCTGGGTGGGGAGCCTGCAGAGGCGCTGGTCCATATGGCGGCGGGGCGGCATGTGGTCTGCTACCCGCTGCGGGACGGGGCTTTGATCAATATCGTGGCGGTCGAGGAGCGTCCCGACTGGTCCGAGGAGGGCTGGCAGCATCGTGGCGATCCCGCCGAACTGGTGAGCCATTTCTCCAATTTCGGCGCAGGGGTGAGGACGCTTCTGTCGCGGGTCGAGGAAGTTTCACGTTGGGGCCTGTTCCGCCATCCCGTGGCGCGGCACTGGCATTCGGATCGCACGGCTTTGGTAGGGGATGCCGCGCATCCGACGCTGCCGTTTCTGGCGCAGGGGGCGAATATGGCCTTCGAGGATATTTGGGTTCTGGCTGATTGTCTCGACAAGCTGCCGCTCGATCAGGCGCTTCCTGCCTATCAGGCGCGGCGGCGCGAGCGGGTGGTCAAGGTGATCGAGGCCGCAAATGGCAACGCGCGCAACTACCATCTCAAGGGGGTGACGCGCGCGGTCGGTCATACTGTACTGCGCCTTGGCAATCGCTTCGCCGCAAAGGCGGCGGTGGACCGTTTCGCGTGGCTCTATGACGAGGACGTCACCGCGCAGTGACCCCGCGGTGACGTGGATATTTTCAAACAGATGAAGCTCAGGCGGCTTCGAGTGCGGAGATGATGCCGCCGAAGTCGTCGGCCTTGAGCGACGCCCCGCCCACAAGCGCACCGTCGACGTTGGAGGTGGCGAAGATCTCGGCAGCGTTGCCTGGTTTCACAGAGCCGCCGTAGAGCAGCGGGATGGCCGCCGCGCCGTCACCGAAGCGTTCAAGCAGCGTGGTGCGCATGAAGTCGTGGACTTCGGCGATTTGCTCCAGCGTGGGGATTTTGCCTGTGCCGATGGCCCAGACGGGTTCATAGGCGATCACCAGTTTGTCGAGGTCGGAAGCGTCGGGCAGGGAGCCTGCCAGTTGACGGCCCACCACGTTGAGTGCCTCGCCCTGCTCGCGCTCTTCGAGTGTTTCACCGATGCAGACGATAGGCGAGAGCCCAGCCGTGAAGGCGGCCTGCGTTTTCTCGGCAACCGATTGGTCGGTCTCACCGTGGTCCGTGCGGCGCTCGGAGTGGCCAAGGATCACATATTGCGCGCCTGCGTCGACCAGCATGGGGGCGGAGACATCGCCCGTATGCGCGCCAGAGGGTTTGGCGTGGCAATCCTGCGCGCCGACAGCGATCTTTGCGTCTGACAGCGCGTCGGCCATTGGCGCCAGAATGGTGAGCGGCGGGCACAAGAGCACATCCACCTTCGGAACAGGGAACATCTCGGCCAGTTTGGTGGCCTCGCTGATCGCGGCCTTGTTGCCGTTCATTTTCCAGTTACCTGCGGCCAGTTTGCGCGCCATGGGGAATCCTCCTGTTTGTGGCTTCATCAGTGTCGCGGCGGCGGGTCACGTATAGGGGGTGGCCCGCACCGGAGCCAATGTTCCGACCCTGTGTAGTGGTCCGCGCGGGCGCGTCAAGGTGGCCTTGTAGTTCGTGTGTGCTTTGCGTGAGGGTGTCTTGACGTGTCGTTGCATCAAAGCGCGTCGAGGGCTTTGCGCCCCCAGTGGCTTGCCGCCTCGGGGTCATCAAGGGCGCTGTCGGGGAGGGTCCAGTAGTTCATCCCGCGCCCGTCAGCCATTTCGAATTTCTCGGAGCCTTCGAGCGCCAGTTCCTCGGCCAATGCGCCTTTCGCCTTGAGATAGATACGGCCATCGGATGAGAGGATGGCGAAAATCTGCCCGTCGCAATAGATCGACGCGCCGCCCATCATCTTGCGTTTGGTGATAGACCCGAGCGGAGCGAAGAGTTCCAGCGTGAAGGCCAGTTCCTCATCCGTGATGCTCACAGCTTCGGCGCGCCGTTCGCGGTAGTGGCGGTTTCGAGGCTCTCGTCGAACTTGATGCTCTCGCCACAGCCGCAGGCATCGACCACATTGGGGTTGTTGAACTTGAAGCCGCTTTCGAGGAGCGAGACCTCATAGTCGATTTCCGTGCCGAAGAGGAACATCTGCGCCATGGGGGCGATCATCACGCGGGCACCGTCCTGTTCCACGATCTCGTCGTGGGGGTCGATCTCGTCTACGTAGTCCATGGTGTATTCCATGCCTGCGCAGCCGCCTTTTTTCACGCCGATGCGCAGCCCCTTGGAGCCGTCTTGCGCCATCAGCTTTGCGATCTGGCGGGCCGCCGCGTCGGTCATGGTGACCGCCTGTTTGCCTGGAATGCTGAACATAGATGTCTCCTTTGTCCGTAATGTAGGGCTAAGGGAGGGTCTTCACAAGGCGGGGAGGGCATCGCGCAGGGCCATCACACCGATTGTGATCGCAATGGCCCAGCCGAAGGAGGCCAGCGTGCCGATAAATACGCTTTCATAGAATTTTTGGCTCTGTGATGATAATGTTTGGAAGCGCATGATCGCCTTAGCGGCAAAAATGAATCCTATTGCTTCGGGCATCCCAGCGAGTAGGAATATGTAGACCAGAAATCGCTCCAAATTGCCGATTGTCGATGGCGCATTACTGAAGCCTTCAGAGGCATCCTTAGGTCGAAAATTTCGCATGAGTATCTCCACGGCAAAGCCGCCCGCGCAGGTGACGTAGAGAAGTCCGCCGGCGAGCAGCATTGTGTGGAAGACCCAAGCGGGCGCCGCGCCCCAAGCGCCGCTGGCGACAAGGTCGGGGGCGACAAGCGCCACACCGCCGATGGTGGCCAGATGCGCCACCTGATCGGCAAGATAGGCCGCTATCCCGTTGTTGGTCAGATGCGATTTGATCACGTCGATGGCGAAATGTGCACCCGCGTAGAGTAGCAGCGGCCAGACGGGGAGTTGGCCCGTGGTGGCCATTGCCGAGAGCAGGACGATGATGCCGTGGCCCAAAAGCACTTTCGCCTCATCCTTGCGCGCCACCATGGTGGAGGTCTGGAACACGTAGTCGGCAAGCACATGGGCGAGAAAGAGGGTGGCGAGGGTTTCAGGCATGGGACGGTGCGCCTTCGATAAGGTTCAGGGTCTCCTTTACGACCGTATAATGCGCCGCGTCGAGAATTTTGGAGATTGCCTGACGGGATTTTCCGAAGTGATGCGCGACGTCCTTCTGCGTCGGGCTGGCTGTCGGGTCGAGAAATGGCAGGAGTGTTTCGGCCTGAGTGGAGGTCCAGTCTTGGGCGATGGTGTCGAGCAGGATTGCGATTGCCGCGTGCTCGGGAGACTGCGAATAGGCCATTCGGAACTGATAGTGCATGGCATCGAGGCTGCGGCCTGAGGCGATAAAGGCAGGAGCGGTGGCCGTGGTGATGTCGTTGGGGATGTCTCCGTGACCCGTCGCAATTGCGATGCGTGTGTCGAAGGAGGGATGGGCCGCTTTGAGTGATGCACGTATGAAGAGCGCGTAGCGCAAGGCGTATTGCTCTTGTGGAGCGACCAATTGCCAGCCGTCCCCGCGATGTGTCGTGTAGCGGCCTGCTCCAGCCCAATCAAGAATGGTGCGAAAAGCCGTGAATAAGGTGTCGAGCGCCTGTTCCACTTTGACGGGGCCGAGGCCTGTGGAGTTGACGAGGTCGCCAGTGAGCACGGCGAAGGTGTGTGACTTCTTATTTGTATCAAAGCGCATAACGCAACCCTTATAGGTTGCGTTGTGAAAACTCAATCCCATGTGTAATCTGTCGGGCGAGGCGCTGGTCGGGTTACATGAAGCCAAGCTCCAAGCGCGCCTCGTCGGACATCATTTCCATGCCCCACGGCGGATCCCATGTGATGTCGACCTCGACGTGCTGCACCCCGTCCAGAGGCTCGACGGCATCGACCAGCCAACCAGGCATTTCGCCAGCGACGGGACATCCCGGCGCGGTGAGGGTCATGATGATATGGACCTCGTTTTCCGCATTGATCTCAATGGTATAGACCAGTCCGAGATCGTAGATGTTCACGGGGATTTCGGGGTCATACACCGTGCGGCACGCCTCCACGACCGCTTCGTGCAGCGGGTGGTCGGTGCTTGAGGGTTTGATCAGGGGCGCACCTTCGACGGGGTTGGCGTTCTCGGTCATGTCAACTGCTCTCGCGTTATTCCTGAGCAAAGATATAGGTTTTAAGGCGGGGGAGGTCCAGTGGTTGCGGGCAAGCAATTTTGTCGCGCGTGTCGTCCGCGCGGGTGTCGTGCGCCGCGTCGCTTGTGCCTTCCTCTGGCCCAAGGCGGCATTTGGCGCTATTGCGTGGCCCATGACCCAGAGATTCTCCTTTACCCTGAACGCAACCGACGGGCGCGCCCGCACTGGTTTGATTTCCACCCCGCGCGGCGACATTCGCACGCCCGCCTTCATGCCTGTGGGCACGGCGGCCACCGTCAAGGCGATGATGCCTGAAAGCGTGGCGGCGACGGGGGCGGATATCCTGCTGGGCAATACCTATCACCTGATGCTGCGCCCTACGGCGGAGCGGATCGACCGACTGGGTGGGCTGCATAAGTTCATGAACTGGGACAAGCCGATCCTCACGGATAGCGGCGGGTTTCAGGTGATGAGCCTCGCCGAGTTGCGCAAGCTGACGGAAAAGGGCGTGACCTTCCGCTCCCATATTGACGGCTCCAAGCACGAGCTGACGCCTGAACGCTCGATGGAAATCCAGCGCTTGCTTGGCTCCGACATCGTGATGGCCTTTGACGAATGCCCCGCGCTGCCCGCCGATCGTGCGCGGCTTGAGGAGAGTATGCGCCTGTCGATGAGATGGGCCGAGCGGTCGCGAGAGGCTTTCGGGGATCGCCCCGGCCACGCGCTTTTCGGTATCCAGCAGGGCGGGTTGGAAGAGGACTTGCGCGCCGAGAGTGCCGAGGCGCTCACCAAGATCGGTTTCGAGGGCTATGCCATCGGTGGTCTGGCCGTGGGCGAGGGGCAGGAGGCGATGTTCGGCTGTCTCGACTTCGCCCCCGAACAACTCCCGAAGGACAAGCCGCGCTACCTGATGGGCGTGGGTAAGCCCGATGACATCGTCGGCGCGGTCAAGCGCGGGGTCGATATGATGGATTGTGTGCTGCCGTCACGGTCGGGGCGCACGGGGCAGGCATGGACCCGCCGTGGGCAGGTCAATATCAAGAACGCCCGCCACGCCGACGATCCGCGCCCGCTCGACGAGCATTGCACGTGTCCCGCCTGCCGCAACTATTCACGCGCCTATCTCCATCACGTGTTCCGCGCGGGCGAGATGATTTCGGGGATGCTGCTGACGTGGCACAACCTGCATTACTACCAAGAGATCATGAGCGGAATGCGCGCGGCCATCGCGGAAGGCACCTTCGACGCGTGGGAAGCCGATTTCCACGCGGTGCGTGCGCAGGGCGATATAGAACCGCTTTGAAAAAGGGCGGTGTGAGGCAAGTGCGAGAAAAACCGTGATCTCGGTCCGAAATCACCGCCATTTGCCTGCAATATGCGCTTGCGGCCCCGCGCGCAGGCAGGCAGACTTCACTATATTGCGTCCATAGGCTGCGGTTGAAATATCTCCACGACCCCACAGATATGAAGACCGAGACGGAAAGGGCCAAGGGTTGCCGCCGATGCGGGATCAGGCCCTTTTGCCAAGATAAGGAAAAAAGATGCACGAGCAAAAAACCTACCCCGTCCTGCCGCTGCGCGACATTGTTGTGTTCCCACACATGATCGTGCCGCTTTTCGTGGGACGTGAGAAATCCGTGAAGGCGTTGGAAGAGGTCATGGCCAATGACCAGCAAATCCTGCTGGCCGCCCAGACCGATCCCGCCATCGACGACCCCGAAGCGGGCGATATCTTCCGCACGGGTGTTCTGGCCAATGTGTTGCAACTGCTCAAACTGCCCGATGGTACGGTGAAAGTGCTGGTCGAGGGCGCGACCCGTGTGAAGATCACGGGCTTTGCCGAGAACGACCCCTTCTTCCTCGCTCATGCCGAAGAGCTTGAGGAGAGCGAGGGCGATGCGGAAGCCGTGACTGCATTGCTGCGCTCGGTGGCTGAGGAGTTCGAACGCTACGCCAAGGTCAAGAAGAACGTCCCCGAGGAGGCGCTTTCCGCCGTGGCCGAGACCCGCGACCCCGCGCGTCTGGCCGATCTCGTGTCGGGACACCTCGGCGTCGAAGTCGAACAGAAACAGAAACTTCTGGAAACGCTGCCCGTCTCTGAGCGTCTTGAGGCGGTCTACGGGCTGATGCAGGGCGAGATGTCCGTGCTTCAGGTCGAGAAGAAGATCAAAACCCGCGTCAAAAGCCAGATGGAACGCACGCAGCGTGAGTATTATCTCAACGAGCAGATGAAGGCGATCCAGAAGGAGCTGGGTGACGGCGAGGATGGCGAGGGCGAAATTGCCGAGCTTGAAGAGAAAATCGCCGCGACCAAACTGTCGAAAGAGGCGAAAGAGAAGGCCGAGGCCGAGCTGAAAAAGCTCAAGAACATGTCGCCCATGTCGGCGGAGGCCACGGTCGTGCGCAACTACCTCGACTGGATGCTGGCCGTTCCGTGGGGCACGAAATCACGCGTCAAAAAGGATCTCGGCCGCGCCGAGGAAATCCTCGACAATGACCACTACGGGCTTGAGAAGGTCAAGGAACGCATCGTCGAATACCTTGCCGTGCAGCAGCGCTCGAAGAAGCTCAAAGGCCCGATCATGTGCCTTGTCGGCCCTCCGGGTGTGGGTAAGACCAGCTTGGGCAAATCGGTTGCCAAGGCCACGGGACGCGAGTTCATTCGCATCTCGCTGGGTGGCGTGCGCGACGAGTCCGAGATCCGCGGCCACCGTCGGACCTATATCGGCTCCATGCCGGGCAAGATCATTCAGGCCTTGAAAAAAGCCAAGACGACGAACCCGCTCATCCTGCTCGACGAGATCGACAAGATGGGGCAGGACTTCCGTGGCGATCCCGCATCAGCGATGCTTGAAGTGCTTGATCCGGAACAGAATTCCACTTTTGTGGATCACTATCTGGAGGTCGAATATGACCTCTCGAACGTGATGTTCCTGACCACCTCGAACAGCTACAACATGCCGGGGCCTCTGCTCGACCGCATGGAGATCATCCCGCTCGCGGGTTACACCGAGGACGAAAAGGCCGAGATTGCCAAGCAGCACCTGATCCCCAAACAGGTCAAGAACCACGGCCTAAAGGACAAGGAATTCTCCGTCACCGATGGGGCGATCACCGATGTGATCCGCTACTACACCCGCGAGGCTGGTGTGCGGAATCTGGAGCGTGAATTCGCCAAGATTGCGCGTAAGGCCGTGACGAAGATCATCAAGAAAGAGGTCGAAAGCGTCGAAGTGACGTCCGACAACCTCGAAGAGTTCTTGGGCGTGAAGAAATTCCGCTACGGTCTGGCCGAAAAAGAGGACCAGATCGGCGTTGTCACCGGATTGGCTTACACTTCTGTGGGCGGTGATCTGTTGCAGATCGAGGCTCTGAAACTGCCCGGTAAAGGGCGGATGAAGACCACGGGGAAACTGGGCGATGTGATGAAGGAATCCATCGACGCGGCCAGTTCCTATGTGCGCTCGATTGCGCCGAAAATCGGGGTCAAGCCGCCGCTCTTTGACACGATGGACATTCACGTTCACGTGCCTGACGGGGCGACGCCGAAGGATGGGCCAAGCGCGGGTCTGGCGATGGTCACGACCATTGTCTCTGTGCTGACGCAAATTCCGGTGCGTAAGGATATCGCCATGACGGGCGAGGTCTCCCTGCGCGGTAATGCCACCGCCATCGGCGGGCTGAAGGAGAAACTCCTTGCGGCATTGCGCGGCGGGATCAAGACTGTGCTGATCCCCGAGGAAAACGTCAAGGATCTCGCCGAGATCCCGCAAAACGTCAAAGACGGGCTTGAGATCATCCCCGTGACCCATGTGTCCGAGGTGCTCAAGCACGCGCTTGTCACCGAGCCCCAGCCCATCGAGTGGGACGAGGAGGCCGAGGAGGCGGCACGTTTGGCAAAGCTGACCGCGAAAGAAGGCGGTTCGGGTGCTACGGCGCACTAAGGTCGCACGCACCACAATGTCACAGAGCGGGGGCGTCTTCGGGCGCCCCCGTTGCATTCAAAGCGCAGGGGCGCGACACTGGCGGTAACGCGCGAGCATCAATGACCCGTGTGAATTTCGTCTGTTTTTCAACGCAGTGAGGCACGTCATGACAAAAACCACCAGCACCACCACCTCGAAAACACCCCAAACGCCGCGCACCACGAAAGCCGCGACAACCAAAGCACCCGCCGCCACGGTCACGGCACCCGCCGCTTCCGTCGTGTCTGAGGTCAATAAGAAAGCCTTTTACGAGCGTGTGGCCGAGGCATCTGGCGCGAAGAAGAATAAGATCAAACCCGTTGTGGACGCTGTACTGGCCGAGCTTGGCGAGGCGCTTATGGCGGGTGAGGAGATGAACCTGCCGCCCTTGGGGAAACTCTCGGTCAATCGCCAGAAAGACGCGGGCAACGCCCATGTTCTGATCACCAAAATCCGCCGCTCGAAGCCCATGCTGGAAAAGGTCGCCGCTGAAAAAGCCGCCGTCAAAGTGGCCGATGAAAGCGGCGGTGAGGAGGGGTGACGGACCCGCGCCGCACCCCCTGTAGCCGTGCGCGCTTTTTCTCCGATTTCACTCTTGCAAGCTCCCAAATCACCCGCTAAATAGCGCGGCACGGCGGGTGATTAGCTCAGTGGTAGAGCGCTTCGTTCACATCGAAGATGTCAGGAGTTCAAATCTCTTATCACCCACCATTTTCTCCCGATCGGAAAAGCTGAATAACCTCTCTGGGGGAGAGATTTTAGGGTGAAAATGCCGAAGGATGAAATCCGGAGGCCATGCTTTACTAAAGGTTGTTTTGCCCTGACCGTCGCGCCTGCGGTGCAGGACGCTGGATCAGGCGCTCGACTTCTCACCTCACTCCAACACGTCAATTGCCGCTTCCAGCACCGCATCGCCCGCATTTCCGTTGCCGTCCGCGACCGATAGATCGGGGGCAAGCGGGGTGAGACCGATTGGGGTACCCTCGGCGGTCGCGTAGACCTGATGGGGCAGGGTGACGGAGAACCCGTTGGGCAGGGTGCGGGTGAGCAGGTCCGAGAGCGCACCTGCCGTTTCCTCTCCCATCACCGTCACCTGCGGCTCATCGCGCACGGCCAGTGTGAAGAGTTCCGCTGCGCCGCCCGTATGAGCGGAGGTCAGGACAACGGTGGGGATGGCGCCAAAGCTGGCTTCGGTGGGACGGATGCGGATCGGAGTGGGGGGCGAGAGGCTGTCTGGCCCCGTGACCACGGATTTCTGCGCCACAATCCGCGCCTCGGATGCAAAAAGTCGCGCGTATTCCAGCGCCACGGTCTCCGCGCCACCAGGGTTGAAACGCAGGTCCACGATCACGCCTTTCGCATCCGCGTAGGTCTCGGCCATGAGGGCGGCGAGCGCGGCGGCTTCGTCGGCCTGCGTGCCCGAAAGAGCGGCCTGTGTCTCCATGTGGTGCAGGCCGAGATAGGCGATTTCCCCGTCGATCCAAGCGTGGCGGAAGCCGCCCGTCTCGGTGTTCTGCGGTTCTGGGTCAAGGTAGCTGTCAATCACGGGCAGGGCAGCGCGGGCCTTTTCGACCCAAGCGGGCACCTCTTCCTCAATGCCGCGCGCGGGGCGGTAGGTGCCGTCGGGTGTGTCGAGTGAGACCTGCGGATCGGTGATCCCGTCGAGCGCATGGCGCATGACTGCGGCCAGTGTGCGCGGGTCGCGGTCAGGGGGATCGCCCAGTTCCGTCAGCGCCTCGTCACGGCGCGCGTCCCAGTCGATGCCCTGTGTCTCGAAATGCGGGTAGTGCTGGTCGAAGGCGTGCCAGAAGATGTCGAAATTCTCGACGGGGCCCGCAGGTTTGCCCTCGGTGCATTGCGCAGGCAGGGCGTCCAGCCGCGTGGCGGTAATGGGGTTGGTGACGTCGGCTGCGGATATCTGCATCACCGAGCCTGCCCCCACGGCCGAAAACCCGTAGCCTGCAAAACGTTTCGCCATGCCTCGGTGGGCGGGCATGGTTTTCCAGATCGTGCAGGAGGCTGGCCCCACCTGCAAAATGCGGATGGTGAAGGGCGAGATGTCGAATACCAGACCGTAGCCTTCCGTCTCCCAGATTCCCTGCACCTCGCGCGCAGGGCGCCCGAGGAACCACAGGGTTGCGAGAACGGCAGCGGTCAGTGCGAGGGCGGCGGCGAGAAGCCAGATGACCCGCCCCAGCATGGTGATGATGTTCATGTTGCCGCAGTGACCTTATCGAGAATGCGCGCCCAAGAGCGGATACCCTTGTGGAAGCATTCAAGATCGTATTTCTCATTGGGGCTGTGCAGCCCGTCATCGTCGCGGCCAAAGCCCGTCAGAAGCGCGTCAACGCCGACGATCTGCTTGAAATACCCCGCAATCGGGATCGAGCCGCCGCAGCCCACGAAGGCCGCCTCATTGGGCCATTCGTCGGAAAGTGCCACGCGCGCGGCCTCGAAGGCGGGGTGATCGGTGGCCATGGTGGAGGCGGGGCCAGAACCGTGCGGGTTGTAGCTTACCGTGCAATCCTCGGGCAGTCCCGCCTCGATATGGGCGCGCAAGGCGGCGCGGATCGCCTCGGGGTCTTGGTTGCCTACGAGACGGCAGGAGATCTTGGCGGAGGCTTTGGACGGTAGCACCGTCTTGAACCCGTCGCCCGTGTAACCGCCCGTGATGCCGTTGACTTCCAGCGTCGGGCGCGACCAGATCATCTCCAGCGGTGTGCGGTCTTTTTCGCCTGCGGGCTGTGACAGGTCGACTTCGCCAAGGAAGGATTTGTGGTCGAAACCGAGTGCTTCCCATTGAGCGGCGACTTCGGCGGGCAATTCGTTCACCCCGTCATAGAAGCCAGGCAGTGTGACACGCCCCTCGTCATCGTGCAGCTCCGCAATGAGCTTGGTCAGCACATGGATCGGGTTGCGCGCGACCCCGCCATACATGCCCGAGTGCAGGTCGCGGTCGGCAGCGGTGATGGTGACTTCCTCCCCCATCAGCCCGCGCAGCATGGTGACAATTGCGGGGGTGTCATGGCCGAAAAGCCCCGTATCGCAGATCAGCGCCACATCCCCTTTGAGCGCTTCTTTGTATTCTTCCATGAAGGGAATGAGCGACGGCGAGCCGCTCTCTTCCTCGCCTTCAAAGAAGAAGGTGATCGTGCAGGGCAGGGTGCCGTGGACCTCTTTCCACGCGCGGCAGGCCTCGACGAAGGTCATCAATTGCCCTTTGTCATCGGAGGTGCCGCGCCCACGGATCACGGTTCCTTTCGCGGTCTCTTCGAGTTTCGGGTCGAAGGGGTCGTTATCCCAAAGGTCAAGAGGATCAACAGGTTGCACATCGTAGTGGCCGTAGAAGACCAGATGCGGTGTGCCCTCTGGTCCCTCGTATTTGCCCATCACCATCGGGTGTCCCGGCGTGGGGATCGCGCGGGCGGAGATGCCTAGCGTTTCGAGATCGGCCACCAGCCAGTCGGCGGCGCGGGCGCAGTCGTCCTTGTAGGCGGGATCGGTCGAGATCGACGGGATGCGCAACAGTTCGATCAGCCGCGCGGTGGCCGCGTCGATGTCGCTGTCGATGTGAGAAAGCACGGTATCGAGCGTTGCGGGTGTGGCGGTGGATGCGGTCATGGGATGCCTCGCGAGTTGGACGTTTTGGGGCCGAAAAAGCGTGTCATTACGCTGACGGGCTGTTTTGCCGCAGACTATCGTGCTGATTTGTGGTGTCCAGCGCTGCTGTGCGGCTTGACATAGATCATTCATCGGGGATTTTGTGCGTGGTTATAAGAACGCCGAACAGGATGGACGGTCTCCACGAGTTCGGAGCTGTAGTTGGAACAATTCGCGATTTGTGAATATGAATCGCTTTTTCAATCTGCGGACGCTAAAACAAGACAGACCGAGACGTGCGAAAGGAAGAAACGTGGACTACACTGCGAAGCTTGACGATGCTCTCCAGAGGCTGCACGACGAAGGGCGTTACCGCACCTTTATCGACATTGAACGCAAGCGCGGCAACTTCCCGCACGCGACATGGAAAAAGCCCGATGGTACCGAGCAACCCGTTACCGTGTGGTGTGGCAACGACTACCTTGGCATGGGCCAACACCCTGTTGTTCTGGCCGCGATGAAAGATGCGATTGACGCCACAGGCGCAGGTTCGGGCGGCACGCGCAACATTTCTGGCACCACGGTTTACCATAAAAGGCTCGAAGCCGAACTGGCCGATTGGCATGGCAAGGAGGCCGCTCTGGTTTTCTCCTCCGCCTATATCGCCAATGATGCGACGCTCTCGACCCTGCCGAAACTCTTCCCTGGTCTGATCATCTATTCCGACGAGTTGAACCACGCCTCGATGATCGAGGGCATTCGCCGCAATGGCGGAGCGAAACGTGTGTTCCGTCACAACGATGTGGCGCACCTGCGCGAGCTTCTGGCCGCTGACGATCCGCAAGCGCCCAAGCTCATCGCATTCGAAAGCGTCTATTCCATGGACGGCGATTTCGGGCCGATCGAGGAGATCCTTGATCTGGCCGACGAATTCGGTGCGCTGACCTATATCGACGAGGTCCACGCGGTTGGCATGTATGGCGCGCGTGGTGCGGGTGTGGCTGAACGTGACGGCCTGATGGACCGTATCGACATCGTTAACGGCACGCTCGGTAAGGCCGTCGGCGTCTTCGGCGGCTATATCGCGGCCAGCGAGAAAATGTGCGACGCGGTGCGCTCCTATGCGCCTGGGTTTATCTTCACCACCTCGATCCCGCCCGCAGTTGCGGCAGGGGCGGCGGCGTCGATTGCGCATCTGAAAACCGACACCGCATTGCGTGAGGCGCATCAGACACAAGCCAAGGTGCTCAAGCTGCGCCTGAAGAGCTTGGGTCTGCCGATCACCGACCACGGCTCCCATATCGTTCCGCTTATCGTGGGCGACCCCAAGCATACCAAGTTGATGTCCGACATGCTGCTTGAGCAATACGGTATCTACGTCCAACCGGTGAACTTCCCCACAGTTCCGCGCGGCACCGAGCGTTTGCGCTTCACGCCGTCGCCTGTGCACGGACCGAAAGAGATGGATGCACTTGTGGGCGGTCTTGACGCACTCTGGAGCCATTGTGCGCTGAATCGCGCCGATTTGGCCGGTTAACTTCGATTCCCGCTATTGGTCGCGTTTCTGCCTATGCTAAGGAATGGCTAAGCGTTGCACACGAATCGTGCGCGTTTTTCGGGACAGAAACCAGGGGCAGCATGTATGATCGGACGGTGGAGTAAGCCACCCGTCGAGGAAGCGGACCTACCGCGCGGTTTTGACGATTTCGAGTTGCGGCTCGGGGACGTCATGCGCGGGGAACGCGCCACCATGGGCAAATCCCTGCTCGATATTCAGCGCGAGTTGAAGATCAAAGCAACCTATATCGCAGCCATCGAGAATGCCGATCCGTCCGTCTTCGAGACGCAGGGCTTTATCGCGGGCTACGTGCGTTCCTATGCGCGCTACCTGCAACTCGACCCCGATTGGGCCTTTGACCGTTTCTGCGCCGAGAGCGGCTTTTCTGTCGCGCACGGGATGGCGCCCGAGGCATCGACCAAACGCGCCGCCGTTGTGACCGCAGCGCCCGCCGTGAGAAAAGACCCCTTTGCCGATCCCAACGCCAGTTTTGTGCCTCGCGGCGAGAGTATTTTCGCGCGTATCGAACCTGGTGCGCTTGGGTCGACGGCCGTGCTGCTCCTGCTGCTTGCGGGCATTGGCTACGGGGGCTGGGCGATGCTCAACGAAATTCAGCAGGTGCAAATGGCTCCCGTCGATGCGACCCCGAACGTCGCGGCCGAGGTCGCACCCTTGAGCGCACCTGCGGCTGTTGTTGCAGGTCTCGACGAAACTGTTGATCTTGCTCCGCAATCCACCGAAGGCTTTGATCGCCTTTACCGTCCGCAGGCGCTCGATGTGCCTGTTCTGGTGCCGCGCGATGGACCGATCGCCACGCTCGACCCGCGCTCCAATGGCGCGCTGGTCGCCGAAAGCGCCGAGGAACGTCTCAATGCGCTCACGGGGCAGGTGGCCGCTGCGATCACTGAAGGTCTGAGCGATGCGCCCGTTCAGGTCGTCGAGGAAGACGCTCCCGATCTCGCCATCGTTGCAGTAAACGCCACATGGGTGCGCGTTCAAGCCGCCGATGGATCGGTACTCTTCGAGAAGATTCTCAACGCGGGCGAACGCTATGTCCTGCCCACGATGGAAGAACCTCCGGTTCTGCGCACGGGCAACGCGGGCGGTGTCTATTTCGCGGTCAACGGGCAAGCCTACGGCCCCGCAGGTAGCACAGGCTCCGTGGTCAAGAATATCGCGCTTTCCGTCGATGCGGTCTCTGAGGCCTTCGATGCGGTTGATCTTGCCGCCAATGACCGTGTGGCCGAAGCCTTCCGTGTCGCCAGCGCCGAATCCACCACCGAATAGCCCCATCTTCGATCCGTATTTTACCCCCGCGATGCTTGCTCCGCCTTGCGTCGCGGCCTATCTATGAGCCGAGCTCATCACGTCACGAGGAACCGCGCCCATGTCCCACAATCCCATCCGCCCTTGGCGCAACATCGAGCGCCGCGAAAGCCGCAAGATCTGGGTGGGGGATGTGCCCGTGGGGGGCGACGCGCCGATCTCGGTGCAGACCATGACCAACACCGACAGCGGCGATGTGAAAGCCACTCTGGATCAAGTGATCCGTGCCGCCGATGCGGGCGCCGATATCGTGCGTATCTCCGCACCTGATGTGGCCGCGACGACTGCGCTCAAGGAGATTTGCCGCGAAAGCCCCGTGCCGATCGTGGCCGACATCCACTTCCACTACAAACGCGCTATTGAGGCGGCGGAAGCGGGTGCGGCCTGTTTGCGGATCAACCCTGGTAATATCGGGGACGAAAAGCGGGTGAAGGAGGTCATCAAGGCCGCCAAGGATCACAACTGCTCCATCCGTATCGGCGTCAACGCAGGCTCGCTGGAAAAGCACCTGTTGGAGAAATACGCCGAGCCTTGCCCTGATGCGATGGTGGAAAGCGGGCTGGATCACATCAAGATCCTCGAAGACAACGACTTCCACAATTTCAAGATCTCGGTGAAGGCCTCCGATGTCTTCCTTGCCTCTGCGGCCTATCAACAACTGGCCGAAGCCACCGACGCGCCGATCCATCTCGGGATCACCGAGGCAGGCGGGCTGATGTCGGGGACGATCAAATCGGCCATCGGGCTGGGGCAACTGTTGTGGATGGGGATCGGTGATACGATCCGCGTGAGCCTGTCCGCCGACCCTGTGGAAGAGGTCAAGGTCGGCTATGAAATCCTGAAATCACTGGGCCTGCGCCATCGCGGCGTGAACATCATTTCCTGCCCTTCCTGCGCGCGGCAGGGGTTTGACGTGATCAAGACGGTCGAGGCGCTGGAGCAGCGGCTGGAGCACATCAAAACGCCCATGTCGCTGTCGATCATCGGCTGTGTCGTCAACGGGCCGGGTGAGGCGCTGATGACGGATGTCGGTTGGACGGGGGGCGGTGCGGGGCACGGGATGGTCTATCTCGGTGGTGCGCAAAGCCACAAGATGGACAACGACAGCATGGTCGAACACATCGTCGAACAGGTCGAGAAGAAGGCCGAGGAGCTTGAAGCCAAACGCGTTGCGGCGACGGATGAAGCGGCGGAATAGCCTCTACTTTGCTGCCGGAATACTCAAACAAAACCCCGCCAGTGGCGGGGTTTTTCGTGTCCTGTCAATAGGTTGGTCGCGCGTCTTACCCGCGCAATTCGTCCACGATCTCCAGCATGGCGTCAATCGGGACATAGCCGCGCACCATCTGGTCGCCCATGATGAAGGACGGTGTGCCCGTGACTTGCAAGATCGCGCCGATGCGTTGGTTCTCGGCGAGCACGGCGTTGACCTCGTCGCTGTCCATCGCGGCATTGATCGCGTCGGCGTCAAGGTCGAGATCGGAGGCCATGCGTGCCAGAGAGGCTTCGGAAATGGCGCTGCGGCTCTCCATTAGCATGTCGTGGATGGCGGCATAAGCCTCTGTTCCTGCAACGAATTTTGTAGCCAATGCGAAGCGGGCGGCGAGGACGCTGCCTTCGCCTAGGATGGGGTATTCCTTGACGATCAGGCGGATGTCGCCGTCGGTGTCCAGCAGGGATTGGACCTCGGGATGCGCCTTCTTGCAGTAGCCGCAGTTGTAATCGAGGAACTCCACGAAGGTCAGGCTGCCTTCGGGGTTGCCCATGACCAGATCGTGTTCGGCGTGGAAAATGTCGTCGGCGTGGGCGGCGATCAACTGTTGCTCGCCTTGGGCCTGTGCGGCTTGCTGGCGCTGGTTGTAAACGTCCACGGCTTCCATAAGAACTTCTGGATTTTCAAGGAGATAGGCGCGAACTTCGGCGCGGAAGGCGGCGCGTTCGTCGCTGCTCATGTCCGACAGGTCAAGCGCAAAAGCCCCCAGAGATGTCGTGGTGAGCAGGGCGGCTGCGGCGAGGCCGCGGGTCAGGTAGCGGGACAGGATCATGAGCACTCTCGTTTGCTAAATGGCGTTCCTCACGCTCTATCACATTGTGATTAGCGTGCCACCCTACAGTTGCGTGACCAAGCACCGCAGGGCGGCAAAATGCCTGTCGGATAGGTGTCGGACATCCGTCGGACATGCGTCGGGCACCTGTCTGCCCCTGCGGCCTCGCGTGCCATTGCAATTCGCGTCACGCACTGGCATCGAATGGGTGCGAAACACAAGCAAGGCTCCTCCCCATGACAAAACCTGCACCCGATCCCAAAACCCGCTTCCCCATGCCGCTCTCGCGCCGTTCCGAGGTCGATCCCTTCATCGTCATGGATGTGATGGAAGCGGCACGTGCGGCAGAGGAGGCGGGACGGCACATCATCCATATGGAGGTGGGCCAGCCCTCGACGGGGGCACCCGCCAAGGCGCGGGCCGCATTGGCGGAGGCGATGGAGGCGGGGCCGCTGGGCTATACGGTGGCGCTCGGCCTGCCCGAATTGCGCGCAGGGATAGCGCAGCTTTATTCCGATTGGTATGGCGTCGATCTGGACCCCGCCCGCGTGGTGGTTACGTCAGGATCGTCGGGGGCTTTCATCCTCGCCTTTACTGCGCTGTTTGATGCGGGCGCGAAGGTGGGCTTGGGTGAGCCGGGCTATCCGTCCTATCGGCAAATCCTCTCCGCACTTGATGTCGAGCCCGTGGGTATCCAGACGCGGATGGAGGACCGCCTCCAGCCCGTGCCCGCGGCAATCCCCGAGGGTCTCGACGGGTTGATCGTGGCAAGCCCTGGCAACCCTTCGGGCACGATGCTCGATCACGCGGCGCTTGGCGGTCTTATCGACGCCTGCGCGGCGAAGGGCATCTCTTTCATCTCCGACGAGATTTACCACGGTATTCAATACGAAGGTCGCGCGGTGTCCGCGCTGGAACTGTCCGACGACGTTTATGTCATCAACTCTTTCTCCAAGTTCTTCTCCATGACGGGCTGGCGCGTGGGTTGGATGGTGGTGCCGCAAGACCATGTGCGCACGATCGAGCGGCTGGCGCAGAACCTCTTCATCTGCCCGCCCCATGCTGCACAGGTCGCTGCGCTTGGCGCACTTTCGGCCCGCGAGGAATGTGAGGGGCATGTGGAGACCTATGCCGAGAACCGCCGCATGATGCTCGACGGGCTGCCCAAGGCGGGGTTCACCAAGATCGCGCCGCCCGATGGGGCCTTCTACATCTATGCCGATGTGTCCGACATCACCGACGACAGCCGCGCTTTCTGCGCCGAAGTGCTGGAAAAGGCGGGTGTGGCGATCACGCCCGGTCTCGATTTCGACCCGCGCCGCGGCGGGCAGACGGTGCGCTTCTCCTATGCACGTTCGCGTGAGGACATTGCGGAAGGGCTGAAACGGCTTCACGCCTTTATGCGGGATCGGTAAGTTGAGCCAAGCCGCCCCCGCGAGAGGGCGGAGCGTATTAAAGGGGTGAACGGGATGCGGGCGCGGATGATGGATATTCGGATGATTGGAACGATGGTGCGGATGCTTGTCGTGGCCGCGCTGGCGATGGTTGTCGCATTTGCGGGCGGGACGGGAGCGCGGGCGCAGGATCGCCTGACAGCACTGACCCCCGCAATGAACGAAGGTTCCGCGCTCACGCAGGATGCGTCAACCACGTGGTTTACCCTGCGCATGGGGCAGCGTGTGCCGTTTCGGGTGTTCACGCTGAACGATCCGATGCGCATGGTGGTGGATTTCTCGGAAGTGGATTGGACGGGTTTCGATACGGAGGCTTTCAACAGCTCGCAGACGGTTGAGGGGCTGCGTGTTGGCGTCTTCCGTCCGGGCTGGTCACGGATGGTGCTTGATCTGGCCGCGCCTTTGGAAGTGGTGATGGCGGAGATGAAGCTCGACGATACGGGGGCTGCTGTCTTGCGCATGGCGATGGAAGTGGTGCCTGCGTCCCGTTTCTCGACGGGGACGGGTGTGCCTGCGGATGCGCAATTCCCGCGTGCGGGCAAGGCGGTTGCCCTGCCGACGCAATCGCGGCCCGTGGGCGGACCACTCAAGGTGGTTCTGGACCCGGGCCACGGCGGCATTGATCCAGGTGCGGTGCGCGACGGGGTGAAGGAAGCGGATCTGATGCTGACCTTTGCGCAGGAGTTGCGCGATGCGTTGGTGCGGGCAGGGGGCTTTGAGGTGACGTTGACGCGCACCGACGACACTTTCGTGCCATTGGAAACACGGATCACGCGGGCACGCGAGGCGGGCGCGGATGTGTTCTTGTCGCTGCACGCGGATGCAATCCCCGAGGGCCATGCCAACGGGGCATCGGTGTATACTCTGTCCCCGACCGCGACCGATGCGGCTTCGCAGATGCTTGCGGAGCGGCATGATCGGGCGGACCTGTTGTCGGGGGTGGACCTGACGGGGCAGGACGATGTGATCGCGGGCGTGTTGATGGATATGGCGCGCACGGAGACCGAGCCGCGCACCGATGCGCTGGCCGATGCTCTGGTGGCGGAATTGCAGGCGAGCGTGGGCATGCACAAGCGGCCACGTCAGGAGGCGGGTTTCTCCGTGCTTAAAGCGGCGGATATCCCGTCGGTGCTTGTCGAGTTGGGGTTCCTGTCCTCGCAGGAAGATCGTGACAAGCTGGCCGATTCCGCGTGGCGGGCACAGGCGGCATGGGCGGTGCGCGATGCTCTGATCAAGTGGAAAGAATGGGATGCGGCCCGCACGCGCGATCTGCGCCAGTAGCGGGTGCGCAGGTCGCGGGGGCTGATTTGACCTGTTGAGCACCCCGATTGCGCGCACAAAAGCGCTCACATTACCGCGCGTTGGTTTTGACCACGGCGGGGCGGGTGTATAGTAAGGCGCGAAAGGGTGTGCGCGAGTCAGCTGCGCACCCGCGACGCATGAGAGGCAAACGGGCGTGGTCAGGTTTATCTTTTCCTTCTTCGGGACGATCTTTTCGCTCATCACGACGGGGCTGATCCTGCTCGCGTTGGTGGTGGGGGGCGTGCTTTATATGTACAGCCGCGATCTGCCCAACCACGAGGCGCTGGCGCAATACCAGCCGCCAACGATCTCCCGCGTCTATTCGGGTGAGGGCGAGATCATTGACGAGTTCGCCCGCGAGCGCCGTCTGTATACGCCGCCTTCGGAAATCCCCGATCTGGTCAAGCACGCCTTTATCTCGGCGGAAGACAAGAATTTCTACAACCACCCCGGCTATGATATTCGCGGCATGATTGCGGCGGCGGTCTCGGCAGCGCAGGGTGGGCGTCTACGCGGGGCGTCGACGATTACCCAGCAGGTGATGAAGAACTTCCTGCTCTCCTCGGACCGTTCGGCCGAGCGCAAGATCAAGGAGATCATCCTCGCCTCGCGGCTTGAGGAGACGCTGACCAAGGACGAGATTCTGGGGCTTTACCTCAACGAGATTGATCTGGGCGCGCGTTCCTTCGGTGTGACGGCGGCGGCGCAGACCTATTTCAACAAGACGCTGTCGGAACTGACGCCCGAAGAGGCGGCCTTCCTCGCCATCCACCCCAAGGCACCCTACAGCTACCATCCCGTGAAGAACTACGATGCGGCGCTGGAGCGGCGCAATTTCGTGCTGCGCGAGATGTATGAGAACGGTTATCTGTCGCAGGAAGAGTATGAACGCGCGCGCCTTGAGCCGATCCGCTCGGTGCAGAATGGCGATTACGAGAGCTTCCGCGCCTCCCTGCCGCCGCGCGACTATTTCACCGACGAAATCCGCCGCCAACTGTCCAAGGACTTCGGCGAGGAGGAATTCTTCGAAGGCGGCCTGTCGATCCGCGCGACGCTTGATCCCGAATTGCAGGAGAGTGCGGCCAATGCGCTGCGCAAGCGTCTTGAGACGCTGGATCGCGAGCGCGGTGTCTGGCGCGGCACGGGCGAGGCCATCGACCCCGCAACGATTGACGACGGCACATGGGAAGCGGCGCTCGGCGATGTGGCCGTGGCGCGCGATATCACCCTTGATGGCGGCTGGTTCGTGGGCGTGGTCAATGTGATTGGCGACAGCGAGCTGACCGTGATGGTCGAAGGCGAGGGCGAAGTCTCCGTCCCGCGTGCGGACATCGGGTGGATGCGCGGCTCGTTCCGTGACAATTTCACCCGCGGCGACGTGGTTCACATCCGCCGCATGACAACGGGCGACAATGGCGAAGGCGACCTGATCCGCTGGTCGCTGCGTCAGGTGCCCGAAGTGCAGGGCGGCTTTGTTGCGATGGACGTGGAGACGGGCCGTGTTCTGGCGATGCAGGGCGGCTTCTCCTACCAGCATTCGGTCTTCAACCGCGCCACGCAGGCCACCCGTCAACCGGGATCGAGCTTCAAACCCTTCGTATACGCGGCGGCCCTCGACAGCGGCTTTACCCCCGCGACGATCATCGTGGACGCACCGATCGAGATCAACACGCCGCAGGGCGTCTGGCGTCCGCAGAACGCCTCGCGCCAGTTCTACGGCCCCACGCCGCTTCGGACGGGGATCGAGCGGTCGCGGAACCTGATGACGATCCGTCTGGCCCAAGAGGTCGGAATGGATGTTGTGGCCAGCTACGCCGAACGTTTCGGCGTCTATGACCAGATGGGGCAATACCTTGCCTCCTCGCTGGGGGCCGAAGAGACGACGCTTTACAAGATGGTGTCGGCCTATGCGATGTTCGCCAATGGCGGCGAGCGCGTCGAGCCGACCCTTGTGGACCGCGTGCAGGACCGTTTCGGCCGCACGATCTACAAGCATGACCAGCGCGATTGCGTCGAATGCGATGTGGCCGATCTGGCCTCTGGTGTCGCGCCGACGATCAAATCCAACCGCGAGCGGGTGATGGACGCCATCACCGCCTACCAACTGACCTCGATGATGCAGGGTGTTGTGTCGCGCGGGACGGCGGCGGGTCGTGTCAACCTCGGCGTGCCCACGGCGGGCAAGACGGGGACGACCAACGACGGCAAGGACGCGTGGTTTGTGGGCTTCACCTCCAATATCGTGGCGGGCTGCTACATCGGTTTCGACACGCCGCGCGCCATGCCTGGTGCGTCGGGCGGCGGTTTCTGTGGTCCCGTGTTCAACGAGGTGATGCAGGATGCCGTGGCCAAATACGGCGGTGGCAAGTTTACCGTGCCGCCCGGTGGCCACTTTATCAAGATCGACCGTTTCACGGGCGCACGCCTGCCTGACAATGCCTCTGGCGATCACGTGGTGGCCGAGTATTTCCGCGATGGCGAAGAGCCTGTCTTCGGCGTGATGTTTGATGGTGGCTTTGCCATGGGCTCGAACCTGCCACTGTTTGAAGGCGCGACGGTCGATAGCGGCAATCGCGAGATCCAGACGGATTCGGGCCGCTCCATCGTGATCCCGAAAAAGGCCGACAGCAACGCGCTGTCCTCGGGCGGGCTTTACTGACCGCCCGTCCTGCACCTGTGGGGTGGCGGGGTTTGTCGTGGTGGCGGGCCTTGCCACGCGGCGCGTGAGCGCGTATCCCTGCCAGACCAGAAAAACATGCTTTTAGGGGCGAAACCTTGCGCGCTGAAATCCAGAATACCGTCGAGAAAATCACCAAGTCTCTGGACCTGCTCAAGCAGCGTTTGGGATGGGAGACGGCCGAGCACCGGCTCGAAGAATTCAACGCGATGATCGAAGACCCGACACTTTGGGACGATCAGGCGCGCGCGCAGAAACTGATGCGTGAGCGTCAGGCGCTCATGGATGCGCTCGATGTGGCCAAGTCCATCGAGCAGGAAATGAACGACAACGTCGAGCTCATCGAGATGGGCGAGATGGAAGAGGACGAGGAAATCGTCGCAGAGGCCGAAGCGGCCCTGCTTGCTCTGACCGAGAAAGCCGCTGAAAAAGAGTTGGAAGCGTTGCTCAACGGCGAGGCTGACAGCAACGACACCTTCCTTGAGATCAACGCGGGCGCGGGCGGCACGGAGGCTTGTGATTGGGCGTCGATGCTGCAACGAATGTATGTCCGTTGGGCCGAGAAAAAGGGCTACAAGGTCGAGTTGCAATCCGAGGAAGCGGGCTCCGAGGCGGGGATCAAATCCGTGGCCTACAAGATTTCGGGTCATAACGCCTATGGCTGGCTCAAATCCGAGAGCGGCGTGCATCGCTTGGTGCGGATTTCGCCCTTCGGCAAGGGCACGCGCGAGACGTCTTTTGCCTCTGTCTGGGTTTATCCCGTGGTGGACGACAACATCGAGATCGAGGTGAACCCCGCTGATATCCGCATCGACACCTACCGTTCTTCGGGTGCGGGCGGTCAGCACGTCAACACCACGGACTCGGCGGTTCGGATTACCCACCACCCGACGGGGATCGTTGTGACCTCCTCCGAGAAGTCGCAGCACCAGAACCGCGATATCGCTATGAAGGCGTTGAAATCGCGCCTCTACCAGTTGGAACTCGATAAGCGCAACGCGGCGATCAACGAGGCGCATGAGAACAAGGGCAGTGCGGGTTGGGGCAACCAGATCCGCTCCTATGTTTTGCAGCCTTACCAGATGGTTAAAGACCTGCGCACCAACTACGAGACCGCGAACACTTCGGGTGTTCTTGACGGTGATCTCGATGCCTTCATGGCCGCGACACTGGCGCAGGACGTGGCGGGCAAGAGCCGCGCGGACGCGCAGGGCGAGGACTGATGCGCCTGAGCGCTGTCAATATTGGTCGGCCCGAGCCGATCGAGTCGAAGGACGGCGCTTCGGCGATCAACAAGAAATCCCAAAGCGGCGCGGTGCGGATTGCCGCGCTTGGCCCCGTGGGCGACACGGTTGTGGACACAGACAATCACGGTGGCCCCGATCAGGCGGTCTATGTTCTGGGGCAGGCGGATTACGATTACTGGGCACAGGACTTGGGTCGCGCGCTTTCGGCGGGCATCCTTGGCGAGAACCTGTTGATTGACGGGCTGTCGTCGGAGGGTATCTGCGTGGGTGACAGGCTGGCCGTGGGTGAGGTGGTGTTGGAAGTGACTTCGCCGCGTATCCCTTGTGTGGTGCTGGCGCGGTGGATGGGTGATATGACGCTGCCCAAACGGTTCATCCGTGCGCAGCATCCGGGTTTTTATTGCCGTGTGATCCGTGAGGGTGAGGTGGCCGCAGGGCAGGCGGTGACGCTGACGCCCTTTGAGGGGGCACGCGTGAGCGTGGTCGAGATCATGCATTGGGTCGCGGACGGCAGCGACAAGGCCGCCGCCCGACATTTCCTTGATGCGCCCGTGCATCACAAGCTGCGTGACGATCTGGCAGGGTGAAGCGTATCAGGGCAGGGTATAGGCGAACAGCAGAACGCCCAACCCGACGTAGTATGCAGCACGGGCGCTGAAAGCGTCGAGTGAATAGGCACCCCCTTTGAGATCAGGCTCGGCGGCGCGCAGAATGCTGTGCATCAGGATGGCCATGAACACTGTGTCATCAAAGGCGCCTTCGCCTTGTGCGAAGGGGAGAATGTTCAGGGTCAGAAGCGTGACAATGAGAACGGGCGATGCGAAGTAGAGCCCCCGCCAGAGCGCGCGAGCCTTGCGCGGCGCGGCGGTATCGTAGCGGGAAACGATGTGGTCCCAATGGCGGCTGTCCTTGGTCCGCCACACGATGAGACCGCCGAAGACCAGCCCCGAGATGCCGAAGTTCAGCGCGTCGCGCGGGAATATCGTCGGGTCCATCTGTGGCACGGTCATCAAGATCACGGCGGTCAGCGCATAGGCGTAGCCGATGTGAAAGGCGAGCATCCAGCGGTAGGGATTGCGCCAGCCGTCCCGCGGGTCGGTGCGCCACATGGCGTGGGCGCTTTCGACGCAAGAGGGTGTCAGAAAGACCAACGCGGCGAGGAACAGCGCGTATTTCGGAATGAGGTCAGGGTCGAAGGTGGTCGTCATGCGCCAGAAGAGCGCGGCGATCCCGCCAAAGAAAGTCGCGGTGATCGAGATTTTGGCCAAGGGTGTAAAGTTTCGAAGCGTGTATTCCATAACAATAACTGTTTTGAGATTCACGGCGGCGGCTTTTACGGAAAAAATGCGCTCCCGCAAGATAAAACGCACAGCTTCTCGCTATAGTTGTGCGTTTTTGGAGTGAATCCGCCAAATCACCCGCTCACATTCAGATTTTTACAAACTATGTGACTAACTCACCGACGACTCATCGCCGCTCGGGTAGAAAGCTCTCAATAAGCGCGAAAAGCTGAGGAACGCACATATGACTGAACTAGCAAAACGGTTGCCCTCCCTCATTGGAGGACAGCAAGAATGGTAACGGACTTCACACCTTGGGTGTCGCTTACAGGCGGTATTCTCATCGGCCTTTCGGCTGTCCTGCTCATGGCCTTCCACGGGCGTGTCTTTGGCGCGACGGGGATTTTGGCGGGGGTTCTCAATCCCGCCGGATCGTCGGATTTCGCGTGGCGGGCATGGCTTCTGGCGGGCATGGTTTCAGGGCCGCTGGCCTTCCGCCTTCTGATGGGCGAGATGCCCGCGATCGACGTGCCTGTTTCCACGGGTGCGCTCATTGTCGGCGGGTTTATCGTGGGGCTTGGCGTGACCTTCGGGTCGGGCTGCACCTCGGGTCATGGTGTGTGTGGCATGGCGCGTCTGTCACGGCGCTCGATTACGGCAACGATCACCTTCATGATCACAACCGCGATCACTGTCTATGTGGTGCGCCACGTCTTTGGAGGTCTGTAAGATGAAACATGTTCTGACCTATTTCATCGGGCTGATGTTCGGACTTGGGATTTCCATGTCTGGCATGTCCAACCCCGCGAAAGTCATCAACTTCTTTGACGTTGCGGGCACTTGGGATCCTTCCCTTGCCTTCGTGATGGGCGGGGCGGTTGTGGTGGCCTTCATCGGATACCGTTTTGTTTTCGGCCGCTGGGAAACCCCTGCGTTCGAGCCGAACTTCAACGTGCCGACAAGCCGCACCATCGACCTCAAGTTGGTCGGTGGAGCTGCCGTGTTCGGTATCGGTTGGGGGATTGCTGGGTTCTGTCCAGGTGGGGCGCTGCCCGCGGTTGGCACGCTTGATCCTGCCGTTCTGGTGTTCTTTGTCGCCCTCGTGGTCGGCATCCAGACCGCCAAGTTCCTTTTGAAACAGGCCGCACAGCGGTCCGCTCGCCGCGCGTCACTTTGATCCAGAGAGGAGAGAGACATGCCTTCCAACTATCCCGTCGATATGAGTGTCGAACCTGAAGTGAAAGCCTTCTTCGACCCCGCGACATGGACGATTTCCTATGTCGTCAAAGACCCCGCATCCAACGCCTGTGCCGTCGTGGACAGCGTGATGGACATCGACTATGCGGCAGGACGCATCTCTTACGAGAGCGCCGACGAAATCATCAAGTATGTGCAGGACAACGATCTCAAGGTCGAATGGCTGATCGAGACCCACGTCCACGCCGACCACCTTTCCGCCGCGCCCTATATCCAAGACAAGGTTGGCGGGAAAATCGGGATCGGTGAGAACATCACTATCGTGCAGGACGTTTTCGGCAAGGTTTTCAACGAGGGCACCGAGTTCCAGCGTGACGGTTCGCAGTTCGACCGCCTGTTCAAGGACGGCGACACCTACAAGGTGGGTGAGATGGACTGTTTCGCCATGCACACGCCTGGTCACACGCCCGCTTGCATGACGCATACGATGGGCAATGCGACCTTCGTGGGTGATACGCTGTTTATGCCCGATGGCGGTTCGGCGCGTGCCGACTTCCCCGGTGGCGATGCGGCAACGCTTTACGACAGCATCCAGAAGGTTCTGGCACTGCCCGACGACATGCGTCTGTTCATGTGCCACGACTACGGTCCCAACGGGCGCGACATCCAGTGGGAAACCACGGTGGGTGAGGAAAAGGCGCACAACATCCATGTGGGTGAGGGCAAGACCAAGGAAGACTTCGTCAAGTTCCGCGAGGAACGCGATGCCCAGCTCGACATGCCGCGCCTGATTATTCCGTCGCTGCAAGTGAATATGCGCGCTGGAGAATTGCCGCCCGCCGATCAGGACGGTAAGACGTTCCTGAAGGTGCCAGTAAACGGACTCTGACACGTCGCATGATGTGAGGGCCGTCCGCTGTGCCGCGCGTTGCAACGGGACGGTGTCCAACAATGGACGGCCCCATCACATCGGAGATGTTCAGGATGGAATTTAACAAGGTCAACGACGGGCTAACGGCCAGCGGTCAGATCACGCCCGAGGATCTGAAGGTTCTGGCGGAGAAGGGGTTTACCACTCTTATCGACAACCGCCCCGACGAAGAGATCACCCCCGATCTGCAATCGGAGGTGATGGCGGAGGCCGCGAAGGCCGCGGGTTTGAGCTTTGTCTATCTGCCGATCTATCCGGGTCAGTTTACGCCCGAATTGATTGACGAGACCAAGCGGGTCTTTGCCCAAGCCGATGGCCCCGTCTTTGCCTACTGCCGCTCGGGCACGCGCTCGACAACCGCATGGGCGCTCAGTCAGGCGGGGGAGCTGCCCGCCACAGAGATTATCGAACAGGCCGCGGGCGCAGGGTATGACCTCTCCGCATTGGCCGGTTACCTGTCGGGAGACTGATCCGCGTATTCCACGCCCGTCGCTCCCGCAAGAAACCGCCCCGACAGATGAAGGGGCAGGGGAGTGCGAGACCCGCATGAGGCGGGTGCGTTCCCCGATATGCGAGGAGACGCGCGATGGAAATCAAGAGGCTCACCGATGGTCTGTCCGTTTCGGGACAGGTGCAACTCGACGATATTGCAAAGCTGGCGCGGCGCGGTTTCCGCACCATTATCTGCAACCGTCCTGACGGAGAGGCCCCCGACCAGCCGACCCACGACGAAGTGGAGAAGGCGGCGGCAGAGGCGGGACTGGAATTTCGCTATCTGCCCGTGACCCCTGGTGTTGTCACCGAGGAGACCGCGGAGGCTTTCCGTCAGGCGTTGATCGACGTGCCCGGCCCTGTGTTTGGCTATTGCCGCTCGGGCACGCGCACCACAACGCTGTGGTCGCTGGCCATGGCCAAGGAGAAATCGGTGGTCGATATTCTCGCCGCGACCAAAGCGGCGGGCTATGACATGACGGGTGTGGCGCGGCGCATTGCCAATGGTGGTGTGACCCCGACCGAGAGTGTCGAGGATGCGCATTATCAGGTTGTGATCGTGGGCGCAGGCGCGGCGGGCGTTTCCGTGGCGGCCTCGCTCAAGTCGCGCAAGCCCGATGTCGAGATCGCCATCATCGACCCCGCCGATATTCATTATTACCAGCCGGGCTGGACGATGGTCGGCGCGGGTGTTTTCGATCCGCAGACCACGGCCAAGACCATGGGCAGCCTGATCCCGCGCGGCGTGCATTGGGTCAAATCCGCGGTTGCCGCTTTCGAGCCTGCCAACAACGCGGTGGTTCTCGACGGGTGTCGCGTGGTGAAATACGACCGCCTTATCGTCTGTCCGGGGCTGAAGCTCGACTGGTCGGCGATTGAGGGGCTTGAGGAGACGCTGGGCAAGAACGGCGTGACCTCGAACTACCGTTACGATCTTGCGCCTTACACATGGGAATTGGTGCAGGCGCAGAAGGGCGGACGCGCGCTCTTTACCCAGCCGCCGATGCCGATCAAATGCGCAGGCGCGCCGCAAAAGGCGATGTATCTCTCGGCCTCCGAGTGGGAAAAGCGCGGCGTGTTGAAGAACATCGACATCCAGTTCATGAACGCGGGTGGTGTGCTTTTCGGCGTGAAGGATTACGTGCCCGCGCTGCAAGAGTATGTCGACCGCTACGGCGCGACGCTCAACTTCTTCCACAACCTTGTTGCCGTGGACGGCCCTGCCAAAACCGCGACCTTCGAGGTCAAGAAGCCCGACACCGATCCCGAGCGTGTGACGGTAGAGTTTGACATGATGCATGTCACCCCGCCGCAAAGCGCGCCCGATTTCATCAAGGTGTCGCCGCTGGTTGATGCGGCAGGCTGGGTCGATGTGGATCAGGCCACGCTGCGCCACAAGGAATACGACAACATCTGGTCACTGGGCGATGTGATGAACGCCCCCAATGCCAAAACCGCCGCCGCCGCGCGGATGCAGGCGCCTGTCGTGGCCGCCAATGTGGCCGCCGATATCGACGGCCAAGGGCCGCAGGCGGTTTACAACGGCTACGGTTCCTGTCCGCTGACCGTCGAGAAGGGCAAGATCGTTCTGGCCGAGTTCGGCTATGGCGGTGCGCTTCTGCCCTCCTTCCCGAAATGGGCGCTCGACGGGACCAAGGCCACCCGCCGCGCGTGGATTTTGAAAGAGCAAATCCTCCCGCCCGTCTATTGGAAGGCGATGCTGCGCGGTAAGGAATGGATGGTCAAACCCGAAAAAGTTACGGCCAAGTAAGGTCTTTCGCGTAGGGTTGGGCCCGTGATCTCGGACCCGCGCCCTGCGCGACTTCTCCTCCCCCCGAAAAGGTTCTCACGATGCCCCTAGACCTCCGCCAATTGCGCCGCTACCTGCCGATCCTCGAATGGGGCGCAAAGTATAACAAAGACACTTTCACCAATGACGGCATCGCGGCGCTGATCGTCACGGTGATGCTGATCCCGCAGTCGCTGGCCTATGCATTGCTGGCGGGGCTGCCTGCGCAGATGGGGCTTTACGCCTCGATCCTGCCGTTGGTGGCCTATGCGATTTTCGGCACCTCGCGCGCGTTGGCCGTGGGGCCTGTTGCGGTGGTCTCGCTGATGACGGCCTCGGCGGTCGGCAATATGGCCCTGCAAGGCACGGCGGAATATGCCGCCGCCGCCATCACGCTTGCCTTCCTGTCGGGGTTGATCCTGCTGGCTATGGGGATTTTCCGTTTGGGCTTCTTCGCCAACTTCCTCAGCCACCCTGTCATCGCGGGCTTTATCACCGCATCGGGCATTCTGATCGCGGTCAGTCAGGCCAAACATATCTTCGGCATTTCGTCGGATGGTCATACTCTGCCCGAACGGCTGATGGGGATTTGGGAGAATATCGGGTCGACCAACTTCATCACGCTGGTGATCGGTGTGGCCGCAACCGCTTTCCTCTTCTGGGTGCGTAAGGGGCTGAAGCCGCTTCTGATTTCCAAGGGTGTCACGCCGCGCATGGCCGATATTGCCGCCAAGGCTGGCCCTGTTGCCGCTGTGGTTGTCACCACGCTCGTCACCTTCGCCTTCGGCCTTCACAACCACGGGGTCAAGATCGTGGGCGATGTGCCGCGCGGCCTGCCACCGCTGACCGTGCCGCAGTTCTCCGCCTCTGTCTGGGGTGAGTTGTTCGGCGCGGCGATCCTGATTTCGATCATCGGTTTTGTCGAATCCGTCTCGGTGGCGCAGACGCTTGCCGCCAAGCGCCGCCAGCGTATCGTGCCTGATCAGGAGTTGATCGGTCTGGGGGCCTCCAACGTGGCTGCGGCCATCTCGGGCGGCTATCCCGTCACGGGCGGGTTCGCGCGGTCCGTGGTCAACTTCGACGCGGGCGCCGAGACCCCCGCCGCGGGTGCTTTCACCGCCGTGGGCATTGCGCTTGCCGCGCTCTTCCTCACGCCGCTGCTCTACTTCCTCCCCGTGGCAACCCTCGCCGCGACGATCATCGTGGCGGTTCTCAGCCTCGTCGATTTCTCGATCCTCAAAACGACATGGGGCTACTCGAAAGCCGATTTCGCCGCCGTTCTGGCCACCATCGCGCTGACGCTGCTCTTCGGTGTGGAAACGGGCGTGTCCTCGGGCGTGATCCTCTCTATCGGTCTGCACCTCTACAAGACCTCACGGCCCCATGTGGCGGAAGTGGGCCTTGTTCCTGGCACGGAGCATTTCCGCAACATCAAGCGCCATGACGTGCTGACCGTGCCCGAAATGGTGACGATCCGCGTGGACGAAAGCCTCTACTTCGCCAACGCGCGTTTTCTGGAGGATTACATCCTCGACCGGATCGCGGATGATTGCGATGTGAAGCATGTGGTGCTGATGTGCCCTGCGGTCAACGAGATCGACAGCTCGGCCCTTGAGACCCTTGAGGAGATCAACCGCCGCCTCGGTGATGGCGGGATGAAGCTGCACCTCTCGGAAGTCAAAGGGCCTGTCATGGACCGTCTGCAAAAGTCGCATCTGCTGCATGATCTGACGGGGCAGGTGTTCCTCAGCCAATACGCCGCGATGAAGGCTCTGGGCGATGTGACGCGCTCCGCTGACGATGGCGCGGAGCAGGTAGAGGATGCGACACCAGCGCCCGACGCCGCACAGTAACGCCGCAAGACATGATGAAAGCGCCCTCCTTTTCGGGGGGCGTTTCGTATTTGCGGGGAGGCCCTAGTAGACCAGCCGCACCAGCCCGACGGTGAGGAAGGGGAAGGCGGCGAGGATCACCACGCGGATCAGATCGGTGATGACGAAGGGCAGGGTGCCTTTGAAGGTCTCCGAGATCGGAATGTCTTTCGCCATCGCGTTGATGATGAAGAGGTTCATGCCCACAGGCGGGGTAATCAGCCCCACTTCCACCACGATCAGCACGAGGATGCCGAACCACAGGCCGAATTCGGCAGGGTCCACGCCAAAATCCAGCGCGGACATGATCGGGAAGATGATCGGCACGGTGAGGAAGATCATCGACAGGCTGTCCATGATGCAGCCGAAGGCGAGGTAGAGCAGCAGCACCGCCGAGAGGATGACCCACGGAGAGACCTCCAGCGTGCCGACCCAGGTGGCGGTGGCCTGCGGCACGCCCGAGAGCGCGAGGAAATTGTTGAACACCTTCGCCCCGATCAGGATGACGAAAATCATGCCCGTCGAGCCTGCGGTCTCCAGCATGGCCTCCTTGGTCTTGGTCCAGTTGAGCCCGCCCGAATAGAGCGCCAGTGCGCCCGTGCCTGCCGCGCCGATGGCGGCGGCTTCGGTGGGGGTGAAGATACCGAGGTAGATTCCGCCCACGACCAACGTGAAAATCGCCAGAACGGGGGCCACGGATTTGAACGCGCCAAGCCGCTCGGCCAGTGGGGCCTTCTCGCGCACGCCCGAGCTATGCGGGCGGATGCGGACGTAAATCGCGATACACAGCATATAGCCGATGGCTGCGAGGATGCCGGGGACGAAGGCCGCAACGAAGAGCTTGGCGATGTTTTCTTCCGCGAGCATGGCGTAGACCACGAGGATTACCGAGGGCGGGATCAGGATGCCGAGCGTGCCTCCCGCGGCCAGTGCGCCCGTGGCCAGCCGTCCCGTGTAGCCGTATTTGCGCAACTCGGGCAGGGCGACCTTGCCCATGGTTGCCGCCGTGGCCAGTGACGAGCCGCAGATCGCGCCAAAGCCCGCGCAGGCTCCGATTGCCGCCATGGCAACCCCGCCTTTGCGGTGGCCGAGCCATGTCTCGGAGGCTTTGAAGAGTGCCGCCGACATGCCGCCCAAAGTGGCGAAATGGCCCATGAGCAGGAAGAGCGGAATGATGGAGAAGGCGTAGGAGGAGAACTCGCCATAGACGAGGTGTTTGAGTTGGCTGAGCATCATGACGGAATTGCCGTTGAGCACATAGGCGCCGCCAAAGCCAACGGCAAACATCGCCACGCCTATAGGCACACGCAGGAAGATCAGCACCAACAGAACGGGGAAGGACCAAAGTCCGATTTCAAAACGGCTCATTTCACGCCTCCTGTCCGATAAGGCGCCGCGTGGCGCGCCAGACGCAGAAGAGCGCGACGATCATCCCGACGACACAGGCCAGAGCCGCGCCGCGATAGCCCCAGACCAGCGGAATTTGCAGGATGAAGGTCGTCTCGCCATAGGCCGCCTTGTCCAGCATCCCCAGCCACAGCCGCCACAGCACCAGCCCTGCGAACACCGCCATCAGCAGGTTGGCGATCACGTCGAGCAGACGATTGCCGAAGTCGCCATAGAGGCGGCGGAACACATCGACGCGGGCATGGGCGCGGGTGAATTGCGCGTAGGGCAGGGTGGTGAAGACTGCGAAACCGATGCCGATCTCGACCATCTCGATATCACCAGGCACGGGGCCAAGCCCGATCCCGTCAAGCGCGCGTCCCGTCACGGAGACAACAGTGAGGCCGATCACGGCGAAAAGCATCACGCCGCCCGCAATCGCCATCCATCGCGCCAGTGCGGACACCGCCTTTTGAGCCGTCCAATACATTGTCCTCTCCCTGCCTTTGGGCACGTCAATACCCAGCCCTCCGCGCAGCCTCAACGAAAAAGACCGAACAGGCGTGGCCCGTCCGGTCTTCATTGCTGTTAAAATACTCGGTTTCGACGCTTAAAGCGTCACCCAAGCCCCGTCTTTATCGGAACTGTCGATGCAGGCGGCGATGAATTTCATCCCCAGAATGCCATCCTCGATACCAGGGGTGTGACCGCCACCAGCCTCGCCCGCGCGGATCATTTCGGCGGCGTCCTTGTAGATCGTGGCGAAGCCCTCAAGGTAGCCCTCGGGGTGGCCAGGCGGCACGCGAAGTGCCTGTTCGGAGCCGATCTTCTGTGCCCCGCCACGCGTGAGGATCTGCTTGGGTTCACCGAAGGGCGTGTAGGTCATCACGTTGGGATTTTCCTGATGCCATTCGATCCCGCCCTTGTCGCCATAGATGCGCAGGGAGAGGCCGTTCTCATTACCCACGGCCACTTGGCTGGCCCAGAGCGTGCCCTTTGCCCCGCCTTTGAAGCGGAAGCGGCATTCGACATTGTCATCCACCTGACGCCCCTCGACGAAGGAAGTCAGATCAGCGGACATTTTCTCCACTTCCAACCCCGTCACAAAGGAGGCGAGGTTGAAGGCGTGGGTGCCGATGTCGCCGACACAGCCGCCCGCGCCCGACCGCTTGGGATCGGTGCGCCATGCGGCCTGTTTGTTGTCGGGGTCGGCTTCTTCGGTGAGCCAGTCCTGAATGTATTCCACGGCGACGAAACGCAGCGTGCCAAGCGCGCCGCTTTCGACCATTTCACGCGCCTGACGGATCAGCGGGTAGCCCGTGTAGTTGTGGGTCAGGATGAACTGCTTGCCCGATTTGGCGACGGCGGCGGCGATGCGTTCGCCGTCCTCCACTGTATGCGCCAGCGGCTTGTCACAGATCACGTTGATCCCCGCCTCAAGGAAGGCGATGGCGGGGCCTGCGTGCATGTGGTTGGGGGTAACGATGGCCACCGCGTCGATGCCGTCCTCGCGGGCGGCTTCGGCCTTGGCCATCTCTTCGTAGGAGCCATAGGAGCGGTCAGCCGCGATGCCGAGATCGGCAGCCGATGCTGCGGCACGTTCGGGGTCGGAGCTCAGCGCCCCTGCGACCAGTTCCCATTCGCCGTCGATGCGGCTTGCGATGCGGTGGACGCCGCCGATGAACGCGCCACGTCCCCCGCCGACCATGCCGAGTTTCAGTTTCTGATGCATGATTGTCTCCCTGTTTCCCGTGTCTTACAGGCCGAGCATACGGTTGATCTGTTCCTTGTCGACGCCTGCGGATGCGAAGTCGTCGAAGGTTTTGTCAGTCAACTCGATGATGTGTTTCTCGATGAAGGGTGCGCCTTCTGCGGCCCCTTGTTCGGGCGATTTCAGGCAGCATTCCCACTCCAGCACGGCCCAAGAGTCGTAGCCGTATTGCGCCAGTTTGGAGAAGATGGCGGAGAAATCGACCTGACCGTCGCCCAAGGAGCGGAAGCGGCCCGCGCGTTCGGTCCAACCCTGATAGCCCGAATAGACCCCTTGGCGACCATCGGGATTAAACTCGGCATCCTTGACGTGATAGGCGCAGATGCGGTCGTGGTAGAGATCGATAAACTGAAGGTAATCGAGCTGTTGCAGCAGGAAGTGCGAGGGATCGTAGTTGATCTGCGCGCGCTCGTGACCGTTCAAAGCGTCGACGAACATCTCGAAAGTCGCGCCGTCGAAGACATCCTCACCCGGGTGGATTTCATAACCGACGTTGACGCCATGTTCCTCGTAAACGTCGAGGATCGGTTTCCAACGGCGGGCGAGTTCCGCGAAGGCTTCTTCGATGAGGCCTGCGGGACGCTGCGGCCACGGGTAGAGGTAGGGGAAGGCCAGCGAGCCAGTGAAGGACACGGAGTTGTCGAGGCCGAATTTGCGGCTGATCTTCGCGACCTTGGTCACTTGGTCCACGGCCCATTCCTGACGGGCCTTGGGATTCTTGTGGACTTTTTCGGGCGCGAAGGCGTCGAAAGCCTCGTCATAGGCGGGGTTCACGGCGACAAGCTGGCCCTGAAGGTGGGTGGACAGTTCGGTGATCTCCACACCCGCGTCCGCGCAGATGCCTTTCACCTCGTCAACATAGGTGTCGGACTCGTACGCCTTGTCGAGGTCGAACAGGCGCCCGTCGAATGTTGGGATCTGCACACCTTTATAGCCAAGGCCCGCCGCCCATTTGGTGATGTTTTCAAGGTTGTTGAACGGGGCATCGTCGCCCGCGAACTGTGCGAGGAACAGGGCTGGGCCCTTCATGGTCTTCGGCATGTATCTCTCTCCCTAGGTGTCGATATGTAATCGTTTACATCTGGCCGCATCATGGGGTGAAATGCGCTGCATTCCAAGCCCTGTTTTCGCTGCGGGCGCGTGTGATGTTAGCGGTCACAGTAAGAAGTCATTTGGAGGTGTTCACGCCCGTTTTATGCAAAAGGGGGTCGTCAAATTCGGGGACCTCCAATTTTTGCAGCGGCGCGGATTGGGGTTTATCGATGGCTTGAAGTACGGCGCGTGCTAGCCATTGACCCGTATCGGACATGTTTTCGCGCACGGAAATGGTCCCGCGGCGGAAGCGGCTCAGAAGGGGTGAGGATTCCTTGGAGAAGGCGTCGAAATTCTCCCCAAGCACCTTTCCGCATTCCTCCGCTGTGACCACGGCGGCCATGGTTGCGGTGGTCGAGCCGCAGAAGAGCGCGTCGATTTCGGGATGGCGTGTGATGGCGCCGCGCACCGAAGTGGCGATGTCTTCGGAGGGGCTGTCGGAAGTGACGTCTTGCAAGGCGAGGCGCTTCATTCCGACCCGCTCACAGGTCTCGCGCGTGCCTTTGATGATTGCACGGCCATAGCTCTGATAGGGCGGAGGGGCGATGACCAGCACGCATTTGCGACCGCGACGGGCGAGGGCCTCGATGCCCAGTTGGGCGAAACGTTCGTTGTCGAAGTCATAATAGGGGTGCTGATCCGACCAATTGGTGCGCCCGTGGGTGGCGAAGGGAAATTCCTTCTCCATAAGATAGGCGATGCGCGGATCTTCTGGTTCGGTCTGGTTGAGGATAATGGCATCGGCGGAGCGTGTCTCGACGACATAGCGCACGGGAACCATAGGATCTTCGTCAGGGAAATAGGGCGTGACCACGAGGTGATAGGGGGTATGGCGCAAGCCGCCTGCAACCGAAGAGATGAGTTGCGCGGTGTGGTTCATGATGTCGTGCTCGGTGGTCATGACCAGCGAGATGACATTGGTCTTTCCTGTGCGCAGGCGCACACCCGCGCGATTGGGGAAATAGCCCACCGTATCGGCACATGCGCGCACGCGGGCTTTGGTCTTGGCCGAGATGTCGGGGGCATCATTGAGCGCGCGGCTCACTGTGGCAACGGCCAGACCGGTGATGCGCGAAATGGTCTTGAGTGTCGGGCGCTCACCCGGTGTCAGACCGATATCGGATCGGGGGGGATTGGACTGTGACTCACTCATGTCTGTTTTCTCCGATTCGAGCCGATTCTACTGATTGATTCGTGAAGAATCTCCCGAAAAGAGTGGCCGTTTCTCCGTTGGGAGTTTGCGCTAACGGGTTGAAAGTTAGCGCTAACTCACAATTCGCGTTCTTTTTTCTTGTGTGGGCGAAATTGGCTGACATACTGCCAACTATAGGCTCGCGACCGCCTTTTAGCTAGCGTGTTCGCGAAATCTATAACGTTACAGGGGAGACTGTAACGTTTACGTAATCTAGGGAGGACTACCTAAATGAAACTTGCAAAAGCGCTCCTGGGCGCCACCGCGATCACCGCTGCGGCATCCGCTGCTCACGCTGTCGATCTCGAAGTGACTCACTGGTGGACGTCGGGCGGTGAAGCGGCTGCGGTTGCTGAATTCGCCAAAGCGTTCAACGAGAAAACCGACCACAATTGGGTTGATGGCGCGATCGCCGGCGGCGGCAGCACTGCCCGCCCGATCATGATTTCCCGCATCCTCGGCGGCGATCCGATGGCTGCGACACAGTTCAACCACGGTCGTCAGGCACAAGAGTTGATCGAAGCTGGCCTCATGCTCGACCTCACCGATGTTGCCGAGGCTGAAGGTTGGAAAGACGTCGTTCACCCCTCGTCTTTGCTCGACAGCTGTACCGTCGACGGCAAGATCTACTGTGCGCCTATCAACATCCACTCCTGGCAGTGGCTGTGGCTCAACAACAGCGCGTTCGAGAAAATCGGCAAGCCTGTTCCGTCCAACTGGGATGAATACGTTGCTGCCATGCCTGAGCTCGAAGAAGCAGGCATCGTTCCGCTCGCAATGGGGGGCCAGCCTTGGCAGTCTTCCGGCGCATTCGGCGTGATGGCCATTGCTCTTGCTGGCCCTGAAGCATGGCTTGCTGTGAACAAAGACAAAGATGCAGACGTTGCTTCTGGTGACGCCTACGCAAAAGTCTTTGAAGCTGCTGCTGCCGCACGTGAATACTCCAAGAACACCAACGTGCAGGACTGGAACCAGGCCACGGCTATGGTGATTGAGGGCACGGCTGCGGGTCAAATCATGGGCGACTGGGCGCAGGGCGAATTCGCTGTGGCCGAAAAAGTTGCAGGCACCGATTACACCTGTCTTCCAGGTCTGGGTGTGAACGAGCTGATCGATACTGCGGGTGATGCGTTCTACTTCCCCAAGAACGACGATCCTGAGATTGAAGCCGCACAAAAAGAACTCGCAGCTCTGATGCTGTCCAAAGAAGTTCAGGTTGCCTTCAACCTCAAGAAAGGGTCGCTTCCTGTTCGCGGCGATGTGGACCTTTCCGCAGCTAACGATTGCATGAAAAAAGGTCTGAAGATCCTCGCAGACGGCAACACTGTGCCTTCTGGCGATATGCTTCTTTCGCCTGACACCTCCGGTCAGATCGAAGACCTGATGACCGAATTCTGGTCCTCCGATCTTTCTGCGGCTGACGCACAGGCGCGTTACGCGGAAATCATCGCGGACGCTGACTGATCGTTTAGGGTCCGGCGACCTTCGCGGTTGCCGGACCCGTTTTCTTTGCGCGATTGACAAGAGGGTAATCCCGGATTGCGCGAACGGGGGAGTATCCAGCTATGGCTGTGACCGACAACGGGCAGATGCGTGGCGCCAAGCCGCCAATCCGTCTTTTCAAAAATCTCAGTGCGAAAATCGCCGCACTCCCGATGATCCTGACGGCCACCGTCATTTTCGTCGGCTGTTCTATCTGGACCATCGTCCATTCATTCACCAACTCGCGGCTCCTGCCCAAGCTCAACTTTGTAGGGCTTGATCAATACGAGCGCCTCTGGGGATCGGCACGTTGGGTTCAGTCTGTGGAAAATCTCGTGATTTTCGGGATTTGTAGTCTGATCTTCACCTTTGTCATTGCTTTTGTTCTTGCCGCGCTTCTGGATCGCAAAATTCGGTTCGAGAATGCGTTCCGCACGATTTTCCTCTATCCCTTCGCGCTGTCCTTCATTGTGACGGGGCTTGTGTGGCAGTGGATTTTGAACCCCGAGTTCGGCATTCAGGCCATCGTGCGCGGTCTTGGCTGGCAGAGCTTCACATTCGATCCGCTTTATAACGCCGACATCGTGATCTTCGGGATTCTGATTGCTGGTCTGTGGCAGGGCACGGGGCTGATCATGTGCATCATGCTCGCGGGGCTGCGCGGTATCGACGAGGACATCTGGAAAGCTGCCAAGGTTGACGGCATCGGCACGGTCAAGACCTACCTCCTGATCATCATCCCGATGCTCAAGCCTGTCTTCGTGACCTCGCTGGTTCTGATCTCTGCGGGGATCATCAAGGTCTACGACCTCGTTGTGGCCCAAACCTCCGGCGGTCCAGGGATCGCCTCGGAAGTGCCAGCCAAATACGTCTATGACCAGCTTTTCCAACGCCAGAATCTCGGGCAGGGCTTTGCCGCCTCGACGATGATGCTGGCGATGGTGGTCGTGGTTCTCATTCCATATGTTTACCTTCAATACGGGGGCAAGAAAAATGACTGATGCAGCCACGATTGCTCCAAATGCCGCGCCACGCACGCTTGACGGTCCGATCGGCCCCAAGCCAAAGCGCCGCTTCACGCCCGCCAACATCATGATCTACGGCACCTTGTTGGTGTTCTCGGTCTATTACCTGCTTCCACTGTGGGTGATGTTGGTGACATCTTTGAAAGATATGGACGAGGTGCGTCAGGGCGCGACCTTCTCGCTGCCGAAAGATCCGACCTTCGCCCCTTGGGTGAAAGCATGGGCGGAGGCTTGTACAGGGATCAACTGTGACGGTCTGAGCCGCGGGTTCTGGAATTCTGTGCGCATTCTGATCCCCTCGGTAATCCTGTCCATCGCCGTGGCATCCGTATCGGGCTATGCGCTGTCCTTCTGGCGCTTCAAGGGCTCTGAGATGTTCTTCAACGTCCTGATCATCGGTGCCTTCATCCCCTACCAGATCATGCTCTATCCGATCGTGATCATCCTGCGGGAATTGGGCATCTATGGCTCCCTGCCTGGTTTGGTTCTGGTGCATATGATCTTCGGTATGCCGATCAACACGCTGCTCTTCCGCAACTATTTTGCCTCTGTGCCGATGGAGTTGTTCAAGGCTGCGCGTGTGGATGGTGCAGGTTTCTGGCAGATCTTCTTCCAGATCATGCTGCCCATGTCGCTGCCGATCTTTGTTGTGTCGATGATCATTCAGGTGACGGGTATCTGGAACGACTTCCTGTTCGGTGTGGTCTACACCAAGCCGGCTGTCTATCCGATGACCGTTCAGCTCAATAACATCGTGAACTCGGTGCAAGGGGTCAAAGAGTATAACGTCAACATGGCGGCCACTCTCATCACCGGCCTTGTCCCGCTCATCATCTACTTCGTTTCCGGCAAGCTGTTCGTTCGCGGCATCGCCGCTGGCGCCGTGAAAGGCTAAGACATATGACAAACGACAACATTTCCGTATCTGTGCGTAACCTCGATCTGAGCTTCGGTTCGGTGAAGGTGCTCAAGAACCTCAACATCGACATCGAGAAGGGCGAGTTCCTCGTCCTGCTCGGCTCCTCGGGCTGCGGTAAATCCACACTGCTCAACTGCATCGCGGGTCTCCTTGAAGTTTCGGGCGGCCAGATCTTCATCGGTGACAAGAACGTCACTTGGGCGGAACCTTCGGAGCGGGGCATCGGCATGGTGTTCCAATCCTACGCGCTCTATCCGCAGATGACCGTGCGGGGGAACCTCTCCTTCGGCCTCAAGAACGCGCGCGTTCCCAAGGACGAGATCGAGAAGCGGGTGGCGCGTGCCGCCGAAATCCTCCAGATGGAAGAGCTTCTGGACCGCAAGCCCGGCGCTCTGTCGGGTGGTCAACGCCAGCGTGTCGCCATTGGTCGCGCGCTTGTTCGGGACGTGGACGTGTTCCTCTTTGACGAGCCGCTCTCCAACCTCGATGCCAAGCTGCGCACCGATCTGCGTGTGGAGCTCAAGCAGCTTCACCAGAACCTCAAGAACACCATGATCTACGTGACCCACGACCAGATCGAGGCTCTGACGCTGGCTGATCGTATCGCGATCATGAAGGATGGTCTGATCCAGCAGCTCGACACGCCGCATGGCATCTATGACAAGCCGCGCAACAAATACGTGGCCGACTTCATCGGTTCGCCGTCGATGAACTTCATCGAAGGTGACGTCGACGGTGGCGTGTTCTCCGCAGGTGATCTAAAAATCGACCTCAAGGGCTACGAATTTACGCCCGCGGGCAAAACGGGTGGGCCAGCATGGTTTGGCATTCGTCCCGAGCATGTCTATGTCGGTGTGGATCAGCCGTTCCAAATGGAAGTCACCGCCGAGATCGTCGAGCCGATGGGCGCCGACACTCTGGTTTGGACCCATGTTGAAGGCACTCCGTTCCGCATCCGCCTCGATGGTCAGGCGAATGTGAAAACGGGTGACAAGCTGATCGTCGGCTTCGATCCCGTACGGGCGTCGATGTTCGACAAAGCGACCGAAGAGCGGCTCTGAGCCGCACGGGTTGCCATATCAATTGCGGGGGCGTGTGAAGCGTGCCCCCGTGCAAGACCCAAAAAACTCTGGCGAGAAGATCAGGTAAACTGACACAAGAGCCGCGCACCAAAACACCACCGATGTCGTGTCGTCCCCGTCATGGGCGCTGCGATGTCACCAAGTCTTACCGCGTGATTGATCAAGCCTGCGGGCAGGTCAAACTCAAGGTACGCGTCGGACCTTTGACGTTTTCGGGTCTGTCGCGGGCTGCGCATTAATGGAAACGATATCCATGTCTTACCCATTGAATTTGCACAATAACTGGAACTTCCGTGATGATGCGGGCGAATATTCCGTCCCTGTCACTTTGCCCTTTGACGCCGTGAGCGCGTTGCACGCGGCAGGGAAGATCGCGGACCCTTATTGGGGGCGCAACGAATATGACCTGCGCTGGATCGCCGAGCGCGACTGGGTAGCCACGTCTACCTTCACGCTGGAAGAAACGGGCGTCGAATTGCTCGTCGAGGGTCTCGACGGGGTGGTCGAGGTTTTCGTCAACGGCATGCGCATTCTGGAGGCCGACAATGCCTTTCGCACATGGCGTCTCGATCTGTCGGAAGTGGCACGTGTTGGAGAAAACGACATCGAGTTGCGCTTCCGTTCGATTGTGAGCGAGGCCAACGCGCGTCAGGCGGCGCAGCAATGGCATATCCCGGGGATCGCGGATCGCGAGGACGGGACCGTGCCGATCAAGAACGGCAATATGGTGCGCAAGCCGCAGTGTGATTTCGGTTGGGACTGGAACATTGCATTGGCGCCCTTTGGCGTCACGGGCGGGCTTTCCATCGAGCCCAAGAAGGCCGCGCGCCTTGATCACGTCATGGTCGAGCAACAGCACCACGATATCGAGAGCGACAGTGTGACGGTGATCGTCACCGCCCATATCGCGGGCGATGCCGAGGGTGATACCGTTGAGATGGCTTTCGGTGGCCGCACCCGCGAGGTTCAAGTCGCAGGCCGCCTGGCGCAGGCGAAGTTCTTTGTCGAGGTGCCCGAATTTTGGTGGCCCGCAGGGCAGGGGATGCAGCCTCTCTACGATCTCGAAGTGCGTCTCGCCGAGGATGTGATCGAGAAGCGGATCGGCTTGCGCCAGATCGAATTGGTCACGCAAGAGGACGATCACGGGCTGGGCTTCAAATTCCGCGTCAACGGGCGCGACGTGTTCGCCAAAGGGGCCAACTGGATTCCCGCTGATGCGCTTTCGGGGCGCATTGACCGCGAGGCGGTGCGCGACCAGTTGCAGTCGGCTGTTGACGCCAACATGAACATGATCCGTGTCTGGGGCGGGGGACGTTACGAGCCGACATGGTTCTATGACATGTGCGACGAAATGGGGCTGATGGTCTGGCAGGACTTCATGTTCTCCTGCAATCTCTATCCTTCCGACGAGGCCTTCCTCGAAAACGTCGAGCAGGAGGTGCGCGAGAACGTGCGCCGTATGCATCACCACGCTTGTCTGGCGCTGTGGTGTGGCGACAACGAATTGGTCGGTGCGCTGACGTGGTTCAAGGAAAGCATCGAAAACCGCGACCTCTATCTCATCATGTATGACCGTCTTAACCGCACCTTGCAGACGACGCTCAAGGAGGTCGATCCGACGGCGAACTGGTGGTTCTCTTCACCCTCGTCTGGTCCGCTCAACTTCGGCGATGCGTGGCATGATGACAGCTCGGGCGATATGCACTTCTGGTCGGTCTGGCACGAGAACCGCGAGTTCGCGCATTACCGCGACGTGCGTCCGCGTTTCTGCTCGGAATTCGGGTTCCAGAGCTATCCGTCAAACAATGTGATCGAGAGCTTCTGCGGCCCTGAAGATCGCAACATCGCGGCGCCCGTTCTGGAGAGCCATCAGAAGAACGTGGGCGGCAATGAGCGGATCGCGGCAACGATGTTCCGCTACTTCCGCTTCCCCGTGGATTTCGAGAATTTCGTCTATCTCAGTCAGGTCCAACAGGGGCTTGCGATCAAGACTGCCGTGTCGTGGTGGCGCTCGCTCAAGCCGCATTGCATGGGAACGCTGATCTGGCAGCTCAACGACACGTGGCCCGTATGTTCGTGGGCCTCGCTCGACTACGGCGGCGGGTGGAAACTGCTGCACCACATGGCGGAGAAATTCTATGCGCCCGTGCTGGTGACGGTGGCGCCCGAAGAGGGCAAGGACGTGTTCAAGGTCATCAATGATGGTGCGGAAAACGTCGATGTCGCCGTGCAGGTAGCTGCCGTGAACATGGCAGGGCAGACGCGTCCCTTGGCGGATGCGACGATTTCTGCATGGCCCACGAAGGCATTGGAACTCCTGTCGCTGGAGCAAGACCTGCTGGCCGATGACGAGGTTTATGCCTTCACGTGGCAGGCCATGGATGAGGATGGTGAGGTCACGCATGGCGGTGATATCTACGCGCCGAAGCCGTGGAAAGCCTACGACCTTCTCGCGCCTAAGATCGCGCATGATGTGAAGGCGGTTGAAGGGGGCTATGAGATTACACTCACGGCGCAGGCTCTGGCGCTTTACGTCTCCTTGGAGGCGAGTGTTGCGGGACGTTTCTCGACCAATGCTTTCACCATTCTTCCCGGACAGGAGGTCAAAGTGATCTTCACGCCGAAAGACACGGAAACCACACCGGAATTCACGATCCGTGATCTGCATTCCGCCACCTACGGAGACGCAAAATGAAGCGGTCTATCGTCAACGAGATCATCGCCGAAAGCGATGCCTTCATGCGCAGCCACGGCTTCGTCATGCCGCCCTTTGCCTACCTCGATCCGAAGGGGTTGAAGGACTATGTGGCCACGGGTGGTGCGATGGTGCGCGACAATATGTTGGGTTGGGACATCACCGATTACGGTCAGGGGAATTACGAGGATCTCGGCCTCTTTCTCTTTACCGTGCGCAACGGCTCGGAGGCCAATGTGGCCAAGGGCATGGGGATGCTCTACGCCGAGAAGATGCTGATTTCCAACGAGAACCAGATCAGCCCGATGCACCATCATATCAAGAAGACCGAGGACATCATCAATCGCGGTGGTGCGCGGCTTGTTATCGAGCTGTTCACCCGCGCAGAGGATGGCTCCTGCGACCCGTCCGCGCCTGTCGAGGTGCTGACCGACGGACGGATGCGCAGGCTCAAGGCGGGCGAGCATCTCGTGCTGGAACCCGGCGAGAGCGTGACGCTTGAGCCGTGGCACTGGCATGCGTTCTGGGGCGAGGGCGGACGGGTTCTCATTGGCGAGGTTTCCAACGTCAATGACGACCGCACCGACAACATATTCCGCGAACCTATTGGGCGGTTTTCCACAATAGACGAAGACACTGATCCTACGCATCTACTCGTGTCGGATTACGAGACATGGCTCGCGTAAACGCGCGTGTCGAAGAGGTAGACTTGGCCCCGCGAAAGCTCGCGGTGGCCGTTTAAGGGAGAGAACTATGACCGACTTTTCATACCAGCTTTTTAGCTCGCGCAACTGGGGACAGGAGGAGACGCTCGATATGATCGGCGATCTCGGCTACGCCCAGTGCGAAGGCTATGGCGCCTTTTACAACGAGCTCGACCAGCTTGACGCGCTCAAGGAGCGTCTGGCCAAGAATGGTCTGCACATGAAATCGGGCCACTTCGCGCTTGATATGGTGGAGGACAACCCCGAGCGCGTTCTGCAAATCTGCCGCGAGTTGAACATCGAGCATGTCTATGTGCCATTCCTGATGCCTGACCAGCGTCCCACGGACGCCGATGGTTGGCGCGCGTTCGGCAAGCGTCTTGCGAAAGCGGGCGAGCCGATCGTAGCGGCAGGGCTGACATTCGGCTGGCACAACCACGACTTTGAATTTGTGGCGCTGCCGACAGGTGAGCTTCCCGAGGATCTGATCCTTGAGGGGGGCGATCACATCAATGTCGAACTGGACATCGCATGGGTCGTGCGCGGCGGGGCGGACCCCGTCGAGACGGTCAAGAAATACGGCAAGCGCATCACCGCGATCCACGTCAAGGATCTCGCCCCCGCAGGCGAGAAAGAGGACGAAGGCGGATGGGCCGACGCAGGCACGGGCACGATGGACTGGCCTGCGATCTGGGCTGCTGTGCAGGAACACACCTCGGCGGAGATTTTCGTGATGGAGCATGACAACCCCTCCGATCACGCACGTTTCGCCAAGACCGCCATTGCCAACGCGCGCAAATTCTAAGTCGCGTTTAAGGGAGAAAATACATGGAAAAACTAGGCGTTGGCATCATCGGATGCGGCAACATCTCAAAGGCCTATCTCGATCTGGCCCCCAACTTCAAAGCGCTCGAAGTGCGCGCTGTGGCTGATATCAACATGGACGCGGCCAAGGCGCGCGCAGCCGATTACGAGGGCGTGCGGGCAATCACCGTTGACGAGTTGATGGCGGCCGATGACGTGGATCTGATCATCAACCTGACGATCCCCGCGGCCCACTTTGAAGTGACCAAACGCGCGTTGGAGAATGGCAAGCACGCCTACTCGGAAAAGCCCTACGTTCTCAGCCTCGAAGAGGGCGAAGAGCTTCGCAAACTTGCTGAAGCAAAGGGTCTTCGCGTTGGCTCCGCGCCCGACACTTTCATGGGCGGCGCGCACCAGTTTGCACGTCACATCATCGACAGCGGACAGTTGGGTCAGATCACCTCCGGCACTTGTCACTTCATGGGGCCTGGCATGGAAATGTGGCACCCCAATCCCGACTTCTTCTTCCAGCCCGGCGGCGGTCCTGTGCTCGACATGGGACCCTATTACATCACCAACCTCGTGCAGCTGCTCGGACCGGTGAAGTCGGTTACGGCGATGTCGAACAAGGGCAAGGACAAGCGCACCATCACCACCGATTGCCCGCGTAAGGGTGAGGTGCTGGACGTGGTTGTTGACACCAATGTTCACGCGCTGGTCGAGTTTGTTTCGGGTGCCAATATCTCCATGACGCTTTCGTGGGATGTCTGGGGCCACAAGCATCAGAACATGGAGCTTTACGGCACCGAGGGTGCGATCTACGTGCCTGATCCGAACTTCTTCGGCGGGGAAGTGACCACTATCGGCACCGACTGCGAGGAAGTTGTGGAGGAGCAGTGGGATCATCCGTTCTCCATTCTCAACCACGATTTCGACAAGCCCATCCATCGCGCCAACTACCGCACCGCGGGCGTGGCTGACATGGCGCAGGCTATCGTCGAAGGGCGTCCGCATCGTTGTTCGATTGAGCTTGCCACCCATGTGATCGAGGTGCTGACTGCGATCCTCAAGTCGGGCGAGACCAACACCAATGTCGCGATGACCACGACCTGTGAACGTCCTGCGCCCGTCACTCCCGAAGAGGCGCACGCGCTTCTGGGCTAAGGCGGTCTGACTTTCCACATTGCTGGCCCGTCCCGATATCGGGGCGGGCTTTTTCATGCGCTGCGTTTCCCGTCATTTGCCTGCGTGTTTTCCGCCCTGCGCAAGGGGTGGGCGCAATCACCAGTGGCCGCAGGCCATTGATGCGCTAGAATGTCACCAAATGCATAAGGGAGAAGTTCAATGAAGCCATATGTCCCCGCCGCCGACCGATATGAAAAAATGGTTTATCGCCGCTGTGGCAATTCGGGCCTCAAGCTGCCCGCCATTTCGCTCGGCCTTTGGCACAACTTCGGAGGCGACACGCCGCACAATCTCAAACGCGAAATCCTGCGCACCGCTTTTGACCACGGCATCACCCATTTCGATCTCGCCAACAATTACGGCCCGCCTCCAGGCAGTGCCGAATTTGCCTTTGGTTCGATCCTGAAGGAAGACTTCAAAGGGCTGCGCGACGAGATGATCATCTCGTCCAAGGCGGGTTACTACATGTGGGATGGCCCCTACGGGGAGTGGGGGAGCCGCAAGAATCTCATGGCGTCCATCGACCAGTCTCTGACTCGCTTGGGGATTGATTACGTCGATATCTTCTACTCGCACCGTTTCGATCCCGACACGCCGCTTGAGGAAACCATGGGCGCGCTCGACAGCATCGTGCGTCAGGGCAAGGCGCTCTATGTGGGGATTTCGTCCTATAACTCCGACCGCACCCGCGAGGCTGTGCGTATCCTCAACGAGCTTGGCACGCCCTGCGTCATCCACCAGCCGAGCTATAACATGCTCAACCGCTGGGTCGAACGTGACGGGTTGAAAGACACTCTGCGCGAACTGGGTGTGGGGTCGATTGCCTTTACGCCGCTGGCGCAAGGGATGCTGACCAACAAGTATCTCGGCGGCATTCCCGAAGGATCGCGCGCCACACAAGGTAAGTCGCTTCTCCCCGAATTCATTTCGGATCGCACAGTGGAGAACCTCAACAAGCTCAACGATATTGCCCAGAAGCGCGGCCAGACGCTGGCGCAGATGGCGATTGCGTGGGTCTTACGCGAGGGCGGGATCACCACGGCGCTCATCGGTGCCTCCAAGCCGCAGCAGGTCATCGACTGTGTGGGTGCCGTCGGCAATCTGGAGTTCTCGGAAGAGGAGTTGAAGCTGATTGACGAATACGCGGACGAGGAGAAAATCAACCTCTGGGCCAAGTCCTCTGAGGAAAGCGGTGAATCCTAGGTTTTCGATTAATTTCGAGACTCGAAAAAATTAAATCGCGGAGCGCTGCAACCTGTGGCGCTCCGCTTTTTGATGGGGCAGTATGCCTCAGATCACGCGCGCTCAGGCCCGTGTGTGCGGGCCGATTGCCCGAAAATATATGCAGATCGCTGGAGGAGCACGCATGATCCGCAACCCTATTCTTCCTGGCTTTAACGCTGATCCGTCCTTTCTTCGTGTGGGCGATGATTACTATATCGCGACCTCGACCTTCGAGTGGTATCCAGGGGTGCAGATCCACCATTCGCGCGATCTTGTGAACTGGGAGCTTGTGAGCCGCCCACTCAACCGTGAGGCCCTGCTCGACATGCGCGGCAACCCCGATAGCTGCGGCATCTGGGCCCCTTGCCTGAGCCATGACGGGGAGAAGTTCTGGCTGGTCTATACGGATGTCAAACGTCTGGCGGGTAAGTTCAAGGACGCCCACAACTACATCACCTGTTGCGAGACCATCGACGGGGAGTGGTCGGACCCGTGGTATGTGAATTCGAGCGGCTTCGACCCGTCGCTCTTCCACGATGATGACGGCAAGAAATACTTCTTGAACATGCAGTGGAACCATCGCGGGGCGGGCACGGGCGGCAATCCCAAGCACTCTTCCTTCGATGGTATTCTCTTGCAGGAATGGTCGCCCGAGACGGGGCTGACGGGGGCGGTGAAAAACGTCTATCCGGGCACGGCGCACGGGCTCACCGAGGCGCCGCATATCTTCAAGCGCAACGGTTATTACTACATGACCACCGCCGAAGGTGGCACGGGTTATAACCATGCGGTCACGCTGGCGCGGTCCAAGTCGATCTGGGGGCCTTACGAGGATCACCCTGATCGGCACGTCATTTCGACCAAGGATGTGACGATCATCGACAGCCCGATCCAGCGCACGGGCCACGGGCAATATGTCGAGACCCCTGATGGCGAGGTCTATCACACCTTCCTGATGGGCCGCCCGATCCAGAAGAAGGGCGTGGGCGCGCTCTACTGTCCGATGGGGCGTGAGACGGGCATCGAGAAATGCGTCTGGCGTGATGACTGGCTCTATCTGGAGACGGGCGGCATGGTCCCGCGTGTCGAGCTTCCGGGGCTAGCCGATGTCGAGCCAACACCGCCGCGCGCCTCGGTCTACGACTTTGCGGGCACGGAGTTGCCTAAGGATTTCCAATGGTTGCGCCACCCGCATCCCGAACGCCTGTTCTATGTCGATGACGGGCTGCACATGATCGGACGGGAGAGTTTCGGCTCGTGGTTTGAAAACAGCCTCGTGGCGCGGCGTCAGGAGCATTTCACCTTCACCGTCGAGACCACGCTGGCGGAAGGCTATGATCCCGACACCTATCAGCAGGCGGCGGGGCTGACCTATTATTACAACACTCACAAGTTCTACAAACTTCTGGTGGGCTATGAGCCAGAGATCGGGCGTTGCGTGCAGCTTGTGGCCTGTCAGGGCGACTGGCAGCACAATGACCTGACGTGGCTCGACGACAAGTTCGCCATCGAAGACGGGGCGGTCGAGTTGAAAGTGGAAGTCGACCACGCCACCGTGCGGTTCTTCTACAAGCAGGAAGATGGCGACTGGGTCCAGATCGGCGGCGACGAGGATGCGACGCTGATCTCCGACGAGGCGGGCTTCGGCGAGCATGGTTCCTTCACGGGGGCTTTCGTCGGCGTCTATGCGATGGACATCACGGGGCAGGGCAAGGAAGCAACCTTCTCGCGCTTTGAATATCGCCCTGAAGGCGCGTAGGTTCGCCCGAGGGATTGTGACATCAGGGAAGGGCGCGCGAATACCGCGCGCCCGTTCCGCCACCTCCCGCGACCGTCGCGGAAGGGGCATATGGGAGGACAGGCATGGCCAATTGGACATCGCGGATCATGATCTACGACTTCGAGGAGGGGGCATCTTTTCCCGTTCTCGAAACAGATATGCACATTGAGGCACCCAACTGGACGCCCGATGGCGAGGCACTGATCGTCAACGGCGGCGGGCGACTGTTCTGGGTTGAACTGGATGCACCCGCGCTTGACGAGGTGGACACGGGGCTGTTGATCAAACTCAACAATGACCACGGCATCTCGCCAGATGGCAGCACGCTCATTATCTCCGATCATACGATGGGTGGTGGGTCGTCGATCTGGACGATGGACCTTGATGCAGAGGTAGCCGATCCCGTGCGCGTTACGGAGAAGACGCCGAGCTGGTGGCATGGTGTTTCGCCCGATGGCCGCACACTGGCCTATACCGCAATGCGTGAAGGGCGGTTCGGTATCTGGACCTGTCCGATTGAGGGCGGCACGGAGACATGCGTGATCGAGAGTGACCACCACTATGACGGGCCGGATTATACGCCTGACGGGCAGTGGATCTGGTTCAACTCGGAGCGGGGCGGGCCATCGTCCGACCTGTGGCGGGTGCGCGTGGATGGAAGTGATGCGCAGCAGATGACCGACGACGAGCGCGTCAACTGGTTCCCGCATCCAAGCCCTGATGGGGCCAAGGTGGTCTACCTCGCCTATCCTGCGGGGACGGAAGGGCATCCGCCCGATCTCGACGTGGAGTTGCGCCTGATCGGCCCCGAAGGTGGGACGCCCGAAACGCTTGTTTCGCTATTTGGCGGGCAGGGCACGATCAACGTGCCGTCGTGGTCGCCTGACAGCGGAGCCTTTGCCTATGTCGAATACGCCCGCAAATAGGCTGACCGCCGCGCTCGCGGCTCTCGCCTGTTTTGGCGGTGCGGCGGCGGCCGATGACCCGCGCGCCGCGCGTCTTCCCGCACCGCTGACGGATGCGGATTTCATGGTGGTGGATATGGATCAGGCGCGGCTGGGCCAGCTTCTGTTTTATGATCCGATCCTGTCGGGGAACAAGAATATCTCTTGTTCAACCTGCCACCATCCCAAGCACGGCACCTCGGACGGTCTGCCTCTGGGCATGGGCGAGGGGGGCGTGGGTTTGGGGCCTGTGCGTGTGGGCGATCCTGACAATCCTCCCGAGGCACGTATCCCGCGCAATTCGCCTACGCTCTATAACCTCGGTGCGCTGGAATACCGCGCGATGTTCCATGACGGGCGGGTGGAGACCCGCGCTGACGGCTCCCTGCGTGTGCCTATAGAAGACCCTTTCTTTGACGAGGTGTCGGGAGTTCTCGCCACGCAAGCTGCCTTTCCCGTGCTGTCGCCTGATGAAATGGCGGGGCAGGTGAACGAGAACGAGATTTCCAAAGCCGTGCGCAAGGGGCGTTTTTCGGACGAGGGTGGCGCGTGGGATCTGATTGCCAAGCGTGTGGCCGCGATCCCCACCTATGTAGAGATGTTCGCTGGGGCCTTCCCCGAGATTGCCGAAGGTCGCGAAATCCGTTTTGCCGATATTTCCAACGCCATCGCCGCCTTCATGGCCTTTGAGTTCCGTGCCGACGACAGCCCCTTTGACCGCTATTTGCGCGGGGAGGGTGAGCTCTCGGAGGAGGCGCTTGCGGGGGCGGAGCTGTTTTACGGCGATGCGGGCTGTGCCTCCTGCCATTCTGGCCCGCTTCAGACTGATCACGAATTCCACGCCATGGGCCAACCACAGTTCGGGCCGGGCAAGACCTTGCCCTTCGAGCGGGGAACGGCGGACCTCGGGCGGTTTCTGGTGACGGGGCGGGCCGACGATCTCTACGCCTTCCGCACGCCGTCCTTGCGCAATGTGACGCTGACCGCGCCCTACGGGCACACGGGAGCCTATGCGGACCTGTGGGAATTCGTCTCCGACCACGCCACCCCGCACGCGGCTTTCGAGGCGTGGCAGCGGGACTGGGTGACGATGCCCGAGATTGTGGACGTGTATGGCAAGGGCGATTGGGATGTCATGGATGACCCGCGCGAGCGCGCCGCCATTCTCGCCGCCATCGAAGTTGAGGATCGCGCCCTGAACGCCGAACAGGTCGACGCGCTGGTGGCCTTTCTACACGCGTTGGAGGATGAGCCTGAACGTCTCGGCGTGCCTGAGCAGGTGCCCTCGGGATTGCCCTTCGAGCGGTAGGCGACCCTAGCGGGTCAACTCGATCCAGCGGTTGAAGTCGGTGATTTCCCCCCAGTCGCTTTGCTCCCCGTCGGGCCATGTCACGCGCAACTGCGCCTTGACCGCATTGGCCAGACCGAAGTGCAAAGGCACCGCCGCACCCGAGACATGGCCGCCGCCGATGGTCACTTCCTGCACTTGGAGGCCGCGGTTGGTGAGGATTTCCACTGTGCTGCCGACCGCGCGAATGTTCGGGGCGGGTTGTTTGAGCGATATGGCGAGATATTGCCCCGCGCCTTCGGTGGTATTCTCGTATAGTTCCATCGGCCCGCCACGGTTCACCACCACCAGATCAAGCCGCCCGTCGCCATTGAGATCGACCAGCCCCGCGCCGCGGGATTTGGCCATAGAGGCCACGCCCGCCTCGATGGATATCTCGTCAAACCGCCCGTCCTCGCGCTGCCGCAGCAGGTTGTTGGGATCACGAGCGGCATTGCCTGGCATTTGTTCGACATTGCCCTTGGCGATGAAGAGGTCCACTCGCGCGTCATTATCAAGATCGCCCCATGCGGGATGCCACCCCGTCGAGGCGCGCCCGTCATCTCCGAGATGCGGGCGGTGCGCATAGGTGCCGATGTCATAGGGCGCGTCGGTGTAGCCGCCATCAGGCGTGCCGAACTGGAGAAGCTGGTCGCCCATGGAGGTCAGCATCACATCGGGCACAGCATCCCCGTCGATATCGCGCTCGGCAATGCCCATGCCCCACAAAGAGACCCGCCGCCATCCGTCCTCGTCACCGAGGAAGCGGTTCTCGGTGAGGTCGTAGAGTTGCTCGTAGCCGCCTTTGACGTAGTAGTGGCGGTCGTTTGAAATACGCAGCATCGGGTGCGGGTGGACGCCCTTCGAGATGAGCGCGGAGAGGGCACAAAAGCCTGGCTCTAGCGGGGTGCGCGTCCAGCCACCTCCCGCTTGCGGGCGGTGCAGCGCATTGGCGTCGCAGGCCTCAAACGGGCCGTCCTCAATGTCGCGGTTGACGTAGTTGCCCTCGAACAGGGTAGGGCGATCCGCGCCTCCTTCCCACGTGGCCGCGAAGGCGGTGGTCCAGCGGTCCGAGCCGTCAAAGCCCCACTCCGCGCTTGCGTCCTCAAAGGTGCAATCAGGCCCGCCGCGCAGGAGCATATTCGCCCCCACCTGCAACACCGCGAGGTCAAGATGTCCGTCACTGTCGATGTCGAGCGGATAGGCGCCCGTGACGCCTGTAATTTCGGGCAGGGGCGCTGCGGCGAAGGAGAGCGCACCGCCGCGCGTGGAACGGTTGACCATGAGTTGCGCGGGGTTGTCGCCGCCTGCGGCAAAGAGGTCGGGCAAACCGTCGGCGTTGCAGTCAAGCACCGCCACGCCGCCACCAACAAAATGCTCCCAGCCGCCCGTGTAGCTGTGCGCGGGCAGGGTGTCGGAGCGATCGGTGAAACGGACGGTTGGATTGGCGAACAAGGGTTGCACGAGGAGGGGGGCCGCAAGCGCGGCAATCAGGGCAGGGCGGATCATCCCAGAAGTATCTCCGTTGCATGATCGAGCGCCAAAGCCCCAGCACCCTGCGCCCAGATTAAATCGCCCCACGCATGGACCTCAACGGGTGTCGGCGGGCGGCCTGGTTTGCGGGTCAACTCGCGGAATTCGGTCAGCACTTCCTCGGCGTAGAGATAGTCGTATCTCAGACGGTCGCCCGACAACAGGATCAGGGCGGGGTCGAAGAGGGTGACGATATTCGCCAGCCCCGAGGCCAGATAACGGCCCGCGCGTGAGAAGATCGCCTTGGCCGCCGCGTCGCCGCTTTTGGCGCGGGCGAACATGGTCTCAAGCATGTCATTATAGGGAATGGCCTCGCCCGTTGTCGGCTGGTTGAGCACCACATGGGCCTCGCGCACCAAGGCATAGTCGGCGACATAGGCCTCAAGACATCCGCGCTTTCCACAGCGGCACAATGCGCCATCCATTTGCACATTGATATGGCCCAGTTCCATACCATGCCCCATGCCGCCCCGTTGCAGCGTCTGGTTCAGCACGAAGCCTATGCCCACGCCGTGTTCGATGGAGACCACAGCAAAGTTGTCGAGTTCGCGCCCCACACCGAACCACAACTCGGCCAGCGCCAGAAGGTTGGCGTCGTTGTCGATGGTCACGGGCACGTTGATGCGCTCGGCCAGTATCTCGCGCAGAGCCACGTCGGCCTCTTCCATAAAGGGACACCAGATGACGCGCCCAGCCTTGTGGTCGACCATCCCCGGCGCTCCGATGGCGAGCGAAGAGAGTTGGCTGCGTTCGATGCCAGCATTGGCAAGCGCCACATCAACGGTGGTTTCGATCTCGTCGAGGATCTCTTGCGTGCTGCGGCGTTGCGGCGGAGCGGGGAGGCTGGCGCTGCCGATCCGCTGGCCAGCCATGTCGAGCACAACGGCGGTGTTCACGCGGTCGGAAATCTTGATCCCGATCACCGCACCCGCGCGGCCTTCGATACGCAGGCCCACGGGCGGACGTCCGCGTGCACTGTCGCCATCGCGGCGTGGCAGTTCGGTCTCAGATATCAATCCCGCAGCAATCAACTCGGTGGACAGCGTCGTGACGGTTGCGGGCGAAATGCTCAGCTGCTTTGCGATGTCCACGCGGGCGATCACACCCGCCGCGCGAATGGTTTCGTAAAGCTGACGCCGCAGGGGGCGCACGAGTGTTTCTGTGGGGCCCGCCACGGGACCACAGCCAGACACAGGGTCCAGCGAGAGGTCGCGAACGCTCGTATTTTTCGTCTCCCGATCGGGCATGTGAAATTTCACCAACTTAACAATAGGGTGGATGCTCTTCGTTAAATGCGGCTTATTGCGGCATTAAAGCAACATCGTTGCGCGTGAATCTAGCAAGGTTTTCACGATGTGGCCAATATTTTATTTTGCGACCGAATTAAAATATGCCATCATGATCCTGCCCGACGACTCGGGTGTCCGCGTGTGGCTTGTGCTTTCATTATTTGTGGAGGTGTCGGGTTACGGTTTTCTCGCGGATTTCAATTGGGAGGATATCAATGCGTAAATCCATGTTAATGGCGGCAACCATCGTTGCTGCCGGCTTCACCACCACCGCTTTCGCTGCTGACCTGACGGTCGGTGTGAGCTGGTCCAACTTTCAAGAAGAGCGCTGGAAAACCGACGAGGCCGCGATCAAGGAAGCCCTTGATGCCGCTGGCGCCGAATACGTGTCCGCCGACGCGCAGTCGTCCTCGGCCAAGCAGCTTTCCGACATCGAATCCCTGATTGCACAAGGCGTCGACGCACTCATTGTGCTTGCGCAAGACACGCAGGCCGTGATCCCCGCTGTTCAGGCTGCCGCTGACGAGGAAATCCCCGTTATTGCCTATGACCGTCTGATCGAGGACGACCGCGCCTTCTACCTGACCTTTGATAACGTCGAGGTTGGCCGCATGCAGGCGCGTGCCGTGTTCGAGGCACAGCCCACGGGCAACTACGTCATGATCAAAGGTTCCCCGACCGACCCGAACGCAGACTTCCTGCGTGGCGGTCAGCAAGAGGTGCTGCAAGCGGCAATCGATGCGGGTGATATCACCATCGTGGGCGAGGCCTATACCGATGGCTGGCTGCCTGCCAACGCGCAGCGTAACATGGAGCAGATCCTGACCGAGGCCGACAACAATGTAGACGCTGTTGTGGCTTCCAATGACGGCACCGCAGGTGGTGTAGTTGCTGCTCTGACCGCGCAAGGTATGCAGGGCATTCCCGTGTCGGGTCAGGATGGCGACCACGCCGCTCTGAACCGTGTGGCACAGGGCACGCAAACGGTCTCCGTTTGGAAAGACGCGCGTGAGCTTGGCAAGAACGCCGCCAAGATCGCTGTCTCGCTGGCCAACGGCACCGCGCCGACGGACATTGAAGATGCGGTGAAATTCACCACGCCCGGCGGCAACGAGATGGACGCCGTGTTCCTCAAGCCCGTCCCCGTGACCGCCGACAACCTGTCTGTTGTGGTTGATGCTGGTTGGATCACCCAAGAGGCGCTTTGCCAAGGCGTCGAAAACGGTCCGGCACCTTGTAACTAAGGCCCGGAGCCCGATTTCGATTGGGAAATAGGGTGCCCCTTTCCGCCACGCGGGAGGGGGCATTCTTTCGAGGCCGCCGTCACAGGAACGGCAACGCGCGCGGGGCTGCGCGCGATGTGAGGCACCCTTCGGGTTGAGCCTCGATACGGAAACTCGGAACTGGATCGGGCGGGCAGAAACGGACCGCTTCATCCATCCCCTGAAAGGGAAAACCATATGGCAGATCAAGCGCAAGACACGCGGGGCGTCACGCCGAAGAGGGGTCTTATGGCCCAACTCGAATTTGACACCCGTTTGCTGGGTATGATCGGGGCGCTCGTCGTGATCGCTCTGGTCTTCAACGTATTCACCGACGGCCGTTTTCTCTCGGCCCGTAACATTTTCAACCTCACGATCCAGACGGTTTCTGTGGCCATCATGGCGACGGGCATGGTCTTTGTCATCGTGACGCGCCACATCGACCTCTCCGTGGGCGCGGTGCTGGCTATTTCCTCGGCGATGATGGCGATGATGCAGGCACGCTGGCTGCCTGGCTGGGGTGTTGAGCTCGGCTCGCCCGTGATTGCACCCGTTGCCATGCTGACAGGGCTGGCCGTGGGCACCGTGATCGGGGCTTTCAACGGCTGGCTGATCGGCTACCAACGCATTCCGGCCTTTATCGTCACGCTCGGTGGCTTTCTGGTGTGGCGCTATGCGGGGTGGTATCTGACCTCGGGCCAGACCATCGCGCCGCTCGACGGCACCTTCATCATCTTCGGCGGCGCCGAAGGGACATTGGGGGAGACATGGAGCTGGATTGTCGGTGTGCTGGCCGCTACCGCCGCAGTTTATGGTGTATGGCAGGCCCGTCAAAATCGCCTGCGCCACGATTTCCCGCTCAAGCCGCTATGGGCCGAGTTTACGCTTGCGGGCACCGCGGTTGCGGTGATCCTCGGCTTTGTCTGGATCCTCAATTCCTATGACATTCCCAAAGGCAAGCTGCGCCGTATGTTCGAGGCGCGCGGCGAGGTGATGCCCGATGGCTTGTCCATTGGCCACGGGCTGCCGATCTCGGTGCTGATCCTGATCGTTGTGGCGATCACCATGACCATCATCGCGCAGCGCACGCGGTTGGGGAAATACATCTTCGCCACGGGCGGCAATCCCGATGCGGCGGAACTGTCGGGCATCAATACGCGCTTTCTGACCGTGAAGGTCTTTGCGCTCATGGGCTTCTTGTGCGGCCTGTCGGCCATCGTGGCGCAGGCACGCCTGCAAAGCCACGCCAACGACATCGGCACGCTCGACGAGTTGCGTGTCATCGCGGCCGCCGTGATCGGCGGGACCGCGCTTTCTGGCGGGGCAGGGACGATCTACGGCGCCATTCTTGGTGCGGTCATCATGCAGTCGCTCACCAGCGGCATGGGCATGGTGGGCGTCGATAGCCCGCTGCAAAACATCGTGGTCGGCTCTGTTCTGGTGCTGGCCGTGTGGATCGACATTCAGTATCGCAAACGTGCGGGAGTGAAGTGATATGAACAAGAAACCCACTGGAACCCCGCTTGTCGAAATGCGCAATATGTCCATCTCCTTCGGGGGTGTGCATGCGGTCGACGATGTGAGTATTGACCTCTACCCGGGCGAAGTTGTGGGCCTTCTGGGTCACAACGGTGCGGGTAAGTCGACCCTGATCAAGATGCTCTCGGGGGCTTATACGCCCGACGCGGGGCAGATATTGATCGACGGCAAACCGGTCGAAATCCACAACCCGCGTGACGCTCGTGCGCAGAATGTCGAGACGATTTACCAGACGCTTGCGCTGGCCGATAACCTCGATGCCGCCTCGAACCTCTTTTTGGGGCGCGAATTGGTAACGCCGATGGGCTTTGTCGACGAGGGCGCGATGGAAAGCGAGACGCGCAAGATCATGGCGCGGCTCAACCCGAACTTCAAAAAGTTCAAAGACCCCGTGAGCGCACTTTCGGGTGGTCAACGCCAGTCGGTCGCCATTGCGCGTGCGGTCTACTTCAACGCCCGCATTCTGATTATGGATGAGCCCACGGCAGCGCTTGGTCCCCATGAGACGCAGATGGTTGCGGAGTTGATCGAGGAGTTGAAACGTCAGGGTCTCGGCATCTTCCTCATCGAGCACGACATCCACAATGTGATGAAGCTGTGCGACCGCGCGATGGTGATGAAAAACGGCAAGTCCGTTGGCACCGTTAACGTGGACGAGGTGACGGATGACGACATCCTCGGAATGATCATCATGGGCAAAAAACCAGAGGCGGCATATTGATGTACATCGGACTTGATCTGGGGACTTCGGGTCTCAAGGCGATCCTTATCAACGAGGCGCAGGAGATCGTGGCGGAGGCCAATGCGCCCCTGACCAACGAGCGCCCGCATGATGGCTGGTCGGAGCAAAGCCCCGAAAGCTGGCTTGCGGCCTGTGACGCGGTGATGGGTGAGCTTGGAGCAAAGGCGGACCTGTCAGGCGTGGCGGGTATCGGGCTTTCGGGCCAGATGCACGGCGCAACCTTGCTTGATAAGGACGACAAGGTGCTGCGGCCTTGCATCCTGTGGAACGACACGCGCAGCCACAAGGAAGCCGCCGCCCTCGACGCCGATCCGCGTTTTCGCGCGGTGACGGGGAATATCGTTTTTCCGGGTTTCACCGCGCCGAAACTGGCATGGGTGAAGAACAACGAGCCCGAGATTTTCGACCGCGTGGCCAAGGTGCTGTTGCCGAAGGATTACCTGCGGCTCTACCTGACGGGCAACTATGTGGGCGAGATGTCGGACAGCGCGGGCACCGCGTGGTTTGACACGGGGGCGAGGGACTGGTCGGACGAGCTTCTCGCCGCCACCGACCTCAGCCGCGATCACATGCCCGAACTGGTGGAAGGCTCGGAAGCCTCTGGCCAATTGCGCGCCGAACTGGCGGGTAAGTGGGGCGTTCCCGCGTCTTGCGTCATCGCAGGCGGGGGCGGGGACAACGCCGCCTCGGCCATCGGTGTGGGTGTTGTGAAAGCGGGGCAGGCCTTTGTCAGCCTCGGCACATCGGGTGTGCTTTTCGCCGCCAATGACGGCTACCAGCCCGATGCGGGCACGGCGGTGCATACCTTCTGCCACAGCCTTCCCGACACATGGCACCAGATGGGCGTGATCCTTGCCGCAACGGACGCGCTCAACTGGTATGGCCGTTTCGTAGGCAAGGGGGCGGCGGAACTGACGGGCGCCCTCGGTGGGTTGCAAGCGCCCTCAAAGACCCGCTTCCTGCCTTATCTCGGTGGCGAGCGCACACCGCTCAACGATGCCGCAATTCGCGGTTCCTTCGTCGGGCTGGAACATGCCACGGATACAGCCGCAGGCACGCGCGCGGTGCTTGAGGGCGTGACCTTCGCGATCAAGGATTGTGCTGAGGCACTGGCGGCCACGGGCACGCGGATCGAGCGTCTTCTGGCGGTCGGTGGCGGGTCCAATTCGGACTACTGGTGCGAAGCAATTGCGACCGCGCTCGATTGCCCTGTTGATCTCCCTGTTGCGGGTGATTTCGGCGGAGCCTTCGGCGCGGCACGACTTGGCCAGATGGCGGCCACGGGGGGCGGGGTCGAACTGGCCGCATCGCCGAAAACCGAGAAAACCATCGACCCGAACACAGATTTAACAGCGGCATTCTCCGACGGGTTCGCCCGCTACAAGGATGCACAACGAGCAATCAAAGGACTGACATGACTGATTTTTTCAAAGGTATCCCGAAGATCAAATACGAGGGGCCTGACAGCGAAAACGAGTTTGCCTTCAAGCACTACAACCCCGATGAGGTTGTGATGGGAAAGCGCATGGAGGATCACCTCCGTTTCGGTATCGCGTACTGGCACTCCTTTGCATATGAGGGCGGCGACCCCTTCGGCGGGCGCACCTTTGATCGTCCGTGGTTCGACAAAGGCATGGAAGGCGCGAAGATGAAGGCCGATGTTGCCTTCGAGATGTTCGACATTCTCGACGCGCCCTTCTTCTGCTTCCACGATGTAGACATTCGCCCTGAGGGCAATACCTTCGCCGAGAACAAGCGCAACCTTGAGGCCATCGTTGATATCTTCGCTCAGAAGATGGAGACCTCCAAGACCAAGCTTCTTTGGGGCACGGCGAACCTCTTCACCCACCGTCGTTTCATGGCGGGTGCGGCGACCAACCCCGATCCCGATGTTTTTGCCTATTCGGCGGCCACGATTAAATCCTGCATGGATGCGACGATGAAGCTCGGCGGCGAGAACTATGTGCTTTGGGGCGGTCGTGAAGGCTACGAGACGCTGCTCAACACCGACCTGACCAAAGAGGCCGATCACGCCGCGCGGATGCTCGAAATGGTGGTCGAGTACAAGCACAAGTGCGGCTGGGACGGTCAGATCCTGATCGAGCCGAAACCGCAAGAGCCCTCCAAGCACCAGTATGATTTCGACGTGGCAACGGTCTACGGCTTCCTCAAGCGTTACGGCCTTGAGAACGAAGTGAAGATGAACATCGAGCAGGGCCATGCGATCCTTGCGGGTCATTCCTTCGAACACGAGTTGGCTCTGGCTGGTTCGCTGGGAATGCTCGGCTCCATCGACATGAACCGCAACGACTACCAGTCGGGCTGGGACACGGACCAGTTCCCCAACAACGTGCCGGAAATGACGCTGGCCTACTACGAAGTGCTCAAGGCGGGCGGCTTCACCAAGGGCGGCACCAACTTCGACGCGCGTGTGCGTCGTCAGTCGCTTGATGCCGAGGATCTCATTCTTGCGCATGTTGGCGGGATGGATTGCTGTGCCCGTGGCCTCAAGGCTGCTGCTGCGATGCTCGAAGACGGCAAACTGGAAGCCGCCCGCGACGAGCGTTACGCCGATTGGGACAAACCCGCGAACGTCGATATGGTCGAGAACGGCGATCTGGAGAGCATTCAGGAGCGTGTAATGGCCGAGGACATCAACCCCGAGCCGCGTTCGGGTCGTCAGGAGCGTCTCGAAAATCTGGTGAACAGCTACCTCTAAGGGCGGTGCAGGAGGCAGGGCTTCCGCACCCCACAACGGAGAGGAAATGAGAAAGGGTGGCGCGTGATGCGTCGCCCTTTTGCGTCGGCTGTGTCTGGCGGGAGCGGGTCAGAGATCGACCAGCGCCCCGCGATGCATCACGACTTGTGCCGAAAGCGCCATGCCCGCTTTCAGCGAGTCCGTGAGGTCGGCACCTTTCATCCGCGCGGCGATGTAGCCCGCGTTGAAACTGTCGCCCGCGGCGGTGCTGTCGACGGGTTGCACAGGATCGGGGTGGAGTGTGAAACCGCCTTCGCCCTTGGACCATGCGTAAAGCTCGGAGGCGCCGTTTTTGACGATCACCGTGTGTGCGCCGAGATCGCGGTAGCGCAGAGCGGTGTCGGCAGGGCGCTTGTCACCGAACATGACCTCTTCCTCGTCGAAGGAGGGGAGCATGATGTCGGCAATCTCCGCTGCTCTTGCAAGCCAGTGCTTTGTCGCCTCGGGGCTTTCCCACAGGCGCGGGCGGATGTTGGTGTCAAAGACCACTTCCGCCCCTTTCGCGCGCGCACGGGCCAGTGCGTCGATCAGGTTCTGGCGATGTTCGGGGGCGAGAATGGCCAGCGTAATGCCCGAGAAGGCGAGGATCTGGTCGCCTGAGAAGGCCGCGTCGAGGCGGTCAGGGTCGGCGGCCAGCATTTTGGCGGCAGAGGTGTCGCGCCAGTAGGCAAAGCTGCGCTCGCCATTGTCGAGCTGGATCATATAGAGACCCACGGTGCGCTCGGGCAGCCGCGCGATGTTGTCGGTGCCAAGGCCGGAGTTGGCCAGAAACTCAATCATGCGATCGGAGACAGCATCTGTGCCGACGCAGGTCATGTAGCCCACCTCGTAACCAGCGTCCTCGCCCAATGCGCGGCGCGTATACCACGCGGTGTTGAGCGTATCGCCCGCGAAGTTCATGTCGTATTTTCCGGCTCCGTCAGGGGCCATTTCCACCATGCATTCGCCGATGGCGAGAAAGCGTTTATGCGCCAATGTCAGTCCTCATCTTCAAAGTATTCCGCATGATCTGCGCGGATTTGGTGGATGGTTTTGCCGATGCGCATCAAGTGGCTTCGGATTTCGGAAATTGCGGTGTCGGGATCGCCCGAGCGGATCGCGTTGAAAATTTCGATATGCTCGTCATAGGCAAATTGAGCGCCCTGTCCGAGCGACAGAAAGCGGACGCGGTCCATATGGGCCTTGTTGTCACGGATGAGTTGCCAGACTTCAGGCTCGCCGGCTATGACGCAGAGTTCGCGGTGAAACGCATCGTCGAGCGCGTGGAATGTCTCTCGGTCGTCTTCGTCGACCGCCTTCTTCTGGGCGTCCATATTGGCCGCAAGGCGTGCCAAGTCTTCATCAGTGATGACCTCCAGCACCGTGCGCATGATCTCGACCTCAAGCGCGGTGCGGATGAAACGGGCGCGGAACACGGCCTTGGCCGAGATCGGGCGCACCGTCGTGGCGCGTTGTGGACGTATCAGCAGGAAACCTTGCTGCGACAGGCGGTAGAAGGCATCGCGCACGGGCTGGCGCGAGACGCCGAGCTTTGCGGCGACATCGGCCTCCGACAGCTTTGTTCCGGGCGGCAGTTCAAGGCTGACGATACGATCATAGAGCGCCTTAAATACCATATCCGTCACCGAGGGGGCGGGGGGCGGGTTGAGGCTGGACAGGGTCATTGTCGGGTCTTGTGGCATCTCTTTCCCTGCGACCTCTCTCTATCCCGTTTCAAAAGTGTGGTGGTGCGTCGACCTAGCTACTGCGCGGCGTGGAGCGGCGCAATAGAGGGGGCGCGTTGACTTGGATCGGCAACTAACATATTAGCCTATCAGAGGGAAGGCCAGAGTTTCGCGATTCCGTTTCGGCGCGCGGTGCAGGGCATTCAGGAGACAAGCAGCACGGATGCGCTCGGCGAAGAAAGCCTGCATCCTGTGGGGGAGGCATCAATGGCATTGCTTGACGACAACAGGCTCTTTCCGACCGACAGCCGCGTTCGTGGACTGGCGCAGGAAATATATTCTGGGATCAAGGGGCTGCCGATCATCTCACCGCATGGTCACACTGATCCGCGCTGGTTTGCGCTTGACGAGAAGTTCCCCAATCCCGCGCGCCTTTTCGTTCAGCCCGATCACTATGTTTTCCGTATGCTCTGTTCGCAGGGTGTGGATCTCGATACGCTGGGCATTCCTCGTGCCGACGGCTCCGAAGGCGAGAAAGACCCGCGCAAGATCTGGCAGGTGTTTGCGGAGCATTTCTATCTGCTGCGCGGAACGCCCTCATGGATTTGGCTCAATCACGCATTTCAGGAGGTGTTTGGGCTGACCGAAACTTTCGGCCCCGACACGGCTGCCGACTATTACGATCATATCGACGTCTGCCTGAAGTCCGACGATTTCCGCCCACGTGCCTTGTTCGAGCGGTTCAATATCGAGGCGCTCTCGACCACGGAGATGGCACTCGACGACCTGAAATATCACAAGATGATTGCCGAGAGTGACTGGCAGGGGCGTGTGATTTCCGCCTATCGGCCTGATAACGTGATTGATCCCGATTTCGACGGATTTGCCGAGAACCTCGACACCTTTGGCGATCTGACGGGCGAGGACACGGGCCGTTGGCAGGGTTATCTCAATGCGCATCGTGTGCGGCGGGCCTATTTCAAGGAGGTGGGCGGCGTCACCTCATCCGACCACGGCCACCCGACCGCGCGTACCGAGAACCTCGACGCGGGCGCGGCGGCGGCGTTGTTTGATCGTGTGCGAAGCGGCAAGGCGGATGCCGAGGAGCGCGATGCCTTCCGCGGACAGATGCTCACCGAGATGGCGAAAATGTCGCTTGAGGACGGGCTGACCATGCAAATCCACGCAGGCTCTCATCGCAACCACAGCCAGCCGATGCTTGAACTCTTCGGGCGCGACAAGGGATTCGACATCCCTACGCGAACAGATTTCGTCAACAATCTCAAACCTCTGCTGAATGCAGTTGGTATGGAGCGTGATCTGACCGTAATCGTCTTCATGCTCGACGAAACCACGCAGAGCCGCGAGTTGGCCCCGCTTGCGGGCGTCTATCCCGCCCTGCGTCTGGGGCCGCCGTGGTGGTTCCACGACAGCTACGAAGGCATGAAACGCTTCCGCGAAAACGTCACCGAGACTGCGGGTTTCTATAACACCGTGGGCTTCAACGACGACACGCGTGCCTTCTGTTCCATCCCCGCCCGTCACGATGTGGCGCGGCGTGTGGATGCTGGATACCTCGCCGAACTGGTTGCCACGGGGCGGCTGAACGAAAGCGAGGCCCATGAGGTCGCACGTGATCTTACCTACAATCTGGTCAAAGCCGCCTACAATCTCTGATCCCCGCACCAGTTTCCAGACACAGTTTCGAGAAAGGACATCGAGATGACATATGTCAGAACCTACCCCGCCGTGACCGTGGACGAGCATGTCACCCGTCAGGTGCTTAGCGAGAATGATGCGCTGATGGTGGTGCGCTTTGATTTCGCCAAGGGCGGGGTGGGCGCGTTGCATTCGCACCCGCATGTCCAGTCCACCTATGTCGAGAGCGGACGGTTCCGCTTTTCCATTGCGGGTGAAGAGTTCGAGGTCACGGCGGGCGACAGCTTCGTTATTCCCTCGAATGCCGAACATGGCTGCACCTGTCTTGAGGCGGGGCGGCTTGTGGACACTTTTACGCCGCGCCGTGACGATTTTCTCTAACGCCGAAACAGAGACCGTGACCGCAGCCCTTTGTGCGCGGTTCACCCGACCCATTGCCAAAGGAGACGAAAATGACCGTCAACGTTGAAACCCGCCACGCCATCCATCCCGAACATGCCAAGGGCATGGATACGGCCGAGCTTCGCAAGCATTTCCTGGGCGAGGGCATGTTCAAGGACGGCGAAATCCGCCTCATCTACACCCATTACGACCGTTTCACCGTGGGTGGTGCCGTGCCTGCGGGCGGGGCGCTGACGCTCGACAAGATCGACGAGACCCGCACCGCGACCTTCCTTGAGCGCCGCGAGATGGGCATCGTCAATATCGGCGGCAATGGCACGGTCGAGGCGGGCGGCGAGAGTTACGCGATGAAGCAGGGCGACGTGCTCTATCTGGGCAAGGGCACGGGGGCTGTGACCTTCAAGGGGGAGGGGCGGTTCTACATCACCTCTTGCCCTGCGCATCATAGCTATCCCTCGCGCCTCATTACCGTGGAGGAGAGCAATCAGGTCACGATGGGCGATCCCGCGACCTCCAACAAGCGCACGATCAAGATGTTCATCCACCCGCTTGTCATGGAAAGCTGCCAGCTTGTGATGGGTTATACCTCGCTGGAGGAAGGCTCCGTCTGGAACACCATGCCCGCCCACGTCCACGACCGCCGTATGGAGGCCTATCTTTACTGGGGCATGGACGAGGACTCGCGCGTGTTGCACCTGATGGGCGAGCCGCAGGAAACCCGTCATCTCTTCGTGGCCAACGAGGAGGCGGTGATTTCTCCCACGTGGTCGATCCACTCGGGCGCGGGTATTGGCGAATACACTTTCATCTGGGCCATGGCGGGCGACAATGTCGACTATACCGACATGGATTTCGTGCAACCGTCCGAGCTGCGCTAAGGGGGCACCATGTCTGATCTGTTTTCTCTTGAGGGGCGTAAGGCGCTGGTGACAGGTGCCAACACGGGCATCGGTCAGGCCATTGCCGTGGCGCTTGCGGGGCAGGGTGCCCATGTCGTTTGTGCGGGCCGTCGTGCCTGCGACGAAACCGTGGCCGCGATCGAGGCGGCGGGCGGGCGTGCCGAAGCGCTTTTGCTCGACTTCTCCGACCCGATGGCTGCGCGTGATACCTTCAAGGACGCGGGCTACTCCATCCTCGTCAACAACGCGGGTATCATCCGCCGCGCCGATAGCGTGGACTATTCCGAGGAGGACTGGGACGCGGTGATCGACGTGAACCAGAAGGCGCTCTTCTTCACCTGTCAGGCCTTTGGCAAGGAACTCATGGCCAAGGGGCAAGAGGGCGCTATCGTCAACATCGCCTCACTCCTGTCGTTTCAGGGCGGCATCCGCGTGCCCGCCTATACCGCGTCGAAACATGCGGTGGCGGGGATCACGAAGATCCTTGCAAACGAGTGGGCGGCGCATGGCATCACGGTCAATGCCATCGCGCCTGGGTATATCGCCACGAACAACACCGAGGCGCTGCGAAACGATCCAGAGCGCAGCGAGGCCATCCTTGCACGCATCCCCGCGGGGCGTTGGGGTGACGCCGAAGACATCGGCGGCACGGCGGCTTACCTTTGCTCACGGGCGGCGAAATACGTCACGGGTGCAGTGCTTAACGTCGATGGTGGTTGGCTGGCGCGCTAGTCGCTGGTCGCAGTGGCGAAAGCGCGGGCATATAGGCCCGCATGTAAGGCAGGAGAGAAGATGATAGACGTAACCCAATTGCCACGCATGGCGCGTAAGGGAGGCGACCTTCCCGGTGTTGGCGTGGTCCACCTCGGACTTGGAGCCTTCTACCGCGCCCATGCGGCGATCTACATTGCCGAGGCGATGGCGACCTCGGGTGGCGATTGGGGGATCATCGGCGTCTCGCTCAAAAGCCCCACGCAGGCCGAACGGCTCAAGCCGCAGGATTGTGTCTACACGGCGGTTGAAATGGCACCCGATGGCACGATCCCGCATCGCGTCGAGGTGGTTCAGGACGTGTTGGTCGCTCCGCATGATCCTGCCGCCGTGCTGTCCGCCATGGCGGCCGAAAGCGTCAAGATCGTCACCATGACCGTCACCGAGAAGGGCTATTGCCACGAACCTGCGACTGGAAAGCTCAACCGCGACCATCCCGATATTCTGGCCGATCTGGCCAACCCCGATGCGCCCGCTTCTGCACTTGGCTATCTCGTGCGGGCGCTTGAATTGCGGCGTAAGGCGGGGCTGCGGCCATTTACCGTGCTGACCTGCGACAACCTTCCCGACAACGGCCATGTGGTGAAAGGCGTGGTGTTGGAACTGGCGGGACTGATCGACCCTGACCTGCGCGACTGGATTGCGGCGGAAGGGGCGTTCCCCTGCACCATGGTGGACCGCATCGTGCCCGCGACCAAGCCTGAGGATATCGAGGCGCTCGGGCAGCTTACGGGCTATTATGACGCCAGCCCCGTGATGATGGAGCCTTTCCGCCAATGGGCGGTGGAGGACAATTTCGTCGACGGGCTGCGCCCTGATCTTGGTGCGGTCGGGGTGGAGCTTGTCTCCAACGTCACGCCGTTCGAGGATATGAAGCTGCGCTGTCTCAACGGCACCCATTCGACGCTGGCCTATCTGGGTTATCTGGGCGGGTTGGAAACGATCTGCGACGCGGTGTCGGACCCCCATTATGCCGCCTTTATCAAGGACGTCTGGGCCAAGGAAATCGTGCCGGGAGTGACTGCGCCCGAGGGCGTCGATCTCACGGCCTACACCGCGCAACTGTTCGAGCGCTACGCCAATCCCGCGATCCGTCATCTGACGTGGCAGATTGCCATGGATGGCAGTCAGAAGCTGCCACAGCGCATCCTGTTCCAGCTTGAGGAAGCCTTCGCCGCAGGCCGCGCCATGCCGCGCCTCACCCTCGCCGTGGCCGCATGGATGCGCTACGTGGGCGGCACGGATGACGCGGGCCAGCCCATCGACGTGCGCGATCCCTTGGCCGAGCGCTTGCGGGCGCTTTCGGACGGGGCTCAGACAGCCGCCGACAAGGTGGCAGCACTCTTGTCCGTGCGCGAGGTGTTTTCGGATGCCCTGCGCGGCAATGCGGATTTTGTGGCTGACGTAACCGCCGCTTACGAGGGGCTCGCTGCCCACGGGGCGCGCGCCATGGTGGAGAAATACAATGCGTGAGAGCTGGCGGTGGTATGGGCCACTCGACAAGATCGAACTGGGCGAGATTGCGCAGACGGGGGCCTTTGGCATCGTCAACGCGTTGCATGAAATTCCCTATGGCGAGGTCTGGACCCGCGAGGCGATTGCCGCGCGTAAATCCCTGATTGCGCAGGCAGGTCACGGTCAGGAATGGCTGGTGGTCGAGAGCCTGCCGATCCATGAACGCATCAAGCGCGGCGATGGCGACCTGTCGGAGCTGTTCGCCAGCTACCGTCAATCCATGGCCAATCTTGCCGCCGAAGGGATCACCACGATCTGCTACAACTTCATGCCGCTGGTCGACTGGACGCGCACGGTGATCCGCAATCCGCTGCCCCACGGCGGATCGTCGTTGCGCTTCGAGCAGGCGCAATACGCCGCGCTGGAGTTGTTCATGCTGGAGCGGGAGGGGGCGTCTTTCTCCAACGAGATTACGGCGGCAGCGAAGGAATGGTTCGACGCCTCCACCGAGGAGGATCGCGAGGCTTTGGTCGCCGCTGTGATGGCGGGGCTTCCAGGTGCCTTCGAGCGCTATGACGTGCCCGCGCTCAAAGAGGCGCTGAAGCTCTATGACGGGATGGGAAAGCAGGACATCCGCGCCAATTACGCGCGTTTTCTGACCGAGGTCATTCCCGCCGCACAGGACTTGGGGATGCGGTTTTGCGTCCATCCCGACGACCCTCCGCGCGATGTGTTTGGTTTGCCGCGCGTGGTGTCCAATGCCGAGGATATCCAGTGGGTGTTTGATCAGCAGGACGTTGTGGAAAACGGGCTGACGCTGTGTTCGGGATCGCTTGGCGCGAACCCCGCCAATGACGTGCCCGCGATTGCCTGCCGTTTTGCCGAGCGCATCCACTTCGTCCACCTGCGCAATGTGCGCAAGGATGCGGACGGATCTTTTGAGGAGGCCGCGCACCTTGAGGGAGACACCGATATGGTTGCTCTGGTGGCAGCACTTCTCGACGAAGAGGCTCGCCGCCGCAAGGAGGGGCGTGCGGATGCCGAGATCGTTTGGCGGCCCGATCACGGCCACGAATTGCTCTCCGACATCGGGCGCGGCACCCATCCGGGCTATCCGCTCATCGGGCGGATGCGAGGGCTGGCGGAGATGCGCGGTGTGATCGCGGCGCTCGGTCATGGCGCGGTGCGTTTCAACGGGTGATGGTTTGCGCTTGGCGCGCGGGAAGGGCGTGCTATCGTAGGGCAAATCCCCGCGAAAAAGAGGCGCCCCATGAATGACATCGAAACCCGTATCGCAACCGCCCGTGGCGAGGTCAAAGCCGATATCGTCCTGAAAAATGGACGTATTTTCGACCTGATGACGGGCGAGTTGGTGCAGGGCGACGTGGCGATCTGCGGCGACCGCATCGCGGGGGTGTTCGAAAGCTACGAGGGCGAGCGTGAGATCGACGTGTCAGGCAGGGTGCTGGTGCCCGGTTTCATCGACACCCATCTGCATATCGAGTCGAGCCTCGTGACACCCTTCGAATTCGACCGTTGCGTGACCCCGCGCGGTGTGACCACGGCGATCTGCGACCCGCACGAGATTGCCAATGTGATTGGCTCGCAGGGTGTGCGCTATTTCCAAGAGGCCTCCGCCCATACCCTTATGGATATTTGCGTGCAAATTTCCTCCTGCGTGCCGTCCACACATATGGAAACGGCAGGGGCGGAACTGCTGGCCGAAGACATCGCCAAACTTGTCGGACATCCGTCGGGAATCGGTCTGGCAGAGTTTATGAATTACCCGGGCGTGATCCACCGCGACGCGGAGGCGATGAAGAAGATCCGTCTCTTCGAGGACGCCCATATCGACGGCCACGCGCCGCAACTGTCGGGCCGCGATCTCAATGCCTATATCGCGGCGGGCATCCGCACCGAGCATGAGGCGACGACCTTCGAGGAGGCGCGCGAGAAGCTGCGCAAGGGGATGCGGGTGCTGATCCGAGAAGGGTCGGTGTCCAAAGATCTCGTGGCGCTGCAACCGCTTCTGACCCATCTGACCGCGCCCTACATGTGCCTGTGCACCGACGACCGCAACCCGCTCGACATTGCGGAGGCGGGCCACCTTGATCACATGATCCGCGAGTTGATCGCGCGTGGCTGCCCCGCGCTGGCGGTTTACCGCGCCGCTTCGCTTTCGGCGGCGGAAGCCTTCGGCCTGAAGGATCGCGGTATGATCGCACCTGCCAAACGTGCCGATATCGTGGTGCTTGACAGTCTGGAAAGCTGTCGTGCGCAGATGGTCTTTGCGGGTGGGGTGGAGGTCACGGATGCGGCTTTTGACGCGCGCGAGACCATCCCGCCCGTGGGCCGCAATTCGGTGCAGGCCCCGCGCGTCTCCCCGCAGGACTTCCGCACCACGGGCAACCGCGAGGAAACGGATGTCATTGGCATCATCGAGGGGAAGATCATCACCGAGCATCTGCACGAAACGGTGGCTTTCGAGGATGGTGACAAACGCCCCGATCCGTCACGCGATCTGGCGCGGATCACGGTGGTGGAGCGGCATGGCAAGAACGGCAATATCGCCAGTGGTTTCGTGCGCGGATTCGGGATCAAGGGTGGGGCGATTGCCTCGACCGTTTGCCACGACCATCACAACATCGTCTCGGTCGGGGTGGATTACGAAGACATGGCGTTGGCCGTGAACCGCTTGAGCGAGATCGAGGGCGGCTTTGTCGTGGCGCGGGACGGCAAGGTGCTGGCCGAATTGTCGCTGCCCGTGGCGGGGCTGATGAGCCTTGAGCCGTTCGAGGCGGTCCACGCGCGTCTGGTGGAGCTTCGCGAAGCGGCGGCCTCGCTTGGCGTAACGCTGGAAGAGCCCTTTCTACAACTGGCCTTCCTCGCACTCCCCGTGATCCCCGCGCTCAAAATCACCGACCGCGGCATGGTCGATGTGACGAAGTTCGAGATTATCTCCTGACTGCGCTTGCTGTTTTCTGACGCGGCGCGTGCAGGGCGGCCAAGGCGGTTTGCCGAGGCGGGCCAAAAGGGAATTCTTGCCGAGGCTTTTTTTTCGCGGCACTTGGCGCCGTAAAATGTTGGTTTCATGCATGCACTGCATTGCGCGAAGCCTCCAAGTTGTTCGTGAATCCCTGACTCTTAAACGGGGTGAATTTCACTGGTTAAGAATATCTGAGTGGTGAAGTTTGCAAAAATGGGAAGCCGAAATGCATGAGTGCAACCGGCCTAAAACGATCCGATAGCAAAATCTGGATCTCGTTCACCCTCATCAAAGTTGGTGTCAGGCAAGGCTCCCCATCCGATTGCCTCCAGCTTGAAACTGAAGATTCAAGATTATCACGCGTCAGCAGCTTGATTGTTTCCATGACGTAAACAGTGACCAAATTTTGAGCACTGCATTTGGCTACTTCGGGGGGAATACACTTTTAGGTTGCATTGCGGTGGTTCGTAGGGCCTTCTGTATTAAGAATTTTGAATCATTCCCTTTTCTTCCGTATGAACTTCTTTTCTACTTTAGAGAGAAAAGATCGTGCGCGGGCTTCTGGAGGACCACAATGGTTACGCGCAGCACAACAATCGACGATCTCAACTCGTACCAAGGCAGTCTACTTGGGTTGGGCCAGACCTATGTCGTAAGTGCATTTTCCAGCGAGGCCAACGCAACGCTGACTTTCAATGATGACAATGGCGATCACGTCATCGATTCATCCGAATTGACACAGCTCGATGGAGAGACTGTCGATGCGGTCTACAGCGGCACATCGACTGTCGGCGTTGACCTCTTGGGCATTGAGGTCAACCTATCCTCACCTGCTGCCGTTAACGTCTATGAGGTCGATGGCGTTTCATATGTCGAGTATGTCGACACAACGCAGGCAGCGCTGCTTGACGGTCTGGCATCGCAAATTCTCGCCACACCAGCACTTTCTTTTACACTCGGTGTGCTCGGACTTAGCAACGCAACGCTGCTTGTTGCCTATCTCGAAAGCAACGCAGTTCTGACCTTCGATCTGACACCTGGAGCCGACTTCCCAGTTTGCTTTGCCCAAGGGACACGGATTATTACGCGAAAAGGGGCGCTTCGCGTTGAAGACCTGAGCATCGGCGACTTGGTGATGACAAGGGACAACGGCTATAAGAAAATTCGATGGATCGGGAATAGCACTGTCGCGGCCTATGGGAAATTCGCGCCGATTGTCTTTCGTCCCGGCGCCTTGGGAAATCAGACCGAGCTCCTTTTGTCTCCCGAACACCGCGTTTTGACGTGCGGATGGGAATGTGAACTGCTCACTGGTGAAACCGAGACCTTGATTGCAGCCAAGCATTTTGTGAGCAACCCATTGGTTGAGCGCCGCCCTGGCGGGTTGATCACCTACTACCATGTTCTCTTCGACCAGCATGAAGTGGTGATGGCCAACGGTGTCGCCTGCGAGAGCTTTTTTCCAAACGATATGGCCATGCAAGCCTTGGACAGGTCGAGCCGCGACGAGGTCATGTCGTTGTTTCCAGAGCTGAACCCACGTCACCACAAGACGCCTCTGGCCGCACGCAAAATTCTGCGCAAATTCGAAGCGCAACTCGTCGTCCGCGATATGTCGCGAGCTTCCTCGCGATAATAGGGCTTCATTGCGATCTCCAGAAATGCGTTCCGAATGTTGTGCTAAGGCAGCAGCAAATTGAACGGCTGTCATCGCATTGAGAATTCCTACCTTCCGCGCTACCGCCTAACATTTTGAACATTATTGTTACGACCTGTGGTCTAGGCGTATCTCCCCAATAGCGCGCTCATAGCGTGGATGAATGGTTGCTGCGGCGCTGAGTTTGAGGGTGGTGGCGTAGCAGGGTATTTCCTAACTGATTGACGCTGGATGGTTTGATGGGTTTATTTTCAATCCAAATTGTACGATCCTGAAGTCCCCAATACAGGTAGTGAACATGGAACTCGGTAGATATCAGGCGGATATCCAGACTGATCCCGGGGTCGGAGATAAGGCTTGGGCCAATGTGCTTGAGGCTATGGACCGGACCTATGCCGAGCTGGTGGACTATCAGGAGGAGTTGGAGGCACGGAACGCCGAGCTGACGAACCTGCGTCACTTCCTTTCGTCGATCATGACTTCCATCAGCGACTTTCTGATCGTCGCTGACAAGAGCGGGCGAATTGCGGATGCGAGCGCGTCTTTCTGCCGCCTGCTTGGATTGGAGGTCGGTGATCTCGACAAATGGCAGCTTTCCGATTTCTTCGAACCCGATGATCGCGATCGTATCATAGGTGTGGTTTCGCGGGTGATCTCCATGCGGCAGGAGCAGACGGTCAGCGTCGATCTGAAAACCCCAGAAGGGCGCGACCCAGTCGAGTTTCGTATTTCGCCGCGTCTCGACCGACGGAAGAAATGCACGGGTGTTGTCCTTACGGGCCGCCCCTTGGGGGAGTTGCGGCGCGCCTATGCCAAGTTGGAGACCAGCCACAAGGAATTGAAGGAAGCGCAGGGACAGCTTGTCCGCAACGAGAAGATGGCCTCTCTTGGCCGCCTTCTGGCGGGGGTGGCGCATGAGTTGAACAACCCGATCAGCTTTGTCTATGCCAACACCCATACGTTGGAGAAATACATCGACCGCTTCGAGACCTACTTCGAAACGGTGCAGGCAGGCGCCAGCCGCGAAGAGTTGATCGCCTTGCGCAAGGAATTGCGTCTTGAGCGGAACCTACAGAACCTTCGCGGCGCCGTGCGTGGTGCGCATGAGGGGGCCGAGAGGGTGCGCGACATCGTGGAGGATCTGCGCAAGCTGTCGGCCGAAGGCTCCGGCGAGATGGTGCGGTTTGACCTTGCCGAAACGGCGCGTCTTTCGGCGCACTGGATCGAACGCGGCAACAAGTCGGGGACGAAGATCACCTTCTCGGGCGAGGAAACCTGCTTCGTTGTCGGGCGGCCTGGACACATCCAGCAGGTTTTGATGAACCTCTTTCAAAATGCGGTGGACGCGATGGACGGAATGGAGACGCCCGAGATCAGTATCCATCTCGACCATGACGAGGACTGGGTTGCGATGGACGTGTGCGACTGTGGCCCTGGCATTGCGCCAGGGGACGAGGAGAAGATCTTCGATCCTTTCTTTTCCACCAAGGAAGTGGGCAAAGGCACAGGGCTGGGGTTGGCCATCTCCCACAAGATCGTCGAGGAACATGGCGGGCGGCTGGAACTCGTGCGTCAGCAGATGCTTGGTGCCCGCTTCAAAATCACCTTGCCGCGAGGAGACCGTCCATGAACATTCTGTGGCTGCAATCGGCGGGCTGTGGCGGCTGCACCATGTCTCTGCTCTGCGCCGAAGACCCCAATCTGTTCGATATTCTGGACGGCGCGGGGCTGGAATTTCTCTGGCATCCGACACTGAGCGAGGCAACTGGCGCGCCTGTGCGGCGGATGTTGGAAGACATCGTGGAAGGCCGTCAGAAGCTGGACATCCTCTGTGTCGAAGGCTCCATCGTGCGCGGCCCCAATGGCACGGGGCGCTTCCATATGCTGTCGGGGACGGGGAAGTCGATGCTGGAGTGGGTGCGCGATCTGGCACCAATGGCGCAATACGTTGTCGCCGTTGGCACCTGTGCGACCTATGGCGGCGTGACATCGACGGGTGAGAACCCTGCCGATGCGGTCGGGGTGCAATATGATGGTGCGCTTGCGGGTGGCGCTCTGCCTGCTGATTTCGTCAGTCGTGCGGGGCTGCCCGTCATCAACGTCGCGGGCTGTCCGACGCATCCCGGCTGGGTGACGGAGACCCTGCTTATGTTGTCCGCCAATGAGCTGGGAGCCGAACAGCTCGACAGCTTTGCGCGCCCGCGTTTCTACGCCGATCACCTTGTGCATCACGGCTGCCCCAAGAACGAGTTCTATGAATACAAGGCCAGCGCCACCAAACTGTCCGAGGTCGGGTGTATGATGGAGCATCTGGGCTGTATCGGGACGCAGGCCGTGGGCGATTGCAACATTCGCAGTTGGAACGGCGAGGGCAGTTGCACCCGCGCCGGATACCCCTGCATCAACTGCACCGCACCAGAATTTGAAGAGCCTGGTCACGGTTTTACGGAGACACCCAAATTCGCAGGCATCCCAGTAGGCTTGCCCTCGGACATGCCCAAGGCGTGGTTCATCGCGCTGGCGAGCCTGTCCAAAGCGGCCACGCCGCCGCGCATTGCGGAAAACGCCGTGTCGGACCGTATCACCGTGCCACCCAGTCAGAAGAAGCCCAGACCGTGACGGAAACTCAACTGCTTGTCGGGCCTTTCAACCGAGTTGAAGGCGATCTTGAAATCCGGTTGGACGTGGCCGATGGTCGGGTCAGTGCGGCCTATGTGAATTCGCCGCTGTTTCGCGGGTTTGAGCGGATGCTGCTGGGAAAGGTTCCGATGGATGCCTTGACCATCACGCCGCGCATTTGCGGGATTTGCTCGATCAGCCAATCTGCTGCGGCGGCGCGGGCGCTGGCGGATGCGGCGGGGCAGGCGCCCTCGGTTGAGGGGGAAAAGGTCGCGGCGCTCCTGCACGCGGTCGAGAACCTCGCCGACCACATGACCCATTTCAACCTGTTCTTCATGCCCGATTTTGCCCGCCCCGCCTATGAGGGGCAGCCGTGGCACGACCGCGCTGTGGCACGGTTCACGGCGATGAAGGGCTCGGCGTTGCATGGCGCGACCGAGGCGCGGGCGCGGCTGTTGCATATCGTTGGGCTCTTGGGGGGGAAGTGGCCGCATACGCTTGCGATCCAGCCTGGCGGCGTGACCCGTGCGCCAGCGATGCGTGACAAGCTGCGGATCAAAGCCAGCCTGCGGGCCTTTCGCTCCTATTTGGAGACCGAACTTCTGGGTGGAAGCGTTGAAGCCTTTGCCGAACTTCCCGACCGCGCCGCGCTTGAGGCGTGGACGGCGGGTGATGCGGGGTTGTTCCTCGAAATCGCCCGATCTCTGGATCTGGAAGAGGCGGGCAAGGGCGGTGAGCGATACCTCTCTTTTGGTGCCTATCCAAAGGCAAACGGGCCGATGTTTGCTGCGGGTGTCTGGGCCGATGGCGCTGCGGCCCCGCTCGATACCAGTGCGATATCCGAAGATCTCAGTCATGCGTGGATGCTTGGGGAGGACAGCCACCCCGAAAAGGGTCAGACCCTGCCCGACGAAACCATGCGCGACGATGCCTATAGCTGGTGCAAGGCACCGCGCCTTGGCGGGCAGAGTTTCGAAACAGGCGCTCTGGCGCGGCAGATCGTCGATGGTCATCCGCTGGCGCTTGATCTCGCGAAGGAAGCAGGGGTGCGGGCGCGGATCGTCGGGCGGCTTTTGGAAATTGCTCGCACGCAGATCGTGCTTGAGCAGATGATTGACGATATCGATCCGAAGGCCAGCTTCATGGACCGCGTGGAATTGCCTGACACGGGGCAGGGCGCGGGGCTGGTCGAAGCGGCGCGTGGCGCTCTGGGCCATTGGATACGGATCGAGGACGGGCGCATCGCCTCGTATCAGATCATTGCGCCGACCACGTGGAACTTCAGCCCGCGTGATCGCATGGGCGTTCCTGGTCCGGTCGAGGCGGCGCTGCAAGGTGCGCCTGTGCGCGAGGGTGAGGACACGCCGCTCTCGGTGCAACACATCGTGCGCAGTTTTGACCCCTGCATGGTCTGCACGGTTCATTGATGAAGGGCCGCCGCATCCGTGTTCGTGGGCAGGTGCAGGGGGTCGGCTTTCGTCCCTTCGTCTGGCAGCTTGCGCAGCGCTTTGATCTGCGCGGAGAGGTGCTAAACGACCCCGAGGGGGTTCTGATCCTTGCCGCAGGGGAGGCGTTGGACGCTTTCGAGGCGGCACTGGTTGCGGAAGCGCCGCCGCTGGCGCGGGTCGATGCGGTGGAAAGCGCCCCTTCGGATGTCCCAGAGGCAGAAGGCTTCACCATCGCCGCATCGCAAGGAGTAGGGGCCGAGACCCGCGTGACGCCTGACGCTGCGACTTGCGGTGATTGTCTGAAAGAAATTCGAACCCCGTCCGACCGCCGACACGGTTATTCCTTCGCGAACTGCACCCATTGCGGGCCACGCTTCACCATCCTGCGCGGGTTGCCCTATGACCGCGGGCAGACGACCATGGCCGCGTTTGAAATGTGCGCCGACTGTGCCGCGGAATATGCCGATCCTGCAGACAGGCGGTTTCATGCGCAGCCCGTAGCCTGTCCAGCCTGCGGCCCGCGCCTTTGGATCGAGCCGTCGGGGGGTGGCGACCCGATCACTGAAGCAAGCGCGAGGCTCTCTCGTGGTGCGGTGCTGGCGATCAAGGGGCTGGGCGGATTTCATTTGGCGGTGGATGCACGCAACGCGCAGGCGGTGGCGTTGCTGCGCGCGCGCAAGCACAGGCCGTCCAAGCCTCTGGCGCTGATGGGCACGATGGCGATGATCGAGACCCACGCCGACCCGAACGATGCCGACCGTGCCCTGCTTTCTGATCCCGCCGCGCCGATTGTCCTTCTGGATAAGGCGGGAGAACCTCTGCCCGAGGAACTCGCCCCGGGACAGGCCAGCCTTGGCTGGATGCTGCCCTATACGCCTTTGCACCACCTGTTGCTGGATGCCTTCGATGGTCCTCTGGTGATGACCAGCGGCAACCTGTCGGGGGAGCCACAAGTGATCGGCAATGAGGAGGCTCGCGAGAAACTGGTGGGCTTTGCCGATGCCTTCGTGATGCACGACCGCGACATCGCCCGACGGCTGGATGACAGCGTGGAGCGGATCACGCCACAGGGACCGATGGTGCTGCGCCGTGCGCGCGGGCGGGTGCCCGAAACGCTGCCCTTGCCTGAGGGTTTTGAGGACGCCCCGCAGGTCGTGGCCTATGGGGGGCAGATGAAGGCCGCGATCTGTCTTTTGAAGAACGGGCAGGCGTTGCTGGGCCATCACCTTGGCGAACTGGAAGACCCGCTAACCCGCGAGGCCTTCGAACAGGCCGATGAGGATTACGCCGCACTCTTCGATCATGCGCCCGAAATCGCCGCTTGTGACCTGCATCCCGATTTCCACGCCACGCGCCATGCGCATTCCACAGGGCTGCCTGTGGTCGAAGTGCAGCATCACCATGCCCACCTTGCCGCCTGTTTGGGCGAGAACGGTTGGCCGTTGGAGGGCGGCAAGGTTGCGGGGATTATCCTCGACGGGCTGGGGCTTGGTCCTGACGGCATCGTGTGGGGTGGGGAACTCTTGCTCGGCAACTACCTTGGCTACGAGCGACGCGCATGGCTCAAGCCCGCGCCATTGATCGGCGGGGATCGGGCGCAATCCGAGCCGTGGCGTAATGCGCTGGTGCGGCTGGATCAGGCGGGGCTTTCGGATTGGGCGGATGCGCTGTTTGCCGACAAGCCGCTGGGGCTGGCGCGGCAGGCGGCGGAGAAGGGGATCAACGCCCCTCTGTCGTCGAGCGCTGGGCGGCTGTTTGATGCGGTGGCGGCGATCCTTGGCCTTTGCGCAGACGGGCAGAGCTTCGAGGGCGAGGCTGCGATGCGGCTGGAGGCGCTGGCTGAACCTTGCGCGGATGGCTTCGACATGGGTGTGCAGGGGGGCGAGATCGACCCGTCGCCCGTTTTCCACGCGCTTCGGGAGGGGATGGATGCTGGCCTCCCTGCTGGGGAGGTTTCGGCGCGGTTCCATGCGGGGTTGGCGCAGGCATTCGCCGATCAGGCGCGGGCATTGCTGGACAGTGGCGAGGCGCAGGTCGTCGCCCTTTCGGGTGGCTGTTTCCAGAACGCGCGGTTGCTGGCCGAGACAATGGAGCGGCTGGACGATGCGCCTGTTCTGCTCCACCACAAGACGCCCGCCAATGATGGCGGATTGGCGCTCGGGCAGGCGTTGGTCGCTGCCGTAAGGGCGGCAAGTCTGTAACCAACTGGCCTGTGCCGTGGAAGGTTCGTCACCATGGCGAGTTGGGCGAAAACTATACAAATAATTGATATGAAATAGAAATATACATTTTCTTCCAAGTGTAGCTTTGCGTTCACGTCGAAACGCAAACCCGCTTTCCTGTCTGTGATCGGGTGTTTGAGCCCGAAACGAGGATCAGGATGGAGGAACTGCCTTGAGCAACATCGAGACATTCTATGATGTGATGCGGCGTCAGGGGATCACCCGACGCAGTTTCATGAAATACTGTTCGTTGACGGCGGCGGCTTTGGGGCTGAGCCCTGCAATGGTGCCCAAAATCGCCCACGCGATGGAGACCAAGCCGCGCACGCCAGTGATCTGGGTGCATGGGCTGGAATGCACGTGCTGTTCGGAGAGCTTTATCCGCTCGGCGCACCCGCTGGCCAAGGACGTTGTCCTGTCGATGATCTCGCTGGACTATGACGACACGCTGATGGCTGCGGCGGGTCATGCTGCCGAGGCGGCACTTCAGGACACGATCGATAAATACAAGGGCAACTACATCCTCGCCGTCGAGGGCAACCCGCCGCTCAACGAGGACGGGATGTATTGCATCGTCGGCGGCAAGCCTTTTGTCGATCAACTCAAACATGCGGCAGAACATGCCAAGGCGGTTATCAGTTGGGGAGCCTGCGCGTCCTACGGCTGTGTGCAGGCGGCCAAGCCCAATCCGACACGCGCGACGCCCGTTCACAAGGTCATCACCGACAAGCCGATCATCAAGGTGCCAGGCTGTCCGCCGATTGCGGAGGTCATGACTGGCGTTATCACCTACATGCTGACCTTTGACCGTCTGCCTGAACTTGACCGTCAGGGCCGTCCGAAAATGTTCTATTCCCAGCGGATTCACGACAAATGCTATCGCCGCCCGCATTTCGATGCTGGCCAGTTTGTCGAGGCCTGGGACGACGAGAACGCGCGCAAGGGCTACTGTCTCTACAAAATGGGCTGCAAGGGCCCGACCACCTACAACGCCTGTTCGACGGTGCGTTGGAATGAGGGCGTGAGCTTCCCGATCCAGTCGGGCCACGGCTGCATCGGCTGTTCCGAGGATGGTTTCTGGGATCAAGGCAGCTTCTATGACCGCGTGACGGACCTGACCCAGTTCGGGGTTGAGGCGAATGCGGACAAGGTCGGTCTGGCCGCGGCAGGTGTCGTTGGCGGTGCCGTAGCTGTTCACTCCGCGATCACCGCGCTGAAGGCGGCGCAGAAGAAAACCCAGTCAGCGAAAGAGGAGGCCTGATAGATGGTTTCTACCCCAAACGGTTTCGACATCGATAACTCTGGCCGCCGCATTGTTGTGGACCCTGTCACACGGATCGAAGGCCACATGCGCTGCGAGGTGAACGTCGATGATGACGGCGTCATTCGCAACGCGGTCTCCACAGGCACCATGTGGCGCGGGCTGGAAGTGATCCTCAAGGGGCGCGATCCACGCGACGCTTGGGCCTTTACGGAACGGATCTGCGGCGTCTGCACGGGCACCCACGCGCTGACGAGCGTGCGCGCGGTTGAGGATGCACTCGGGATCACTATCCCCGACAACGCCAACTCGATCCGTAACATCATGCAGCTGAACCTCGAAATCCACGACCACGTCGTGCATTTCTATCACCTGCACGCGCTGGACTGGGTGAACCCTGTCAATGCGCTGAAGGCCGATCCGAAGGCCACCAGCGAATTGCAGCAGAAGGTCTCGCCCAGCCACCCGTTGTCCTCACCTGGCTATTTCCGCGATGTGCAGAACCGCCTGAAGAAATTTGTGGAATCTGGTCAGCTTGGCCTGTTCAAGAACGGGTATTGGGATAACCCCGCTTACCTTCTGCCGCCCGAAGCCGACCTGATGGCGACCACGCACTATCTGGAGGCGCTCGATCTTCAGAAGGAGATCGTGAAGGTTCACACCATCTTCGGCGGTAAGAACCCGCACCCCAACTGGCTGGTGGGTGGCGTTCCGTGCCCGATCAACGTGCATTCCACGGGAGCCGTGGGCGCGATCAACATGGAACGGCTGAACATGGTCTCGTCGATCATCGACAAGTGCCACGAGTTCAACGTCAACGTTTATCTGCCCGACGTGAAGGCAATCGGCGGTTTCTATCGCAATTGGCTCTATGGTGGCGGCTTGTCCTCGCAGGCGTGTCTTGCCTATGGCGACATTCCCGAGAACGCCAACGACTTCAGCGCCGAGAACCTGCATCTTCCGCGCGGTGCGATCATCAACGGCGACCTGTCGCAGGTGCATGATGTTGACCAGCGCGACCCAGAGCAGGTGCAGGAGTTCGTCGATCACAGCTGGTACACCTATGGTGAGCCAGGCAAGGGGCTGCATCCGTGGGATGGCGTGACCGAGCCGAACTACGAACTCGGGCCGAATGCCAAAGGCACGCGGACCAACATCATCGAACTTGACGAGGCCGCGAAATACTCGTGGATCAAGGCACCCCGCTGGCGGGGCCACGCGATGGAGGTCGGGCCGCTGGCGCGCTACATCGTCGGCTATGCCAAGGGGCACGAGGACATCAAGGATCAGGTCGATCGCTTCCTCGGTGACATGGGGCTGCCCTTCGACGCGATCTTCTCGACCCTTGGCCGCACGGCGGCGCGCGCACTTGAATCCGAGTATTGCGGGCGCTTGCAGCGGCACTTCTTCGACAAGCTGGTGCAGAACATCAAGAACGGCGATGAAAGCACTGCAAACGTTGAGAAATGGGATCCTTCTACATGGCCGAAAGAAGCCGTCGGCGTCGGCGCAACCGAAGCGCCGCGTGGTGCGCTTGGTCACTGGATCCGCATCAAGGATGGTCGGATTGAGAACTACCAATGCGTGGTGCCGACCACATGGAACGGCAGCCCGCGCGACACCAAGGGCAACATCGGTGCGTTTGAGGCGTCCTTGATGAACACGCCGATGGAGCGACCCGATGAACCGGTCGAGATCCTGCGCACCATCCACAGCTTTGACCCCTGCCTTGCATGCTCCACGCATGTCATGTCGCCCGATGGCGATGAGTTGGCGCGGGTCAAGGTCCGTTAAGGGAGGAGACAAGACAATGAAAAAGACACTTCTTGGTTTGGCGCTTGCCACGTTCGCTGCACCTGCCATGGCTCACACGGGCCATGGCGCAGCAGAGGGCCTTGTTCACGGCCTCGGACACCCGCTTCTCGGGGCCGATCACCTGCTGGCGATGCTGGCGGTCGGGCTTTGGTCGGGGCTAGTCCTGCCTTCGCGGGTCTGGTCGGGCGCTACGGTTTTCATGGCTGCCATGGTGGTGGGCGGAGCTATCGCGCTGTCGGGAGTTGCCCTGCCAATGGTTGAGGGCATGATCCTCGCCTCCGTTCTGCTGTTCGGGGCGCTGGTGCTGGTATCCCGTCGCGGGCAATCTAAGCGGCTGACGGCGCTTTCACTGGCGGCGATTGGCTTCTTCGCGGCCAGCCATGGTTTTGCGCATGTCACTGAAATGAGCGGGATGTTCGTTGCCTATATGGCCGGCTTCCTGATTTCGACGGCGGCTCTTCATCTGGTGGGCATCGCGATTGCGCGCCTCGTGGCTGGTCGTCCCTTGGCTCAGCAGGCCCTCGGCGGGGCAATTGTCCTGTCGGGGCTGACGCTGGCCGCATCGTAGGGGCGGGCCAATGACTGACACAAGCAACCACACTGCGCCGATCGCTGCTGATGCGGATCCGACCGAGCTGGCCGATGTCAGCCGCCAGACCTCTGTCTATGTCTACGAGGTTCCGGTTCGCATCTGGCACTGGATCAATGCCGCCGCGATCATATTGCTTTGCGTGACGGGCTACTTTATCGGCTCGCCACCGCCCTCGATGCAGATCGCCGAAGCCACGCACCAGTTCGTCTTCGGCTACATCCGTTTCGCCCACTTCGCCGCGGGCATGATCCTGACGGTGGGCTTTCTGGGGCGGATGTATTGGGCGATTTTTGGAAATCACCACTCTCGGCAGCTTTTCTATATCCCCTTCTGGCGGAAGGCCTATTGGGCCGAGGTCTTGCACGAGGTGAAGTGGTATCTGTTTCTGGCGCGTGAGCCGAAGAAATACGTGGGTCACAACCCGTTGGCGCAACTGGCGATGTTCTTCTTCATCACTATCGGCGTCAGCTTCATGATCGTGACGGGGCTTGCGCTCTACTCCGAGGGGCTGGGCTATGACAGTGTGCTGAACCAGATGTTCGGCTGGGTCTTTACGTTGTTCGGGAACAACCCGCATATCGTTCACACCCTGCATCACCTTGGCATGTGGTGGATCCTGATCTTCATGATCATCCACATTTACGTGGCTATCCGTGAGGACATTATGAGCCGCCAGTCTATTGTCTCGACCATGATTTCCGGTCATCGCACCTTCAAGGATGACCGGCCGGATTGATAGGCCGAGAAACGCGGATTTGGGCGGGCGGAGCGAGAGCTTCGCCCGCTCTGTCTTTTAAGTTTCCAAAATTTCGTAAAAGTGGATTATAACTTTTCACTGGGTACTATTTGTCGCACCCCAAGGATTCAATAATATCAAGCAATGTCAATAATATGAAAGAAATTGTGCAATCCGCGCAGAATGGTTGTCGTTTTCAGTGTGCAACGGGATACCTTCCAATTGAGGAAGAGTCGGAAAGAAATAATCACTTTTCGAGCGGGAGGAAAATCATGTCTGGAAGGGTACTTGTTCTTGGCATCGGAAATGTTCTTTGGGCGGATGAGGGCTTTGGCGTGCGTTGCGTCGAGCGGTTGGCCGAGAACTGGAGTTTCACCGACGATGTCCGTCTGATGGATGGCGGCACACAGGGGCTTTATCTGCTGCCATTTCTCGAAGAGGCCGACATTCTGGTGGTGTTTGATGCCGTTGATTACGGGCTGCCACCGGGCACGATGAAAATTGTCGAGAACGACGATGTGCCCCGCTTTATGGGTGCCAAGAAGATGAGCCTGCACCAGACCGGATTTCAGGACGTGATCGCAACGGCGCAACTCATGGGCTACTGCCCTGAAACCCTGCTGCTGATCGGCTGCCAACCCGAAGAGATCGAAGACTACGGCGGAGGCCTGCGCGACATTGTGGCGGCGCAGATTGATCCCGCCATCGACTACGCAATCCAACGTCTGCGTGGCTGGGGCATCGAAGTTCGGCAAGGGCAGGGCGATGGTTCGCTGCTCGCGGATGAGGCGATCCGACGGAGTGCCTATGAACATGGCCGCCCCAGTGACGACGAGGCCTGCCGCGTCGGGGACGACCGCTTCTTTCCGGCGGCGGACTGACCATGTGCGTTGGTATCCCCATGCAAATCCTTTCCGTCGATGGCATCGCGGCGCAGGCCACTGACGGGCGCGAAGAGGCGGTCATTGACCTGTCGCTTGTCGGTCCCGTTGCGGAAGGCTCTTGGGTGTTGACCTTTCTGGGCGCAGCCCGCGAGGTGATCGACGCCGAGGAAGCCAGACAAATTTCCAAGGCACTGGAAGGGCTGCGCTCGGTCTTGGCGGGAGGTGATCTGGGCGATGCTTTCGCCGATCTCGACGCGCGTGAACCGCAACTGCCACCACACCTGCGCCAAGCCCTTGAAAACGGAGAAACGCAAGCATGACCCATCCACTGATCGATAGATTGACCACTGAAATGGGCTGGCCGCGGCTGGCCACGCGCCCCGAACTTGAGGCCTTCATTACGTCACCAGGAGCACACGCCCTGTTCGTGCCAGGCGATCCCAAGCGCAACCTCGAAACCGCCGATGTCGCTGTGATCCTGCCTGAGTTGAAACTGGCGTTTCAGGGCAAATTCGACTGTGCGGTTGTGGATGACGCCATCGAAACCGAGCTGCGCGAAGAAACCAAGGTTCTCAAGACCCCCAGCATCATCTTCTACCGTGATGGTGCGTTGATCGGTGCCTTGCCCAAAGTGCGCGACTGGGACGAATACATGACACGGATTGCACAAATCATCGCCCGGCCCGTCGCCGCGGCAGAATAAGGGAGACAGACGATATGGTCAGCAATTTCCATCTGCCGCCAATGGGTTACGGTCCCGGTTCGCAGCCGCCTGAGGAAGACGGTGCTGAACTTGAATACCTGCCGATGCCGCAGGACATGCGCGCCTATAGTCCGCATGTGCCTGACGTTGATAATCCCGACAAGTATACCCCAGCACTGACCCTTCTGGCTGAAGTCGCCGCTGCATCCGCACAGGCGGGCAAGGGCGGCGAGAATAAGGTTTTCGACCTGTCGGAGCTTGATGCCGACAACCGTGGGCTGATTGCCGAAACCATGGGCGAGGGTGAGGTCGCGGCCAAATTGCATGGCGTCCCTGCGGTGGCCGCACAGGAAAGCGTCTTTGCAGGGGTCTGGGTGATGCACGGGGCGGGGCTTGATGCGCTTGAGGTGGGGCCTGCTCCCAGCCTTGCGTTCGAGCGTGCCTTTGTCCCGCGCAAGCCCGCGCTTGGCGATGCCGCGGAAAAGGTTCCCGGCGTCGTCAATGCGCCGCCGCTTCTGGTCGAGCTGCTGGACAAATCGGAGGCCTACAAGCCCGACACCGAGGTTCACGTCATCAACCTGACGCTCTTGCCCCATACCGAACAGGATCTGGTTTGGCTTGATGCCGCTCTGGGCACTGGCTCGGTCGATGTTCTGTCGCGCGGCTATGGCAACTGCCGCATCACCGCGACCGCCACGGAGAATGTCTGGCGGGTGCAGTTCTTCAATTCGATGGACACACTTATCCTTGATACTTTCGAGGTGACGAACATGCCCGAAATCGCATTGGCCGCCCCCGAAGACTTGATCGACAGCGGTGCGCGCATTCTTGAAGTTCTGGAGGCGATCCGATGAGCGGGTTCGAGGGGTCGTTTCTGGGCGCGAATGACAAGATCAGCCCGCAGGCGATCATGGAGTGCAAGATCTGTTGGACACCCTACGATCCGAATGAAGGGGACGATACGCGACAGGTTCTCCCTGGCACGCCTTTTCTCGATCTTCCCGACGACTGGAAGTGCCCCAATTGCGACGCGCCAAAGGAACAGTTTCTGGTCGCGGAAGACCCTGGTTCGGACGCCATGCGCGACGCGGCGATGATCGGGGAAAAGACCAAGGCTCTGGTCGAAGATTTCACAGAAGTCTGGCATGCCAAAATGCGGGACGTGCCGATGGTGAACAAAGTGCTGCATGTGCAGGCCGTGGCGTTTCAACGGTATGAGGGACGGCCTCTGGGCGTGCTGATCAGCCCGTGGTTCATGAATCTGGTGATGCTGCCCGCCGATGATGAGGACTGGTCGAAGCTCGTGGCTGGCGAGAAGGAAACCATCGGCTTTCCGTCTGGCGAGTATGAATTCATCCACAACACCCGCGAGATGGTCGGCGGTTACAAGGCGTGCTCTCTGTTCTCTCCCATGGGCGAGTTCAAGACGCAGGCTCAGGCCGTAGAGGTCGCCGAGGCGGTGATGGTGGCGCTCTTTCAGGAAGAGCACCGCGAGGAAACGGATCGGCGGGAAGACATCCGCAGCAACCGTGAAGAAGAACTTGCAGCTCTGGAAGCGGCAGAGCAGGACAAGGAACATCTGGATGAAGGAGAGTTGAGCGAAGAGATAAATGACGAAGACGCGGAGGGCGGTGCGCTGGCTGGTGAACCGTCCCGCCGCACGGTGCTGACGGTCGGGCTTTCGGACGATGGCTAACGCAGCTTCAGATCGACAGGACGCGTGCTCGTGCCTTGTTGCGCAGGTGCCCGACCCATTGCCGGTCGTGGGATTTCTGCGCGGCAAGCCCGTGGAGGCCGTCCTTGATCTGGTGCCGCGTCTTTTCAACCTGTGCCGCGAGGCGCAAACGCAGGCAATGCGTCTGGCTTTCGGGCTGGACCTGCCCGACCCGGAGGCCATCTACCGCGAGATCAAACGCGAGCATGTCCTGAAATTGGCCGTGACTTTGCCCCATGCTCTCGGGATGGCACCCATAGATTTCCCTCGCGGTGACAACGCAGACCTGACTTTGGCGCTGTTCGGCGCAGCGCGGTTCCCTGAAACGGAGGCGCAATTCGAGGCTTTCTTGCAAAGCGGGCAGGGCATCGCACCAGTCCTTGCCGAAGTCAGCCGCCGCTTTGCCCCCCAAGAGGCGGTGGTGTCGCGACTGCCCGCGGCTTGGGACAGCGTGATCTTTTCCAACCAAGCACTGGAAAATTCGGTCGCGGCCCGTCACATCGATCACCCTGTCATGCGGTATGTGGAGACGCGCTACGGGCGCGGCCCGCTTTGGCGCATCGTGGCCCGTGCGCTTGATCTTGAGGCGGTGACGGATCGGCGTTTACCTGGTCCTCGCAAGATCGCCGAAGGAACGGTGGTCGTGCCTGCTGCGCGCGGGCTCTATGCGGTCAAGGTGCAGGTGGAAGACGGCAAATTGGCGGATATGGTGCGAATGACCCCGACCGATCACCTTTTGGCGCGGGGCGGCATTATGGAGCAATCTCTTGCGACATTGCCGCGAAACAAGCACGATCATTCCAAAGCGGTGCTCAGCATTCTCGATCCTTGTGTGCCTGTCCAGATCACGGAACAGAACGATGCATGAAATGTCTCTCTGCGAAGGTATCCGCGAGGTGATCGAGCAACAGGCCCGCGACCATAACGTCAAGGCCGTGAAACGTGTGCGCCTTGAGATCGGACGTTTTGCGGGGGTGGAGAAGCCGGCGCTGGAGTTTGCCTTTGAAGTCGTGATGCGTGGGAGCGTGGCCGAGAAAGCCGTGCTCGAAATGATCGACCTGCCAGGTCAGGCGATGTGCTACGACTGCATGAAAGAAGTGGAGATCGACACACGGCTTGCCCCCTGTCCAGATTGTGGCGGCGGGCGTCTGATGCCAGTGTCGGGCGATGAGATGAGAATTAGGGATATGGAGGTGGTCTGATGTGCAATGTGTGTGGATGCGGAACCGGAAGCGTGGAGGGTCACGCTCATGACCATGGTCATAGCCATGACCACGGGCACGATGACCATCATCATGGGCAGGACATGCATTTCGGTCACGGTGCGGCGGGAGTTGCCGTGCCGGGTATGACACAGGAGCGGTTGATCGAGATCGAAACCGATGTCATGGCCAAGAATGACCGTTATGCCGCGGAGAACCGCAAGCTGTTGGCAGGTCTGGGTGCCTTGGCGGTCAATCTCGTATCCTCGCCGGGTTCGGGCAAGACGACGCTGCTGTGCAAGACCATTGAGGCATTGGGTGATCATCCGCTGGCGGTGATCGAGGGTGATCAACAGACCGCCAACGATGCCGACCGCATCCGTGCGACAGGTGCGAAGGCGGTGCAGGTGAACACTGGAAAAGGTTGTCACCTTGACGGGCACATGGTCGGTCACGCCATGGAGCATCTTGAACTCCAGCCCGAAAGCTTCCTGTTCATTGAGAACGTCGGAAATCTGGTCTGTCCTGCGGGCTTCGATCTGGGTGAGGAATGCAAGGTGGCGATCCTGTCTGTGACCGAGGGTGAGGACAAGCCGCTGAAATATCCCGACATGTTCACCGCGTCGCGGCTGGCTTTGCTCAACAAGATTGACCTCGCACCTCATTGCGATGTGGATCTTGATCTTTATGAGGCCAACCTGCGTCGCGTGAACCCTGCTATCGAGGTGATACGCGTATCGGCCCGCACTGGCGAAGGCATGGAGAACTGGCTGAACTGGCTGCGCGGCGCGTTGACGCGCAAGGCTGGCAAGGCAGCGGCAGAGTAGGGCCATGGCGGATACCTTGCCCACCATCCTGCTGGTCGATGACGAAGAGCACTCTCTCAACGCCATGCGCATGGCGCTGGAGGACGATTTCGAATGCCTTATGGCGCTCAATGCCGACGAGGCTGGCGCGTTGATGGAGCAGCACGACGTTCAGGTGATCTTTTGCGATCAGCGGATGCCCGGGCGCAGTGGGGTGGAGTTTCTGGCCGAGGTGCGTGATCGGTGGCCCGAAACTGTGCGCATTATCATCACAGGCTACACGGAAACCAGCGACATGATCGCGGCGATCAATGAGGCTGGCATATACCAGTTCGTGACAAAGCCGTGGCACCCCGACCAACTGGTCATGACGGCCAAAAATGCGGCCGACCTGTTCAGGCTCAACCGCGAGCATGAGCGGATGTCGCTGGAAATGCGCTATCTGGCGCGCAGCGTGGAAAACAAGCTCGAAGAAAAGCGCCGTGCGCTTCGCGAAGGGCTGGGGTTCGAGAACGTGATGCGCGCCCCCAATTCGCCGATGAACGCGATCATCGCACAAGCGAGGCAGTTCGCCAGCTTCGACGTGCCGCTTCTGATCGTGGGGGAGGCGGGCACTGGCAAGACGGATCTCGCCCGCGCGATCCATTATTCCTCGCTGCGATCCGACAGACCCTTTTACGAGATCAACTGCACGGGCGTTGATGACGAGGTGTTGGCGGTCGAATTGTTCGGTGCCCGTCACGGCGCGGTGCCTGGTATCACGAACAACAAGGCGGGGCTGCTGCGCAAGGCTGATAGGGGAACGATCTTCATCAACGGGATCGCTGATCTATCGCCAGCCATGCAGCTTTCACTGCTGCGGGTGGCCACGGAAGGTCGCTTTCGCCCGTTGGGCAGCCATGAAGAGCAGACCACCGATGCGCGTCTGTTAACGGGGGCCTGCCGCGACCTGCGTGTCGATGTTGCGAATGATCGGTTCCGCTCGGATCTCTATTATGCGCTGGCGCGGGCGGTGGTCACGGTGCCGCCCCTGCGTGAGCGGCGCGAAGACATCGCCGTCCTTGCCCAGCATTTGCTTTTCGAGGCGGCTTCGACCCATGGCAAGATGGTCCACGGCCTGTCCGAAGACGCGCTTCAGTTTCTCGTGGACTACAGCTGGCCCGGCAACCTTCGCGAGCTGGAGAACGAGTTGGTGCGCATGTTGATCTTCTCGCAGGACGCAATCATCGGACCCGAGGTGGTCTCGCGCCATATCCTGCAATCCGCCCGTCAACCTGGAGACAGCGACCACGACGAGGGGCTGGACACGATGTTGGTCGGTTCGGGCACGTTGAAGGACAGGGTCGAACAGATCGAGATGCGCATTCTGCGCGAAACGCTAACGCGGTTGAAGTGGAACAAAAGCCGCGCCGCGGCCGAGCTAGGCCTCAGTCGGGTTGGTCTGCGCGGAAAGCTGGAACGCTACGGTATTGTCGAGAACGGCAAGGCCGCTCAGGAAACGAGGGAGGACTAGCCATGTGTCTGGGAATACCAGGTCAAATTACGCAGATCACCGATGACGCGCGGATGATGGCGATGGCCGAAGTGTCGGGTGTGCGCCGCGAGGTCAATGTGGCGCCTGTCGCCAACGGACCGCTTGAGGGGCTGGTTGGTGCTTGGGTTCTGATCCACGTTGGCTTTGCCATGAGCGTGATCGACGAGGATGAGGCGGAAAAAACACTGGCCGCGCTGCGCGATCTTGGTGAGGCGCAGGAAGCGCTGGAAGCCATGGCCGCGGGTGATGCCGCATTGGAGGGGACAGCATGAAATTTGCCGAGGAATTCCGCGACCCCGACGCAGCACGCGCCCTGTTGAACAAGATTGCCGCGCTGACGGATGAGATTGGCGCAAGTGCCGAAAAGCCGTTGCACATCATGGAGATATGCGGCGGGCACACTCATGCGATCTTCCGCTACGGGTTGGACAAGCTGACCCCTGACGGCATCGAGTTCATCCACGGGCCGGGCTGTCCCGTCTGCGTCCTGCCCATGAGCCGTGTCGATGAATGTGTTGAGTTGGCCGAGCGCGAGGAGGTGATCTTCACCACCTTTGGCGATGCGATGCGGGTGCCTGGAACCAAGAAAAGCCTGCTTCAGGCCAAGGCGGACGGAGCCGATATCCGCATGGTCTACTCGCCGCTGGACGCGCTGGAACTGGCCCGCCGCAATCCCGACCGCGAGGTGGTGTTCTTCGGCCTCGGCTTCGAAACGACCACGCCTTCGACCGCTTTCTCGATCCTTCAGGCGGCAGAGGAGGGGCTGGCCAACTTCACCGTCTTCTGCAACCACATCTTGGTGCCGCCGCCGCTTAAAGTATTGCTTGACGATCCGCATATGGTGCTCGATGGCTTTGTCGGGCCGGGTCATGTGTCGATGGTGATCGGTGTCCATCCCTATGACTTCATCGCGCAAGACTACGGCAAGCCCATTGTCGTGGCGGGCTTCGAACCGCTCGACCTGCTGCAATCGGTTCTGATGGTTTTGGAGCAAATTCGTGACGGCCGCGCCGAGGTGGAGAACCAGTATTCCCGCGTGGTGCCCGAGCACGGGAACCCCGCCTCAATGGCGGCGATGGACAAGGTCTATGAGCAGCGGCCCAGTTTCGAATGGCGCGGCTTGGGCGAGATTGACGCCAGCGGGTTGCGCATCCGCCCTGCCTATGCCGCCTTCGACGCCGAGGCGAAATTCGGAATCGGATATGGTGCGAAGCGTCGTCATGTCGAAGAGCCCGAGGGCTGCGCCTGCGGTGCTGTGATGACTGGTCGGGTCAAGCCCGTCGATTGTCCGCAATTCGGGCGTGGCTGCACGCCTGAGACCCCACTTGGTGCGTTGATGGTCAGCTCCGAAGGGGCCTGCGCCGCCTATTACCAGTATGGCGGTGCCCGAGCAGTGGAGCCTGCACAATGAACATGCAGCGAAAGTCACCCAAGGGAAACGTGACGCTGGCCCACGGGGGCGGCGGCACAGCCATGCGTCAGCTGATCGAAAGCGTTTTCACGGATGCTTTCCGCCCCGACGGAATGGAGGATCAGGCCCGCCTCATGGATGCCGCCCTTCAGGAACCCGGTGTGCGGCTGGCCTTTACCACTGACAGTTTCGTGGTCGAACCGGTGGAATTTCCAGGCGGCGACATCGGCAAGATCGCCGTCTGTGGAACGGTCAACGATCTGGCCGTGGGCGGCGCGCGTCCTCTGTGGCTCTCGGCGGCCTTTATTATCGAGGAGGGGACTGAGATCGCCCTGTTGCAACGCGTCGTGGAGTCTATGCGGATCGAGGCTGAAAGAGCAGGGGTTCGCATCGTGACTGGCGACACGAAGGTGGTCGGGCGCGGCATGGCCGACAAGCTGTTCGTCACCACCTCGGGCGTGGGAGTGATCCCGCCAGGCCGCGATCTGGCGGCCAGCCATATCCGCCCTGGTGATGTGGCCATTGTTAATGGAGTGCTTGGCGATCACGGCGCGGCCATTCTTGCAGCGCGCGGGGAAATGGCGCTTGCCGCCGAGATCCCTTCGGATTGTCAGGGGCTTGGGCACCTTATGGAAGCCGTCATCGCAGCCGCCCCCGAGACACGAGCGGCACGGGATGCAACGCGCGGTGGCGTGGCATCGGTGCTCAACGAAATGGCGGAGGCCGCAGGGATCGGGATCGAAATCGAGGAAACGGCCCTGCCGCTGCGCACCGAGGTGAAAGGCATGTGCGAAATCCTCGGCCTCGATCCGCTCTATCTCGCCAACGAAGGCACCTTGGTCGCATTCGTGCCCGAAGAACAGGCCGAGGCAGCCCTGCAAGCCATGCGCGATACTCCCGAAGGCCAGAACGCGGCTATTATCGGCCGTGCCACAGAAGGCCCCGCAGGCAGAGTCACCATGCGCACCCTCTTCGGCGGTCAACGTGTCGTGGACATGATGGTTGGCGAGCAGCTGCCTCGGATTTGCTAAGGTTCAGAAAACACGGGTGCAGTGGTGGCGCACAATCAGGGGCGTTGAGTACACCTTGAATTGCACTGGGTTTTGAGGTGGAGCCTCGCCGCATGGCCCCAGATGAAACTTGCTGCGCAGATACAGAACCTTCTCGACGATTTCAGCAGGTGTTTGATTGGCTAGGTTCTTCGGAATTGATTTGGCATTCTTCAAGCCAGCCTCACCATGCTTTTGGTAGGCATCCTGCCATCTAAAAAAAGCTGGATCTCCCAATCCCAAAATACCGGCATGCTTTGCGTACATTGCCGATCTTCTCGGCGTGTTGGAGAACTCTCAGCTTGCGTTGAGTGTCTCGGTCTTCTTTCGGCATGATTACTTCCTCCATCCCAAGTCAGGGGATTTACAGGAAGTGTCCCGAGAGTCCGTACATTTCTACTTTGGCCAAGCAGGGCATCCCCCGGACCACTTTCTATCGCTGGTACGATCGAGACTTGCAACGTGGTGAGGCTGGCTTGCAGGATCAATCCGCCAGGCCCAAACACGTCTGAAATCGCATCCTGTACGAGGCGCGCTGTATCACCCGCAGACCCAAGGCAAGACCGAGAGTTGGCATCAGACATTGAAAAATCGCGTCTTATTGGAAAACCACTTCCTGCTCGGCGATCTCAAGGCCCAGATCAAGGCCTTCGTCGATCATTACAATCATCGGCGCTACCATGAGAGCCTGAATAACGTCACGCCGTCGGATGTTTGCTTCGGACGGGACAAAGCCATTCTACAATAACGAGAAAGGATCAAACGAAAAGCACTCGAAGCATGATGCTTGCATCACAGACAGCGCGCAGCATAATCATACCAACAAGATGAGCCAAACTCTCTCTTGGATTAGGCCGCCTTTGGTGCCTACAAAACTGATGATGGGCAGTTGTTGCGGGTACTTCCAGTCTAGAGGATAGGTTTATGTCGGAGGCGTCGGGAGAACACGTTCGCCATGTCTTCGACAGCTTCACGTTTCCATGTGGTCACCTGGTTGGGGTGAAGCTGATGCGTCTATGCGAACTCTTTGATCGTCTTATCGCCCTGCAGTGTTTCCATTTCCACCTTAGCCTTAAATTGATCCGTAAAATTTCGGCGTTTCACCAGTCTCGTATCCCTTCAAGGGCTCGGGATTCACCGTAGTTCACAGTCCGATTTCAAAGATCCGATTCACCAGATCACTTTGTCTTATTACATATATTGATCAAAAATACTTGCTTTTGATCAAACATGATAACAGGATGGGGTGAAAAGGTACCTGCCATGAATCTTAAGAGCTTAGAAACATTCATATGGTGCGCACGGCTCGGTAGCTTCAGCGCAGCGGCGCTAAAGTTAAATGCGACTCAGCCAACAGTTTCGATGCGAATTAAGAACCTCGAAGCAACATTGGGCATCGACCTTTTTGATCGCACTCACAAGTCGAACAAGCTTACCCCGAAGGGGCGTGAACTTTTACAATATGGCGAAAGCATCATAAAGCTTGTAGATGAGGCAACGTCGCGCGTGGCCAATACTTCGCATGTCTCTGGTCATGTGAAGCTGGGGGTGACCGAAACTGTAGCCATGACCTGGCTGCCAGATTTGGTCAGACAACTCGATACCAATTTCCCAAGATTGAGGGTTGAGCTGGAAGTTGGCTTAACCAATGTGGTCTGGTCACAACTTCTGAGCGGAGAGATTGACTTGGCTCTACTGCCTGGCCCGGTAAGAGGAGTTGGGCTCGTGTCGCATAGTCTTGGACTTGTAGACTACAAGTGGATGGCAAGCCCGAAGCTTGAGTTGCCAGACAGAGATCTGACGCCAGCCGATCTCAAATCACAGTCTATCATAACTCTGTCTGCGCATTCCAACCTTCATAACGTCATTAGTGATTGGTTTAAACAATCGGGGGCTGATCACTGGAGGGCAACTGTTTGCAACAGCCTTTCTGCGGTTTCTAGTTTAACAATAGCAGAGTTAGGCGTTAGCTTGATGCCGCCTGAAATTTTCCAAGATCAACTATTGGCAAACAAGCTAAAAGTGGTCGAAACAAATCTGCCCCTTAACCCGATAGAATTCGTTAGCTGCTATCCGGCAACGGGACAGCCGATAGCGGCACAAATCGCCCTTGCGGCCCAAAGTTGCAGCACATTTCGTCGTTTGAATTAAACCTACCTCTGATCGATGTCCCTTTCGTTTTTTATACGCTTCATGGCGCCATTGAGGGCCTTTGGAATACAGAATTTGGGCAGAACATGAGTTTAAAAAGAATACTAGCCACAGGCAGATTTGGCTTAATCAGTGTGCCGGCAGCAAAGAAATCAATAGTCGAAGCGGGTGATGCGTGACTTTTGTAAGACGGAACAGTGTGCTTTGGGGCGCAGCGCTCTTAACCTTTGGTCTCGGATCGATACATGCATTTTCGGTTCTACTGCTAGCGATAGAGGCGGAACTATTCGTTTCGCGCAGTTCGGCAAGCATGACTTACTCTATCGCATTGGCATCGCTTGCAGCATCGGTTTTTTGGGGGCACAGGCTGTATGATCGTGTAACCCCAGCCATCTATGTTGCAATTGTTGGTACGGTTGCTGCAGTGGGATGTGCGGTGGCTGCACTCGGTTCATCAATTGTATTCGCGTGGATAGGGTTCGGTGTGGTTTTTGGCGGTGCGAACGGCATGGGCTATGGCTATGCGCTTCAATTAGCAGGGAGAGCATTCCCACAGGGCAAAGGCTTTGCGATGGGAATTGCCACCGCTTCTTACGCTTTGGGGGCTGTGGTATTCCCTCTTCCGCTTCGCATTGCGATCGACTTTGGCGGGTGGACTGCTGCGCTTCTTTTTCTGGCGGTTTGTTTGGTGGTGTTCTCCGCAGCAAGTGCTTTGGTTCTTTCGCGATCCCTATTTATGTATTTCTCTGGTGCTGACGGTAGCGTCGATATTGGTGTTGGTACTCTGTCCCGCCCCCAAACCATCTGGTTGTGGCTCAGCTATTGTGGTGCCGTAACTGCAGGCCTCATGGCTATTGGCCATGCCTCAGGCCTGACAGACTCTAGGGGAGGGGGGCGTTTTGGAGCATCGGAGCGCCCGTCGTCATCGCGTTTTCGAATATGATTGGTAGCTTGATGGCAGGCGTTTTGACAGACAAAATCGGCGGGCGGCTTGTCTTGGCTTCTCTTGCGGGACTGTCATGTGTTGCCTTGCTATTTATGGCAGCTATAGCTGAACTGAATATAACGATAGTCGGACTGGCAATTGTTGGTTTCACATATGGTGGGACCATTGCAGCGTACCCAGCCTATCTTTCTCATCGTTTTGGTGTGACTCTCGGAACGATCGTTTATTCTCGGGTTTTTACGGCATGGGCAATTGCCGGACTGTTGGGGCCTTATTCTGCAGGCATACTGTTTGACATATTTCAAAACTATCAAGCGGCATTGATGTTTGCGGCATTTGGCGCGGCGTTTTCTTTCTTATTAATCCAAACAAAGGCTAGCAAAGGATAGAAGAAGGCCAGTATCAGAATTTCTGATCTTGGGCGTTCGTGTGAACGTTTGGAGCTATTGTCAAATCTGGTTTTCAAGTTTTTTCATGCGATGGCCTGATCTCGTTGCTCTGCTGCCCAATTGCAAGCTGCCAGACCATGAGGTCCACGCCTCTACATTGTTCAAGGCCTAGGCAAGAACAATTTATGGCAACCTATAAGTTGATCGTGGAACGGAGACTTGGAGATAGTGGTCGTTTCAGATGGAGGCGGCAGAGAGGAAGAGGATACCCCGCCACCTGTAGCGGGCGTGTCATGCGCACGCGGTCATGGAGATACCTCGTATGCTGCAAAGCCGCCTTGGGCCGTGTCAGTTCCGTCTGGCGTAGTCAGATCGGCGTTGAGATCACCCACTTTCGCACCGAAGTAGCCATATTCGTAGAATTCCCCTTCGAGCATTCCGTCAATGCCGATGGTGTCGCCTGCGTCAATCAAGTCGCCGGAAGCTCTAGCTGTAAAGCCCGTGCTTGTTACGGATCTAGGCCCACCCGTGATTTCCAGATCGCGGCCTATAGAAATCTGTTCACTGCCGTTGCTGACATAGAAAGCAGAATTGTACGCATCACCATGTACGGTGCCGCCGCTGAAATCGAAAGTGAGTTCAAGGTCGTTGATCGCGACTTCGTCTTCGTTTTCGCCGACTTCGTCTACGCCAATCACACCCCTCATTAGCGTCATGGGGCGGAAGGAGTTACTGGATGCGGTGTTCAACTCGCCCGCAGCGGAGCATCCCTATATGGCGCTGCTTGAACGGCCCGATTTCACCCTGACCCCGCATGTCGGGAAGGCGGGTGCGGCGGTGGTGCAGATCGTCGCCGATAGCGTGATGGAGGGGGCGACGCCGTGGTTTTGGTGTCGGGAATGGCCCCGCCACGTCAATGGCTGGACCAGCAGAGATCAAAGAGGCGTCGCTCCTAATGCACTGACCAGCAAACAAATTGTGCGGTCGCGCCATATTTTCCCCAAAGTCATGACGAGCTGAAGCGTGATAGTCATTGAGTTAAGCTGGGGTGTCCTATCTAACAACTAAGCTGGCGATGGTGAACGGGGCGAGGAATGCTGCTAGATCGATTTAGGTCGCAACGGTTCATCTGGAAGGGCAGCAATGTCGGGCGTTGACGATCTCGAACGGGCTGCGGCCGACTCGACGCAACCTTGCTCCCAGAGAACTTTTTGTAAAACAGTACTAATCCTAGGGTCCCTCTTTGAAGGGGGGGGTAGAGCGCTCAAGTTCGGGGCGGCGGTGATACCTACGCTTCGAACACGCTTCATCCATTAGCGACTGCGAACCCGAAGTTTCAAGCGGGGGGCGCAGTCATCTATTATGGGAAATCTCTGGGAGTGCATCAGACCTGTGGCAGGCCAATCCACATAGCTCTTTGGTTGAGAAAACCAAGAGCTATGTGGTGTTTACGAAATCTATTGAAGTTCGGGCAGTTGCCCCTCGGCTTCTAAAGGAATTCGTCTGGATATCGGATCAGAACTTATAGCTAACTCCCAAACGCACAAGTGTACCGGTCCCGCCTCCTGTTGCTTCAGCAGCGGAGTATGTGCCACCAGTGTGTTCTAGGCTGTAATCAGCGCTTCCGAAATCAGCGTAATTTACTTCGGCCCGCAGCAACCAGTCATCGGTAAGGGCATATTCGACCCCAAGGCCGATGACTCCCCCAATTTGGTAATTGTCACCTTTGAAAACGGCTCCCGTAGAATGGGTTGCGTCGATGCTAATTTCAGCACCAGCAAGACCAACGGCGCCATAGAACATTGCTCGGTTCATTGTGTAGCCCAATCGGGCACGCAACTGCGCCATTTTCCCATAGGAGATGTCAACCGTTGATCTACCGTCAGTTGCCAGGTACGAACCGTCGACCGTACCAGCAAGGCTTACCTCTCCTTCAATCCCCAAAATCCAATTTTGGCGGACATTCCAGTTATACCCCGCATGGATGGTGCCTAGTGGGCCATCTAGTGAAAAATCACTATTAAAAATACTGGCCCCGGTTCCAAGATCTGCTTGAATGACATCCTTTGCAAACGCATCACCGGCGCCGTAGCCCAAACCGACGCCAACATATGCGCCGCTCCAATCAATATTAACTGGCTGAGGTGCTGCATCCACAGGAGCGGACGGAACTGGTTCAACTATTGGGTCACTCAAACTACCCGCTGTCAAAACTATCGGGAAAGTTGAGGCGGCTGTGGCGCATAGCAGTGTGAAACCACGAAGCATTTGATTACTCCTTACAATATTTAACGGTGATTCAGCCTTTGTTTGCCTAAAGGCCAAACAACATATTTAATATTCAGAATGAATTTGAGAGACAAGCCTCAAGATGTGCGCGAGATTGTCGGCAAGGTCTGGATCTGGGTGCTGGTCGGTATCGGTATCGGTGCAGCCATCCACGGCTATGTTCCCGAAGCGATGATGCTCAAGATTATGGGCGGCGAGGCATGGTGGTCGGTCCCTGCGGCGGTCGTGGTGGGCGTGCCCATGTATACCAATGCGGCGGGCGTCATTCCCATCGTTGAGGCGCTCTTGGGCAAGGGCGCGGCGCTCGGCACAACTCTGGCCTTTATGATGTCGGTGATCGCACTGTCCTTGCCCGAAATGATCATTCTCAAGCAGGTGCTGACGCTCCGCCTGATCGCGATTTTCATCGCCGTGGTCTCGGTGGGCATTCTCGCCACAGGCTTCCTGTTCAACTTTCTCCTGTAATCGTCTGACGATCTTTCCCGAAAGGATGTTTCCATGAAAACTGTCAAAATCTACGGCCCTGGCTGTAAACGCTGCGAGACAACTGAAACCATGGTCCGAGAGACCGCCGCCAAACTCGGCGTCGCCGTCGAGATCGAAAAGGTCAGCGATGCCAAGTCCATTGCTATGGCGGGTGTTATGTCCACCCCTGGCATTTCCGTCGATGGCGCGCTGGTCCATGCGGGTGGCCTGCCTGATGCGGTGAAGCTCGAAGGCTGGTTGCAGGGATGATCCGCCATCTCATCACCGCTATCGCACTCGCCGCGCCTGTTGCGGGTTTTGCCGATGGTCTCGACCTGCGCCCCGTTGCGCAGGATGTCTGGGCTATCGTCGGGCCGCTGGAACAGCGTAACCCGCAGAACCTCGCCAACAACGCCACCTTCGGACTTGTGGTCACACCCGAGGGCGCGGTGCTGATGGATGCGGGCGGGTCGTGGCAGGGGGCGGAAGAGTTGCACGCGGTGATCCGCAGTGTCACCGACCAGCCCGTGACCCATATCATCAACACGGGCGGGCAGGATCACCGCTGGCTCGGCAACAGCTATTGGCAAGGGCAGGGCGCAACCGTGATCGCCTCGCAAGCGGCACTTGCGGATCACCATGCCCGCGAACAGGAGCATATGATCGCGCTGACGCAGTTTCTGGGCGAGGGGCTGGAGGGCACCGAACCCGCCTATGCCGATGTGACCTTCGAGAGCGACTACAGGCTTGAGGTCGGAGGCTACGGTTTCGACATCATGCATCGTGGTGCAGCGCATACGGCGGGGGACAGTTTCGTCTGGCTGGAGGCGCGGGATGTGATGTTCACGGGCGATATCGTCTATGTCGACCGCTTGCTGGGCAATGGTCCCGCGCGCGACACCGACAGTTGGATCGCGGTCTTCGATGAAATGGCGGCGTTCAATCCCGCACATATCGTGCCTGGGCATGGTGGCCCGACCGATCTGCCGACCGCCACGCGCGACACCCGCGACTACCTCGTGAACCTGCGTGCGCAAATCGGGGCGTTGATCGAGGCGGGGGGTGATATCATGCAAGTGCCGTCCATCGATCAGACGCCGTGGCAAGACCTTGCGCAATTCGACGCGCTTGCGGGCCGCAATGCGCAGGCGACCTATGAGGAAATGGAGTGGGAATAATGCTCGACTATACCGTCACAGCTCGTCGTATCGACAGCCACGGCTCCGAAGCCACGACCGAAGAGGCCCGCATCGTTCTGGACACTGATATGGCGGGGCGTGCGGATGCCTTCAACCCCGCCGAGTTGCTGCTGGCCAGTCTCGCCGCCTGTATGCTCAAGGGTGCCGAGCGGGTGGCTCCGATGCTTGACTTCGATCTGGGTGGCATGGAAATCCGCCTGCACGGAGTGCGTCAGGACAGCCCGCCGAAGATGCAGCGGATCGATTACGAAATCGTGGTGGAGACCGACGAGAACGACAATCGGCTGGATCTCCTGCACCGCAACCTGCGCAAATACGGCACCATCTCCAACACTTTGGCGGAGGCCTGCGAGTTGGTCGGAACAATCCGCCGCAAAGGGTGAGGCGCGAGCAATCCCGCTTTGCTGACAAGATCAGGCGCGTCCCCGCATTCGGGGGCGCGTTTTTGTGGGGAAAGGGGGCGGCCCGTCTAAACCGCCTCTTCCCAATTCATCCCGTCAAATTCCTCGCGGAACGCGAATTTTTGCAGATGCACGTCGATCACATCGCGGGCTTTGTCGAGTTGCTCGGGCGCCTGCGCGTCCAGCGTGACGGTCAGCAATTCGTCGGTGGCGTCGAAGGTCGCCGTACCAAAGGGCATCTTGGCCTCGCCGTGCGTGGGATCGTAGTTCACTTCCACCTTATGCGCGAAATGCTTGCACATCTGTTGCAGGTATTTGGAGGCATGTGCGGTGTGAAAGGTTCCAGTTTGTCGGGGCATTTCCATATCCTATTGTTTTCATCGGAAATAGGGGTTGCACCTCTTGAATGCAATACCTTATCCAAACAGTCAGAAATGAATCGCTGACAGGACATCTCATGCTTCGCACTCTTACAGCCGCGGCTACGGCCGTCTTCTGCGCCACGGCCGCTTTTGCAGATGACATCACCATCGAAACGGCCACGGGGCCTGCCACCGTGCCCGCGCAACCCGCTTCCGTTGCCGTCTACGATCTGGCGGCACTCGATATGCTTGATGCGTTGGAAGTTGACGGGCTGACTTCGGTGAACAAAACCTATCTGCCCTACCTCGAATCCTACGAAGGCAATCTCGGCACGCTGTTCGAGCCCGACTTCGAGGCGCTCAATGCAGCCGCGCCCGATTTGATTGTGGCGGGAGGGCGGTCCTCGTCTCAGGTGGAGGCGCTGTCGAAAATCGCACCAACCGTCGACATGACCATGTATGGAGACGACCTTCTGGCGCAGGCGCGCGCGCGGCTTGAGGCCTATGGTGAGCTGTTCGGAAAAGAGGACGAGGCTGCGGCGCTGGTGGCGGAACTCGATGCCGAGATCGTAGCCACGAAAGCGGCGGTCGCTGACAAGGGCACGGCCCTGATCCTTCTGACCAACGGTGGCAAAATCTCCGCCTATGGTGCGGGCGGGCGTTTCGGTTGGCTGCATAAGGCACTGGACCTGCCCGAAGTGATTGAGGGGCTGGAAGACAGCACGCACGGGGAATCCATCTCCTTTGAATTCGTGCGTGAGGCCAATCCCGACTGGATTCTCGTCCTTGATCGTGCTGCCGCCATCGGTGCGGAAGGTGAGAGCGCACAGGAGATGCTCGACAATGCGATCATCGCGGATACGACGGCTGCGCAGAAGGGCCAGATCGTCTACCTCAACGCAAGCGGCTTCTACCTTGCCGCTGGTGGCATCCAGTCGACGATGGAAACCCTGTCGATCCTGAAATCGGCATTCGGCGGCTAAGTGCGCGCCAAGGCGATCATCGTTGCGACCCTTGCGGTCCTGGCCCTCGTGAGTTGTCTCACGGGGGTCTCGTCGCTGTCAGGGGATGGCATCTGGCTGCTGTTCTACAGTCGCCTGCCGCGCACGGCTGCGGCCCTTCTTGCAGGGGCGGGACTGGCCGTTGCGGGGGTGATCATGCAGATGCTCTCGCGCAACAAATTCGTTGAACCCTCTACCGCAGGAACCTCGCAGGCCGCAGCACTGGGTCTGGTCGTGGTCACGCTTCTGGCACCAGGTGCCGCGCTATGGGCGAAGATGGGCGCGGCGACGGTCACGGCGCTGATCGGGACGGCTGGTTTTTTGTCACTGGTGCGCCGCCTCCCGCCGCACGATCCCATGCTCGTGCCGCTCACTGGGCTGGTCTATGGCGGGATCATCGGCGCGGCGACGACCTTTCTGGCCTATGAGCGCGACCTGCTGCAATACCTCGATATCTGGGTGAACGGCGAGTTTTCGGGCGTTATGCTGGGGCGTTACGAATACCTGTGGCTCGCGGGCGCGCTGACCGTGATTGCCTATGTCTACGCGGATCGTTTCACTCTGGCGGGGTTGGGCGAGGATGCGGCACTTTCGCTCGGCCTTAACCACGGGCAGGTGTTGATGCTCGGGCTGGCCATTGTGGCCGTTATCTCGGCGGTCACGACGGTGACTGTGGGTATGGTGCCCTTCGTCGGCCTCGTCGTCCCCAATCTCGTCGCCCGCATCTACGGCGAGAACCTGCGCCATACCTTGCCGATCGTGGCGGCAAGCGGGGCAGGGCTGGTGCTGGCCTGTGACATCCTCGGGCGCGTGATCCGCTACCCCTTCGAGATCCCTGTTGGCACCATCCTCGGCGTGATCGGCGCGGCGCTGTTCCTTTGGATTTTGCACGGGAGGGCGCGCCATGGCTAGATCGCGACTCCTCGCGCTTGGTGCACTCCTCACCCTTGCGATGCTTGCCTTTATGACCACGGGTGCGCGGGGGAATTGGGACTTCATCATCCCGTTTCGCGGCATCAAGCTGGTGGCGCTGATCACCTTCGCGGTTTCTGTCTCGGCCTCGACGGTCGTGTTCCAGACGCTCACCGCCAACCGCATTCTGACCCCGTCGATCATGGGGTTCGACGCGCTCTACCTGATGATCCAGACCGCGCTCGTTTTCTTCATCGGGGGCGTGGGGTATGCGGGGATCGCGGCGATCCCGAAGTTCTTTGCGGAAACGGCGGTGATGACCTTTGCGGCGCTGGCGCTCTTTGGGCTAGTGCTGCGCGGGGCGCAGGATCTGGGGCGGATGGTGCTGACGGGGCTGATCCTCGGTGTCTTCTTCCGCTCGATCACGTCGCTCATAAACCGGATCATAGACCCCTCCGAATTTTCCGTGGTCCAACAGGCCAGCTTCGCGCGTTTCAATGCGGTGCACACGGAGCTGACATGGATATGTTTCGCGATTACCGCGCTTTGCTTTGCCTATTTCATGGCGATCCACCGCCGCCTTGATGTCATGGCTTTGGGGCGCGATACCGCGCTTGGGCTGGGCGTGGATTACGCGGCACACACCCGCAGGCTACTCGCCGTGATCGCCATTCTGGTCTCCACCTCCACCGCGCTGATCGGGCCCGTGAGTTTCTTCGGACTGCTCGTGGCGGCTTTGACGCATCGCGTGATTGGCTCGTGGCGCCATCTCCACCTGCTGCCCGCCGCCGCGATGCTCGGTGCCGCGCTTCTGGTTGCGGGGCAGACCCTTTTCGAGCGGGTGCTGTCGTTGCAAACCTCGGTCTCCGTGGTGATCGAAGCCCTCGGCGGCCTTGTCTTTCTCATCCTCCTGTTCTCGCGGAAATCCCGATGATCGAAACCCGAAATCTCACAGTTGCCATCGACGGTGCAAAGATCCTGCACGACATCACCCTCGCGCTTCCCAAGGGCAAGCTCACCGCCATCGTTGGGCCGAACGGAGCGGGCAAGTCGACTCTTTTGACCACGATGGGGCGGCTCACGCCGATCCGCGGTGGCGAGGTGCTCTTCGACGGTTTTCCCATCGGTGACATTGCCACCGCCGCGCTGGCCAAGCGCCTGTCGATCTTTCGCCAGAGCACGCCCGTCACCCCGCGCCTGAGCGTGCGCGACCTGATCTCGTTTGGGCGGTATCCACATTCGCGCGGCACGATGAGCGGTGCGGACAAGGTGATCGTGGAGCAGGCGATTGCGCGGCTCGACCTGTGGGAGTTCGCGGATCGCTACCTTGACGCGCTCTCGGGCGGGCAGAGGCAAAGGGCGCTTCTGGCGATGGTGCTGGCACAGACGGGGGACGTGATGCTGCTCGACGAGCCGCTCAACAACCTCGATATCTCCCACGCCCGCACGGTGATGCGGGTGGCGCGCGAGGAGGTCAATATGGGACGCACCGTCGCCGTGGTGATCCACGACCTGACGGTTGCGGGCGCCCATTGCGACCATGTGATTGCGCTCAAGAACGGGCGGTTGCACAGTGCAGGGACGCCCGAAGAGGTCCTGAACGAAGAGGGGCTGTCCGACCTCTACGACACGCGGGTGGATGTGGTGGAGATCGACGGGCGGCGCATCGTCATGACGGTGTGACTTACCCCGCCACGGGTGTGACGCCCTTCGCCCAAGTCGAAAAAGTCGATGTGGAAATCCATGCGATCCCTGCGACGCAAGGCAAGATCCGCCTCACACGCACGGTGAATGTCTCCGAAGGGCGCGGCTCGCACATTTCCCGCTCCGCGGCCTCACCTGCGCAGCAGGTTGCGGGCGCAGGCACGGAAATGGCCAGCGCCCACTGACAGGCGGGTTGAAACGAGAAAGACATTCCTTTTCGGCCCTCTCACCAACCTCCCGACTCATCCCATTTGAGGGCGGTGGCGGTTCGCAAAGATTTTCTTGTGTGTTCTGAAGTCTTTGCGCAGGTGCCGAGCGCCTCGCTCCCTACAGCCTCTTCTGGCGGGAGCGGGGCTTTTTGTCTCTTGGTTGTGGCGCTTCAGCCCAGCGGGGTGGCGGCGCTCAGGTCCGCCTTGATACGGATGAGGTCGGCGCGTGTGCAGTCAGGTGACGCAGGGCCGCGCAACTCCACACCGATCAGATTTGCGGGCGCAAGGGTGGCGGCGAAAAGCGCGTGCTCAAGGGGCACGTCAACCTTCTCCACCAGATTGCGGATGGCCGTGGTCAGATCAAGGTCCGCCCCCGCCAATGTGCCGTTCTCCAGTCTCAGGCTGTTGTCCTCGCGGCGGATCGTGCGACCGTTGAGTTGGAAGGAGGCATCATCCGTGCCCGCAACAGCCATTGCATCCGTGACGAGGAAAATCTGGCCTGGCTGGGCCTTTGCTCGCCACGCCGTGCGCATACTGGCAGGGTGGACGTGGATCGCATCGGCAATCAGCCCCGCCGAGACCGCGCCATTGGATAGCGCCGCACCGACAAGGCCTGGCTCGCGGTTGCCAAGCTGGCTCATGGCGTTGAACAGATGGGTCGCGCAGCGCGCGCCCGCGTCCATATAGGCGCGGCAGGCGGCGTAATCCGCATCCGTATGGCCGAGCGAGACCAGCACGCCCGCTTGCGACAGGGTGGTGACTTGCTCCGCCGTCACGGACTCAGGCGCCAGCGTCATCTTGAGACAGGGCAGGGCGCGCGCCGCGTCTAGTAGCACCTCCATATCCTCGTCGTCCATTTTACGGATGAAGCGTGCATCATGGGCACCCTTGCGCGGGATCGACAGGTGCGGCCCCTCAAGGTGCAGACCAGCCACTTCCGTCACGCCTGCACGCACCGCCTCTTTCGTGGCGGCAATGGCGGCGCGGGTCACGTCTGGCGCATCGGTGATCAACGTGGGCAGGAATCTGATCACGCCAAGGGAACGGTGCGCGCGCGCCATGCGGGTGAGCGTGTCCAGCGATGGATCGTCATTGAGCATGACGCCGCCGCCGCCGTTTACTTGTAGATCGACATAGCCCGTGCTGAGAATGTCCCCATCCAGATCAATGACTTCGCCGCAATCCCTAACCTCCGCGTCAGGTCCGAAGGCGCAGCGCTTCCCACCCTCGAAACTGACCGCATAACCATCGAGCAGCGATGACCCGTCAAAAATCCGCCCGTTGCGGAATGTTACCCTATCCTGTGTCATACCGTTTCGGTCACTTTCTTAAGATGGCGCGGCGTGTCGGGGTTGATGCCACGGCTCACGGCAAGTGGCTCGACCATGGCGTAGAAGGAGGCGATCAAAGCGATCGGATCGGTCAGCCAGTGGTCCGTGCGAACATGGGGCAATTGCTCCGAGGCTTTCACCCGCGATGTGGTGGCAAAGACCCGCGCGCCCTTGTCCGCGAGCGCATCGGCGACCTCTGCCACGCTGTCCTCGGCGGCATCATGCGCGGCAAAGGCGATGACGGGGAAGCCTTCGCCCACAACCGAGACAGGACCGTGCAGCACTTCCGCGCTCGAATAGCTCTCCGCGTGGAGCAGGCAGGTTTCCTTGAACTTGAGCGCCGCCTCGTTGGAGATGGCCAGCGACGGCCCGCGTCCGAGGGTGTAGAGCGAATTGCCCGTCACGGCCCCGATCACGGCGGACCAGTCGCAATGCACCGCCTGTTCCAACTGCTGCGGTAGGGCGCGGATGGCTTTGCGCAGGGCGTCATCCTGCTTGATCTCCGCCAGAAGCCAGATCCCCGCGACGAGCGAGGTCACAAAGGTCTTTGTCGCCGCGACACTCAGTTCCGCGCCCGCATGGATGGGTAGGGTGGATGTGGCTGCTTTCGCCAGCGGTGAGGTGGCGTCATTGGTGATGGCCACGCTATAGGCGCCTGTACGCGTGAAGGCGTCCACAAGGCTCACGGTGTCGGGGCTTTGGCCCGATTGGGAGACCGAGAGGCACAGGCTGCCCGCGCCCGACACATCCACGCCGTAAATCGATTTGACCGAGGGGCCAACGGAGGCCATTGGCAGGCCCAGAAGGAGTTCGGCTGCGTATTTGAGGTAGGTGGCGCAATGGTCCGAGGAACCGCGTGCAACCGACAACAGAAAGCGGGGGGAGGCATCGCGGATAGCGCTGGCGGTGGCCTCGACCTGTGCCGCTCCATCGCCAAGCAGACGCTCAACGGCATCGGGTATTTCGAGGATTTCGCGGCGCATTTGCGTTTGTGGATCAACGGACATGGGTTGGCAGCCTTCTTGTTTGGCGGGTCAATCGGAGAGGCGCAGTTCGGCCACGAAGTCGTAGGCGTCGCCGCGATAGACGGACTTCGTCACTTCGACGACCCGCCCGCTTTCGAGATAGGAGATACGCTGGATGCTCAGTCCCGCCGCGCCCTCGGCGACGCCTAGCAGGGCGGCATCTTCGGGTGTGAGGTTCACAGCGGAGATCTTCTGCGCTGCGCGCACGGGACGGTTGCCGCTGCGCTCCAGCACATCATAGAGTGAGACCGTGACTTCGACGGGATTGGGCAGGATATCGAGGGGCAGGGAGGCGCGTTCGAGCGCCATCGGTTGATCCCCCGCCTCACGCAGACGATAAATCCGCGCGACCGAACTGCCGCTTGGCAGGCCCAGCATCATCATTTCTTCGGGTGAGGGTAGAAAGACACCGCGCTCCAGCCAGCGTGAGGTGGTCTCCAGCCCGCGACTTTTCATATCCTCGGTGAAGGAAGTCAGGTGCGACAGCGATTGCTCGACCCGCGCGACGGGGGCGCGGACGAAGGAGCCCGATCCTTGCCGCTGTTCGACCATGCCCGTCTTGACCAGCTCGTGAATGGCCTTGCGCACCGTGACGCGGGAGAGATCGGTGATCTCGGCAATCTCGCGTTCTGGGGGCAGGGAGGAGTTGGGGGGCAGGATGCCCATGTTGATCGCCTCTTCCAAACGATGCCGCAACTGCACGTAGCGCGGTCCCGCGTGGGCGGTGAACCATGTGTCGGGCTTGAGGAACTCAGCAACATTCATGTGCAATCTCCTCGCGGTAGGCCTCCGCGAGCATCAAAGCGCCCGACAGGGGTTCGCCCAATGGCGCGATGATCTGGCGTTGCATCTCCTCGGGGAGGTAGGCAGAAAATTGCGGAGCTATCCCGCCTGTAAGGCACAGGTCCATGCCTGATGCCCAGCCGAGTTTCGGCAGGATATCGGCGATGTAATCTGCTGCTTCCCCAAGCACCTGACGCGCGATGGCGTCGCCTTCGTCGGCGTGGCGCGTCACCTCGGGGGCGAGCGCACCAAAGGCGGCGGGGGTGGCTGTGGCGGCGAAGGTCACAATACCCTCCGCATCCTCGTAAGTGGTCAGGATTGCGCGAGAGAGGGCGCTGTGGGGCAAAAGCCCGTCCAGTGCGTCCAGCGTGAGCGAGAGCACGCGCCGCCCGACCCATTGCGCCGAGGCGGGATCGCCCAGCACAGGGCCCCAGCCGCCCGCAAAGCGCGGCACCTTGTTGATCTGGGTGATGAAGAACGACCCCGTGCCGCAATGGGCCAGCGCACCGTCGCGGTTGCCCAAAGCGCCCTTGAGCGCCGAGGCGCGGTCATGCTCGACGCGGATGTGGGTGAAGGGCAGGGCGCGGGCAACTCGGTCGGCAATGGACGGCCCCTCAACACCCGCAAGCCCCGCGTAGGTGGGCAGGGCGAAAAGGTCGTCGGGAGACATGCCAGTACGTGCGCACAGTTGCGCCGCCCCATCTCGAATCACAGCAATCGCCGCGTCGAAATCCGAGGTCACATTCGCTGATCCAAGTTTCACAACCGTATCCCCCGACGCATCGCGCAGCGCAACACGGCAGCGGGTTCCGCCGCCGTCGATGGCCACAACGGGCAAGGGGGTATGATCAGGCGTTTTGCTCATGATCATACCTATATAATACCTTTCTGAATTGGGGAAGGTGGAAAAGCTATATTGGAGAGGCGTGTGCAGGAGTTTGTTTAAATTTTGTGCAGAAAGTTGCGATTTATGGGGCCGTGCAACTGGAAAATGACAAAGTGGTAGACAAATGGTATTTTATAGGCACTCTAATTGTTAATCCAATGGGGGCGCTTGTGAAGCATAGGACCACTGAGAAGTTGCACGACAGGGCTGGCGGTATGGACCGCCTTGCGCTGGATGAGCTTGCGCAGATTCTCGCGAGTGGTCAAAGGGAAGCTGCCGGCGCTGCCGAGGTTGCTGCCTCCCAGATTGCATCCGCGAGTAAGGCGATGGCCGAGACAATCTCCAGCGGTGGTGTTCTGCGCTACACGGCGGCGGGCTCATCGGGGCTTATGGCGGCTGCGGATGCGATGGAATTGGGCGGCACCTTCTCGATCCCGTCCTCCCAAGTGCGTATCCATATGGCGGGCGGATTGCCGACCTCTGCGGAGATGCCAGGGGGCACCGAGGACGATACGCGTCAGATACGAGACGAATTTGCCGATATTGCTGCGCGTGACACAGTGATCGCCGTTTCCGCCAGTGGCTCCACGCCGTTTACCAATGAGGCCGCACGTCTGGCGCGTGCGGCAGGGGCGGCGGTCATCGGTATCGCCAATAATGACGGCGCCGAACTTCTTGCGCTCAGTGATTTTTCCATCCTCCTGCCGACCCCGCCCGAACTCGTGTCGGGTTCGACCCGCATGGGGGCAGGGACGGCGCAGAAGATCGCGTTGAACATGCTCTCGACGCTGATGGCTGTGCAGTTGGGGCATGTCTATGACGGCATGATGGTCAACCTTACGGCGGATAATATTAAGCTGCGCGCCCGTGCCCGCATGATCGTCTCCACGATCGCGGAAGTGGATGAAGACGCGGCTGCCGATGCCATTGAGCGGGCGCAGGGAGAGGTCAAAGCGGCCATCCTGATCGCCTGCGGCGTGGCCGATCTTTCCGAGGCAAGAGCGCATCTGAATTCCAGCAAGGGGCATCTGCGTCCCCTGTTGGACAAAATCAAAAACAATAGCAGAAACAACAACTAATACATGGGAGTTAACAATGAAACGTAAGATTATCTCGCTGGCACTTGCTGGCACCGCGCTGGTTGCAACGAGCGCCTATGCGCAGGACGTGACGCTGACCATCGAAAGCTGGCGTAACGACGACCTGACGCTGTGGCAGGACAAGATCATCCCTGCTTTCGAGGCTGAGCATCCCGGTATCAAGCTGAACTTCGTGCCCTCGGCGCCCGCTGAATACAACTCGGTGCTGAACTCGAAGCTGGATGCGGGCTCTGCGGGCGATCTGCTGACTTGCCGTCCCTTTGACGTGTCGCTGGCGCTTTATGATGCGGGCCACCTTGCCGATCTGAGCGACATGGACGCCATGAGCAACTTCTCCGACGTTGCCAAATCCGCGTGGCAGACCGATGACGGCTCCGCGACCTTCTGTGTGCCGATGGCCTCCGTGATCCACGGTTTCATCTACAACAAGGACGCATTCGAAGAAGTCGGTGTTGAAGTTCCCACGACCGAGGATGAATTCTTCGCCGCGCTGGAAGCCTTCAAGGAAGACGGCAGCTACATCCCGATGGCCATGGGCACCAATGACCAGTGGGAAGCCGCCACGATGGGTTACCAAAACATCGGCCCGACCTACTGGAAGGGTGAAGAGGGACGTCTGGCGCTGATCAACGGCGAGCAGAAGCTCACCGATCCGCAATGGGTTGAACCCTATGCGACGCTTGCGAAATGGGCCGATTATCTGGGCGACGGTTTCGAGGCTCAGACCTATCCCGACAGCCAGAACATCTTCACTCTGGGCCGCGCGGCGATCTATCCCGCTGGCTCGTGGGAAATCGCGGGCTTCAACTCGCTGGTTGATTTCGAGATGGGCGCTTTCAAGCCGCCAGTGAAAAACGCGGGTGACACCTGCTACATCTCCGATCACACCGATATCGGTATCGGCATGAACACCTCGACCGAGCATCCCGAAGCCGCGAAAACCTTCCTCGCATGGGTCGCAAGCCCCGAGTTCGCGACGATCTTCGGCAACGCGCTTCCGGGCTTCTTCCCGCTCTCCGACACGCCTGTCGAGATGGAAGATCCGCTTGCCAAAGAGTTCATTGGCTGGCGCTCCGAGTGCGAAAGCACGATCCGCTCGACCTACCAGATCCTGTCGCGCGGCACGCCGAACCTCGAGAACGAGACTTGGGGCGCTTCCGCCGCAGCTATCAAGGGGACCAAAACCCCCGAAGAGCTGGGCGAAGAGCTTCAAGCTGGTCTCGCAAGCTGGTATGAGCCGCAGCAATAAGCGCGCCTAAATACCTCCCGAACGCCCGCGCGGCGTTCGGGATTTTCTTTCGGAGCATCCCATGCAAAAGCCCAAAATCCGCTGGCACATTGTCGTGTTTCTGGCACCTGCGGTGCTGATCTACACCGCCGTGATGATCTTTCCGCTGTTCAACACCCTGCGCCTTTCGCTTTTTCGGGAAGTGGATCAGGTGCGGGTCTTCGTCGGTCTTCAGAACTTCAAAACGCTCTTCGGTGATCCGCTGTGGTCGGAGCAGTTTTGGAACGCGCTTGGCAATAACGTCTGGTTCTTCGTGATACACATGCTGGTGCAAAACCCGATTGGTATCGCATTGGCCGCAATCCTGAGCCATCCGCGCCTGCGTTTCTCCGCGCTCTACCGTTCGGCGATTTTCGTGCCGACCATTCTGAGTTTCGTCATCGTGGGCTTTGCGTGGAAACTCATCCTGTCTCCGATCTGGGGCATTGCGCCCTCTATGCTTGACGCTGTCGGGCTGAAATCGCTTTTCTCGCCGTGGCTGGGGAAGGAAGAAACTGCGCTCACGACGTTGGCGCTGGTCTCCGTTTGGCAGTTCGTGGGCATTCCGATGATGCTGATCTACGCCGCCCTTCTGTCGATCCCCCAAGAGATACTGGAAGCGGGCGAGGTGGACGGTATCACGGGCATGTCGGCGTTCTGGAAGATCAAACTGCCGCTGATCCTGCCCTCAATCGGGATCATCTCGATCCTGACATTCGTGGCGAATTTCAATGCCTTCGACCTGATCTATGCCGCCCAAGGTGCGCTGGCGGGGCCTGATTTCTCCACCGATATTCTGGGCACCTTCCTCTATCGCACCTTCTTCGGTTTCCAATTGCAACTGGGTGATCCCTATATGGGCTCGGCGATTGCGGGAGGGATGTTTGCGATCATTCTCATCGGGGTGTGTATCTACCTCTTCGGCATCCAGACGCGCATCCGTCGCTATCAGCTGTAAGGAGCAGGCAAGATGAAATCGGCACGCACAAATCCGATCAACGCGCTTGCGATGCATGGCGTCTTGATCATCTACACGCTGATCGCGATGTTCCCTGTGTTCATCATCCTCATCAACAGCTTCAAATCCCGCCGCGCGATTTTCCGCGAACCTCTGGCGCTGCCTGATGCGGAGAGTTTCTCGCTGATCGGCTATCAGACGGTGATGAAGCAGGGGGACTTCTTCCTCTACTTCCAGAACTCGATGATTGTCACGGTCGGTTCGCTCTTCATCATCCTGCTGTTTGGCGCGATGGCGGCCTATGCGCTCGCTGAATACCGGTTCAAGGGCAACACCCTGATGGGCCTCTATCTCGCGCTCGGCATCATGATCCCGATCCGTATCGGCACGGTGGCCATTCTGGAAATGATGGTGTCCACGGGGTTGGTCAATACGCTCTGGGCGCTGATCCTTGTCTATTCGGCGCAGGGGCTGCCGCTGGCGGTGTTCATCCTGTCGGAGTTCATGCGGCAGGTCTCGGATGATCTCAAGAACGCGGGGCGCATCGACGGGCTGTCGGAATATGCGATTTTCTTCAAGCTGGTGCTGCCTCTGGTGCGGCCCGCGCTGGCCACTGTGGCGGTGTTCAACATGATCCCGATCTGGAATGATCTGTGGTTCCCGCTCATCCTCGCGCCCGCCGAGGAAACCAAAACGCTGACGCTTGGAAGTCAGGTCTTCATCGGCCAGTTCGTCACCGACTGGAATGCGGTTCTCTCATCGCTGTCGATGGCCATTCTTCCGGTGCTGGTTCTCTACGTGATCTTCTCGCGGCAACTTATCCGCGGCATTACTTCAGGAGCTGTGAAATGATACGGGTTCTTATTGCCGGTCTTGGCAACATGGGGATGAGCCATGCGCTCGCCCATCACGCCCATTCGGAGGCCGAAATTGTCGGCTTGGTCAATCGCTCGGGAGTGGTCGAAAACGAGGCGCTTTCTGGCTATCCCGTCTATACCAACTACATGGAGGCACTGGCGGCCACCAAGCCCGATCTGGTGGTGATCGCTACCTATTCCGACAGCCACGCCGATTACGCAGTGGCGGCGATGGAAGCGGGGGCGCATGTCTTTGTCGAGAAGCCTCTGGCCACGACGGTCGCGGACGCGGAGCGCGTGGTCGAGGCGGCGCAACGGTTGGAGAAGAAACTGGTGGTCGGCTATATCCTGCGCCACCATCCAAGCTGGGAACGCCTGATCGAGGAGGCGCGTGCGCTTGGCGGGCCTTACGTCTTCCGCATGAACCTCAACCAGCAGAGCACGGGGGGCGAATGGGAGACGCATAAGGCGCTCATGGACACCACGCCGCCCATCGTGGATTGCGGGGTGCATTATGTGGATGTCTGGTGCCAGATCACCGACGCCCGCCCCGTGAGTGTGAACGGGATGGGGCTGCGCCTGTCCGACGAGATCGCGCCCGATATGTATAACTACGGCCAGTTCCAAGTGACCTTCGATGACGGCTCGGTGGGCTGGTATGAGGCGGGGTGGGGGCCGATGATGTCGGAAACCGCCTTCTTCGTGAAGGATGTGATCTCGCCCGCGGGTGCCGTGTCGATTACCGAGGCCGACAAGGCGGATTCCTCCAACGTGGACAGCCACACCAAGGTCGGCGCGGTTCTGGTCCATCGCACGGGCGGCGAGGATCGGCTGATCAATATGCCAAAGGAACCAGGTCATCAGGAGCTTTGCGACCGCGAGCAGGACTATATGCTGCGCGCCATTCTCGACGACATCGACCTTTCCCGCCATCAACAAGACGCCGTTCAGTCGCTCGCCATCTGTCTGGCCGCCGACGAGAGCGTGCGGACCGGACGCCCTGTTAGCTTGAAGGAGGTAACGCCATGACGGCGCTGACCCTGACAAACGTGTGCAAATCCTTCGACAAGACGGAAGTGCTCAAGGACATCAATATCGAGATCGAAGAAGGCGAGTTTGTCGTTTTTGTCGGCCCTTCGGGCTGCGGTAAATCCACCCTTCTGCGTGTGATCGCGGGGCTGGAGGATGCGACCTCGGGTGAGGTGCGGATCGGCGGCGAGGTGGTCAACCACGTGCCGCCCTCCAAACGCGGCATCGCGATGGTGTTCCAAAGCTATGCGCTCTACCCGCACCTCAATGTGCGCAAGAACATGTCATTGGCCCTCAAGCAGGAGAAACGCTCACAGGAGGTGATCGACGCGCGGGTGGCCGAAGCCAGTCGGATGCTCGACCTCGATGCTTATCTCGACCGTTTGCCCTCGGAACTCTCGGGTGGTCAGCGTCAACGGGTGGCCATTGGCCGCGCGATCGTGCGCAATCCGAAGCTGTTTCTTTTTGACGAACCTCTGTCCAACCTCGACGCCGCGCTGCGCATGAACACGCGGGTCGAGATTGCCGCGCTTCACGACCAGCTTGGTGCTTCGATGGTCTATGTGACCCATGACCAGACCGAGGCTATGACCCTTGCCGACAAGATCGTGGTGCTGCGAGACGGGCGCGTGGAGCAGGTGGGAAGCCCGATGGAGCTTTACAATGATCCCGTCAACAAGTTCGTGGCGGGTTTCCTCGGTTCGCCTGCGATGAACTTCATGCCTGCGGATCTCGTGAACGCAGGGGACAAACGCACCCTTGGCGTGCGGCCCGAGGATCTGTTTCTGGCTGACGATGGCCCGCTACAGGTGGATGTCACCCATGTCGAGAAATTGGGTGGCGACACCAATGTGATCGGGAAGGTGGGCGAGTTGCAAATCACCGCGCGGCTTTTCGGACAGCATGACCTGAAGGCGGGCGGGACGCTTGGATTCGGCTTTGATGGTGCGGCAGCCTATTACTTCGACGAAGGTGGCAATCGCGTCAGATAATTCCAGCCCACATAGGGCGGTGTAAACAGGGACCGACGGCGTTTAAAGCCGTCGGTCCTTTGCATTTTTGGGCCTCAATGCCCTTCGAGGCGGACCTTGGGGCCGAGAGCCGCAGGGTCGATTTTCAGGTGGAGGATGGCAGGACGCCCGCTTGCACGCGCTTCCGCAAGGGCAGGGGCGAAGTCTTCGGTTTTCTCCACCGTTGTGCCGAAGGCATCATAGGCCCGCGCCAGTGCCGCGAAGTCGGGGTTTTGCAACTGCGTCCCTGACGGGCGGTTCGGGTAATGGCGCTGCTGGTGCATACGGATCGTGCCATACATGCCGTTGTCGGAAATGATCACGATGATATTCGCGCCGTATTCGCAGGCGGTGCCGAACTCTTGCGACACCATCTGGAAACAGCCATCCCCCGCCAGACAGATCACGTCACGGTCGGGATGCTCCAGCTTGGCGGCAACAGCGGCGGGCAGGCCGTAGCCCATCGAACCTGATGTGGGGGCCAGTTGTGTGCGCCAGCCGCGATAGCGGTAATAGCGGTGAAGCCATGCGGAATAGTTCCCTGCGCCATTGGTCAGGATAGCATCGTCGGGAAGTGCCTCGTTGAGATGTGCGATGACCTGCTCCATCTTCAGCGCACCTGGCGTTTCCTGCGGCTCCTGCCACGCCTTGTAGTCGGCGCGCGCGTCACGCAGCCAGTTGCCGCCCGCACGCGCCTGTGCGGCTTTGGCGAGTTGTTTGACCACGGGGCCAGGTTGACCAACAACTGCAAGTTCGGGGCGATAGACGCGGCCGATCTCGCTGGGATCGGCGTGGATGTGGATCAGCGCCTGTTTCGCGACGGGCGGGGTGAGTAGGGTGTAACCCGATGTCGTCATCTCGCCCAGACGCGCCCCAAGTGCGAGGATCACATCGGCGTCCCGCACCCGCTGCGCGAGGGCAGGATTGATGCCGATTCCGACGTCGCCCACGTAATTGGGGTGGCGGTTGTCGAGCAAGTCCTGACAGCGGAAAGAAGCGCCCACGGGCAGGCCCATCGTGTCGGCAAAGGCCCCCAAAGCGCGGGCCGCCTCGGCGTCCCAGCTTGCGCCGCCAACAATGACCAGCGGTTTCTCCGCAACTGCCAGTCGCGCAACCACGGCCTCGATATCGGCCTGAGCCGCTTCGCCAGAGGGAAGTACCGCGGCGGGAACGACCTCCGCCTCGGCCCTGCCCGAGAGCATATCTTCGGGCAGGGAGAGAACCACAGGGCCGGGGCGGCCTGTCTGCGCTATGTGAAATGCATGGCTGACATATTCGGGGATGCGGTCGGCACGGTCGATCTCGCCCACCCATTTGGCAAGCGGGCCGAACATGGCGCGGTAGTCGACCTCCTGAAACGCCTCGCGGTCGCGCTGGTCGGAGGCCACCTGACCGATGAAAAGCACCATGGGTGTGCTGTCCTGAAAGGCGACATGCACCCCCGCAGAGGCATTGGTCGCACCCGGTCCGCGCGTGACAAAAGCCACGCCGGGCTTCCCTGTGAGCTTCCCCGTGGCCTCGGCCATCATCGCCGCGCCACCTTCCTGACGCGCCACAACAACGTCGATATCGGCATCATGCAGCCCGTCAAGCGCCGCGAGATAGCTCTCGCCAGGGATGCAGAAAACACGCTCGACCCCTTGGGCTTCGAGACAGGCGGCGAGAAGGGCGCCTCCGTGTTGCGAGGGCGTTGTGTCGGTCATTCTTCTTGGTCCTTTCAGGCGAAGTCTGCGCGCGCGGCCAATCGTTCGGCGGCGCGTTCGAAACGTATGCGGGTGGCCGCGCGGGCGGCTTCGGCGTCCTTCTCGCGCAGGCCGTCAAGCACGGCGCGGTGTTCTTCCATGATCGCAGGGCCGAATTCGGAGGCGGCGGCGTTCTTGAGGAAGGCGGAACGCAGGTTGTTCTGGATGTTGGTTTCGATCATCGCGACAACCTCGGCGTAATAGGGATTGTCGGAGGCCTGCGTAATGCGGCGGTAGAGCAAAAGCTCGGCATCGACACGCTCCTCCAGCGCTTCACCAGGCCCACGGGCATCGGCGGCGGCCATCTGTGCGTAGATCTCCTCGATCTCGGCCATCTGGTCCTCGGTGCGCGCGGTGGCGGCTAGCGCGGAAGCGCCTGCCTGCACGCCCGTGCGCAATTGCAAAAGCTGGACGATCTGTTTGCGTTTCTCGAAACAGGCGGGGCTGATGCGGAAGGCGGAGCGTTGCGAGGCATCTGTGACAAAGGCCCCCACGCCGCGCCGTGAATCCACCATCCCGTCATAGCGCAACAGCGAGATGGCCTCGCGCACAACTGTGCGGGCCACGCCAAAACGCTTGGCCAGTTCCGCCTCGGTGGGCAGGCGGTCGCCAGGGGCAAGCTGCCCGCTTTCGATGGCACCGATAATAGAAGCCGCAACCTCGTCAGGCAGCCTGCGCGGACGGTGGATCGGATCGAACAAGGCAGATGTGTCAGTCATTTCAGCGAACTCTCCATAAGTCGGTCGAATGCGATTTTAAGCAATTCGCAGCCGTCCTTCAAACAGGATATGAGAAAACAGGTTGTCTGACAACTGATTTGATGTTTAATAATTTGGAAACTTGGAGGACAGCATGAGAATCGGTTTGATCGGACTTGGCGGCATGGGCCGCGGTTTGGCGAAGAACATGGCCAAGAAGGGCATTGACCTCACGGTGACGGATCTTGATCCGGCGCGCGTTGAACTGGCGGTGTCACATGGCGCGCGGGCAGGGGATACACCTGTGCAGATGGCGCGTGACTGCGATGTCGTGATGGTCTGCATCACCACGGCGGAGGCGGTTCAGGGGCTGGCACTCGGTCCTGACGGCCTATTGGCGGCAATGTCGGAAGGCGATGTTTTCGTCGATCACACAACGGTATCGCCCGAGCATGTCGAGTTGATGCGCAAGGCCTGTGAGGACGTTGGCGTTCTCTATGTCGAAGCGCCCATGACCCGCACGCCCGCACATGCGGATCGCGGCGAGGTCAATATTCTCTTCGGCGGTGAGGAAGAGGTGATGGAGCGGCTGCGTCCTGTTTTCTCGACCTATGCGGAGAACATTTTCCACGTCGGTCCTGCGGGCCACGCGATCCGCCTCAAACTCATCCACAACTTCATCGCTTTCGCCAATGTTGCGGCCTTCTGCGAGGGGTTTGCTCTGGCTGCGAAAGAGGGGCTCGATATGACGAAAGTCATCGGGATCATTTCGGCGGCGGGCGGCAAGTCGGGGATGATGGACCTCTACGGCGAGTTGACGCTCAAGCGCGATTTCACCCCGCATATGTCGCTGTCGAATGCGCAGAAGGATGTCCGCTACTACGCCGAATGGCTGGAGCAAGCGGGTCTGCCAGGCTTCATGGCGCAATCGGTGCATCAGACCTACGCGCTGGCCTCGATCATGGGGCATGGCGACGAGGGCTGTACGGCTGTGATCAAGGCCTATGAGGATTTGACGGGGGTCGAGGCGGCTTTGCCTGACGCCGAATAATCACCAGTCCCCTGTTCGAGGAGGAGCGGGGGACGCCACCATCATGCATTTCAGGGAGGAACCAAAATGCTGAAGAAACTCATGATCTCGGGTGCCGTATCGGCACTTCTCACGAGCGCGGCCTACGCGCAGGATGTTACCCTGCGACTGGCGCATTTCGCAGCTGAATCACATCCGGGCCATATCGCGGCGGAAAGCTTCGCCGAAGCGGTGGAAGAGCGCACAGGTGGCGCGATTGCCGTTGAGCTTTACCCCGCCAACCAGTTGGGCAGCCCGCCCGAGCAACTTGAGCAAACCATCCTCGGCGCGATCGAGATGAACCTGCCGACGCAGGGCGGCCTCGACAAATACGAGAAAGCCTTTGGCACCGTCATGACGCCCTTCGCTTTCAATAGCTACGAGCACGCCCATGAGGTGCTTGACGGGCCGTTCACCGACTGGGCGGGACCGAAGCTGGAAGAGCAGGGGCTCGTGCTTCTGTCGAACTGGGAATACGGTTTCCGCAACATCACCAACTCCAAGCATCCGATCAATTCGCCTGAGGACGTGGACGGGCTGAAACTGCGCACGCCACCCGAGTTACAGATCGTTGCCGCGCTCGAAGGGCTGGGCGCCTCCACGACACAGATCGCCTTCCCCGAACTTCCCAATGCACTGAGCCAAGGCGTTGTTGACGGTCAGGAAAACCCGATTGGCGTGATCTACCATTACAAGCTCAACGACTTTCAGGAGCATCTGGCGATCACCCGTCACGTCTACAACTCGATGGTCCATGTCATTAACAAGGATGTCTTCGACAGCCTGACCGAAGAGCAGCAGACCATCTTGCGCGAGGAAAGCAAGCGGGCAGGCAACATGATGCGCGAGGCCGTGATCGCACAGGAAGCCGACGAGATTGCCAAGCTTGAGGCGGCGGGGATGCAAGTCACGCGCCCCGACCTTACGGCCTTCTCCGCTCTGATGGGGCCTGCACGCGAACGTGTGGCCGAATACTCGGGTCAGGAAAACATGGACACCTTCCTGAGCTTCCTCGACTGACATCGCGCCGCTCGCGCCTATAGGGTGCGGGCGGCCCTTTTGGGGCCATCCAATGACAACCTTTCTCATTCTCGGCACTCTGGTGCTGCTGATCATTCTGGGCGTGCCGATTGCGCTTGCGCTCGGTCTCACCTCGGTCGGGTTCTACGTCCTGCACGGTGACTACCAGATCCTCGCCATGCTCCCGCAGCGGATGTTCTCCGCGACCACGGGGTTTACCCTGCTGGCGATTCCCTTCTTCATCCTTGCGGGTTTGCTGATGAATACGGGCGGGATTACCGAGCGTATTTTCCGCTTCGCAAACGCCTGTGTGGGCCATGTTCGTGGCGGGCTGGGGCAGGTCAACGTCCTCGCCTCCCTGTTTTTCTCCGGCATGTCGGGCGCGGCGGTGGCCGATGCGGCAGGGCTGGGGCAGGTCGAACTCAAGGCTATGGCCGACAAGGGCTATGACCCCGATTTCAGCGCGGCGATTACGGCGGCCTCATCGACCATCGGCCCCGTCTTTCCGCCTTCCATCCCCTTTGTCCTCTACGCGTCGATCACGGGCGTGTCGGTTTCCAAACTCTTTTTGGCGGGTGTCGTTCCAGGTGTTCTGATGGCCATCGCACTGATGGCTGCGGTCTATATCATCGCCCTGCGTCACAAGATGCCGCGCGCCGATCATATCGACTGGAAGGAAATCTGGTTCAGCTTCTGGGATGCGGCACTGTCGCTGCTGACGCCCGCAATCATTATCATGGGGATTTTCGGAGGCTTGTTCACACCGACCGAAGCAGGGGTGGCCGCGAGTGCCTATGCGATGTTCCTCTCCATGGTGGTCTACAAGGAAATCTCCCTGCGCCAGCTTCCTGGTATCTTCTGGGACACGTTGCAGCACACGATCCGTGTGATGTTCGTGATTGCCGCTGCGGGCTTTTTCGGCTGGCTGCTCATCCACCAGCGGGTGCCCGATGCACTGGTCGCCTCGATGATCGGTTTCTCCGACAGCCCCGCCGTGATCCTCGCCATCGTCGTGCTGATCCTTTTGGTGCTGGGCATGTTCCTCGAAGGGATCGCTGTGATCGTCCTCACCGTCCCGCTCTTTGCCCCCGTGATGGCGCAGATCGGTGTCGATCCGATCCAGTTCGGCGTGATCATGATCATGTGTTCCATGATGGGCCTTCTGACCCCGCCCGTGGGCATGGTGATCTTCGCGGTGGCCTCGGTGGCGAATATCTCCGTGGGACGGCTGTCGCGAGCGCTCGTGCCCTACCTGATCGGTCTGGCCTTTGTGCTTGTACTTGTCGTGGCCGTGCCTGCCGTGTCGCTCTGGCTTCCTGAAAAGGTGTTCGCCCCATGAAACGGATAGATCATATCATCGGCGCGATCCTTCGCGCTGTGCCCATCACCTGTCTGGCCGCGCTGTTCCTGCTGATCTTTATCAACGTGATTGCGCGGACCTTCCAACTCGCGGGGTTTGCGTGGTTCGACGAGGTGGTGCAGGGACTGTTTGCATGGATGGTTTTTGTGGGCAGCGCGGCGCTCTGGCGCGAGCATGACCACTTTCAGGTCACGTGGCTGGACAATGTACTGCCGTCCGTGCCCAAGCGTGTTCTGGCGCTTCTGGTTACGGCGATGTCCTTGGCCTTTCTAGCCGCGATGACATGGTATGGCGCAAGCCTGACCATGAAGGCCAGTGCGCTTACGCCCATCCTCAAGCTGCCAACCTCCCTATTTTACGCCGCAATTCCCGTCTCGGGTGCGGTGATGGCGAGCTATTCGCTTGCCAAGATATTCCAACTCATCACACGAAAGGACTCCTCCTTATGATACTCGATCACCGCACCTACACCTGTCACCCCGGCCGCATTAAGGCGCACATGAAGCTCTACGAAGAGCACGGTTGGGAAGCGCAGCGCCGCCATCTTGGTGAACCTGTCGTTTACGGTGCCGTGGAGACTGGGGATGTGAATTCCTATGTCCATATCTGGGTTTACGAGGATGCCGCCGACCGCGCGAAAAAACGCGCTGCACTGGCCGCCGACCCCGAGTGGCAGGCCTTTCTTAAACTGAGTAAGGAAAGCGGGAACCTGCTGCGTCAGGTAAACACGATCCTGACGCCCGCTCCCTTCTTCGGAAAGCCGAAGAAAGACTGATCGCGCGGAAAAGAATGTGCCAAGGGCTGCTTGAAAGAGCGGCCCTTTTTCTTTGGGGTGGGGTGGTCAGACTTCGACCCATTTCTGTTCGACCACGGCCTCCATCGCCACGTAGCTCGTGGTGTTGGTGACAAAGGGCAACGTCGATATTTTCTCCGCCATCACCCACCTGAAATGCGCCATATCGCGCGAGCGCAGCTTGATTTGATAGTCAAAGCCGCCCGCGATCATGTAGCATTCCTCAACTTCGGGAATGAGCCGCACCGCTGCGTTGAACTCCTCCAGAGCCTTCTGGCGCGTGTCCGAAAGTGTCAACTCGACATAGGTGACATGGGTCAGCCCCAGTTTGAGCGGGGAGAGAATGGCGCGGTAGCCCGTGATGAGGCCTGCTTCCTCCATCTGCTTTACCCTGAGCGCCACGGGGGTTTTTGACAGGCCCACGGTTCGCGCCAGTTCGGTCATCGAAATCCGTGCATTGGCGACAAGCGCTTCAAGGATTCTGCGGTTGGTTGCGTCGAGAAGGTCGGTCATGCCTGAAATTCCGCTATAAAATGGTCGTTGTGACTATGAAATAAGTGATGAATAGGCGCAACGTCCATATATCTCCCGATACAACTGGTGAAAATCGCACATTGTTGGAGCCGTCCCGATGCAAAGCCCTTCTTTCCCGACGCTTGGCCTGTCCGCGAAATATGCCGACGAGCAGGTGGTTCATGACCAGTTGATCCGTGACGCCGCAATCACGCCCGAGGCGCGGGCCGCGATGGTGACGCGTGCCACCGCCCTCGTGCGCCGTATCCGCACCGAGGCCAAGCCGACCCTGATGGAGCATTTCCTCGCCGAATACGGTCTGTCCACGCGCGAAGGTGTAGCGCTGATGTGTCTGGCCGAGGCGATGTTGCGGGTGCCTGACAGTTTCACCATCGATGCGCTGATCGAGGACAAGATCGCGCCCTCCGAGTGGAACGCCCATATTGGCACCGCTGCCTCCTCGCTGGTGAATGCTTCGACATGGGCGCTCATGCTCACGGGCAAGGTGCTGGAGGAAAGCAAACCTGGTATCGCGGGCACCCTGCGTGGTGCGGTGCGGCGTCTGGGCGAGCCTGTGATCCGTGCCGCCGTGGCGCGCGCGATGAAGGAAATGGGGCGTCAGTTCGTTCTGGGTGAGACCATCGAAGCGGCGATGAAACGCGGTGCGGCGCAGGAAGAAAAGGGCTACACCTATTCTTTCGACATGCTGGGCGAGGCGGCACGCACGCAGGAGGACGCCGAGCGCTACGCCCGCGATTATGCCGATGCCATTGCCGCCATTGGCGCACGGGCCAAGGGGCAAAGCATTCTCGACAATCCGGGTATCTCGGTGAAATTTTCCGCCCTGCATCCCCGCTACGAGGTCGCCCAAGAGGCGCGGGTCATGGCTGAACTGGTGCCCGTGGTCTCCCGTCTTGCCCGTCAGGCCCGCGCGGCCAATATCGGCTTCCAGATCGACGCCGAGGAGCAGGACCGTCTGGTGCTGTCGTTCAAAGTGATCGAGGCGGTTCTCGCCGATGAGGCGCTTGCAGGTTGGGAGGGTTTCGGCGTGGTGGTGCAGGCCTACGGCAAACGCGCCGCACCCGCCATTGACGCGCTCTACGACATGGCAACGCGCCATGACCGCAAACTCAACATCCGTCTGGTGAAAGGGGCTTATTGGGATACGGAAATGAAACATGCGCAGGTCATGGGGCACCCCGATTTCGCGCTGTTTACCAATAAGGCGGCCACGGACGTTTCCTATATCTGTCTGGCTGAAAAACTCTTTGGCTATGGCGACCGCCTCTTCCCGCAGTTCGCCACCCACAACGCCCATTCCGTTGCAGCCATTCAGGAGTTGGCGCAGGGGCGGCCCTATGAGTTTCAACGTCTGCATGGCATGGGCGAGCGGCTCCACGACATTGTTTTGAAGGAGACGGGCGGGCATTGCCGCATCTATGCGCCTGTGGGTGCGCACCGTGATCTTCTGGCCTATCTCGTGCGGCGGCTTCTGGAAAACGGGGCCAACTCGTCTTTCGTCAACCAGATCGTCGATGAGGATGTGGCGCCCGAGGAAATTGCCCGCGATCCCTTCGAGGCGCTGGAAACCGCCACACCGCCTGAAGGTCTGGTGCATCCCGCCCGTATCTTCGGAGAAGCTCGCGAGAATGCGCGCGGCTGGGATTTGGCCGATGACGAGGAACTGGCCGCGATCGAGGCCGCGCGGGCAGGGGCGTTGCCCGAGGGCCACCCTGTGACCGTTGCCATGCCATCGGGTGAGAGCCGCACGGTCGTTAACCCAGCGACAGGCGAGGCGGTTGGCACGGTCATGGAGGCCGATGCGACAACCGTTGCGCGGGCGCTCGATGACGCGCAAATCTGGGACGCCCCACCTGCCGAGCGCGCCACCGTGCTGCGCCGTGCCGCGATGCTCTACGAGACGCACTTCGGGCCACTGTTTAACATTCTCGCGCGGGAAGCGGGCAAGTCTCTGCCCGACGCCGTGGGGGAGGTGCGCGAGGCGGTGGACTTCCTGCGCTACTACGCGGGCGAGGGAGAAGACCAGACACGTCCCCCGCGCGGGATCATCACCGCGATCAGCCCGTGGAACTTCCCGCTTGCGATCTTCACGGGTCAGATTTCGGCAGCCCTCATGGCGGGCAATGCGGTGCTGGCCAAACCCGCCGAGCAAACCCCCATTGTTGCCACCTACGCCGTGCAACTGCTCCACGAGGCGGGTGTGCCGAAATCCGCGCTGCAACTGCTCACGGGCGAGGGGGGCGTGGTTGGTGCCGCGCTCACCCGCGATCCGCGCGTGAAAGGCGTGGTGTTCACAGGCTCCACCGAAACCGCGCAGCGGATCAATCGCACGATGGCCGAAAACCTCGACGCTGGCACGCCGCTCATTGCCGAGACGGGTGGGTTGAACGCGATGGTGGTGGACAGCACCGCGCTGGCCGAACAGGCTGTGCGCGATATCGTGGCCTCGTCTTTCCAATCGGCGGGACAAAGGTGCTCTGCGCTGCGCTGCCTCTATCTTCAGGAAGACACCGCCGATGAGGTCATCACCATGATCAAGGGCGCGATGGACCAGCTCACCGTGGGCGACCCGTGGGATCTGAGCTGTGATGTCGGTCCCGTGATCGACGCGGAAGCCAAGGCGGGGATTGACGCCTATATCGAGGCGCACCGCGACGCCATTCTTCATCAGGTTGGCACGCCCGAGGGGGGCTTCTTTGTTGCGCCGACGCTGATCGAGGTGGGCGGGATCGGTGATCTGGATCGTGAGGTCTTTGGCCCCGTCCTGCACGTTGCTCGCTTCAAGGCGCGTGATCTGGGGAAGGTCGTCGAGGCAGTGAATGCGCGTGGCTTCGGGCTGACCTTCGGTCTGCACACGCGGATTGATGATCGGGTGCAGGAGGTCTGCGAGGCGGTCCATGTTGGCAACACCTACGTCAACCGCAACCAGATCGGCGCAATCGTTGGCTCGCAACCTTTCGGCGGCGAGGGGCTGTCAGGAACAGGACCGAAAGCGGGCGGGCCGCACTATGTGCCGCGCTTCTATGCGCCCCAGCCGCCTGTTTCGGAAGTGGCAGAATGGGAGGTCGAGGCAGATGAGACCGCTCTCGTCGCAGCGTTGGACGGCGCTGAAGCCGCGTTCAGGGAAGAGCGCCTGATGCCAGGGCCGACGGGTGAGTTGAACCGTCTGTCCACCTATGCCCGCCCGCCCGTGCTCTGCCTTGGGCCAGGAAAAAAAGCAGCGCGTGCGCAGGCGGAGGCGGTCAGGGCCTTGGGCGGGGAAGCCGTCGAGGTGGCAGGACGCCTCGCGCCTGAACGCTTGGCCACCCTTGAGGGGTTCTCGGCGGTGCTGTGGTGGGGCGATGCGACCACCGCGCGGGAGATGGCGCAGGCTTTGGCCGCACGAACAGGGGCGATCACGCCGCTGCTGACCGCCATGCCCGACGCCGCCCATGTTCTCCACGAGCGGCACCTGTGCGTCGATACAACAGCGGCGGGGGGCAACGCGGCCCTTCTGGCGGGATGAATGCCGCGCGGGCGGGGGTGGCTTAGCCCACCTGCCGCCCGTGACACCACACGCCGCGGACCACGGGTGTGCCTTCGATCCGCGCGACCCGCACCATATCGGCGTGCAGGCCTACTGCCAGCCGCCCGCGATCGTCGAGGTTCACCGCACGCGCTGGCGCCGCTGTGACGCAGGAAATCGCACGGGGCAGGTCGTCCCAAAGGTCCGCCAGAAGGAAGGCCGAGGACAAAAGCGCATAGGGCACATAGTCCGAAGAAATAATGTCGAGCAGACCGCGTGACGCCAATTCATGCGCCGCGACATTGCCCGAATGGGAGCCGCCTCGAATGAGGTTGGGCGCGCCCATCATCACCGCAATGCCATGCAGTTTGCACGCCTGCGCGGCCTCGATTGTGGTGGGGAATTCCGCCACGCGCACGCCATAGCCGCGCGAGACTTCAACGTGATCGGCGGTGGTGTCGTCGTGGGAGGCGAGAACCGCCCCAAGACGCGCAGCCTCGCGCACTGTGGCCGCTTCGTGGCGCGTGCCATTGGCTTCGCGCAGGTTCAGAAGATGGTCCACATGCTCCTCGAAATCCGCGTCGCTCATGCTGCGCTTTTTCTGCACATAGGTCTTGAGTGCGGAGAGGTCGCGGAACTGCCGCTGACCAGGGGTGTGGTCCATCAGCGAGACAAGCCCCACGCGGTCCTCGGGCGTAAACTCGGCGAACTCTTCCTCAAGCGTTTCCGAGCAAACCTCGCCGCGCAGGTGCAGGTAGTGGCTGATTTTGAGCGCACCCTTTTCGCGGAGTTGCATGATCTCGTGCGACACCGAACGGGCGTATTTCCCGTAGGTTGTGTTTTTGGCATGGATCGAGCCGATGCGCAGCGCGTCGAAAACCGTGGTGATCCCTGCCGAGGCCAGTTCCGCGTCATGGGCAAGGATGGCGGCGGCATGGGGCCAGTCCACCTTCGGGCGCGGCTCCATGTGGCGCTCAAGGTTGTCGGTGTGCAGCTCGACCAAACCGGGGATCAGCGTATCACCCCCCAGATCCAGCGCACCCGCGACCTGCGAGCGGCCCGTGTCCATTTCCGCGATCATCCCGTCGCGCACAACCAAGGTGCCCGTGAACTCTTCGCTTTCGCACACGATGCGCGCATTGGTAAAAATCAAGTCTTGCATTGTTGTCCCCTATCACGGACCACTGCGTGCCACATATGTGTCACGGAAGTGTGACACGAAGAGGCTAGGTGGGCACCATGGAAAAATTTACGAGATTTGCTGTTTATTTTGCGCCGCCCGAGGGCGCGCTTTGGGAGTTCACCGCTCGGTGGCTGGGTTGGGATGCTCTGGCAGGTGTCACATGTGCGCACCCGTTGATTGAAGGCCTGCCCGCGCCAGCGGAGGAGATCACCGTTACGCCCCGAAAATACGGGTTCCACGGCACGATCAAACCGCCGTTCCGCCTCGCGGATGGCGCGACGCGGGAGGCGCTGGAGGCTGATTTGGCCGCACTCGCGACACAGCTTTCGCCCGTGTGGTGTGACGGTCTGGCGCTCAAGCGTCTGGGCGGGTTTCTGGCTCTGGTGCCTGTGGGAGAGACCTCCGATCTGGCCACATTGGCCAGCGAGGTGGTCAAGAGCCTCGACCACCACCGCGCACCGCCCAGCGAAGCCGAGCTTGCGCGTCGTCGCGGTGCGGGTCTCAGCCCCGCGCAGGAGGAAAATCTTGCCCGCTGGGGCTACCCCTACGTGATGGACGAATTCAAATTCCACCTGACGCTGACGGGCAACTTGGCGGAGGAGGACGCACGGGCGGTCGAAGCGGCCCTGCGACCCCATCTCGCGCCGCTTCTGCCCACGCCCTTCATCGTGCCTGACCTGTGCCTCTTCGGCGAGGCGCAGGACGGTCGTTTCCATCTCCTGCATCGCTACGCGCTTTCGGGCTGAAGGGCGGCGAGGAAGGCTGCAACAGCCTCCTCAAGCGCCCCGTCATTGCGGATTTCGCGCACGGGGAGGTCGGGCGCGATGTGGTAGCTTGCCCGCGCCAGCCGTTTCTCGATCTCCTCGGCACTCTCGCGGCCCCTAGCTGCGAGGCGTCCCGCCAGCGTGGCGGGCGAGGCGGTGACGTGCAGGATGGCGAGTGTCGGGTAGAATGTATGGGCCAGCGGCAGCACCGCGCGTGACCCGTTGAAGATCACATCGCGCCCTGCATCAAGGTCGGCGTCAATCGCGGCGGGGATGCCGTAGCGCAGCCCGTGGGCGTTCCAGTGCAGGGCAAAACCGCCCGCCGCCACGCGCTTGGTAAATTCCGCCGCGCTGATCCCCTCGAAATCCTCACCACCCGCATCTTCGGGCCGCGTGATGACGCGCCGCACTTTGACCAAATCGGGCCGCGCCGTCATGGCCGCATCTATGAGCGTGTCCTTGCCCGCACCCGAAGGGCCGACAACCGCAATCAACCGTCCCGCCATTTACGCCACCTTCGCAGGGGTGAAGGCGGAGACATCAATCTCGCGGTCTGCCACATGGTCGCGGGCGGGCTTGTCGTGGAAAATCCCGATGATCGCCGCGCCGCGTGCCTTGGCCTCGTCGATGAGCGAAAGCACCGTTGCGCGGTTGGTGGCATCCAGCGAGGCGGTCGGCTCGTCGAGCAGTAGGGCGGGGTAGGTATGGGCAAAGCCGCGTGCGATATTGACCCGCTGTTGCTCCCCGCCCGAGAAGGTGGTGGGCGAAAGACCCCAGAGCGTCTGCGGAATGTTGAGCCGCGTGAGCAGGTCGCGCGCGCGATCAAGGGCTTGTTCGCGCGGGCAGCCGACCGACAAAAGCGGCTCGGCCACCACGTCGAGAGTTGCCACACGCGGCACCACGCGCAGGAATTGCGATACATAGCCAAGCGTCTGGCGGCGCAGGGCAATAATCTCGCGCGGGGCGGCGCAGGCCACATCGGTCTCACCCACACGGATCGTGCCCGTGGCGGCGAGGTAGTTGCCGTAGATCATCCGCATGAGCGTGGATTTACCTGCGCCACTGTCGCCTGTGAGCGCGACGCATTCGCCTTTGGCTACGTCAAACGTCGCGCCCTCCATGACGCGGATCACGGCGGAGGACTGGTTGTGGAGCGTGAAGGTCTTGGAGACGTTTTCAATGTGGATCATGGGGGAGGTTTGGGAAGAGGTCATGGGTCACACCTGCAATACGGAGGAGACAAGAAGTTGGGTGTAGGCGTGCTGCGGATCGTCAAGCACCTGATCGGTCAGCCCCGCCTCAACCACGCGCCCGTCTTTCATCACCATCAATCGGTCGGCCAGAAGGCGCACAACCGCGAGGTCGTGGGTGACGATAATCGCCGATAGCCCCATCTCGCGGACCAGCCCGCGCAGCAGGTCGAGAAGTCGCGCCTGCACCGAGACATCAAGGCCCCCCGTGGGCTCGTCCATAAAGACAAGGCGCGGCCCCGTCACGAGGTTTCTTGCGATTTGAAGGCGTTGCTGCATCCCGCCAGAGAAGGCCGAGGGACGGTCGTCCACTCGGTCCTCTCCGATCTCCACGCGGCCCAGCCAGTCGATGGCCTGTGCGCGGATCGTGTCGTAACGCCGTGCGCCCACGGCCATCAGGCGCTCGCCCACATTGCCGCCCGCCGAGACGGACATGCGTAGCCCGTCGCGGGCGTGCTGGTGAACAAAGGCCCATTCGGTGCGTGACAGCACTCGCCGCTCGGGCTCCGACATGGTGAGCGTATCGGTCAGTCCCCCCGTGCGCGTGTCGAAAAGCACCTGTCCCTGATCGGGCTCCAGATGGCCCGCGAGGCAGTTGAGCAACGTGGATTTTCCTGAACCGGATTCCCCCACAATGCCCATCACTTCGCCCGGATAGAGGTCAAAGGATACATCCGCGCAGCCCGTCCGCGCGCCGTAAGTCTTGACCACATCGCGCACGCTTAGAAGCGGGGTGGTCTGCGTGTCGCAGGTATTCATATCGGCCATGTCCTTCATTGTGCCGCCTCCTCATGTTGCATCGCTGTCGGCGACAGACGCCCGCGATGCCCTTCGGCCTGACGGCAGGTGCAGAAATCGGTGTCCGAGCAAACAAACATCCGCCCGCCCTCGTCGTCGATAATCACCTCGTCGAGATAGCTCGTCTCCGCCCCGCACAGATCGCAAGGATGGTCGGCCTTGGACGGGTCAAAGGGATGGTCCTCGAAGTCCAGCGAGACGACCTTGGTGTAGGGCGGCACCGCATAGATGCGCTGCTCTCGGCCCGCGCCGAATAGCTGGATCGCGGCCATTTCCAGCTTCGGATTGTCGAACTTCGGAATGGGCGAGGGGTCCATCACGTAGCGGCCTTCCACCTTGACGGGATAGGCATAGGCGGTGGCGATATTACCGTGACGCGCGATGTCCTCGTAGAGTTTGACGTGCATCAGCCCGTATTCCTCCAGCGCGTGCATCTTCCGCGTCTCCGTCTCGCGCGGCTCCAGAAAACGCAGCGGTTCGGGGATCGGCACTTGGTAGACGAGGATCTGGCCCTCGGTCAGCGGCTCCTCAGGGATGCGGTGGCGGGTCTGGATCACGGTGGCCGCGCGGGTGTGTTCGGTCACATCCACCCCCGCCGTGCGTTCGAAGAACTTGCGGATGGAAACAGCGTTGGTGGTGTCATCCGCACCTTGGTCGATCACCTTGAAAGTGTCCTCAGGCGTCAGGCAGGCCGCCGAGACCTGCACCCCGCCCGTGCCCCAACCGTAGGGCATGGGCATTTCGCGGCTTGCAAAAGGCACCTGATAGCCGGGGATCGCGATGCCCTTGAGGATCGCGCGGCGGATCATGCGTTTGGTTTGCTCGTCGAGATAGGCGAAGTTGTAAGCCTGATCCTCGGGGGCGTCGCTGCATTGGTCTATGGCTGTGAAATTACTCATTCCGCCGCCTCCTGTGCGGGGGTTCCGCGTTCGGCCTGCGCCTCGCGGCGCAGCTTGCGGACCAGTTCCAGTTCGGATTGGAAGTCGACGTAGTGGGGCAGTTTGATGTGCTCCAGAAAGCCCGTCGCCTGAATGTTGTCGGAATGCGCCAGAACGAATTCCTCGTCCTGCGCAGGTGCGCCCATGTTGTCCTCGCCCAATTCCTCCCAACGAAGCGCACGGTCCACCAGCGCCATCGATATCGCCTTGCGTTCGGTCTGGCCAAAGACAAGGCCATAGCCACGAGTGAACTGGGGTGGCTCGGTTTTGGAGCCTGTGAACTGGTTGACGGTCTCGCATTCGGTGACGGTGATCTCGCCGATTTCCACTGCAAAGCCGAGGGCGGGGATGTCCATCTCGACGGCGACCTTGCCGATGCGCAATTCGCCCACGAAGGGGTGGTTGCGTGCGTAGCCGCGTTGCGTCGAATAGGCCATCGACAGCACGAACCCCTCGTCCCCACGGGTGAGCGATTGCAGGCGTAGGGGGCGGCCTGCGGGAAATTCCAGCGGCTCGCGTGTCAGATCGCGCGGGGGCGTGTCGTCGCGGGTTTCGCTCTGGATCATGCCTTCGCGGTTGAGGAACTCGGTGACGCGCGGCATCTCTTCGGGCACCGTGTCCTGCGTCGCGGCGGGCGGCGTCTCCCCTTCGGCCATCAGTTTGAAGTCCAGCAGGCGGTGCGTGTAATCAAAGGTCGGCCCGAGCATCTGACCCCCAGGCACATCCTTGAAGGTCGCGGAGATGCGGCGGTCGCAGGTCATCTTGCCCGTGTCCACGGGATGCGCATGGCCCAGACGGGGCAGGGTCGTGCGATAGGCGCGGATGAGGAAGATCGCCTCGATCAGATCGCCGCGCGCCTGTTTGATCGCCAATGCGGCGAGGTCGGGGTCATAGAGCGAGCCCTCCGCCATGACGCGGTTGACGGCGAGGCTCAACTGTTCGCGGATTTGCGCCACCGAAAGCTCGGCCAGATCCGTGTCGCCACGGCGCTCTTCGGCCAGCCACGCATGGGCATTGTCGATGGCGCGCTCGCCACCCTTGACGGCAACATACATCAGAGCGCCTCCACTTTTGTGCTGCGCGGCAGGGCAGCCACTTGGCGCCCCGCGGTGAAGTAGAAATCAAGCCCCAGCGGGAAGAGCAGGGCGTTGCGGGCGAAGGCCGCTGTTTCAGGCAGGTTCAAAGCCGCGCTTTCCTTGATCCCCGGTCCTGTTAGCTGTGCGCCGTCGGGGGCGAGTGTTTCCATCTCGACGATGAGCGTTGTGGAGCGGTCGGGATATTCGGGCGTGCCGATAGGGAAGGCGTCAAGCGGCGCAAGTGCCTCCCATGTGCCAAGGGCGAAAGCGGCGTTTGCGCGGTCGCTTACAGGCGCCCCGATTTGGAAGGCGATCCAGTCGCGCACGGGTTTGCAGTCATGCGCCCCCGCCAGATGGATCGGCGTTTGACCATCGCACAGCGTGAGCAGCAAGGTGGCTGCGGCCTGCGAGACAGGGGCGGGAGCGGTGCCGCCCTCGATCTCGCGGATCGTGCCGGGGCGGGCCAGCACGTCGAGTGCGGCGCGAAAGGCATGGGCGGATTGGACGGGCGCATCGGTGAAGCCACCCGCAAGCGAGATCTGTTCCATCAATCTTCTCCTCGGACCATTGTGAAGAAATCAACCTTTGTCGCCGCCGCCTTCTGCGCACGGGCGAGGGTCGCGGCGCGAGCTTCTGTTTCCAGAGGCTCCAGCACGGCTGCGCGCAATTCAGGGGCGCGGTCGGTCTGCATCAGCGCATCAATGAGCGCGGCGCGGCGGGCATGGGCCTTGTCGCGGCCCTGCACATAGGCATGTCCGACCTCGCCGCTCGTGAGCCTTAGTGCGCAGCGGGTCAAGGACATTTCGCCAAGGTTGAACGCGGCTCCCGTGCCGCCCGTACGCCCGCGCACCATGACGGTGCCGACTTCGGGCGGTTGCAGCCACGTGGCCTCGGGCAGGTCGCCCAGAGCATCCATAAGCGCCTCAAGACGGACAGGCGGGGCTTTCGCCAGTGTGCCCATCCACGATTGGCGGGCACGTTGATCAGGTGTCAGATCGGTCATTAGACATCTTGCCTTCTATACTAGACAACTATACAAATTATACAGGGCCGCCACATGGAGCGGCAACAAGAGTCTTGTGAAGTTTAGGTGACACAAATGGCGCGTAGCCCGATCTGGAAGACCATTGCCGCAACGCTCGCCCGCGAGATCGCGCAGGGGCTTTATGCCGAGGGGGACAAGCTTCCCACCGAGGCCGCATTGGCGCAGCGGTTCGGTGTCAATCGCCACACCGTGCGGCGGGCTGTGGCCGATCTGGTGGAGCAGGGCGCGGTACGCACGCGGCGCGGGGCGGGGGTCTTTGTCACGCAATCGCCTGCCGACTATCCCATCGGCAAACGCACGCGCTTTCACCAGAATATCGTTGCCACGGGACGACTGGCGCACAAACGCCCGCTCAGGGTCGAGACCCGCCCCGCCAGTGTGCAAGAGGCGGAGGCGCTCGATCTGGAGGCGGGTGCGTCCGTCACGGTCTATGAGGGCGTGTCCATGTCGGGGGCCTCGCCTCTGGCGCATTTCGTATCGGTCTTTCCCACGGGACGTCTTGGCGGGGTAGGGATCGAGGCGGCGCTGGCGCAGACCTCATCTGTGACCGAGGCGCTCCGCCTGTGCGATATCCCCGATTACCTGCGCCGCGACACGCGGATCACGGCGGAACTGGCCGATGCGGTGACTGCGGTGCATCTGGGGTTGCGCGAGGGTGATCCCGTGCTTTGCGCCGTGGCGGTCAACACTGATCCTGAAGGCGTGCCCGTGGAATATGGCACCACACGCTTTGCGGGCAACAAGGTGGCGCTGACGGTCGCGCCCGACTGATTGCCTATCCGTATTTCTCGACGAAAGCTTCAATCGGCAGGTGGCGGAAATCATCGAGCCGCGCACGCAGGGTCGCGTGATCCCAGTCCCACCACGCCATCTCCATCAACCGTTCTGCGGTTTCAGACGTGAACCGCGCACGGATCGGCTTGGCGGGGATGCCTCCGACGATGGTGTAGGGGGCAACGTCGCGGGTGACGACCGCCGAGGAGGCCACCACCGCACCATGGCCGATGGTCACGTCGGGCTTTATCACTGCGTTGTGGCCGATCCAAGTGTCATGGCCGATATGAGCCAGCCGCGCCGCACGTTGCTCGAAAAAGGCGTCATCCTCGGGTGCGTCGTCCCAGTAATCGGCGGAGCGGTAAAGGAAGTGGTGCAGCGAGGCTTGCGACATCGGGTGGTCGGTCGGGCCGATCCGCGAGAAGGCGGCGATATTTGCGAACTTGCCGATCCGCGCATTGGCGATCTCGGCGTAGCGGTCACAGTAGGAATAGGCGCCGAAATGAGTGTAGAGAATGCGGCTGCCCTCGCCGATCTCCACATAGGCGTCGCATGTCACCGCGTGAAGTTGGGCGCCCTCGTGGATGAGCGGTTCAAGGCCGAGCTTCGTCATGTCACTATTCTCCCCAAAGCCGCCAGAGGCTTACGCGCCCTTGATCAGCTTGCGGCGCAGCCAGCCAGAGAGGCTGTCCATCGCCATCACCATGATGACCACGAGGATGATGTAATAGGTGACTTCTTCCCAGTCCTTTTGCGTCATCATCGCCTGCGTCAGCAAAAGCCCGATGCCGCCGCCCGTGATCGCGCCGATGACGGTCGCCGAACGGGTGTTGGATTCAAAGAAGTAGAGAACTTGACTGAGCAGCACAGGCGTGATCTGCGGGATGACGCCGAAGCGGTATTTGTGCGGCGTGGCGGCCCCCGTGGAGGCGACACCTTCGATCTGCTTGCCGTCGACGTTTTCCAGCGCCTCGGAGAACACCTTGCCGAAGGTGCCCGTGTCGGTGAGCAGGATCGCCAGCGCCCCTGTCAGCGGACCCGGGCCGAAGGCACGGGCGAGGATGATGGTCCAGATCAGCCCATCGATCCCGCGAAACAGGTCGAAGATACGGCGCAGCGCGAAGCGGACGGTTTGCAGTGGTGCGAAGTTCTTGGCGGCCAGAAAGGCCAGAGGGAGCGAGATGATCGCCGCGCCGAATGTGCCGAGGAAAGCCATCAGCACGGTTTCGAAGAGCGCCCATGCGACCTGCGAATGCGACCACATCGCGTTGTGCCAGAAGTCTTGGGCGGCGCCTGTGAGGTTCGCGCGTTCGGGATCAATGCGCTCTCCGAAGAGGATGTCGCCAAGCCCGTGGCCGTAGTAGGGGCTGTCGAGGGTGAAGAAGAACAGCTCCCAGCCCGTGAAGTAGTTGAAAGCTTCGGTGCGGTTGCGGGTGAAGGAAATGCGCCCTTCGTCCGTCGTGATCGCCATGCGGGTGCGCGATACGTTGATCCAGTCGGGCACATCGTCGCCAAGGTTTGTCACCACCGCGCGATCTTCGATACGGGCTTCTATGGTCTTGAAGTCGGGCATTTCGACGCGCAGGCCGTTGTCAGGCAGGAAGGTCACGATATGCCCCTCGCCAAGGTCGATGCGCGTGCTGTTCTCGCCCAGTTCAACCCAATCGGGTTCCATGCCCTGTGGGTAGACGCCCTTGCGCTCACCCTCGATGGACACCGTGGTTTCGCCCGAGCGGTTGTCGCGGGTGACGTGGGTTTTGTAGCTGTACATATCCGAGACAAGTGTCGCGGCATTGTCCATCCGCGCCCGTTCCGTCAGCCCCGCAATGTCGAAAGCGACAAAGACATAGGCAAGGTAGCCGAGGATCACGAGCGGGGCGGCGAGGGTGAGAATTTTCTTGCGGGCAAAGAGCGCATCGACGCGCGGCTTGAGACCCTCGGAGGCAATCATATCGGCGGACATCAGTGGGCTCCTTCGCCAGTGAGGCGGTTGCGGATATGGCTGGAAAGCTGGTCGAAAAAGACGATGGTGCCGAACAACAGGATGAAGATCGCGGCGGCTTCATCGTATTTGCCCTGACCCCATGACATTGTGTTCTTGAGTTCGTAGCCAAGTCCGCCCGCGCCGACAAAGCCGAGGATGGCGGAGGCGCGGATGTTGATCTCGAAGCGCAGCAGGGCATAGCTGAAATAGTTGGGCGCGACCTGCGGGATGACACCGAGATACATGCGCTGGCCCCATGTGGCACCCACGGAGGCGAGCCCTTCGACGGGTTTGAGGTCGGCGTTCTCGTTGACCTCGGAGAAGAGTTTGCCGAGTGCGCCAGCGGTGTGGAAGGCAATAGCAATGGCGGCGGGGACGGGACCGCCGCCCAGCACGAAAATCAGGATCAGCGCGATGACGATCTCGGGCACGGCGCGCATGATATCCATCGTGCGGCGGAAGAGCGGTATGAGGCGCGGCCAGCGCGCCAGTCCGCGAGTGGAGAGAAGCGAAAGCACAATCGCCATGAGCGTGCCCACCAATGTGGCGGCGGCGGCGATGTTGAGCGTTTCCACCAGAGCGGGGAAATAGGTTACGATGTGCGCGGGCAACTCGTGCAGCTTCGGCGCGGTGTCTTCCCAGACATCGGCGGGGAAGTCGAAGACGTTGAGAATACCGCCCCAAAACCCGCCCGCATTGCGGCTGTCGGCGAGCATGAAGCCTGACACAAGCAACAAGACGAAAATCGACAGGATCACCCCGCCGTATAGACGTTTGCGCTGGACCATCGCGATATAGGTCTCGTGGGTGTTTTGGGCGACAAAGGCCATGGGCGGCTCCGGATTATCGGGGGGCGTCAGGGAAAGGCCCCGCCGTGAGGACAGGCGGGGCCTTGGAGGAGGGCCGTCGATTACTCGGCGGATTTGGCTTTACGGGCTTCGACGATTGACACGTAAGCGTCATGGGTGATCGGGTTGAAGCCGAGGCTTTCACCTGCGGAGATGTTGTAGGTGCATTCCTTGTCGGCGTCATAGAGACCGTCCATCAGCGCGGTCATTTTGTCTTTGACGTCTTGGGGCAGGGCGGTGCGCAAAACGATGGGGCCTTCGGGGATCGGCTTGGAGCGCCAGATTTCCACGAGGTCGTTCATGTCGATGAGACCCGCGTCCACAGCCTTGCGCAGCGCGCCGGAGTTGTAGCCGTCTTCCCATGCGCCCTGACCGTCGGCCCATGTTACGCCAGCGTCGATGTCGCCGTTGTTGACCGCGACGATGGTTTGCTCGTGGCCACCGACGAATTTGACTTCCTTGAAGTATTCGCCGCTTTCCATGGTGATGCCGTCTTTATGCTGCGGGATCTCGATGGAGGGGATGAGGAAGCCGGAGGTGGAGTTGGGATCGCCGAAGCCGAAGACCTTGCCTTCCATATCGTCAAGCGAGGTGATGCCGCTTTCCTTGCGAGCGAAACCGATGGAGTGGTAGCCGAAGGAGCCGTCGAGGTTGATCTTGACCAGCACGGGCTCGACCGCTTCGGGGTCGGAGAGGTAGGTCTTGGCATAGGCGGAGGCGCCGAGCCATGCCATGTCGATGGTGCCGCCGAGCAGACCTTCGATCACGCCTGCGTAGTCGGCAGGGGCGAAGAGTTTCACCGGCACGCCGAGAGCTTCTTCGGTGTAGTCCTTGAGGCACTCGTGGTTGGCCAGACGGTCCTGAGCGTTTTCGCCGCCAAGAATGCCGATGTTGAAGCCGTCGATTTCCTGCGCGTTGGCCATGCCCGTCAGGGCCGTGGTCACGAGAGCAGCAGCAAGCAGTTTTTTCATCATAGTCTCCAGTTGGTTATCCCGCGAAGTGTTCGGTTTGGCGCGGGGTTGATGAGCGGATCAGACCGTGACCTTGGCCACGCGGCGCTCTGCCGCGTCGATGGCTGCGTGGTCACGGATTTCGGTCGAGGTGGCGGCTTCCGAGAAGTCGTCGCCAGCCCCGTAGATGTCGCGTGCAACGCCCGTGGTGAGTTGCTCGGGCGTGCCGTCAAACACGATCCGCCCGTCGCGCATCCCGATGATGCGGTCGCAGTAGCGGCGGGCGGTGTCGAGCGTGTGCAGGTTGGCGATCACCATGCGGCCGTCTTCCTCGTGGATACGGCGCAAATCCTGCATCACCTGTTGGGCGTTCATCGGATCGAGCGAGGCAATCGGCTCGTCGGCCAGAACGATCTTGGGGTCTTGCATCACCGCGCGGGCAATCGCGACGCGTTGTTGCTGGCCACCGGAGAGCGCCTCGGCGCGTTTGGCGGCATGTTCGGCAATGCCCAGACGGTCAAGAATGTCGATGGCCTTGTGGATGTCCTCTTTGGGAAAGAGGTTGAACATCGTCGCCACGGTGGAGCGCCGTCCAAGGGTGCCGTGCAGCACGTTGGAGACCACATCCATGCGCGGCACGAGATTGAATTGTTGGAAGATCATCGCGCAGTCCGACTGCCACTGCCGCCGCGCGCTCCCTTTCAGCTCAAGGACATTGCGCCCCTGAAACTCCAACCGCCCCGAACTGGCATCGGTCAGGCGGTTCACCATGCGCAAAAGCGTCGATTTCCCCGCACCCGAGCGCCCGATCACGCCGATCATGGTGGGTTTGTCCACGGTGAAGGTGGCGGTGTCTACGGCGGTGTTCGCGCCGAATGTCTTGGTCAACTTGTCTACAACGAGCATCGGTATCCCCTCATGCGTTGTCGGGGACATAACGACGATTCCTGTAAAGGAACGTGACGGTTCGTCTACAGTTTCGTGACAAGACAGGTTTTGGGTGCGCGGGTCCGTCACACAGCTGTCATTCGCGCGATCTGTGTCGTGCGATTGAGGGAAGAGGGCTGTGCGCGCCGTTGCCTTCTCATGCGCGTGCGGGCGCGCGGGTAAGAGATGGGGCTGCGCGGGTCTTGGCGCTCGATCCTTGGAAATAACGCGCCGCGCGTGTTTCCGTGGGCAAGCCAGAGGGGCAACCCCTCGCGCATCCGTTATGGCAAATATGCTCGTTATGGCCAAATTGTTATAGGTCTATATGACCTTCGATTGTTGACGGGGCAGGGGTTTCATGTCTTTCCTGCCCGCAAATGGCCCACTATTTTCAGGCCCAATGCATGGGAGAGCATTCATGACCACGACCTTCACCCCCCACGGCAAACACCTCGTCGCAGGCGAATGGATCGGCACCGACACCACCTTCACCTCCGAGCCCGCACATGGCCCCGCGTTCGATTTCTCCGTGGGCACCCCCGCGCTGGTCGATCAGGCGGTGCAAGCTGCCGAGGAGGCTTTCTGGTCCTACGGCTACACAACGCGCGAGGAACGTGCTGTTTTCCTCGAAACCATCGCCGAGGAAATCGATGCGCGCGGTGATGCCGTGACCGAGATCGGTTGCTCCGAGACAGGTCTGCCCGAGGCGCGGCTCGTGGGCGAGCGTGGCCGCACCACGGGTCAGCTGCGCCTCTTTGCCAGCCATATCCGCGACGGGGACTACCTTGACCGTCGCCATGACAAGGCTCTGCCCGACCGCGCACCGCTTCCGCGTCCCGACATCCGCCTGATGCAGCGCCCCATCGGCCCCGTGGCTGTTTTCGGCGCGTCGAACTTCCCGCTGGCCTTCTCCACCGCAGGGGGCGACACCGCCGCCGCTTTGGCTGCGGGGTGCCCCGTGGTCGTCAAAGGCCATGACGCGCATCCTGGAACGGGGGAGATCGTCGCCGAAGCCATCCACGCCGCCATCGAGAAATGCGGGATGCCCAAGGGTGTCTTCTCTTTGGTTCAGGGCGGCACGCGGGAGGTGGGGCAATCCCTCGTCCAGCACCCGCTGATAAAGGCCGTGGGCTTCACGGGCTCCCTTGGCGGTGGCCGTGCGCTTTTCGATCTCTGCGCCGCACGTCCCGAGCCGATCCCCTTCTTCGGCGAGCTTGGTTCCGTGAACCCGATGTTCTTCCTGCCCGATGCGCTGTCGGCACGTGGCACGGAGATCGCCGAAGGTTGGGCGGGGTCGCTCACCATGGGCGCGGGCCAGTTCTGCACCAATCCCGGTATCTCGGTCGTCATCGACGGCCCCGACGCTGATGCTTTCATCGAGGCGGCGACCAAGGCGCTTGAGCCGATGGGTGCGCAAACCATGCTCACTGACGGGATCGCCGCCGCTTACCGCGCAGGCCGTGATCGTGTTGCAGGCGCTTCAGGGGTGCAGGAGCTACTCACCTCCACCTGTGACCTGCGCAACGCCACGCCCTATCTCTTTGCCACCACGGGCAAGGAATGGCTCGACAACGAAGTGCTGGGCGAAGAGGTCTTTGGCCCCCTCGGCCTGATCGTGCGCGTGGCCGACATGGACGAGATGATGCGCGTGGCGCGATCGCTTCAGGGGCAACTCACCTGCACCATCCACATGGACGACGGCGATGCAGACGCCGCCAAGCCGCTGCTCAACGTGCTCGAGCGCAAGGCGGGCCGCATTCTGGCCAACGGCTTCCCCACGGGCGTGGAAGTCTGTGAAGCGATGGTGCATGGCGGACCTTACCCCGCCTCGACCAACTTCGGCGCCACGTCGGTCGGCACCATGTCGATCCGCCGCTTCCTGCGTCCTGTCAGCTACCAGAACATTCCCGAGAGTGTCCTGCCTGACGATCTGGTCTGAACCTGCCCGCGCTTGACCGCGTGACACTTCCCGCGCCGCTGGTCCGTTACGGTCTGGCGGCGCGTTGCGTTTCGGGGTGAAAAACTGACATCATGGTTACTAATTGGTTTCAAGATCGTCTGATAACTTACTGATATTCAGTCGCTTATCGAAATGTCCATCCATAACCGTCCGCCCGCTTAAACGAATCTTCACTCCTTCCCGTCATGCCTTTGGACAGATCGGGCCCATGCGCCCTTGAGCCAAGAGCGGATGGTGCGGCTCACCCGTTCAAAGGGAAGTGCACCGCAAGGAGATGAAAAAATGAAGTTTTTCAATAGCATCAATCTGGCGGTCAAGCTGCCTGTGATCATGGTGGCACTTGCCGCCCTGACCATCTCGATTGCCACCTTCGTGTCATACCAGAACGCATCGGAATCGCTTCTGGCCGAGGGTGAAAAGCAGTTGAGCACCGTGGCCGAGGCGCGGGCGCTTGAGGTGCAGGGATTGATGGAGGGGATGCAGGTCGATCTGCGCAGTCAGGCCGATAATCCAACGGTTCTGTCGGCCATCCGCGGCTTTGATCAGGCGTGGCGCGCGATCCCTGACGAGACCACCGAATATCTCCAGAAATGGTATGTCACCGACAACCCAAATCCGCAGGGCGAAAAGCACAAACTGGACTTCGCCGAGGACGAGTCCGCCTATAGTCAGGTGCACAAACTCTATCACGGCTACTTCCGCAAGCTGGTGGACGAGAAAGGCTATTCCGACGTGTTCCTTTTCGACACGGACGGTGATTTGATCTACTCGGTTTACAAAAAGCTCGATTTCGCCACCAACTTCGTCACGGGTGAATTTGCTGGCACGGGACTTGGTAAAGCGGTGCAAAAATCGCTGGCCGCCGAAGATGCCACGATCTTCTTCGAGGATTTCGCAATCTATGAGCCCACGGGTGGGATGCCCGCCTCCTTCCTCTCATCTCCCGTTCTTGATCGCTCTGGCGATGTTAAAGGCGTGATTGCCTTCCAGATCCCTGAGAGCCATATCGACGCGATTGCGAACCGTTCCACGGGGCTTGGGGAGACAGGGACGGCTTACGTCGTGGGGGCTGATACGTTCCTGCGCTCCGATCGCGCGATTTCGGATGCCTTTGAAGTGCTGAAAACCTCCATCGACACCGAGTCCACCCGTCGTGCTGTGGCGGGCGAAACAGGCATCGTGCAAGAGGCTGTGATCAACCCGACAACGGGTGAGGCCGAAGAGCGCCTGAGCGCCTATCGTCCCCTCGACATTCTCGGTGTGGAATGGGCGCTGGTCGCCAACCAAACCGTCGAAGAGATCGTTGAGCCTGCGGTCGCGCTTGGCATGACAATGCTGTGGCAAGGGGCGGTGATGATCGGTGTTGTCGGCCTGATCGCTTTCTTTATCTCGCGCGCCATTTCCAGACCACTGACCTCCGTTGGCACCGCCATGCTCAAGGTGTCCGAGGGCGACTATCACGCCGATGTGCCTGGCACCGAGCGGGGCGACGAAATCGGAGGGATTGCCACGGCGCTCGACGACTTCCGCGAGACCTTGGCGCGCGCCGAACAGGCAACCCGCGACGTGTTGTTCAAGGGGTCGGCTTTCGAGGGCTCTTCGGCCGCATTGATGATGACCGATCAGAACTTCAATATCACCTATATGAACAACGCCGTCACCGAGTTGATGCGTCTGCATGAGGAGACAATTCGTCAGCATATCGAAGGTTTTGAGGCAGACAAGATCGTCGGAAAGAACGTCGACTTTTTCCATAAAGACCCTGGTCGCGTTCGCACTATCCTGTCCGATCCTGCCCGCATGCCGCTTTCCATGAATATGAAAATCGGTGCGATCTACTTCGCACTGGATGTGAACGCCGTGCTGGATGACGAGGGTGCGCAGATCGGCTGCGTCATGGAATGGAAGGACGTGACCGAGATCCGCACCAACGAGGCGATCATTACGACCCTTGAGGAGAACCAGGCCAAGGTCGAATTCGAACTCGACGGGTCGGTGCGCTCCTGCAACGCACTTTTCGCGAATATGATTGCCGGATCGCGGTCTGATCTGGTCGGACGTCACCAATCGGAACTCTTTAAATTCGATCCTGCGAAAGCCGAGGAAGAAGGCGCGGTTTGGCCACGCTTGATGGCGGGAGAAAGCATCTACGGTCGCTTCGAATTGCAAACGCCCGACGGAAGCCTCGCCATCCTCGACGGGACATTCAGCCCCGTGAAAGACAGCGGAAACAGGGTTTTCCGCATCATCCTGCTTGGCACCGACATCACCGAAAACCAGACAGCCCTGCAAGACTCGCGGAAACGTCAGGCCGAGATGAAACGTGCGCAAGACGAGGTTGTCGAAGGGCTGCGCGTCGGCCTCAAACGGCTCGCCGAGGGCGACCTTACGGCGCGGATCGAACAGACCTTCAGCGAGGAATACGAGGGCCTGCGTAGCGACTACAACGCAGCACTCGACAACCTGCTCGATGCCATGTCCAGCGTGGTCGAGAATGCTGAAATGATCCGTGGCGAGGCGGCCGAAATTTCCAACGCGGCCGACGATCTGTCGCATCGCACGGAGAAACAGGCGGCCACGCTGGAGGAAACCGCGACCGCGCTCGACCAACTCACTTCTTCGGTGAAATCGGCCTCCGAGGGCGCAAATCAGGCCAGCGAAATGGTCGCCTCCGCCAAGTCGAATGCGGAAGCCTCGGGCAAGGTTGTGCAAGAGGCGGTTGAAGCCATGAGTGAGATCGAAAGCTCATCGAACCAGATTTCGAAAATCACCTCCGTGATCGACGATATCGCGTTCCAAACCAACCTGCTCGCGCTCAACGCGGGCGTCGAGGCGGCCCGTGCGGGCGAGGCTGGACGCGGGTTCGCTGTCGTGGCCTCCGAGGTGCGTGCTCTTGCGCAACGCTCTTCGGAAGCCGCGCGCGAAATCAACGACCTGATCTCGAAATCGGGCGCGCATGTCAAACGCGGTGTGGGCCTTGTGGGCGACACGGGCGAGGCACTGCGCGGTATCGTGACCTCCGTTTCGGAAATCGCGAATAATGTCACCGAAATTGCCGTGTCCTCACGCGAACAATCGGCTGGTCTGGCTGAGATCAACGCCGCCGTGAACCAGCTCGATCAGGTGACGCAGCAAAACGCCGCCATGTTCGAGGAAACCACGGCCGCCTCGCACGCGCTCACGCAGGAGGCCGAAAACCTCAACGTCACAACATCGCGCTTCTCTATTGGAGCCGCGCGTAAACCCGCACCCGTCAAGGCCTCTGTGGTCCCCGCGGCACATGCCAACGTGACGTCGGAGCCTTCGCCGATCCCCGATGACGACGTGAAAATCGCAGTGAACCAATCGACGCCTTTCGTAGCCGCCGCACCGTCGGATGACGGGTGGGAAGACTTCTGACCTACGTAGGCGTGATCCATTGGAACCAAGTCGTGAGCCTCGTCAAATGTCGCACCTTCCCGCGCCACCGCGCAAAGCCCGTGTCCTGATCGTCGACGATTCCAGAACGATGCGCGGTCTCATCCGCTCTGTGTTGGAGCAGGACCCGCGCGTGGAAATCGTCGCGGAAGCCAGCACGGCGCGGGAGGCTCGCGATGCTGTGAATGCGCATAATCCCGATGTAATGACGTTGGATGTTGAAATGCCCTCAATGAGCGGGATCGAGTTTCTGGATCGGCTCATGCGCCATCGGCCGATGCCTGTCGTGATGGTTTCCACCCTGACCCGAAAGGGAAGCGCAGTAGCGGTCGAGGCGCTGGCGAAAGGAGCCGTGGAATGTGTCGAGAAGCCGCGCATGGGCGAGAGTTCTGCGCCGTTTCACGATCTGGCCGAGATTGTGGTCGCGGCCTCTACGGCAAATGTTGCCACGCCGTCCTACAGAAAACCCCTCGCCTTGCCGAAATCGAGCGGGCGGGCCTACCGTCGCATCTGTCTGATCGGGGGGTCGACGGGGGCGGTCGATGCGATCGAGCGCGTTCTCAAGAGGTTTCCCTCGGATTGTCCGCCGACGCTTGTCACGCAGCATATGCCTGCGCCCTTTCTGGCGAGTTTCGCAAGGCGCCTCAATCCGCTGGTCGCCCCCTGCGTTCAACTGGCCGAACATGGGCAGATCATCGAACGTGGGAGTGTGCTCATTGCACCAGGCGGCAATTTCCATCTCAACGTGGCTCCAGGTCAGGTGCCGCGCGTCATCCTGCACGACGGTCCGAAAGTGTCTGGCCACCGCCCGTCTGTGGATGCCATGTTTCTATCCGCCGTGCATCTGGGCGCGCGGGTCGTGGCGGGGCTGCTGACGGGCATGGGGCGCGACGGAGCGGAAGGGATGCTGCGGCTGAAAGAGGCGGGCGCCATCACCATGGCGCAAAGCAAGGATAGCTGTGTTGTCTTCGGGATGCCGCGGGTGGCGGGCGAACTCGGCGGGGTGATGCATTGGTCCTCGATTGATGACTTCGGCGACGAGATGTTAACCCATGCGGAGGCCGCACCCGCTGCGAGGCTTTCGCAATGACTGCGCTCCAAACCATCCCACAGTATATCACTCAAGGAGAATTTGCGGTCTCGTCGTGCGAGAATGTCGTGATCTCGACGATCCTCGGGTCCTGTGTCGCGACGTGCCTTTGGGATCCCGAAGCCAAGGTGGGAGGCATGAACCATTTTCTCCTGCCCGAAGGGTCGCAGGCAGGGAGTTGTGAGTCATTCGGGGCCAATGCCATGGAGCTCTTGATCAATGCGCTGATCCGCGAGGGTGCAAGTAAATCGCGCCTGCGTGCCAAGGTTTTTGGTGGGGCCGCGATGTGCAAAGGTTTGACAACGATTGGCCTGTTAAACGGGCAATTTGTCCTCGACTACCTCGCGAAGGAGAGCATCCCCTGCGATGGTCACAGCCTTGGTGGGGAACTGGCGCGGCGGGTTGAATTCACACCGTGTAGCGGTAGGGCACGTCAACGACTTGTGTCGGAGAAGGTTGTCGAAAAAGTGGAAGTGGCACCACCCGCATCAAACGACATCGAACTCTTTTGATTGCGTGGCCGAACGGTCAATTGTCGTGTGGCTGAAGTTCGTGGGGGTTGGTCATGGGACCGGCGCGCGTAGGGGCGGGGGCGAAAAGACGCCGAACTTTAAAAATGCCGTGCGGCGGGCCTTAAAACCACGCTACCGTGCCACTCTCTTCTTCGGCGAGGGTGTAAGGCGCATCCATGTTGTCGAGCAGTTTGTGCGAGAGATGCTTGAGGCGAATGCATTCTTTGAGTGGTTCGACATCTACATGGGTTGTGGTTGTCTCGGTGGACAGTTGGGCCAGCACGGCTTGAAGATCTTCGAGGGTCTGTTGCAGACGATCGACCGCCTGAAAACTGCGCTGAACCGAAGGGGAAAGTTTTTTCACATTTTTCAACGTCGGCCCCAGTGCGATTTGAACCTCGGCCGCAAGCATCGTCAGGGACAGAAGTTCGTCCTGAATGCGAGCGTGCAGGGTCGACAACGGTATGGTTGCACTGTTCTTCATCGGTTGGGCACTCACTGTCGTTAAAGGCGGCCGACGATGGCCTCGATTGCGCCTTTGAGATTGGCGGGTTCAAAGGGCTTCTTGACGAAGTTGTTCATGCCGAGCCGTTTGCCCATCTCGATGATTTCGCGATCGGCGCGTCCCGTAATCAGCAGAAATCCCACACCTTTCGTGCGCGGATTGGTGCGCAGGGCGTGGAGCAGTTTCAGCCCGTCCATGCCAGGCATATTGTAGTCGGAAATGACGAGATGCACGGGGGATGCCTGCATCTTGGCCAGCGCGCTCGGTCCGTCGGAGGCGCTTGCGACGTTGCGAATGCCAAAGCCGTCAAGCGCGTTTGTAATCAAGCCACGACTGGTGGACATGTCGTCAACGACCATTACGCGAAGCTGATCTCGAAGTGCCATTTACTTTACCCTTGATACTTGCGCGCTCTGGTCACGCTTGTGCTTTTCTTTGATAGGTGGTGACGCCGACATTGGTGAAGATGGAGAGCGTGTCGTCAGGCAATCGCTCGGAATGCCCGATCATCAACCAGCCGCCATCGGCGAGTTTTGCGGCGAACTTCCGTAAAAGTCGGGCCTGTGTCTGATCGTCGAAGTAGATCATGACATTGCGGCACATGATGAGATCGAATGTGCCCGCCATAGGCCAGTCATTGTGGAGATTGAGCTGACGGAATGTCACCATGTTCCTGACCTGCGGCTTTATCGTGAAAATCTCCCTGTCTCCGGTCGTTTCTCGGTCAAAGAAGACTCTCAATAAATCCCTCGAGATTCCAACGGTTTGCGTATCTGTGTAGGCGCCCGTTTGCGCGAATGCTAGCACCTGTGGGTCGATGTCGGTTGCCAGAATGCGAATATCTTTCTCGGCCAGAGTCATGTCTCTGCCCAGAAGGGTCATAGCGATCGAGTAGGGTTCCTGACCGTTCGAGCATCCCGCCGACCAGATGCGCACACGTTGGCCGCGCGCGAGTTTCGCACATATATGATCGTAGACACCGTTGGCGATGTGGTCGAAATGGTGGCTTTCGCGAAAGAAGTTGGTGACGTTGGTGGTAAGTGCAGAGATGAATTTGCTCATCTCGACGGGGTCATTTTCTTCTTCGAGAAAGTTCATGTAGCTGTCGAATGACGACATGCCCAATGCACGCAGGCGGCGCGTCAAGCGGGACTTGACCATCGGAGCCTTCGAGGCGGTCAGAACGATGCCCGTATGCTTTCGCGACAACTCGACAATGCGCGCGTAGGCCTGCGCGGAGATCTCGTTGTCGATCATGGCTTTCTTTGGGGCAGGTGCCGATTCAATCATCATGCGGCATCCTCGTGCGGCGGGGGCAACACGGCTTCGAGATCAAGGACGCGGATCATACGGTTCTCGACCACCGTGAGTGCGGAGACGAAGGTGCGCGCATCGTCAACGGAGACCTCGGGTGGCGCCTGAAGCTCTTCGTTCGGGATGGCCAGAATGTCGGAGACGGCATCGACCATGAGACCCGCGGTGCGGCCGCCGAGGTCGACGACGATGATGACGTTTCGCGCGTTGTCTTCCTCGTTTTCCAACCCAAGGCGCGCGGCGAGATCCACGATAGGCAGCACTGTTCCGCGCAGGTTGATGACCCCTTTTACGAAGGAGGGCGCATGGGGCAGGGAGGTGGCTTTCGCCGAGCCGCGGATTTCGCGCACCGACATGATATCGACGGAATAATCCTGCCCACCGACGCGGAAGGAGAGGAGTTCGATTGTCGCGCTGTCACTTTGTTTGATGTCATCAGTCATGGCGTTAACCTACAAGTGCGGGAGTGGGGGTGGATTTTCTGGTGCGGCCGGAGGCTTGGGCGACGAGGTCGCCAGGGTCGAGAATGAGCGCGATCTGACCGTCGCCGAGGATGGTGGCCGCAGCAATGCCGGGGATGCGCCCGTAGCTGCCTTCGAGGCCCTTGATGACCACTTGACGCTGGTCTTCTATGGCGTCGACGGCGAGGGCTGCGCGGTTGCCATCCTCCTGACCGATCAGCAGGACAACGCGGCCGACGTAGCTCTCTTCGGGTGCGCGATAGCCAAGTTCCGCGCCGAGATCGAGCAGCGGAACGAAGCCGCCACGGATTTGCACGACATGGCTTTCGGGGCCCAGAGACTTGATGTCGTCTTGGGTAAGGGTAAGGGTTTCGAGGATGGCGTTGAGGGGGACCACGATGGTTTCCTCCTCGACGCGCACCACCATGCCGTCCAGAACCGCGAGGGTGAGCGGCAACGAGATGGAGAAGGTCGTGCCCTTGCCCTCCTGAGAGGAAATGGTGATACGACCGCCGAGGCCCTGAATGGCACTTTTGACCACGTCCATTCCGACGCCGCGGCCCGAAAGGTTGGAGACTTCCGCGGCGGTGGAAAAACCGGGCAGGAACAGGAGGTTGTCGATCTCGCTTTCACTGAGTTGTGCGTCTGGCGGGATGAGACCTTTTTCGATGGCTTTGGCCTTCACCCGTTCGCGGTTGATGCCCGCGCCGTCGTCGGTGATGTCGATGACGATGCGGCCCGAGCGGTGTTGGGCCGAGAGCGTGACGTGGCCCGCCTCGGGTTTGCCGTTTCTGACGCGCTCTTCGGTTGTCTCAAGGCCGTGATCGACGGCGTTGCGGATCATATGGGTGAGCGGGTCGGCCAGCCGTTCGATGACGGTTTTATCGACTTCTGTTGTCTCGCCTATCGTCGTCAGCCGCACCTGTTTGCCCACGGAAGCGGATGCCTCGCGCACGATGCGCCCCATGCGCTGGAACAGGGATTTGATCGGCTGCGCGCGGATCATCATCACCGATTCCTGTATGTCGCGGGTGAGTTGCAGGAACTCTTCGAGGCCCGCGCTGACGGGGGAATTGGGCGGGATATCGGCTTCCGCAACGGATTGTGACAGCATGGCCTGATTGATCACAAGTTCGCCGACGAGGTTCACAAGGCGGTCGATGCGCTCAAGGTCAACGCGCACGGTGGCTTTGGGTTGCGTCGGGGCGGGGGGCTTTGCGGGCGCTTTCTCGATTGTGGCGGGCGCGGTGTCGTCTTTGGCCACTTGTGCGGGGGCTGCGGTCATTACGGTCGCAGGGGCGCTTTCTTCGGGCGCGGAGGGTGTTTCGGGTGGCGCGGCGGGGCGTGGCTCGGCCTCGGCGGAGGGTGCGCTTGGCACAGGTTGGGGGGCGATGGTGGCCGCTGGAGCGGGGGGCTCGTCCGTTTCAAATGCAGAAGGGCCGAAGTCCTCAAATGTCTCGGTCTCGGTCGCCCCCAGAGGTGCAATACTCAACTGGCACAGGCCGTCGACAAACTCGAACACTTCGGTCACCGCCGACCGATCTTCATCGGTAATCACGTCGATGGTCCAACTCAGGTGGCCCGTGTCGGGGTCGAGCGTATCAAGTGTCGGAAGGTCGCCGGTGTGGCAGGTGACATGCACATCGCCCAGATCGCGCAGCGCGCGGAAGAGGTAGAGCGGTTCGTTGCCAGAGGCATAGAGCGCGTGTTCAGGTGTGATTGTGACGCGAAATCCCGTGGCCTTGGTTTCGTCGTTCGTGGGCGCGGTGTCGGGATCGGAGATGTCGTTAAGGTCGGGCAAGTCACCCAGATCGGGCAGGGTGCCCTCTTCCCCCAGATCGAGATCAAGCGAAAGCGTGGCGGGGGTGAAGTCGATTTCTTCCTCTTCCTCCTCTTCGATGCCGACGAGGCGGTCAAGGGTTTCGAGGACGGGGCCCGTGACATCCTCGGAAATCGCCTCCCCGTCGCGCGCGGCACGCACCAGATCGCCAAGCACATCGGCGCAGGTGTAGAAAAGGTGGATGGCTTCGGCATCAGGGGTAAAACGGCCCGCGCGGACCTCGTCCATCGCGGTTTCGAACCGATGCGCAAATTTCACGAGATCGTCGAGGCCGAACGCACCTGCGCCGCCCTTGATCGAGTGCACGGCTCTGAAAACAATGTTGATCGTCTCCGCGTCCGTTGCGCCATCATCCATCATTTGCAGACCATCCTGAAGGCTTTCCAGGAGTTCCTCGCATTCAATGAAGAACGACGCGCGGATTTCTGCCATCGGGTCGGACATGGGGATACCTCTTAGCCAGCAACCATTTGAAGGGCTTTGACCAATTTCGCGGGGTCAAAAGGTTTGACGATCCAGCCTGTTGCGCCCGCGGTGCGGGCCTTGGCCTTGAGCTCATCGGCGCTTTCGGTGGTCAGCACGAGAATGGGAATGCGCTCCCATTTCTTTTCCTTGCGCACCGCGTCGATGAAGCCAAAGCCATCCATGCGCGGCATGTTGATGTCGGTGATGATCACATCGGGTTCGACACTTTCGAGCACTTCGAGACCATGAACGCCGTCCTCGGCGAGGTGGGCGGTAAAGCCCGCCGAGGAGAGGGCGAGGTTCAGCATGTCGCGCATTGTTCGGCTGTCATCGACAGCCAGGACTTCAAGGCTCATTTCCAGGTCTCCGGTTGGGTCATTGTTTCAGGAGAGAAGCCGAACAGGCTCAATAGATCGATGCAGGCATCGCTGGTGTTGGCCAGATGCGTGGTCTTGCCTGCCGCTGCGCGGGTCTTGATCGCGCTGAGAAGGACTTGCAGGGGCAGGGTGCCAAGGTGGCGCACAGCCGCAGCGTCGAGCGTGAGATCGTCGGCATCCTGTGCTTTCAACTGCTCAAGGAGCTGCGGCATCGACTGGTAGTCGAGGCGTTCGGGCAATGTGATCGTGCTCATTGCGCTACTCCCGTCACGACATACATCAAGGTCATATCAAAATCCCGTCACTGGCTGTTCTGGGAACTTGGTGTAACGGGGTGGGAGTTAAGACGAGGTTACACCGCGCAATTTTTGCGCACAAAAAACGCCCCGACCCATCGGTCGAGGCGCTTAGGCCCTTTAAAAAAGGGCGTTTTAAAGCGGAGGACGCGGGCGTGATCGCCCCCCTCGGCGCGGGTGCGATCAGCTCATGACATTGCGCAGATGCGAGGCGCATCCCGTCAGAGCGGCAAAGTCGTCCTCGATGGCGGACACCGAGAAATTCTTCATGAAGCCCGCGAACCGCCCCTTGTCACGGAAGGCATCGGAGAAGCCCAGACGGTCGAGATGAGGCGTGATGGCGCGGGCCACGCCGCCCACGAGGAACACCCCGCCAAACGGCAGGTTGAACAGCGACAGGTTTCCCGCGACGGTGCCGAGGATCTTGGCAAACAGGCGCGCGGTTTCCTCGGCGCGCGGATCGTCACCCGCCTCGACGCTGGCCATGATGTCGGCGGCGGATTTCTCGCGGATGTCGCCTTCTTCGGTGCCCAGAAAGAGGTAAACGCGCTCAAGGCCACGGCCCGACAACACGTCCTCGACAGCGGGGAATCCATGCGCGGTTTCGACGAATTTGCACAGCGCAAGCTCGTGCTCGTTGCGGATCGGCAGGTTGGCGTGACCACATTCGGCGGGGGCGACGAGGCGGCCACCTTCGGTCTCGAAAACGGGCGCGGCGTTAAAGCCTGTGCCAACGCCGATGACCAGCCGCACCGCATTGGGCGAGGGCACGGGCGCGTCGTTGATGATGTGGGTGATGTTCTCCTCGGGGACATAGCCGAGCGCGTGGCCTTGGGCTTGCAGGTCGTTGAGGATCGCCACGTGTTCGGCGCGGGTCGCGCGGCGCAGGGTGTCTTTGTCGATGGCCCAGTCAAGATTGGTCATGGTGCCCACGCCATCGCGCACAGGGCCAGCAACGGCAACACAGGCCCCTTTACAATCCACGTCGCCCTCGTCGCTCACGAACTGGCGCAGGACGCTTTCCAGACCCGCGAACTTGGCATTGGAGTAGCGCCGCACCGTATCGGGAAGAAGCTCCACCCCGTCGGCCAGAGCCACGCGCGTGTTGGTGCCTCCGATGTCGGCCACGAGCGACAGGGTGTTGGCAGGATGTTTGGTCATGACGATCAGTCCTGTGCGAGAATGTCTTTGAGCATGTGATAGGAGGCTTTCGGGGTGCGCTGCAAGGTCTCGAAATCCACATGCACGATGCCGAAGCGCTTTTCGTATCCTTCCGCCCATTCATAGTTGTCGAGCAGCGACCAATAGAAGAACCCTTGAAGGTTGGCACCGTCCTCGATTGCGCGCTTCATCGCGGCGAGGTGGCTTTGGATAAATGCAGCGCGCTCGGGGTCGTTGACCGCGCCGTTGACCACGCGGTCATCCCACGCCATGCCGTTCTCGGTGACATAGAGCGGCAGATCGCCCACATAGCTCTCCGACATGCGCGTGAGGAAATGGTGCAGCCCCTCGGGATAGATTTCCCAGCCCATCTGCGTCGTGGCACGGTGGCCTTGCACGTCGCGTCCGTTCGGCCATGCAGAGGCGGTCTCGTCATGGGCGTGGATGTGGCGGGTATAGTAGTTGACGCCGAGCCAGTCGAGTGGCTGATGGATGTGGGACTTGAGGTCGTCCTTCCAGCCCTTGGGCATATGGGGCGCAAATCCCTCCATGGCTTCGGCGGGGTAGGTGCCCTTGGTGATCGCCTCGATGAACCAACGGTTGAAAATCGCATCGGCGGTGGCGGCGGCCTTTTGATCCTTGGGGTCTTCGGTGGCGGCTTCGCAATAGTCGAAGTTCAGCACGATGCCGAGGTTGTCACGCCCCTTGGCTCGCAGGCGGGTCATGGCTTCGCCGTGGGCCTTGAGTACATGGTGCATGGCGCGAGCGGTGGCGCGGATGTCGCGCAGGCCAGGCGCATGGGCGCCGAGGAAATGCGACAGGAAGGCGACACACCACGGTTCGTTGATCGTGGCGATGGCTTCCATACGGTCGCCGATCTTGGCGTCGATGATCTCCACGTAATCACCGAACCAGTTGTGGATGTCGGGGTTGGTCCAGCCACCCAGATCGGCCAGCGCCGAGGGCATTTCCCAGTGGTAGAGCGTCTGATAGGGCTTCAATCCGCGTTCGAGCAGCGCATCGGTGAGGCGGTCGTAATAGTCCAGCCCCTCCTGATTGACCTGACCACGCCCCTCGGGCAGCACCCGCGCCCAGCTTGTCGAGAAGCGATAGGCGTCGAAATTGCCCGCTTTAAGCAGGTCGAAGTCATCGCCGTAGCGGTGGTATTGGTCACACGCCAGAGCGCCGTCCTCGGCGCGCACCACATTGCCAGGGGTCGCGGAGAAGGTGTCCCAATGGGTCGGCCCCGCGCCGCCGAATTTATGGCCCTCGACCTGATAGGCGGCGGTGGCGGCCCCGAATGTGAAACCTTCGGGGAAATCTTTGCGGGTGAGGGTCATGAGGCTCTCCTTGGCAGTGGCAGTTTCAGGCCCCGTGTCAGCCCCCGTATCGGGGTCTGGTTGCATGGCCCTCGCAGGTCGATGTTTGCGCTACCTTTTTCAGATTCGCCGCCGTTTTGCAACATCAAAGCGCTTTGAGGTGTGGTGCGACCCAGTGGGATTGGGTGGGATTTGAGGGTGGTGTGCAGCGTGCGGGTAGGGGGTGCGGCGGTCTGGCGGAGTGTCTTATCGGGAATACGCGGTCAGACTTATTCCTTGGGCGCGGGGCCAGTGGTTTGGCCGATGATCAACTCGGCCTCCATAAGCACCTGTTTGTGCGGCGTGTCGGGGTTGGCGATCTTTTCCATCAACAGTTCACCGCAGATCCGCCCCGCCTGACGCACCGAGGAGCGGGTTGCGGTGTAGATCGGTTCCTTGTCCCCGTTTCGCAGGTAGGACAGGTCGTCGTCGTGGATGATGAGCGACAGATCGCGGCCCAGTTTCAGACCCATCGTGTCGCAGGCGCGGCGCACGCCGATGCCGACGATCATCGAGGAGGCCAGCACGGCGGTTGGTCGAACGTCGCGTTCCAACATCTCCATCGTGGCGGCATACCCGTAATGTTCGGTCATCTCCGAGGAGTGGCAGAAGTCGGGGTTCTCCTCCAATCCGCGATCTCTCAGGGCCTTGCGGAAACCCTCGCGCCGCTTGGCCGCAAAATCCATTGTTTCCAAACCGTTAAGCAGGCCGATGCGGGTGTGTCCAAGGTCGATCAGGAAGGCCGTGGCACGCTCGAAGGCGCGCGCATTGTTTATGTCGACCCACGAATAGCTCCCCTCTTGCGTGCTGCCAGAGCGGCCATGCACAACAAAGGGCAAGCCGATCTCTTGCAGCAGCGTGATGCGCGGGTCGTTTTGTTTGGGGCCATGCACGATCAGCCCGTCGGTGGACCCCTTGGAGGCGATCTTGCGGTAGGCTTGTGCCTCGCTTTCGTCAGGCACAACGGTCAGATGCATGTCGTAATTCTCGCGCGAGTAGATCTCCGAAGCCCCCGCGACGAAATCGGTAAATACGGGGTTAACCACCTCGTGTTTGGTGGACAGCGGAATCACGTGGCCGACCGCATGGGTGCGTCCCGTTGCCAGTCCGCGCGCCCGTGTGTTGGGGCTGTAATTGAATTTCTCTGCGGCCAGACGAACCTTCTCACGCGTGGCCTCCGACACCTCAGGATAGCCGTTGAGGGCGCGGCTGACAGTGGTCTGGGAAAGGCCGAGGAGTTCAGAAAGTTCTTTGAGATTCATAGGACATGGACCCACTCGATGTGTCCCATGATCATAACGTGCATTTGGATGTGGCGTAAAGGCCCGCCTTAAAATTGACCAAAGGATCAATGGGTGGGCAGCGTAAACGTTTCAGTTGTTTTTTGGAGCAAAATCAATCCGCTTGTGTTGACACTCTCGATCACTTGGCGCACCATTTCGACAGCCAAAGCGCTTTGGGAAAGCTTTGACAGACTCACTTGCTCCCCGAGCGCGCAAGGTGTCACTTGCCCTGTAGCGGGGCTATGAACTGGGAGGTTTATATATGAAAAAGTATCTTTTGACTGGCGCGACCACCGCGATGATCGCGGCGGGTGCGGTGTCTGCGCAGGATCTGTCGGGTGAGGTCATCACCGTTGCAGGTCCGTTCCTGTCGCCTGAATCCGATAACTTCGCTGCTGTGCTCGATATCTTCGAAGAGCGCACAGGTGCGGAAGTGAAATACGTCGGTTCCGACAGCTTCGAGCAGCAGATCGTCATCGACGCCGAAGCGGGCTCCGCCCCCAACATCGCCATCTTCCCGCAGCCCGGTCTCGCCTCCGACATGGCATCGCGCGGCTTCCTGACGCCGCTGCCCGAGGGCACTGACGAGTGGGTGAAAGAGAACTACGCCGCGGGTCAGTCCTGGGTTGATCTCGGCACCTTCAACAATGATGCGGGCGAGACTGACTATTACGGTTTCTTCTTCCGTACCAATGTGAAGTCGCTGGTGTGGTATTCCCCTGAGAACTTCGAGGATGCGGGCTACGACGTGCCTGAAACCATGGAAGATCTCAAGGCGCTGACCGAACAGATCGTGGCGGACGGCGAAACCCCGTGGTGTATCGGTCTGGGGTCTGGAGCGGCGACCGGCTGGCCGGCAACCGACTGGGTTGAGGACTTCATGCTGCGCACGCAGACGCCCGAAGACTATGACGCATGGGTGAGCAACGAGCTGGCCTTCAACGACCCCAAAGTGGTCGAAGCGATCGAAGAATTCGGTTGGTTTGCACGTAACGACGCTTTCGTTGCGGGTGGCACGGATGCCGTGGCGTCCACCGACTTCCGCGACAGCCCCAAAGGTCTCTTCGACAGCCCGCCGCAGTGCTACATGCACCGTCAGGCCTCCTTCATCCCCGCCTTCTTCCCCGAAGGCACGGAAGTTGGTGTTGATGTCGATTTCTTCTACTTCCCCGCTTATGCGGAGAAAGACCTCGGTTCTCCTGTTCTCGGTTCGGGCACGATGTTCACCATCACCAAGCCTTCCGAGGGTGCAAATGCTCTGATGGAATTCCTCAAAGAGCCGATTGCACACGAGACATGGATGGCCAAGAGCGGCTTCCTGACGCCACACAAAGGTGCAAGCCTCGACGCCTACGCGGACGACACCTCGCGTAAACTGGGTGAAATCCTGCTCGGCGCAACCACCTTCCGCTTTGACGGTTCCGACCTGATGCCTGGCGCGATTGGTGCGGGCACCTTCTGGACGGGTATGGTTGACTACACAGGCGGCAAAGATGCTGCGGCTGTGGCTGATGATATCCAAGCGTCCTGGGACGCGCTGAAGTAAGCGATCCTTCGTGATCTTGGGCAATCCGACTGCATGTCGGGTTGCCCATTCGCCTCTCTAAATGTCGCATGTCGTGAGGTGCGAATGTGACGGGTGAGGGGAAATGTGTTAGGTTTTTCGAGTGGTTCGGTTGTTCTTCGCCGCTGGTTGCTTCGGGCTGGTCCCGATCCGACCTGCGCCGAACGACAATCACGCGCAAGGGGCCGCGAAGGTGGCGCCTGTGATGCCGAGGGTCGGGAGGCCCGTGACGCCGAAAAACTGGCGCACGGGGTGATTTGAGTAGGAACCTGCGCCATTGGGGCGCAACTGACGACGGGTCGCGCGGGGGGTATGCCCGCCGGACGACATGAGGGAGGGGCGCCTGATGCATCCAGCACTACAGGGTATTTTTATCATAGGTTTCGGCGTGAGCGCCTGCGTCGGCTATTTCTTTGCCTCGAACCTGCTGCTTGACAAGGTGCTGTTTCCGCCACGTGGGCCCAATGCGGGGCGCAACATCAACCGCGCCAACCTGATCCGCCCGTGGCTTTTCCTGCTGCCAGCGATGATCGTGTTGACCATGTATCTCGCCTATCCCGTATTCGAAACCCTGCGCCTGTCGCTGACCGAGCGGGTGCCCGTTCCAGGTGGTCGGGGCGAAATGAATTACGAATGGGTGGGTCTCGACAACTACCGCCAGATGGCCTCGGAGCAGAAGTTCTGGGAAGCGATGCGCAATAACATGATGTGGCTCATCGTGGTGCCCGCCTTTTCCACGGCGATCGGCCTTCTGGTGGCGCAGCTCACCGACCGTCTCAAATGGGGCAGCCTTGCGAAATCCATGATTTTCATGCCCATGGCGATCTCTTTCGTTGGCGCTGCGGTGATTTTCAAACTGATCTATGACGCGCGTCCCGTGGACCAGTCTCAGATCGGTGCGCTCAATGCGGTCTGGCTGGCCTTTGAGGGCGGTATCTGGTCTGTGCTGATCCTGCGCATTCTGCCCGCGATCCTGCTTGTGGCCTTTGTGATCGGTGTGGGTTGGATTGCCCTGTCTCTGCTGCGGCCTGTGTGGGAGCGTGACAAGCATAAATCGGGCGGGACGGCTGGTTCGATCCTGCGTATCGTGGTGGGTATCATCGCGCTCTGGCTGATCTTGACCGCGTTGCCCAATATTCCCGCGCTCTTTACGGTTCAATACGACTACGGCGAACCGCAGCAATGGCTCACCATTCCCTTCTGGAACAACTTCTTCCTGATGGCGGTGCTGATCTGGATCGAGACGGGCTTTGCCATGGTGATCCTCTCGGCGGCTCTGCGCGGTGTGCCCGAAGATACCATCGAGGCGGCGATCATCGACGGGGCCAACCCGTTCCAGATCTTCTTCAAGATCAAGGTGCCGCAGATCATGGGGACGATCCTCGTTGTCTGGACCACCATCACCATCAAGGTTCTGAAGGTCTTCGACATCGTGTTTGCCATGACCAACGGCCAATGGGAGACACAGGTGCTCGCCAACTACATGTTCGACAAGCTGTTCCGCGCCAATGACTGGGGCGTGGGATCGGCGTCGGCCATCGTCATCATGCTACTCGTCACACCGATCCTTGTTTGGAACGTGTGGAATGCGCGTAAGGAAATGCGCTGAGCGCAGGGGGAGATAAGACCATGGACAATATTGCAGGTTCCAAATCTTCGCTCGGTTGGGCGGTCAACATTTCGGTCGCGTTTCTGGTGCTCTTGTGGCTCTTTCCGACCGTCGGCCTTTTTGTTTCCTCCTTCCGCACGGCGGACCAGATTTCCGGCTCTGGCTGGTGGTCGGCGCTTTCGACGCAGGAGCGTCAGAACCCCGCCATCCGCCTCAGTGGCGAGGAGCAGGAGGTTGACGGCGCCTATGTGATCGAGGGTGACTTGTTCCCCGAAACGGACGCAATCGTGTCCAAATGGGGCACCTCATCGCGCGCACCCGATGCCTATGCACCTGGCGATGTGGCGGAGTTGAGCGACGGCTGGACGCTCACGATGACAGAGGAGGGGGAGTTCACGCTGACCTCGCCCACCTCGCTCGCTGAGGTCAAGCGCCTGCCGCGGGTCTTTACCACGGCCAAGAGCCCGCCGGAGTTCACCTTTGACAACTATGACAAGATGCTCTTCTCGCCCGCCAATTCCGAGAATATGGCCAAGGCGTTCTTCAACACGCTCACTGTGGTGATCCCCTCGACGATCATCCCCATCCTGATCGCGGCCTTCGCGGCCTATGCGCTGGCGTGGATGGACTTCCCTGGCCGTGCGCTTCTGGTGGCTTTCGTCGTGGCGTTGCTCGTTGTGCCGCTGCAACTGGCGCTTATCCCGCTCCTGCGTCTGCACCTCGCTGCAGGGATCGGAAAGGGTTATCTCGGTGTGTGGATGGCGCATACGGGCTTCGGGATGCCGTTGGCGATCTATCTGCTACGGAATTACATGGTGGGCCTTCCCAAAGACATCATCGAGAACGCCCGTGTGGACGGGGCGACGGAGTTCCAGATCTTCCTGAAGATCATCCTGCCGCTCTCTTTCCCCGCGCTCGCCTCCTTTGCGATCTTCCAGTTCCTGTGGACGTGGAACGACCTTCTGGTGGCGCTTGTGTTCCTGATCGACAGCACGGGGGAGACAACTGTGATGACCCGTCAGATCGTGGAGCTTCTTGGTACGCGCGGCGGTAACTGGGAAATCCTTGCCACGGCGGCCTTTGTCTCCATCGCGGTGCCGCTCATGGTCTTCTTCGCCATGCAGAAATACCTCGTGCGCGGCCTGCTCGCTGGCTCCGTCAAATAATAAAGAGAACCGACCGACAATGAACGTTCAAACTGGACACGCTATGACGAAGATCCCCTTCACCAGAGAGCCAGACTGGTGGCGCGGTGCTGTCATTTATCAAATCTACCCGCGCTCCTATCAGGACAGTAACGGTGACGGGATCGGGGATCTGCTCGGCATCGTCCAGCGACTGCCCTATATCGCTTCGCTCGGTGTGGATGCGATCTGGATCTCGCCGTTCTTCACCTCGCCGATGAAGGACTTCGGCTATGACGTGTCCGATTATTGCGACGTTGATCCGATGTTCGGGTCGCTGGCTGATTTTGACGCGGTGATCGAGGCGGCGCATCAATACGGGGTGAAGGTGCTGATCGACCTCGTTCTGTCGCACACCTCCGACCAGCACCCGTGGTTCACCGAGAGCCGTGCCTCCAAGGATAACGCCAAATCCAACTGGTATGTCTGGGCCGATGCCAAGCCTGACGGAACGCCGCCCAACAACTGGCTGTCGATCTTTGGCGGGTCGGCGTGGCAGTGGGATGCAGGGCGGATGCAATATTACCTGCACAACTTCCTGACCTCGCAACCCGACCTCAACTTCCACGAACCGCAGGTGCAGGAGGCGCTTGTTGACGTGGCGCGCTTCTGGCTGGATCGTGGGGTGGACGGGTTCCGCCTCGATACCATCAACTTCTACACTCATGATGCAGAGTTGCGCGACAACCCGCCGCTTGATCCCGCGCGGCGCACGTCCAAAACGGCGCCTGCGGTCAATCCGTACAACTGGCAGGAACATCTCTACGACAAGTCGCGGCCCGAAAACCTTGCCTTCCTGCGCAAGCTGCGCGCGTTGATGGAACCCTATAACGCCGCCGCCGTGGGCGAGGTGGGGGACGAACAGCGCGGGCTGGAGATCCTTGGAGAATACACCTCTGGCAATGACCTTATGCATATGTGCTACGCTTTCGAGCTGCTCTCGGGAGAATGCCCGACCGCTCGGGACGTGGCCGAGATCATGGCAAAGGTCGAGGATGTGGCCGCCGATGGTTGGGCCTGTTGGGCCTATTCCAACCACGATGTCGAGCGTCATATCTCCCGCTGGTCCCTCAACCCTGCCGCCGCGCGCGCCTTTGCCACGCTGATGATGTGCCTGCGCGGCTCGGCCTGTATCTATCAGGGCGAGGAGTTGGGGCTGCCCGAGGCAGATGTGGCTTTCGAAGACCTGCAAGACCCCTATGGCATCGAGTTCTGGCCCGAGTTCAAGGGGCGCGATGGTTGTCGCACGCCGATGGTCTGGGAGCGCACCAACCACAATGGCGGCTTCTCGGATGCCACACAGACATGGTTGCCCGTGGCTCATGAGCACCTGTCGCTTTCAGTTGCGCAATCCGAGGACGAACCGGGGGCGCTTCTTCACCATTATCGCCGCGCCATCGCCTTCCGCCACGCGCATACCGCGCTGCGTCAGGGGACGCAGGAGGGGATGCGGGTCGAGGGCGATTGTCTGATTTTCACACGCGCCATCGGGGCGCAGGGCGACCACGCGGGCGAAGAAATCTACTGCGCCTTCAACCTGTCGGAGGAGCCTGCAACACTGGCGGCTCCCGAGGGGACGTGGCTGGCAATCGGTAGCGAACTGAATTCCGCCTCCCCCATGGAGGACGGCAAAATTCATCTTGGGCCATGGCAGCCCTGCTTGATGCTCAAAGAGCACGGCTGAACGGGAGGGAAGACGACAAATGGCTAATCTCAAACTGACGGATGTGGCAAAGGTTTACGGCGGCAAGGTGGAAGTCCTCAAGGACATCAACCTTGACATCGAAGAGGGCGAATTGATCGTCTTCGTCGGTCCTTCTGGCTGCGGGAAATCGACGCTTTTGCGGATGATCGCCGGGCTGGAGAAAATCTCTGCTGGGACGCTGGAAATCGACGGGCTGGTGGTCAACGACGTGCCCCCCGCACAGCGCGGCATCGCGATGGTGTTCCAGTCCTACGCGCTCTATCCGCATATGACTGTGCGCGAAAATATGGAATTCTCGCTCAAACTGGCCAAGAAATCCCGCGAGGAAATCGACGAGGCGGTGAACAAGGCCGCCCATATCCTTCAACTGGATGACTATCTCGACCGTCTGCCCAAGGCGCTCTCGGGCGGTCAGCGCCAAAGGGTTGCGATCGGACGTGCGATTGTGCGTGATCCGAAGGTCTATCTCTTCGACGAGCCGCTCTCCAACCTCGACGCCGCCCTGCGTGTGGCCACCCGTATCGAGATCGCACAGCTCAAGGAAAGCATGCCCGAAAGCACGATGATCTACGTGACCCACGATCAGGTCGAGGCGATGACGCTGGCGGACAAGATCGTGGTGCTTGCCAACAAGGGCATCGCACAGGTCGGTGCGCCGCTTGATCTCTACGAGCGCCCCGACAACGAGTTCGTCGCACAGTTTATCGGCTCCCCCGCGATGAACCTGCTTGCGGGCGAGATCGTGGAGCCGGGTGCTGTCACCACAGTGAAACTCACGGGCGGTGGCACGGCTTCGGTGCAGATCCCGACACAGACTTCCGACAAGGGTCGCTCTGTCAATGTCGGCGTGCGTCCCGAAGATCTCAAGCTCGCCGCCGAAGGTGAGCCGGCCCTCTATTCGGGTGAGGTCGCCATCACCGAGGCGCTTGGCGAGGTCACATTGCTCTACTTCGTCGCCGAGGAAGGCAAAGATCCCGTGATCGCCAAATTGCCAGGTATCCACGAGGGTCTGCGCGGTTCGCATGTCAAACTGGTCGCTGATCCGGCCAAGCTGCATATGTTTGCCGACGGCCTGTCCATGCGCACCAAGGACTAAACGACGGACTGCGCGTGATGGCCCACGGGCTGCGCGCGCGGGCAGGGGCTATGCGCCCGCTGTTCCACCCCTTAGGGTGACACCATCTTGCCCCGTCCACCGCGACATCTCGCCATCGCGGACGGGGTTTTCGTTTGCGCGGTCTGGTGATATTCAAAGTCCGAAATGTGATGGAAGACACAGATATGGTCGATACCAATTCCCCGAAGAAACCCTATTTCCCGCCACCTCCGCCTCTCAACGCGGCGCCAAAGGGGCTGTGGCGTGCCACGCCGCCCGCGATCTTCCCACCGATGCTTGGTCTCATGGGGCTTGGACTGGCGTGGCGTCAGGCGGCTGTGGTGCTGAACGCGCCCACCTTCATCGGGGAGATGCTACTGGGGGCGGTGTCGCTCCTCTATGTCTTCGGGCTGGTGGCCTATCTGGCCAAGGTGCTTCGTCGCCCCGCATTGGTGGCGGAAGACCTGCGCATCCTTCCTGGGCGGGCAGGGCTTTCGGCGGGCACGGCCACGGGGATGCTTCTCGCGGCGGCCCTCATTCCGATGGCTCCCGCGCTTGCCAAGGGCGTGCTTGTAGTCTTCCTCGCCGCCCATGCGATCGTCGCGTTACTGATCCTGCGGTCCTTCGCCCTCGGTCCCGCCGACCAGCGCCGTGTCACGCCTGTGTGGCACCTGTCCTTCGTCGGCTTCATCATCGGAGCCGTGCCTGCAATCGGGCTGGGATGGACGGGGTTGGCCAATGCGATTCTGTTTACGACCATGCCGATTGCCGCGGCGATCTGGCTGATTTCGGCGCTGCAATTCGCGCGGGCCGATGTGCCACCGCCGCTGCGCCCGCTTCTGGCCATCCACCTCGCGCCCGTGGCGCTTTTCGGCATGGTAACAGCAGGGCTGGGTATGACAGGGGCGGCAACGGCCTTCGGTTGGGTCGGGATCACTGTGCTGGCCGCATTGTTGGCAGGGGCGCGCTATCTCACCAAGTCGGGCTTCTCCGCGCTCTGGGGCGCCTTCACCTTCCCGCTTGCAGCCTTCGCCAACCTGATGTTCGCCCTCGTCGCGGTCACAGGCATGCCCGTCGCCGTGATCGGCGGGCTGGAACTGGTGGGAGCCACTCTTGCCATCGCAGTCATCGCCTTCAAGGTGATGCAACTCTGGGCGCGCGGAAAACTGGCGAAACTGACCAATGCCGCGTCGCTCTAAGTGTCTTGTGTCGAAGGGGATGCGCTAGTTCTTGAGGCAGTTGGGTGATTTCACACCATATTGTGCCAACTTGGGCTTTCCCCTCCGTCACATCCATGCAATAGGAACGTGCCAAACCGTATCACCCATGGAGACACCCGATGGAGATTCGCGAGGCCCTCACCTTCGACGATGTTTTGCTGGTTCCAGCAGCAAGTAGTGTTCTACCCACAACGGCAGATACACGCACGCAGCTGACCCAATCGATCACCCTGAACATTCCTCTGTTGTCTTCGGCAATGGATACCGTGACCGAGGCCCGCATGGCCATCGCCATGGCGCAGGCGGGGGGTGTTGGCGTGATCCACAAGAACCTCGACGCCGAGGCGCAGGCCCAAGAGGTGCGGCGGGTGAAACGGTTCGAGAGCGGGATCGTCTACAACCCGATCACGCTCACCCCCGACCAGACCATCGCGGACGCGCGGCGACTGAGCGCGCAATACAATTTCACGGGCTTCCCTGTCATCGACGAGACGCGCCGTGTAGTGGGCATCGTGACCAACCGCGACATGCGTTTCGCCGGCTCCGAAGATCAGCCTGTCTCCACGGTTATGACCACCAAGGATCTCGCGATCCTGCAAGAGCCTGCCGACCGCGACGAAGCGATTTCTCTGATGAAGGCGCGTCGGATCGAGAAGCTTCTTGTCACGGACGCCAACGGCCAGTTGACGGGGCTTTTGACCCTCAAAGACACCGAGAAGGCCGTGCTCAACCCCTCTGCGTGTAAGGACGATCTGGGGCGCTTGCGCGTCGCGGCGGCAACCTCCGTGGGCGACAGCGGTTTCGAGCGTTCCGAGATGCTGGTGGACGCAGGTGTGGACATCGTGGTGGTCGACACTGCGCACGGCCATTCGCAAGGGGTGATCGACGCCGTGAGCCGTGTGAAAGCGACCTATGGCGACAAGGTTCAGGTCATCGCGGGCAACGTGGCCACGGGCGAGGCGACCAAGGCGCTGATCGGCGCGGGTGCGGATGCGGTCAAGGTCGGCATCGGACCAGGGTCTATCTGCACCACGCGCATGGTCGCGGGTGTGGGTGTGCCGCAATTGACCGCCATCATGGACTGTTCGCAGGCAGCAGGCGACGTGCCTGTGATCGCGGACGGTGGCATCAAGTTCTCGGGTGATTTTGCGAAAGCCATCGCGGCGGGCGCGTCTGTCGCCATGGTCGGCTCTATGATCGCAGGCACGGACGAAAGCCCGGGCGAGGTCATTCTCTACCAAGGCCGCTCCTTCAAATCCTATCGTGGCATGGGCTCGCTGGGCGCAATGGCGCGTGGTTCGGCGGACCGCTATTTCCAAAAGGACGCAGCTTCCGACAAGCTCGTGCCCGAAGGTATCGAAGGGCAGGTGCCCTACAAAGGCCCCGTTGGCACCGTTTTGCACCAGATGGTCGGCGGTCTGCGCGCGGCCATGGGCTACACGGGCAATGCGACCGTGGCCGAGATGCGCCGCAACTGCAACTTCACGAAGATCACCGGGGCAGGGCTCAAGGAAAGCCACGTCCATGACGTTCAGATCACTCGTGAAAGCCCGAACTACCGCATCGGCGGATAAGGGCCGTGTGGCGCGCGCGGGAACGCGCGATAAATGACTATAATGGAACGGCGGCGCAGGCCGCCGTTGCTTTTTGCCCTCATTGCTGATTTGGCTTGATCCATGACACCCGCTGCACGCCTCTCCGCCGCCATCGAGCTCCTCGACACTGTGCTGTCGGGGGCCAATGCCGAGCGCAGCCTGACCAACTGGGCGCGCGGCAACCGCTATGCAGGCTCAAAAGACCGCCGTGCCATCCGCGACCATGTCTTCGACGCACTGCGCCGCTTGCGCTCCTATGCGTGGCTGGGCGGGGCAGGGGATGCGATCCCCGCGGGGCAGGTGACGGGACGGCAGGTGATCCTTGGTGCCTTGATCGCGCAGGGCATCGACCCCGATACGTTTTTCAACGAAAGCCGTTTTGCCCCCGCGCCGCTCACCGAGGGTGAACGCGCGGCCATTGCCAGCCTTGAGGCCGCCCCGCGTGGTGTGGCGCTCGATTGTCCCGACTGGCTCTTGCCGCTCTACGAGGAGGCGCTTGGCGAGGATGCCGAGGCGGTGCTCGACCTGATCCGCCAGCGCAGCCCCGTGTTCTTGCGCGTCAACCGCACCCGCGCCACCATCGGCCATGCCATTGAAATGCTTGAGGTTGACGGTATTTCCGCGCTTCCTCACCCGCTGTCGGAAGGTGCGCTGAAAGTTACCGAAGGGGCCAATGGCGTCGCCCGTTCACAGGCCTATTTGACGGGCGCGGTGGAATTGCAGGACGCGGGTGCACAGGCCGCCCTTGACCGCGTGCCAACACAGGACGGCTGGCGCGTGCTCGACTATTGCGCGGGCGGCGGAGGCAAGGCGCTGGCGCTCGCCGCGCGTGGTGGCCTCGACGTGACCGCCTATGACATCGACCCCTCGCGGATGCAGGACATCGGCCCGCGCGCCTCTCGTGCAGGCGTCACCATCGCCACTGCACGCAAGGCCGATCTCGCACCCGCCTATGACCTGATCGTGGCAGATGTGCCCTGCTCGGGGTCTGGATCGTGGTCGCGCGCGCCGCAGGCCAAGTGGCAACTTACGCCCGAACGCCTCGACGACCTCACCGAAACACAGGCGCAAATCCTGCGCGACATTGCTCCACGTTTGGCCAAGGGTGGGGTGCTTGCCTATATCACCTGTTCGCTCTTTGATCGCGAGAATGGCGCGCAAATCGCCGCCTTCATCACCGCGCACCCTGATTTCACGCTCGAAAGCTCCGAGATGATTTCTCCTCTTCGCGGCGGGGACGGCTTCTACGTGGCAGTGTTGCGTCGATCGCGTTAAGGGCGTTCGGTAGGGTGGAAAACAACTTTACCGAGCATTGTTACTCTTCTACCTTATTCCAAAAGTCTTAAACCTCTCTTTACGTGGGGGTGATAGTTGTCGGGTAACTTAGGCGGTCCAGACCGTAGTTTAGTCGCGGAGTATGTGTGGGTGATGACGTGGGAATTGGTGCAGTGACGGCCAGTGCTTTCATGCCAACGCCCCTGACCCGATTGGCCCAGCGGGTCGCGCCCTATTCCATCTCCATCGCCTTGGGCGGGGTGATCCTTTGTGCCGCCGCTCTGATCCTGCCCGACGCACGCCTCGGCCTTGCGGCTTTTGCCTCTGGCGGGGCGATCCTGTGGGCCATTGCCATTCTGCGCGAGATCGAGCGCCGCCGCCGTCGCAGGATCGGGCGGCTCCATGCCTCCATTGCCGAGTTTGTTGCCCATGACGCCGCGCCCTCCTTTACCACCGATGCCGACGGGGTGATCGGTTACGAGAACCGCGCGGCCAAGGAACGGTTCGGCGGTCAGGATGGCCAAAACATCCTCAAGGCGCTTGACGAGATGTTCGCCGCCCCTGCCGCAACCCTCTCGCGCCTTCAGGCCAAGGCGCAGGCGCATGGGGCTGCGCGCGAGGATGTGGCGACGCGGACGGGGCATATGCGCCTGTCCGTCCATGTGATCGGGCGCGGTGGCTTCCTGTGGCGGCTCGAAGACCTCTCCGAGCGCGGCGACGGCGGGGTGGCGGCCGAGGCCGTGGCGCTGCCGATGATGATCCTCAGTCAGGGCGACAAGGTGCTCTATACCAATGCCGCTCTGCACCGTCTCGTCGGTCACCGCGAGCGGGCTCTGGATCGTATTGTCACCGACCTGCCTCTGCGCAACGGCGATATGCACATGCTCGCGGGCAGCAAGGGACCGATCTATGCCCGAACCGCGATCTACGAGAGCGCGACGGGACGGCGGGAAGTCTATTTCCTGCCCGATATGGCTCCGCAAATGGGCGAGTGGTCGCAACTCGATGCGCTGCCTGTGGCGCTTTTGAAGGTCACGCGGGACGGCAGGATTTCCGAATGTAACCGCCCCGCGCGTGAGCTTCTTGCGATGCCCTGTGATTATGCGGGCATGGCGCTGGCCGATCTGGTCGAGGGGCTTGGGCGGTCAGTGTCCGACTGGGTGATGGACGTGGCTATGGGGCGGGTGCAAAAGGCCGAATTCGTGCGCGCGTCGCGGCCCGAGAAAGACACCTTCCTCCAGATCGCGCTCAACCGTGTGGCCGACGGCGAGGGCAATGTGGACCTCATCGCAGTGCTGACCGACGCCACGCAGCTCAAGGCCCTTGAGGCGCAGTTCGTCCAGAGCCAGAAGATGCAGGCGATCGGCCAGCTTGCGGGCGGTGTTGCCCATGATTTCAATAACTTGCTAACCGCGATTTCGGGGCATTGTGACCTGCTCCTGCTGCGCCATGACAGCAACGATCCCGAATACGGCGACCTCGTCCAGATCCATCAAAACGCCAACCGTGCCGCCGCTCTTGTCGGGCAACTTTTGGCGTTCTCGCGCAAGCAGACGCTCAAACCCGAAGTCATCGATCTGCGCGAGACGCTCTCCGACCTGACGCATCTGCTCAACCGTCTCGTGGGGGAGAAGATTGCGCTGTCGGTCAGCCATGATGCCGACCTGCGACCGATACGCGTGGACAAGCGGCAGTTGGAACAGGTGATCATGAACCTCGTCGTCAATGCCCGCGACGCGATGTCCGAGGGGGGCGAGATCACCATTCAGACCGAGAATGCGTTGCTCTCTGAGGCGATGGTCAAGGCCCGCGCAACGATTCCTGCGGGCGATTATGTCGTTGTCTCCGTCACCGACGAGGGGCGCGGCATTCCCAAGGATCATTTGCAGCAGATTTTCGAACCTTTCTACACCACGAAACGCACGGGCGAGGGGACGGGGCTGGGTCTGTCCACCGCCTACGGCATTATCAAGCAGACGGGCGGGTTCATTTTCGTCGACAGTGCGGTTGGTGTGGGCACGAAGTTCACCATCTACCTCCCTGCCCATAGCGCCGCCTCCGCCGAAGAGTTGAAGAACGATCTCAATAAGGGGCCGAAGCGTGTGGTCGAGCGGGGCGACGGCGTGGTGCTTCTGGTGGAGGACGAGGCCCCCGTGCGCGCCTTTGCTTCGCGCGCGCTCAGGATGCGCGGCTACACGGTTCTGGAGGCCGAGAACGCCGAGGATGCGCTGGAGATGCTCGACGATCCCGATCTGAAAATCGACCTCTTTCTCTCCGATGTCATCATGCCAGGGATGGACGGGCCGACATGGGTTGCCAAGGCGCGCGAGGCCCGTCCTGATGTGCGGGTGATCTTTGTTTCGGGCTACGCCGAGGACCACTTCCCCGACCAGCAGGCACGGATTCCCAATTCGATCTTCCTACAAAAACCGTTCTCACTGTCCGAACTCACCGATACGGTCGCCGCGCAGTTTGAAAAGTGAAGGTATTTCACGCGGCCACTCGACGCTGGGTGTTGTGTGGCGGGTGCATTCTTGGAGTTAAAAAGCACTGCAAATACTGATGGATGTCGTATTTCGTTCACGCCGCATGCCAACTTTCCTGCCCGCATAAACCCGCCATTAACCCTAATGGCCTTAGGGTCGGTCACGTAGAAATTGGTTGAAATGTTCTCTTTTTGGTCCCATACCCTTGAGGGAGAACAAGATGAGAACAAGCTCAGGGCAGCCTTCCGCATATTTCCCCGCGTGGAATCGTTGCCGCCCCGAAAGGGGTATGAGATAAGGATAGGAACCCAAGCGATGACAGGCGTGACCGAGATGAGCAAAAACGACCCCAACAAGCAAAAGGCGCTCGACAGTGCGCTGGCCCAGATCGAACGCCAGTTCGGCAAGGGCTCGATCATGAAACTGGGCGCGGATAATCCCGTGCAAGAGATTGAAGCCACCTCGACTGGTTCGCTCGGCCTCGACATCGCGCTCGGAATCGGCGGCATCCCGAAAGGCCGTATCATCGAGATTTACGGCCCTGAAAGCTCGGGCAAGACGACGCTGACTCTGCATTGTGTGGCCGAGGAACAGAAAAAGGGCGGTGTTTGCGCCTTTGTCGATGCGGAACATGCGCTTGACCCGATCTATGCGCGCAAACTGGGTGTGGATCTCGACGAGCTTCTGATTTCGCAGCCCGACACGGGCGAGCAAGCTCTTGAAATCGTGGATACTCTGGTGCGCTCGGGGGCCGTGAGCCTCGTGGTGGTCGACTCGGTGGCCGCGTTGACGCCGAAGTCCGAGCTTGAGGGCGACATGGGCGACAGTTCCGTGGGCGTTCAGGCACGTCTGATGTCTCAGGCGATGCGCAAACTTACTGGCTCGATCTCGCGCTCCAAATGCACCGTGATCTTCATCAACCAGATTCGCATGAAAATCGGCGTCATGTTCGGTTCGCCCGAAACGACGACAGGCGGTAACGCACTGAAATTCTACTCCTCCGTGCGCCTCGACATTCGCCGTATCGGCGCGATCAAGGACCGCGACGAGGTGGTGGGCAACGAAACCCGCGTCAAGGTCGTCAAAAACAAGGTCGCACCGCCGTTCAAACAGGTGGAATTCGACATCATGTATGGCGAAGGCATCTCGAAAACGGGCGAGCTTCTCGACCTTGGTGTGAAAGCGGGCGTGGTCGATAAATCTGGCTCGTGGTTCTCCTATGGCGATGAGCGCATCGGGCAGGGCCGTGAGAACGCCAAGCGCTTCCTCAAGGAAAACACCAAGTTCGCGCTTGAGATCGAGGACAAAATCCGCGCCGCCCACGGGCTGGAGTTCGATCTGGGTGATGATTTCGACGGGTCGGACGTTCTGGAGGATGGCGAGGGCTGATCGCCGCGTCACACCGTTTCAAAAGTTAACACGAGGGCCGAAACCGCCAGTTTCGGCCCTTTTGTGTATCAATTGCGCCTGTGGCAATGGACAGGGTGGAACTGGGGCGGTAAACCTCTGCAAACGCCACTGAATTCCGCCAAGAGAAGAGCCTGCACATGCCAAGCGTGAATGATATCCGCTCCACTTTCCTCGACTATTTTGCGCGCAACGGCCACACGGTCGTCGACAGCTCCCCGCTGGTGCCGCGCAATGACCCGACGCTGATGTTCACCAACTCGGGCATGGTGCAGTTCAAGAACTGCTTCACAGGTGTCGAAAAGCGCGACTACACCCGTGCCACCACGGCGCAGAAATGTGTGCGGGCAGGGGGCAAGCACAACGACCTCGACAACGTGGGCTACACCGCGCGCCACCACACGTTTTTCGAGATGCTCGGCAACTTCTCCTTTGGCGACTATTTCAAGGATGATGCGATCCCCTTTGCGTGGGAGTTGATCACCAAGGATTTCGGCATCCCGAAAGACAAGCTCTACACGACGGTTTACCACACCGACGACGAAGCTTTTGAAATCTGGAAGAAAGTCGGTGTACCCGAGGAGCGGATCATCCGCATCGCGACCTCCGACAACTTCTGGCAAATGGGCGATACGGGTCCGTGCGGTCCCTGCACCGAGATTTTCTACGATCACGGCGATCACATCTGGGGCGGCCCTCCCGGCTCAGCGGAAGAGGATGGCGACCGTTTCATCGAGATCTGGAACGTCGTGTTCATGCAGAACGAACGTTTCGCCGATGGCTCTATGACCGAGTTGGAGATGCAGTCGATCGACACGGGCATGGGGCTGGAGCGGATCGCGGCACTCTTGCAAGGAAGCCATGACAACTACGACACCGACCTGATGAAGGCGTTGATCGAGGCTTCGGCGCACGCGACCTCCGTTGATCCCTATGGCGATAAGAACGTGCATCACCGCGTCATTGCCGATCACCTGCGCTCGACGTCCTTCCTGATTGCCGATGGCGTGATGCCGTCCAATGAGGGGCGCGGTTATGTGCTGCGTCGCATCATGCGCCGCGCCATGCGTCACGCGCACCTACTTGGTGCCAAAGACCCGATCATGCACAGCCTTGTGCCCGAATTGGTGCGCCAGATGGGCGATGCCTATCCGGAACTGCGCACGGGTCAGGCGATGATCGAAGAGACTCTGCGCCTTGAGGAAACCCGCTTCAAGCAGACGCTGGATCGCGGGTTGAAGCTGCTCGACGACGAGTTGGACGGTCTGGAAGAGGGCGCGAAACTGCCTGGTGAAGCCGCGTTCAAACTCTACGACACTTACGGTTTCCCGCTCGACCTGACGCAGGATGCGCTGCGCGAGAAGGGGGTTGAGGTAGACACCGACGGGTTCGACGCCGCTATGGCCGAGCAAAAGGCCAAGGCACGTGCCGCTTGGGCGGGGTCGGGCGAAACGGCGGATGCGACCGTCTGGTTCGACATCGCCGAAGAAAATGGCGTGACCGAATTCCTTGGCTACGACACCGAAAAGGCCGAGGGCGAGATCGTTGCTCTGGTGCGTGACGGTGCGCGCGTGGATGCGGTTCAGGAGGGCGACACGGTTCAGATCGTGGTCAACCAGACGCCGTTCTACGCCGAATCCGGCGGTCAGGTCGGTGATACCGGTGTGATCCGCGTCGAAAAATCCATTGCCAAGGTGACGGACACCAAGAAGGTCGCGGGTGTCTTCATCCATATGGCGGAAGTGACCGAAGGCGAAATCAAGGTTGGCGAACCCGCTGTTCTCGAAGTCGATCATACCCGCCGTTCGGCGATCCGTGCGAACCACTCGGCAACCCACCTGCTGCACGAGGCGCTACGTGTGACCTTGGGCGATCATGTCGCGCAACGCGGCTCGCTCAATGCGCCCGACCGTCTGCGGTTTGACTTCAGCCATTCCAAGGCGCTCACGGCCGACGAATTGAAAACTGTCGAGGCGGACATCAACCACTACATCCGCCAGAACACCCCCGTTGAGACCCGCATCATGACACCCGACGACGCGCGTGAAATCGGGGCGCAGGCGCTCTTTGGCGAGAAATACGGTGACGAGGTGCGCGTGGTTTCCATGGGCCGCGCCGATACGGGCAAGGGCGTTGATGGCAAGACCTATTCGCTGGAGCTTTGCGGCGGCACCCATGTGGCGCGCACGGGCGATATCGGCGTGTGTGTCATCACGGGCGACAGCGCCTCTTCGGCGGGTGTGCGTCGGATCGAGGCGCTCACAGGGCAGGCGGCAATCGACTATCTTGCAAACGCCGCCGCGCGCGCCGATGAGGTGGCTGCAGCGCTCAAGACGCCCGTGACGGAAGTCGTGGACCGTGTGAAAGCGCTGGCCGACGAGCGCAAGAAGCTCGAACAGGAAGTCGCCAATCTCAAGCAGCAGATCGCCATGGGGGGCGGATCGGACGGCGGTGCGCAGGCGCGTGACGTGAACGGCGTACCTTTCCTAGCGCAGGCGCTTGAGGGCGTGTCTGGCAAGGATCTGCGCGGGTTGATTGACGCGCATAAAAACAACCTAGGCACTGGTGTGATCCTCTTGATTGCCGATGACGGCGGCAAAGTCGCGGTGGCCTGTGGTGTGACCGACGATCTGACCGACAAGGTCTCCGCTGTTGATGTGCTCAAGGCGGCTGTCGTCGAAGTCGGCGGCAAGGGCGGCGGTGGCCGTGCCGATATGGCGCAGGGCGGCGGTAAGGACTTCAGCGGTGCGGATGCCGCAATCAAGGCTGCGGAAGCCGTGCTGAGTTCGTAATGCCGTACTACGTTGTTGCGCGTGTCGATGTTACTGACAAGGACACCTACAAGGAATATGCCCGCCGTACTGAGGAGTTGATCACGGCTCACGGCGGCAAGTTTCTGGTCATGGGGGCACCCATCGAGCATGTCGAAGGCCATGGTCCAGATCATCTTGTGGTGATCGAGTTCCCCGACCGCGATGCGGCGGAGGCGGCCTATATGTCGGACGCCTATCATGAGATCGTCGCGCTCGGGATGCGTAGCTCTTCGCGCGATGTGATGGGCGCGTGGGGTGTTGGCGAGGATGTCCACAAAGGGATCGTCAAGCAGTACAACAAGGACGCCCGCGCGAATGCGTCTACGCGGCCCGCGAGCCGCCAGCAGTACGCACGAAGCGGGGAGCGTCTCGCAACGGCTGATAATGTCACCGAATTTGTGCCGCGTGGCGCGGTTCGCCCGCGCGCGGACCAACGTAGCGACGGCGACCGTAACGACTGAGCGCTCCGAGAACGCAACACCCACCCGCACCGACCATCGATCGTGTAAAGGATACCGCCAATGGCTGCACTCTGGATCTCCCATGTCTCCGTCACTGACGAGGACGAATACGCGAAATATGCAAAGCTCGCAGGCCCCGCGATTGCCAAACACGGCGGCACATTCATCGCCCGTGGCGCGCGTCATGTGCAGATCGAAGGCCGTGACCGTCCGCGCAACGTGGTGATCCGCTTCGACAGCGTCGAGGCGGCGCAGGCCTGCTACGACAGCCCCGAATACCAAGAAGCTCTGGCCTTCGCCAAGGGATCGTCGGAGCGCGAATTGATGATTGTGGAAACCACTGAATAGGCGCGCCTCTCAGGCTCTGTTTCGTGATTGCTCCGATCTGTGTCATCCTGCGTCCATTGCACAGGAGGATTTCACATGCATCTGGGGTGTTTTTCCGTCTCCCTATCCGTCAAGGATCTCTCTAAATCGCGGGCGTTTTATGAGGTTCTCGGTTTCGAAATATTCCACGACGCTAGCGATCACGGTTATTGCATCATGCGGCAGGGGGACACGCTCATCGGGCTCTATAGCGGCATGTTCGAGGGCAATATTCTGACCTTCAATCCCGGATGGACGCAGGGCGCGGAACCCTATGAGCCGTTTGACGATGTGCGCGCGGTGCAGGAGCGGCTTCAGGCGGCGGGGATTGCGCTGGAGGAAACTGCCGATCCAGAGGGCGAGGGTGTGGCGCATATCACGCTGATAGACCCCGACGGAAATGCGATCCTGATCGACCAACACGTGCCGAAGCCCAAGGGCTGACGCTATACGCTGGCGTCAAATGCAAAAGGCCCGCCATCTCTGGCGGGCCTTGTCATGTCGTGGAGCGCGCGTGGCTCAGAGCTGCGCGGCTTTGGCGTGACGCTTGCGCTCGTGCGGGTCGAGGTAGCGTTTGCGCAGGCGGATGCTTTCGGGCGTCACCTCAACCAACTCGTCGTCGTTGATATAGGCAATGGCCTCTTCCAGCGACAGCGACTTCGGTGTGGTCAGACGCACGGCGTCATCGGTGCCCGAGGCGCGCACGTTGGTGAGCTTCTTACCCTTGAGCGGGTTCACCTCAAGATCGTTGTCGCGGCTATGTTCGCCGATGATCATGCCTTGATAGACCTTCGTCTGCGCGCCGCAGAAGAGCTTGCCGCGTTCTTCGAGGTTCCACAGGGCGTAGGCCACTGTTTCGCCGTCTTCCATCGAGATCAGAACACCCTGACGACGACCCGGGATCGGGCCTTTGTAGGGGGCCCAGCCATGGAACACGCGGTTGAGAACGCCCGTGCCGCGCGTGTCGGTGAGGAATTCGCCGTGGTAGCCAATGAGGCCGCGCGAAGGCACATGCGCGATGATCCGCGTTTTGCCGTTCTGCTGCTTCATCTCGGTCAGGTCGCCCTTGCGTGCGCCTGTGAGTTTCTCGATCACGGCACCCGAATATTCGTCATCCACGTCGATGGTGACTTCTTCGATTGGCTCCAAGCGCTTGCCGTCTTCTTCTTTCATGATCACCTGCGGGCGGGAGATCGAAAGCTCGAACCCTTCGCGGCGCATGTTCTCAATGAGAACGCCCATCTGAAGCTCGCCACGTCCCGACACCTCAAAGGCCTCGCCACCTGGCGTGTCCTTGATCTTGATCGCGACGTTGGTTTCGGCCTCTTTCATCAGACGGTCACGGATGACGCGCGACTGCACCTTCTTGCCTTCACGGCCTGCCAGCGGGCTGTCGTTGATGCCAAAGGTCACGGTGATGGTGGGCGGGTCAATCGGTTGCGCTTCGAGCGGCTCGTCGATTTCCAGCGCACAAAGCGTATCCGACACGGTTGCTTTGCTCATGCCCGAGATCGATACGATGTCGCCTGCGATGGCTTCGTCGATGTCGGCCATGGACAGACCGCGGAAAGCCTGAATTTTCTTGACCTGAAACTGTTCGATCTTCTGGCCGTTGCGGGTCAGGGCCTGAATGGTGGCGCCTGCCTTGATTTTGCCTGTCTCGACACGACCCGTCAGGATGCGACCAAGGAAGGGGTCGGCGCCCAGCGTGGTAGCGAGCATACGGAAGGGCTCGTCCTGCTTCTTGAGCTGCTTGGGGGCGGGGACGTGGTTGATGACGAGGTTGAACAGCGCCTCAAGATTTTCGCGCGGCCCGTCAAGCTCCGCATCACACCAGCCAGAACGGCCCGAGGCGTAGAGATGGGGGAAATCAAGCTGGTCGTCGTCGGCGTCAAGAGAGGCGAAGAGGTCGAAACATTCGTCCAGCGCGCGGTCGGGTTCGGCGTCTGGTTTGTCGACCTTGTTGAGAACAACAATCGGACGCAGGCCGAGGGCGAGTGCCTTGGAGGTCACGAACTTGGTCTGCGGCATCGGGCCTTCAGCGGCGTCAACGAGCAGGACAACACCGTCCACCATCGACAGGATGCGCTCGACTTCACCACCGAAATCGGCGTGACCAGGCGTGTCGACGATGTTGATGCGATGACCTTTCCACTCGACGGAGGTGGCTTTCGCCAGAATGGTGATCCCGCGCTCGCGTTCAAGGTCGTTGCTGTCCATGGCGCGCTCGGTGGTCGCCTGGTTGTCGCGGTAGGTGCCCGACTGTTTCAGCAGCTCGTCGACGAGTGTCGTCTTGCCGTGGTCAACGTGGGCGATAATGGCGATATTGCGAAGATCCATAGGGATGTTTGTCTTTCGTACGTGAAGAGGTTGCGCAGCCCGTAACCTGTAGACGGAAAAAAGGCCAGCAGAAAAGCCCGCCGATTGGCGCGATAGGGCGCGTGGGGGCCGAGTGACGGGGCGTTTTAGGGCGGTTGGTGCGTATTTGGCGCTTAATGGCCTGCGGTTTTGGAAAACAGGTGGATCACCAGCACACCTGCAATGATCAGGGACATTCCGATGACTGCCGCCAGATCGAGTTTTTGCCCCATAACAACCAGACCGATTAGCGAGATCAGCACGATCCCCAATCCCGACCAGATCGCATAGGCAATGCCCACGGGCAGAACCTTGAGCGAGAAAGAGAGGAAATAGAAGGCTAGCCCGTAGGACACCACAACGATAATTGCAGGGATAATGCGGGTGAACTGCTGCGAGGCGGCCATGGCCGTGGTGCCGATCACCTCGCAGACAATGGCGAGCAGGAGGAAGATATAATGGGCGGGCACGGGCATAATCCTCTCCTGCGCGGTGATTACATCGCGATATAGCGGTCGCGGCGGTGGTTGATGGCGATCACCAGATTGAGGATCACAGCCCCCAGCAGCGAAAAGACAACCTGCGGCAGGGGCAGCAGGAAGGCGGCCACCGCAAAGAGCACGGCATCAAAGCCGAGTTGGACATAGCCCGCCTTGAGGTTCGTCGCGTCTTGCAGGTAGAGCGCGAGAATGCCGATCCCGCCCAGCGATCCGCCGTGACGGAAAATCGCCATGAGACCCGCGCCCTGCAAGAACCCCAACATGACTGCGCCGAAGGTCGGGTCGAGTTTTTCAAAGGACATCAACAGGGGGAAAACTTCAGCAAAGACCGAGATCAGTGCGACGCAGACGAAGGTCTTGAGAACGAAGGTCTTTCCCATGCGCTTGTAGCCGAACCAGTAGAACGGCAGGTTCACCACGAAGAAGACCCAACCGAATGGCGCCTCCAAAATATAGGCCAGCAACAGCGACAGCCCCGCCGTCTGTCCAGTGATAAATCCCAGATCGCGGAGCATAACGAGGGCGAATGCGCACATGGCGGTGCCGAAAACGAACCCTTGGGCGTCTTCGAAGAGCGTGTGATTGGCGGTGGTTTGTTCTTTTGTCTGCATGGCGCCTTGTTGATACCGAAACGCGCGAAAACGCAAGAGGCGCGCGCGTTGCGCATAACAGGTGGGCAGGGCGAGTTCTTTCCCGTGCCAAAATTTTCTCTTGGATTTCGCGTGACCATAGGTCAGCTTGGGCGCTAATCCGTTAACCAGCATATAGTTTGAGGAGATTTATTATGGCTGAAACCACCACTCATCGCGTCGAATTTAGCGGCTCGGGACGCGAGTATTTTTCTATTTGGATTGTGAACCTATTGTTGTCCATTGTGACGCTCGGCATCTATTCGGCATGGGCCAAGGTGCGTCGTCGCAAGTATTTCGCACAGCACACGCAAATCGATTCCCGCCGTTTCGACTATCACGCGACGGGTAAGCAGATTTTCATCGGCCGCGTGATCGTCATCGTCGGGTTTTTGATCTACAGCCTGCTTTCGGCCATCCCCCTGATCGGCATCCTTTTTGCCTTGGGTTTTCTTGTGCTTGTGCCGTGGCTGATCAACCGTTCCATGGCGTTCAATGCGCGGATGACGTCCTTTTCGGGGCTGCGGTTTTCCTTCAAGGGAACGAAGATGAGGGCCTTCCTCGTCTACATGCTCTATCCGTTCCTCTCGGCCTTCACGCTCTATCTTACCTTCCCGTTGGTCGCCCGCGCGCAGCAGCGTTACCGCATTTCGAACCACAAGTTCGGCACAGCGCAATTCCACTTCGACAGCACGATCGGTCCGTTCTACAAGGCGTTCCTTATGGCGATCGGTTGGGCCGTCGCGGTTCTGGTTGTTACTGTCGTGCTCTTTGGCGGCTATGCGTTCTTGGGTGCCGTCCAAGGTGCGGGGGAGATCGCGAGAGTGTTCGCCGTCTATTTGCTGATCTTTATCGCTGTCCTTCCTGCCGCCTTCATCTACCGCGCCTTTGTGCGTAATGCGGTCTATGCAGGGGCCTCGCTTGAGGGCGGCCACAGCTTTACCTCAGATGTGCGCCCGCTTGCGCTCTTGGGCGTGGCGATGACCAATGCCGTGGGTGTTGTTCTGACGCTGGGCTTTTTCATCCCGTGGGCACAATGCCGGATGACGCGTTATCTTGCCGATCACACCTCTGTCACCGTGGACGGCTCCATCGACCAGTTCATCGCGGGCGAGAGCGAGGCCGTGGGTGCGATTGGTGATGCCTTTACCGACCTTGAAGGGGTCGATCTTGACTTCGCACTCTAGACCCTATGGTCGCGTGACGGGGGTGGCCTATCGGCCAACTTCCGCTGCGCGGCTTTCGGCTGTTCTGACCTTTGATGCGGCGGGGCTACGCCTTCTCGATGAGACGGGTGCGGTTCTGGCAACGGGCGAGCCCACCTCCCGCACGCGCCTTGGCGGGGGACCGAGCATTGTGACCTTCGCGGATGGCACGCGGTTTGAAACCGAGGATGTCGACGGGATCATGCGGATGCTCGGCGCCAACAGCAGCGATCATCTCGCCGCGTGGGAAAGCTGGCATCCACGTCTCATCGTCTTTGTGGCGGCCATTTGTCTGGCGGCCTTCGCGATATGGAAATGGGGGCTCGACCTGCTTGCTGTTCTGGCGATTGCGCTCACGCCGCATTGGGTGGTTGAGACCATCGACAGTTCCAACCTCGACGCAATCGACCGCATCATGGCGGAGCCTTCGACCCTTTCGCCCGCGCGGCAGAGCGAGGTGCGCGAGATATTCGAGCGCGTCGCAAGCCACGCCCCGCCTGCGCCTTATGGGGACTATGTGCTTGAGTTCCGCGCCATGGAGCGGATCGGGCCGAATGCCTTCGCCCTTCCTGGCGGGACGATGGTCATCACCGATGCGCTCGTCACCGAGTTTCCCGATGACGATCTGATTGCGGGTGTGTTGGGGCACGAATTGGCGCATGTCAGCGAGAAACACTCGCTCAAGCAACTCTACCGCTCGCTTTCGACTTACGCTCTTATCAGCTTCATCGTCGGTGATGTCGGCCCTGTGATCGAGGATCTCGTGCTGGAAGGGGGCGTTCTCCTGTCACTTTCCTATTCGCGCGCTCATGAACGGGAAGCGGACGAGATCGGCGTGCGCACCGCGCGGGCGGCGGGCTATGACCCAGCCGCTTTGGCAGCGTTCTTCACCACGCTGGAGGCGAAGGGTGGACCCAGTGGGCCTGCGTGGTTCTCGACCCATCCCGCCAACGAGGAGCGCGTCGAGCGGATCAGGGAGATTGCAGGCGAGTAGGTCGCTCAGGCTGCGATATAGCGATCGCGGCGGTGGTTGAAGGCGATAACCCCGTTCAAAATCAGCGCGCCGAGGAGAGAGTAAAGCACCCGCTCGGGCGCGAAGAAGAAAAACGCCACGCCGAAAAGCACCGCGTCGAACCCCAGTTGCACTAGTCCCGCACGGATGCCGAAACGATCCTGCGCATAGAGTGCGACGACGCCAAGGCCTCCAAGCGACCCCTTGTGGCGGAAGGTGCCCAAAAGCCCGTAGCCCGTCAGTACGCCGAAGGCCACAACACCGAAGAGCGGGTTGAGCGTGTCGAAGTGCATCCATGTGGGGATGACGCTCATCAAAAGTGAGAGGATCGTGACGCAAGCCACGGACTTCAAAGTAAATTCACGTCCCATGCGGAGCCACGACAGCGCGTAGAACGGGATGTTGATGATCCAGAATACCCACGAAAACGACCATCCCGTAAGGTAGGATATCACCAGTGCAAGCCCTGCCGTTTGCCCCGTGATGAACCCCAGTTGCGCGATGAACGTGAGGCCGATGGCGGTGGTGAGAAGCGCAATGGCAAACCCTTGGATGTCCTCAAGGGCTGAGTGTTTGGGCGGGTCTTGCGGAATGGGATATGGTGCTGGCATGGGGTGATAATAGGGCAGCTATGCTGACCTGTCGAGGGGCGAAGCGCCCGATGATCCGCATGTGCGTTTCACTGACGTGGAGGCGCCTAAAAAACAGGCAGACCCGTGCGGCGCATTGCCTGCCCGTGGCAAAGAAAAAGCCCGCCTCTTACGGGGCGGGCTTTGACGTGATTTCAATGCGGCGGCGGCCTATCCAACCAGCGCCTTGTTGAGGTTCTCGTCGATCTTTTCGAGGAAGCCCATCGTGGTTAGCCAGCCCTGATCGGGGCCGACGAGCAACGCGAGGTCTTTCGTCATGTAGCCGCTTTCGACCGTATCCACGATGACCTTTTCAAGCGTCGTGGCAAAGCGCATCAGTTGCTCGTTGCTGTCGAGTTTCGCGCGATGCTTGAGCCCGCCCGTCCATGCGTAGATGGAGGCAATCGAGTTGGTGGAGGTCGCTTCGCCCGCCTGATGCTGGCGATAGTGGCGGGTGACGGTGCCGTGAGCGGCTTCGGCCTCGACGATCTTCCCGTCGGGGGTGAGAAGCTGCGAGGTCATCATGCCGAGCGAGCCAAAGCCCTGCGCAACCGTGTCGGACTGCACGTCGCCATCGTAGTTCTTACAGGCCCAGACGAACCCGCCCGACCACTTGAGCGCGCAGGCCACCATGTCGTCGATGAGGCGGTGTTCGTACCAGATGCCAGCCTCTTTGAACTTCTCCGCAAACTCCGCCTCGTAGACCTCTTCGAAGATATCTTTGAAGCGTCCGTCATAGGCCTTCAGGATCGTGTTCTTGGTGGAGAGGTAAACAGGCCAGCCGAGGTTGAGGCCGTAGGTAAGAGAGGCGCGGGCGAAGTCGCGGATGGAGTCGTCAAGGTTATACATCGCCTGATAGACACCAGCCGACGGCGCGTCGAAGACTTCCTTTTCGATCACCGTGCCATCCTCGCCCACGAATTTCATGGTGAGCTTGCCCGCACCGGGGAAGGTGAAATCGGTGGCTTTATACTGGTCGCCATAGGCGTGACGCCCAACGACGATGGGTTTGGTCCAACCAGGCACGAGGCGCGGCACGTTTTTACAGATGATCGGCTGGCGGAAGATCGTGCCGCCGATGATGTTGCGGATCGTGCCGTTGGGGGAGCGCCACATCTTCTTGAGGCCGAATTCCTCAACGCGGCCCTCGTCAGGCGTGATAGTTGCACATTTCACAGCTACCCCGACTTCCTTGGTCTTTTCGGCAGCATCGATGGTGATCTGGTCCTCGGTCGCGTCACGGCTCTCGATGCCGAGATCGTAGTAGAGCAGATCGAGGTCGAGATAGGGGAGGATCAGCTTGTCCTTGATGAACTGCCACATAATACGGGTCATTTCATCGCCGTCCATTTCGACGATGGGGTTGTCTACCTTGATCTTGGTCATAGGGGGGTCTCCTATCGGGCTTGGGGAGGAATAGGACTTGGCCGCTGCTATAGCGCAAACATCTGCCTTTGGGAAGGCGGTATGCAAAGGTATACCGAAAATATCGCGCAAGGGGTGGCGTGTGCTGTGGTGGTGCGGCTGCAATCTGTGCGGACTGCATGGAAGCTGGTCACATAGCGGATAGGCGCACAGCCCTCAGCGCAGCGGTTTCATCCCGCCACGGCCAGCCCGACCCCATAGGCCACAAGCGCACAAATGCCGCCCAGAAGCAGTGTCTCGCCCACGCAGCGGATGAGCCCCGCGCGGGTCGCATGATGGCGCAGCAGGCCCAGAAGGGTGAGTGCGCCGAAGGTGGCCCCAAGGGCTGCGGGGGTCTGGATCGTGGCGGGCAGGCCGAGCAGGTAGGGCAGGAGCGGGATCGCGCCGAAGACCACGAAGGACAGGAAGGTTATGAGCGCTCGCGGCCAGAGCGCCCCTTGCCCCGGATCTTCGAAGCCGTCGATCTGGTTGAGGGTAAGATCGGCCAGAAGGTCTGGGCTTTTCGCCGCCAGTGAGGCCATGGTGGACGCATCGAGCGAGGAGAGGCCGCGCCCCTCGAAATGGGCGGTCAGGGCGGCGTGCTGGCGCGAGGGATCGCGGGCGAGCGCATGGCGGCGGCGGGTGATCACATCGCGGGCCGCGCGCGCCGAGAGCAATTCACCCAGACCCATCGAGGTCGCATCGGCAAAGAGATTGGCCAATCCGAAGACCAGAACGGCCAAGGCTCCGATCTGACCCGCGCCCGTGGCCTCCGCCCCCGCGAAACCCGCGACGATGGCAAATGTCGTCACGATCCCGTCGTTGCCTCCATAGGTGATCTGTTTGAGGCGGTCGGCGTAGCGGGGTAGGGCGGTCATGGTGTCCTCGCGCGGTTTAGGTCGTGTGCAATGCTAACCGCCATGCGCGTGATAGGCTATGGCTGTGGTATTCTACGGCCTCATGGCCCCTAGAGAGGGCCGCAACGTGAGAAAGGGGCGGATTTGGGTGACTGGGCTTGCGAAATTGTGGGGTAAAATGATACCTATTTTGTAACACATTGTTTTTGTGGGGAAATTGCGCGAAAGCACCCCTTGACCCGCGCACAGAAACCTATAGAACACGCCCATCCGAATTCCCATCCCAAAGGGTAGACCAAATGAGCACTTTCTCCGCAACTCCCGCGGACGTGGACAAGAAATGGATCATCATCGACGCTGAAGGCGTCGTTCTTGGCCGTCTTGCTTCCATCGTCGCCATGCGCCTGCGTGGCAAACATAAAGCGACCTTCACCCCGTCCATCGACATGGGCGACAACGTGATCGTCATCAACGCCGACAAAGTCCAGCTGACTGGCAAGAAACGCACCGACAAGCGTTTCTACTGGCACACGGGCCACCCCGGCGGCATCAAGTCCCGCACAATCGGCCAGCTTCTCGACGGCGAGCACCCCGAGCGCGTTGTGACCAAAGCCGTTCAGCGTATGCTGCCCGGTGGCAAACTGTCCCGTCAGCAGATGACCAACCTGCGCGTTTACGCAGGCGCCGAGCATCCGCATGAGGCTCAGAAGCCTGAAGTGTTGGACGTGAAGTCCATGAACAAGAAAAACACCCGGAGCGCGTAATCATGGCTGATGAAATCAAATCCCTCGACGAGCTGAACGCCGTCGCCGGTGGTGAAGCCGTCGTTGAAGTGGCTGCGCCCCGTGAACCCGTCCGTGACGAACTGGGCCGTTCCTACGCAACTGGTAAGCGAAAAGACGCTGTTGCCCGCGTTTGGATCAAGCCGGGTTCTGGCAAGGTCACAGTGAACGGCAAGGACATGTCCGTTTACTTCGCACGCCCCGTTCTCCAACTCATCGTCAAGCAGCCTGCACAGGTTGCTGGTGTTGAAGGCGAGTTCGACGTTGTTGCAACGGTTAAAGGTGGCGGCCTCTCTGGTCAGGCTGGTGCGGTCAAGCACGGCATCTCCAAAGCCCTCCAGCTTTACAACCCCGAACTGCGCGGCGCTCTGAAAGCCGCTGGTTTCCTCACCCGCGACTCGCGCGTGGTCGAGCGTAAGAAATTCGGTAAGCGTAAAGCACGTCGTTCCTTCCAGTTCTCCAAGCGCTAACAGTGAACGACATAATTTGTCATATAAAGCAAAGGGTTGCGTATTTCGCAGCCCTTTTTTTGTGCGTAGCAGAATTGTAGCAGATGCTGTGTGTGCTGACGTCGTGGTTTAGTGATTTTAGCATATCGGTAGCGTTTTAGGTTGCTATCGAAGGAAATCAGATATGTTTAAAAGCTTGCTGCATTTAACCTTATTCTGTTTTGCAGCAATTCTAGAAAATTCAGAAAATGCGCGAGTATGCCTCTTTTAGAACGCAGAAGTTTAAGCCTTTTCTGCTGCCTATAATTGATTGCGTGTGCACATCTTCGCTTTGCCTACAGCTTGCCCAAGTGTGCCTAGATATACTGTCGATTGTTGCTGCTTGCCTAAAGTGCTTTGGGATATTGCCTAATGTGATGTTGAAATGTGCTGTAAGTGCGGACGCTTGTGCTGGGTTGCTGGCTCCGATGCTTGTAAGTGCGAGTGGGCGATAGAGATGTGGTGAGCTACTCCCCATTTGTTGGACAGGATCTGGCGTAAATTAAGCTACTCTTTGCTCCTGCTGATCGGGTTGTGTTC
>NZ_JBLXFZ010000004.1:0-309793 GCF_048261515.1 Celeribacter sp.
AACTGCCTCTGATGTTGCCTCGCAGAACCTCTAGAGCGTCGCTCCGTCCGTCCCGTCTGGCGTCCCGTCCGCGCTGTCTGCGCCGCCGGTGAAGGGGGTTCTAAGGCTAACAAACAAAACCCGCAAGACGTTTTTTCAAAAAACTTCATTCAAACGCATTTTTTTTCTCAAACCCCTAGTTTTACTGGGTAAAAAGAAGGCAAATTCTTCACGTGCCCTTTGGTTTTCCCACTCTCTCGCCTTTGGAAGCCGAGAATCTCTTGGCGCGAATATGGGGCAATCCCCGCCCAACCACTATATGCAGTGTTCCTCACCCCAACCTGTCGTGGAATCGCCGTCCGACTCGCGATCGCCCTGCCCCGAATCTTTCCGATGGCGACATCAAAACGGGTGATTCAAATGCAAACGGGGCGCGCCGCGGGAAAATCCGTGGCACGCCCCGTCATCGTTGCTTGATCCGTATCAGCTGTAGCGAACGTCGTCGCCTGCGCTGTCGGGCGCCTTGAGGGCGTCAATAGCGGCATCGAGAGTCACATTGCCTTTCGGCGCTCCGCTATCATCCACAACGGGACAACAGTTGCTCTCTGACGCATGCAGTTTCGGCAGGGCCTCTTCGATGCTCGCCGAAAGTTGGATCGGGTCGCCTTTGCTCTCGGACACTGGGCCCATGATAGAGCGCATCCGCACCACCTTGGCGCGGTTCACGTCCTTAATGAAGTCGGTGATATAGGCGTCAGCTGGTCGCATCAGGATGTCCTGCGGATCGCCCGACTGGATGATCGCCCCGTCCCGCAGGATCGCGATGCGGTCGCCGATACGCAGCGCCTCGTCGAGATCGTGGGTGATGAAGATAATCGTTTTGTGCAGCTCCTCCTGCAATTCGAGGAGGATCGACTGCATATCCGTGCGGATCAGCGGGTCGAGCGCGGAGAAGGCCTCGTCCATGAGCAGGATGTCGGCATCCGTTGCAAGAGCGCGGGCAAGGCCCACACGTTGCTGCTGACCACCAGAGAGTTGCGAGGGGTACTGGTCCTCGAACCCGTTCAGCCCCACACGATCGAGCCACTTGCGTGCCCGTTCGTCGCGCTCTGGCTTTGCGACGCCCTGCACCTCCAGACCGTATTCGGCATTCTCCAACACCGTGCGGTGCGGGAAGAGGCCGAATTTCTGGAAGACCATGGACATCTTGAACCGTCGTAGGTCACGCAGCTTCTGCTTGCTCATGCCCAGAACATTCTCACCGTCGATCCAGATCTCCCCCGCCGTGGGTTCGATCAGGCGGTTGAGGTGGCGGATCAGGGTCGACTTCCCTGACCCCGACAGGCCCATGATGACCTGTATCTTGCGCGCAGGAATATCGAGGTTGATATTCTGAAGCCCGAGCGCATGGCCGAAGTTGTCCATCAACTCGGGTTTGCTCATACCTTCGCGCACATGCTCCATCATGGCTTCGGGCGTGTCGCCGAAGATTTTGTAGAGATCGCGGATCGAGACCTTGATCTCGTCAGAGGCGGAGGCGTCGGCAGAGCCGCTTAGGATTTGGGATGCATCAGTCATGCGCCGTCTCCCTATAGGCTTGCAGGCGTTTACCATAAGTCTGGCTCACGCGGTCGAAGATGATGGCGAGCACAACAATCGCCAGACCGTTCATCACGCCGAGCGCGAGGTACTGGTTAGCAATAGCTTGCAGCACAGGCGTGCCGAGGCCCTTCACACCGATCATCGATGCAATCACAACCATAGACAGCGCCATCATGATCGTCTGGTTCACACCCGCGAAGATGTTTGGCAGCGCCAGAGGAATCTGCACGCCGAAGAGCTTCTCGCGCTCGGAGGCGCCAAATGCGTCGGCTGCTTCCATCACCTCACGGTCTACAAGCCTGATACCGAGGTTTGTAAGGCGCACAATCGGCGGGATGGCGTAGATGCAGACTGCGATCAGACCAGGCACCTTACCGATCCCCAGAAGCATCACGACGGGGATAAGGTAGACGAAGGAGGGAATGGTCTGCATCACGTCGAGGATCGGCGTCACGATACGCTGCGCCAGATCGGAGCGCGCCATCATGATCCCTATGGGAATGCCGATTGCGATACATAAGGTTGTCGCCACCGATATGATGGCCAAGGTTGCCATCGTGTTTTCCCACATATCGAGATACCCGATGATGAGAAAGGCGACGATGGTGCCGCCCGTGATTTTCCACGACCGCGCACCAAACCACGTCATTGCCGCGATCACGGCGATGACAAGCGGCCAAGGCGCTTCGGTCAGCAGGTCTTCGAAAAAGATCAGAAATTTGAGAAGCGGCGAGAAAAAGGCTTCCAGTTCGTCGCCGAATGCGCGCGAGAAAGTTCGAAAGCTCTCGTCGATGCTTTGCTTCAACTGCGACAGGTCACGGCGACCCATAGCAGGAAACTCGATCAGCCAGTCCATATGATTGTCCCTGTTTTATAAAGAAAGGGCCCGCGGTATCCCCGCATACGCGGACCGCGGACCCTCTTATTGTCACGTCACGCACATATTAAAGTGCGTCTTTGACCTTCTCAGCCACATCGGCGGGAACCCAAGGGGTCCACACGTCTTCTTTCGTGGCAAGGAACTCAAATGCGGCGTCTTCGCCCGAGGCCTGGTTCTCGCTCATGTAAACCAGCATCTCGTTCATGACCTCGCCGGGGAAGATGCGGCTGGACATATATTCCATCGCGACACCGCCCTTTTTGGTGAACTCGTCGGTCACAACAGTGTGGACCTCGGAATTCGTCCAGGACGACGGCTGCGGATCGGCACAGTCCTGCTCGTTCTTTACCATACAGCCGTCCCAGTTTTCCGTCCCAGCCCATTCGGCTTCGAAGGGCAGCATCTGCAACTCGTACTTGCCGATAACAGCAGTCGGGGACCAGTAGTAGCCAAACCAAGGCTCGCTGCGCTCAACCGCTTTCGCGATGGAACCGTCAAGACCAGCGGCCGAACCCGGATCAACCAGAACCCAACCTTTTTCTTCCATGTCGAAGGCACGGAACATGTTGATGTTCACAAGCTGACAGCCCCAGCCCGCAGGACAACCGATGAAGGCGCCTTTGCTCTCGTCTTCGACGTAAGGGACCAGCTCAGGGTGTTCGAGCATCTTTTCGACAGTGTCGATTTCAGGATGCGCTTCCTTGAACTCTTTCGTCACCCACCAGCCTTCGCCGAGGCCCGTGATCGGACCTTCGAGAGCGGAGTGGAGACGGCCCTCTTCGAGAGCTTTGGCGAGGGGTTCACGCACTGCGTTTACCCAGAGCTCGGGCGCAACATCAGGCTCACCCTTCTCGTTCATCGAGGTAAAGGTCGGCGTGGTGTCGCCTGCGAGCAGCTCAACGTCGCAGCCATAGCCTTCTTCAAGGATAATCGCGTCGACATTCGCCATAAGCGAGGCCGAAGCCCAGTTCATCTCGGCAATAGTAATGTCGCCACATTCGTCTTGTGCGAGGGCGGCGACGGTAGATGCGGCAATAGCCATAGCGCTTGCAGCAAAAAGGTTCGTGTATTTCATAAGGGGAACTCCCGCTTACTTCGTGTGTGTGTTCATCGACCCCCTCATGTTCCACATGTGGTAACGGATCGAGCACCACCCCGAATTGGGCGATTTCTCTGCACTGTGCCGATTTTTGTCCCCTAGAGGACGCCCGTCCCGTGTGTGGAACAGGCTCGGTGGCTGAGCATGGCCAAAGACCAACACATCGCTCCCCTGTTTGCAAGCGGATATCCGCGGATAGCGGCACCTGTGACCTCAAGCGCGAACCCGCACGTAATTCCGTCGAAATGCGCACACCTCACAGCTCCCCTCGCGCACGGCACGCTACATATAGGACCATTGCTCACGCCCACCTCTATCCATGCCGCGCATCCTCCACCCTGTTCCCTGCGACGCCAGAGCGGTTGCTCTCCCGATGTGGCGTGGTTATCTGTCTTGCGACACGCCGCGCGCAGGCCTTGCCTATCGTGACGCAACAAGACCAACAGAACCAAGAAGGGCGCGCCAATGGCCAACGATCGCACACTCCTCGAAGCGGAAAACCGCGAGAAATCGAAGCGCGTGGGCGCATTGGCACAGCTTTGGCCCTTCATTCGCCCCTACCGCGCCATGATGGCACTGGCGCTCATGGCGCTTGTGCTGACGGCCTGCATCTCTCTCATCCTCCCGATTGCCGTGCGACGTGTTGTCGACGGGTTCCAGTCCTCCGAAGGTCTGCTGCTCGACAAGTATTTCGGTGCGGCATTGGCCATTGCCTTTCTTCTCGCGCTTGGCACGGGGCTGCGCTACTACCTCGTGACCCGTCTGGGCGAGCGCGTGGTGGCCGATATCCGAAAATCCGTCTTCGACCGCATGATCCGCATGTCGCCCGCCTTCTACGAGAAGATCATGACGGGTGAGGTTCTTTCGCGCATCACCACGGACACCACGCTGATCCTCTCGGTCATAGGCTCGTCTATCTCGGTGGCTCTGCGCAACTTCCTGATCCTGATCGGTGGGATGATCCTGATGCTCTTCACCTCGGCGAAGTTGACTGGGCTCGTGCTTCTGATCGTGCCCATTGTCATCGTACCAATCATCGTGCTGGGCCGCCGCCTGCGCAAACTCAGCCGCGAAAACCAAGAGTGGATCGCCTCCTCCTCAGGCACAGCCTCCGAGGCGCTTCTCTCCGCGCAAACCGTGCAGGCATTTACCGCCGAAGCCGAACAAGCGGCCCGCTTCGACGAAGTGACCGAGAAGAGCTTTGTCTCCGCACATATCCGCGTGCGGACCCGCGCAGTGATGACCGTGATCGTGATCTCGCTGATCTTCTTCGGCGTTGTCGGCGTACTGTGGATCGGTGCGCGCGATGTGCGCGAGGCCACCATGTCCATCGGCGAGTTGGTGCAATTCGTGATCTACGCGATCATGGTTGCAGGAGCCGCAGGCGCGCTTTCGGAAATATGGGGCGAGTTGCAGCGCGCGGCGGGGGCAACCGAACGACTCGTGGAACTTCTCGGGGCGCAAGATCCCGTGACCGATCCCGCCAATCCGCTCGCCCTGCCCCAACCCGTCAAAGGCGCGATCTCCTTCGACAAGGTGCGCTTCTCCTACCCTTCCCGTCCTGAAACTGCCGCGCTTGATACTGTGTCCTTCGACGTTGCAGCGGGTGAAACCGTGGCGCTGGTCGGCCCCTCGGGCGCAGGGAAATCCACGATCATCCAACTTCTGCAACGGTTCTACGATCCGCAGTCGGGCACAATCTCCATCGACGGAACACCAATCTCGGAGCTGGCGCGCGGTGCCTATCGCCAGCATATCGCGCTCGTGCCGCAAGACCCTGTAATCTTCGCCGCGTCAGCTGCGGACAACATCCGTTTCGGCCGCCCCGACGCGAGCATGGATCAAGTTATCGCGGCGGCGAAAGCGGCCAATGCGCATGACTTCCTTGCCAAGCTCCCCGAAGGCTACGACAGCTACGTCGGCGAACGCGGCATCATGCTCTCAGGCGGACAGAAGCAGCGCATCGCCATCGCCCGCGCGATCCTGCGCGATGCACCGATCCTGTTGCTCGACGAGGCGACCTCTGCACTCGACAGCGAAAGCGAACGGGCCGTGCAGACCGCCGTCGAGGAAATGTCACGCACGCGCACCACGCTCATTGTCGCGCACCGCCTTGCCACCGTGAAGAAGGCCGACCGCATCCTCGTTTTCGAGGACGGCAAGATCGTGGCCACCGGCACGCATGACTCGCTCGTCGCCGAAGGGGGCCTCTACGCCCGCCTCGCAAGATTGCAATTCACCGACGGCGGCTGAACGCTCCGTCACACCGCGGCCGTGCAAAAAGCCCCTTCCCTTCCACGGGTGTTCGGGGTCTGATACGGGCGAACATTCCAACCGACGTTAGGGAGACAAACATGGGTGTGTGGAGCTTTGTTAAAGATGCGGGCAAATCGGTGTTCGGCAAGTCCGACGATGCGCCCAACAAGGACGATCTTCTGGCCGAGATCGAGCAACTGGGCCTTGAGGCCGAGGGCGTCGAGATCGACGTCGAGGGCGACACGGTGAAAGTCGCAGGCAAGGCCAAGTCGCAAGAGCTGAAAGAAAAGATCATCATGGCTGTCGGCAATGTCGAGGGCATCTCCAAGGTGGACGATGCAGTTGAGGGCGACGATCCCGTCTTCCATGAGGTCAAGAAGGGCGACTCGCTGTGGGCCATTTCCGAGAAAACTCTCGGTTCGGGCGCGCGCTACAACGAGATTTTCGAGGCCAACCGCCCGATGCTCTCGCACCCTGATAAAATCTACCCGGGCCAGATGCTGCGTATTCCGCAGGATGGCGGCACCATGGCGTAAGCCGCCAAGGGCTGAGAACATCAAACGAAAAGGGCGTCCCGCGGGGCGCCCTTTACTTTGTCTGATACTGTACTGTGTCCGCGATTAAACCCGTTCGACGATCACCGATCCGACAGAGTAACCCGCTCCGAAGGAGCAGATCAGCCCGACCGACCCCGCCGCCAGATCCTCGCTGTTTTGTGCGAATGCGATGATGGAACCCGCCGAGGATGTGTTGGCGTAGTCTTGCAAAATGTTGGGCTGTTCGCCCGCCTCGGGCACGCGCCCCAGGACCTTCTTCCCGATGTAGTCGTTCATCGTCTTGTTCGCCTGATGCAGCCACAGACGCGTCAGATCATCCGCCACCACGCCTTCGCGCGCCATATGCTCCGCGATATGGCTGGAGACCAATGGCAGGACTTCCTTGAACACCTTACGCCCGTTTTGCATGAACTGCATGTCGCGGCGGTCGTCCATCTGGTCCTGCGCGCGACGCAGGAAGCCGTTGTTATTACGGATATTGTTGGAGAACTGCGTAGCACAGGCGGTCGAGCGGACATTGAACTGCGCAGCCCCCGCAACATCAGCCGCTTCCAAAAGCACCGCCGTCGCCACATCGCCAAAGATGAAGTGGCAGTCACGGTCACGCCACTCAAGGTGGCCCGACGTCAATTCGGGCGAGATCACGAGCGCGCGTTTGGCCGAGCCACCGCGGATCATGTCTGTTGCCGCCTGAATGCCGAAGGTCGCCGAAGAACAGGCCACATTCATGTCAAAGGCAAAGCCACCCGCGCCCATGACCTGCTGAATTTCGACCGCTATCGCGGGATAGGCGCGCTGGTGGTTCGACGCGGCACAGATGATCAAATCGACATCCCCCGCATCCACGCCTGCTTGCGCAAGCGCTTCTTGCGCCGCCGTCACCCCCATCTCCGCCATCAGCGACGGCGCGTCATCGGGGCGCGCGGGATATCGCGGGCACATCCGTTCAGGATCGAGGATACCTTCCTTGTCCATGACAAAGCGCTGCTCGATGCCACTGGCGGAGAAAATGAACTCTGACGACGAAGGTGATTTCGCCTCGACCGTCCCAGCCTCGATCTCCGCTGCATGTCGCGCGTTGTAGAGGTCGACATAGGCGTTGAAACTGGCCACCAATTCGTCATTGGTGATGACATGCGGCGGCGTGAAGACCCCGCTTCCGCTGATGACAACTTCGGCCATGGGCCCTCCCTACGGTGCGATAGAACGTTGAGCAAAGCTATATCGCGGGTTCACCCACGTCCACCGTTAGCGCAACATTTGGAGCTTTCAATGCGCCTGTGACGTGACGTCCCGACGCTGGTTTATGAAAATGACGCCGCGTAGCCCGCACCTTATCCACCCTTGCGCCGTGCCGCCGTTGCGCTCAAACTTGCAGGCGAGAAGGAGATTGTCCCGCGGCCAACGCGGGCGCAACAGGAGGGGAAACTAATGGCATCCGATTTCAGCTCGATGGAAGCGCGTGACGCAATCCACAATGAGATGGCGTGGGAAGAACGCGACGTGGCCACCACGATCTATGGGCTTTTGAGCGATACGACGTCGAAATTCCCCGACCGTCCCGCCTTTTCCTATCAGATCACCTCAGGCCCGAAGGATAAAAAAGAGACCCTGACGTGGCGGGCGTATCACGCCAAGGTCACGCAGGCCGCGAACCTGTTTCGCAAGCTTGGCATCGGTGAGAAAGACACCGTTGCCTATATCATGCCCAACTGCCACGAAACGGCGATCACCTTTGTCGGCGGCATGGTTGCGGGGATTGTGAACCCGATCAACCCACTGCTCGAACCCGAGCAAATGGCCGCGATCCTGCGCGAGACAGGGGCGAAGGTTGTTGTCACGCTCAAAAGCTTCCCCAAAACGGATGTGGCGCAAAAAGTGGCCGAAGCCGTGCGCCATGCTCCTGCGGTCAACACCGTGCTTGAGGTGGACTTGCTGCGCTACCTCAGCCCGCCCAAAAGCTGGATCGTGCCGCTCATCCGCCCCAAGAACCCCACAGCAATTGCCCATCACGCCGACTTGCTCGATTTCAACGCCGAGCTGGCAAAGATGCCCACGACGCTGCAATTCGAGGACGTCCAGAAAGACCGCGTTGCGGCCTACTTCCACACGGGCGGGACGACGGGCATGCCGAAGGTGGCACAGCACACTTACTCGGGCATGGTCTACAATGGCTGGCTCGGCAATCGGCTCCTCTTTGACGAAAAAGACGTGATCATGTGCCCGCTGCCGATGTTCCACGTGTTCGCCTGCCACGTCATCATGATGGCGCAGTTCACCTCGGGCGCGCATGGCATCTATCCTACACCTGCGGGCTATCGTGGCGATGGTGTCTTTGACAACTTCTGGAAGCTGGTCGAGCGCTATCGCGTCACCTTTATGATCACTGTGCCCACGGCCATGTCCGCGCTGATGCAGCGTCCTGTGGATGCTGACATTTCGTCGATCAAGACCGCGTTTTCGGGATCTTCCCCGCTCCCCGTCGAGCTTTACAAACGCTTCGAGCAGGCCACAGGCGTTGAGGTGATCGAGGGCTACGGCCTCACGGAGGCCACTTGTCTCACCTCGATCAACCCCGTGGGTGGCGTGAAGAAAATCGGCTCCGTTGGCATTCCCTTCCCGCATTGTGACGTCAAAATCCTGCGCGACGGACCAGACGGGCCGATTGAATGCGGCGTTGATGAAATCGGTGAGATTTGCATCGACAACCCGGGCGTTTACGCAGGCTCGACCTACACGGAAGTGGACAAGAACCACGACCTGTTCCACCACGATGTCTACCTGCGCACGGGCGATCTGGGACGTATTGATAGCGATGGCTACATCTGGATCACAGGTCGCGCCAAAGACCTGATCATCCGTGGCGGTCACAACATCGACCCCGCCGAGATCGAGGAAGCTCTGGCAGGTCACGAAGCGGTCGCCATGGTCGGCGCTATTGGCCAACCTGACTCGCACGCGGGCGAAATTCCCTGCGCCTATGTGGAGTTGGTCGCGGGTGCATCCGTGAGGATCGAGGAGCTGATGGAATACGCGCGCATCCATATCCACGAACGCGCCGCCTACCCCAAGCACATCGAAATCCTTGACGAACTGCCCAAGACCGCCGTGGGCAAGGTTTTCAAACCCGACCTGCGCAAACGCGCAATCACCCGTGTATTCAACACCGCAATGGAGGCCGCCGAGTTGAGCGCGCGCGTGGTCTCGGTCATCGATGACAAGAAACGTGGCCTTGTCGCTCAGGTTGATCCGAATGCGGGCGATGATGCCGCAACCGTCGGCAAGGTACTCGGCGCCTACGCGATCCCGTGGGAGTTCGCCAAAACCGAAGAGGCGTCCTGAGGCATCGCATTCAATTGAATGAAATTTGAAAGCAAAAGAGGGCCGCGCACTAGTACGCGGCCCTCTTCACTTTAACAGTTGTTAACGCTTTGCGCATAGCGTCCGTGAAAGAGATCGGATGTGCGCCGACGTGACCTTCAAAGGGCACGTGGACAAGGCCATATCCCTGACACAACGACACGGACGCACAGCTGCTGCAAAGGAACTGTTCACATGGTCATGGGCCTCGCCACACTTGCCGCATCACTCGCACTGACCTTTACGGTCTTGCTTAACTCCGCGGGCGCGCCACTTTGGCTTTGCATCATCAGCTACCCTTTGACGGGGGCTGCCCTGACCTTCGGCTTCGCCGCACTCTTCTTCAAATTCAAAGGCGAGAAGGATGCGCAAGCACCCATCAGAAGCGCTGGCACAAGCGGTTGGAACCGCGAGATCGAAACCCGCAAGAATGCCGCACCGCGCACATCAGAAAGGCGTGTGCCCGTACAAGAGCCCGCCGAACACGCGAAAGTCGCCTGACACCGAGCGGCGGCGCAACGCCCAACTCATCTCCTATTGCGGCAGTTCGATCTGCATCTTCACTTCTTCAGGTGGGGCGGAAGCCGCGATATCAAAGGCCTCGACGCTCTGGGAAAAATCGAACACCCGCGTGATTAACGGCCGAACATCAATCGCCCCCGACGCCAGCATCCCCAGACAACGCGGAAAGACATGGGCATAACGGAAGATGTTCTCCACCCGCGCCTCGCGCACCATGGCCGCCCCAGCGTCATAAGCAACAGGCTCCGATTGCCCCCCGATCATCACCACGCAACCACCTGGCGCGAGAGGCTCAAACACACGAGCGGCCGCTTGCGGAGCGCCCGTGGCCTCAAAAACCACATCCGCCCCCCACCCGTCCGTGGCGGCCAGCACCGTCGCAGCAAGATCATCGTGGATGGCATGAATGGGTGTTATGGCGCGCGAGAGGTTGCTGGCAATCTCCAACTTCTTCTCAGCAATGTCAGAGACGAACACCCGCGCGCACCCCGCCGCTACGGCCGAAAGCGCCGTGACCAGACCAATCGGCCCCGCCCCCATTACCACGGCCGTATCCCCGGGCTTGATCCGCGCCTTGGTCGCGGCATGCACCCCCACGGCCAGAGGTTCGACCATCGCCGCCTCACCGAAGGACACCCCTTCAGGAATGTGATAGGTGAAATCGGCGGGATGCACACAGGTCGGACGCAACACGCCATGTATCGGCGGCGTCGCCCAAAAGCGCACAGACGGATCAATGTTGTACATTCCCAAACGGGCCGCGCGCGAGTTTGGATCAGGAAGCCCTGGCTCCATACAAACACGATCGCCCACGGAAAGATTCGCAACCTCTGAGCCGCATTCGATCACCGTGCCTGACGCCTCGTGCCCCAAGACCATCGGCGCCTCCAACACAAACGGACCAATGCGCCCGTGGGTGAAATAATGCACATCCGAGCCACAAATCCCGACCGTATGCAATTTGATCCGCACATCACGCGGCCCAAGCACGGCCTCCGCACGGTCCAATTCAGGCATGTCGCGCAAAGCTAGCCTGCCGACCTCTTCAAGAACCAATGCCTGCATTCCGCGTTCCTCCCATGATGCCGAGCACCATGCATTGTGACGGTGCCACAGAAGACCGCAAGCCCATCAAACAGACAACACCCTTCTCCGCATCGGCAGCCCCCAGATCAGACGCGTGATTTCAAAAGAACGACATTTTATCTCAACGCCGCGAACGCTGTGAACTCTAGGATCAATTCTGTACCGGCGTTGTGAGCGGGCGACCATATCGTCGCAATCTTTCACTTCAGGGTGAAAGAGCTGGAGCCCCGCCATGGCCACGTTATGCGACGTTTTGGCACGATTAGAGGGAATTGAAGCGTGTTCGGCAGTGCTTAGCTATACAGGGTACACATTAGCTCATGAGAGGAAAAGTTATGTCTATTCGCAAGGTTACGGTACTCGGCACTGGCGTATTGGGCGCCCAAATCGCCTTTCAGACTGCCTATAGAGGGTTTGATGTTACCGCTTACGACATTGACGACGACAAGATCGCCTCAGCACGCAAAACAATGGAAAAACTGGGGCAGGCCTATCTCAATGATTTGCCCGATGCGACTGCGGACAAGATCACTGAAACAACCGCCCGCATCAGCTATGCCACCGACTTGGAGCAAGCGGTGCAGCAAGCCGATCTGGTGATTGAAGCGATTCCGGAGATCCTTGACCTCAAGAACAAGGTTTATGCCGAACTTGGCCGCGTTGCCGCGAGCGAGACGATTTTTGCCACCAATTCCTCGACCCTGCTGCCCTCCGACATGGCCGAGGCAACAGGACGGCCAGAACGGTTCTTGGCGCTGCACTTTGCCAATAACATCTGGCTGCACAACACCGCCGAAGTTATGGGGCACGCAAAAACCGATCCGGCCATTTTTGATGAGATTGTGAGCTTTGCCGAAGACATCGGCATGGTGCCAATTCAGGTCAAAAAAGAACAACCCGGATATGTGCTCAATTCGCTGCTCGTCCCGTTCCTTCGCGCCGCCTCGGGCCTGTTGGTCAAAGGCATTGCCAGCGCCGAAGATATCGACAAGACATGGAAAATCGGCACTGGCGCGCCCGCAGGCCCGTTCGAAATCTATGACACGGTTGGGCTAAACACGGCATATAACGTGGCCATGACAGGCGACGACACGCAAAAAGAGTTCGCCGCCTATATCAAGGAGCATTACATCGACAAAGGGAAACTGGGCCGCGCCACAGGCGAAGGGTTTTACACCTACCAAAGCTAGATTAATGGCTGACTTTACGTTCGGGCCACTCTGGTCCGAACGGTAAAGATTGGGGTATAGGCTGAATCGTTACATGCATGATTCAGCGATAATGCACATAACCCAACCGATCACATTCGCTTTGCGCCGTTAGACAAAATGGAGTTTCCCATGACGCGATCCAGTCGCATCGTCCCAGCATCTCTCAAGTCCAAGATCATGAGTGCGGAGGATGCAGCCTCGCTTATTCACAACGGCGCAGTCGTCGGGATGAGTGGCTTCACAGGCTCTGGCTACCCTAAGGAAGTTCCGCTCGCACTGGCCGCTCAAATTGAGCAGCAACATGCGCAGGGGGAACCCTTTCGGGTGAAAATCTGGTCGGGCGCTTCCACGGGGCCAGAGTTGGATGGTGCGTTGGCCAAGGCCGATGGCATTGATTTCCGCCTGCCCTACAACTCCGACCCGATCGCCCGCAAAAAGATCAACGCGGGAGAAATGAACTATTTCGACATGCACCTGAGCCAAGTCGCCCCCTTGGCATGGCAAGGGTTTCTCGGCCATCTCGATACCGCCGTGATCGAAATCTCCGGCTTTACTCCCGAGGGCAACCTCATCCCCTCCTCGTCTGTAGGCAATAACAAAACGTGGCTGGATCAGGCCGACAAGATCATTCTGGAGGTCAACCGCTGGCAAAGCGAGGCGTTGGACGGGATGCACGACATCTATTACGGCACCGACCTTCCGCCCAACCGCGTCCCGATCCCGTTGGTAAAGCCCGATGACCGCATCGGCCAAGCCCATTTCAAAGTCGACCCCAGCAAAATCGTTGCGATTGTTGAAACGGATACACCCGACCGCAATGCGCCCTTTGCCGAACCTGATGACACGGCCGAAGCCATCGCGGGGCATTTGCTCGAGTTCCTCAAGCACGAGGTTAAAGTCGGCCGCTTGCCTGCCTCTATGCTGCCACTGCAATCGGGCGTGGGCAATGTGACGAACGCGGTTCTGTCTGGCCTTCTCGACAGCCCCTTTGAAAACATGACCGCCTTTACCGAAGTGATTCAGGACGGCATGTTGGACCTTCTGGACGCGGGCAAACTGCGCATGGCCTCGGCCACCGCCTTTTCGCTGAGCCCTGACGCGGCGCACAAATTCAATGCCGATGCGCAGCGCTACCGTGACAAGCTGATCTTGCGTCCGCAGGAGATTTCCAACCATCCCGAACTGATCCGCCGCCTTGGCTGTGTGGCCATGAACGGGCTGATCGAGGCGGATATCTTCGGCAATGTGAACTCTACCCACGTCATGGGCTCACGGATTCAAAACGGGATCGGTGGTTCGGGAGACTTTGCGCGAAATGCCTATCTGTCGATCTTCATGACACCCTCGACCGCCAAGAACGGCAAAATCTCGGCCATTGTTCCGATGGCAAGCCACGTCGACCACATCTCGCAAGACGTACAGGTCATTGTCACCGAACAGGGGCTCGCAGATTTGCGTGGGCTTGCGCCGAAACAAAAGGCTGCGCTCATTATTGAGAAATGTTCGCACCCCGATTATCGCGATGCCTTGCACGACTATTTTGCGCGCGCACAGCACAGCTCCTTCGGACAACATGCGCCCAATATCCTCTCCGAAGCGCTGAGTTGGCACCAGCGCTACGTCGAAACAGGATCAATGGCATAGGCGTCATGGCATACAGGTGAAGTTGTCCCGAAGGCTGGACAGTCGGCTAGGGTGTATCCCAAAATTTTTAAGGGATGCGGCGATGGCAAAGTGCTGAAAGCTTACAGACCAGTTTCGGCGTGATGCAGTGTGCCGCTTCAACGGCGGAACAAAGCCCAACCACTCTGGCGACGCGGAAGTCGGCCAGAGTGGGCTTTGCGTCTTGGAGCGCGCAGATCTGAAATAGCAGGCTCGTTCCAAGGCGCATTTGCCGTCAGGTCGGCGCCGTTTAGTTGGCGTATGTGATGTCTATCCCGACTGCGCAGACCAATGCCTAACTTTCCTTGAATGCGCGCTGCATGGAGTCCAGAACGGGCTTGATCAGATATTGCGCAAATGTGCGCTCTGCGGTTTGAATCATCACTTGCGCGGGCATCCCTGGCACAGGGACAAATCCCGGCACCCGCTCAAGCTCGGAAGCAGGTAGAGAAATGCGCACCACATAAACCTCACGCGCGACTTGTCCGTTATCATCAAGGATGGCATCGGCGGATATATAGAACACCTTTCCCTCAAGTATGGGAGTTGTGCGTTGATTGAGCGCTGTGAGCCGCACCGACGCGAGTTGACCCGATTTAACGCTGTCGATGTCGGTTCTCGCAATCATCGCCTCAATGATCAGCGGCACATTTGAGGGCAGAATCTCGGCGATAATTGCCCCTGCTTCGACCACAGACCCAGGACCAGAATAGTTCAAACTGACGACCGTCCCCGAAACGGGCGCTTCGATCACGATGCGTTTCAAGACCGACTGAGCGTCCCTTTCTCGCTCGCGCACGGTGTCGAGTTCAATTTGAATGGACTGCAATTCGTCTAGAGCGGCTTGTCGGTAGGTATCAATGGTTTGAACCTTTTGCGCTTCATATCGCGCTTTCATTTCAAGGGACTCTTCGATCTCCGCCTCGATTTGCCCAAGCTCGCCTTCAGCATCAGCGATGGCTCGCTCAACCACACTCAACTCGCTACCGATGACAAGGCCGCGATCATACAATTTCAGCTTTTTCTGCCGTTCTTCATCAAGGAGGGAAATCTGGCGTTCGTAAGATTTTTTCTGCGCGCCATAGCCTTTGGCGCGGGCCTCCAATACAGCGATGTTTCGCGTAATGAGTGCGAGATCATTTTCCAATCTCGATCGGGCAACATCGAAAGACAACAGTTGACTGTCGAGCATCGTGGCGACCTCGGGATCAATGCGCGCCTTCAGTAACTCAGGTGGAAAACGAACCTCCGATTTTGCCCCGTATTCGGTAAGCAACCTTGCCTCGATAGCTTGAAGCCTCAGACGGCGCAGATACAGCGCACGTTGATTAGACTGCGCCGTGGTTTCATCCAACCTGAGCATTGGCTCGCCTTTGACCACTTCATCCCCTTCGGAGACATTGATCTCGGCAATGATCCCGCCCTCAAGGTGCTGCACCATCTTGTTGCGCCCCGTGGCAACGAATGATCCAGGGGCAACAACGGCGGCGGCAAGAGGTGCGGTAAATGCCCAATATCCGAACCCGCCGATAGCAAATACAAGGATTGCCAGTCCTGCGCTTACTTGGGCACGTATCGAGCGGGGAATTTCGTGATCCCACGGCTCGCTTGCTTCGATAGTTGCAGGAAGCGTGCTCATGCCAATGCTCCTTCATTAGATGCGTGCTCGGCTGCGAATTTTTCCGCCGCGGCCTTCCTGCGTTTTTCGAGTTCGCCAAGGACTTGATTCCGCCAACCGAAAATCGAGATATTGCCATCAGTGAGCATCATGATTTTATCAACTGCGGTCAGGATCGCCGGCTTTTGAGTGATAACCACGATGGTTATGCCGTTTTCGCGTGCATGGCCGAGCGCATTGACCAAGGCGGTATCGCCCGCGGCATCAAGGTTGGAATTCGGCTCGTCGAGAACAAGCAGCTTGGGGTTCCCAAAAAATGCGCGCGCAAGCCCGATACGTTGTTTTTGTCCACCGGAAAGAGGCGAGCCGTCTGCTGCTACAACCGTTTCGTACCCTTGTGGCAGGCTTGCGATCATATCATGCACATCAGCGAGCATAGCCGCACGATGGATCGCCTCATCACTGGCATTGGCACGCATACGGGCGATGTTCGCCTTGATCGTTCCAGGAAATAGCTGAACGTCTTGAGGCAAGTATCCAAGCGTTTCACCCAATTGTCTGGGTTCCCAATTCCTAAGATCCATGAGATCGAGCCGCACGGCGCCAGAGGTGGGAATGATTGAGCCAACCAGCATTTTCCCCAGTGTCGTTTTTCCCGCACCTGAGTTTCCGATGATGGCAAGCGTTTCTCCAGCACCCAGACTGAATGTTAATGCGTTCAGAACCACACTCTTGGTGCCTTTGGGCACGAACAACAGCCGCTCCACATCCAACCGCCCTTCTGGTTTGGGCAATCTCAGCTTGTCATTCAATTTCGATGTGCGTTTGAGCAATGAGGCAACGCGTTGATATGCGCCCTGTGCCATCAAGAACCCGTTCCATCCTTCAATCGCGCCTTCAATGGGGGCCAATGCACGCCCCGCCACGATAGAGGCGGCGATCACCATACCGCCTGTAATCTGGCCATCGAGGGCAAGATACGCGCCCCACCCAAGCATTCCGATTTGAGCGATCATACGAAGCATTCTCGAAATAGCCGCCGAGAAGATATTGCGATCTTGAGCCTGCACTTGCAGCTTTAAAGACTGCGCCGTGTCACTCCCCCAGATCCGAACAGCCTCTGGAATCATCGACATTGCGTTGATGATCTGGCTGTTGCGTGACATGCTGTCGAGATGGACGTTCGCCCGCACTTGAGCTTGGTTCGCGGCTTGGAACCCCTTGGATGTCATCCTTTGGTTGACCCACGCCACGATCGCCAATGCGATTGCCGTGACGACCACAATGAGCCCGAGATGCGGGTGGATCAGGAAGATCACGAAGATAAAAAACGGCGCAAAGGGCACGTCCAAAAACGATAAAAGCGTGCCGGAGACGATGAACTGGCGCAGCGTTTGCAGATCACCAAGCACCTGATATTCGCGCCCGTTGGAGTGCAACGAGGCCTGCGCCGCCGCAGATAGAACAGGAGCGCCCAATCGTGACGCCACATCCACCGCCGTGCGCATTAGCGCCAGACGGCGGATTGCGTCGAAAACAGATTGTAAAATGATCGCCCCTAAAATGACCGCCGTCAGCATGATCAACGTATCAATTGACCGAGAGGTCAAAACACGGTCAGAGATTTGGAATAGGTAGATCGGCACCGCCAGGACGAGCATATTGGTCACGGTCGTCATCAGGGCGACAAAGACGATATTACTCGTGACCCGACGATGGATCGAGCTGAGCGTTTTTGTGTAATCTTCGGGTTTGATTCGACGGTGGAAATCAGCGGTAGCCTCGTTGGCACTGCCCGTTCCCCCCATCTCGGCTAGTTTCGTTCCTTGTGTGCCAGTCACTGCAATTCTCCCATAAAAATCGCGAGTTAAGTCCCGTTAATTCAAGAAATCATTGTATTGAGCGCATCGAAATTTCCGGATTGGCATCCTTCAACGCCACAGATATCGGCCCCCGTCGCCTCATCGGACGCGGGGGTGCCATCAATCATTCCGTCGACAAGAAATGCGACCGCCTCAGTGGCCAATCCGCTCATGTCCGTATCGCCAAGATCAAGCGATGCAGCATCCGTGTCATACATTCCGGCCTGAAAGATCACGACATCGGAATAGGCGCCGCCACTGGCCATGATATCGCTGTCCAGTCCCATCACGTTGACCTTGGCGGTATTAGCGAGAATGTTGTCACCCGTGCGCAGGTCAAACTGTGAGAATGCAGCGGCATCATCGGCAAAGAGTTGGATGAGGTCGGAATCTGAAAGGATGTTGATCTGTGTGAGCGTCGTAGACATGACGTAGTCACCCTCGACGGCCAGAACCCGCGCAACCTGCGTCCCGTTCAGACCATCCAAACCATCCAAACGGAAGGGATCGAAGTCACCGGAATTCAGGCTGTCCAGCGCACGCGATGCATCGCCCGTCATTTCGGAGACCGTATCAATGCCAGAGATCGAAATTGTAGCCTCGTTCCAGAGCAGATTGGCTCCAGTTAAGACCGATCCGAGCGTTCCGTTTTCGGCAACCACAAAGTCATTATCGAGCAGGATATTTGTCTGGCTGATCGAGGCGGACTGAAACATGTCTCCGCCGACCATGATAACATCATAACCAAACTGGAAACCGTTCAGGACCGCACTGTTGACCGACATATTCTCGCCCAACGAAATATCCACCGAATGGAAAACCTGTTCGTAGGTGATAACGTCGTTGTCGGAAATCAGATTGATCTGAACGATCTGCGAGGTGAACACCAAGTCACCGTCAAGCGTGGCAAGTGCATAACCCGCTGGTGCACCAGTGTAGACTTGACCATTCGCTCCAACGACTGCGGTTGGCGCGTTCGAGCTATATGAAATCTCTGCGAAATTCCCGGACATGCTTGGCGCGACCTCGGCCTGCCCCGCAACATCGCTCATGACGAGGTCTGTGTTGCTTTCAACGTTGATCTGCGAAATCTTGACCGTTGAGGTATACTCGCCACCAACAATGAATGTCCCCGCATCAGGGGCGATCCCGCCCCAAACGGCTTCGTTCATCAGCAAGTTGTCTCCCGTGGAAATCTCTTGCGGAACGGATGTGGCGGGGGCAGCGCTCGAAATTTCGACATGCTCGGTGACACTTTCACCAGAGACAGCGCGGCCTTCGTTTACCTCTGGTTCCTCGTCGAGGACCTCCTCATCAGTCAACCGCTCCAAACGCGCATCAAGAGCGTCCGTAAGCGTTTCGGGCGTAGAGACAAGTGAGGCCCCGTCGAGGACCAAAACGCCACCATCAGCGACCGTATCGAAGGCATCATCATCACCTGTGACACGGGATATATGAGCGCCAGACAGAGCTTCAACTGGAGGTTCTTCTGTTGGGTTCGATGCGTATCTATCAAGTGCATCCGCGGCTCTAGCCAGGTTCACCAACAGCGCATCAAGCGCCTCAGGCGATGCATCTCGCGCAATACCTTCCGGCAAATCGAGCGGGCGCAGCAACAGCGTATCGTCATCCAAAAGCGTATTTTTCTGCGCCACGATCGCTGCCCAACTGTTCTCAGGCGGCAGGATGAAAAGCATCTTCCCCTGCCCGAAGTATTCCCATGCAGACATGCTGGAATAGAGTTGATTGCTAGTGTCGGCTCCGAACGCACGAAAACCCTCGCTATGAGGAATACCAACACCCATCGGGGACAGGGGCGCCGAGCTAAACCAGATCGGCATATCCACCTGCGGATACATGTCGGTGAGTGAAAGGGGAGAGGAGACATTGACCTTCACATTCAACAGGTCGCCTGGCTCATACTCAGCCTTTTGTTGTGCGGAGAATTTGTCATAGTCCAAACGGGTGAGGAGCGCGTCGATTTCTCGATCGAAATGACCAATGAAATGGGCGATCGCTTCTGAATTGCGATCAAGCATTGTCTCCTCCTTCCTGTTGCTATGGGGTTTTGGACCCTCTTGGGGACCTCTCATGGGAGGTCTTAACTGTCAGGCGTCGAGCCATTCCCGAATGGGATGTGCTGAACTAAGGACAGGAAAATGATGCGCCCGCGTGGCTATGGGATAGTGCGGGCGCATCGTGCTAAGGTCGTAGGGACCTTATGCTTCGTCGTCACCGATGGAGTAGGTGGACGTCATACCGCCACCGACCACGGTTGTGTCGACGGTATTGCCCAGAACGTTGGCGCCCATGACGATGGACTGGTTGAATGCCGTGACATCCATCTCAGCACCCGCATCAGAGTAGGCAGAACCGCCAACATAGCCATCGTCACCGTTGCCTGAGCCCCAGTCACCAATGCCGCCACCAGTGCCAGAGTCAGCGTCTTCGCCACCTTGGCCATGGCCCATTTTACCGTGACCGCCCCACCCGGAGTCAGCCTCTTCAGCAGCTGCCGAGCCACCAGCCGAAGAGATACCGTCACCGGTTTCACTTCCACCACCAGACGTGGTGCCGTTGACCGTGAAGCCACCGTTGTTCGCGACATTCGGGCTATTCAGCGTGTCGTTATCAACGAGGTTGTTGGACTGGCCAAAGATCTGACCTGAGTCGTTGCCTGCGCCAGTGAGAGCGTGATCAAGCAATTCACTCATATTCAACTCGTTGCCGGGATCGAACGAACCGTTGATATAGTCGCCCATCGAAGCGTGATCGAGGTCAATGAAATCATTGTCCTCAGGCGCGATGCCCTTGATACCAAGATCAACATCAACCGTCACAGTGGTGTCGGATGTGTTGGTATTGGAGTTCGTGTTGCCATTCACGTTTGCGTTGGTGTTCCCATTGGCATTCACGTTACCGTTGGAGTTGCCATTGGTATTACCATTGTGGTTGCCGTTCATGCTCCCATTCAGGTTACCGTTCATGTTGCCATTCAGGCTGGACGAACTCTGGGACTGACCTTGGTCCTGACCTTGACCTTGGCCCTGGTCTTGGTGTTGCCCTTGACCTTGGGCTTGCAGCTGAGCCTGAAGCTCCGCTTGCAGCTGAGCTTGTGTCTCAGACTGACCTTGGTCTTGATTCATATTCGGATCACCCTGTGGTTGAGTGGGACCGTTGCCACGACCTTTATTAGACATTGTAAATTCCTCCATGTTGGTTGCAGATCCGGAGGCCGTCATTCATTTCCAAAACGGATATTCCAGATCTTTTTGTGTGGGGAGAATCCCCGGACCTTTTTGACCGCGCCTCTTACGAACCGCTGATGGCCAAACAAGCCGCCGACGAAACGTTGCCGACAAACGAACACTGCGATGAGATCAGCGAACAGCCTAGTCGCCCATTGGGTATAGCCACTCCAAAGAATCGACCTAAGTCATTGTTTTGTAACTATTGAACAAACATCACCCATCTGAAGGAGGATATTCAGAAGGTATAGATCGATACCCCTGACTACCCAAACGGCCTACATCTTACGGAGAGCGCTTAGTTGGGTATTCTGCGACGCGGACCCCTCCCCGAAGGCGGCACAAGGAAGGCGGAAACAAGGGAGACTTCCCGCGATTTCAGGCCCTAACGGAGCCTGAATTTAGCGCTTCGCCTACACCTTTTGACGGATAGACCGCAGCCAATAGGTGATTGATAGGTTTGGTTATTGATTAACTTTTAGGCGGATCTCTTGCAGTCTCTAGGAATCAACTGGCCTCACCGTAGATTTTCCGAGGCCCAGATTTCTTCACGAATTCCGATTGCTGCTTTGTATTTGGTTCAGTCTTTAAATGTTGCTTTGCGCGTAAGTGGTCGCTTTGCGCGCAAGTGTTTGTCGCTCAGTTTCTGTGGCGAGTACTGCTTTTTCCTGGGGGGGGGAACTATGGAAAGTATTTCACTTTCTGAGGTCTCGAACGGTGAACCCGTTGAGACCTTAAAACGGTTAATATTCTTTATCGGATCTTCGAGTGTTTTTTCACCTGTCACGCTACGGACGGTGGAAACGGAGATCGAACACACACACACACTGCACGTACCTGACTTTCAGGTGCTGCATCTGGTTATGTCTGCAACACGCAGTGTGCCTCATGGGCCCGAACTATTCATGGTGGTGTGCGATTTGCATAACGCCACGGACCTATTGCAACGCTTGAGGGGCACAGATCCCTTACTGGTCAGAAGTAAACTCGTCATAGGATTCGAGAACACAGAGGACGCGCAAGTATTTTACGAAATGCATGCACAAGAAATCTGTAAACAGCACATCAGCTTTCTTCCTATGAATCTCAACGTCTGCGCTTTTCTCGGACTAATGACCGTGATCTGCGCAGGGGCGCATTACATTCCACCCGAAATAACAGTCAAAATGGCCCAAAAACCGACCGATGCCGTGGACGGGGCGCATCGTTACGCCCCCGCACCCGCACCTGCCGCCCACCATCCAACAGCGGCGCAGGCAGAGGCCATTCAGGCAGCCCTCACACCACGTGAGACCGAAGTGCTATCCTTGGCCGCTCAAGGATGCCCGAACAAAGTCATCGCCCGCGATCTGAATATTTCAGAGCACACCGTTAAGCTGCATATGCATCGCGTCATTTCAAAACTCGGTGTGTCCAACCGGACGGAGGCCGCGGCGCGCTTCCACCATGGTTACAATGAGTAGCCCGACGACCCAGACGCCGCCGAAAGACTTCGATGCGTTCTTGATGCGCATCGGACAGATTAACTATGCGTGGACCAACACAGAAAGCACGCTCATTCATTTGATGGCTGGCTTGATCCCGACGGATACGTCAACGGCAACGATTATTCACCTGACATTGAACACGACCCGTGCGCGCCTCGATCTCGTCGATCGGCTCGCCAAACGCCAAAACTGCCCCCTGCCCGCTGACGCGATCCATCGGATTCTCACCATCAGCAAAAGAATGAAAAAGCTTTCGGGGCTACGCAATCGCCTAAATCATTGCCTCTATGCCTTCGATCAAGACGGCGGGCCTGTTCGCGCAATTCAAATGCGGATTGCAGATCGAAAAAACAGTTTGGCTTATGGTGCCGAAACAGTCCTGGACGAGGCGGAACTTGCCGAGATTGATCTTGCCTTGAGGGACATACAGACACTCAACGAGGACATTTGGTCCGTCGTTTGTGATTACGACATGCCACAATGAAAGGGATGAAACAGCCGCCGCAAAAGGGCTTCGATGCATTTCGCAGCGTTTTATGTTAATATGATTTAATTCGTGGGATAGACGCGTATGGCAATCACCTTGAAACAACTGGAAATCTTCCACGGCGTTGTTGTGGCAGGCTCCATTTCCAAGGCCACAAAGCTTCTTGGCGTGTCACAGCCAACCGTATCGCAACAGCTCTCGAAGCTTGAGGATTGCCTCGGATCGCAATTGATCAAGCGTAGCCCCTCACGCTCTGACGAACTTACTCCGAGCGGAGAGCATTGGTTCCGCGTTGCAAGCGAGATAAGTCAAATATTGTCGTGCGCATGGGAACGTCATCACACCGAATTTGACGGTAAACAATTGGTCTTGCAACTGGGCTCGATCCCAAGCATGCGCCGTCGCTTTATCGCCTTAGCCGCACAAGCCGCGCGCGATGTTGAAGGGTTCAAACACTTTGCGTTCAAAACAGGCGAGAATTCCGAGCAAGTGATCGACATGATCTCCATGCACCGCGTCAATTGTGCCATCGTGAATACCAAGAGCGCCGAAGCTCTCAGTTCGTCTCTTCAGCAAGAATTCCTGTTTAGCGACCAGATCCTATGGGCCGTCCCACGCGATGTACCTATTGACTACATTGAACAAATTTTGAAAACGAAACGGCTTGGAGCCAATGCTCCGCCGTCTCTGTCATGCTTCGTCGCCATAACGGATCCTGTCTCATGGCAGAACAAAAGCGAAGGATGGTATGCGACGACGCTTCCCTTTGCCGAACCATTTTATTCCTGCCCTGTTCACCGTGCGGGAATGGAAATTGTCGCCCAAGGGCTCGCGACAGCACATTTGCCAAGCTCCCTGCTGCCGCATCTTTCGTCCTCTCTACAGGACAAAATCCGGTTTATTGATACAGGCGAACACGCGCGCGACATTTCTCTGGTCATGCCAAAGCACTTGATGACTCTAAAGCCCTTCGCACAATTTTTCACGCTTCTCGCGAAACGGGTGAAAGAAGCCCACGCCTCGGCCATGGATCAGTTTCTAACCAGAAGTGTCGGTCAGATGCGCGGCACAGATCGTTCCCCCACGCACCCCGTGAGCTACAACAGCGACTTAATCAAATAGCGATCCTTCCAAGGTACCTGCTCAGCCGCTAGCATCTGCATCGCGGTAAATTCGTTGACCTTGTAGCGTATGATGTAGCGACGCACGGAATGCCGCTTGTCGATCGACTCGGGGAAGCATCGCGCATCACAATCGCGGCCTACCTCGCCTTCCTATGGGATCGCCAGAAGCATGAGCAATCACCTCATCTTTCGACACGCCTTTAACGGAATGACCAAGAAATTAGCCCAGTGCGCCGCCTGCGGTCCCCATAACAATATGACTGATTCAATACTTTTCGGCAGGCAACCCAAAGCCATCCACAGCCGACGAAAATGGGACGAAAAAAGGCTAAAGCATTGATCTTTCGACCAGCCCGTAAATAAGCGAAGAAAATATCTGCGTTGATGGTGCTGCTGGAGAGAATTGAACTCTCGACCTCTCCCTTACCAAGGGAGTGCTCTACCTCTGAGCTACAGCAGCGCCGTGGGCGGCTGATTAGACGCAATCGCGCGCGCTTGCAAGCGCAATTTGGAGAAAAATTTGTGGCGCGCGCGCGCGCCTGCAATGGCAGGCGTGGCGCTTGGACTGGACGGGAGAGGGAGGTTTGGCTACATGGAAAGACATGAACAAGAACGCCCCGAAGGACACAGCCAAATCCAACGCCAAGCCGACTCGCGACGAGCGGCTCAAAGCGGCGTTGAAGGCCAACCTGTCGCGGCGCAAGGCACAGGCCCGCGCGCGCAAGAGCAACGCGTCCGACGGCCCCGAGACAGAGCGATAGGCAGGCAAAGATGGACAGCATTCTGGTACGCGGCAACGGGCCGCTTTCGGGGGATATCGAGATCGCGGGCGCGAAGAACGCCTGTCTGACGCTCATGCCCGCAACGCTTCTCTCCGAGGAGCCTTTGACGCTGACCAACGCCCCGCGCCTGTCAGATATCAAGACCATGACCGAACTGCTGGCCTCTCTGGGCGCCGAGGTTTCCGCGCTGCAAGACGGCAAAGTGCAGACGATGAGCTGCCACGGTGAGGTCAATCCCGTTGCGGACTACGAGATCGTGCGCAAGATGCGTGCGTCCAACCTCGTGCTCGGCCCGCTCCTTGCGCGTCTGGGTCACGCGGTTGTCTCCCTGCCTGGCGGCTGTGCAATCGGCGCGCGTCCGATGGACCTTCATACCACGGCTCTGGAAGCGCTCGGCGCGGAGATCGAACTCAAGGACGGCTACCTGCACGCAAATGCGCGCGGCGGTCTGAAAGGCGCGGTCCATAAAATGCGCTTCCCCTCCGTGGGCGCGACCGAGAACTTCCTGATGGCCGCGACGTTGGCCAAGGGCACCTCGGTTCTGGAGAATGCCGCGCGCGAACCCGAAATCGTCGATCTGGCCTCCTGCCTGCGCAAAATGGGCGCGCAGATCGAAGGCGACGGCACATCGCGCATCGAGATTCAGGGTGTTGACCGCCTGCACGGCGCAACCCACCCCGTTGTCACTGACCGCATCGAACTTGGCACCTTCATGCTGGCACCCGCGATCTGCGGCGGCGAAGTAACCTGTCTTGGCGGCAAGCTGTCGCTGGTCGAGAGCTTCGTGGCGAAACTGAACGAGGCGGGCATCGACGTGACCGAAGACGCGCGCGGGCTCACGGTCAAACGCGCGGGCGATCGGGTGAAGGCAGTGGATGTTGTCACCGAACCCTTCCCTGGCTTCCCCACCGACCTACAGGCGCAGATGATGGCGCTGCTTTGCACCGCCGAAGGCACCTCAAGACTCGAAGAGACCGTTTTCGAGAACCGCTTCATGCACGCGCCCGAACTGATCCGCATGGGCGCGGACATCGACGTTCAGGGCGGCGTGGCAACGGTGCATGGTGTTGACCGCCTCAAGGGCGCCCCAGTAATGGCCACCGATTTGCGCGCCTCTGTGTCGCTCATCCTTGCGGGTCTGGCCGCCGAGGGCGAAACGGTAGTCAGCCGCGTCTACCACCTCGATCGCGGCTATGAGCGCGTCGAGCAAAAACTGTCGGGCATCGGCGCAAGTATTGAACGCATCACGGAATAAGGAACGCTCCCATGGTCGAAGACGCACGGTTTGAAGATGGCGGCGAGCGTCCGCTCTATCTGCGCGCACTCGACACCGAGGATCTGACGGTCCTCTCCGCGCTCTGCCAGGACGCGGTGGTGCCGATGGGCGAGATTTCCTACGATGCCACGCAGCGCCGCTTTGCCTTGCTGGTCAACCGCTTCCGCTGGGAAGATGTCGCATTTGCCGAGGAACGCCGCCGCCCCGTGGAGCGAGTTCAGGCGGTTCTGGTTTTCGACGACGTTATGACCGCGAAATCCATGGGTTTCACGGCTGGCGACAAGGACACGGTGATCTCCATTCTCGCCATGACCTTCACGCCATCGACAGACGGCGCGGGTCGGGTCGAAATTACTCTGGCGGGCGACGGGGCCATCGCACTCGACGTCGAGGCGCTGGATGTCACGCTCAAGGATGTGACGCGCCCCTATGTCGCGCCATCGCGCAAAGCGCCCTCCCACGACGACCTGTGATGGCGAGCGAAATCAACCGAAACGGAAATGCTTGCCGCGACCGAGTGGCGCGAAACGTCACGCGGCCACGCCTCCACGCTTGAGGCGCGGGCAGGCGTGCGGTAAAGGCGTGGGTTCAAGGAGAACCACCCAATGCCCCAGTTTCTGTCCACCACCGACCCCGATTTCGACGCGCGCCTACGCGAGGTTCTGTCCGCCAAGCGCGAAGACAGCCCCGAAGTCGATCATATCGTGGCCGAAATCATCGCAGATGTGCGTGCGCGCGGTGATGCGGCGGTGCTGGAACTGACCGAGAAATTCGACCGTATGTCGCTCGACGCGGCGGGCCTGCGCTTTTCCGATGCCGAGGTGGATGCGCTTTGCGCTCAGGTCTCCGCAGAGGACCGCGAGGCGCTGGAACTGGCCGCCGAACGCATTCGCGCCTACCACGTTCGTCAGGTTCCGGAAGACACCATGTGGACCGACCCCGACGGGGCAACACTGGGCTGGCGCTGGACACCCGTTTCGGCGGCGGGTCTCTATGTCCCTGGTGGCCTTGCAACCTACCCGTCCTCAGTCCTGATGAACGCGATCCCCGCCAAGGTTGCGGGCGTGCCGCGGCTGGCGATCACCGTGCCTACGCCTGATGGCGAGGCCAATCCGCTGGTGCTTCTGGCCGCGCGGATTGCAGGAGTGGACGAGATATACCGTATCGGCGGCGCACAGGCCGTGGCCGCCCTCGCCTATGGCACCGAAACCATCGCCCCAGTCGACAAGATCACCGGACCAGGAAACGCCTTTGTCGCCGCAGCCAAACGGCGTGTCTTTGGCAAGGTCGGCATCGACATGATCGCAGGCCCCTCCGAGATCCTCGTGATTGCGGACAGTGACAATGACCCCGACTGGATCGCCATTGACCTGCTGTCGCAGGCCGAGCACGACGAAAGCGCCCAGTCGATCCTGATCACCGATGACGCAGCCTTCGGCAAGGCGGTTGCGGAAGCGGTTGAGGCCCGACTGGAGACACTCGAACGCCGCGCCATTGCGGGACCGTCATGGACCAACAACGGCGTTGTCATCACGGTGCGCGACCTTGATGAAGCCGCCGAGATTTCCGACCGTTTCGCGCCCGAACACCTCGAACTTTGCGTGGCCGATCCCGAGGCCCTGTCGCAAAAGATTACCCACGCGGGTGCGATCTTCCTCGGCGCATGGACGCCAGAGGCCATCGGCGACTACATCGGCGGACCGAACCACGTCCTGCCCACGGCACGCTCGGCGCGGTTCTCCTCTGGCCTGTCGACACTCGACTTCCTCAAACGCACAACGCTGGCTAAGATGACCCCCGAGGCGCTCAAGGCCATAGGCCCTGCAGCGGAAACATTGGCAAAAGCGGAAAGCCTCGAAGCGCACGGTCTGTCGGTGCGCGCTCGGCTGGATCGGCTCAACGGAGGCGTCGATGAGTAACCTCATTGCCATCACCATCGACGACACGGGTCTGGCCCCGCCAACCGCCGAAATCGAACAGGAACGTAAAGTAGCGATCTTCGACCTGCTCGAAGACAACAGCTTTGCCCTGCCTGCCCGTGACGGGCGCGACGTGCCTCCTGGTCCGTTCAAATTACTCCTGTGCATCCGAGATCGCCGCCTCGTCTTTGACCTGTCCGACGAGAGCGACGCGAAGGTCGGCGAATTCCACCTTTCGCTCGGCCCCTTCCGTCAGGTCGTCAAAGATTACTTCCAGATCTGCGAGAGCTATTTCGACGCGGTAAAGACCATGCCCCCGAGCCAGATCGAAGCCATCGACATGGCGCGGCGCGGCATCCACAACGAGGGCGCGCGCGTCCTCCAAGAGCGTCTGGAAGGCAAAGCGGTGGTCGACAGCGACACCGCACGCCGCCTGTTTACGCTCATTTGTGTGCTGCACTGGGGGGCGTGATCGCATGACAGCAGAACGCCCCACCTCCGTCCTGTTCTGCTGCGACCACAATGCCGTCCGCTCGCCCATGGCCGAGGGGCTGATGAAGAAATTCTACGGCACCGACATCTACGTCCAATCGGCGGGCGTCAAAAACGACATGGATATCGACGGTTTCGCCATCGCGGTCTGCGAGGAGATGGATGTCGAGCTGCATCGCCACCGCGCGCGCTCGTTTGAGGATATGCGCGATTGGGGCGACGACATATCGAGCTATGAACTGGTGGTGGCACTCTCGCCCGCCTCCCAACGACAAGCGCTTGAACTCACGCGCTATTACCACCTCGATGTGGTCTACTGGCCCATCATGGACCCCACGGGCATCGGCACGACCCGCGAGCAAAAGCTCGACGCCTACCGCCAAGCCCGCGACCAGATCATCGCGCGGATGACAGAGCGTTTCGGCCCGCCGCAGGGTGCATAGGGCGCAATTCACGCGCCAAAACCCGCGCCAAACCCAGCATTTGACGTCGAATGCGCGCCATTTGCGCCAATTGTGCCTTGAAAAGCCGCCCGTAAAGGCGCATTTACTGACGCGCCCGCACAATGGCGGGGAAACACATATAGGAGTGAACATGGCCAAGGAAGAAATGCTCGAATTTCCCGGTGTCGTGAAGGAACTCCTGCCGAACGCGACATTCCTGGTCGAGCTGGAAAACGGCCATACGATCATCGCTCACACGGCAGGCAAGATGCGTAAAAACCGCATCCGCGTTCTCGCAGGCGACAAAGTTCAGGTCGAAATGACCCCTTACGATCTGACCAAGGGTCGGATCAACTATCGCTTCCGCTAAGCGAACCGACCCCACATGAAACTGATCCTCGGTTCAGGCAGCCCGCGTCGGAAGGAACTTCTGGCGCAAATCGGGCTGTCGCCAGACGAGATTCGCACCCCCGACATCGACGAGGACCCCGCCAAGGGGGAATTGCCCCGTCCCTACGTTCGCCGCATGGCACGCGAAAAGGTCGAGGCCGTTCCGCGCGTGGATGGCGAGGTTGTGCTGTGTGCCGACACGACGGTTGCTTTGGGCCGGCGGATCATGGGTAAGCCTGCGGACGAGAAGGAAGCCGCTGCGTTTCTGATCGCCATGGGCGGCCGACGCCACCGCGTCATTACGGCCATCGCCGTTGCTGCGGGCGACCGTATCCTTGAGGCCGATGTTATCACCGAGGTGAAGATGAAACGCCTCAGCGACGCCGAACTCAACGCCTACCTTGCCTCTGGTGATTGGAAAGGCAAAGCGGGCGGCTATGGCATCCAAGGGCCTGCGGGCGCCTTTATCCCGTGGATACAGGGCAGTTATTCCGCCGTCATGGGCCTGCCCGTGGCCGAAACCGCCTACCTGCTGATGGCAGCGGGATACCCTGTCTATGGAGAACGTACATGAAGGGCTCCGTGATCGCCTTGGGCGAAATTGATGGAAAGCGCGCTGCGGCCCTGATCCGCGACGGCAAGCTCGATGATTTCGTCGTCGAGGCGGGCGAGAATGCCCCCCCTGCCCCTGGCTCGATTTTCCGCGCCAAAGGCGGCCGCCTCCTCAAAGGAATGGGCGGAGCGCTGCTTGATCTGCCCAATGGGGAAAGCGCCTATCTGCGTGGCTCGAAAGGTCTCAAACCTGGCGCACCCATGCTCGTGCAGGTCACGCATATCGCGGAAGAGGGCAAGGCTGTCCCCGTCACAACCCGCCTTCTGTTCAAATCGAAATACGCGATCATCACCCCCGATGCCCCTGGCCTGAATATCTCGCGCCAGATCACCGGCGAAGACGCGCTGATCATCCTCCACGATCTCGCCGCCGAGACGATGGAGGGCGCGGACGAGACGCTCGGCCTGATTCTGCGCTCCGCCTGCGAAGGGGCCAAACCCGAAGATATAATCGAAGACATCGCTGCCATGCGCGCACTGGCCGAGGCCGTTCTCGCCGACCGCGAGGGTGCGCCCGAACTGCTTGTCGATGGTGCGGACCCGTGGGAAATCGCGTGGCGTGACTGGGATGCCGATGTTTTCGACGATAGCGAGGACGCCTTCGCCAACCACGGTGTCGAGGAGATGGTGGACGCCGCTCTTGACCCGCGTTGCCCACTCACTGGCCCCGCCAGCGCCTATATCGAACCAACCCGCGCGCTTGTCGCGGTGGACGTGAACACGGGCGGAGACTTCTCCCCCGCCGCGGGCCTCAAGGCCAATATCGCTTTGGCCCGCGACCTGCCGCGCCAGTTGCGCATTCGCGGCCTTGCGGGACAGATTACCCTTGATCTGGCTCCCATGCCGAAGAAGGATCGCCGCCAGTTTGAACATAGCCTACGCGCCGCGTTCAAAGCAGACGGCAAGGACGTTGTTCTCGCAGGCTGGACCCCGCTGGGCATGTTCGAAGTGCAGAAGAAACGCACCCGTATGCCAATCGCCGAGGCCCTGAAATGAGCTGCCCGATCTGCGGAGAAGAAAGCGTCAAAGCCTACCGCCCGTTCTGCTCCAAACGCTGCGCGGATATCGACCTTGCCCGTTGGCTCAACGGCTCCTACGCCGTGCCCTCAGCGCGCGAACACGATCCCGAAGAGGTCGCCCGCGCGCTTGATGAGGAATTGAACAAGGACACCGAAAACGGCGGTAACGGCAGCTCTAACGCGCCGCATTAAGCACGACGCCGAAATAGGCGCCGCCCAGTTCCGAATTTCTTCAAATTCCCTCTGGACACCGCCGCGCCCCCCCACTAAAACCCCGCTACCCGAACGCAAAAGCGTTCCCCGTGCCTGGGTAGCTCAGGGGTAGAGCAGTGGATTGAAAATCCTCGTGTCGGTGGTTCGATTCCGCCCCCGGGCACCATTCTAAAGCCCTGAAGATAAAGGATATTCCGGACACATCAGTTATGGAATATTTACTGCTGGTCTGTTCGGGGCTACATCTGGGCTACATCCTGAAACGCTGAACCGCTTCGGGACTCCTTGTATGCCGCGCGATGCGCGGAGTCTGGGGACCGCCGGTCCCCCACCTCAACCGGAAAATACTACGTCCTGCGGCGGGCCGTGTCCTCGGCTTCACCTGCGGGCCGCTCCACCCCTTGCATGTCTTGATTTTCCAATTGCGGCGGTTCCCCCCCTGCTCTCGGCGAGGGCCAGTCCGGCAAGAGAGACACGCGCGATGCGCGGCTCACTTGCCAGCCCGTCCAATTCTGGAAGGGAGCAAGAGACTGAGGGAGGCCACAAATGGCTAATCAATTCGACATTCAACAGCATGTAACAGATTCGATTATCGGAGCGATTGAGGCGGGAACACCCCCATGGCGTCAACCGTGGACCGGGAGTAAGGCGGGCGCAGCGTTTCCCCTGCGGGCCAACGGGGAGGCGTACCGGGGGATCAACACGCTGATGCTCTGGATGATTGCCGGTCGGAAAGGCTTTGCAAGCCCGTATTGGTTCACATTCAAACAAGCCAAGGACGCGGGCGGAATGGTCCGCCGTGGTGAGAAATCCGCTTCCGTTGTCTATTACAACACGCTGGAGAAAGAGGATGAGGTGACGGGGGAGGAGGTTAAAATCCCTTATATACGGGGCTACCGTGTTTTCAACGCCGATCAGATCGACGGACTACCCGAGGATTACTATCGCTCCGCCGCCGTGGAGGCCCGAGACCTCGGGACCGAGGCCAGTCCCGAGCTTGACGCTTTCTTTGCTGCGACAGGGGTGCAGATCAAGACGACCGAGAAGCCGGAGCCTACTACCACTCAGCGCGTGACGTAATCCACATGCCCCCGGTCAGCACCTTCCATGATGCAGGCGGCTATTATGCAACCCTTGCACATGAAACGATCCACTGGACCGGCCATGAGAGTCGCCTTGACCGCTTTAAAAAAGGCCGCGACCGCGAAGCATACGCACGGGAAGAGCTTGTGGCAGAAGTCGGGGCTTGCATGACCTGCCTTGCCCTCGGGCTGATCCCTGATTTTGGGCAGAGCGGCGCATACATCGAAGGATGGCTTAAAGCGCTACATGATGACAAGAAGTTCATTTTCAGCGCCGCCAGCGCGGCACAGAAAGCGGTGGACTACATCACCGCACCCAACAAATTCCAGCAACGGGAGGCCGCGTGAGCGGCCCCCACTTCACAGGAGAGAACCACATGAAACTCCACGACCTGACGTTCGATCAGCTCGAAAGCGAATATCCGAGCGAGGCGGCGGACGCTTTCCACAACGTCGAGAACATGCAGGGGCGGAATGGTCGCGATTTGTATGAATTGATCGAAGAGGAATTCGCCCGCATCACCGAAGGGGTTGAGGCCATCGGGCAGCATGTCGTCGCGGTTGCCATCGCTCACAACCGTGACCGAAAGAGCTACCCCGCACATGCCCGAGGTAAATTTACGCTCAAAGCGGTTTCCGGGATTCCGGAATAAAGAGTCGAAGCCCCGCCATGGCGGGGCTTCTCTATACATCCATGTGAATGACACTATGAGTTTCGATCCGTCGTGACAGAACCCGTGACATTTCATGTCACAGAACCCGTCACAGCCGTTCGAGCGGGGGCAGGCCCCCTGCACCCCCTGAGCATTGATAAGGGGTGAGCAAAGGCGGGGAGCCGGTGTTCACCGACACACAATGTTCTCCAAATTTGTGAAGCCTACGTGGTGCCCATGTGAGAGTGGGTGGAAATTGTAAAAATGTTTGCAAGAGTGTCGATATATACTTTAGATGAGCACACATCCGAAAGAATGTTTCTCAGACTTTTATGAGGGCCGCGTGAAGAAGATTTTTGCACCCATCATGGCTGTTTGTACCATGATCTCTCCCGCCTATGCATTTGAACCAAAGGCCAATGTGGATTCGGCAAGCTCCAAGGCGGATCAACCCTTCAATATCCTTGGCGCTACATCTGGTATGACCTTTGATGAAGTCAAGGAGGCAGTCGCCGAGCATAAGTTTGGTCTCTATCTTGAAGAGGGCACTTACGGAATCCGCAGTGGATCGAAGAGCGTTTCCTTTGAAATGCCCATGAGCTTCGATACCCGTCTTTATGATAATCCTTCAATGTATCGAAACCTTCCGGAATATGATCGCTTAAGAGGCGAACTATCTTCGCCAGCGGCAGGCTCCGTCGTGACTTTCATTGAGCGGTCTTTCCGCATTCCTATCGAGAAAGCACCCCCCTGGGATAGCGTCATGGCAAAGCTGGTCTCAGCCTATGGAGAGCCCTCGTACTCAGATCACATCGGTAACTATTGGATATTCGATAGCACGGGCGCCCTCGTTGAAGGCAAGCCAGATGTATTTGATGGAGGATGCATTGCCCCATCGGTCAGCTTTGAATTCATGTCGACCTCAGATCTCGACAAAAACTTTTGCTCAGCAATCTATTTCGCCACAGGAAAGAACAACTCCTATGGATTGACGGCTCGCTTCCATTACCAAGATATCAAATTGAAGATCGCTGACGCGACATCGATGAGTGAGCAGATGGAAGCTGAGATAAACGCGGAGACCAAGGAAACAGATCTGGATTTGTGAAAGACCTGCTCAACTATGAAATTAAATATTCGATGACAATAGTAAGAAATTTGGGGCTTGTTGTGGGAATGACCCTTTCGCTTGCCGCCTGCAAATCTAAGACCTCCCAGACGCCAGTGGTGATTTAGGATGATGGCATCTACGTAATTAACCCACTTGGCAGCCACCCGATGAAAATGTTCTGGATCAAGGGAAATGGTAACCTGACGTCGATGGCCGGTGACTTCAAGCGGTAGAATAGGATTGCGACAAAACCGATCTGCCAAACACACCACCTTTGAATAGGCTGGACAGTTGTCGAAATTATACTGTGGCCATTGAGCTTCGATGAGGCTCCTTCACCAAATCTCGAATCATCACCACAAACAACAGGACTATCACCATGAGAGTTTTACCCAACACATGCCTGATCGCCGCTCTTTCCCTCACCGCATTTCCGGTATCCGCGTCGGAATGGACTCATAATACCCTTATGCTAGGGCAATTTGAAGGTAGCCTTGATAACAAGGCGGAAGGCTCTTTTCTCCATTATAGCTGCTCGGGTATGTCCTCAACTGTATCCTTTTCAGTGAGTGGTCTACACATAGCCGCTGGCAAGAGCGTTGTAGAAGTCGACGGCATCCAAGTCTTTGAAGGCAATACCGTCTACAATTCTTCATGGGATGAAACCAGCATTTCCAGCCGTGTCCAGGCAGACTGGGGACAGGTCCAGAAGGATAATCACAACAGGATTATCGATGCTCTCGCGTCTGGAGCAGAGGCTGTCTGGACGACGCCAAACGAGGAGAGCTTTACCTTTAATCTTGAGGGGTCCAGCGACATCCGAAACTGTAAGGTGAAGTGATTGCCGGGGGGGGGGCTTAACTGCACGGTTCGGGTCGAAATAAAACCAAACAATAATATCAGCGGCGCGATGAATTTGCGTTCTCGCCTTAAGCTTTCGCGAAAAAGGGAAAAATGAAACATGACTTCGATCGACAAACTTGATGTTTACGTAGCGCGGCAATTCAACAAAATCGGGAGCCTTTTCGTGAGGGATATCGCAGTTTCTCTCCTCATGATCAGCACGTTCGCAATGCCTTCCTCCGCAATGCTCCTGCTTTTCGAAAACGAGATTGGTTTGCTCAAATTCTGCCTATTTATGCTGCCCGCTTTTCTGGGCGCACTTGTTGCCGCATCTCCATCTATATTTCACCGTACCGGGGCGCTCACCTGGTTGTCCAAAAGCATTTTTGCGCTTTGGTTCGTTTGCGCAGGCCTGTACCTTATCTTTGGTGCGGTTTTTGCATTCGTTACCCTTTTGGGCGTCACTTTACATGAGATGTATACTCCTTACTCAATTACCTTTCTTGCGCATTACGCAATCATCGCCATTGTTCTCACATCCTATGCCACAGGCGTGCGCAGCGACGAGTGAAACGCCATCCTACTGACCAAGAGGTTACGCAGAGAGCTATGTGGAAAGGCAAGACAAACAGGAACGCGGATGCAGCGGAAATACGACCGCCCTCAACCAGCGAAGACTCTCCCAGCCCGATCAACTCCGGCGATCTACCTGGATGATCCAACAGCGCTTGCGTCACAGAACCCGTCACAGCCGGTCGAGCGGGGGCAAGCCCCCTGCACCCCCAGAGCATTGAAATGAAAGATCAGAAGGAGGGAAGGCCTCACGCTACCCTCAGCTTTAACGTTCCAAGCATCATCCTTCCGCCAGAACGCCCTCGAAGGCCAATTTGAAATCGGCTTTCGTCTGGCCGTCCTCATTGTAGAATGGAAGCCCCAGAACCTCATAGTCACGCCCCTGGAATATGGTCTCAAGACGCGCCTGACTTTTGATCTCGGAAAGGAACTCTTGTTTCCAATCATCCTGGGGACGGAGATGATCGCCCTTGGGTTCGATGAAGAGCTGCAAGATCGTACTGGCATCTGCACCCTTCTTCCGCAGGAAAAGAACAAAATCGGGTTCGAAGGCGCGTCCGGACTTAAAGTCGAACATCTTCACCGCTTTCTCATTCCGCAACAGATAAAAGTCATCATAGACATCACGAAGCCGCGCCTCCTGATCGTGCATGAATTTTATGAAGTGCTTTTCCTGATCCGTCCCATAGCTGTCGTCATAGGCGTGCCATTCCTTGCTGCTCAGGTCGATCTGATCCAGCCCCGGCACATTGCTTTCGGCCCAACTTAACCCAGTCTCACCTTCGACCCGGAGTTTTAGCACCTTGTCAGTGAAGCGGTCTTTGATGGGATAGGGCTTGAAGTCCTTGGTGCCAATGTACTCGACACTTTCGCGTTTCACCCCGCTTTCGATCTGGTGCAGAACGTATTGCGCGATGTCCAACTTTTGCCGTGGCGTCAGGTTATCCAAGTCATCGGGCAATCCGCGCACACTGACAGTGACACCACCCAGATAAGTGTCAGAGGTGACAAACTGGGTGGCGCTGGTGAGTTGCGGGAAATAGGTCTGCAAATTGACGAAGTGGAAGAAGTCGTTGGCGTCCATCGCAAAGCCCAGAATGGCCCTGCCGAAATCGGCCAGCTTGAAGTCGCGGGACACGGGTTCTTTGCTGGACGGTTTTAGAGTCAACTGTCCACCGCCAAAGGCTGAGGCTTCGGTTACTCGGCCTGTCATCAGGTTGGGATAAGTGAAGGAGCCTTCAATCTTGTAGGCGGCCAGCCCCGCCACATCGTCACGCGGATTGCGTACCCGATCATTGACCCAGACAAACTCACGTTCATAGAAGTCGGTCTGCTTGAAGCTGTCCTTGAGCCGCAGCCGCACCGTCCGGGCCGTGTCGTCCAGCATTCCGGTTTCGCGCAGGGCGTTGCGAATGTCCTGAATATACTTGGGATTGTGGGAACAGTGGTAATGTAATTCCTCCAAGATGCGCAGGGGCGCGTCCACGGCGCTGTCGTACTTGCGCTTTTCCCGTGCGGCGTCGGGCTGATCTGGGGCTGTGAAGGGGAAGTACCTCGCCCCGCGTCCGATCAACTGCGCCTCTGCCATCGTGGTCTTGCCCACCTTGTTGGCCTTGCCATCACGCGTGTCATACAGCCGTACAATGTCGAACAGGTTCAGCACGTCCCAGCCTTCGTTCAGCTTATCGACGGCAAAGATTACCCGTATCTCGTTATCTCGATCCTCAAGCGCGTTCAGCTCTATCTGTCTGTTTTCCAAATCCTTGGGGTTGTTGACGTTCACCACTTTCTCAGGCGCAAAATCGCCCTGTAGCTCACGAGCGAAATCTGCGCCGCTCATGTCTCGTTCATCCATGATGAAGGCAAAGGCACGGGAAAGCGTCTCATCGCCCTCAGAAGCCGCTCTGAGCGCGTCCAGCGCCTCGCCCGTCAGCCCCGCCACCATCGCCGTGAAGGCCGCTTCGTTGTCGGCGCTGTCCTTGATCGTCTTGGACTTCATCAGGATCACTGGCTTGCAATGCAGCCCATGCGCTTCGGCCACCTTGCGGCGGTACTGGCTCAAGACCATTGCCTGCATCATTCGTTCAACGGGCGGCAAATCGGCCTGCCGCAACTCGATGTCCTTGGAATAGCCGTCTTCCCGAAACTGCCGCAGGGAATAGTCGTAGAGTATCTTGTCGGCATACTTCGCCCGGATCGCGTCGTGGCTCAGGTCCACGGTGGCGGTAAACTCCAACAGCATGTTCTCGGGGTGCTGGCGGAAAATCTCCGACACCGTGCCTTCCCAACTGGCCTTGTCCTCTGCCTCGGTCTTGTTCAGCGTCTTCTTGGTATCGGCGTTCAGGTGGTGCGCCTCGTCCGAGATCATCACCACTTTGTAGTCGCGGAAGTCTTCGATGGTGACGGCGTTCTCTTTCGGGGCCTGCATCCGGGTATGCAGCCCTTGGATGGTGGTGAAGTGGATGTTGATCGCATCGCCTGACACCGCGTCGAAAGTGTCCACCGCGCGGATCTCCACGGGCTTGTCGTCAATGCGCACCGTGGACGCGAACAGGTGCTTGGCCGACGCGGGGTTGAGAAAGTTTTCCTTGGTCTTCTCTATGATCTGGGCGGAGTTCACGAAGAACAGGAAGTTGCGATAGCCGCGCCGGTAAAGGTCCAGGATCAGCGCCGCCATCAGCACCGTCTTGCCGCTGCCCGTGGCCATGTGGAACAGCAGGTGCGGGGCCTTGGGCCGTTCCTCGTACTTGTCGATGTAGAACAGCCAGCGTTCCAGTGCCGTGCGTTGATAGGGGCGCAACTCAATCTGGTGCGCAAGGTTCCCTGTTATGTCATCTGGGATGTCCGCCTTGAGCATCCCAAACTTTGCAACCGCATCAATCTGTTCGTTTAAAGTCTGGCTCATTGGTCCAGTCCGTAGAAAGAGCGGGTCGCACGGGCGTCTTCGTCGGAAATGTCGAAGTCCGCATCGCCAAGGGAGCCGAGATTGACATACAGGTGGTTGGCATCAAGGCAGTCCATCAACACGCGCTTGGCGTCTTCCAGCGGAAGTGCGGCGAAGTCATCGGTATCAAAGGCGCTCAGGTCCACGTCATAGCGCAGATAGCCGGTGGCCTTCATGTCGGTATGAATGCTTTGCAGCGCGGCCATATCCGGGGCTGCTTCGATCCGGTCGGCAAAGGCGGAGTTGGAAGCCGCGAGTTCGGCATAGACAAACGACCCGCCGCCCTGCCATTCGACGGCTTTAGAAATGCCGCTCTGCTCCCCTTCGATCACTTTTTTGAACCGAGATGCAGGCAAATCAAGGATATAGTCCATTTGTTCAACGGCTATCCATTTCCGCCGCATCTTGTGAGCTACTGCGGCGGTGGTGCCTGATCCCGAAAAGAAATCGAGCACGATGTCGTCCTTGGATGAAGAAAACATCTGGACAATGCGTCGCAAAAGAGCCTCGGGCTTTTTTCCAGCAGGAAAGCTAATGCCGCCTTCAGACTGCAAGTTATTTGTCGGAATGTCCGTCCAAAGATTGGAAACTGGACGTGCGACTAGCTTCTCGCCGTCTATTTCTCGAAGCCCTTTACCTAAGAAGTACACTTGTCGGCCCTGATACAAGTATATTGGATCAAGTCCCTCACGATCCAACTTGATAACGTAATCCAAGTCCCGCGATCTTCTGAGATGCTCCGTCAGCCACGCGGACGGTTTTTGAAGGGTCTTTGTCTCGAAAACTCTGTAGGCATTCTCTATTGCAAACTCGTTGGCGCGCTCAGTTGCAACAGCGGTAGCTTCTTCCGCACCGAGTTCTTTCTTGGCTTTGGCCCACTGACTGTTCGGGGTCTCTCCGCTGAACCCCATCCCATCGAGAACATGTGAGAATATACCCTTAAAACGCCATTCTTCGCAGGGGTCTTCAAAGTTTTCAATGAAGCGGGAAAAGTGTCCGAGGTCTACCTCTGCACTGCCAATGTAGGGAACGTGATATTCGAAACTCGACTTTCGCTTTGAGTAACAAAGAATGAAGTTTGTGACCTGTGTTGGTCCCGTGTTCACGGTTTTGAAGCTGGACGTGGTGGCAGCTTCGACCGACACAGTGGTTATATAGTTTTCTGCTCCGAAAACCTCATCCATTAGAACCTTGCAGTAGTGGATCTCTGTATCGTCAAGTATAACTGCAACTGCTCCTTCATTTGCCAATAAGTCTCGCGCAACCTCCAAACGGTTCCGCATGAATGTCAGCCAAGTCGAGTGGTTAAACCGATCATTGTATCGGAAGCTGTCATCTCCCGTGTTAAAGGGTGGGTCGATGTAGATCAGTTTCACCTTGCCCGCGTAGCACGCTTTCAGCGAATGCAGCGCCAGCAGGTTGTTGCCTTTGATAAGCAGGTTGTCGCCGTCTGACACCTCGCCCACGGGCTTGGCCTTTCCCGCCGCCACGGCCTCCGCATCCCAGCGTTCCCAGCCGGTCAGCACCTTGGGTTCAAACAGCCGCGTGATGTCGTCCGGGGCCAACGTCGTGTTCCAGAACACCTCGTTGCGACCCCGATCCTCTTTCGTCATGCCGCCTTCCAGCACGCAGTCCTTGTAGGGCCATGCCAGCACCACGTCGCGCGACTGGCTCAGGTAATCGCCGCGCCCATCGGTCAGGCCGATCCGGTTCTTGAAGGCGGTGTAGCTGTCGGGCAGGAAGGCTTTGTTGGACACGAAGTCCTGAAACTTCACCTTGTCGAACACCAGCGCACCCGCCACCTCGGTGAAGAAATGCGCCTTGATCGTCTCAGACTGCATCAGCAGTTCCAGCAGCCGCGCATCCATGTTCAGCGCCGCCTCGATAACCGCATTCTTGAGGATCGCCCCATCCGAGATGAACGCCTGTTCGGCTTGAAGAAGCGCGGTCAAGTCATCGAGAAGGTTCTGCATGGATGATTACCTCAATTAAATTCTTTTCACCCTTTTGACCTATCGAAAGGGAAAAATCCAGCGCCACCTCGCCTACGTCATCGCCCGCAAAACAAGGGCTTTAGCTCTGCAACTCGAACTCAAGGAGCTTGCTGACCGAAATGTGTCCTTGCCTCAGAAATCGCGCTCAGGGTCGCATGCACCGGTAGGAGAAATAGGGATGCCGCCGCCGATGAAATCAGCCCACCCTCGACCAGTTTAGACCGCCCGAGGTGGACCATACCAGGGGACCGCTCGGGCAAATCTGATAGCGCGAGTGAGACCGCAATTTCCACGTCAGACATCCCAAACCACTTTGCCCGTGCGCTCGCTTCCCGGAACGCAGCCGCCTCTTCCCTGATAGCCAGCTTCCGGTCTTTCGGGAGCCGATGGAATGCGATCAGGGCGCAACCCCGCCGTGTCGCGCTATATGCCGCCCCTGCGTCCTGCGCATCTTCTGAGCTAATCCCGATCACGCGCCCACGCACGACCACGTCGCCGGGAGCGTTTTCCGGAAATTCACGGACATATACACGCAGACCGGTATAGAAAAACGCCACCACACTCATTCCAACACATACCACGAAACTTTTCATATCCATCGCCTGCTTTCTGTTTTTCTTGCGGTGTTAATGGCATTAACATATAGTGAACAGAGTAAGAACAGCAAGCAATGTTTTGTATAGACAAGTCATATACAAAACCGCTTCGCCGGTCGCGGTCGCTCCGATAGTCGCCTGCGGCTCCGAGGGAAGAAACTTCCGGGGAATACATGATGCGTGAGAACATCCTGCAAATCAGATTGTCAGACCGCGAATGGGATCACATCGCAGACATGGCGGGGTCAGTTTCACTTCCCATGTCCAGCTATGTCCGGTCATTCATTCTGACGCAGACGCCGCCCAAACCCAAAGCCTCGGGCGTGACCGTCGAAGCAGTTGCGGCGCTGAATCGCGTCGGTGCATTGCTCAATCAAATTGCCCGTGTTGGCAACTCATCAAAGGCTTTTTCGGCGGCTGAGGTTGGGCGGGTGACAGCCGCGCGAGAGCGCATTCTTGAAATTGCAACAGAGCTAACAGGAGATTGAAATGACGACCGAAACCGCAATGGCCCGCACGATCACCATCGTTTTCACCAGCATCATGATGCTCATGATCGTCGGACTCGTGCGAGGTCTAATCTACGTCGCGGACACGCCGCGCCGCCGCCGTGCGGCGCGGAAAGCCTCTGCCGAGGTCAATCCGCAATGATCGCAAAAACCCGGAAAGGCGAAAATTTCGGCAGGCTCATACGATACCTGACAAAGCAAAATCGCGGGCGGCTTCTGGCGCTCTATAATCTCGCGTCAGACAGCCCCGAGGCGGCGGCATCTGAGATGACCGTTGCCGCCGCGCAGAGCACCCGGACGACGCAGCCAGTCATGCACATCTCGGTCAGCTATGCACAGGGAGAGCAGCCCACCCCGGCGATGATGCGGGCGGATGCGCGGCGCGTCCTGAAATCCCTCGGGTTGTCCGAAAATCAGGCGGTGGTCATCGCGCATGATGACAAAGACCACCCCCATTTTCACATCGCTGTAAACAGGGTCGGGCCGGACGGCAAAACTGTTTCCGACAGCAACAGCTATGCAAAGATTGAGAGCGCGTTGCGCCGGATCGAGGCGGAGCGCGGATGGACCGCCGTCGAAGGCCGAAACGCACCATCCCCGGCCACGGGAGAGCGTATGCGCGACCATAGGCGTAGCCGTGAACCCTACCAGCCGGATGTACCGGAGCGCGTGAGAAACGCCCTTCTGACGGCCACAAGCTGGAAGGATTTACACAGGGAAATCCGTGCCACCGGGTGGGCGTTCGAGATCGTACAAAAGGGCAAAGGGTCCGGCGCACTCCTAACCGGCCCTGACGGTCAGAAGATCGGCGCGGGGCGGATCGACCGGGCGGCAACATTGACGCAACTCCGGCGGCGGCTTGGCCGTGACCCGGAGCAGGTCAAGAAGGCGCGTATGCGGGCCGCACGGACCGCGCGGCGGGAGCTTGGCAGAGCGGCAGGCATGGCCGCGAAAGCCGCGTTCGCGCCGTTCCTCGCCCCCGGCTTCCAATCGCAACACCGCCCTCGGCGGAGGCCGAAGCGCGGCCTTCGCGCACCGGGCCTCAGATAACAGGATCACCCCATGGCACGGATCAAGAGGCCCGACGCAGCCGAGGATGATGCAACCTTGCCGCCGTCCGATGATATCCGCCGGTTCATCGTCTACGCGGGCGATCTGATCGAAGCGCAACAGCGCGTCACAGATGAACTCACTGCCGCGCGGGCAGCCCTCACCGAGGTATCCAATGGATACCAAAGAACCTCACGCGCCCTCGCAAAACGCGAGTCCGAGGGTGTCACGGTTCATATCGGGAGCGATATCGACAAAGCCCGCCAGCACATCGCACAGGCCCTCTCGGAGCCTCTGGCACGGGCCGAGGCTATCGCACGAGAAACCCGGATCACCGCGTTCCTTTCCGGCCTCACCGGCGCTGCAATCGGCGCGGGTGGCGTTGCCGTGCTGCTTATCCTCGACCTGATCTAAGGAGGATCATCATGCGAAACACATATGCCGTCCGCTGTCTCCTCGACGCTGCCACCGTTGCCCGAGATCCACTTGACGCAACCGCTTGCCGCCGTGCGGCAGGCTGGCTCAGGTGGTGCGATGGATTTGGAGCAACGCTGACCGAAGGCGAGGCCGAACGCCTTGCCCAGGGCAAGGCCTTGGGCGAGGCTGCCCGACAGCTTATCCGCCGTCTTTCGGAAGAGTTTCCCGCGCCGCCCGAGGATGCGGCCCTCACGTATCTCGATGATGACGAAGAGAGCGGATGGATGCGACACATCCCCGAGGCTACCGGAGCCGCGCGAACGGCGCGGCGCAGGGAGACAGAGGACGAAAGGCCCGAGGTTCGAGACCCGTTCGAAGACATGGAACCGGGTCTTTAAAACGAGAAAAACCGGGGCATTGCCCCGGTTTCCCGATCATGGACCTATCCGCGCTTCCACGGAATTGCACCTCGCCATCATCACATCGGCTCATCCCCGCGCAGGCGGGGAAATGTGATGAGCACCACCGGTCTTCGGCGCGATTGTCGGTTCATCCCCGGGCAGGCGGGGAATACGACTTTGTCGATCTCGGGTCATCCCCGCGCAGGCGGGGAAAATGTGATCGACCTACGAGGCCCATTCAAACCGCCTGTGCGGCGGGTAACAATAAGGATCAATCGAAACCGACCCTTGTTTAAGCGCAAGATTTCTCTATGCCGCTTGTACTCTCTAAGCCACCTGTTCGGCGGGGGACGAGATGATCAGGCAATTTGTCGCCCTCACAATCATGTATGTATGCGCCGAAAATTCAGATACAAGAAAAAACTTCGACGGTTCAGGAATTTTCTTCGTACAGGGCGGCGGCTTTCGAAAAGGCGTCAAAGAACCCCTTCTTTTCAGCATCATCATACGATTTCAGAGCGATCACAAAAGCAATGAACGTCGGGGAAACATCGCCAATTCCAGCAATGTAGCGCCCGAGTTCAGCGGGTGTTTTCCCTGCGATGTCGCTTGATGAAAAATCGAAGGCCAATGCCTTTACGTCGTCAAAGTTCATGTGTCTCTCCAGTTCATTCAATGGGCTATCTATGCGCAAATTTCCGGTGCGCAAGAAAGTTTTCGGTCAGCCGCCCCCGACCGGGGGGCGGGGGTTTGAACTGCCGCCCGTGGGTTTCGGGACGCCGCCGCCCGTAGGCTTTGGCACACCGCCGCCCGAGGGCTTCGGAGGCTGATCACCACCCGGCGCGGCACCCCCGCCGGGCGCACCCACAGGAAGCCTCGCACCGGGGCGCACAGGGGCGACGGCATACGTATTGGAGACGACTTGATCACGGTCCCCCATCCAGCGCAGAACCCGCGCGGGTAGCTCAGTGATCAGGCTGAAAGACCTTTCCAATAGCACGACGTAGATCAGCGCCATCAGCACCGCGTAACCGATGATGGCAACAAATCCGAATGTGAAATCGCCGCCGATGACGCCCTCAACAGCGTAGTAAAATCCGGCGGACAGGAGCGCATCTGACACGCGGAAAATCACCATTCCCGCGATGAACCCGAAAATCATCAGCATGGGTGTAAAGGCGAGGGTCAGCATCAGCAACCAGCCGTTCCGGCCCGCCTCGCCGCTGATCCCTTCGCCGTCCATCCTCATGTGTGACAGAGCAAAAAGGTTAATTGCGATCACCGCTTCAATCACGACAAGAAAATAACCGGTGACACCAAGGAGCCAGAAGATGAAGGGCATGATGGGCAGGACGAAAGACAGGACCACGCCCGCGCCGATCATCGCTGTGATGATCGGTCCGAAAGAGACCGCCAATGCCCCGCCCGTCGCGAGGCCAGCCAACGTTGAAATCCCGATCAGCGCGAATGCGAATGTGATCAGAAATTTCCCGATGGAGGTGAGGCCGATCATTGGATCATCGGCGAAATTTCCCGGCTCTAACGCGGAGAGGAGAATTCCGTGGAGGTTGGTGAGCATGGACTGCGCACCGGGAACGCGATCCCAGATCGAGTCCGCCGCATCAGAGTTAATCTCAGCCACTGTCGCGGCGTCGAGAGGAAAGCCAAGGGCGGCAAGTTTCCCGGAACTCTCTGCGAACTGTCTGTCATAACCCTCAAGCGTCCGGGTCATTTCAGACGAGGCGGCCATACCCTCCACATCGTCCTCAGACACATACGAACCGAGGCCCAGCCATTTCCGCCCGGTTGCGCGTCCACCGGCTTCTTCGAACAGGTCTTCGGGAGACGCCGAAAGTTGCGGCCCATCGGTCTCCGGCCTTGCCTCGATCACGGACGACAATCGGTTGTTCAGCCGCGCCAGCGTAATGTACCACGTCCCCGCGCCGATCCAGCCTTCTCCGAGACAATCCGGGCCGGTGCAGTCCACATCGCCCCGAATGCGGTCAAGGAGCATGTCGCGCCCGTCATCTGCACCGGAGGCCTCAATTGCCGCCGCCCGGAGTTCAACCATGAACTCGGACATGGCAGAGTTTGCATCGCGCGTGATCTGAGCAATCTCGTCCGAGATATCGGCCATGTCTCGGCCATTCCGCGCGTCGTCAAAATGGGTCGCGGTCAGTGTGGACATTTCGGCGGCCACAGTGTCGATCAGAACTGCGTGGCCCGTGCTGAACGCCTCTCGGAGCGCCTCCCCGTCTGTACCGAGGTCTGTCAAATACACGGGCATATCCGGCGTTTGCCACCCGCCGCACAGGCCCGGATACGACTTCCTGTCATCGCCGGGGTAGGTGATTGCAGTTGTCACTGCAATGCTCTCCGGCGGGGCATATGAAACGAGTTCACCGTCCCCCCGCAGAACCTGAACACGCGCCCGCGACCCGTGGCCCGGCACAACATTTACCATCCGGTGATATCCGATCACCGGGCGCGGCTTTGAATTGTCGGCAGCATATCCACTCGCGATATCGAGTTGATACTGCACGAGCTTCATGCACCCCGCGTTCGCATACAAATCCCGGATCAGCCCCGGCGAAACACTGGGGGCGCTGGCGGCGAGGGGGATATCATCAGATATCACCGTCTCCGCCGCCGCCGTCCACACGACGGACGCCGAGGCCGTCGCTCCCTTGACGATGTAGGCTATGCCTGCCTGCCCCAGATTGTAGCCGCCGAGGCCGGGGAGAGGGATCAGGAGGCCGACGCCGAAAAGCACACGCAGGGGTGCCCAGAGGGAGGACCACCGTTTCCCCAGCACCTCGCCCTCATGTGCGGTCTGCATAACTCCGACCGTGACATTGTAGAAGAACAGCAACCCGCCGACCGCGACGCATGCGAAATTCAGATATCCGATGATTTGAGAAAAAACCGTCGGTCCCGACGCACCCGCCGCCGAGGGGAAGAGCGGCCCGAAAATTTCATGGAGAATGACGCTCGAATAGGCATCGCCGAACTCCGTTCCGAACCCGTCCCAGAACGTCGCCGCAGACGGGTCAGCGGCGAGAGCCGGGGAGGCGATCAGCATTGCGATCAGAAAAAAGAGGTATTTCATGGCGGGTCTCGTGTGTAGAGGGCAATCAATCAGCGAACGTCTCGATATTTTCCCACACATCGGCGAAAGAACCGCACCTTTAGATATCGCTGAAAACCCCTGTCTCGAACGCGGCCCAATCACCGCAAGGTGGATCGGCATACAGAGCGTCCGCGATCTCTTCAAAAACATCTTGAGCCAATTCTGTCCGAGGCAGTTTGACAAAACTTCGGCGTTTCGCGTTCTTGATATCCATCGTGGATACGCCCAGAAGATCAGCCAATTCCCGTTGAGTCACTTTGCCATCATCCACCCGAGGATAGACACCGCCGATATCTTGAACGACCGCCCGCAGGAGTTGTCTCTTCAATGCTTCACGCTCACCGCCATGTTGCTTGATCCCGGCAACAGACGTGCGAACCTTTGAAAGCGTCGCCCGCTCATTCCGCTTTCGGATGTGCTCCATGTTGTCCCGCCACTTTTCAAATTCCGCGATATCGCGAGGCGGGCGAAACCCACCATCAGGGGTCGGGATACGCTTGAAGTCATAGTCAAGATTCACCCGGCGCACTTCCGTGATGTTGATCAGGTCGTTATGTTTACCGTCCCAAATCGACTGCACGGACGTGAGCCGCTTCAACTCCCACTTGAGACTCCCGTCATCTTCATCGTGGAATCGCATCAGGTCTTCGGCAGACGCTCGATGCCCCGCTCGGGCGACGTGTTGTGCCGCTTCGCCATCACGGATGATGTAACCACGGGTTTTCCACACGATAGCACTGTTTCCGGCATGTTTAATCTCGACAGGGTTTTGATCCATCCCAAGATTCGACAGTCCCGCCGTCAGGGCTTTGATACCGATCTTGCGATCCATTGCCTCAACTAGACCCGGCACGTCACCAAGCGACACAGGGCGGGGGAGGTGTGAAAGATGTGGAAACGATGCCATGGCCCCGTCAGTCGTCGCAGCCAGTACAGTCCCGCCGCATTCTTCAATCGCGTCGATAAGGCCGATCAGTGCCGTGCGAACAATCCCGGTAATAGCCCCAGCATGAGCAGGAGATGTGATCGGGGAGTCAGGGAGAGGCTTCACATCGTCAAAAGAGCGGGCATTCCGTGTCCGAACCCCTTGAGCCAGCTTTCCATAGAAAGAATTCACAATCTCTTTGAACATGAGGTTTTCAAGAGATTCTTTTGGGTGCTCACGCCGCCGCGCGACCATCTCAGAGAGGTAGTCGGCAAACATCAGGATGGGACGACCGTCCTCGCGTCTCGCAGGATCAAGTGTCATCATTCGCCGGACGTTGATCTCCGCCCCTTTGTTAACCGCCTCGATCAGTTCCAATGTTGTCGCATATCCGGAGCCAAACGTCGGATACACAAGCCCCCGTGATCCCGCACGGATAGGAATACAAGGCCAGCGACAATCCTCGGGAAAGCGGAAATCGACATCGGCAAGAGCAACATGAACAGACCCGTGGTCGGACAGGAAATCCTCTGCATTGCCTGCAAAGTCCTGCCAATCGCATGTTGATCTGGCGGTTTCCCAATCAGGGACGGCGAGCAACGCCGCCGCGCTGGGGTAGCAACTGGTAAAATCAAGGTCGAGGATCAGTGTGTCGTCAAACTCACCTTGAATCGCGACATTGAGACCACCAGAGAAGGCGGGGCCAAAAAATCCGTCTGCCATCTCGCGCCCGCGCGATTTTACACGTTCCGTTTTCCTATACCCCTGCACTTCAACGAGGCCGAGGTATTTCAGAAGATTGTAGGAACCTTCGTACTCGCGATACCCCGACACACCGAACCCACCGAGAGTCAGTGGCATTACAGGGAGATGGAGCATATCCACCGCGAGTTCATGCATCCGCGCATAATACGCATAGGTAATCCGGCAGTCGTTCACGCCATATTCTGCAAAGGTCACAGGGTCTGAAATCTGGAAATCTCGCATCCGGCTGATTGCGCCATCGGGGAGTTCCAGCTTCGGCACACCAACCACCTCACCCAGCGCACGAAGACTCCCTTTACCCGCAGGGGCGAGGAGAGTCGTGTCTACAACCTTCAATCCGCAGGACTCCTTGCGCTTGTTCATGACCACTTCGAAGGGAACAGTCCCGAGGGACGCGGGGGCTTTGCGGATAATATTCAACACCCCGCCAAGGGCCTCTCGGCTTTTCTGGTTGAAAGAGGCCCATTCCGCACCGCCGAAATGACTCATGAGCAGAATGGGAGCAGGCAAATACCCTCCGCCCCTTTTCCGATCCCGCATTTTCAATCTCTTGGGCTGAACGCCCAGGAGGGACCGGCACGCATCGACAATATCATCGAGACCGAGCCTCACGCCGGATTGACAGTAGAAGATGCCTTCAACAGCCCGCCCCGAAGATACAGCCAAAACTTGATAGCTGACGATATCGTTCACATCGCCGTCACGCTGAAACTCAGTATCGAGCGAGATAACAAGTTCATGGTCGAACGTGTCGAAGCGAAACCAATCACCGATGTCTCTCACTGAACCACCGTCTACATAGTGACCATGGATTTCCAATTTCACGCCCTCAGGGAGCGTGATGCGGCTCGGGTCACACTCCTTCCATGCAGGAGGAAGGGAGCAAGGAAAGTCGTCATTTGTGACAGAAAGGTCCGGATTTATCGGGTCGTAGGTGTCAAAAGTGTCAAACTTGAACAATCCCTCCATAAGGGGATATTTGACACCAACGCTAAGACCTTTATTTGAAAGGGTATTTTTAAGGTAGGTGAATTCAAAACTGCGGTAATAACCGCAATTTGCATCCCGGATTTCATGGAGGTTCGAGGGGGGCGTGGAGAAGTTTGCCGCGCGGATTTCCTCCGCAAAATCGGATGGGGTTTCACGATTCCAACGTGATAAGGTCCGATTGATCAAATCTACCTCGGCATCAGAAAAACCCCTGTAGAAATCACAGTCGGGAGGGTTCACCGAGGCGGCGGTTTTCTTGATGATATTTCGGGCTTGGAGAGCGGTCATAATCAGTCGGTTCCTTGACTGGGCGCTCCGCATCACCTATTTTGAGGGTGGAAAATGTGTGATGGAAGCGAACGTTACACTTGAGCCGGACGGCAATCCGGCGACGAAAAAGACCCCGTCGCATTCGCGGCGGGGTTTTTTTATGCGGCAGCCAACAAGGCCGCTTCCCATTCAAGGATTTCTGAAACTTTCCATCGGGTACAGCGTGCAGCAAGTTTACGCGGACGCGGGAAAGTGTTTTCGGGATGGCGGGACCAGCGCCAGATCGTATCGGCGTGGCAATTCAGGTAGCTCGCAACTTGATTAACGGTGGCCCAGCCCAAATCGGAAAAATCATCGGCGCTTTTGATGTTGTGCATGACATGCCCTCCTGTTCTGAACAGAAGGTAGTCTGCCGCTGTAAGCCGCGCTAAATACCCGAATTAGATTATTTTTGGCGCAATTCGGGGATGGTCTTATCGGTACGGTGTGTCTCTGGTTTCAATGATCTTGTCCGCTATGCGCTTGTCTGTCAGTTGAGACACTCCCACAGCCATACAGGAGTCTGAGATAGCGGCCTTGACGAAACGCAACGTAGGCCCGTCATATTCCCCGTCTGTATTCGAGCGCTTGAGCTCACCACCGTTGACCTGCCAAACTGAAAGGGCCGCATCGAAGAGCTGGTCCAAATCCCTGTCCCCTTGCCCTCCTTTCGCCTTTTCCTCCAATCCGGCCATTTGAAAGGCATGGTGCATCTCTTGTTGCACAAGCTCTTCGCCAAACATGTATTCGAGGCTTTGCAAGGCATTCAGGATATCACCGAGAGAATACCTCTTGAACGTTCCATCCTGTCTATCGAACTCAAGGCGTAGATCTCTTGCTGTCTCAATCTTACTCCGGAGCTTTCGCGTCTGTCGCTGGATGTCCTCGACAAGTTTCCTCGCAGCATCCGGTCCGATGCTCTTCTTAGAAAACTTACGCTTGTTCTGTATGAAAGTTGAAGCATGGTGCGCCAAGATATTTATAGACCTTTGGATTGCAGCTTCCTTACAGCCCCGCCCCCTTAGCTCTTTGGTCATTATCTCGATATTCTGGTCCGAGAAATACTCCCTGATGTCAAGCTCCGGATAGTGTGGCTGGGGCTCCATCAGGAACTCTTCGCCTTCGATCTCTTCTTCACTCATGTGACTTTCCTCTGCTCAATCATTTCCAAGGCTTCGGCAAGGATAGACAAGGCCTCCTCTTGGGGGTCGCGCTGGTTCGTCATCATCTTCATCAACTTAATGTACACGTGTGCAGACGCGCTGACACCTTCGCGTTTCAAAGGGTCCGTGTGGGCCAAAATTTGATCGACAACAAATGCGGAAATCTTGAGGCTGTACATTAGAGTTGAAGCCGTTCGTCTTAGATCATGGCGATGCCAATCCCGTGTTCCCGTCGCTTCGCACAGTGCTTTTTGGAAGCGCGTCAAGTTCCCCAGCTTTCCTCCCGTGGAGTTCGGGAAAACAAGGTCTGTGGGTTTGGCGTCGCTCCATCCCGGCAGGCTTCGGAGGATGTCCAAGGCTGCCCCAGACAAAGGAAGAGATTGCCCGCGCGATGGCCCCCTTGTGGCTTTCACAACTGGCTTCCGCCATACGCCATTCAGCCTATCTAAGTCCTGCCAGCGCATCGAAGCCACTTCATTGAGCCGGGCAGCGGTATAAAGAATGAATCGGAATGCAATCGGCCGATAGTCTTCATCAGGAGGTGTTTTCATCTTTCCGATGGCCGGGGCGGGATACTTCAACAGTGGCAGTACGCGTTCCAGTTCATCCTGCGTCAAAACCCGCGATCTCTCTCCCTTGATCTCGGGATCGGACGATGCCGGATCGTGGATTTCATCCATACTCGCCACATCGAGAACCACAGGTCGGGATGCCCCAACTTTGTTGAATGCCTTACGGCCTGCGGCCCAATCTAAGACAGGACCAAGGTAAGCACGGGCGCGACTTGCCTGACCGTTTGCAGTTTCCTTCCCCTCACGGGCAGGTTGATAATTGTTGATCGCGGTGGCAAAGGTCTTCGCCGAAATGCTTTCGACTGGTTGATCCAGAAGGCTTGCGAATACAGCTTCGATAACTCGACTTGCTTGCGTCCGCTCAGTTTTCGGACCCGCGGGCTGCCAAATCTTCTTCGTGCGAGATGCCTTCTCCCTGTACTCTTCGAGAAGTTCTCGCAAGGTTAGGCCATTTGCCTCGACAGCCTGACGCAGACTTCGTTTCGTTGCATTGACGTCCTCACCATTTTTGATGGCAAGGCGGTTTTCAGTTGCCCGTGTTCGTGCCTCTTTAAGTGAGAGGTCTGGGTGCTTCCCCAGGGTGATTGTTGTCACCTTGGAATTCGCGCCTCTCGCTTTCAGTACAAACGTGATCGTACCATCAGGCGACACTCGCGCTTTCAAACCTGTTGTCAGAGCGTCGGTTACTTCATACCGTTGCCCCGGACGGGGTTTCAAATTCCTCAGGTATGCTTCTGAGAATTTAATTGCAGACATTCAATCTCTCCGGGCTACACATGGACTACAAAGCACATACTATTCTGTGCAGGCGCATGCCGCAATGTGCATATGCATTCTACAATGTGAAAGTCCATTATATCCTTATAAATAAAGGTATAATCTCAGATTTGACCAATTTTATATGGGCCTAGAATTATATTGATAAAAGGATTGAAAATCCTCGTGTCGGTGGTTCGATTCCGCCCCCGGGCACCATTTAACTTCCTAATATCACGCACTTTCGGCTTCGTTCCGCTTTCTAAGTATATCGGCGCGGCGGCCTGCAGGCTTCACGTAGACGACGTTGAGAGCACTAGACATGGTGCATCGGCACGGGCGGCCTACCGCATCCATCGAGGCTACCTGAAAATGTCTTACGTCAGTGCCACGACGAACGCCCCTTAAAAGCAGGGCAGTTGTGCGACCATTTCTTGCCCCCTACAGTCGCTTTAAGGACATAGCTACTGATATGGGATAGAACTAATGATGTTTCCAAGGTTGATTATAGCTGCCGCATTGTCGGTCTCTGCAACATGCGCCTTCGCACAAGAAGAAATCGTGGGGCTCTGGAGCTTGAATGAACTTGGATGCCAAGAGCCGGAATCACTGATTTACCAAGGCTACTCAATCACCGCCCATATCTATGATGACCAGATCGAAATACACCCAAACGAGTTTCTCCAAGCACGAGGAAGCTCTTGGTTCCTCAGCCGGAGCGACACGTCTGACGCCTTCCCCACGCTCATGCGCGCTCAGGACGGGCAGCTTGAATTTGCGTGGCTGGACAGCACACCCTCAGCCGATGAAGTTCCCGGGGTCCATGAGGGCATGCTCGCGGGCGAACTGATTCCGGAAAGAAAGCCCGAGCAATTCGACACATCAACGGGCGAAAGTTGTTCTGGCTATCCGCTTGAAATTTCTCTCGTATTTGGAGAGGCATTGGCATTCCTCCAAGACCTCGACGAAGCCGTTTGGACTTGCCAAGGCGATGTCCGAACCTGCCCTGCAAAGATATTCGCCGTCGCTGATGTTTCTGGAGACAGTGAGCTTTCCGTTGCTGAGATGGCACGTGTGTTTCGCGCCAGCCTAACTCTAGGCTCGGCGTCATCTAGTGGCTCTGCCAGCGACGAGTTTGTGGCGGCAGTAACGGCTGGCTTCACCATCGCGCCTCTGGCTAGCTCGGCGGTCCTTCACTCATTTGACTATGATCGCTCTGGCGGTGTTGATTTGGGTGAACTACTGACGGAACGGTTGCCCGCCGATTGGGACATTGGATCAGCGCCTGGAAGTATGATCAAAAGCATGCTGGACGATTTAGGTGATGTGGCGCGCTTGGCAACGGGCGCAGCCAGCATGATGATGCCCTAGAAAGACACTCTTCGCATCGAAAGGCGTCAAGATTTGCTCTGTTCTCGGTAGATCGCCCTCCCCGAAAGCATGACCGTGTTCTTGACGCTTTTCAGCAGATGCTCGGTGACGCGGAAACTGTTGAAAAAAACGGGAGGCGTCCGTTGACTGGAGGTCTGCCGCTGCCGAGATGTAATCACGCGATCATTGCCAAAGATATAGCCGTCCGTACGGCGCAATGGCGATAGTTGCTTGAAAGGACGCATAATTGTGTTGCGCATCGCCAATGCAAATACCACAAAGTGCCATAGGTCGCTCGGAGTTCATTTGCGTGCCGTTTGTCATCATTCGGCGCTTTGAGATATGCCGCAACCGGATGGGTTGCGGCGCGAAAGGGTAAACAGATGAAGATAGCTGTCGCTGGTCTTGGTTATGTAGGCATGTCGAACGCAGTATTGCTAGCACAAGCCCATGACGTCGTGGCGGTCGATGTGTCGCAAGACCGTGTGGATATCGTCAATGCAGGCAAGAGCCCGATTGTCGACCCCGAGCTTGAGGACTTTCTGGCGAACCGAGACTTGTCCCTGACCGCGACCACGGATGCGCAAGCGGCCTATAAGGATGCGGAATTCGTGATCGTCGCCACCCCGACGAACTACGACCCGAAAAGCAACTATTTCGACACCTCCTCCGTCGAGGCGGTCGTGGCTCAGGTTCTTGCCGTCAACGAGACCGCAACCATCGTGATCAAATCGACGATCCCCGTGGGCTACGTCCGCCAGCTTCGCGCGCAAATGGACACAGAGCAGGTCATCTTCAGCCCCGAATTCCTCCGCGAAGGCCGTGCGCTCTATGACAACCTGCATCCCTCACGGATCATCGTAGGTGAGCGTTCCGAACGCGCCGAGGTGTTTGCCAACCTCCTGCTTGATGGCGCAATCAAAAAGGACGTGAATGTCCTCTTTGTCGATGCCGATGAGGCGGAGGCGATCAAGCTCTTTGCCAACACCTATCTCGCCATGCGCGTGGCCTTCTTCAACGAATTGGACAGCTATGCGATGGCGGGCGGCATGGACACGCGCCAGATCATCGACGGCATCTCCCTCGATCCGCGCATCGGCGGGCATTACAACAACCCCTCTTTCGGGTATGGCGGCTATTGCCTGCCGAAAGACACCAAGCAGTTGCTCGCCAACTACAACCACGTGCCGCAAAACCTCATCCGCGCCATCGTGGACGCCAACCGCACGCGCAAGGATTTTCTCTCCGACCAGATCCTGATGAAGGGGCCGAAGGTCGTCGGCATCCATCGCCTCGTGATGAAGGCCGGCTCCGACAATTTCCGCCAGTCCTCCATTCAGGGCATCATGAAGCGGATCAAGGCCAAGGGCATCGAGGTGATCGTCTATGAACCGGTGATGACGGAGCCCGATTTCTTCGGCTCGCGGGTGGTCAATGATCTCGATGCGTTCAAGGCCGAGGCCGATGTGATCGTCGCCAACCGTGTGACGGATGACATCTCGGATGTGCCGGAGAAGATCTTCACCCGCGACCTGTTCCACGCTGATTGAGGAAAAGACCCATGCCCACAGCTCTTGTCACCGGTGCCGCCGGATTTATCGGCTCTTTCGTCTGCCGCAAACTGCTCGAAGAAGGCTGGCGCGTCATCGGGCTGGATTGCATGTCCGACTATTACGACGTGGCGCTCAAAGCGCGGCGCGAGGACACGCTTCTGGCCTATGAGAATTACCGCTCGGTGCATGACAAGGTCGAACCGCCCGGCCTGTTGATGTCGCTGTTCGAAGAGGAAAAGCCCGACGCCGTGATCCACCTCGCAGCCCAAGCGGGGGTGCGCTACTCCATCGAGAACCCGCGCTCCTATCTTGAGAGCAATATTGTTGGCACGTTTGAATTGCTTGAAGCGGCGCGGGCCTATCCGCCCAAACACATGCTGCTGGCCTCGACCTCCTCGGCTTACGGCGCGAATACGGACATGCCCTATCAGGAGACGGTCAAGGCCGATCACCAGATGTCGTTTTACGCGGCAACCAAGAAATCGACCGAGAACATGGCGCACAGCTATGCCCATCTCTTTGATCTTCCGATCACCATGTTCCGCTTCTTCACGGTCTACGGCCCGTGGGGGCGGCCGGATATGGCGCTGTTCAAGTTCACCAAGGCGATCCTCGAAGACAAGCCCATCGACGTGTATAATTACGGCGATATGAAACGCGACTTCACCTATGTCGAAGACCTCGTTCACGCGATCCGACTGTTGATCGACGCGGTGCCTGTGCGGCCCGAAAACGGAGAGGTGGAGGAGGGCGACAGCCTGTCCCCCGTGGCCCCCTACCGCGTGGTGAACATCGGCAACAATGATGCTGTGCAACTGGTGGATTTTATCGAAGCGATTGAAAACGCCACCGGCAAAAAGGCCGAGCGCAACCTGATGCCGATGCAAGCCGGTGATGTGCCCGCGACATGGGCCGATGCGTCCTTGCTCAAACGGCTCACGGGCTATGCGCCGCAAACGGCTGTGCCTGAAGGCGTGGCCAATTTCGTGCGCTGGTATCGGCAGTATTACGACATCTAGGACAGATGGTGGCGCGATCCGAAAAATGGCGACGCGAATGCGCCGCCATTTTCATGATTTCGGGATTGGGAAAGTTGCGGGATTACCGCGACGCGCCATAACCGCGCCCTGCCCGCATCCCCTCGACAAAGGCTCCTGCCAATGTAGCCCAAGGGTTCGCCTCGGCGGCGCTTTCAACGGGAGGCGTGGGTGGCGCAGAGGGCCGTGCGAGGAGCCACATGAACCCTGCGACCACAACCAGAACCCCGCCCTCAATTGCGGTCGCGGTGATCGGATCGAAACGCAGGGCCAAAGCCAGCCACGCCGCGCGCGCCAGCATCACAAGGCCCGCAACACCGATCATCGCCGCCGCAACCGACAGAGCGAGCCGCGCGGAAAGAGGGGGATTGCTCGGGGACATCGGTTACTTCCGCGCCAGAAGTGCGCCGAGCGCAAAGCCGACCGCCGCCGCGCCCGCGACAGAACCCGCCGGATTGGATTTGACGAAGGTCTCGGCCTCCTCGACAGATGCCGTGGCGGCTTTGCCGAGCCGGTCCAACTCGCGCTGGCTTGCTGATTGCAATTCCGATGCGCGCTCCGAAACGCCTTCTTTCGCGGCGGCAGCTTGCATCTGCACAAGGCTGTTGACCTCTTTGGCAAGCGCACCGAAATCGGCGCGCAGTGTTTCGAGTTCCGCCTTCACATCGGCGGTCTGGGATTGTGTTTTACTCGGCATTTTTTTGGCCTCCTTTACATATGTCGTAGGCTGTCTGGGGAGAGAACGCGGCGGCGGGGGAAATGGTTCCCGAACAGGTCCAGCCGCGATTTTCTCGGAACTCGCGGGGCACGGCGCGGGTTGGTTTGGTGAAGGTCGCTACCACCGCGACCATCTGAATCAGACCCGAAAGGAGACTACCAATGCTTGGTTGGGCCATTACATTCTTCGTCGTCGCGATCATTGCTGCCGTGTTCGGATTTGGCGGCATCGCCTCCGCCTCTGCTGGCATCGCGCAACTGATCTTCTTCATCTTCCTCGCGCTGTTCATTATCGCGCTCATCGCACGTGCCGTGCGAGGCAAGCCCCCCGTCTAACACCCCCGCAGAAGATCCCGTGGAAGACCACGAAAGACACAAAAAGCCCCCCGCGCATCACGTCGCGGGGGGCTTTCTTGTAGGGCGGTAGGAGTGTTGTTCAAACGGTCAGGGTTTGCGTCGAGGCAAAGAACATCGCCTGCGACACCGCCGACTTCACCTGCTGTTCGGTGTAGGGTTTGGGGATGACAAAGGCAGGTTCGGGGCGCTCCCCCGTCAACAAACGCTCGGGGAAGGCCGTGATGAAAATCACTGGGACATCGCCTGCCGCTTTGAGGATGTCGTTCACCGCGTCAATGCCCGAGGAACCATCGGCAAGCTGGATGTCCGACAAGATCAGGTCTGGCATCTCCTTCTCGAAGAGCGCCACAGCAGCCTTTGCGGTCGGGGCAACGCCCGTAACGTAATGGCCCATTTCGGAGACAATCGACTGGATATCGAGCGCAATAATTGCCTCGTCCTCAATCACCATGACCTTACCTGCCACGCTGTCCTCCATATCGCGAAGGGCACGGGTGTAGAGCGCCTCGACATCTTCAAGCGGAAGCGCGACGATCTCCGCCACCTCCTCGCGCGAGAACCCCGCAATGGTGCGCAGGAGCAAGACCTCGCGGGTATTGGGAGTGAGTTGCGTCAGATGGGCCTGCGCGCGAGCGGCGATGCCCGTGTCCTCGGCCCCAGCAGGTGCGCCGCTGGAAATCCAGATTGCATGGAACGCCTGAAACACAGCAACGCGCGGGCTGGAGGCTTTCTCGAACGCGCTGCGATCACTCAAAAGCGCCTCCAGCATGGCGGCGACATAGGCGTCTCCGCTGTCTTGGTTGCCACATAGCGCACGCGCGTATTGGCGCAGGTACGGCAGGAGGCTTGCAACGGTTTCGGACAAGGTAGGTGCCGTAGTGGTCGTCGACATGAATAACTTCCTTTCTCGACTTTTCTCGGAACCAAACGCGGTGCTGCGTGTTTGGTTCCGAGAAAAGTGGAACCGCACGTCGGGCGGCTGCGTTAATGTATGAGACCGCGTAGCTGTGCTACCATGAGCGACGCCCCCGGGTGAAGGAAGCGAAAACCAATGAGCCAGAACTCTCCAGACGATCCGATCGAGGCCCAGATTGCCGAAAATCTGCGGCGGGCCTTCAAACAGCGCGCGGATGAAGCCGTGCCCGATAAATTCCACGACCTCCTGCAACAGTTGCGTCAACAGGACAACGAACCGCCGCAACATGCATCGCAGGAGACCCCCGATGCTTAAAGCAGAACCCCAGAACGGGTCGCCCCGCCCCGCCGCGAATGCGCGCGAAGGCAAGGCGCGCGCGCCCGACAGCGACGCAGAAACGGACGCGACACCCGATCCGCGCGACGAGATCGTGAACCACCTCGGCGCCATGCGGGCCTTTGCCCTGTCGCTGTGCCGCAATGATGCGGAGGCCGACGATCTGGTGCAGGAATCTCTGGTGAAGGCGTGGAAGAACCTCGCCAAGTTCACCCCTGGCACCAATATGCAGGCATGGCTCTTCACCATTTTGCGCAACACCTTCTACTCGGCGCATCGCAAGAAGGGGCGCGAAGTGGCCGATCCTGACGGCATCGCAGCCGAGCGGATGTCTGTGAAGCCCGCTCACGATGGCAACCTCCAGATGACCGAGTTCCTCGACGCATTCGAGACATTGCCCGTTGAACAACGCGAGGCGCTCGCGCTGGTTGGCGCGTCGGGGTATTCCTATGACGAGGCCGCCGACATGTGCGGCGTCGCCACAGGCACGATCAAGAGCCGCGTCAATCGCGGGCGCGCCCGCCTTGCCGACCTGCTCTATAGCTCTGGAGAAGGATATTCCGATATGACCGACGCGGTCACTTCCGCCATCGTCAACGCGGGCGGTCAGGGCGGGTCAGGCGCGTGAACCGCCCGCATATCTGGCCGTTTCGCGGCATCGCCTCGCGCATGGTGACAATCCTCGCGCTCGCGCTCGCGCCGATTGGGGTCATGGCTTTTCTTCAGGCGGTGCAGATCGCAAGCGATGCCGCACGGCAGGTTGAGGCCGCGCTGCTCACCGAAACCGCCGAAGCGGCGGCGGGCGAGGCGATGGCCATTGCCTCCGCCTCTGGCACGGTCGCCGCGCTTGCCGCGCATATCTCCACCGAAATAGGCACGGGGCTTGATGGTGACGCGACCGCAGCGGACGGGACGCCCGCGGGCTGCTCGGCGATGTTTGCCAACGTGGTGCGCTCCAATCCGCAGTATTCCTTCGCTGGATACGCAGATCGCAACGGCGTCGTGAGATGTGGCTCGTCGGAAGTGGGCACGGATATCTCGGGCGGGTTGGTGCATGGTCCGATGACAGAAAATCCCGACCAGATGGTCATGGCCTCCACCAGCGGACAGGTCAGCCAGACCTCGGTCATCGTCACCGCCGCACCCGTGTTCGTGGACCGCCTCTACACAGGGTTCGTCATGGTGTCCGTCCCGCACGGACGCATCCGCGATATCCTCGGCCACACACCCAACGAAACAATCGAGACAATCCTGACCTTCAACGAAGCGGGCGATATCATTTCGACCAACAGCGGTCTGGACCAGATCGACGAAGCCCTTCCCGCAAGCCGCACACTCGAAAGCCTCGTGGCATTGCGGCAATTTACCTTCAGCGACGACACCGCCGCAGGGGAGCCACGCCGCTTCGCCGTGGTGCCCATCATTCCTGGCGTTCTTTACGCGCTTGGCTCTGCGCCGCGCCTGTCGCTGGCGTGGCCGTTCCTGTCGCCGCTGGTCTTCCCAGCCCTGATGTTGATCGCGGGTCTGGTCGCTGCCTATGCCTCGGTCCACCACCTCGTTATCCGCCATATCCGCGCACTGACCCGACACATGGCCGCCTATGGCCACGACCGCACCATCCAGTCGCTGCCCCAACACCGCAGCCTGCCCGAAGAGATCCAGAAGATCGACGCGGTCTGGACCGATCTCGCCGAAACGGTTCTGCGCGACGAGGCCAATCTGGAGAACCTCCTGCACGAGAAAAACGTGTTGCTGAAAGAGGTCCACCATCGCGTAAAGAACAACCTGCAACTGATCGCCTCCATCGTGAACCTCAAGATCCGCCGCGCCACATCGCAAGAGGCGCGCCGCTCGCTCAAGGAAGTGCAGATGCGGGTGATGTCCATCGCCTCCGTCCACCAAGCACTCTACAGCCAGCCGCAGACGGGCAACGTCCCCGCCCATGTGCTGATGAGTTCGGTGATCGACAACACCATCGACGCAGGATCGACGGAACAAAACCGCATCGAAGTGACACGGCGCTACGACACCGTGCTGCTCTACCCCGATCAGGCCGTGCCCTTCCTTCTTATGGTCTCCGAGGCCGTGACCAACGCGCTCAAATACATGGGGCGGCTGGAGGACGGGACGGCTTCGCTCTCGATCACGCTCACAGCATTGGACGACGGGCGCGCGAAACTCGAAGTGATCAACACGCGCGGCACGCCCTTCTACCCGCCCGAACAGGTGCGCGGCTCGGGGCTGGGCCAATCCTTGATCGGCGGGTTCGCCACACAGATCGACGGCCATGCGGAGACCATCGACGACGAGGATTACTACGAATTTCGCCTGATCTTCAGCCCCGCCCCCTTCGATGAGGCCGATCCCGACGATGCCAAGATGGCGCACTTTGGGGAAGCTGGCGAAAGCTGACACGAGACTTCGGTAAGCCCTAATGTCAAACGACGCTCCAAACACGAAAAGGCCCCGCACATGCGGGGCCTTTCCTTGTCATACCTCGTGAGGAAGATGCGCGGCGCGTGCCTTACATCTGCGTATCGGCCTCGGGCATGGCTTCCAGTTCTTCCATTGTGAGCGACACGATCAAGTAGTCGAGATCGCCGTCCTCGTCATAGGATACCGAGAAGTCGGATTCAGCGACCGCTACAGGCTTTTCACCAAGACCAAGGAATCCGCCGACATCGACGATGACCTCACCTTCTTCGGAGGCGGTGGCTGCGGCAACCGAGTCGACTTCGCCAACCCATTCCTCGTTTTCGTCATAGACCCGCACGCCAATGAGCGCATTCGGATCCTCGACGTTGGCGAGGATTGAGGCCTCCCCCTGCACCGTCATGCCAGTGTCCAGTTCGGTGGCCGCATCGGTTTCGGCGGCCATGCTGTCAACCGCATCATCGGCCGCATTCATCGCGCCCTCGACGCCATCCGCAACCGCATCACCTGCATCCTCAACGGCGTCACCAACGCTCTCGGCGGTCTCTTCGGCGGCGTCCTTGACGTCACCATCTTCGATCGTCGCGGAGAGATCGGTTTCGGCCTCAGCGGAGATGCCCGTAGACAGGCCAGCCTCCGAGGTTTCGGTCGCAGCCTCCTGTGCCGTAAGGGCGGCGGGGACGGTCAATGCGCACCCGAGAGCTGCGCCGAGTGCGAGAGTTTTAGACGTAAACATCTTTGATCTCCTTCGTTGGATTTCACTGTGCTGGCGCTCATGCGCCTCGTGAACCCAACGCCGCCATCCAATGAGAGTTCCGAGAAAATCCGGCAAGAAGGCCAGAGCCGCGCGAACCCGCTCAAGGTGAGAAAATATGACCGATTAGGGGTTCTACGGCGCAACACTTGCTCGTATTGTTATGTGACAAATGCCACCCCAACGAGAACTGGAGCCGCGATGGAACGTCTGCTTGCCCGTGGATTGAAGATGAACCACCTGCGTCTTGCCGCAGCATTGTCACGCGAGGAAAAGCTCTCGGACGCCGCGCTGCGACTTGGGCTGGCGCAACCTGCGGCTTCGCGTCTGGCAAGCGAGATCCACCAGATCCTTGGCACACCCCTGTTTGAACGCCACGGGCGCGGGATTAAACTGACCGAAGCGGGGCGCGCCTTCGCCGCCCGCGCGCAACGTATTCTCAACGAGATCGACGATGCCGACCGCGAGGTGAGCGAGATTGCCTCAGGTGTCCACGGCACGGTGCGGATCGGCTCGGTCACGGGGCCTGCAATCGAAATGGTCATCCCCGCCGTGCGCACCGCCCGCGAACTGTCCGAAGGGATCAGGGTGGATGTCGAGGTTGCCACCTCCAACCAACTCGGTCCCATGGTGCGCAATGGCGCGCTTGATTTCGCGCTTGGCCGCCTGCCTGCCGACGAGCTGTCGCGCAACCTCACCTATTGTTCACTGGCCAAGGAACCCGTGAGCTTCATCGTCGGCAAGGATCACCCGCTGGCGAAAATCGAAGGCAAAGTGGAGAACGCCGACCTCTTCGAATGGAAATGGATCCTGCCACCGCAGAACTCGATCCTTGCGCGCACGATTGACGGTGCGTTTCGCGATATGGGCCTGCCGCAGCCCGACCGCCTCGTCAGCACCTCTTCGGCGCTCATGTCGCTGGCCTTTGCGGGCGAGACCGACAGTATCGCCGCGGTCGCGCGTCCCGTCGCGGAGCATTTCGCCGCCCGCGGTCAGGTGCATATCCTGCGCACACGCTTCTCCATCTCGGTGGAGGAATTCGGGATCATCACACGCGCGGACGCGCAACTGCCACCCGCCGCGCAGATGATCTGTGACCTTGTGAAACGCCATAAGACAAAGAAATGGGCGGGACAGGAAAAGAGGGCCAATGCGATGCGCATGGCCCTCTGATCGCTCTCGTAAAGGCGGGCTGTATCAGCCCTGCTTTTGCTTGTTGTAGACGTCGAAGATCACCGCTGCGAGCAGCACCAGACCCTTGATCATCTGTTGGTAGTCGATGCCGATGCCCATGATCGACATGCCGTTGTTCAGCACCCCCATCAGGAAAGCGCCAACAACCGCGCCGACAATCGTGCCAACACCGCCCGACATGGAGGCGCCGCCGATAAACACCGCCGCGATCACGTCGAGTTCCAGCGCGAACCCCGCTTTCGGCGTCGCGGTGTTGAGCCGCGCAGCAAAGACGAGACCCGCCGCCGCCGCCAGAACGCCCATGTTGACGAAGGCGAGGAAGGTGAGGCGCTCGGTCTTGATCCCCGAGAGCTTGGCCGCTTTCTCATTGCCGCCCATCGCGTAGACCCGCCGCCCGATCACGGTGTTCTCGGTCAGGAACGCGTAGATGATCGTCAGCACGCCCATGGTCAAAAGCACGTTGGGCAGGCCACGGAAGGTGGCCAGCTTCCACATCACGAAGACCAGCACAAAAGCCACGATGGCCGTGCGCGCGACGAAGAAGCTCTGTGGCTCGTCCTCGATCCCGTAGGCTTTGTTCGTGGCGCGCTGGCGCAGGCCGCGCCAAATCACCAGACCTGCCGCCACGAACCCCGTGACCAGAGCCAGCACGTTGACCTGACGTTGCCCCGTAAGTGCCGCGATGCTCTCACCCCAGCTTGCGGGGAAGATATCAGGGACAAACCCGTTGGCGATCACCTGAAACTCGCGCGGGAACGGGCCGACCGACTGGCCTTGCAGCAGCCATAGCGACAACCCGCGGAACACCAGCATCCCCGCCAGCGTGACGATGAAGGGCGGAATGCGCCAATAGGCGACCCAATAGCCCTGCGCCCCGCCGATCACCCCCCCCGCGATCAGACAGATCACGATGGCCACGCCCACGGGCAACTCCATCTGCACGACCATCACAGCGGCCAAAGCGCCGATAAACCCCATGACCGAGCCAACCGAAAGGTCGATATGCCCGCCCACGATCACGATCAACATGCCCAGAGCCATGATGATGATGTAGGAGTTTTGCAGCAGCAGGTTGGTGATGTTCACCGCCCTGAGCAACGTCCCATTCGTCATAATCTGGAAAAATGCCATCACGCCGATCAGCGCGAACAGCAATCCGTATTCGCGCATATTCGCGGCGATATAGGCCTTGATGCCCATCGGTTTGTTTCGTTCCATCCCCTGCTCTCCCTATTCGGCCGCTTGGTCGGCGGCATCGGCCACGATGAGCGACATGATGCGCTCCTGACTGGCCTCGGCGGCTGTGAGTTCGCCCACAAGCGCGCCTTCGTTCATGACATAAATCCGGTCGCACATGCCCAAGAGTTCGGGCATTTCCGACGAGATCATGACCACGCCTTTTCCCTGCGCGGCCAGATCGTTGATGATCGTGTAAATCTCGTATTTCGCGCCAACGTCGATCCCGCGCGTCGGCTCGTCTAGGATCAACACTTCAGGCTCGGTGAAGAGCCATTTGGCCAGAACGACCTTCTGCTGATTACCGCCCGAGAGGTTCATCACACGCTGGAACACCGTGGGTGTGCGGGTGTTGAGTGCCTCGCGGTAGCGTTCGGCGGCGCGGGTCTCTTCGTTGCGGTTTAGAATGCCGCCCGACGACACGGCGTCGAGATTTGCCAGCGTCGTGTTGAAACGGATTGTCTCGTCCAGAACCAGCCCGAGCGACTTTCGATCCTCGGTCACATAGGACAGGCCCGCGTCAATCGCGCGATCCACCCGTGAGACATCAACGGGTTTACCATGCAGGCGCACCTCGCCCGAAATGTCCCGCCCGTAGGATTTACCGAAAATCGACATGGCCAGTTCGGTGCGTCCCGATCCCATCAACCCCGCGATGCCCACGACCTCACCCGCACGCACGTTGAAGGACGCGTTGCGGATCACCTGACGGTCGGCATGTTCAGGATGGCCGACGTTCCAGTTGCTGACCTCCATCAACATCTCGCCAGGTGTGCGAACATGCTCGGGGAAGCGATGTGTCATGTCGCGCCCCACCATGTCGCGCACGATATCATCCTCGCTCAGCCCCTTGGCCTCATGGGTCGAGACCGTCATCCCGTCACGGATCACCGTCACCGTGTCAGCGACGTAGCGCACCTCACCGAGCTTGTGCGAAATGATAATGCAGGTCACACCCTGCGCCTTCAGCTCCAACATCAGGTCAAGCAGCTTGCGGCTGTCGTTTTCCTGAAGCGCGGCGGTCGGCTCGTCGAGGATCAACAGCTTCACGTCCTTGGAAAGCGCCTTTGCGATCTCGACGAGCTGCTGTTTGCCCACGCCGAGGCTGTCGACGGTTGTGGTTGGACTTTCCGACAGGCCGACCTTGCGCAAAAGCTCCTCGGTGCGCTTGTTGGTCTCGTGCCAGTTGATAATGCCCCTCGCGGCGCGCTCGTTGCCAAGAAAGATGTTCTCGGCAATCGACAGATCGGGCACCAGTGCCAGTTCCTGATGGATGATGACGATGCCGCGCGCTTCGCTATCTGAAAGTGAGCGAAAGCCCGCCAGCGCCCCCTCATAGTAGATCTCGCCATCGTAGGTGCCTTCGGGGTAGATGCCCGAGAGCACCTTCATCAGGGTCGATTTCCCCGCGCCGTTCTCGCCACAGATCGCGTGAATTTCGCCCTCTTCCACCTTCAGGTTCACCTTGTCGAGTGCTTTGACGCCAGGAAATTCCTTGGTGATGGCGCGCATCTCCAGAAGTGTGGTCATGTTTTGAACCTCGCGTGGGGGCGGTGGCCGCCCCGTTGTTCTTGCTCCCCTTGAAGGGAGATGCCCCGTGCCCGAATGCGAGCATCACGGGAACGAACACCGCCCGCGCCCAAAGCGTGGGTGCGGACGGCGCGTTTCACAGTTGCGGATCACTTACTTGATCTGGTCCATCGTGTAGTAACCAGACCCGACCAGAACCTCTTCCCAGTTGGTGCTGTCCACGGAGACAGGCTCAAGCAGATAGGAGGGAACGACTTTCACACCGTTGTCGTAGGTGGTGGTGTCGTTGATCTCGGGCTCGGCGCCACCCAGAAGGGCCTCGGCCATGCCCACGGCCACACCAGCGAGTGTGCGCGTGTCCTTGAAGACGGTGGAGTATTGCTCACCCGCCAGCATGGATTTCACGGAGGGCACTTCCGCGTCCTGACCCGTCACGATGGGCATTTTCATATCGCCAGAACCGTAGCCGACGCCTTTGAGCGAGGACAGGATGCCGATGGACAGACCGTCATAGGGGCTCAGAACGCCATGAATTGTGGCGTCGGTGTAATGCGCCGACAGGAGGTTATCCATACGTGCCTGAGCCACCGCGCCGTCCCAACGGAGCGTGCCGACCGTATCCATGCCCATCTGGCCAGAGACGATGTTGATGGTGCCGTCATCGATCAGCGGCTGCAGCACGGACATCGCGCCATCGTAGAAGAAGTAGGCGTTATTATCATCAGGCGAACCGCCGAAAAGCTCGACGTTATAGGGGCCTTCGCCGAAACGCTTCTCAAGGCCGCTCACGAGCGAGGAAGCCTGCTGCACACCAACTTTGAAGTTGTCGAAGGTCGCGTAATAGTCAACGTCGCCGCTGTCACGGATCAGGCGGTCATAGGCGATGACCTTCACACCCGCCGCCGCAGCATTGGCCAGCGCATTGGACAGCGTGGTGCCGTCGATGGCGGCGATCACGAGCACATCCACACCCTTGGTGATCATGTTCTCGATCTGCGCGAGTTGGTTGGGGATATCGTCTTCCGCGTATTGGAGATCGGTGTCGTAACCCGCTTCCGTGAACTGTTCGACCATCGAGTTGCCGTCAGAGATCCAGCGTGCCGAGGATTTCGTCGGCATGGCGATGCCGATTAGCCCGTCAGCGAATGCACCGACGGCAAGGCTGGAGAGTGCGGCGGCGAGCGCCAGCGATTTGATAGATTTCATAGTTTCCTCCCAATGGCCCTTGTTTCGGGCCGCTCCTTTCGAGGCCGGAATCAGGCCGCGAACGCATTGTGCGCACCAATGAGGGAAACACTTCTCATACATCATGGTCAAGTTACCATTTGGCATGTTTTCATGTCGTATTTGGTATCTATTTTGCTCGCACGAACGCCCAAATCCCGCCGACCAATCATGAGGCGCAACCGCACAAAAAACAGGCACCTTACGAAAAGCGCCAAAGATAGTTACCAAATCCATGCTAATAATTTGACCAAACCCGCCCACCTGCGCAGTGTGGATGTGTCAGAACGACCTCTGGCGCAGGGACGAACGGCGGGGACATGGACGACATCTTCGACGAGATGTGGGGCAGAGACGGACAGACACGCGGCCCCTACAAGAACTTCAGCACATGGCTCGACGGCGAGGATCCTTCACGGTTAAGGGCAAAGCAACGCGAAGCCGAAGAGCTCTTCCGCCTTACGGGCATCACCTTCAACGTCTACGGACGCGCCGAAGCCGAAGAACGCCTGATCCCCTTCGACATCGTTCCGCGCATCATTTCGGGCAGCGAGTGGCAGAAACTGAGCCGCGGCATCGAACAGCGCGTGCGCGCCATCAACGCCTTTCTTCACGACATTTACCACAGGCAGGAAATCATCAAAGCGGGCCGCATCCCGCAGGAGATGATCGCGCGCAATGAGGCCTTCCTGCCGCAAATGCTTGGCGTCACACCGCCCGGTGGCATCTACACCCATATCGTCGGCATCGACCTCGTTTGCACGGACGCAGGCCAGTTCTACGTGCTCGAAGACAACGCACGCACACCCTCCGGCGTCTCCTACATGCTGGAGAACCGCGAAACGATGTTGCAGATGTTCCCCGAGCTATTCTCCCGCAACAAGGTGCGGCCCGTCTCCAACTATCCGCGCGACCTGCTGCGCTCACTGGCCGCCTGCGCGCCGCCCAATTGCGAGGGGCGTCCCACCGTGGGTGTCCTGACCCCTGGCATCTACAATTCCGCCTATTTCGAACACGCCTTCCTTGCCGATCAAATGGGCGTGGAACTGGTCGAAGGCCATGACCTGCGCGTCATCGACGGGCGCGTGGCGATGCGGACAACCCAAGGCTACAAGCCCATCGACGTGCTTTACCGCCGCATCGACGACGACTTCATTGATCCGCTCAATTTCAACCCCGAAAGCCAGCTTGGCGTGCCGGGTATCATGGATGTCTACCGTGCGGGCGGCATCACCATTGCCAACGCACCGGGCACGGGGATTGCTGACGACAAGGCGATCTATTCCTACATGCCCGAGATCGTCGAATTCTACACGGGCGAACGCCCGCTTCTCGAAAACGTGCCGACATGGCGCTGCGCCGAGCCTGACGCGCTGGCCTATGTGCTCGACAACCTTGCCGATCTGGTGGTCAAGGAAGTGCATGGTTCGGGCGGCTACGGGATGCTGATCGGACCGACCGCGAGCAAGAAGGACATTGCCACCTTCCGCAGGAAGCTTCAGGCCCGCCCTGCCAACTACATCGCCCAGCCCACCCTGTCGCTCTCCACGGTGCCGATTTTCACCCGTGGCGGTCTGGCCCCGCGCCATGTCGATTTGCGACCATACGTGCTTGTCTCACCCGAAGGGATCAAGATCACCCCCGGTGGCCTGACGCGGGTCGCGCTCAAGAAGGGATCACTTGTGGTGAACTCCAGCCAAGGCGGCGGGACCAAGGACACATGGGTGCTGGAGGACTGATGGAATGCTAGGAAAAACAGCCAACGGTCTCTTCTGGATGTTCCGCTATCTGGAACGCGCCGAGAACACCACACGCCTGATCGAAACAGGCCAGCGCATGGCCCTCACCCGCCTCGATTCCACCGACAACGAATGGCGCTCGGTGATGCAGACCGCCGCCGTCTGCGACGGCTATGACGCGGCCCATGACGAGGTGACGAAGGACGCGGTGATCAACTGGATGCTGCGGGACAAGGACAACCCCGCTTCGGTCCTCTCGCTCTTTTCCGCCGCCCGTCAGAACGCACGACTGGTGCGCACGGCCTTGACCGAAGAGGTCTGGGAAGCGGTGAACGCGGCCTACATGAAGGTCCACGACCTGCTCGCACGCAAGGTGAACGAGCGCGATCTGCCAGAGGTGCTTTCCCTCATCCGCCGCCGCACGGCGCTGGTGCGCGGGGCGACCCATGGCACGATGCTGCGCAACGACATTTACGACTTCGCACGGATCGGCACCTTTCTTGAACGCGCCGACAACACCGCGCGGATCGTCGATGTGAAATACTACGTTCTGCTTCCATCTGTCTCCTCCGTCGGCTCCTCGCTCGACAACGTGCAATGGGAGACCATCCTGCGCTCGGTGTCGGCCGAGGGCGGATTTCGGATGACCTACGGCAACACCACCGACCCGCGCGATATCGCTACCTTCCTCATCCTCGACAAACGGATGCCGCGAAGTCTCGCCTTCTGCGCCTCCAAGATCGCCGATAACCTCGACTACCTGTCCCATGAATACGGTCAGACCCCGCACAGCTTCGACCTCGCGCGGCAACTCCAGAGCGACATTCTAGGCAATGATGTCGACGCGATCATGGATTTCGGGCTGCACGAATATATTCAGAAAGTTCTCGGCGCGCTGCGCACTTTGGGAAACCAGATCGAGATCGACTACAGGTTCTACGAGTGATCCCATGCATCTGACCATAAAGCACACCACCACCTACACCTTCGAGGGGCCTGTGACATATGCGCTGCAACAGCTGCGCAAGACGCCGAAATCGACGCATCAGCAAACGGTGCTGGAATGGGAAACCCGTATCGAAGGTGGCGAGAAGCAGTTGAGCTTCGAGGATCACCACAACAACACCGTGGAACTCATCGGCGCGGATCGCGATGTCGAGCGCCTGATCGTCACAAGCGAAGGCCGCGTCGAGATCAACGACGGTTTCGGTGTGGTCGGTCCACACCTCGGCCCTGCCCCCCTCTGGCTCTACCAGCGCCAAACACCACTCACCCGTGCGGGTCAGGGTGTGCGGGCGCTGGCCCGAACCGTTGAGGGTGACGAGACGCTCGACCGCCTCCACAACCTGTCGAACGCGGTGCGCGAGCGGGTGGAATTTGTCGTCGGCATCAGTCACGCCGACTGGACCGCCGAACAGGTGTTGGCCGAAGGGCGTGGCGTCTGTCAGGACCACACCCATGTCTTTATCGCCTGCGCCCGCGATCTCGACATCCCCGCCCGCTATGTCTCTGGCTACCTGATGCTCGACGACCGTATCGAACAGGACGCGATGCACGCATGGGCGGAGGCCTATGTCGAGGGATTGGGCTGGGTCGCCTTCGACGTCGCCAACGGAATTTCCCCCGATACACGCTACGTGCGTGTTGCAACGGGGCTGGACTATACCGAGGCTGCCCCTGTAACTGGAACACGGATCGGCGGCGCGGGAGAATCCCTTTCGATCGATATCGAGGTCGCCCAACAGTAGCCCCTGCCCCGAAAGCGGACCAATGGGGCCATCGAGATTGCACAGCGGAGCGCGCAGCACATGACCTATTGCGTCGGAATGGCACTGGAGAAGGGGTTGCTCTTCATGTCGGACACCCGCACCAATGCGGGACTCGACAATATTTCCACCTTCCGCAAGATGACCCACTGGGAAGTTGAGGGTGAGCGCGTTCTCACGCTCATGACCGCGGGCAACCTTGCAACGACACAGGCGCTGATCTCGCTGCTCGACGAGCGCTCCAAGGCGCCCGAGGATCGTGACCCGACCCTTCTTGCCGCTCCTTCCATGTTTCAGGCCGCGCGTATCGTGGCCGACACACTGCGCGAGGTGATCGCGGAACATGCCGAAGGCGGACAACGTGCCGACAGCGCATTCCACGCCACGGTCATTCTCGGTGGCCAGATCAAGGGCGGCCCTGCGCGGCTCTTCCTGATCTACCCAGAAGGCAATTTCATCGAGGCGGGCGAAGACACGCCCTTCTTCCAAATCGGGGAGATGAAATACGGTCGCCCCATTCTGGTGCGCGCCTACGATCCCAAGATGGATTTCGAGGACGCGATGAAGCTCTTGCTGGTCTCATTCGACAGCACGCTCAAGGCCAACCTGACGGTCGGCGCGCCCTTCGACTACCATTTCTACGAGAACGACAGCCTGTGCAAAGGGCCCACGGGACGCATCGAGTTGACCGACCCCTATTTCCAGACAATCTCGGAAGGATGGGGGGACGCGCTCAAATCCGCGCTCGACCTCCTGCCGCGCTTCGTGCCCGACAAATAGCCGACGCATGTCCGACACATAGCAGACCGCGTTTCGGACGCGTCCGTCAGGTCAGCGACGCGCCCAGCGCAAAGCCCACAACCATCAATCCGCAGACACGGCTGATGTGATCCCGAACCGCGAAAATGATCGGATCGTCGTGCATCTCACCCCGATGGGCCAGAAGCACGATCCGCGAGATCCAGTAGAGCAGCACCACACAAATTCCCCATAGAATCTGTGGGTTGGAGTATAGTTCGATGACAGCGGGCGAGTTCATGTAGAGCGCCAGCAGCAGGATCGAGACATATCCCGAACCGATCGCCATCTGGCTCATGATCGCAACATCCTCGTTGCGATACCCCCGCCCCGTAGGCTTGACCTTCCCCGCCGCAAGGTTGTCGACCAACTCCGCCTGCCGCTTAACCGCCGCCAACGCAAAAAAGAAAAACATAGAAAACGCCAACAGCCACGGCGACAGAGGCACCCCGATGGCCACCCCGCCCGCGATCACGCGCAGCGTATAGAGCCCCGCCAGAGCCGCCACATCGACCACTGCGCGGCGCTTGAAATAAAAGGAATAAGCAGTCGTCGCGGCGTAGTAGCACGCCATGACGAAAAAGAAGACAGGACCAAGAAGCAGTGCCAACAGAGCGCCCGCTGCGAGCAGCCCCGTCGCCATACCCGTCCCCCACGACAGCGGCAAATCACCTGCCGCAAAGGGTCGTTTGCACTTTCGCGCGTGATTTCGGTCAGCATCAAGGTCGAGCAAGTCATTGAGCACATAGACCGAAGAAGCCACCAGCGAGAATACCACGAAGGCCAAAAGGCCCGTGAGCACCGTGCCGAAAGTGATGTTGTGCGCCAGAAGCATGGGAATAAAGACCAGAATGTTCTTCATCCACTGGTGCGGGCGCAGCGCCTTAACCGCCGCTTTCACGGTCGATGGCGGGTGGCCAAGATGGGTCACGTCAGAGGCCACGGCCTCCGCTTTCCCTCGCAGCGCATCGTCTGCATTAACCGTCACCGCATGGGCCGCCTCGGCCCAGACATCCACATCCGCTGCGTGATCGCCCGCATAGGCAAACCCGCCCTTTCCGTATCGCTCACAAAGGAAAGCCGCTTTGTTCGGCCCCTTGAGATTGCGTGCGCCATCCGAGCCATGCACCTCGTCGAATACGCCAAGATGCGCCGCGATCTCGTCGGCAAGTACCTGATCGGAGGCGGTGACAAGCGCAACCGTGCCGCCGTCTGATTTCCATGTCTTTATAAATTCAAGGACTTCGGCGTTATACGGCAGAAGCGTTACATCCACCTGCGCATCCTGCGCGATCGCCCTCTTGAGCGCGGCCTTTCCCCGTCCAAGTGACAGGGCAGCACGCATGGCCTTCGGGAAGTCCTTCGCGGCGAGATTCCAGAAACTCTCGTAAAGCATGTCGGACCGCAGCAGCGTTCCGTCGAGATCAACCGCCAGAACCGGTTTCGCGGTTGCGGGTTTGGGAGATTTTGTGCCGCTCGTCGGCGTGCTTGTCTTACTCACGCGATGCCCTCGTATGCCTCATGTGCCGCGCTCGAAACGGGCGTAGCAACTTAGCGATCCATTGTCTTTTCGCAATGGTACCGCCAGTAAATCCTATCTGCGCCCTGTATAGCAAGCTTTCCTCCGCCTGTCCTCCACTGACATAGGCCATGCCCCCGTGTCGCCGCACAATCAGGCAAATCCGCCACGCGCGGGGAAAACGGGCGAAACGCCAACAGATGCACCGCGATACGCGGCCTGATATCATAGCCCGCGAGATCGGAAGCCTTTTCGTCGCGCAAAGGATGCCACAATCGCCTTGACCTTCGCCGCGCGGTCTCGTAGTCAATCCACCGCAACGCGGGTGTTGTGTAATGGTAAGACCTCAGCCTTCCAAGCTGATGATACGGGTTCGATTCCCGTCACCCGCTCCATTCCCCCCAATCCCTTAATCGTCAACAGGCTCAATCAGCTCCGCCCCCTGTGCGCGATTTGAGTTGACGGCCTTGTCGACCTTGTAAAAGCGCAGGGTTTCGGGATCGGCCTCCCGCATGAGCGTCGCGGCGCCATGCCCCTCTTCACCAAGCCACTTACCCCAGTCATCCGCGCCCAGCAGCACGGGGATTCTGTGGTGGATGTCGGCCATCTGACCGCGCGTTGCCTCTGTCGTGACGATGGAACAGCTTCGGACACGGGTGCCGTCCGCCTCCCAGTCCTGCCAAATCCCCGCCATGACCATCGGCCCCTCCCCCACGGGACGGATGAACCACGGCTGCTTCTCAATGCCCTCAGGGCGATACCACTCGTAGAAGCCATCGGCAGGAATAAGGCACCGCCGCGCGCGGCAGGCCGCGCGAAAGGCTGGCTTTTCGGCAATGGTCTCGGCGCGCGCATTGATCAACAATGGCCCGTTATTCGGCGCCTTATACCAATGCGGGATGAAGCCCCAACGCATGGGAACGAGGCGACGCTGGCCGTCCTCGGAAAACACCACGTGGATTTTCGTTGTCGGACAGACGTTATAGTTGGGAACAGGCGGCAGATCATTTGCCGGCGCGGCGGCAAACAGCTGCGCCATCGCGTCATCAGGGAGCGTAATGGCAAAGCGCCCACACATCAGCGGTAGGCTTTTTTCGCCAGTTCGATTTTCGCATCCATCATCGACATTTCTTTCATGATCTCGGTGCGGCGGGTTGGTTCCCCTGTCGCACGCAATTCCTCACGCAGACGTTCCAACTCGCGCGAAAGCGTGACGAATTCGGGCACGGCACCATTCTCGCGCATAATGCGATTAAGAAGCGCGTTTTCTGGATCATCGACCTTCGGCAAGGGCTTGCCCGCCCCAGGCAGGTTATCAAACTCACCACGCCGCTCGGCCTCGGCGACTTGGGCGCTGATAAGGTCAATCAATGGATGGTCCATGTGCAAACCCGTGGTCCGAATGAAAAAGGCCCCCGCACTATAGCGGAGGCCTCTGTGTTACGAAAGGGTACGGCCTTTACTTCACCGTGATGCGGCCATCCGTGTAGGGCGTGTAGGGCGCATTGGCGATCAGATACTCGGCCAGAACATCGGCCAGATCGGGGCCGTAGTCATAGGCGTTGTTTGCATCTTCGAACATCGAATAGCCGTCACCGCCATTACGCACGTAGTTGTTGGTCGCGGCGAGATAGACACGATCCATCTCCAGAGGCTCGCCGCCGACCATCACGTCGGAAATGCGGCTGCCGACTTCCGCCGACGGATCAACCGTGTAGGACATGCCCGCGACCTGCGCGAAACGACCTGCAACGTCTTCCATCTGAGACGCGCCGTTTTCAAGTGCAGCCAGAAGAGTCTCACCCGTCACCTCGAATGTGGCCAGCGTGTTTTGGAAGGGCAGAACGGTGATGATGTCGCCCATGCTCACCTGACCAGCAGGGATAGAGGCGCGCAGGCCACCGCCGTTCTGGATCACAACTTCCACACCCTGATCCTTGGTGCGATCAAGGATAGCGTCCGAAACAAGCGTGCCCATCTGACATTCCTGCAAGCGGCAGCTCTCGCGCGTGCCGTCGATATCGGCAGCGGCTTCGGCAACGATCTGGGACTTCATGTCTTCGATCGGGCCCGCAAGCTCGGCCACACGGGCCTTAACCTCGGCATCTTCCTCAACGGAGGCGTCGAGCAGAATGGTGTCACCCGTAGCGGAGGTGACATTGCCCTCGTCGTCGAACACCAGCGTCAGGTGGCCGACGTATTTGGAGAAGGCATAGGCCTGCACCACGGGCACTCCATCGACCATGGTGGGATAGGCGTAGGGCGCACCCTCTTCGTTGGAGAACAGTGTGTGGGAGTGACCGCCGACGACCGCGTCCAGACCATCCACGGCACCCGCGATTGCCATGTCCTTGTTCGCGCCGACGTGATTGAGAGCGATGATCTTGTTCACACCTTCGGCCGTCAGCGCATCAACATCATGCTGGAGGTTCTCGATCTCGTCGGAGAAAATCACCGCATCGGACGGGCTGGAGGTCTCGGGCGTATCGACGGCAAGCGCGGAGACAATGCCGACCTTTTCGCCGTTCACGTCGAGCACGACAGTATCTTTGAGCTTGCCCGCGAGGAGGTTCGATTGAGACACATCGAGGTTGCCCGAAAGGACGGGGAACTCGGCATTGTCCAGCAGCTTGAGAAGACCCTCGTCGCCGTCATCGAACTCGTGGTTGCCAACGGCCATCGCGTCGAAACCGATCTTGTTCATGAACTCGATTTCAGCATCGCCCTTATAGGTCGTGTACATCAGCGAGCCTTGATACTGGTCGCCAGCATCCAGAACGATGACGTTTTCGCCATCAAGTTCGTCGCGCAGCTGGTTGATCATGGTGATCACGCGCGCAACACCGCCGAAGCACTCACCCGCGACGTTGTCCTCTTCCGAACAGGTCGAGTCATATTTGCTGATCGGCTCTAGACGGCTGTGCAGGTCGTTGATGTGGATGACGTGGAGCGTGTAATCCGCCGAAGCCGCGCCTGCGAGCGCGGACAAAGCGACGGAGGTTGCGAGAATATTCTTGAGCATGATTGCCCCCCTGATTGTGTTTCTACAGTGATGCTGCAAATCTTTTACCGCGAAGTCAAAGATTCCGCACAACCCATGCCCTATCTTCGCAACGTAACGCTCATTTGACGGGCATTTCGTCACCCTTCACCTTCCCGCTTGACGCAGAGGGACGCGGGAGGCATCACAAGTCCATGCTAATTTACAAGATATTTCGTGCCGACGAATGGGCGGCCTTCGAGGCAGCGGGCGAAACCGTCGGCGCCCCTGTTGATGTCACCGATGGTTACATCCATTTCTCCACCGCCGAACACGCGCGCGCAACTGCGGCGAAATGGTTTGCGGGGGAAGATGGCCTGTTTCTTTTAGGGTGCCGCACCAACGCAATGGGCGACGACCTGAAATGGGAGCCCGCGCGCGGTGGTGTGCTTTTCCCCCACCTTTACCGTCCGCTTCGCATTACGGATGTAGCGTGGTGCAAACCCCTGCCACTCGTTGAAGGCTCCCATGAGTTTCCGGAGGAGATGGCATGAGTCTGACCGAAAAAATCGGCCTTACGGCCTTGCGTCGCATTGATCCCGAGAAGGCACACCGCCTCGCGCTCAACGCCCTTCGTGCAGGCCTCGCCCCCCTTCCCGGCCCGATCACATCACCACGCCTGAAAACCACGTTGGCGGGACTTGAGATGCCCAACCCCGTGGGGCTTGCCGCGGGGTTTGACAAGAATGCCGAGGCGGTCACGCAACTCTCCCGCGCGGGTTTCGGCTTCATCGAACTGGGTGCAGCAACCCCGCGCCCTCAACCTGGAAACCCCAAACCGCGCCTATTCCGCCTGACCGAAGATGCCGCCGTGATCAACCGTTTCGGGTTCAACAACGACGGGATGGAGGTGATCGGCACGCGGCTTGCACGCTGTCGCAAGACCCCACATCGCAGCGCGATTCCTGTTGGTCTCAACCTCGGCGCCAACAAAGACAGCGACGACCGCGCGGCCGATTTCGCCAAGGTGCTGGCCCATTGCGGAAACTTTATCGACTTCGCGACGGTCAATGTCTCCTCGCCCAACACCGAGAAGCTGCGCGACCTGCAAGGGCCCGAAGCGCTTGAAGCGCTGCTTGCAGGGGTTTTGGACGCACGCAAAGGATTGGAGCGCGCCGTTCCCGTGTTCCTCAAAATTGCCCCCGATCTCGACAGTGCCGAGATCGACGAGATTGCGGAAGTGGCACGCAAGTCGGGGATCGACGCGGTGATCGCCACCAACACCACACTCGACCGCGAAGGTTTGAAAAGTGCACATCGGGACGAAAAAGGCGGTCTTTCGGGTAAACCTTTGTTCGAAAAGTCCACACGCGTACTCGCACGTCTGTCCCGCACACTTGGCCACGATGTTCCGTTGATCGGTGTCGGCGGGATCGATTCCCCGCTTTCGGCCTACGCCAAGATCCGCGCGGGGGCCTGCGCGATCCAGCTTTATTCTGCGATGGTGTATCACGGGCTGTCGCTCGCCCCCCAAATCGCCAAAGGTCTCGACGACCTCTTGCAAGCGGACGGCTTCTCCTCGGTGACGGAAGCGGTCGGAACAAAACGCGGCGACTGGCTCTAGGCGCGGGCGGCGCGGTCCGCCTCGCGTTCCAGCGAGGGGTATCTCATCGCCAAGGTCACGCCGCGCGTGACATAGCTGATCAGGAGCGCGGCCCATAGGCCGTGATTGCCCATGATCGGGATAAGCGCCGTGGTCGCCGCAAAATAGACCACCACCGAGACCATCATCATATTGCGCATGTCGCGAGTGCGGGTCGCGCCGATAAACACGCCATCAAGCATCCACGCTGCCACCCCTGCAATCGGTGCGGCCACCATCCAAGGCAAGAAACGGCGCGCTTCGGCACGCACGTCCTCGGCGGTGGTCATGGTGTCGATCACCAACCCGCCCGCCAAGGCAAAAAAGACCGCCATTCCGATCACAACCACAACTCCCCAAAACGACGCCAGCAACGCCCCCCGCCGCAGCGCGCCTTTCGAGCGCGCCCCAAGGGCGGAACCGACGATAGCTTCGGCAGCAAAGGCGAACCCGTCGAGTGCAAAGGAAGTGATTGAGATGAAGAGCATCAGGATCTGGTTAGCGGCAAGAGGCACATCGCCAAATCCCGCACCATAGAAGGCGAAGGCCACGGTCATCGACAGAAGCAGGATCGAGCGGATCATGATGTCGGTGTTGACCTTCGCCATGTGGATAAGCCGCGCGCGGTCGAGAACACGCACCCACGCGCGCCATTCAGGACGACCAAAGGCGTCGCGACACAGGTAGAGCCCAAGCCCCGCGCTCGTCACCTCGGCAATCAGCGTCGCCGCGGCAACACCCTGCACACCCCAGCCGAGGCCAAGGACGAACCACACATCAAGCACGATATTGAGACCGTTCATCCACAGTTGAAGCACCAGAACGCCGCGCGTCCGCTCCAACCCGATCAGCCATCCGGTCATCCCGAAAATCGCAATCGCAAAGGGCGCCGACCAGACTCGAATGCCGATATAGGCTCGCGCGAGGGATTCGACCTCCGCGCTCGCGGGTGCGATTTTGAAGGACATCCACAGGATCGGCACCTGAAGTGCGATCACGCCCAGTCCGCCAATCAGCGCGATCATCATGGCACGGGTGAAATAGGCCGAGACCTCCGCCCCCTCACCCGCCCCACGCGCTTGTGCGACGAGGCCCGTGGTGCCCATCCGCAGAAAACCGAAAATCCAGTAGACGGACGCGAGGATCACCGCCCCGATTCCGACCGCGCCAATCGGTGCGGCTTCGCCGATCTGACCGACAACGCCCGTATCAACGGCACCAAGGATCGGCACGGTGGCATTGGACAGCACGATCGGCAACGCAATCGCAAGCACCCGCTTATGGCTCAAAGCGGGTGGTGGCGGAACGTCAGCGGGCGCGTCAACCATCGCGGCGCGGCATCAGGAAGTGGCAAACGGCTTGAGCAATGGGCCGCGCAGGATCGTCCTGCCAAACCTCCGAGTGAACGGTAGCAAAACGCCGCCCTGCCCGCGACACCCTGCCAGCGCCAAACACATCTTCGGGCCGCCCCGAGCGCATGTAGTCTACGGTCAGGTCGATAATCTTCGGCGCGACGGGGCATCCGTGCGGAGACAGGGGCGCGGTTTCGTCGGGCCAGATGCGCTCCCACGACAGGTGCATAAGCGCGGTCATTTCGAGGAACGCGGCAATCGCCCCGCCGTGCAAAGCGGGCAACATCGGGTTGCCGATCAGATCGGCATGATAGGGCATCCGCGCCGACAGCTCTGATCCTTCGCGGGCAAAGACGAACCCCATACGGCTCAGATAAGGCACCTTGTGGGTCATAATCGCCAGCGCGTGATCGCGGCGGGCGGCAACCTCGGGTGTTTCCTCCACTTGGGATTGAGGGGCTTGCTGGCTCATTTCGCGCGCTCCACGGTAAAGGCTCCAGTTGCCGTGGCAACGGGCGTGTCGGACGTGCCGTCATGCGCAGTCGCGCGGATGAAGGCCACCGAGCGTGTCATATGGTAGCAGGTCGCATGCGCGGTAATGGTCGCATCGACCGCCGCCGAACGCATGTAGTCGATCCGAAGATCAAGCGTTGCCGTGGCATAGCCTGCCTTGGGATGGCTCATGACCGCCGCCCCTGCGCAAGTGTCCATCAGCGCCGAGATCGCACCACCATGAATCACACCCGTATCGGGATCACCGATGAGTTCAGGCGAATAAGGCATAGTGATCTCGGCCTCTCCGTCCCCGACTTCGGTCAGTCTCATGCCAAGCACCCGCGCGTGCGGGATCGCCTCAATAAACTGGCGGGCGCGTTTGGTGGTGTCTTCGCTTGTGGTGTTCATAGGGATACCGCAATCGCTAATTCATCTCTGCGATTTATTGGGGCTTGCACCCGTCGGCGCAACCGCAAACTTCGCAAGTGCGACTCATGTGCAGTAGTGTCGGCAACAAAACGTGACGTAGAAACGCGTGAGGACGTGCCATGCGAGCGGACTGCGCCGCTTCGCCGCACGGCACGGTTTCGCGCATCCCGATGGCAGCTACGCACTCTCCCGCCACCGCGCTGATGTCGCATATAGTAGAGGCCAGAACGATCTTCACAGCGGTTCCCGCCTTGATCTTTACCCATTCAGTTTACTATGGTTTTCCAGACTTGCCGAACCGCCCAAACCGTAGCGGCTCGGCATCCACAAGGAGACCGGACATGGCGGAAGACCGTCTCACCTTCAAAGAGATGTGCACAAAATTCGAAGTGACGCCGCGCACCCTGCGGTACTACGAATACATCGAATTGCTCGCGCCCGAAAAAGAAGGCCGCTCGCGTTTCTACACCCCGCGTGAAGTGGCACGGATGAAACTGATCTTGCGGGGGCGCCGCTATGGATTCTCGCTGGAAGAAATCCGTCAGTGGCTCGAAATTTACGAGGAAAAGGGCACGGACGTTCAGACGCGCGCCTTTATCGAACTGGCTGATCGTCAGTTGAAGGAACTCAAGAAACAGCGCGACGACCTCGAAGGCGCTATCGCCGAGCTTCAGGAATTGCGCGACGAGGTTGATCCCTCCACCTGAGCGCAGCGACGTAACGTTCTTCTCCATATTCGAGGTGAAGACCCGCCCTCGGCGGCGTGAAAACCTCTTCACTCAAAGCACCCGACTCCCTCTGTTTTCCTGCAGCGGAAAAGCGGATTTTCCCTGTCCATACAGGAATTTCGGAGCATCTAGCCAAATCACTTGCGAAGCGAGTGTGGTAAGAATATTTCTCGTTACACCGCATAAACACTGCGGAAATGTTGTGGGTTGAGAAGTGACGCCACGTTTCGATTTTTTCGAACGGCGTCAGCCTTGTAAGATGGGCGCGAGACGATCACTTCGCGTCAATCGAGTGAGCGGCGTCCCGTGAGGGGTGCGTCAGGTCGGCGACCGGAGTGATGAGATAGTGACCAAAGAGGTAATGACAATTCGCGAAATGTGCGATGCGTTCGATGTGACGCCGCGCACCCTGCGCTTCTACGAGGCAAAAGAGCTTCTGTTTCCGATCCGCGAGGGCCAGAAACGACTGTTCACACGCCGCGACCGCGCACGGCTGGTTTTGATCCTTAAGGGAAAGAAATTCGGGTTCGCTCTTGAGGAAATCCGCCAGTTGCTCGACCTCTATGCGGAGGATGGCACCGGCGTGAAGCAAATGAGCGAGACGCTCAAAGCCTACCGTCGCCGCCTTGCGGAGATGCAGGTACAGAAAGACGAGCTTGTTCGTGTGATGGATGAGCTCGAAGCAGAGATAGCGTGGACCGAGGAACAACTCGGATCACAAGGTTCCTGAGGGGCGCCACAATCGCGCGTCCCTCCGCAAATTGAGAGGGAGGACGCCATGCCCAGCTACACCGCACCCACCAAGGACATTCAGTTCGTTTTGCATGATCTGCTCGGAGTTTCGAATTCCGACACGCCAGGCTACGACGAGTTGGAACCCGAATTCACCGAAGCCATTTTGGAGGCTGCGGGTCAGCTTGCCTCCGAAGTTCTGGCACCGCTCAACACAGTGGGCGACAAACAGGGCTGTCGGCTCGAAAACGGCGTGGTCCACACGCCCGAAGGGTTCAAGGATGCCTTCGAACAGGTGAAAGAAGGCGGCTGGACTGGCCTCGACCTTCCCGAAGAATTCGGCGGTCAGGGCATGCCCTACGTTCTTGGCACCGCCGTTGGCGAGTTGTTCTCCAGCGCGAACCAAGCCTTCACCATGTATCAGGGCCTGACCCACGGTGCGGCCTCCGCGATCCTCGTGCACGGCACGGATGAGCAGAAGGCCACCTACCTGCCGAAGATGGTCTCCTGCGAGTGGACGGGCACCATGAACCTGACCGAGCCGCATTGCGGCACGGATCTGGGTCTGATGCGCACCAAGGCAGAGCCTCAGGATAACGGCACCTACAAGATCACTGGCCAGAAGATTTTCATCTCGGCGGGCGATCATGACATGTCCGAAAACGTCATCCACCTTGTGCTGGCCAAAATCCCAGGCGGCCCCGACGGGATCAAGGGCGTGTCGCTCTTCATCGTGCCGAAATACAAGGTGAACGAAGACGGCTCCGTGGGCGAGGCCAACGGCGTCTCTGTCGGCTCCATCGAGGAGAAGATGGGCATCCACGGCAACTCAACCTGCGTGATGAACTACGACGGCGCGGAGGGTGTCCTGCTTGGCGAGATGCACAAAGGTATGCGTGCGATGTTCACCATGATGAACGAGGCTCGTCTGGGCGTCGGGATGCAGGGCATGGCACAGGCCGAGGCGGCCTATCAAAACGCGGTGATCTACGCCAAGGACCGCCTGCAAGGTCGCGCGGTCACAGGCCCCGCGAACCCTGACGGCCCCGCCGATCCGCTCATCGTCCACCCCGACATCCGCCGCAACCTGATGGATCAGAAGAGCTTCATCGAGGGCGCACGTGCCTTCATGCTCTGGGGCGCATCGCTCATCGACGCGGGCCACCGTGCGGGCGACAAGGATGCCGAAGGGCTCGTGTCCCTCATGACCCCCGTGATCAAGGGCTTCCTCACCGACAAGGGCTACGAGGCCACGGTCAACGCACAGCAAGTTTACGGCGGCCACGGCTACATCGAAGAATGGGGCATGTCGCAATTCACGCGCGATGCGCGGATTGCCATGATCTACGAAGGCGCGAACGGCGTTCAGGCGCTCGACCTCGTGGGCCGCAAACTGGCGCTCGACAGCGGCAAATACGTCATGGCCTTCTTCGATATGGTCAAGAGCTTCTGCAAAGAGAACGGCGAGGGCGATCTGGCTGAGTTCACCGAACCGCTCAAGGCCGCGTCGAAAGACCTGCAAGCGGCGGGGATGTTCTTCATGCAAAACGGCATGAAAAACCCCAATGCGGCACTGGCTGGCTCGTATGACTTCATGCATCTGTTCGGCTACACCTGCCTCGGTCTAATGTGGGCGCGCATGGCAAAAGCCTCGCTCGCCGCGCTTGAAAACGGCACAGACGACGAAGCCTTCCACCAGACAAAACTGGCGACCGCGCGCTTCTACATGGCCCGCCAGTTGCCGATGACCTCGACCCTGCTCAAACGTATCGAGAGCGGTGCCGATCCTGTCATGGCCTTGGACGCCGAAAACTTCTAAACTGGGTCTGACCCAAGACATGAGGCCCCTGCCCTTGGCGGGGGCTTTTTTTATACGCCCATGCGGCGAAATGACGGAGCGTAACCATGCCCAAACGGTTCAGAATGACGCGGCGTTTTCCTGTTTCCATGACCGAAGATGGCTATCGTCGTCTCAGGAAATTCGCACGGGAGAGCGAGTTGGAGGAGGGAGAGGCGCTGTCTTTCCTGTTCGAGAACTTTTCTTCCGTCACCGATGCAGAAAACCTCGGGCACAGGCTGAAGTTGTTCCGTGCCGATCTGGAGAAACGCAAGAAATGACAACGCGCGCATCCCTGCTTCACACGAGCCGCAATTTTGCGGCGGGGTGCCGTATATTCTTGCGTCGGACAAAAGCAGAGGCCACCGCGCGCACTCCGAAAGCGGCCTTCTCGGCCCACGGGTGCACCCGCGTATCTCGCACGCTTCATGATGACATTGTCATAACGCTGCGTAAAAGTGGCAGCGGTTTCTTGGAAAAACCACGCAAATCCCCACATTTGATGGGACGTGCTACGCAGGGGAGGTTTGCGGTATGACGATCAAACTCTACGGATTTGGCGAGAGCGGCCACTCGTATAAGGTGGCGCTGTTTCTGGAATTGGCGGGGCTCGACTGGGAGCTGGAATCCGTCGACTTCTTCAACGGTGAAGCCCGCAGCCCTGCGTTCAAGGAGATCAACCCGATGGGCGAATGCCCTGTCCTGATCGACGGGGATCTGACGCTCACACAATCGGGGGTGATCCTCGATCATCTTTCTAAGAAGACGGGGAAGCTCGCCCCCGCCGACGAGAAAGAGGCACGCGAAGTGCTGCGCTGGACGCTGTGGGACAACCACAAACTGTCGTCGCAAGCGGGCACGGCACGATTTTTGATGAACTTCCTGCCCGAGGACAAACGCCCGCAGGAGGTCATCGCCTTCATTCAGGGACGCCTCAAGGCGGCGTTGACAATCCTCGACGCGGAGCTGGCCACACGCCAATGGATCGCGGGCGGCAATGGGCCGACCACGGCAGACCTGTCGTGCTGCTCCTACCTGTTTTACCCCGAACCGTTCGGGTTCACCCGCTCGGACTGGCCAAACATCAACCGCTGGCTTTCGGACATCGAAAGCCTCAGCGGCTGGAAACACCCTTATGACGTGATGCCCCCCGCATTTCCTGCGGCGGGTTGAGGAGGACCATTATGACCGAAGCCTATATCTATGACACCGTGCGAAGCCCGCGCGGCAAAGGCCGCAAGGATGGCGCGCTACACGAGATCACCTCGGTGCGTCTTTCGGCACAAATGCTCGACGCTATCAAGGATCGCAACGGCCTTGAAGGACACGCGGTCGAGGATGTGATCTGGGGCAACGTGACCCCCATCGGTGAGCAGGGCGCTTGCCTCGCGCGTACCGCAGTTCTGGCCTCGGGGCTGGACGAGAGCATCCCCGGCTTGGCGATCAACCGCTTCTGTGCTTCGGGCATGGAAGCAGTGAACCTTGCCGCCAACCAAGTGAAGGGCGGTGCGGGCATGGCCTACATCGCAGGCGGCGTGGAAATGATGGGCCGCGTGCCGATGGGCTCCGATGGCGCCGCCATTGCCGCCGACCCCTCGCTGGCCATGTCGACCTACTTCGTGCCGCAAGGCATCTCCGCCGACATCATCGCGACCCAATACGGCTTCTCCCGCGAAGACGCGGATGCGCTCGCCGTGGAAAGCCAGAAACGCGCCGCCGCCGCTTGGGAAGCGGACCGTTTTGCGAAATCTGTCGTTCCCGTGAAAGACCAGAACGGCCTGACACTTCTGGATCGCGACGAATACATGCGCCCCGGCACAGACATGCAGTCGCTCGGCGCGCTCAAGGCGTCTTTCAAAGAGATGGGTGAGACAATGCCTGGCTTCGATGCCGTGGCGCTGATGAAATACCCGCACCTTGAGAAGATCGAGCACATCCACCACGCAGGCAACTCCTCTGGCATCGTCGATGGTGCTGCGGGCGTGCTGATCGGCAACAAGGAGTTTGGCGAGAAATACGGTCTCAAACCGCGCGCGCGCATCCGCGCCACGGCCAAGATCGGAACGGACCCGACCATCATGCTCACTGGCCCCGTGCCCGTGACCGAGAAAATCCTTGCCGACAGCGGTATGAGCATTTCCGACATCGACCTGTTCGAAGTCAACGAAGCCTTCGCCGCGGTCGTTCTGCGCTTCATGCAGGCCTTCGACGTGGATAGCGACAAGGTCAACGTCAACGGCGGCGCGATTGCCATGGGCCACCCGCTTGGCGCAACAGGCGCAATCATCATCGGCACGCTGCTCGACGAGCTGGAGCGCACGGGCAAAGGCACGGGCCTTGCTACTCTGTGCATCGCCAGCGGCATGGGCGCCGCGACAATCATCGAGAGGCTGTAACACCCAAGAGGGTCATATGGACAAGGACGGTTTTCAAGGCATGGTGGACCGAATGGCGCGTGCATACGCGGACGGTGACTTTGCCAGTTATCTGGACTGCTTTGGACTGCCCCTGACGATCGTCGCTCCTAGTGGCACGATCCATATGACCCGCGAGGACGATGTGCGCGAGATGTTCGAACTCTACTCCGACGGGCTGAAGCAACTGGCCGTCACGAACACGATCCGCATCGTCACCCAATTCGACGACTGTCTCGACGGAACCTATCTGGCCACCGTCGAGACCCACTTCTTCAGCGGCAACCACCGCGTTGCCGAACCGCACCGTTCCGCATTTCTGGCCAAGGCCACGCAGGACGGACCGCGCATCATATCCATTATGGGGACGCGAAACCCGCAAGAGGCCGTCGCGATAGCACCCACTCAAAGGGAGACCTGACATGACCGATTTCACATTGACCAAAGACGCCGATGGCGTCGGGATCATCACATGGGACGTGCCGGAGAAATCCATGAACGTCCTGTCGCTGGAGGGGATCGCCGAACTAGAAGCCTGTTTCGACGAGGCTCTGGCTGACGAGTCGATCAAAGGCATCGTCATCACCTCCGCCAAACCCGATTTCGCGGGCGGCATGGACCTCAACATCATTGCTAAGATGAAGGACGACGCGGGCGACAACCCCGCACAGGGCCTGATGGACGGACTGATGCGGATGCACGGCATCCTGCGCAAAATCGAACGCGCTGGCATGGATCCGAAAACCAACAAAGGTGGCAAGCCTGTCGCCGCCGCGCTGCCTGGCACGGCGCTTGGCATCGGATTGGAACTACCGCTGGCAACCCACCGTATCTTCGCCGCCGACAATCCCAAAGCCAAGATCGGCCTTCCCGAGATCAAGGTCGGCATATTCCCCGGCATGGGCGGCACAACCCGCGTCTCCCGTCTCGTCGGCGCCATGGCCGCCGCACCCATCCTGCTTGAAGGCAAGATGCTTGACCCCAAAAAGGCGAAGATGAGCCAGCTTGTCCATGAGGTCGTCCCCGCCGACGAACTTCTGGCCAAGGCGAAAGAATGGGTTCTGAACGCCAAGGACGCCGACATCGTTAAACCATGGGACCAAAAGGGTTGGAAAATGCCTGGCGGCGCGCCCTACCACCCCGCAGGCTTCATGACCTTTGTCGGGGCCTCGGCGATGGTCAACGGCAACACCAAGGGCGTCTATCCTGCCGCCAAAGCGCTGCTCTCGGCAGTCTACGAGGGCGCTCAGGTTCCCTTCGACACCGCGCTCAAAATCGAGGCTCGCTGGTTCACCCATGTGCTTTTGAACCCATCCTCATCGGCCATGATCCGTTCGCTCTTCATCAACAAGGAAGCTCTTGAAAAAGGCGCTAACCGTCCCTCCGTTGATGACCAGAAGGTCAAAAAGGTCGGCGTGCTCGGCGCAGGCATGATGGGCGCAGGCATTGCCTATGTCTCCGCCAAGGCGGGTATCGAAGTTGTGCTCATTGACCAGAAACAAGAAGCGGCCGACAAAGGCAAAGCCTACTCCGAAGCCATTCTCGACAAGGGTATTTCGCGCAAGAAAGTCACCCCCGAGAAGAAAGACGAGGTTCTCGGCCGCATCACCGCGACTACCGATCTCGACGCGCTTAAGGGCTGCGACCTGATCGTTGAGGCCGTATTCGAAGACGTCGGTGTGAAAGCGGAAATGACCAAGAAGGTCGAGGCCATCGTGGGTGAGGATTGCATCTTCGCCACCAACACTTCGACCCTTCCGATCACCGAACTGGCGAAGGCCAGCGCGCGCCCCGAACAGTTCATCGGCATCCACTTCTTCTCCCCCGTGGACAAGATGCTGTTGGTGGAAATCATCAAGGGCAAGGAAACGGGCGACGTCGCCGTGGCCAAGGCTCTCGACTATGTGCGCCAGATCCGCAAGACACCGATCGTGGTGAACGATGCGCGTTTCTTCTACGCCAACCGCTGCATCCTCCCCTACATCAACGAAGGGCTGCGCATGGCCGCTGAGGGAGTGGAATTGCCGCTCATTGAGAATGCTGCAAAACTTCTGGGCTTCCCGCTCGGACCGCTTCAGCTGATCGACGAGACCTCAATCGATCTCGGTGTAAAAATCGCTAAAGCCACCAAGGCGGCCATGGGCGATGCCTACCCCGACGAGGCCGTGGACGAAATTGTGTTCTGGATGTTCGATCAGGGACGTCTGGGCAGGAAAGCGGGGGCTGGCTTCTACGAATACGACGAGAAGGGAAAACGCGGGCTTCTTTGGAAGGGTTTCACGGACGAATTCCCCACTTCCGAAGTCCAACCCGATCTCGACGAAGTGCAGCATCGCCTGATGATGGCGCAGGTTCTGGAAGCGGTGCGCGCGCTTGAAGACGGCGTTCTGACGGACATCCGCGAAGGCGACGTGGGCGCGATCCTTGGCTGGGGCTTTGCACCTTGGTCGGGCGGCCCCTTCTCGTGGCTCGACATCATCGGCGCGGTGAAAGCGGTCGAGATTTGTGACCAGCTTACCGCAACGCATGGGCCTCGCTTCGAGACCCCGAAACTTCTGCGCGAATTGGCTGAGAGTGGCGAGACCTTCTACGGTCGCTTCGGCACGGGCACGGACGCGAAAGCGGCCTGACCTCAAAGCACCTGAAATGGAAACGCCCGCGCAAGACCTGCGCGGGCGTTTTTGATTCCAAGTGATTCAATTAGAGTATCAGGCGGCGCAAAAGTCCCGCTCAACTTGCTCCCACGCGCTGTCCAGTTGCGCCTCATCGCGCATCGCGGCGACAAAGCGGAGCGCCTGATCAGGCGACAGAACCTCGTAACCAGGAGTGTAGCTTTCCGCCGCTGCGTCCAGCAAATCAACGCTCTCGGCTGCAGGACAGAAGAACAACGCGCCGACATTCCCGAAAACGACCTGTTCGCTGTCGAAATAGATGGAGATGACCTCGAACACCTCGGCGTCCGCATCTGGCGCGATCCCTTTGAAACCTGTGAGCGCATGGGCGGGGACGAGGGTGAAGGGATCGCCGAACATCGCCTCGCCAAGATCGCTTTCCACCATCACGGGCTGATCGGGGAGCAAGAGCATGGCCTCGCGGTTTCCCAAGGCTCCTGCGGGAACGTGAAGGGGCACATCCGTGGCGCGACGACCAACCTCGACAAAGCGGCGTTCAACGCGGCGCACTGTCTGAAGGCCATCGTCGAAGGTCAGAACCTTGTCACCCTCCTGAACCGCCTCGACAATACGCCAGCCAATCGCCGTGGCAACCTGCGTTCCCGCAACCAGACCCGCCGTGAACACTGGCGTCGCCCCTTCGATCAATCCGCGGCGTTCCCACGCCCGCGTCAGACCTTCGGCATTGCGGACTGGCTCCCTTTGGAAAAACTGTCCCAATTTCATATCGACATCCCCCTCAGATGTTCCAATACAGCGCGAGGTGGCAATCTCGCGGTCAACTGGGACACAACCAACAGGGTAGCGACCCAACGCGCTGACAGGATGAGAAAACAAGGCGTGAAAGGTCACAGTTTGCCGCAATTCAGGCACGATTGGGGCACCATTCCAGTTTCGCGGATAATGTCGCCTATTTCATGCCATTGTTCCCAGAACAGATGGTGATTCACGCGATTTCAGGACTTTCAACACGAATTTTCTTGGGGTTTCTGGCATTTTTCTTCTGGAATTGTGCCCAAAATCGGGACGAAACGGCCCGTTCAGGCGTCTCCTGACGCTGCGTCGTTAACCGAAATGCCCCATTTCAAACGCAATCGAGCGGAGTGATTCCTCCAAATGCGGCGAAGCGCGCAGACGCCTCTTTCTTCGCGCCATTATCCCTTTGGAATTGTCGCGCGCCGCGCTTTTGTTTAAGTTGGGCGCAATCAAACAAAGAGCAGGCCGCGCATGACTGCGCTCACCGAATACGACCGATTGGAAGCCTCCGCGCTTTGGCGGGCAGCGGGCGAAAGCCAGCGCCGTGAAGTTGTCGTGTCTATCGGAGATGCAACGCTCACGATTTCCAACCTTGCCGATCAACCGTTGTCGCATTGGTCCCTGCCCGCCATCGAGCGAATCAATGGCACCAACGAGCGCACCGCGATCTATGCCCCCGCCTCAGACACCGACGAGCGACTTGAGGTTGAAGATGAAACCTTCATCGCGGCTATCGAGCGTATCCAGCACGCGCTGGAACGCGGACGTGCGCGGCCTGGCCGTTTGCGTAACGTGATTTTCGGCGGCATCGCCGTGACCTGTGCCGCGCTTGCGATTTTCTGGCTGCCTGACGCCCTGATCCGTCAAGCCACCACCATTGTGCCCAACGTGACCCGCGTCGAGATCGGCGAGCAACTCCTTGATCGAATGCAACGTCTGTCAGGAATGCCGTGCAGTTCTCCCCGCGGCAACGCCGCGCTCGCCCGCCTCAACACCCGTCTCAGGCCAGATACGGACGGGCGCCTCGTTGTGGTCGAAAGTGGCGTGCCTGTGACGCAGCACCTGCCTGGAGGGATCATCCTGCTCAACCGCGCGGTTGTCGAAGACTATGACGATCCCGCCGTCACAGCTGGCTTTGTTCTCGACGAGATGGACCGCGCCGCGACCGAAGACCCTTTAGTGCGGCTCTTGCAAGGGTCAGGGCTGATCGCGACCCTGCGCCTGCTGACGACGGGCAAGATCGACGCCGAAACGCTGGATGCCCACACAGAGATCCTGCTGACCCAAACTCCGCCAGAAACCCCGCCAAGCGCCACGCTTATTGAGCGCTTCGTCGCGGCGGAGGTGGCCATGTCGCCCTATGCCTACGCGCTGGATGTGACGGGGCAAACCACCCTGCCGTTGATCGAGGCGGATGCTGTTCTGGGTGAGAAACGCACCGTTCTAAGCGACGGGGACTGGCTGGCGTTGCAAGGTATCTGCGGCAACTGATCGCGCGCACTTTTACCGACATGGCAAAAGAAGAACCCCCCGCCGCATGCGGGGGGCGCTTTCTGCCTCGATAACTTCGCGTATCGTTATTTGCGCGCGAAAGCGTCGGCGTAACCCGCCGCCTTCACAGACCCTAGCGCGCTCAGGGTTTGCTGTGGCGAGGCAAAGGGCCCCGCCAGAACAATCTTGATGGTCTTGCCGCCACGCGATGTGACTTGCGAGGAGACAGGAAGACCGAGACCAGACAGTCGGGCGACAACGCCATTGGCATTCGCGGGGTCGCCAAAAGCACCCACCTGAACGTAGCGCAAACCCGCCTGTGCGGGCACGGGTGTCGTTGCTACCGCGTTGCCCCTCGTCGAAAGGTTGAGGTTAGACGTCGCGGAGGCGGCCACATCGCGGGCGGGTGTTTCCTGCGTCCAGACCTGTGCCTGTTGCAGATCCCCCCGCGCGGTTTGCGGGCCACGGTTCGGGTTGAGCCGCCCGTCATCCCATGCCGCCTTGTATCCCTCGGGGATTTTCACCTCTACGGGCTTGGGTAGTGTATAGCCTTGCGCGGCAGCGACACGGGCCACTTGCGATCTGTTCTCTTGAGCCGCCACAGCGCGGGCCTGCTTCTTGATCACATATTCAGACGGATGCACCGCCTGCGGCCCACAACGTACGGCGAGGCGGCTGTCGGTCTGCATATATTGCGCGGCGTTGCCCGAGAGGTTTGCACAGGTGGTCGCAGGTTGTGGCGTGGCAGCAGCCATCATCGATGCAGCGGCGATGGTCGGCTTGACCACGGGCGCAGGCACGGGTTTTGGCGCAGGCGCGGCCACGGGAATACGCACCAGCGTGGGCTCCTGCGTGGTTATCCGTTCGCCCTCAGCCGTGCGCACGGTCACACCCGCAGGCAGACGCTTGAGAATGTAATCGGCGGGATGCTCGGATTGCGGACCGCAGCGCACAGCCAACCCGTCATGTGTCGCGGTACAACCTGGCGCGCCAACGGTCTTTCCCGCCAAGGCCTCTGCCGCAGGAATCGCCGCGGGCTTGGGCGCAGCGGATTTGGTCGTGGCGGCAACCTGCACTGGCGTCGCACTCGGCTGTGTAGCTACTGGCGCGGCGGGCTTGGTCGCGGCAGCGGCCACGGTCTTGGCTACAGGTGCTGGGGTCGATGTCGGTTTCGGGTCGGCAATCACGGGTGCAGTCGCACCTGCCACCTGCGTCGGCTTGAACCCGCAAAGCACCTTGCGGCTCCGCGTAACGCGCGGCACCCAATTTACCGTATCGCCATAGCCTGCGCGCACATAGACGCAGCCCTTGCTGTCAACATACTGCGACCCTTTGAACGACGCAGGAGGAAACTCCGCAGGCTCTTCGGCGCCGCGCAGAGATTGCGCGGCAACGCCACCAACGGACAAGACAGCTAGAACAGCGGCAAGAGAAATAGTTTTGGATAGCAGCATCATGTGGCCCCCCACAAAATATTGTAGGGAGCCTACATCACACACCCCTTATTTGCAAAGAGCAAATCGCCTATTTGGTGCCGAACATCCGGTCGCCAGCATCCCCAAGTCCGGGCATGATATACCCCTTCTCGTTAAGGCGCTCATCCAGCGCGGCGGTAACGATGGGCACATCAGGGTGCGCTTTCTCCATGCGTGCCACCCCTTCGGGCGAAGCCAGAAGGCACAGGAAGCGGATATTCGTCGCGCCCGCTTCTTTCAACAGGTCAATCGCCGCCGCCGAGGAATTACCCGTCGCCAGCATCGGATCAACAGCGATCACGAGGCGATCATCCAAACTTTCAGGAACTTTGAAGTAATACTGCACAGGCTCCAGCGTTTCCTCATCGCGATAGAGGCCGACAAACCCGACACGCGCAGAGGGGATCAACTCCAGAACACCATCAAGCAACCCGTTGCCCGCACGCAGGATCGAGATCAGCGCCAGCTTCTTACCCGCCAGAACAGGCGCGTCCATTTCCACCAGCGGTGTCTCCACCTTGCGCGTCGTCATGTCCAACTCGCGCGTGACCTCATAGGCCAGAAGCTGCGATATCTCGCGCAGAAGCTGGCGAAAAACGGCAGTAGAAGTGTTCTTGTCGCGCATCAATGTGAGCTTGTGCTGGACAAGCGGGTGAGTGACGACGGTGAGATGATCTAGCATGAAAGCCCCCTATAGAAATGACCGACCCGGCCCCTTTGACGGCACGCCCAAATGGGCGGCCACCGAAGCAGCTACGTCGGTAAATGCCACCTGTCCGATAGCGCGCGCTCCGAGTCCGTGGCCCAGAACAGGCACCATTTCACGAGTGTGATCGGTGCCGAGCCACGTCGGATCGTTGCCATGATCGGCAGTGAAAATGATGAGATCGCCCTCACGGGCGCGTGCGTATAGACGCGGGATTTGCGCGTCGAACCATTCGAGGTGCCGCGCGTATCCCGCCACGTCGCGGCGGTGGCCATAGAGGCTGTCAAACTCGACGAAATTGGCGAATGTGAGGCTGCCCTCTTCAGCTTCATCCATCACGTCACACAGATGATCAAAGAGAGCCTCGTCCGTTCCCTTGCGCACCTCGTCGATGCCCTGCATGGAGAAAATGTCGCCGATCTTGCCGACCGCGTAGACCTTGCGCCCTGCTCCCTGCACCCAGTCACAAAGCGTAGGCTCAGGCGGCGCGATGGCGTAGTCGCGGCGATTGGACGTGCGGGTGAAGCCCTCCTCGACCGAACCGACGAAAGGACGCGCGATGACCCGCCCGACCTTCATCTCGTGCAGCGTAGGCGCAAGATCGACACAGAGCTTCAGCAGGCGTTCCAGCCCGAAATGCTCCTCATGTGCCGCGATCTGGAACACGCTGTCGGCAGAGGTGTAACAGATCGGCCGCCCCGTCTTGATATGCTCGGCCCCGTATTCCGCGATCACCTGCGTGCCCGAAGCATGGCAATTGGCAAGCGTCCCGTCCGCGCCGCAGAGCTTTGCCGCCTTCGCCATCAGGTCTTTGGGGAATGCGAGTTTCTCGTCGGGGAAATAGGTCCAGTCCCACGGCACAGGCACACCCGCCAATTCCCAATGCCCCGAGGGCGTGTCCTTGCCAGGCGAAATCTCAACGGCCGCACCATGGATGCCACTTGGCACTTCCACCGCAAGATTGGGAATTTCCATATCGGTTGCCTGCGCCATCGCGGCGCCAAGCCCGAGGCGACACAGGTTGGGCAGATGCAGCGGCCCCGACCGCCCCTCGTCTGCGGCACCCTGCGCACAGGCCTGCGCAATGTGGGCCAGCGTATTGGATCCGATGTCAGGCACATCACCGTTGAAGAACTTCTCCGCATCTGGCGCACCGCCGATGCCAACACTATCCATCACAACCAAAAATGCGCGGGTCATGGGCCGATCCTCTCATATACAAGCGGCGGTTCCTGCGGGGCATCCGCGCTGAAGTCCAGTGCGGCTCGGATTTCCGCCTCCGCACGATCCGCATCCTCGGGTGATTGGGCATGAATGGTTGCGATCAATTCGCCGCGCCCGAGGTAGTCGCCAATCATCGCAACATTGGACAGCCCCACAGCAGGGTGAATAGGGTCGCCTCCCTTGAGACGGCCGCCGCCCAAATGCACCACGCACATACCGAGCGCATGCCCATCCATCGCGGCGAGGTAGCCCGCACCCTGCGCCGAGACATCGCGCACCACAGGCGCCGACGGCAGGCGATCACGCCAATTGTCGACGAAATCGCGCGGGCCACCCATGGCACTCACCATCGCACCAAAACGTTCCGCCGCCGCACCGTTCTGCAAAACACCGCGCATGGCAAAGGCTGCCTGATCCGCGTCCTCGGCCATGCCTGCCAGCACCATCAACTCACCGCCTAGATCGCAGGTCAGATCGCACAGGTTGTTGTCGACCTCCCCGCTCGTCATCGCCTCCATCACGGCCATGACCTCCAGTGCATTGCCAAGGGAGGGACAAAGCGGCTGGTTCATGTCCGTGACAAGCGCCGAGGTCTTGCACCCCGCGCCATTGGCCACCGTCACCAGACTTTCGGCCAGTGCACGCGCATCCTCACGGGTTTGCATGAAAGCGCCAGAGCCGCATTTCACATCGAGAACGAGAGCCTCCAGACCTGCCGCCAGTTTCTTCGACAGGATAGATGCGGTGATGAGATCAATACTCTCCACCGTCCCTGTCACGTCGCGCACCGCATATAGCCGCTTATCGGCGGGGGCGATGGAACCCGTAGCGGAAACAATGGCAAAGCCCGTCTGACGCACGATGTCGCGGAACTTCTCTTCGCTGACTTCCGTTTTCAGGCCAGGAATGGCCTCCAACTTGTCGAGTGTTCCGCCTGTATGGCCGAGCCCGCGCCCGGACACCATCGGAACGAATCCGCCAAGAGCGGCGAGTGCGGGGGCGAGAAGGAGCGAGACACAATCCCCGATCCCGCCCGTTGAATGCTTGTCGATCGCTGGCGCAGGCGCGTCCCATGACAACACGTCACCACTGTCGCGCATCGCCAGTGTCAGCCCGACTTTCTCGGCGTCCGACATACCATTGAGAAGCGCGGCCATGGCAAAGGCACCCGCTTGTGCATCCGTCACCACGCCCGAGGCCAGCCCCATGGCAAACCACGGCAAGTCCTCATCCGAAAGGGTCTCGCGGTCGCGCAGCTTCTCGATGATCTGGCGGGCGTCCATGGCGGTCTCAGTCCATAAAATCGGTGGTAAACGCGCCAGGAAGAAGCTCGCCAACGGTCATGACCAGTTCCGCACCTGTGCGCGACACCATGGTCACAGACACATCCGGCGCGGCAAATTCACGTAGCTTCTGGCGACATCCACCACAGGGCGGCGTGGGATCATCGCTCGATCCGATCACAGCGACCTCGGCAATCTCGGTCTCCCCGGCCAGAACCATCGCCGCAATCGCCCCAGCCTCGGCACAGGTGCCTTCGGGATAGGCGGCATTCTCGACATTTACGCCCGTGTAGACTGCGCCCGATTTCGCTCGGATCGCCGCCCCCACATGGAAGTTCGAATAGGGCGCGTAGGCTTTGGGCTGGGCCTCTTTGGCCGCATCAATCAGCGACATCTGTGCGGATCTCCGTTGATGGTGAACTCTAATTTTTGACTCTTTGGTCGAGAGTGCGCCCTCGGAACACGGGATGCAAGCGCCATGGCGCGCCATGCGCGGTTTTTCCTCGTGAGAGGCTGCGAGCGGCGAATGTTTGCGCTAAACATTGCGCAAAATTGCGAGAAACACTTGCGTCTGACGGGTTTCGCGTCCTATTGGGCGGGTCACAAAGCCGCATTTGCGCGGCGCGCCAGATATTGTTTAGCATTAAACTACTTCTTGGGGAGAACGCCATGTCGAGCGATGAACGCAACGAAAGTCTGCGCAGAGCGGCGCTGCAATACCACGAATTCCCCAAACCTGGAAAACTGGAAATCCGCGCGACCAAGCCCATGGCCAACGGTCGCGATCTGGCACGCGCCTATTCCCCTGGCGTGGCGGAGGCCTGCCTTGAAATCAAGGAAGATCCTCGCACATCAACCCGCTACACCGCGCGCGGCAACCTCGTCGCGGTGGTCTCCAACGGCACCGCTGTTCTGGGCCTTGGCAATATCGGCGCGGCCGCCTCCAAACCCGTGATGGAAGGCAAGGCGGTCCTGTTCAAGAAATTCGCCAATATCGACTGTTTCGACATCGAGGTGAACGAGAACGACCCTGAGAAGCTTGCAGATATTGTGTGCTCGCTCGAGCCAACCTTCGGCGCGATTAACCTCGAAGACATCAAGGCGCCCGATTGTTTTATCGTTGAACAATTGTGCCGCGAGCGCATGAACATCCCCGTTTTCCACGATGACCAACACGGCACCGCCATCGTCGTCGGCGCTGCGGCGACCAATGCGCTCAAGGTTACGGACAAGAAATTCGAAGACATCAAGGTTGTCTCGACAGGCGGCGGCGCGGCGGGGATTGCCTGCCTCAACATGCTGCTCAAGCTCGGCGTGAAACGCGAGAATGTCTGGCTGTGCGACATCGCGGGCCTCGTTTATGAGGGACGCGAAGAGGAGATGACGCCGCAGAAAGCTGCCTACGCGCAGAAATCCGATCTGCGCACGCTCGACGATGTGATCGAAGGGGCCGACCTCTTCCTCGGCCTCTCCGGACCTGGCGTTCTCAAACCCGAAATGGTCGCGAAGATGTCGCCACAGCCGATCATCTTTGCACTCGCCAACCCGACGCCCGAGATCATGCCCGACGTCGTGAAAAAGATTGCCCCCGATGCGATCATCGCCACGGGGCGCTCGGATTATCCCAATCAGGTCAACAACGTCCTCTGCTTCCCGTTCATCTTCCGCGGGGCACTCGATGTGGGCGCGACCGAGATCAACGACTCGATGCAAATTGCCTGTATCGAAGGCATCGCAGCGCTGGCCCGCGCCACCACCTCCGCCGAAGCCGCTGCCGCCTATCAGGACGAGCGCATGACCTTCGGCCCAGATTACCTGATCCCCAAACCCTTCGACCCGCGCCTGATGGGGGTGGTTGCCTCCGCCGTCGCGGGTGCCGCAATGGAAAGCGGCGTGGCGGCCCGACCGCTCAACGACCTGAAAGCCTATAAGGACGGGCTGGACCACTCCGTGTTCAAATCCGCGCTCATCATGCGCCCCGTGTTCCAAGCCGCAGCTCAAGCCGAACGCCGCATCGCCTTCGCCGAAGGTGAGGACGAGCGCGTGCTTCGCGCGGCTCATGCGATGATCGAGGAAACAACAGACAAACCCATCCTCATCGGTCGCCCCGAAGTCGTCGCCATGCGCGCCGAACGCGCAGGCCTCAAAATCCGCCCTGGCGTGGATTTCGAGATCGTAAACCCCGAAAGTGACAGCCGCTACAAGCAATACTGGCAAGCCTATCACAACCGCATGTCGCGTCGCGGCGTGACCCCTGATCTGGCGAAAGCAATCCTGCGCACCAACACCACCGCCATCGGGGCAATCATGGTGCATGAAGGTCACGCAGACAGCATGATTTGCGGCACCTTCGGGCAATACCTATGGCACCTCAACTACGTGACGCAGATTCTTGGAACCAAGGAGTTGCACCCTGTTGGCGCGCTTTCGCTGATGATCCTTGAGGACGGGCCGCTCTTCATCGCGGACACCCATGTTCACACGGAACCCACGCCCGAACAGATCGCCGAAACCGTCATCGCCACCGCACGCCACATCCGTCGGTTCGGGGTCGAGCCCAATATCGCCCTGTGTTCACACTCGGAATTCGGCAACCTCAACTGCATGTCGGGTCGGAATATGCGTGAAGCCCTCGCCATTCTCGACAGCGAACCGCGCGACTTCGCCTATGAGGGTGAGATGCATATCGACAGCGCGCTGACCCCCGATCTGCGTGATCGGAAATTCCCCCATTCCCGCCTAGAAGGCCCCGCCAACGCGCTGGTCTTTGCCATTGCGGACGCCTCCTCTGGCGTGCGTAACATCCTGAAATCAAAGGGCGGCGGGTTGGAAGTAGGTCCGATCCTGATGGGCATGGGCAACCGCGCACATATCGTGACGCCCTCGATCACCTCACGCGGGCTGCTCAACATGTCGGCCATCGCGGGCACTCCCGTGACGCATTACGGCTGACCCCTGCCCGCCCCACGCCGCCTTTTGAGGGCGCGCGCGAGAACGATCAGACGGCTATCGCCGATGCAAACCCCATGCGAATTGCAAATTTTGCAAACCACTTGACTACACAGGTTTGCAGAAATTCTCTGCAATGGTGCCGCCCACTTTGATACGTATCATGGCGCGGAGACCTGCGCGTGAGGAATGCTTGCGCAAATAGTGGCCGTAGAGCACGGGGAAGGAGACCTCGCGCGCGGCGACTGTCAGGCGCGTTTTGCCCGCAGGCAGTGAGGAGATATGCATGGGATATTCTGACGTATATGAAGGCTGGAAAGCCGATCCGGAGAAGTTCTGGATGGAGGCCGCGGAGGAGGTTCATTGGTATAAGAAACCCTCCAAAGCCCTGTTTGACGACAATGCTCCGATTTACGAGTGGTTCTCGGACGGGCTGACCAACACATGCTATAACGCGGTGGACCGTCACGTTGAGGCTGGTCGTGGCGATGAACTGGCGATCATGCATGAAAGCCCGATCACTCACTCGACCAAGGGCATCACCTACAAAGATTTGCAAACCCGCGTGGCCACGCTGGCTGGCGCACTCCAGCAGCGCGGCGTCGGCAAAGGGGATCGTGTCATCATCTACATGCCGATGATCCCCGAAGCTCTGGAAGCCATGCTGGCCTGTGCCCGCATCGGAGCCGTGCACTCGGTCGTCTTCGGCGGCTTTGCAGCCCATGAGCTGGCCGTGCGGATTGACGACTGCACCCCCAAAGCGATCATCGCCGCCTCCTGCGGGTTGGAGCCGAACCGCGTGGTGCATTACAAACCGCTGCTGGACGAAGCCATCGAAGAGGCCGAACACAAGCCCGATTTCTGCGTGATTTTCCAGCGCGAGCAAGAGGTTGCCAAACTCAAAGAAGGTCGTGACTTCAACTGGCACGGTTTCCAGTATGGCGTGAAACCGGTGGATTGTTTGCCGGTCGAAGGCAACCACCCTGCCTATATTCTCTACACCTCCGGCACGACCGGCGCGCCGAAAGGCGTTGTGCGCTCCACGGGCGGTCATCTGGTGGCGCTCAACTGGACGATGAAGAACATCTACAACATCGAGGCGGGCGACACATTCTGGGCCGCGTCGGATGTGGGTTGGGTCGTCGGACACAGCTACATTTGCTATGCACCGCTCATCAAAGGCGCGCAAACCATTGTGTTTGAAGGCAAACCCATCGGCACCCCGCATCCGGGCGTGTTCTGGCGGATCATCCAGAACCACCGCGTCAAATCCTTCTTTACCGCACCCACGGCGCTGCGCGCGATCAAACGCGAAGACCCGAACGGCGACTGGATCAAGCGCTACAAGCTGCACGAGCTTCAGGCGATCTTCCTCGCAGGCGAACGTGCCGACCCCGACACGATCAAATGGACGCAGGAGAAATTCGGCGTGCCAGTGATCGACCACTGGTGGCAGACGGAAACCGGCTGGGCGATTGCCGCAAACCCGCTCGGGATCGAGGAACTTCCGGTCAAGATCGGTTCGCCCTCTGTGGCCATGCCCGGTTACGACATCGATATTCTCGACGAGGCGGGCCATCCCGTCGAAGCAGGCGAGCTGGGCTCCATTGCGATCAAACTGCCCCTGCCTCCAGGCACGTTGCAGAACCTTTGGAAGGCCGAAGAGCGTTACAAGAAGAGCTATCTCTCCACCTTCCCTGGCTACTATGAAACAGGTGACGCAGGGATCAAGGACGAAGACGGCTACCTCTACATCATGGCGCGCACCGATGATGTGATTAACGTCGCGGGCCACCGTCTTTCGACGGGCGCAATGGAGGAAGTTCTCTCCAACCACCCTGACGTGGCCGAATGTGCCGTGATCGGTGTGAGCGACGACCTCAAAGGGCAGGTCCCCTTGGGCTTCCTCTGCCTCAACGCGGGATGTGAACGCACGGAGGCGGAGATCGTTAAGGAATGTGTCGCCGCCGTTCGCAACGAGATCGGCCCCGTCGCAGCCTTCAAACTGGCCTGCGTGGTCGACCGCCTGCCCAAAACCCGTTCGGGCAAGATCCTGCGTGGCACGATGGTCAAAATCGCCGACGGTCAGGATTACAAGATGCCCGCTACCATCGACGATCCAGCGATCCTCGACGAGATCAAGGTGGCACTTCAGGGGCTTGGCTTCGCCAAGTAACTCCACCACGGACCAAACAGCAAAACGCGCCCCACGGGGCGCGTTTTTCATTCTAGGCGTCTGGGCCCGCGCGTCGCGCCAAACGGGTCAGGTAAACTGCTCGCGCAACAGGCGCTCTTCCAGCCCGTGCCCTGGATCAAAAAGAATACGGTGCTTCACACGCGGCTCGGACCTAATCTCGACCCAATGCACGATCCCCGCCGAACGGCTGTCCGCATCGGCCATCACAGGACGCTTCTCGGCCTCCAGAATGTCGAACCGCACATGCGCGCTCTTTGGCAAAAGCGCGCCACGCCACCGACGCGGTCGAAACGCCGCCATTGCCGTGAGCGCCAGAACATCCGACCCGATTGGCAGGATCGGTCCTCGCGCGGAGTAGTTGTAGGCCGTGGAGCCCGCGGGCGTTGCGACCAGCGCCCCGTCACACACAAGCTCTTCCATCCGAACTTTGCCATCCACCGACACGCGCAACCGCGCTGCCTGTGGCCCCGCGCGCAACAAAGATACTTCGTTGATCGCCAATGCCTTATGCTCGGCGCCTTGCGCCCCGCCAGCCGTCATCGTCAGCGGATTGATGACCTCCATCTCTGCAACGCGCAGCCGCGCCAGCAAGCCCTCTTCCTTGAATTCGTTCATCAAGAACCCGACGGTGCCGCAATTCATCCCGTAGACGGGTGTGTCCAGATGCATCGTCCCGTGCAGCGTGTGCAGCATGAAACCGTCACCACCCAAGGCCACGATGATCTCCGCATCCTCAACCGGCACGCTCGTATAGAGCGCCTCCAGACGCTCTTTCGCGCGTTGTGCGATCTGTGCCTCGGAGGCGGTGATTGCGATCTTGACCATGGTCTGACTTTCTCTTCTGGCGGCATTGCCGCTCTGTCGGTCCTGACTAGCAAATGCCCGTCACCATTTCACGCCTTTTCGCCGCCCCGCACGCCGCCAATCGGAAACCCGCACCGCTCTTGATACCGCATTCATCTTCATTATGTGTGCAAAACACCTTTTCCCATTGTGACAGTTTGGCTAAACAGCGGGCGACACTCCCACGCTGCCAAGGAGCACGCCCCATGACTTCCAATGTCCGCGACGCCGGTTTCTTCACCGAAAGCCTCGCCTCCCGCGATCCCGAACTCTTCGACGCCATGTCGCTCGAACTGGGTCGCCAACGCGACGAGATCGAATTGATCGCCTCCGAGAACATCGTTTCCGCTGCCGTGATGGAAGCGCAAGGCTCCGTGCTCACAAACAAATATGCCGAGGGCTACCCGGGCCGCCGCTACTACGGTGGTTGCCAATACGTTGATTTGGCCGAGAACCTCGCCCGCGACCGTGCGAAAGAGCTGTTCGACTGTAAATACGCCAACGTCCAGCCGAACTCGGGCTCGCAAGCCAACCAAGGGGTTTTCACCGCCCTCCTGAAACCCGGTGACACGATTCTCGGCATGTCGCTGGACGCAGGCGGCCACCTGACGCACGGCGCCAAGCCCAACCAATCGGGCAAGTGGTTCAACGCCATCCAATACGGCGTGCGCAAACAGGACCAGCGTATCGACTACGATCAGGTGCAAGAACTGGCCAACGAGCACAAACCCAAGATGATCATCGCGGGTGGCTCGGCCATTCCCCGTCAGGTCGATTTCGCGAAAATGCGCGAGATTGCCGATAGCGTTGGCGCTTACCTGATGGTCGACATGGCGCACTTCGCGGGGCTCGTCGCGGGTGGTCAACACCCCTCGCCCTTCCCCTATGCCGATGTCGCAACCACCACGACCCACAAAACTCTCCGAGGACCGCGCGGCGGCATGATCCTCACGAACGATGTGGAGATCGCCAAGAAGGTAAATTCCGCCATCTTCCCCGGCATTCAGGGCGGCCCGCTCATGCATGTGATCGCAGCGAAAGCCGTGGCATTCGGCGAGGCGCTGCGCCCCGAATTCAAGGTCTACGCCGAGCAGGTCATCAAGAATGCGCAGGCGCTCGCAGATCAGCTTATGAAAGGTGGCCTCGACATCGTCACAGGCGGCACCGATACGCATGTTCTCCTCGTCGACCTGCGCCCCAAAGGGGTGAAGGGCAACGCCACCGAGGATGCTCTGGGCCGCGCGCATATCACCTGTAACAAGAACGGCATCCCCTTCGACCCCGAGCCGCCGATGGTCACTTCTGGCGTCCGTCTCGGCACCCCTGCGGGCACAACGCGCGGGTTTGGCGAAGAGGAATTCCGCAAGATTGCCGATCTGATCGTCGAGGTTGTGGATGGTCTTGCCACCAATGGCGAAGAGGGCAACGCCGAGGTAGAAGCCAAGGTGAAAGCCGAAGTGGCCGCACTTTGCGAACGCTTCCCGCTCTACCCCAACCTCTAAGAGTTGGACAAATCAAACGGATCAGGGGCCTTCGGGCCCCTTTTTCGTGTCTGAATACGTCTATTTCGAACAGAGTGGGTGAACGCACTATCCCTCGCTGACTTACCCAAACCGAACAGTTGGGCAAATCGAACACCAGATTTCTCGGAGGTGAATGGTGGCGCCTATATCAGCCCACGCCAAAGCATGACGCCGAGCACCAATCCCACGACCACAAAAATCACGAAGGCCACGGCGGTAATGACATCAAGAATCTTACCCTTACGCCGTTGCCACGGATCAACCGCACCGAGATATTTTGCGAGGTTGGACAGTGCCCGCTCGACACGTTTGCGGTCAATTTGCCGCGACAGTTTCGGATGGGATTCCAATGCGATAGCATCAACAATCAACTGACCGTCCCGCCGCGCCCATCGTGGAAGACGCCGCCCAGCCTTCGCCAGCTTGCTAGCGAAATCCGACCCTGCCCGAATGCCCAGACGGTCCCGCATGAGCGCGGCCAGTGCTTCGGCACGATATGTGATCGACTGTTCCATCGACGCGGAACTTAGGGGCTTTTCGTCGGGCATCCAAGCCACTAAGTCTGTGCCATGCTCAATTACGTCATCAACGGTTCGCCAACCGACCGCCCGCCCCTACTCATCGTCCACGGCCTCTTTGGCTCGGCGCGAAACTGGGGCGTCATCGCAAAACGCTTGTCCGATCAACGACTTGTCGTTTCCGTCGATATGCGAAACCACGGCGAAAGCCCGCGGTTTCCGACCCAAAGCTACACGGAAATGGCGAACGATCTGAACGAGGTGCTCGCGCATCTCTCCGAGCATGGGCCGTTTCACGTTATGGGTCATTCGATGGGAGGGAAGTCGGCGATGATCCTAGCGCTGGAGCATCCAGAACGGCTCAAGTCCCTCATCGTCGCGGACATTTCGCCTGTCGCATACGACCACGACAACACCCATCTGATCCACGCCATGCGCGGACTGGACCTGTCGAAGATCGAGCGCAGATCAGAGGCCGACGCGGTGCTCAAGCGTGACATTCCCAATCCTGGCGTGCGGGCATTCCTCTTGCAAAGCCTTGTCGTAAAAGAGAAAAAATGGCTGCTCAACCTCGACGTTCTGGAAGAATACATGCCGCAAATCGTGGGGTTCCCCGAGGTATCAGGACAGTTCGACGGACCCGCGTTCTTCCTGTCGGGGGGCGAAAGCACCTATGTTTCGCGCGATCATCGTGCGGCGACGAAGGCACTTTTCCCTGCTGCGCGCTTTGCCTCTATCCCTGACACGGGGCATTGGTTACATGCCGAAAAGCCACGGGAATTCGAGGCGGCGATGCGGGCATGGATGGAGGCGACCGACGGATAATTTCGTTGTATTTCAATATGTTGCTACAGGCTTTCGAGCTTCCTCGACACCACCCACGTCACGGGTATAGCCAGCGCGAAACCGATGGCCGCCGCGATGAGGATTGGACGTAGAGTGTCCATACCAGAGGTCAGGGCGACCACCACGCCAACACCCATAAGTGTCGTAGAAATAAGGGAAAACAGGATTCCGAAAAGGCGAGTCATGGGATCTCTCCATTGGTGGCGTTCGCGCATATCCGATCCTACGGCCCGCGCGCCGCGTGTTTCCTTGATCCCGATCAAGCGTACGCCTTTGTGGCACATTGTTTAAACTCTTGCAGGAGAATGTGGCCGCACATTCAAACTGTTGGAGATCTTTATGTTGCCCTTTTCCATGAATTTGACTGACCTGCGCTCCCGCCTCACGGAGGTTCTGGATCGTGTCCAGACAGGCGACCACGCCATCGTACGCCGCTATGGTCGAGCAGTCGCGGCCATCGTGCCGATGGAAGACCTCGAACGCATCTGGGAACACATCGACGACGAAAAACTCGGCCCCCGCCAAGCCAGTGGCCGCCGACCAGGCCGATCCATTGGGCCGTGGGACAGAATACTTGCCAAGGCAGACGCCGAACGTGAAGCGGCGCGACGCGAAGGGCGCGACAAGAAATGGGTGGCTTTTTGGGTTTGGGTGCGGTCGCTGCAAAGCAGCGATTGAACACCGTGGGGCGGCGGTCAAAGCGCCCAGACGCGTTCGCACACCTGCGAACGCCGGTTTAGGTTCGCCAACGCTCGGAAGCCGAAACAGCAGTTAACGGCCCGCTCGCAACCTTATGGTGTCCTTAAAGAATGGCACCCCAGCGCCTGACCCGAGGGTGGGTTCTGACCGATACGTTGTATCAAAGTAATCTCCTTGAAAACTTCTTACAAAATAGCTATGCTGTATTCACGATCTGAACCTAGGCACAACCTAGAAAGTAGGATTGTCCCGGCGAGCAGGCGACTGCTCGCCCTTTTTCATAAGAAGACTATGCCTTGCGGGTGTTCTCTAGATGCTTTTTTGTTCAGAACCCCGTCTAGCCTATCAAAATAATTTACTGCCCTTTTGCGCCTAATATACGAATTTGGAGCTAGTTTTTGCTGCAAAAAATAAGCCACCACATCACACGATTGAATCGGCAGTGAAGAAGCGGAATCTTTTTCCGCCGGGTCTTCGATAATTTTGTGAATTGGGTGGTTAGTGAAACCGCCACCCCAACGGTTTGGAATTGGATTATGCACCGACATTTTCCGCATTATTCCCGTAAGCTTTTTGCCCGCCGTTGCATCTGTGTACACTGTTCCAAACGAACGCCTATATCCTCCTGGAAAATTCCCATGAACTAAGGTGTTTTCAAAACGTTGGAACAGTGTCCTCCATGCCGAAGAGAAAACATCATAGCTCGAGGGCTTTCCCATTTTATCAACAACAACATTCGTAATTGAAATTGAATTTAATTTTGCAAGCTCATCCAAATAGTTACGCAGTATTGCCAGTCGTATATGTTTCTCAATACCGAATGGGTTTTTCCGTAGCATTTCCACACTATGAACCTCAGCCCTCATTGGAAATCCATAGGCCCCTCTCAAGGTCTTTCGAAATTGAATAATGCGATCAACAAAGCCTCGCCATTCACTTTCATGAACGACAATGCCGCTGAGGCAAAAGTATCTAGTCTGGGCGGTATTGTTACCAGCGTCACCACTCTCATCAACATACATCAAATACATAGTTTCACCTCGCAAATGAGTATTACAAAAGAACTTACCAGCAACCGCCGCACCTTATTGTAAATATCCATTTGAAACTAAAAACTAAAACATAAATAACTTCATCAGCTAAACGCGTGACGCTACCTAGCGCCCAAGCTCCACGGGATGGGTGCGTGCTTACTTCCAACGGAAAAGACACTGCCACCCACCTGCACTAAAACAGACGAATGATCGCGAAGCGATCAATCATCCATTTTAAGTGCGCTGATAAATGCTTCCTGCGGAATCTCTACTTTCCCGAACTGGCGCATCCGTTTCTTACCCGCTTTCTGCTTCTCCAGCAGTTTCTTCTTCCGCGTGGCGTCGCCGCCGTAGCATTTGGCGGTCACGTCTTTGCGCATGGCGGAGAGGGTTTCGCGGGCGATGACCTTGCCGCCGATGGCGGCTTGGATCGGGATTTTGAACATGTGACGGGGAATGAGTTCCTTGAGCTTTTCGCACATGGCGCGGCCACGCATTTCGGCACGGTCGCGGTGGACCATCATGGAGAGCGCGTCGACGGGTTCTTCGTTCACGAGGATCTGCATCTTCACAAGGTTGTCCTCGCGATACTCGGTGAACTGGTAGTCGAAAGAGGCATAGCCTTTGGTCACGGATTTCAGGCGGTCGTAGAAGTCGAAGACGACCTCGTTGAGCGGCAGGTCGTAGACAGCCATGGCACGGGTGCCTGCATAGGTCAGGTCAAGCTGGATGCCGCGGCGGTCCTGACAGAGTTTGAGCACATCGCCCAAGTATTCGTCGGGGACCATGATCGTAGCCTTGATGCGCGGTTCCTCGATGTGGTCGACATAAGTGAGGTCGGGCATGTCGGCGGGATTGTGGAGTTCCTCGACCGTGCCGTCCTTCATGTGGACATGGTAAACCACCGAGGGCGCGGTTGTGATCAGGTCGAGATCGTATTCGCGCTCAAGGCGGTCACGGATGACCTCAAGGTGAAGCAGACCAAGGAAGCCGCAGCGGAAGCCGAAGCCGAGAGCGGCAGAGGTTTCCATCTCGGCAGAGAAGGACGCGTCGTTGAGTTGCAGTTTCTCGATGGCGGCGCGCAGGTCTTCGAAGTCGTTGGCGTCCACGGGGAAGAGGCCGCAGAAAACCACGGGCACGGAGGGTTTGAACCCCGCCAGCGGCGCGTCGCATTGCGCCTTCTCATGGGTGATCGTGTCGCCCACCTTGGTGTCGCGCACCTGTTTGATAGAGGCGGTAAAGACGCCGATCTCGCCCGGACCAAGCTCGGGGAAATCGACCATTTGCGGCTTCAGCACGGCGAGCTTGTCGATCTTGTAGGTCGCGCCCGCCTGCATCATGCGGATCTGGTCGCCCTTCTTGATCGTGCCGTCGATGACGCGGAACATGACGACCACGCCAAGGTAGGCATCATACCAGCTGTCCACCAGCATGGCCTTGAGCGGCGCGTTACGGTCGCCTTCAGGTGCGGGCAGGCGCGTGACGATGGCCTCCAGCACGTCGGGAATGCCGAGTCCCGTTTTGGCGGAGATTTCAATAGCCTCGGAGGCATCAATCCCGATCACATCCTCGATCTGTTCACACACGCGTTCAGGCTCGGCTGCGGGCAGGTCGATCTTGTTGAGGACGGGGACGATCTCGTGGTCGGCGTCGATGGCGGTGTAGACGTTGGCGAGCGTCTGCGCCTCAACACCTTGGGTCGCGTCCACAACCAGAAGCGAGCCCTCGACCGCACGCATGGAGCGGCTGACCTCATAGGCGAAGTCAACGTGACCGGGCGTGTCGATGAGGTTGAGGATATACAGCTCACCGTCATTGGCGGTGTATTCGATGCGCACCGAGTTTGCCTTGATCGTGATGCCGCGCTCGCGCTCGATGTCCATCGCATCAAGCATCTGCGCCTGCATGTCGCGGTCCTTCACCGTCCCCGTGGACTGGATCAGACGGTCGGCCAGCGTGGATTTCCCGTGGTCGATGTGGGCGACAATCGAGAAGTTACGGATGTTTTTCAGCTCGGTCATGAACGGCCTTCAAAGCTTGGGGTTTGACCGATTTCTATGGGGGGAAAGGGGAAGAATGTCTAGTCCTGTCGGCGGGGAAAGCGCGGATGTGGCCTTCCCTAGCCAAGAGAGGTCCGAACCACCCCCATAGCACCTTCGCAGGAAACGCCGCCGCAAAGCGCGCTGATCACGAAGCCGAGAATTGCCCCGCGCCGCCAAATCCCGCATAGTAGGCGCAACGCATCGCGACAAGGCGGGCAAGAACAATCACAGCATTGACGAGGGCAGTCATGGCACGGGCAACTCAGGTGGTATTTTTAGTGGCAATCACGGCGACGCTGGCGTCCTGTGGCGGCGGCGGGCGGTCGGTTTCGCGAGGCGCAACCGCCACGGCTTTTTCGACGGGGCCTGTCTATGAGGCCTGTATGCGCGCGGGACGTAAAGACGCCTCGACAGCGCGTTGCGGTTGCGTTCAGGCCTCGGCGGATGGCGTTCTCTCCTCCTCGGATCAGAAACGTGCGGCAAAGTTCTTCAAAGACCCGCACCACGCACAGGAAATCCGCCAGTCGGACAACCCGCTGCACGAAGCCTTCTGGAAGCGCTACAGGAATTTCGCGACCACCGCCGAGCAGGTCTGTGCCTGACGGGTTCTACCACCCGCTCAACACGCTCAAACCCGAAGGCACGGGGATCTGGGTCGCCGACGGGCCATCGGTGCCGTTCTATGGTGTCAATTTCCCCACGCGCATGACGGTGGTGCGGATCGGCACGCAAGAATTGCCGCGCGCCTTCCGCTGGCTGCTCTAGTCGAGCGTGGCGATCAACCCATCGGCGCATTGCTCGATCAATTCCAGAGCCCCGTCGAAGTCGCGGGTAAAATAGGGGTCAGGCACGGCGGTCTCATGGGTATCCGCGAAATCGGTGAAGAGCCGTATCGGTGTGACATTGCTCGCGGGACGCAGCCCCTCGGCATCGCGCTGGTTCTCCTCATCCATCACCACGATCAGATCAAAGGCGTCGAAATCGCCCGCATGGAACTGACGCGCACGCAGGGGCGAGAGGTCATAGCCCCGCGCGGCACCTACCGCCTGCATCGGACCATAGGGCGGCTCGCCCACATGCCACGCACCCGTACCCGCGCTGTCGAGGGTGAGGTCGGGGAAAAGCGATGCGGCCTTGGCCCGCGTGACGGCCTCGGCGGCAGGCGAACGGCAGATATTGCCCAGACAGACGAAGAGAATTTTGCGCATGGCGTGAAGTTTGGCGTAAGCTCACACAGGACGCAAGCAAAGGAATGACACGGATGGTTGGCGCAATTCTTGTGTTGTCGGGAGCGGGGCTGTCGGCGGAGAGTGGGTTAAAGACCTTTCGCGCCGAAGATGGGCTGTGGGAGAACTACCGTGTTGAGGATGTGGCCACGCCAGAAGCCTTCGCGCGCGACCCCGCGCTGGTGCAAAGGTTCTACAACGAAAGACGCGCAGATGTGGCCGTCGCCCGTCCCAACCCTGCTCATGAGGCATTGGCACGGTTGCAGCAGGCGCATGGCGAATCTGTCCACCTCGTGACGCAGAACATCGACGATCTTCTGGAACGGGGCGGCGCGCGGGATGTGTTTCATATGCACGGGGAGGTCAATTCGGCGCTCTGTGCTGCCTGCGGACATCGTTGGCCCGCGCCTGACGTGATGGAAGCGGGCCACCCCTGCCCCGCCTGCGGTGCGCCCGCCGCGCGGCCCGACATCGTGTGGTTCGGGGAAATGCCCTATCACATGGACCGCATACAGGCGGCGCTGGAGGCAAGCGATCTCTTCGTGGCGCTTGGCACTTCTGGCACTGTCTACCCCGCTGCAGGGTTCCGCCAGATGGCGCAACAACTCGGCATCCGCACGATGGAGATCAACCTCGACGCATCCGGCGCGCTGTTTGACGAGGTGCGTGAAGGCCCCGCCAGCACGGTGGTGCCTGAATGGGTGAGCGAAGTGCTAAACGGCTGAGGCAGCGTAAGTATTTGCACCGCAAAGTAGACCGCCGCCCGAGACAGGCCAAACGCGCAACGGACATAAAAAAGGCACCCGCAGATGGGGTGCCTTTGGTCGTTGGATAGGGGTGTGATCAGTGGTCCATATTGCTATGGTCGTGATCGTGGTCATGGTCCATGTCACCGTGGTCGTGATCGTGATCCATGTCACCGTGGTCGTGATCGTGATCCATGTCACCGTGATCCATTTCCATCGACATTTCTTCAGTGCGCTGAAGGTCAACGGGAATCTCGACGGTGATGTCGCCCGCGTCTTCGAAGGTCAGGGTGACGGAGATCACATCGCCGTCGTTCATCGAACGGTTGAGACCCATGAACATCACGTGGTCGCCGCCGCGCTTGAGTGCATGGCTGCCGCCTGCGGGGATGGTGAATCCCTCGGGGACGTGCATCATTTTCATGACGCCATCGCCCATGTCTTTATGGGTGTGAAGCTCGACGCGCTTGGCAATATCGGAGGCCGCGTCGATGAGCTGGTCATCCGCATCGCCCGAATTCTTGATCACGAAAAAGGCTGCGCCTGCTTTTGCCGAAGGGCCCGAGGCGCGGGCATAGGCGTCCTCGATGGTGATTTCAGCAACGGCGGGCAGAGCGAAGGCAAGGGCGGAGAGACCCGCGAGAAGGGTTGTTTTGAAGGTCATATCAGGTGGTCCTGTTCTGTCTGGTATCTTGAAAAACGGTGGTTGGGTTTTGTGAGTCTCAGACAACAGGGGGGCCACGCGCAGTGGCGGGCAGAGCATCCACGCCCGAACGGGCGAGTGCTGTGGCGGGCGCATCGAGTGGTTCGGCGTGGCGCAAAGGGGCCGCGAGGGAGAAGACCTGCCCCACGTCCGCAATCACGCTAAGCGCGCAGTCGGGGCAGATGTGCGACGGGCCGAGAGGCTCGCCGTTTTCGTCGTAAAGCACTGTGACTGGCCCCGTGCCCGTACACAGCACCATCTCGCCCGCAGCATCCGTCATCGTGCCACGCGCCACCGCCATCGACTGGCTGGTGACGATCAACAAGAGCGCGAAAAGCGCGGCTATGACGGGTCGGATCTGTCGCATATCACCGCCATCCATACCTGCGCGCGCGGGCTTTTGGAAGTGTCGGGGAGCGGGTGCGACGGTTTGTGCCTCCCCCCACCAAGGACGATGAAGTAGACACGCAAAAACCCCGCGCGGGCAGCCACACGGGGTTTTCGAAAGATGTCGGCGCGAAAGTCGCTGGCCGCTTACGCGGTGGCGGCTTGTGCCTTGGCGATCTCTTTCTTGATCTTCAGCGCGTTGGCGGAGAGATCTTCGTCCTTGGCTTTCGCAAGGAAGGCATCGAGGCCACCACGGTGGTCAATGGTGCGCAGCGCGGCCGCGGAGATTTTCAGCTTGAAAGAGCGGCCGAGGGCTTCCGACATCAACGTGGTGTCGTTGAGGTTCGGAAGGAAACGGCGGCGGGTTCTGTTCTTGGCGTGGCTGACATTGTTGCCAGTCATCGGGCCTTTACCGGTCAGTTCGCAACGGCGTGCCATGGGTTTATCCTCGTCTTCGTAAGCGGGCGACAGGCGCGCACGCAGATTCTATCAGTTCCTGAATGGATCGGCGCTCTCTATGAGGCGCGCGGGGCAGAAAATCAAGCGCCCAAAAGCGCCAAATCCCCGAAAACTCACCGATTCAAACAGAAAAGAGCACCGCCCGCAGGAAATCCAAGTGACAGCGCCCGAAATTCAGTGCGCGGTAGTTAGGCGATGGCGGGAGAATCGTCAAGGGGGATCGACGGGGGAATCGGTGCGCAGGTGGCGGAACGAGCCCCCTGCCTGCGCTCACCCCTCTTTCAGCGCCGCCAGAACATCCGCCGCTGCACGCGTGGGCGTCATAGCGCCCTGCGCGACCTGACGTGCCAGATCGTCGACCGTAGACTTGAGCGGTTCGCGCTCCAACTGACCCAGCAGGCCAAGGCGGATTTCCTGACCGAACCAGTATTCCGCCTGTTCGGCGCGGCGGGCATCGAAAAACCCGTTCTCGCGCCGCCACGCGATCAGCGCCTGCATATCGTCCCATGCTTCGGCCAGCCCGTCCTCCTGAAGCGCGGAAACCGTCATCGCCTTGGGGAACCCTTCGGGGTCTTGCGGACGCTTGCGGATCAGACGCAGCGCCCCCGCATAATCAGAACAAGTGCGCTTGGCGGCAGGCAGGAGATCGCCATCGGCCTTGTTCACGAGAATCATGTCGGCCATCTCCATGATGCCGCGTTTGACGCCCTGCAATTCGTCCCCACCCGCAGGCGCGAGCAGCAGCACGAAGAGGTCGGACATCTCGGAGACCACTGTTTCGGATTGCCCCACGCCAACGGTTTCGATCAGAATGATGTCATAGCCCGCCGCCTCGCACAGTGCGACCGCCTCACGGGTGCGCCGCGCAACACCGCCCAATTCAGATTGCGAGGGCGACGGACGGATAAAGGCATTCTTCTCGCGGCTAAGCATTTCCATCCGCGTCTTGTCACCCAAGATCGAGCCGCCCGAACGGGCCGAGGAGGGGTCGACCGCAAGCACGGCGACCTTCATCCCCTTGCCGATCAGCATCATCCCGAAACTCTCGATCAAGGTGGATTTCCCGACACCAGGCGTGCCCGACAACCCGGTGCGCAGTGCCTGACGGTCGGCATCCTTGATATGCTCCATCAACTCGGTGGCCATGGCGCGATGATCGGGGCGCGCGCTTTCCACAAGCGTGATGGCACGGGCCAGCGCACGGCGGTTTCCCGCGATCACATCTTTGGCGAGGGTTGCTGCATCCATCTCGGTCTCCATCGGCTCGTGCTGCGCGCGGCAGGTCGGCTCAGGAATGCCCGATGGGGGCGGCGAAGTCTAGGTTCAGGGCAGGGTTTTCACCCGTGCAGATGGGTGCTTTTCGTCGCGGGTCGGATGGGGGATAAGGACGGCATGGAGAGATTGCCGATTGAAGATGTGCTGGACGAGGTGGTGGCCCATGTGGCCGCCACGGGGCGCGTTGTGCTTATGGCGCCCCCTGGTGCGGGGAAGACAACCCGCGTGCCTCTGGCGCTTCTGGACACGATCAAGGGGCGGATCGTTATGCTGGAGCCGCGACGGCTGGCCGCACGCTCTGCCGCCGAACGCATGGCCGCGACCCTTGGTGAACGGGCGGGCGAGACAGTGGGCTACCGCATGCGCGGCGCGACGAATATCTCGAAGGCGACACGGATCGAGGTTGTCACCGAAGGCATTCTGACGCGCATGTTGCAACGCGACCCCGAATTGACCGGTGTGGGTGCAGTGATCTTTGACGAGTTCCACGAACGCAGCCTGAACGCCGATCTGGGGCTGGCGCTCATCGAGGAGGTGCGCGGGGCGCTGCGCGACGATCTGGCCGTTGTGGTGATGTCGGCGACACTGGACGCAGGGCCCGTGGCGGCTCTCTTGGGCGATGCGCCCGTGGTGGTCTCCGAAGGTCGCGCCTACCCCGTCGAGACCCGCTGGCTTGAGGCCCCTGTGCCAAAGACGCGGCGGCTTGAGGATGCCGTCGCCGATCTGGTCATCGAGGCGGTGGAGGCCGAGGCGGGATCGGTGCTGGTCTTCCTGCCAGGAGAAGGAGAAATCCGCCGCGTCCAGGGGAAACTGGACAGGCGGTTGCCGCGCGATTGCGTGGTACGCCCGCTCTTCGGCGCGATGAAATTTGCCGACCAACGCGCGGCGATTGCGCCCTGCGAGACGGGGCGCAAGGTGGTGCTGGCCACCTCCATTGCCGAGACCTCTCTGACCATCGAAGATGTGCGGATCGTGGTGGACGCGGGCCGTGCGCGGCGGGCGCGGTTTGATCCCGGATCGGGCATGTCGCGGCTCGTCACCGAGCGCGTCTCCAAGGCCGAAGCCGAGCAGCGACGCGGGCGCGCAGGTCGCGTGGCCGAGGGGGTGTGCTACCGCATGTGGACGCGCGGCGAGGAAGGGGCGCTGGCCGCCTTCGCTCCCGCCGAGATCGAAACAGCGGACCTGTCGGGACTGGCGCTGGAACTGGCGATGTGGGGGGCGCAAGAGAGCGATCTGGCCTTTCTCACCCCGCCGCCCGAGGGGCCACTGGCGGAGGCGCGTGCGCTCTTGCGAGCGCTCGACGCACTCGACGCGGACAACCACATCACCGCCCACGGTCGCGCCATCGCCGCGCAACCGCTCCACCCGCGACTTGCACATATGCTGCAAAAAGCGGGCAAACAGGCCGCGCCACTGGCCGCATTGTTGAACGAACGCGACCCGATGCGCGGGGCGGGGTGCGATCTGGCGCTGCGGTTGAAGGCGCTGGAACGCGGCGACCCGCGTGCAGACCGCGCCGCTCTCGCACGGATCAAAGACGAAGCCAAACGTCTCGCCCGCGATGTCCCTGACGGGGCACCAATGTCGGCGGGAGCCATGGCCGCGCTGGCCTATCCCGACCGCGTGGGACTGCGCCGCAAGGGCGATCAGGCGCGCTTCATCCTGTCGGGCGGAAAGGGCGCGGTGATGGATGACGGAGACGCGCTCGCTGGTGCGCGGCTCATCGTTGTGACCGACACCGACGGCGCACCGCGTGAGGCGAAAATCCGCCAGGCCGCACAAATCAGCGAGGCCGAATTGCGGGACCTTTTCCCCGATCACATCGACTGGCACGAGGTCTGCGCGTGGGACAAACGCAGCCGCTGCGTGGAAGCCCGCAGACGTGAGATGTTCGGCGCGCTTGTGCTGAACGACCAACAATGGCGTGACGCGCCCAATGAGGCGATTGCCAAAGGCGCACTCGACGGGCTACGCCAGATCGGCCTGCCGTGGAGCAAAAAGGCGCGACTGTTTCAGGCGCGGGTGCTGCTTATGGGGGACTACCCTGACATGTCCGACGAGGCACTGATGGCGACGCTGGGGGACTGGCTCCTGCCCCACCTCAATGGAGAGAGAACGGAGGCGCAGCTCAAGGCGCTCGACATCACCGAGGCGCTGCGGGCGATGCTCGACTGGGACCAGATGAGCCGCCTGGACCGAGAAGTACCCGCCGCCTTCACCTCCCCCTTGGGCCGCAAGATCCCGATTGACTACAGTGGCGAACACCCCGCCATTACCGCGCGATTGCAGGAGATGTTCGGCACCACACGCCATCCGACCGTGGGTGCTCGGCGCGTGCCTTTGCGGGTGACTCTCACCTCCCCCGCACACCGCCCCGTGCAGGTGACGATGGACCTACCGAACTTCTGGACCACGTCCTATGCGGATGTGCGCAAGGACATGCGGGGCCGCTATCCGCGCCACCCGTGGCCCGAAGACCCGACGCAGGCCGACCCAACCTTGCGCGCGAAAAAACGCGGCACGTGAGGGGGCGCGGGGACTTCTCGTCTTCATCGCTGTAGAAATACTCAAAGAAAACGGCGCGGAATGTGCAATTCCGCGCCGTTTCCGTTCGATTGGTGCAAGTGGCTTGCGTCAGTCGGTCAGAGCCGCCGAATGCGCCACATCGCCCGCCCACGGGCCGTGATGTCCCTTGCCGCCGTCAACACGCTCGAAGCTGTGCGCGCCGAAGAAGTCGCGCTGCCCCTGGATCAGATCGGTGGTGCCACGCGCCATCCGCATTGTGTCGAAATAGGCCAGTGCGTTGGAGAAGGCAGGCGTGGGCAGACCGCGCAGCGCAGCAGATGCCACCACACGACGCAGCGCCGATGCGCCCTCGCGAATGAGTTGCGCAAAGCGCGGCGCGAAGATCAGTTGCGTATGCGGCAGACCCTCACGGATCGCGCTGGCCATGTCGTCGAGCAGCGCCGAACGGATGATGCACCCAGCCCGCCAGACCTCGGCGCAGGACGCCAGATCGAGATCCCAGTCGTATTCCTCGGAGGCTGCGGCAAGGAGTTTGAACCCTTGATCATAGGCGATCATCTTCGCCGCGAGCAGCGCCTTTTCGAGATCGGCGTCGGAGAGCATTTCCGCCCCCGCCTCGCCCGTCACATCGGCGAAAATCTCCGCTCCCGCCTCGCGGGTTTCCTTCTCGGACGACCACGAACGCGCGGCCACGGCGGCTTCGATGGTGGAGGGCGATTGGCCAAGCGAAAGCGCCTCGATCGCGGTCCAGCGGCCTGTGCCCTTCTGACCCGCCTTATCGACGATCATATCGACGAGGGGCTTGCCCGATTTGTCGTCCACGGTTTGCAGAACCTTGCCCGAAATCTCGATCAGGTAGGAGTTGAGCGGCCCCTTGTCCCATGCCTCGAACAGCGCACCGATCTCGGCGGTCGAGCGGCTGTCGCCGTCGCGCAGAAGCCCGTAAACCTCCGCAATCATTTGCATATCGGCGTATTCGATGCCGTTGTGAACCGTCTTGACGAAATGGCCCGCACCATCAGGACCGAAGTGGTCGGCGCAGGCGGTGCCGTTGTGTTTGGCCGAGATCGCCTCAAGGATGTCGCGGATCACCTCGAAGGACGCCTTGTCGCCGCCCGCCATGATGGATGGGCCGAAACGCGCGCCCTCTTCGCCGCCCGACACCCCCATACCGATGAAGTTCAGACCCGCCTGTTTCAGTGCGGCTTCGCGGCGGCGGGTGTCGTGGAAATTGGCGTTGCCCGCGTCGATGATCATGTCGCCTGCTTCAAGGTGCGGCTTCAACTCCTCGATCACCGCGTCCACGGCACCGGCGGCCACCATGATGATCACGGCACGCGGCTTGGTGAGCGACGCGGCCAGTGCATCAAGCGTCTTGGCTGGAACGAGCCTGTCCGTGAGTTCGCCTGCGGAGGCGACGAAGTCATCGGTTACGGCACCGGTGCGGTTGTAGACCGCAATTGGAAATCCGTTCTCGGCAATGTTGAGCGAAAGGTTGGCGCCCATAACGCCGAGGCCAATGAGGCCGATGCGAGCCTGTGTCATCTGTCGTCCTTTTTCATTTCCGGGTCGGGGCCTGCTGCCCCGCCGTCATGCGGGTTTGCGTCCACGGTTCTGATTAAACGCTCGGCGATGTTAGCGCCACAGGCCCGCGCCGAAAAGCAGGTATACAGCGGGATACAAAATCACAATGACCCCACATCGCACCATTTACGCGCGCGAAGTCACGGGATTCCTTGATTATTTACAAAGTATTCACTATCTAATGGAATGATAAGAAAAATAAACGAGCACGGTTAGTCCTCATGGTTGATTTCCTAAAGAACGCTTGGTCGGGCGTCATTGACCCGTTATTGCGTCGCCCCGCGCGGGTTCAGACGGCTGCGCTGTGCTATCGCACAGGCAAACGCGGCAAGGAAATCCTTTTGATCTCCTCGCGCGGCACCGGACGCTGGATCCTGCCCAAAGGCTGGCCCATCGACGGGCTTGACGGCGCAGGTGCGGCGGCACAAGAGGCTTGGGAAGAAGCGGGGGTAAAGCCCTCGAAAGTCACTCGCAAGCCCATCGGCACCTACTTCTACGACAAACAATTCGACAACGGCGCAACCGCCCCTGTCGAGGCGAATGTCTACCCGATCAAAGTCGACGAGCTGCTTGAAGACTTTCCCGAAGCGGGCCAGCGCAAACGCAATTGGGTCGCCCCCGAACGCGCCGCCGAAATGGTCGAAGAGCCCGAGTTGAAATCCATCCTGCGCAACTTCAGCAGGAAATAAGCCCGTCCGCGCGGGTGCCGCAAACGCGTTTGGCACGCGCGAATACAACCATCGTCGCGCCTACTGGCACACCTCCTCCCCACTGACCCCGAGGCCACGTTTGCCGCGCGTCTTTGCGCGTGACGTTGGTTTGCCTTGATCGACGCGCCCAACCGCGTTAGCGCTGCGCCGAGTGTATCAGAATCGTGACAGTTGCATGACAGGGCGTCGCGATCGGCCAAGCAGCCACAACGGGAGACCGGCGACCATGAGCGACAAGGGCAAATCGTGGACCACGCTCGATAAGGACCTCAACCGCATCAGCAACGTCGAATACGCGATGCAAAGCGTAAGCCGCCCGATGGTCGGCTTGGGGATCGCGCTGGCCTTCATGATTATCGCTGGCATCGCCGCCGCCGCAATTTTCGGTGCGGGATCTGGCAGCGCGCTGGTCATCGCTGCGGCCGTCTTGGGCGCCTATATGGCGATCAACATCGGCGCCAACGATGTGGCCAACAACATGGGGCCCGCCGTGGGGGCGAAAGCCCTGACCATGGGTGGGGCCATTGTCATCGCGGCCCTGTGCGAGAGCGCAGGCGCGCTTTTGGCAGGCGGCGATGTGGTCTCGACCATCTCCAAGGGGATCATTGACCCCAACGCCGTCGCGGATACGCGCATCTTCATCTGGGCGATGATGGCCGCGCTTTTGTCCTCGGCGCTCTGGGTCAACCTCGCAACATGGATCGGCGCACCCGTTTCCACCTCGCACTCGGGCGTGGGGGGCGTCATGGGCGCAGGGATCGCGGCGGCAGGCTTCGGAGCGGTCAACTGGGTCTCCATGGGCCAGATCGCCGCCTCATGGGTCATCTCGCCCGTCCTCGGCGGCGTCATCGCCGCGGCCTTCCTCGCCTTCATCAAGGCCAATATCATTTACAAAGAAGACAAGATCGCCGCCGCGCGCCAATGGGTGCCTGTTCTCGTCGGCATCATGATGGGCGTGTTCTCGACCTATCTCGCGGTTAAGGGCCTCAAAAAGATCGTCTCTATCGACCTGCCCACATCGCTGATAATCGGCGCCGCGATCGGCGCGATTTCCTATGCCATATCCGCGCCGCTCATCCGCCGCCAGTCGGATGGCATGGAGAACCGCAACAAGTCGCTCAAGGCACTCTTCGGCCTGCCGCTGGTCATCTCGGCGGCGCTCCTGTCGTTTGCACATGGGGCCAATGACGTGGCCAATGCCGTTGGCCCGCTTGCCGCTATCGTTCACGCCACGGAGTTCGGCGAGTTCGCGGGCAAGGTCACGATCCCGCAATGGGTCATGGTCATCGGCGCCTTCGGCATTTCCTTCGGCCTTCTGCTCTTTGGTCCGAAACTGATCAAGATGGTGGGCAGCCAAATCACCAAGCTCAACCCGATGCGCGCCTATTGCGTCGCGCTTTCGGCGGCAATCACGGTGATCGTGGCAAGCTGGCTCGGCCTGCCCGTGTCCTCCACCCATATCGCCGTGGGCGGTGTCTTTGGCGTCGGGTTCTTCCGCGAATGGCACCACTCGCGCCAGCAGGAAAAACACGCCGCCGCGCGTCCGCCCGAATTGCGCATCGCCAAAGAAGAGCGCCGCCGCCGCAAGCTCGTGCGCCGCTCGCACTTCATGACCATCGTGGCTGCATGGGTGATCACGGTGCCCGCCGCAGCACTTCTGTCGGGACTGGTCTTCGTGCTGCTCACAGCGCTCTTCACCTAAAGCCGCCACCACCGCATGAATGAAAAAACGGGCGCCGCCTCACTTGCCGCGCCCGTCTTCTTCACTGATCAAATGCTCTACGGCGTTTACTCGCCAACGCACCAGCGCATGACCGCCTTTTGCGCGTGCAGACGGTTTTCTGCCTCATCGAAGATCACCGACTGCGGCCCGTCCATCACGTTGTTCGTCACCTCGTCGCCGCGATGCGCGGGCAGGCAGTGCATGAACAGCGCGTCGGGATTGGCCTTTCCCATCAGGGCGCGATTCACCCTGTAGGGGCGGAGCTGGTTGTGACGGCGCTCACGTGCGGATGCGGGATCATGCATCGACACCCATGTGTCCGTCACCACCAGATCGGCCCCTGAAACGGCCTTGTCCGCGTCCCGTTCAATCTCGATGGTCGCTCCCTTGGCGCGCGCCTCCTCGATGAAGCCCGCCTCGGGATCAAGCGGTTGCGGCCCTGCAAAGGTCAGATCAAAACCGAACTGGCCAGCGGCGTGGATGAAGGACGCGCAAACATTGTTGCCATCGCCAAGCCACACGACCTTCTTGCCTTTGATCGGGCCGTTATGCTCCTCGAAAGTGAGAATATCGGCCATGATCTGACAGGGGTGGGTGCGGTTGGTCAGGCCGTTGATCACGGGCACGGTGGCATATTCGGCCATCTCCAGAAGCGTCTGCTCCTCGAATGTGCGGATCATGATCATATCGACATAGCGCGACAGAACGCGGGCGGTGTCGGCGATGGTCTCACCATGGCCAAGCTGCATGTCATTGCCCGACAGCACCATCGTCTGACCGCCCATCTGGCGCACGCCCACATCAAAGGAAACGCGGGTTCGCGTGGAGGGCTTTTCGAAGATCAGCGCAACCATCTTGTCCTTGAGCGGCAACTCGGCGTCAGGTGCGGCCTTCGGCTTGCCAGCGCGCGCGTTCTTCGTGGCTTTGGCTGTCTCGATGATCCGATGCAACTCCTGCGCGTCGGTCTTGTTGATGTCGAGGAAATGTCTCATGTTTCTGTCTTTCTCATACAGGCGCAACAAGGCGCCGCTCTCAATCTCTATCTCATATCGGTTCGCGGGGCGTTACTCTTTCGCCTGTGACACCGCCTGTGCGGCTGCGTCGAGGCGTTTAAGCGCCTCCGCGATGTCCTCGTCGGGGATGTTGAGCGCGGGCAGAAGGCGCACCACATTATCAGCCGCTGGCACGGTCAGGATGCCCGCGTCATACCCCGCCGCGACGATCTCCGCGGGCGCGACCTTGCATTTGATCCCGAGCATCAGCCCCGTGCCGCGCACGGTCTCGAACAAGTCAGGATAAACTGCGACCAGCCCTTCGAGCCCTTGGCTGAAAAGCGATGCCTTGCGATTGACCTCGGCGAGAAATGCGGTGTCGGAGGTGATTTCCATGACCTTCAGCCCGATTGCACAGCCCAGAGGGTTGCCGCCATAGGTGGAACCGTGGGTGCCCGCGACCATGCCGCTGGCGGCCTCTTCCGTGGCCAGAACTGCACCGAGCGGGAAGCCCCCGCCAATGCCCTTGGCCACCATCATGATGTCGGGCGTGATACCCGCATATTCATGGGCGAAGAGCTTACCTGAGCGCGCCACACCACATTGCACCTCGTCGAGGATGAGCAGGGTTCCAGTCTCGTCGCAAATCTCGCGCAGCCCTTTCAGCGTGGCGTCAGGCAGAGGACGGATACCGCCCTCCCCTTGGATCGGCTCGATCATGATCGCGGCGGTGGCATCGCCCACGGCGGCACGCACTGCGTCGAGATCGTCGAAGGGGAGATGCACGAAGCCCTCCAGAACGGGACCGAAGCCCTTGACCATCTTCTCCGACCCGCTTGCGGCGATCGCCGCCGAGGAGCGCCCGTGGAAACAGCCGTCGAAGGTGATGATCTCGATCCGCTCGGGCTGGCCCTTATCGAACCAGTACTTCCGCGCCATTTTGATCGCCAGTTCAGCGGCCTCGGTGCCCGAGTTGGTGAAGAAGCAGGTGTCGGCAAAGGTCTCCTCCACCAGCTTGTCGGCGAGCGCCTGTTGCGCGGGGATGGTGTAGAGGTTGGAGACATGCCACAGCGTATCGGCCTGCGCTTTGAGCACGGCGGCCAGATCGGGGTTGGCGTGTCCCAAGGTGTTCACCGCGATGCCTGCGCCGAGGTCGAGAAAACGTCGCCCATCCGCCTCCACAAGCCACGAGCCTTCCCCTTTGACGAAGGAAAGCGGTGCACGGTTGTAGGTCGGAAGAACGGACGAAATCATCGCAAGTGGTCCTTGTATTATTGAGAGGCTTTTCGTTGCGCGTAGGCGCTGGCCTGTCAACGTTTGAGTTGGGATTTTACGGGGTTTGCGCCTGTTTGGCGCGGTTTGTGCCGCTTGCGTCACGGGTCATGCAGCACGGATAATGACACGCGAAAGCGCGCTGACGGCCTTAACGGCGTCGGCGTCGGGTCTCGGAAATATGCGAAACATATGCGGTCATGGCGCGGCTCTTACGCCTGCACAGGGGGTGCTGTCAAAGAAAATCGACGGCGACCGTCAGGCGCGGCGGCTTCCTGTCGGATATGTGTCGGCTACCTGTCGGGCAAATTGTCGGGCATTTCACTTCGAGGAAACGAACTTCGCGCCGCCAACCTTGCGGGCGCTGCCTGTCGCGTCCGACGAGGGCCTCATGCGCTTGACCACTACGGGACGGGTGGCGACCTGCGGCGCACCAAGAGCTATTTCGCGCTTCAACACCTCCACGACATCGCGCACCTCGACACCAAGACCATAGCGCTTCCCCTCCTTGGTGGCGGTGGCCGAGACCACCGAGATGATCGCGGGACGCACCCCGTCGATGGAAAAGACGGGCGCACCCGACGAGCCGTAGGTGATGTCGCAGTCGAACCCCATGATCCCCGCTCCCGCGTCGAGGATGTGACATTCGCGCTGGATCGACAGGGTGTCGTTGCGGCCCTGCCCGTAGGAGGCCACCATCAATTCGCCCCGCGAGCGGGACGTGCGATGGATGGGAAAGGGCTGCGCCAGCGCGCGGGCGACGGGGGTTGCGAGTTTGACGAGCGCCACATCGTGACGGATCTGTGCCATCGTCGCCGCGGACCCTGCACTTCCCTCGTAGTCGGGCGCCACGGCCACGGCCAGACCGCGCGAGGCCGCGATATAGTCGCCATTGCGAAGGCCCGCGCGAAAGAGGATGTCGGTCGGGGCAAATTTCTCGCCCGCATCATTCACCACGCAATGCGCCGCCGTCAACACCAGATCGGGTTCGATCAGCGCACCCGAACAGGTGCCCTGCCCGCGCATATCGAGACGCCCCACGGCCTCCCACCCGATCAACTCGGCGCGACGATCCACGCGGTCCAACTCGGACGGCAGGCTGTCGCCCGCGCGCACAGGCGCGGAGACCACCATTGCGACCAGCACGGCAAAAATCACCATCGCAGTTGTGAAACGAATTTTGACAAGCATAGGCAAACACCGACGAAACTGACTTTGCGCCAGTCTCGCCGATGATTGGGGCGATAGTTTGGCCGCCTGTTACGACTTGAGCCGCGTACCGCGTTTGAACATGCTCCAGACGGTGAGAAGCACCACCACATTGACGGCCACCAGAACGCTGAAGCCCAAGAGTGGCGCACTGTCCGAACGGCCAATAATCCCGTAGCGCACCCCGTCGATGAGGTAGAACACGGGATTGAGGTGGGTCAGCGTGCGGAACCACTGCGGCAGGGTTTCCACCGAATAGAAGGTGCCCGACAGGAAGGACAACGGCGTGATGATGAAATTGGTGATCGCGGCCATCTGGTCGAATTTCTGACTGATGATGCCCGCGATGATGCCCATACCGCCGAGAAAAACCGCGCCGAGCGTGACGAAACCGATCGCGGCCAGCGGATGCGCCAGACCGAGGCCGACGAAAAGCGCCATCGCTGCCCAAATCGCAAAGGCCACGATCATGCCGCGCACCACCCCGCCCGCGATATAACCGAAAGTCAGTTCCAGCGGCGAGAGCGGCGGCATGAGTGTGTCAACAATATTGCCCTGCACCTTCGAGATCATGATCGACGACGAGGTGTTGGCGAAGGCGTTCTGGATCACCGTCATGGTCAGGATACCAGGCGCGAGGAAGTGAACGAAGGGCACACCCATCACCTCACCGCGCGAGGGACCGATGGCCAGCGTGAAGATCGTCAGGAAGAGACCCGCCGTCACCAGCGGTGCCATAAGCGTCTGTGTCCAGACCGCGATGAAGCGTCGGATTTCTCGGTGCATCAGCGTTCCCAGCCCCAGCCAGTTCACCGCGCCGAAGCGGCGCACCCCCATGGCAATCTCGTTTGCACCTGTTTCCATTGGCCCCGTCCTCTGATATTGCTTCACATTGTTCCGCTTTCAGCGCTTGTAACCGCCTGCGCGAAGAATAAAATAGGGGGAACGGAGAATTCTACCAACGATGCGATCCGCGCAGGTGCTGTGCGGTGTCGCCAAGACGCGGACCCTTTGCGCCCGCGTGTCACGCAAGGAAAGCCACTGCCGATGTCCTGGACCGATGAGCGCGTTGAAGTTTTGAAGAAAATGTGGGGCGAGGGTCAATCCGCCTCCCAGATCGCCAAGGAGCTTGGCGGTGTGACGCGCAATGCCGTGATCGGCAAAGTGCATCGCCTCGGCCTGTCCAACCGCGCGGGATCGGGCGGCAATGCAAAAGCCGCCGCTCCTGCTGCGAAAGCCAAGGCGAAGGCAAAACCCGCCGCGCCAGCAGCCGCCAAACCCAAGGCCAAGGCGAAACCCGCCGAGCCCAAGGTTGAGGCTGCTCCCGAGGCAACACCCAAACCCGCCATGTCGCCCGCCCGTCGTGCGATCATCCCTGCGGGTCAGCCTCTGCCGCCGCAACCCTCGACCAACGAGATCCCTGCCGAAGCCCTCGCCAAGGTTTCCGAAGTCGAGAAGAAGGCAAAGAAACTCACGGTGATGCAACTCACCGAAAAAACCTGCAAATGGCCCGTGGGCGATCCTGCGACGGACGACTTCTGGTTCTGCGGTCTGCCCAGCCAGCCTGGCAAACCCTATTGCGAAGCGCATGTCGGCGTGGCGTTCCAGCCAATGTCCTCGCGCCGCGATCGCCGCCGCTAAGGGCCAAAAACACAAACACGAGAAAGCAGCGCCGTCAGGCGCTGTTTTTCATTTGCCGCGGCGATTGAGCGATCCGCCGCGCCCTGCCCCGTTCATCCACCTTGGTCCTCGGACGCGGGAAAAGTTTGCTTCCACATCACCGCGCGGTTCAAATTGGCCGCGACGCTCCCTATCTCCAAACGACGCACACAACCGAAGGGACCGCCCATGGCACCCGTTATTTCCATCAAGAACCTTACAAAAACCTATGCCTCAGGCACACATGCTCTTGAGGACGCATCGCTCGATATCGAGGATGGCGAGATCATTGCGCTGCTCGGCCCCAATGGTGCGGGCAAGACCACGCTGATCGGCGCGGTCTGCGGTCTGGTCTCGATCACCTCGGGATCGGTTACGATCTGCGGCCACGACAATGTCACCGACGCCCGCGCGGCGCGCAAAATGGTCGGTCTCGTCCCGCAGGAAATCGCGCTCGATATTTTCGAGACCGTCTGGAACTCGGTCAGGTTCACCCGTGGCCTGTTCGGCTGCAAACCCGATGACGCCTATCTCGAAGAGGTGCTGCGCTCCCTGTCACTATGGGACAAGCGCAACAGCAAGAACGTGGAGCTTTCGGGCGGAATGAAGCGCCGCGTGATGATCGCCAAGGCGCTCTCCCACAAGCCGCGCGTGCTTTTCCTCGACGAGCCGACCGCAGGCGTCGATGTGGCGCTGCGCCGTGATATGTGGGAGGTCGTGCGCGGCCTGCGCGATCAGGGCGTGACCGTGATCCTGACCACCCATTACATCGAAGAGGCCGAAGAAATGGCCGACCGTATCGCGGTGATCAACAAGGGCAAAATCCTCCTCGTGGAAGAAAAAGACACGTTGATGCAGAGGTTTGGCAGGAAGCACCTCGTTCTGGATCTCGTCGATTCGCTCGACACCCTGCCGCCCGCGCTGGCGGGTTACGACCTGTCGCTAAGCGAGGACGGCACGCAGATCACCTACGAATACGACACCAACGCCGAGCGCACGGGCCTGACCCGCATGATCGCCGATCTCGCCGAAAACGGCATCTCCGTGCGTGACCTCTCCAGCCATGAGAACAGCCTTGAGGAAGTATTCCTCACCCTCGTGGAAGAGACACCCGCCCCCGTGGAGGAAACCGCATGAACTGGCTGGCCGTAAAATCCATCTACAGGTTCGAAATGAGCCGTTTTTTCCGCACGCTCAGCCAGTCGATCCTGTCGCCTGTGCTTTCCACCGTGCTCTATTTCGTCGTCTTCGGCGCGGCCATTGGCGGGCGCATACAGGAAGTCGAGGGCATCGCCTATGGTGCCTTTATCGTGCCAGGTCTGGTGATGCTGACGGTGCTGCAAAACTCGCTGTCGAACGCCTCCTTCGGCATCTATTTCCCGAAGTTTTCGGGCACGATATTCGAGCTTTTCTCCGCGCCGATCACCTTCATGGAAATCCTTCTGGGCTATGTCGGCGCGGCGGCGACCAAGTCGCTTTTCGTGGCCACGATCATCCTGGTCACGGCGACCTTCTTCGTGGATTTGCAGATCGCGCACCCCGTCTGGGCGCTCGCGTTTCTGGTCATGACGGCGGTGACGTTTTCGCTCATGGGCTTCATCATCGGCATCTGGGCGAGCAATTTCGAACAGTTGCAGATCATCCCCATGCTCGTCATCACGCCGCTGGTCTTCCTCGGTGGGGCCTTCTACTCGGCCTCCATGCTGCCAGGCGTCTGGCAGATCGTGGTGAAGTTCAACCCCGTGCTCTACCTCATCTCGGGCTTCCGCTGGTCGTTCTTTGACGTGGCGGATGTGCCCGTGCCTGTCTCTCTCGGCGCGGTTGCGCTCTTCTTCGTGATCTGTGTGAGCGTTGTGGGATGGATTTTCAAAACGGGGTGGCGTTTGAAAGCGTAAGGCCGCTGGATATTTGTGAACAGATGAAGGGTCACGCACTGCTCCGCGCCACCTCGGCAGCGACGGGCAGTGCGCCTTCACCTGTTGCGGCCATCGGCGTCCCCGCCTGTTCCGCGCCCTCAAAGTAGCGCCACGACATTAAGAGACCGTTACCGCCTCCTTCACCTGTTGCGAAAATATCCCCGCCGGAGGCATTCCCGAAACCCGCCACCTCGCGTAAAAGCAGCATATGAGCACAAACCCACCGAATCTCCGCCCCGACCTCGCGCCACGCGCGCATTTCGACGCCAAGCCGCGTGACGGCCAGCCAACCATCGGCATGGTCTCACTGGGCTGCCCCAAGGCATTGGTGGACAGCGAACGCATCCTCACGCGCCTGCGCGCGGAAGGCTATGCGATCAGCCCCGACTATTCGGGCGCGAGCGCGGTGATCGTGAACACCTGCGGCTTTCTCGACAGTGCGAAGGCCGAAAGCCTTGAGGCCATCGGCGAGGCGCTGCGCGAGAATGGCAAGGTGATCGTGACGGGGTGTCTGGGCGCGGAGCCCGACTATATCACGGGCGTGCATCCCAAGGTGCTCGCCGTCACAGGCCCGCATCAATACGAACAGGTGCTTGACGCGGTGCATGGTGCCGTGCCGCCCGCGCCCGATCCCTTCGTGGACCTTCTGCCCGCAACGGGGGTGAGCCTCACGCCGCGGCACTTCAGCTATCTCAAGATTTCCGAGGGCTGCAACCACGCCTGCAAATTCTGCATCATCCCCGACATGCGCGGCAGGCTCACCTCCCGCCCGCAAGCGGCGGTCCTCCGCGAGGCGGAGAAGCTGGTCGAGGCGGGTGTGAAGGAATTGCTGGTCATCTCGCAGGACACCTCCGCCTATGGCACCGACTGGAAGGACCGCGAAGAGAAAGCGCCGATCCTCTCGCTCACCCGCGCGCTTGGCGAGTTGGGCGCGGCGGATGATCTGTGGGTGCGGCTGCACTACGTCTACCCCTACCCCCATGTGCGCGAATTGATCCCGCTCATGGCCGATAGCGGCAGCGCGGTTCTGCCTTACCTCGACATTCCCTTCCAACACGGCCACCCCGATGTGCTCAAACGCATGGCGCGCCCTGCGGCCTCGGCCAAGGTGCTCGACGAGATCGCGGCGTGGCGGGCCGACTGCCCCGACATCACCCTGCGCTCGACCTTCATCGTCGGCTATCCAGGTGAGACGGAGGCGGAATTCCAGTATCTGCTCGACTGGATGGACGAGGCGCAACTGGATCGTGTGGGCTGCTTCAAATACGAAAACGTGGACGGGGCGCGCTCCAATGCGCTCGACGGTCACGTGGACGAAGAGGTGAAACAAGACCGCTGGAACCGCTTCATGGAGAAGGCGCAGGCGATCTCGGAGGCGAAACTTGCCGCCAAAGTCGGCACGGTGCAGCAGGTGATCGTGGACGACATCGACGAGGACGGGATTGCGACCTGTCGCACCAAGGCGGATGCGCCCGAGATCGACGGGAACCTGTTTATCGACGAGGGGACCGAAGGGCTGTCCGTTGGGGATTTGGTGACGGTGGAAGTGGATGAGGCTGGGGAGTATGATTTGTGGGGGTTGCGGCGTTAAAAATCAGTCTGGGGGACTGATTTTAGCCACAACGCGCGGAAGCGTCGGAGACGACTATTCAACGAAGAATCGTCTAGGGCCGGCATGTCAGAAAATCTTGAATGCGGTCATTGCTCCTGCACCACTCCTCTGTAACTCGGCATCGACAACCAATTAGGAAATATGCACTCGCAATTTCCTCCTCTAGCTTTTCCCTAGTGAAAATCGGCTCATGGTGCGCGATACGATTTCTAAGTTCTCTTACCTCCGTAACGGCATCCATGATTTCTTGACGTTCGTCATTCGTGGACATTCTGAGCGGAGCATATGGAAACGAGATTCTAAAATGCTTGACCCAAATTCGATCATTTTGGCTGGCATTCATTAGCTTGCACCACAAAGCGAATTTACTGTCCGCGATGAGTTTACCCACTTGATCCGACGTATTGAATTTGCGCGATAGACTCTCAACGTCTCTTCGAGGGTTCCAGCCGCGTTTAGGATTTGGTAGCGACACTTGAAAAGCTTTCACACTAGGCCAATTCTCGCCGTATTGAGCCTCAAGAGCATCAGAAACCGCATTGCGGAATGTCACTTCGCAGACATGAAGGAGTTTAAGGCACTCCGCAGACACCTCAATATTCCACCTGTAAAGCTCAAGTGCTCGCGACATATCGCCATCACAATTGGTTAAATATCTCTCAAAACGCTGCCTTGATAGAGCGTTAGAAATTCTCTTGATTTTGTCTGTGTTCCACGAGCTCATTTATTTGAGATTCTACTGAATTAAATTGACAAATGCCTTCAAGAAAGATACTAAGAGGGCATAGTTGATGTGGACGTTGCCATTCGGCTCCCCCTTCGACAAACAGATTTAGGCTCACCCTAGGGGTGAGCCTTTTTTCTGTCAAATAGCAGCTAAGCCCTCCCATTGGGGGAGGATCGAGCGCTGCACCCACTTTGTGATCGCCAAAGGTCTACAGGGACTCCTAAAGCCCCATTGCTCTCCCCCGCGCCTGCGGGTTAACTCTCCGCCAAGAGGAGAGACACCATGCGCAAGAATTACAAAGACCTGCTCGCCGCCGCCCATGAGGTGATCGAGACCATTCCCACCGACACCGCAATCGCGCGGTTGGGGGACGATGATGTGGTCTTTGTCGATCTGCGCGACCGTCGCGAGTTGGAGCGGGAGGGGAAAATCCCCAATGCCTTCCACTGTCCGCGCGGGATGCTGGAATTCTGGATCGACCCCGAAAGCCCCTATCACAAGCCGATCTTCGCGGAGGGGAAAACCTACATCTTCTACTGCGCCTCTGCGTGGCGGTCGGCCTTGGCGACCAAGACCTGCATCGAGATGGGGTTTGAGAAGGTGGCCCATGTGGGTGGCGGCTTCTCGGCGTGGAAGATGGCGGGCGGTCCCGTCGAGGCTGTGGAAGCGCGTTAACCGATCAGGATGGCGAGCCACGCGACGCCAGTGGCGATGGCGGTGATGGCGACGGCGGCGGAGCCTGCATCCTTGGCGCGTTTGGCCAGCGGGTTCTCCTCGGTCGAGATATAGTCCACGGCGTCCTCAATCGCGGTGTTGAACAGTTCGGCGGCCAACACCAGAAGCCCAAGCGCGAGGATCAACCCACGCTCTCCCCCGCTTAGCGGCAGCGCGAAGGCAAGCGCGGCAGAGGCGAGATTGGCCCAGACCCACGAACGGAAGGAATGCTCCCCGCGCCATGTCGCGCACACTCCCTGCCAACTCCAGATGGTGCGCTTGATCAAGCGGTTCCACGTGTAGGCTGCTCTGGAAATCATCGGTTCCCCCGTCCTTCGGCCCGCGCATAGCGCGTAAGGCACATATTCGCCACGCATCAGGGGCAAGACAACACAAAAAACGGACGGGCGGGTGTCTCAGCTCTCAGGCGTCAACGGGCGCTGCATCGCGCGGACGTATTGGAGTTCCTGCGTGTTGAGGCAGAAGGCGGGCGGCGCGTCTTGCGGGCCTTGGTGGTCCATGAGCCACAGGATGCAGTCATCGTGTCGTGTGCATTGGCCGCAGCGTGTGACCAGATCGCCGACCTCTTCGCGGGACAAGTCGCCCGCACGCGCGGCGGCGGCGACATCCGCGCCGAGGCGTTCGGCCATGCCATCCATCAAACATCCCGTGCCGTGGCGCGGTGTGTCGTTGATCACGTCATTCATCACCATGTCCATCTCCATGCATCTGTAGCGCGAGCCAAGCACGCAGACGCGTGCGCCACCATGATCCATCTCAAAGCGGCGTGGGAAAACGGCGGGGTGCCGTGGGGCCTAGAGCTGCGCCATGGTCCGTTTGACAGTCTCGATCCGCTGCGCATTGGGCGGGTGTGAACCGAGGAACTGATCACCTGGATCGGGGAGGCGTTCGAAGAACTGCGCGCCGCGCACTGGGTTGAAGCCCGCCTTGGCGGTGATGATCGTGCCGAGTTGGTCAGCCTCCAACTCGTAGGCTTTTGAGTAGGTCCGCGCGCCGACCGTGGCGCCGACATTCTGCAAGGTATCGATGGCTGTGGCATCACCGCCCAGCGCGACACCGAGCAGCCCACCCAGCACCCCGCCCATGACGGCGGTGGATTGTGTGCGCTCCAGATGGCCTGCGATATGGTGCGCCGCCTCATGGCCCATGACGAAGGCCAACTCGTCGCGGTTGGCCAGATCGGCAATCAGCGCGATGGTGAAGGTGATGGTCGGATCGCCATCGTCGTTCACCGATTGATAGGCATTGGCGGGCTGCGAAGTGCGGCGGTCGACCTGTATCTTGTAATCGCAACGAGCCTGAGGCGCGCGGGCGCGGCATTCGGCTTCGGCCACGGGTTCCATGCGGGCGACCACTTCGGCGAAGTCAGCAACGCTGATGCCACCGCGCGTGACCTCCTGTCCTTGCGGAGCGGATTGCGGCGGCACGGGTTCGACACAGGCGGAGAGCAATGCAATGGCGGTAGCAAGCGCGGGCAAGCGAAGGGAGCAGGCAAGCATGTTGGTTTCACCTTGGATCGGTTCGCGTCGGGTTGAATTTAGGCGTGGTGTCGCGGCAAGGCCAGTGAGAACTCCGTGATCCTTGCAATCGTGCCGCACCAGCGTAGCATGGGGGGTATGTTTACAATCGAACACGATTTTGACGCCACTGTCGTCACCCTCGTCGACGAGGGCCCCGCGCCCCTCCTCGAAGATGTCGCCGTCCATGCCTTTGCCGAATGTGTGACCCTTGAGCAGCTCGAACCGCAGACGGATCGTGTGCAGAGGATCACCCTGTCGATGCAACAGGTGCAGGATCTCGCCGCCGCCCTTGATCTGCCCGAAGGGGCGTACCGGCTGCGCAGGGCGGGCGAGGATTAGGCAGGGGTGAGAAAGGGGCGCGTTGCCCCCTCGCCTTCTACCCGTCGACCGCGAAAACCTTGTCGCGAGCGGTCGCACCGCGCACCAGCGTAAAGCTCGATTTCGCGCGTCCCATGGCTTTCGACAGAAGTTTGACCACATCGCGCGTGGCCTTACCGTCCTCGGGCACTGTGGTTACATAGACCCGCACGCTGCCATCTTCGGCAACCTCAACGGCATTTCGCGACGCTTTGGGCGTGACCCGAACCGACAGCGTCCCGCCCGTGCAGGCCGCCTCCAGCGCCGCCCTGAGCGCCTCTTTCCCTACCGCCTTGGCCATCGCGGCGCATCCTTTCCGTTTCCTGCGTGACGGAGATTGTCCCCTCACGGCTTGAATTTGCCAAGAAAAACGCCGACATGAAACCGAGATTTAGAACAACAAGCCGCAGCAGGCGCACTCAAAGGACCGCACATGCCACAACCGAACCCCGCCGCCCTCGACTTCCTGCTCTCCCGTCGCTCGCGCCCCGCGAAAACTCTGACCGCTCCCGCGCCCGAGCGCGCCGAACTGGAGGTCATCCTGACCGCCGCCGCACGCACGCCCGATCATGGCAAGCTGGAGCCGTGGCGGTTCATCGTGTTGGAGACCCCTGCGCTCAAACGGCTCGGGGCCTTGGTTGCGGAAATCGGCGCAGTGCGCGGATATGAGCAGGCCGTGATCGACAAGGCGCGTTCGGCCTATGACGACAGTGCGCTCGCCGTGGTCGTTGTTTCCTCCCCTGTGGAAAGCGAGAAGGTGCCGCAGGTCGAGCAGATTTATTCGGCGGGCGCGGTGTGCCTGTCGCTTCTGAACGCGGCGCTGGCCAGCGGTTGGGGCGCAAACTGGCTGTCAGGCTGGGCCAGCCACACACGCAGCTTCTGCGAAGAGGGGCTGGGCCTGTCCGAAAGCGAGAGCATCGCGGGCATCATCCATATCGGCACGGAAACCTGTGCCCCGCCCGAACGTCCGCGCCCCGATCTCGCCGCCAAGACCGAATGGGTCGCAAAGTGATGTTCTCCGATTTTGCCAAGGCGCTCGGCCAGCTGGGCGACCCGCGATTCCGCGCGGTTCTGGGCAAAGGGATCGGCCTGACCTTCGCCCTGTTGATCGCAATCTACATTGCCTTCGTTTGGGTGCTCGGCCTGTTCCTGCCCGACGCGGTGACGATTCCGTGGATCGGGGAAGTGAGCCTGTCGCTCGCGCTCTCCATCGGCTCGTTCCTTGTCATGATCGTGCTGTCGGTTTTCCTGATGGTGCCCGTGGCCTCGGCGTTTACGGGGCTGTTCCTTGAGGATGTGGCCGAAGCGGTCGAGGCGAAGCACTACCCCCACCTGCCCCCCGCTCCCGCCCTGTCACTGGGCGACATGATCCGCGACAGCCTCGGCTTTCTCGGCGTGCTGATCGTGGCGAACCTTCTGGCGCTGGTGCTCTACATCGCGCTCAACATCGCGGCTCCCGTGATCTTCTGGGGGCTCAACGGCTTCCTTCTGGGACGTGAATACTTCCAGATGGCCGCCATGCGCCGCCTTGGTCGCGAAGGTGCGAAGGCCGCGCGCAAACGGCATATGGGGGAGATATGGGTTGCGGGGGCGCTGATGGCAGTGCCGCTCAGTGTCCCGCTTGTGAACCTGCTCATCCCTGTGTTGGGGGCGGCAACCTTCACCCATATGTTCATGCGTCTGGAAGGCGACGCTCGCAGCCTTTGAGTCTTCGAACAGCGAAGAAGACGGGCGCGTGGCGCGGGTCAGCTATCGGCCACCGACGGCAGGCGCGTGGTCCAGTCGAAATCGTGCCACGTGAAAATCCCCGAGAGGATCACAGCCACAACCAAGGCCCAGATCACGGTCGTGACCAGCGTAACGACAATCGCCTTCCGGCGCGGATTGTAATTGGCGGGTGCACCGTCATGGGTGCCCTCAACCTTCTCGCCCATGTCGCCTTGGGTCTTCAGCCCGATGGGCAGCGCGATGAGCATGGTCATGAACCAGATCACGGCGTAGAGGACGATCGCGGATGTAATGGCCATTCAAACCTGCTCCAGTTCGATGAGGCAGCCATTGAAGTCCTTGGGATGCAGGAACAGCACGGGCTTGCCATGGGCGCCGATCTTCGGCTCGCCATCGCCAAGGACGCGCGCGCCATCGGCCTTGAGCTTGTCCCGTGCGGCGATGATGTCCTCAACCTCGTAGCACATATGGTGGATGCCGCCTGCGGGGTTCTTTTCAAGGAAGCCCGCAATGGGAGACCCCTCACCCAGAGGGTAGAGCAATTCGATCTTGGTATTGGGCAGTTCGATGAAGACCACGGTGACGCCGTGATCGGGTTCGTCTTGCGGCGGGTTCACCTTCGCGCCCAACGTGTTGGCATATTGCGCGGATGCGGCCTCAAGATCGGGCACGGCAATGGCGACATGGTTAAGACGGCCAATCATCACTTTTCTCCTCGGCTTGCCCATATGGGATCGCGCGGAAGTATCGCGCGTGCGCGGTGCAGTCACAAGCGCAATCGGGTGCGCGAGGTCGGGCATTCGGTCGCGGTTGCACGCGGCAATTGCGCAATGACCTTAACGGCAGGTGAGGGAAACTGACGGTGGATTAACGGCTCGTTCACCACTTATGGCGTTAGATCGGGACATGACCTGATCAAACCCCAACCTTTTGCGAGTGGTGCTGCCATGCCCGTTTCCCTTGATCTCGATATGATGCCATCCCTCCCCGCCCCCACGCCCGAGCGCCCCTTGCTCGGCCTGACGGTTCTTGTCGTCGAAGACAGCCGCTTTGCCTCCGAGGCGCTGCGTCTTTTGTGCTTGCGATCAGGTGCCCGTATCCGACGTGCGGACAGCCTTGCGGCGGCGCAAAAGCATCTGAGGGTTTACCGTCCGAATGTGACGCTCGTCGATCTCGGCCTGCCTGACGGATCGGGGGCCAGCCTGATCGACGAATTGTCCCGCGCCCAACCGCGCGTCGAGGTGATCCTCGGCATGTCGGGCGATGCAGGTGCGGAGCCAATGGCGCTTGCCGCGGGCGCGGACGGGTTCATCGAGAAACCGATTGCGGGGCTGGCGGCATTTCAGGAGACAATTCTGGCCAAGCTGCCCGAGGATGCGCGGCGTTTCGGCCTGCGAAGCGTGAGCAATGAAACCGTCGCGCCCGACGCGGGTTCCTTGTTGGAGGACTTTTCCTACGCGGCCGACATCCTCACTGCGCATAATGGCGACGACATGCTCGACTATATTGCGCAATTTCTTGCGGGCGTGGCGCGTGACGCGGGAGATGCAGAAGTTGTGGATGCCGCCGAGACTCTTGCCAAACACCGCCAGACGGGCGCGCCCTATCGCTCCGATGTGGCGCGGATCGCGGGTCTGGTGCAGGAACGGCTCACCGAACAGCGGGCCGTATAGAAGCGCAATCCGCACCCACGACGACCGATCTCGCCAATTTGATTGACAGACACGCCTCCCCTGCCTGAGCCTGTTGCGAGCAAAAGAGGGGTTTTGATCATGCGTTTCACCTGTCGTTGTGGCGATTGCATCCTTGTCGCCGAAGGTGCGCCAATCATAGCCGCTGACTGTTGCTGCAAGTCGTGCCGCACGGCGGCTGCCAGAATGGAAGCGCTTGAAGCTGCGCCGCGCGTCACCGATGTGCATGGTGCGACACCCTTCGTAGCGTGCCGAAAGGATCGCGTGCGGCTTCTGGCGGGCGAGGAAAACCTCGCGCAGATGTGGCTAAAGGACGGGGCCAGCACACGGCGAGTGATCGCAACCTGCTGCAACACGCCGATGTTTCTGGAATTTGAAAAGGGGCACTGGCTGTCGCTCTACAAAGACCGCCTTCCTGAAGCCGACCAGCCCCCCGCAGCGCTGCGCACGATGACCAAGGATCTGGATGATCCGAGCGCCCTGCCCGACGACGTTCCCAATGCCAAGAGCCATACCGTGGGCTTTATGTGGCGGCTGCTTACTGCATGGGCACGAATGGGATTTAAGGCACCCAGAAATGACTGGGGACGCCGCCCGCTCCCATCAGAAGCAGCCTGACACCCCCGAGAACAAAAAACGCCGCGCTCGATGCGCGGCGTTTCATTTTGTGACGAGCACCCGTTCGGGCGCTAACCCGCCTCACTCTTGCGGGATAACACGCAGGTTCAATTCGCGCAGTTGTTCGTTCGAGGGCTCCGAAGGTGCGTTCATCATCAGGTCTTCGGCACGTTGGTTCATCGGGAACATGATGACTTCGCGGATGTTGTCCTCGTCCGCAAGCAACATCACAGCGCGGTCGATACCGAGGGCACAGCCACCGTGCGGCGGGGCGCCGTATTGGAAGGCGTTGACCAGAGCGCCGAAACGCTTGCGCACCTCGTCTTCGCCGTAGCCCGCGAGCTCAAAGGCTTTGAACATGATTTCGGGGCGGTGGTTACGGATCGCGCCCGACACCAACTCATAGCCGTTGCAAGCGAGGTCGTATTGGTAGCCAAGCACCTCAAGCGGATCGCCCTCAAGCGCCTCCATCCCACCCTGCGGCATGGAGAAGGGGTTGTGCTCGAAGTCGATCTCGCCCGTTTCCTCGTCTTTTTCGTAGATCGGGAAATCGACGATCCACGCGAACTGGAAGCTGTCGCGCCAGTTTTCGTCCTCGGGGGCTTTGGGCGTTTCTTCCCAGATCACGTTGCGCGCCTTGCCCGCAACACGCTCGAAAGCTTTCGGCTTGCCACCGAGGAAGAAGGCCGCATCGCCAACCTCCAACCCGAGTTGCTGACGGATGGCTTCTGTGCGCTCGGGGCCGATGTTTTTGGCCAGCGGACCTGCGGCTTCCATGCCTTCGCCCTGATCGCGCCAGAAGATGTAGCCCATCCCTGGCAAGCCCTCTTGCTGGGCGAATTTGTTCATACGGTCGCAGAACTTGCGCGAGCCGCCTTTGGGTGCGGGGATCGCGCGGACCTCGTTGCCCTCTTGCTCCAGAAGCTTGGCGAAGATGGCAAAGCCGGAACCACGGAAATGCTCGGAAACGTCCTGCATCTTGATCGGGTTGCGCAGGTCGGGTTTGTCGGTGCCATACCAAAGTGCGGCGTCCTTGTAGCTGATCTGCGGCCAGTTTCGGTTGGCTTTGCGCCCGTTGCCGAAGGTGTCGAACATATCGGCAATGACCGGCTCCATCGTGTCGAAGATGTCCTGCTGCGTGGCAAAGGACATTTCCATGTCGAGCTGGTAGAAGTCAGTGGGCGAACGGTCGGCACGCGGGTCTTCGTCGCGGAAGCACGGTGCGACCTGAAAATACTTGTCGAAGCCCGACACCATGATCAGCTGTTTGAACTGCTGCGGGGCCTGCGGGAGGGCGTAGAATTTACCTGGGTGCAGACGCGAGGGCACGAGGAAGTCACGTGCGCCTTCAGGGCTGGACGCGGTAATGATCGGCGTCTGGAATTCGTTGAACCCCTGCGCCCACATGCGCTGGCGCAGATCGGCCACGACCTTGGAGCGCAGCACCATGTTCTTCTGCATCGCTTCGCGGCGTAGGTCGAGGTAGCGGTATTTGAGGCGTGTTTCCTCGGGGTATTCCTGATCGCCAAAGACGATGAGCGGCAATTCTTCGGCAGCGCCCAGAATTTCGAGATCGCGCACGAAGACCTCGACCTCGCCCGTAGGCAACTTGTCGTTGACCAGTTCGGGGTCGCGGGCTTTTACATTGCCATCGATACGGATGCACCATTCCGAGCGCACCTTTTCCATTTCGGAGAAGACGGGGCTGTCGGGATCACAGAGCACCTGCGTGACACCATAGTGGTCGCGCAGGTCAATGAAGAGAATGCCGCCGTGGTCGCGGATGCGGTGCACCCAACCAGACAGACGGACGGTGTCGCCCACATTGGATTTGTTCAACTCGGCGCAGGTGTGGCTGCGATATACGTGCATAGGAAAGTCCTCGGGCTTGGCGTGGCGCAAGATTTGACGATCCGTAGACCGCGCACGCCAAAAGAAGTCAAGGGCGCGCGGCATGTAAAGGGGCCCACGCCCCTTGCGGTGGCAGATTTTCTACGGCTAAAACTGAACTCACAGGCAAAAACAGGCAATCAGGCGGGCGCACGGTCCACGCCACAGGCAAGGGCAGACATGAAGGTTTCAACGCAGAAGTGGTATGCGCGGGCAGATTACGCGGGCACGGCGATTATCCTCGCTTTTGTCTACATGGTCTATTACGCGTGGCTCCTACGGACCACTTTCGCCAACGACCTGAGCGCAATTTATGCGGCGGGGTTGGCAGTGGCGGCGGGCATACCCGATGCCATGTATGACGCGGGGCCTTACGTGCTGGGGACAGGAACGCCCGAACGTGTCGCCGCGCTGCTAGATGCTGCGGGTATCAAGTCGAACCTGACACCGCCCTATCTCTATCCGCCAATCTGGGCCTACCTGATGGCCCCCGCCACCCGCGTGATGGAGATACAGACCTTTTTCAACATCATGCTCGCGATACAGGCGTTCATGCTCGGCCTTATGCCGTGGATGGGCTATCGGATCGTGCGCCCTAAACGCCTTCCTGCGCCAGCATGGCTGGCCATAGCCTTCGCCCTTCTGATCACTTCAACCCCGACGCTCACCGCGATCATTCAAAACCAGCTGCAGATGACGGTGACATTCGTGACGATCCTGTCGCTCCTCGCCTTTGCCCGCGGTAAGAGCGTGACAGCGGGGATCATTCTTGGCCTTGCCGCCGCGCTGAAGATCTCACCGACCTTTTTCGTGCTGCTCTTCATCATCAAGCGCGACATGCGCGCTACGCTCGCCATGGTGATTTCCAGCCTGTCGCTTCTCGCCCTGTCCATCGCGCTCGGCGGAGTGCAACTGCATCTGACCATGCTTGAACGACTGGGAACGCTCGACGAGGTGGTGTTGATCTCCAAGGTCAACTTCTCGCCCGAAGCCGCCGCCTACGAATTGCGACGCCTCATACTGGACATTCCCGCCGAGGCCTCACGCCTGTTCACCTTCCCTGTTCTCGACGCGCCCGCGTGGGTCTCTGCCATTCCGAAGGTCGGCCTTCTGCTCACCTTGGGCACTCTTATCGTCACCCAGATCCGACGCCCGCAGCCCTTCGGGTTCCAGATCCTGTATCTCGGTCTTGCCGTGGCGCTCTTCGGGCCACTGTCGTGGAGTCACTACTTCATCCTGCCGATGATGTTCTTCCCTGTTCTTTTCGACGACTTTCGGACGCGCACCGCGATGCTCTGGGTGGGGGTCTTCGCCATTATCCACCTCAGCGACGTGTTCTTTATCATCAACAGCGTCAGTACCGAGTACATCTGGTCGCAAATGCCATCGACCGCCTATTTCCTCCTGCTGCTGGGCACTCTCTTGGTGGTCGCGGTAAAACGTGCGCGCGAGGCGTAAAAGAATCCCCCAAAATGCGCGCTTAAACGCAACGATGGCAATCACACAGCGCAATTCTGCCCGTAGCCTGGAATTGAATCCTGTGAGCGTCTTTGCATTGCCCAATACAGACCGACGATGATCCCGAAAGACGCATAGCCATCCAGAGCATAGTGCCAACCCAGATAGACCGAGAGCGCAAAATAGGTGAGAATATAGAGGGCTGCCGAGATCAAGGCGACAGCACGAAGTGCGCGCGCAAGATGCGGCTTAGACGACAAACGACGAGCAACATCATACCCGATGCGAATAACATAAAGGCCAATCACCGTCGCCATACCTACATGCACTGACGGGAACGCGGAAATTCCCGTACCGACCCTTGGATTACCGCTGGTGTAAGCACTCCAGAGAAGGACTTTAATTTCTCGCAACATGTGCGCATCCTCGCGATCCAGTAGAGCAAGTGCACCGGAATGGGCCTCCGCAACCCCTTGGCCAAAAAGATCAGAGAAGATCGGACCGTAAGACAGAAAGAACACTGCGACTACATTGCCAAGCACGACCCACGCAGCCATCCACAACACGATGAACTGCATACGGCGCTTCGAATCTGGATCACAGGCAATCAAAATAGCAGGGAAGAAGGTGGCCAAAACCACCCAAGAGTTGATATAGAAACGTGCGAGCGCGGAGGTGTCGTAGCCCGCCAGCCAAAAGAAGAAATCATGAGGGTCGCGCCCAAAGTGGAGCATTTGATCCAGTCGCGAAAATGCAGCATCCGCCCAAAATGGCGTTACAACGTGCATGCTGTTTTTGACGACAGAAAACATACTCACGAAGAGTGTGCAATATACCACGGCGACGAAGAAAGGCACCAAACGCGCCAACAGACTACGGTTTGAAAGACTGATCGCAACAAAAGCCACGACGCCGAGCGCAATCATCCAATAAGGCGCTATCACAGAGACAATCTGTCCGCCCAAAATGAATGCGTCATCCAACGCTTCTAATAAAAACAAGGGACTTGAACCCGTTGCCAACAAAAACAGGCTCCCTAAAATCAGATAGCTTAATACCCCGACCGTGAGAACATTCTCTGTCGGGTTTAATTGGCGCCAGAATGCGCCAAGAGATGAAATAGCCGAAGCTGGCGTGCGCGCTTCCGAATAGTACACGAGCTACCGTCCCTTTTTGCGTATCGTGGAAACAATCTGTCGCGCGAATACGGCCTAATTCGGGCAGCAACGAGGATATACCGAGGATATACGCGGACAAGGTTTCGCTTCGAAACCAGCCTCCCACGGCATAGGCCACCACCATTTTTGCCGATGACGCCTCAAACAATAGCATGAGCCCTTGCACCCGCGCCCGTCATAGCTATAACCCACGACAATTTGCGCCCACCCGTTCAGGGTGCGCGACAAGCTGCTCGAACATTGTGGGGTCCGCTATGCCAAAGAGAACCGATATCCAGTCGATCATGATCATTGGGGCGGGGCCGATCATTATCGGGCAGGCCTGCGAATTCGACTACTCGGGCGCACAAGCCTGTAAGGCGCTGCGCGAAGAAGGCTATCGTGTCATCCTTGTCAACTCCAACCCCGCGACGATCATGACCGATCCGGGGCTGGCCGATGCAACCTACATCGAGCCGATCACCCCCGAAGCCGTGGCCAAGATCATCGAAAAGGAACGCCCCGACGCGCTCCTGCCGACGATGGGTGGCCAGACAGGACTGAACACCGCGCTTGCTCTTGATGACCAAGGGGTGCTGGAAAAATTCAACGTCGAACTGATCGGGGCGAAGCGCGAGGCCATTGAGATGGCCGAGGACCGCAAACTCTTCCGTGAGGCGATGGACCGTCTTGGCATCGAAAACCCCAAGGCCACCATCGTCGCCGCCCCCAAACGTGCCGATGGCAGCTACGATATCAACGCTGGTCTCAACGAAGCCATGGAAGCGCTCGAAGATATCGGTCTGCCCGCCATTATCCGCCCCGCCTTCACGCTTGGCGGCACGGGCGGTGGCGTGGCCTATAACCGCGACGACTACGAACACTATTGCCGCTCGGGCATGGAAGCCTCTCCGATGGCCCAGATCCTCGTCGACGAGTCGCTTCTCGGCTGGAAAGAATACGAGATGGAAGTGGTGCGCGACACTGCCGACAACGCCATCATCGTCTGCTCTATTGAAAACGTCGATCCGATGGGCGTGCACACCGGCGACTCGGTCACTGTGGCCCCTGCGCTCACGCTCACCGATAAAGAATACCAGTTGATGCGGACCCACTCGATCAACGTGCTGCGCGAGATCGGCGTCGAGACGGGCGGCTCCAACGTGCAATGGGCGGTGAACCCCGCCGATGGCCGTATGGTTGTGATCGAAATGAACCCGCGCGTGTCGCGCTCCTCGGCGCTGGCGTCCAAGGCCACGGGCTTCCCGATTGCGAAAATCGCTGCGAAACTGGCTGTGGGCTATACGCTCGACGAACTGGACAACGACATCACCAAGGTGACGCCCGCTTCCTTCGAGCCGACCATCGACTATGTCGTTACCAAGATCCCGAAATTCGCTTTCGAGAAATTCCCTGGCTCCGAGCCGAACCTGACCACCGCGATGAAATCCGTGGGCGAGGCCATGTCTATCGGCCGCACCATCCACGAGTCGCTCCAGAAGGCACTGGCCTCGATGGAATCGGGCCTTACGGGCTTTAACGAGATCGAGATTGAGGGCGCGCCCGAGAAATCCGCGGTCATCAAAGCTCTCTCGAAAGCCACGCCCGACCGTCTCCGCGTCATTGCGCAGGCCATGCGCCACGGCCTCACCGACGACGAGATTCAAGCGGCCAACAGCTATGACCCGTGGTTCCTCGCCCGCATCCGCGAGATCGTGGAAATGGAAGCCGAAATCCGCAAGAACGGCCTGCCCGTGACCGAAGATGGCCTGCGCCGCGTCAAGATGATGGGCTTTACCGACGCCCGCCTTGCGCAGCTCACAGGCCGCGACGAAGCCAACGTCCGCCGCGCCCGCCGCAACCTCGGCATCAACGCGGTGTTCAAACGCATCGACACCTGTGCCGCAGAGTTCGAGGCACAAACGCCTTATATGTATTCCACCTATGAGGCCCCGATGATGGGCGAAGTGGAATGCGAGGCGCGGCCCTCGGATCGCAAGAAAGTCGTCATTCTGGGCGGTGGCCCGAACCGTATCGGGCAAGGCATTGAGTTCGACTACTGCTGCTGCCACGCCTGTTTCTCGCTCACCGAGCAGGGTTACGAGACCATCATGGTCAACTGTAACCCCGAAACCGTGTCCACCGACTACGACACCTCCGACCGTCTCTATTTCGAGCCGTTGACCTTTGAACACGTCATGGAAATCCTGCGTGTTGAACAGGAAAACGGCACGCTTCACGGTGTCATCGTCCAGTTCGGCGGTCAGACGCCGCTGAAACTCGCCAATGCGCTGGAGGCCGAAGGTATCCCGATCCTTGGCACCTCGCCCGACGCGATTGACCTTGCCGAGGACCGCGAGCGTTTCCAAGACCTCGTCAACCGCCTCGACCTCAAGCAGCCCGAAAACGGCATCGCCTCGACAGACGCCGAGGCCATCGAGATCGCGGCGAAAATCGGCTTCCCGCTGGTCATCCGCCCGTCTTATGTTCTGGGTGGTCGCGCGATGGAAATCGTGCGCGACATGGAAAGCCTCAAACGCTACATCAGCAACGCCGTGGTGGTCTCTGGCGACAGCCCCGTGCTGCTCGACAGCTACCTCGCGGGCGCGACCGAGATCGACGTTGACGCTCTTTGCGATGGCGAGAAGGTCCACGTCGCGGGCATCATGCAGCATATTGAGGAAGCGGGCGTCCACTCGGGCGACAGTGCCTGCTCCCTGCCGCCCTACTCGCTCAAGCCCGAAATCATCGAACAGCTCAAAGAGCAGACTGTCGCGTTGGCGCTGGCGCTCAATGTGGTGGGACTGATGAACGTGCAATTCGCGGTGAAAGACGATGTGATCTACCTCATCGAGGTCAACCCCCGCGCCTCGCGTACCGTGCCCTTTGTGGCCAAGGCGGTGAACAGCCCGATTGCTTCCATCGCCGCACGCCTCATGGCAGGTGAGAAGCTCGACGCCTTCGATCTGGTCGATCCGAGCAAGACGGGCCGCTTTGCGGTGAAAGAGGCGGTTCTGCCCTTTGCCCGATTCCCCGGTGTCGACACGATCCTCGGGCCGGAAATGCGCTCGACAGGTGAGGTCATGGGGCAAGACACAACTTTCGCCCGCGCCTTCCTCAAGGCACAACTGGGCGCCTCGACCGATCTGCCGACCGGCGGCAAGGTCTTTGTCTCGGTCAAGGATTACGACAAGAAGCCGAAAATGGTCGAGGCGGTCAAAACCCTCGTCGAGCTTGGTTTCGAAATCGTCGCAACCCGCGGCACCGCCGCCTATTTCGACGAGCACGGCATTTCCACCACGCTGGTCAACAAGGTCTACGAGGGTCGCCCGAACATTGTCGATCTGATGAAAAACGGCGAGATCGCGCTGGTTCTGAACACGACCGAAGGCTACCAAGCCGTTGAGGATTCAAAAGAAATCCGCAAGGTCGCGCTCTACGACAAGATCCCCTACTTCACCACCGCCGCCGCCTCCCACGCCGCCGCCATGGCGATCAAGAGCCGCGTAGACGGGGAGATGGACGTGATGAGCTTGCAAGAGCTGTAAGCCAGACGACATTGCGAAACCGATTAAACGCCCCGCCATTTGGACGGGGCGTTTTCTTTGCATACGCAGCATTCCCTTGACTTCTCCCGCTCACTCCCCCATTTAGCACCTATCGACACCCCATGCTGCCGCGTGAGCAGCCGCGCGAGATGCCTAAGATTGGCCGCGCCGCAGGTGTCACAAGTCGGGCCATATCGCCCGAAGGTTCCCAAATCACGCAGGGGTCCAGCGGAAAGACGGGACGGGCAGTCGGCCTGTTTCGGTGACCTTTTCTGCGACCAAACCAGCGCCCCATTCGGGGCGCGTTTCGCGTGTGGGATTTCCCACCAGAAAGAGACATATGACCGATTTTACCATGCTCGGCCTCCAGCCGCGCCTGCTCAAGCAATTGCAAGAACAAGGGCTCGATACCCCTACCCCCATTCAGGCCCGCGCCATCCCGGAAGTGATGCAGGGCAAGGACGTGATGGGGCTTGCACAGACGGGCACTGGCAAGACGCTGGCCTTTGGCCTGCCGCTTTTGCACGCCGCCCTTTCGGAAGGCTCCAAGCCCTCACCCAAAACAACCCGCGCACTGATCCTCGCACCGACCCGTGAGTTGGTGAACCAGATCGCCGACGGGCTGTTCCCCTTCATCAAGGGCACACACCTCAAGCTCAACCGCGTCGTTGGCGGCACCTCGATCAACAACCAGATCAAGCGCCTTGACCGCGGCACCGACATTCTCGTCGCCACCCCCGGTCGTCTGATCGACCTGATCGACCGTAAAGCCGTGTCGCTTGGCGAAACGACTTTCCTCGTTCTCGACGAGGCCGACCAGATGCTCGACATGGGCTTCATCCATGCGCTGCGCCAACTGGTGCCGATGCTCGCGAAAGAGCGTCAGACCATGCTGTTCTCGGCCACGATGAACAAACAGATGAACGAGATCGCGCAAAGCTATCTCAACAACCCGATCCGCATCGAGGTCTCCCCTCCGGGCAAAGCCGCCGACAAGGTGGACCAAGAGGTTCACTTCGTGCCTGCGGGCGAGAAACTGGACCTGCTCAAAAAGATGCTTGCGGGACACCGCGGCGATCTGGCGCTCGTCTTTGCACGCACCAAACACGGCGCCGAACGCATGTCGAAACAGCTGCAAAAAGCGGGTTTCGAAGCGGGTTCCATCCACGGCAACAAGTCGCAAAACCAGCGCGAGCGCACGCTCAAGATGGCTCGTGACGGCAAGCTCGAAGTGCTCGTCGCCACCGATGTGGCCGCACGCGGCATCGACATTCCGCTGGTGCGCCACGTCTACAACTACGAATTGCCCAACGTCCCCGAAAACTACGTCCACCGCATCGGCCGAACGGCGCGTGCGGGACGCGAAGGGAAGGCCGTGGCCTTCTGTGCTCCGACCGAATTGGGCGAATTCCGCGACATCGAGAAGGTGATGAAAATCTCCATTCCCATTGCAACCACTGCCTCATGGGCCAATGACGCACCCGCTGCGAAGCCGAAGCCCCAAGGGCGCGGTGGTCGTGGTCGCGGACGCGGCGGAAACGGTGGCGGAGGCAGCAAGTCTTTCGGTGGCAAGCAAGGCGCTCCGAAAAACGGAAGCGGTCGCCCCAATCGCAGTCGCCGTCGCAGCGGCGGTGGTGGCAATCACGCCTCGGCATAAGTCACGATCCACATTTACAGAAAGGCGCGGGGGCTTCCTCCGCGCCTTTTTTCATGCACGCGCGCGCAAGCGCTCCCCTGCCCCCTATTGCGACTTGATCACCGCGCGGGCTTGGGGCAAACCCTGTTCATGGCAAAGCTCTACTTCCAATACTCGACCATGAACGCAGGCAAATCGACCCTGCTGTTGCAAGCCTCGCACAACTACCACGAGCGCGGCATGGACACCTATCTGATGACTGCGCAATTCGACAATCGCGCGGGCGAAGGGCGTATCGGCAGCCGCATAGGTATCGGCGCTGATGCGGATACGTTCGGGGAAGGCGAAGATCTCTTTGCCAAGATCAAGGCGCGTCTCTCTGTTGGCCCAGTGGCCTGCATCTTCATCGACGAGGCACAATTTCTGAGCCACGAACAGGTCTGGCAACTGGCGCGCGCGGTGGATGATCTGAACGTGCCGATCATGGCTTATGGGCTGCGCGTTGATTTTCAGGGGCACCTGTTTCCTGGATCAGCCGCCCTTCTGGCATTGGCCGACGAAATGCGCGAGGTGCGCACGATTTGTCACTGCGGGAAGAAAGCCACGATGGTCGTGCGCACCAATGAGGCGGGCGATGTTCTCACCGAGGGCGCGCAGGTCGAGATCGGCGGGAACGAGCGCTATGTCTCGCTTTGCCGCAAGCACTGGCGCGAAGCAGTTGGTGATGACGCGCCCTAAAGGTGAGCCCGCCTAGTGCAGCCGCCCGCCCTTCGGCACGGCCATGTCAGGCCGCGCGAGGACAACTTCGCCGTTTTCGTCAGGGAAACCGAGCACGAGCACTTCGGACATGAACTTCCCGATCTGGCGCGGCGGGAAGTTGACGACGGCCATAACCTGCGTCCCCACCAGCGTTTCGGGCGTGTAATGCACGGTGATCTGGGCGGAGGATTTCTTCTCGCCGATCTCCTCGCCAAAATCGATCCAGAGCTTGATCGCAGGTTTGCGGGCCTCGGGATAGGGTTCAGCGCGGGTTACGATGCCCACGCGTACGTCTACTTTCAAAAAGTCGTCAAAACTAATTTCGTCACTCATTTCGACAATTCCTCATCCCGTTTCATCGCGGCCTCAACCGCGCGTTCCATCAGTGGCGGGAAGCCGTTTTCGGGGTCCATCAACACCCGCAGCGCCTCAGCCGTGACACCATTGGGCGAGGTCACGTTGATGCGCAATTGTTCGGGCGTTTCCTCGGAATTCTCCGCCAGATGCCCCGCCCCCGCCACGGTCGCCCGCGCCAGCTGCAACGCCAGGTCCCGATCAAGACCCGCCTTTTCACCCGCCGCAGCCATCGTCTCGATCAGGTGAAAAACATAGGCAGGGCCGCATCCCGAAATGGCGGTAAGCGCGCGTAATTGTTCCTCGTCACGGGTGCGTACGACTTGACCCACGGCGCGCAGAAGCGCATCCGCCAGATCAAGCTGCGCCGCGCTCGCGCTGGCATTGCCAACGATCCCCGTGATCCCACGATTGACCGCGGCAGGCGTGTTAGGCATGGCGCGCACGATGGGAGTGTCTGCGCCCAGAATTTCCTCGTAGGTCGCAATGGTGATGCCCGCCGCGACAGACAGGAACACGGTATCGCCGTTTCCGAGCGCTTTGAGAGGCTCGATCGCCTCCTCCATCTTTTGCGGTTTGACCGCGAGAAGCACGACGGCGGGGTTCTCGGGCAGTTCGGCGTTGATCCGCACCCCCGTTGATTGCAGCCACGGCGACGGATGGGGTGTCAGCACGGTCACGGAGGCGGGCGGCAGACCGTCGTCGAGCCAGCCCTTGAGCATGGCCGACCCCATTTTGCCGCATCCCAACAGCACCATTCCGCGTGTCTTGACCTCGTCCATCCTGCGTATCCTTTCAATCTCTTGGCAGGCGATCAAAAAGAAACCCCCTGCGGACAGGGGGTCACTCTAGCGTCTGTTCTGACGAGTGCAACGGGCGGATCAGGCGCGCCCGTAGGCCTCGTTTATCGCCACATCCATGGCCTCTTTGGGTGATTGATCCGACCATGCGACAAGCTGGAAAGCAGGGTAGAAACGCTCGGCATTGCCAACCGCCGATCCGATCAGGCGGTCGATCTGTTCGGGGCTGGCGATCTGCCCACCCGAAAGCGGCAGGCCGTAGCGGTAGACCATCATCTTCTGCTCGTCCCAATAGGAGAACGCACCCGTCCAGCATTGGTCATTGGCGTGATTGAGCAGCTCGTAAATTTCAGCCAGCTTGTTTTGCGGCGGCTCCATCTCGAAGGTGCAGATCAGGCGCAGGGTCTCATCATAATCCGACCACGCCAGCGTGATCGAATAGGTGCGCCATTGTCCGACCACCGCCATGGCGATCTGGTCATCGCCAACGCGGTCGAATTCCCAGTCGTTATGCTCGGCAAGATGCTCGACAAGGTCGATCGGGTGGATTGTCTCGGAAAAAGAACTCTCGATCAGCGACATGCGCGGCCTCATGTGTTTATCGCCCAATGTGGCAGTGCGCTTTGTCCCCCACAGCGCCACAAAGGCTTGGTGCCTGCTCAAGGACAAGAGGTTATTCCCCATGTCCTTACTAGATATGGTGGTCCGAAAGGCGCGGGCCTGTAAAGCAATATTTTCGTGTTATCCCCAGCAAACTGCCTCCATCCACAGTTTGCCCATCTTTTCCACAGGCTCGGGGGACAAACCCGCCTGTGCCATGCCAGCCACCCGAGAACGCAAAAACGGCCCCGAATGGAGCCGTCTTTTCAATCATTCGACCAGCAAATGGCAAACTCGCGCGTCTATTTCTTGGTGCGCGAGTACTTTGCCCTGACTGAGGCTTACTTGCCCTCAAGAGCCTCAAGACGTTTCTTGAGTTCTTCATTCTCTTCGCGCGCCTTGACGGCCATGGCACGCACGGCGTCGAATTCCTCGCGGGTGACGAAATCACGGTCGGCCAGCCAACGGTCCATCATTCCTTTGACCGCAGTTTCAGCCTCGTCCTTGGCACCTTGCGCCACACCCATGGCATTGGTCATGAGTTGCGAGATGTCGTCGAGGATCTTGTTACGGGTCTGCATAGGGCACTCCTTGGGACCGTGAGAGCGGTTCGTCTTGGCTGACCTCTATATGGGGCGCGCGGGCGCAAATCACAAGGTTGAGTTCACAGTGTTAAGCTCACGGTGTTGACTTCACCGCCCCGCTGGCGACAGATGCGGCCATGATGAGCCTTATGCCCGCCGTTCTGGCCTTTCCCGATATCTCGCCCGTGATCTTCTCGATTGATCTGGGACCGATCCACTTTGCGCTGCACTGGTATGCCGTGGCCTATATCCTGGGCTTCGTTATCGCATGGGCGTTGATCCGCGCCGCCATTTCGAGACCCGCGCTTTGGCCCGATGACACCGCGCCGATGACCCGCGCGCAGCTTGAAGACCTCGTGACGTGGTTGATACTCGGCGTGATCGTGGGCGGACGGCTCGGTTATGTGCTGTTCTATCGTCCCGACCACTTCCTCGCCAACCCGATCGAAATTCCGATGGTGTGGTTAGGCGGCATGGCGTTTCACGGCGGTTTCCTCGGCACGGTTGTGGCCGCATGGCTCTGGGCGGGCCGCAACGCGGTCAACCGCCTGACGCTCGCCGACACTTTGGCCTATGCCACACCTGTGGGGCTTCTGCTCGGTCGGATTGCGAATTTCGTGAATGCCGAACTTTGGGGCCGCCCCTCGGACGTGCCTTGGGCCGTGGTCTTCCCTGGAGATGCCGCACAATCCTGCGCCACGGCCACGCAGGCCTGTGCCCGCCACCCCTCGCAACTCTATGAAGCAGGATTGGAAGGGCTTTTGCTCGGCACGCTCCTGATCGCACTTGTCTGGGGTGCGAAGGCGTTCAAGCGACGCGGCATGGTGGCAGGGTTGTTCTTCGCGGGTTACGGGCTGTCGCGGTTCATCGTCGAATTCTACCGTCAGGCCGATGCGCAGTTTATCACCCCCGACAACCCGATGGGCAATGTGGCCCTCGGCCTGTCGATGGGACAACTGTTGTCGCTGCCGATGATCGCTGTCGGGCTGTATTTCGCACTGCGAGCCAAGCGCACATGACGACCCCGCTGGCCGATATCATCACGCGCAGGATTGCGCAGACGGGACCGATCACGCTGGCCGATTACATGGCCGAATGCCTGCTGCATCCGACCCACGGCTATTACACAACCCGCGATCCTTTGGGCGCGCGGGGGGATTTCACCACCGCGCCCGAGGTAAGCCAGATGTTTGGCGAACTCATTGGGCTGGCGCTGGCGGAAGCGTGGCTGGCCCAAGGCGCGCCCTCCCCCGTGACGTTCGCCGAACTGGGACCGGGGCGCGGGACACTCATGGCCGATGCCCTGCGCGCGACTAAAGGCGTGGCTGGGTTCCACGAAGCGATCCGCCTACATCTGGTCGAGGCCTCTCCCACATTGCGCGCGCGCCAACGCGCTGCATTGGAGAGCTATGATGTGACATGGTGCGACAGGATCGAGGAGCTTCCCGACGCCCCCCTCCTTTTGGTGGCCAACGAGTTTTTCGACGCGCTGCCGATCCGCCAGTTCACCCGCGATGCGAAAGGCTGGCGTGAGACACAAGTGGGGCTCAAGGACGGCGCGCTGACACTGGGCCTGAGCCAGCCCGCGCCAATTGCCGCCCTCGACCATCGTCTTTCCGACACCCGCGCGGGCGATATCGTCGAAACCTGCCCCGCGAGCCTGCCGATCATGAGCGATATCTCCCGCCGCATCACAGCGCATGGGGGCACGGCGCTGATCATCGACTATGGCGGATGGCATTCTCTGGGCGACACCTTTCAGGCGCTGGAGGCGCACGAAATGGTCGATCCCCTCGCCCGCCCTGGTGCTGCCGATCTCACTGCGCATGTCGATTTCGAGGCCCTCGCGCAGGTGGCAAAAGGCATGGGCGCGGCCACGGGCTACATGGAGCAACGCGAGATGCTGTGGCACTTCGGCATCGAGCAACGCGCCTCCTCTTTGGCCACGGGTAAGGACGACGCCGAAGCCGCAGTCATCGAGGCTGCATTTCTACGGTTGACCTCGGAGACCGAAATGGGAACCTTGTTCAAAGCACTCGCCATTTCTGCAACGCCGCAAACACTGCCGCTCGGTTTCCGTCCGACCTCATAGAGATACGCCAAGACACCATGACACTCGACGTCCTCCGCTCCCCTCTTCTCGACGGCACGACCCACGGCTTTTTCACGCGAAAAGGCGGGGCCTCTTCAGGTGTCTTTGCGGGGCTGAATTGCGGGGTCGGCTCGTCGGATCAGATTGACATCGTCACCATCAACCGCGCCCGCGCGGCCGCCGAATTGGGCGTTGCGCCCGAGGCGCTCTGCTCGGTCCATCAGGTCCACTCGGCGGATGTCGTCACAGTGACCGAGCCGCAAACGGGAGAGGCGCCGAAGGCTGATGCCTTGGTTACGAACACGCCCGATCTGGCGCTTGTTATCCTGACAGCCGATTGCCAGCCCGTGCTCTTCGCCGACCGCGAGGCGGGCGTGATTGGTGCAGCACATGCGGGCTGGCGCGGCGCGATTGACGGCATATTGGAGAACACCGTCGATGCGATGGTCGCACTTGGCGCAACCTGTTCAAACATCCGTGCCGTGATCGGGCCATGTATCTCGCAACGCGCCTATGAGGTCGGGCCAGAATTTCTCGACGACTTCCTCGGCGCAGACCCCGACAACGTGCGGTTCTTTGGCAATGGCGAAGGGGATCGCTACCTTTTCGATCTTCCGAGCTACGGTCTGCACCGTCTGCGCGAGGCGGGCGTGGGTGAGGCCGAATGGACGCGGCATTGCACCTACTACGATCCCGACCGCTTCTATTCCTACCGCCGTTCAGTGCATCGCAAGGAAGCAGACTACGGGCGGCTTCTGTCCGCGATTCGCCTCTAAACACTCGCGAGGCATGACGGGAAGCCTACAATCCGTTGCGTAACCAGTTCGGCTTGCCGCATTTTTGCCCGAAACAATCCCCGCATTACACAGTATATTGTTTACTGAATCACAAGAAAATTAACCTTAACAATACTTTGTGCCGAATTTACCGCTCTGCATTACGCGTCGCGACTTTCCGTCTCAACGGACAAATTCTGGCCCAAACTCAGGGACATACTCCCCGTATTAAGAAAGGGCCGTCATCGGCCCGACAAGGAAAGAGGTCAAAATGAGCAATCGCAAAGAGCAACCGCGTTGGATGAAATCCGTGATCGCAGAAGCGAAGAAATCGGACATCACCCTGCCGTGGCATCGCCAGCTCCGCGCACAGCGTCGCAGCGCCACCACCTCCCAAGCGCTGCGCACCAGCCACGCCTGAGGGCGCGACCTCTTGGCTCTTAGGGGCCACCGATTCGGGCGAATTCCTCCCGTTCGCCCCCGAATTGGAAACAATGCCTGGGCGGCCACCTTCATTGGCTCCGCCCAGGCGTGTAATCCACCACAGTTTTTGACAGTTGGCCTGTAATCCTGCCAATGTTCACCCATCGCATCGGTGGGGGCCGAATGTGAGTGCAGGAGTGCCCCATGCCGCAGCAGACCCTGAGGCCCGACCCGTTTCGCGACACCACGTCGCTTGATATGCGTGGGGACACACCCCGACCGAAATCCACCCATCCTATCGCCAATGCAACCGCAGCCCCCGCGTGGACTGTGCGCCGCCGACAGACCGCCGCTGCCGAGATCGCGCGACGCAGCTATGAAATCCTGTGGCAGGCTTCCAATGGCGACATCATGGATGCGCGCACAACAGCCCCTGCCCTGCCCGAGTTCGAAGCGGCCTTCAACGCCTTCGCGCGCGGGGCGATTTTCACAACCGACAACGGCCCCGTGGCAATCGAAGACCTCCTGCCTGGCGACCGCGTGGAAACCGTCACGGGCGAGATGCAGACCGTGCTCTGGATCGGCTCGATGGAGCTACGCCGCAATGACAGCCCCGATGGCACGCCAGAACCGCTCGTGCGCCTGACGCCAGATGCGCTCGGCTTCGGGCAGCCTTCACCAGATCTCCTGTTGGGGTCTGGCGCGCGGTATTTGCTGCGATCGGAGGCGTTAAAGTCCTACCTCGGCACGTCCCATGCGCTGGCGTCCGTGACCGCGTTGATCGACGGGGTATCGACCTTTGAAGTGACGCCGCCCAGCCGCGTGCGCACCTATCACATCTGCCTTGAGCGCCACAGCGTCGTTCGGGTGAACGGGGTCGAATGCGAGACCTTCCACCCCGGCCTGACGGCCAACACACGTTTGAGCGGCGGGTTGCGGGACGCCTTCATGGACCTCTTCCCGCACCTCAACGATCTGGGCGGTTTCGGCGCAATGGCACATCCCCGCCTGACACCGACGGATCTTATCCAGTTGGAATTGGTTTAGGCGTCCCCTACGAGGGACTGAGGCGCGAGGGATCAGGCCTGCTTGGCCAGTCGCGCCTCAAGCACGTCGAAGGGCACACCAGGCTCGTCTTTCGCCCCGCGGATCACCAGCGATGTCTTGACGCTGGCCACATTCGGTGTGGACAAAAGCTCGCCCGTCAGAAAGCTCTGAAATGTCGACAGATCAGGCGCGATGCATTTAAGGATAAAATCGACCTCGCCGTTGAGCATGTGGCACTCGCGCACCAAGGGCCAGCCGCGACACTTCTCCTCGAAGCGAGACAGGTCGACCTCGGCCTGACTTTGCAGCCCGACCATCGCAAAGACCTGCACCTCGAAATCAAGGGCGCGGGCGTTGACAACGGCATGGTATCCCTTGATGTAGCCGCTCTCCTCCAGCGTCCGCACACGACGCAGACATGGGGGCGCGGAAATTCCCACCCGTTTGGCCAGTTCGACATTGGTCATCCGACCGTCCGCCTGTAGTTCGGCGAGAATCTTGCGGTCGATATCGTCAAGTTTATGCGTAGGCATAGGGGTCTCCGTGGTGGGCGGCTCGCGTCGGCCACCCGTGGCGAATATGTCAAATTACCGAAACAGGCGCATATAGGATGCAATGCGCAACATTCTTTCGCACTTACGCAAGATCATTTCAAGGACAAAGCGCAACTCGCAACCCGACACGCTCGGCGACGCACCAACCTCGCCGCAAAACTGTGCCAAGACGCGCGCCCCATGCGACATCAATGCACGTGATCGGCGGGTAGGATTTGCGCATGATGATCCCCATGTCTATATCTCCCGCAACCACCCGCGCCAGCGCGCCCCGCAAAAGACGGCCACGGACGCGGCATCAGATACATATTTAGAGAGACGAGAGGCCCATCATGGCTGACACAAAACACACCAAGGTCCTGATCATCGGTTCCGGCCCTGCGGGCTATACGGCGGGGATTTATGCCTCGCGCGCCATGCTGTCGCCGATCCTTGTGCAAGGGATCGAGCCGGGTGGCCAGTTGACCACCACAACGGAGGTCGAGAACTATCCAGGCTTCACCGAAGTGCAAGGCCCCGACCTCATGGTCAAAATGCAAGAGCACGCAACAGCCATGGGCTGCGAGATTATCGGGGATATCATCACCGATCTTGATACCGACGCGCGCCCCTTCGTCGCCAAGGGTGACAGTGGCACGACCTACACTGCCGATGCGGTAATCCTTTGCACGGGTGCGCGGGCGAAGTGGCTTGGCCTTGAGTCCGAAGAAGCCTTCAAAGGATTCGGCGTCTCTGCCTGTGCGACCTGCGACGGGTTCTTCTATCGCGGCATGGAGATCGTCGTGGTTGGCGGCGGCAACACCGCCGTGGAAGAGGCGCTCTTCCTGACCAACTTCGCGTCCAAGGTCACGCTGATCCACCGCCGAGACGAATTGCGTGCGGAGAAAATCCTGATCGATCGCCTGATGAAAAACGAGAAGATCGAACCGCTGTGGAACCACGAGCTGGTCGAGGTCTTCGGCGACGACATGCCCAAGGGCGTCAACGGTGTGCGCGCCAAACACGTCGAGACGGGCGAGATCACAGAAATCCCCGCCAAGGGCGTCTTCATCGCCATCGGCCACGCGCCCGCCAACGAGTTGGTCAAGGACAAGCTCGAACTGCACAACGGCGGCTATGTGAAAGTCAAACCCGGCTCCACCGAGACGACGATCCCTGGTATTTTCGCCGCGGGCGACCTCACCGATCACAAGTATCGTCAGGCCGTCACATCTGCGGGCATGGGCTGCATGGCAGCGCTGGATGCCGAACGCTGGTTGGCCGAGCAAGAATAGGCTGCGCGCCCCCACTTCAACGCGCAACAATTACAGGAAAGGGCGGGCATTGGTCCCGCCCTTTCACCATTGGGCGCACCTTTGTTCCTCAATCGGCACGCAAAGTTAGAAAAACCGCCCCAATCGTTTTTTCTGCAAGTGCGATATATTGATTTCGATCCCCGCCCTAAGGTAAGGCAGCGCGACCCCGCCGCACCGCGCGGTGCCGTATACCGTCATGCATACCTGTCAAAAAGGCCGATCCTATGTCAGAAACCCTTGCGCCCATCCCCGAGCTGTTCGTTTCCTACGAGAGCGCTCAAAAGCTCAAAGTCGAGGCTGGTGAGCTGGCAAGCTGGGATCTGACCCCGCGCCAGATCTGCGATCTTGAACTCTTGATGAACGGCGGCTTCAACCCGCTGAAAGGGTTCCTGTCGAAAGCGGACTACGAAGGCGTTGTAGAGAACATGCGTCTGGCCGACGGTACACTCTGGCCGATGCCGATCACGCTTGATGTCTCCGAGGAATTCGCCTCCTCTCTCAAAGAAGGTCAGGACATCGCTCTGCGCGACCAAGAAGGCGTGATCCTTGGCACCATGACCGTCACCGACAAATGGGAACCGAACAAGTCGCGCGAGGCCGAAAAGGTTTTCGGCGCCGATGACGACAAACACCCTGCGGTGAACTACCTGCACAACACTGCGGGCAAAATTTACCTCGGTGGCCCCGTAACGGGCATCCAGCAACCTGTCCACTACGACTTCCGCGCCCGCCGCGACACGCCCAACGAATTGCGCGCGTTCTTCCGCAAGATGGGCTGGCGTCGCGTTGTGGCGTTCCAGACCCGCAACCCGCTGCACCGCGCGCATCAGGAACTTACCTTCCGCGCCGCGCGCGAGGCGCAGGCGAACTTGCTAATCCATCCCGTAGTGGGCCTGACCAAACCCGGTGACGTGGACCACTTCACCCGCGTGCGCTGCTATGAGGCGGTGCTCGACAAATACCCCGCCTCGACCACTACGATGAGCCTCCTGCCGCTGGCCATGCGGATGGCTGGCCCGCGCGAAGCTGTCTGGCACGGTCTGATCCGCAAGAACTACGGCTGTAGCCACTTCATCGTCGGGCGCGACCACGCAGGCCCAGGTAAAAACAGCAAGGGCGAAGATTTTTACGGCCCCTACGACGCACAAGACCTCTTCCGCGAGCATCAGGAAGAAATGGGCATCGAGATGGTGGACTTCAAACACATGGTTTGGGTTCAGGAGCGTGCGCAATACGAAGCCATCGACGAGATCAAGGATAAGGACGAGATCACCATCCTCAACATCTCGGGCACCGAGTTGCGCCGCCGTCTGGCCGAGGGTCTGGAAATTCCCGAATGGTTCTCCTTCCCTGAGGTTGTCAAAGAGTTGCGCCGCACCAAGCCGCCGCGCTCCCAACAGGGCTTCACCGTGTTCTTCACGGGTTACTCCGGATCGGGCAAATCCACCATTGCGAATGCTCTGATGGTCAAGCTGATGGAGATGGGCGGGCGTCCCGTGACCCTGCTCGACGGCGATATCGTTCGCAAAAACCTCAGTTCCGAGCTGGGCTTCTCAAAAGAGCATCGCGACCTGAACATCCGCCGCATCGGCTATGTGGCCTCCGAGATCACCAAGAACGGCGGCATCGCCATCTGTGCGCCTATCGCGCCCTATGCAACAACCCGTCGCGCGGTGCGTGAGGATGTCGAGAACTTCGGCGCCTTCGTGGAAGTGCACGTCGCCACCTCCATCGAGGAATGCGAACGCCGCGACCGCAAGGGCCTCTACAAGCTCGCGCGTGAAGGCAAGATCAAGGAATTCACGGGTATCTCCGATCCCTACGACATTCCCGAAAACCCGGAACTTCGCGTCGAGACGGAAGGCGCGGACGTAGACAACTGCGCCCATCAGGTGATCCTGAAGCTCGAAAGCATGGGCCTGATCGCGTCGAACTGATCGCGTATTTCTTCCAAAAACACCAAAGCCCCGACGGTTTCGTCGGGGCTTTTTCATGTCATCCGCTTAGGCTGGCGCAGCTAAACGCCACACCAAGAAAACGGGTCAGTGGACACTCACTGGCGCATAGTCATTGTCGCGCGCCAACTCAAAGGCCAGTCGCTTATTGGCGACGAGCGCGAGGCGCTGCCCGTTGGCGTCATGGACCGAGTAGAGCACATCATGCCCCACGGCCTGATCGCGCACCTCTTGTGGAAGTTCACTGACCTCGACGGCGCGCACATACACTGTCTTGTCCCCGCCATTAGGCAGATTCGGATACGGTATATTCATAGCTCACCCCTTCTTGATCTGGATCGTTTGCACAACTGTTTCAGGTTCGGCACGTCGCAGGTCGATATGCAGAAGGCCGTTTTCCATCTGCGCCCCCGTCACATCGACGCCATCGGCCAGAACGAAAGAGCGCTGGAACTGGCGCGCCGCGATACCGCGATGCAGGAACACACGCGCCTCGTCAGGTTCGCTTTGGCGTCCACGCACGACCAATTGCCTGTCTTCGATGGTGATCGAAAGATCGCTTTCGGCAAATCCGGCCACCGCCAGCGTGATCCGAAACGAATGATCGGAGGACTGTTCGATATTATATGGCGGATAACCACCCGTATCCGCCTTCGCCGTTCGTTCGACGAGGCGTTCAAGCTGGTCGAAGCCGAGCAGGAACGGATGGGTGGCAAAGGTCACTTTTGTCATCGACACGCCCTTTCATGAAGCGACTGTGCTGGATGCGGCCCCGATTGCGGCGACCGCGCTCAATAAAGATATGGGAATTGCGCGCCGCGCTTCAAGTGATGCCGCGTTATGCTTGGTGATTTCCACAAAGCGGCGTAATATGCCTTTAACCATGCATGACCTGCCGGAAGACCCAAAAATGAATATGTCCTCCAAGATGGACCACCTCGAAGTGCTTCGCGTCGAGGTCGAGGTTCTCAAGCGCGAGCACCGCGATCTCGATGAGGCCATCACAGCGATGCAGGAACAGGGTCATTACGATGCCCTGCGCATGCAGCGTCTCAAGAAGCGCAAACTGGCGCTGAAGGATCGCATCACCGTCCTCGAAGACGAGCTGAACCCCGATATCATTGCCTGACATTGCATAGGCCCCGTGCATCGCTATAGTGCGCGCTCAACTGGCAGCGAGGGACAGGAAAAGTGAGCGTCAAAGTCGGCATCATCATGGGCAGTCAGTCGGACTGGTCCACCATGAAAAACGCAAGCGACATCCTTGATGAGCTTGGCATTTCCTACGAGACCAAGATTGTCTCCGCCCACCGCACACCCGACCGCCTCTGGTCCTACGGCAAAGAGGCCGCAGGTCGCGGGCTCAAGGCGATCATCGCCGGCGCGGGCGGTGCCGCCCACCTGCCTGGTATGATGGCGTCCAAAACCCGCGTGCCCGTGATCGGCGTGCCCGTGCAGACCCGCGCGCTTTCGGGCGTCGACAGCCTCTATTCCATCGTGCAAATGCCCAAAGGCTTCCCTGTCGCCACCATGGCAATCGGCGCGGCAGGTGCAGCAAACGCGGGCCTCATGGCCGCAGCGATCCTTGCCAACGAAGACCCCGATCTCGCCGAACGTCTCGACGCATGGCGCGAGGCCCTCTCCGCGTCCATTCCTGACGAGCCGACAGATGACTGATCCTCGCCCTGCCCCGCTCGAAAGTGGCGCGACCATCGGCATTTTGGGCGGTGGTCAACTTGGTCGAATGCTTTCCGTCGCCGCCGCGCGGCTGGGGTTTAAAACATGCATCTTCGAACCTGGCGCAGCTTGCCCCGCAAGCCACGTCTCCGACCGCCATATTCAGGCCCCATACGAGGACGAGGCCGCGCTCAAGGAGTTCGCCGCCGCCGTGGACGTGGTGACTTACGAGTTCGAGAATGTCCCCACTTCGGCGCTCGACTTGATCGAAAGCCTCGTGCCCATTCGCCCGAACCGCCGCGCTCTGGCCGTGTCTCAGGACCGTCTGACGGAGAAGGCTTTCCTCTCCGACCTAGGCCTGACGGTTGCACCTTTCGCCGCCGTTGATGACACGGATGATCTGAGCGAGGCACTCGCAGAGATCGGCACCCCCGCCATTTTGAAAACCCGCCGCTTCGGCTACGATGGCAAAGGGCAGGCCCGCATCATGTCGCCCGCCGACGCCGAAGGCGCACTTGCCGACATGGCAGGTGCGGAAGCGATCCTTGAAGGGTTTGTCGAGTTCACCCACGAAGTCTCCGTTATCGCCGCGCGCGGTCAGGCGGGGGATATTTCCTGCTTTGATCCAGGTGAGAACGTCCACCGCGATGGCATTCTGCACACCACAACCGTCCCCGCCCGCCTCACACCCGCGCTGCGCACGGATGCGGTTCTTCTAGCCGCGAAAATCCTGAATGCGCTTGATTATGTCGGGGTGATGGGGGTGGAACTCTTCGTCACCAAAGGCGGGCTGGTCGTCAACGAGATCGCCCCGCGCGTGCATAATTCGGGACACTGGACGCAAAACGGCTGCACCATCGACCAGTTCGAGCAACACATCCGCGCGGTGGTGGGCTGGCCCTTGGGTGACGGCAAGCGGCATTCCAACGTGGAGATGCTCAACCTGATCGGCGAGGATGTGAACCGCATTCCCGAACTGGCGAAAGACGGCTCGGTGGGCATCCATCTCTACGGCAAGTCGGAAGTCAAAGCGGGCCGCAAAATGGGCCATGTGAACACGATCACAGGCCCCGCATAGCGACAGCTACTCGGCGAGGCGTTCGACTGCATCGGCCATCGTCATCCCCACCTCGAACGCCCCTGTCTCCAGAAAGAGGATCGTCTGCGCGATCACGCGCGGGTTGTTCATCATGAAGGTATGAGTCACGGGCAGCGTCAGGTGCGCCGCCATTCCCTCAACCTTGGTGCTCTCCACCGAGACCTTGCCATCGTTATCACCCTCCACAGAGGCCGAGGTGATCGGGTTGACCGACTGGTTTCCCGCGATGATCCCCGCTTCGAAAGGCAAAGGCGGCAAGTCTGAGGGCACCCCGTCCGTGCCAAGTTGCAGACCCGCAGGGCCGTTGAGCCGCTGAAACACTTCGATGTCCTCATAGGCGTCAATGATCCCTGACCCTTGGTTCGGCGGTCCGAGCATCACGACACGATCCCATTCGGCTTCAGGATGCGCCTCAGCATATACACGCAAGAGAATTCCCCCCATCGAATGGGTCACAACGGCAGGAGCAGGATCAGAGGCACAGCCCGCACGTGCGGTTGTGAAAGCCTCTTCTGCCAATGGGCCGAGGGGCGCACTGCGCGAAGGGTAATTGTGGTTAACCACCTCATAGCCTTGCGCACGCAAAGCCGACGCCATCACCCACATCGACGCCTTCGAGCGCGCCAACCCATGCATCAGGATCACGCAACCCTTACCGCCCTCCTGTGTCGATTGAGCCACGGCAGGCAGTGCGGTGGAGACTGCGACAAGCGTCGCGAAGAGATGTGTGATGAAACGGGAAGCATAAATCATACCCCGAACTTGCGGCAGGCCACGCGTGCTTGCAAGCGTCAGATCTGCGCGGCATTGTCGCCCAATGACTTCGCCTCTCCCCGCCCCGCACCCGCACCGCCCGCGCCTCGCCGTTCGCGCGTTGATTGTTGAGGAGGACCGCCTCCTTCTGGTGAACGCCTATCCCGATCTGCATCTTGATCTTTGGTGCGCGCCTGGTGGCGGTGTTGAGCCGCATCAATCGCTCCCCGAAAACCTCGCGCGGGAATTGTTCGAGGAAACGGGCCTGACCATTGAGGTCGGGTCGCTCGCCTTGGTGAATGAATTCCACGATCCCGACAGTGGCTTCCATCAGGTCGAGATGTTCTTTCGATGCAAGGTGATTGACGGAACCGTAACCGACGACTGGATCGACACGGAGACCGTTGTGACCAAACGCGGCTGGTTCACGCGCGATGATGTGGAGGCCATGCATGTGCTGCCCGAGAGCCTCGCGCGCGTGGCCTTTGAACCAACGGAGGCGGCGGAATACGATCCGTTAACCATTCTGGTCAAATAGAAGCCCGCCCGCGAACCATCGCGGACGGGGTGTCATTTTACGTTTTGCGCATAGCGCGTCAGGCGGCCTCAGGCGCATCCGCGCCGAACCAACCGAGCACCAAGGCCCCCGCGCCGATCCATGCGGTGATCACAACAACCAGCCAACCGAGATAGGGCACCAATCCAATCGCGCCCAGCACGACGGCACCTGCAAAGGCCGCCTTGGCACGCGTCCCCGTCGAGTGGGGAATATCACCGCCCGCCGTGCCGACGATCCAGACGCCGATACCATAGACACCCAGCACATAGCCAAGCGCGAAGAGCAGCACCGCGCCGATCAGGGTGAAGGGGATCAGGATCGCGCCGAAGCCCGTCATGAGGAGCGTCACGACAGAGCCGATGAGCGCCGACAGGCCGAGAAAGCCAAACCACACCGCACGCGCGGGATCGGCGAGCGCACGGGCGCGCTGCGTAGCGACCCAATGCGGCGCGATGGCGGCCAGAACCGTTGCAATCAACCCGACCACAACAACCCCCGTGACAAAGGAGGCAATGCGGTCGCCGAAGCTGACTTTTCTGTAGTCCGCGATACCTTCCCCACCCTGTTCGGCGTGGTGTTCCCATTCGGATGCGTCATGAAAGGTGACTGCGGAGGCAGATGCCACCCAGTCAGGAACGAGAACCTCGTCAGGCGAATAGGTGTAAATATCGAGCGCGCCATGAACCTTTGCGCCTTCGTCCCAGTCGATATAGTCCGCTTTGATTGACAGATCGCCAGAGATCACATTGCCGATCTCGACAGTCTCACCACCAAGCAGGGCCGACCCCGCAACAGGCGCGGCGATCTCGACACGTCTGCCTGCGGCACGCAGGTTGCCCGAAACCGCCTCGGCGACCGTCACTTCGTAGCCCGAGAGCGACACATCGCCCGCCACCGGCGCACGCAGATCAACGTCCATTCCGAAGCCGTAGAGATTCTCGCCAATGCGCCCGTCGATGGACACATTGCGGCCCGCGACATGGGCGCTTCCGGAAATATCGGCGTTCAAGGTGACGGTTTCACCCGCCGCGAAAACGGAGCGGTCGGCATCGTCGATGTCGACGATACGACCCGCCTCATAAATATCTCCGCCGAAGGAGAAACGCGTATCCTCGTCGGCGGCCAATGCGGGCACAGCCGCAAGCGTCGTCAATAGTGCCAGAACTGTCAGGCGCATGGGGATCCCTCTTTCATCAATGTTACTGTCTTTAACATAGGTGAAGTAACAAGGCTGTGAAGGGGCACGGTGAGAAATTTCCGTGGCGCGCAATTTAAGGCGCGCATGGAAACCGCCCACAAAACGCGAAAAGGGCCGCCCGTGGGCGACCCTTTGATTTTGTGTAATGAGCGTTGCGACAGGGCACATTGCCCCCTATCGCGTGTCGCACATCGCCTACGGCAATGTGCTTACATCATGCCGCCCATGCCGCCCATGCCGCCCATGTCGGGCATGCCGCCGCCTGCAGCACCGTCTTTGGACGGCTTGTCAGCGACCATTGCTTCCGTGGTGATCAGCAGACCTGCGATGGAAGCAGCGTCTTCCAGAGCGGTGCGGGTCACTTTGGCAGGGTCGATCACGCCGAAGGAGAACATGTCGCCATATTCTTCGGTCTGAGCGTTGAAGCCGAAGGCAGTATCGTCGCTTTCGCGAACCTTGCCAGCAACAACTGCACCGTCGACACCTGCGTTTTCCGCGATCTGGCGCAGCGGCGCTTCGATTGCGCGGCGCACGATGGCGATACCAGCGTCTTGGTCGGCGTTGGCACCTTTGAGGTCGCCGAGGCCTTTGCCAGCCTGAACCAGAGCAACACCACCACCCACGACGATGCCCTCTTGGACAGCAGCACGGGTTGCGTTGAGCGCGTCATCAACGCGGTCCTTGCGCTCTTTCACTTCAACTTCGGTCATGCCGCCAACGCGGATAACTGCAACACCGCCAGCGAGTTTCGCAACACGCTCTTGGAGTTTTTCGCGGTCGTAGTCAGAGGTGGTTTCTTCGATCTGGGTGCGGATCTGAGCCACGCGTGCTTCGATCTCGGCCTTGTCGCCAGCACCTTCGACGATGGTGGTTTCGTCTTTGGAGATGGTGATTTTCTTGGCCGAACCGAGCATGTCCATGGTGACATTTTCGAGTTTCATGCCGAGATCTTCGGAGATGACCTGACCGCCAGTGAGGATCGCGATGTCTTGCAGCATGGCTTTACGACGATCGCCGAAGCCCGGTGCTTTGACAGCTGCGATTTTCAGGCCGCCGCGCAGTTTGTTGACCACGAGGGTTGCCAGTGCTTCGCCTTCAACATCTTCAGCGATGATGAGAAGCGGCTTTTGCGACTGGATGACCTGTTCGAGAAGCGGAACCATCGGCTGAAGCGAGGAGAGCTTTTTCTCGTGCAGAAGCACGATGCAGTCTTCAAGCTCGGCGAGCATCTTGTCGGGGTTGGTCACGAAGTAGGGCGACAGGAAGCCACGGTCGAACTGCATGCCTTCGACCACGGTGGTCTCGGTTTCCATGCCTTTGTTCTCTTCGACGGTGATCACGCCGTCGTTGCCGACTTTCTGCATCGCGTCTGCGATCTGACGACCGATTTCAGCTTCGCCGTTGGCGGAGATGGTGCCGACCTGAGCCACTTCAGCGGAGTCGTTCACCGGGCGGGACGCGGATTTGATCGCTTCAACAACGTTTGCAGTTGCGAGGTCGATGCCGCGCTTGAGGTCCATCGGGTTCAGACCAGCAGCAACCTGCTTGAGGCCTTCTTTGATGATGGACTGAGCGAGAACGGTTGCGGTGGTGGTGCCGTCGCCAGCTTCGTCATTGGTGCGCGAAGCAACTTCTTTCACCATCTGCGCGCCCATGTTCTCGAACTTATCTTCGAGATCGATCTCTTTGGCCACGGACACACCGTCTTTGGTGATGCGCGGAGCGCCGAAGGATTTTTCAAGGACCACGTTGCGGCCTTTGGGGCCCAGCGTCACTTTAACGGCATCTGCGAGGATGTTGACGCCTTTGAGCATACGATTGCGGGCGTCGGTATCGAACTTGACTTCTTTAGCCATGGTTCACTCCTGAATTCAGGTTGGATTGAAGGGGACGTGTCGGGATCAGGAAATGATGCCGAGGATGTCCGATTCTTTCATGATGAGCAGCTCTTTGCCGTCCACGGTCACTTCTGTGCCGGACCACTTGCCGAAGAGCACGACATCGCCCTCTTTGACGGACGGTGCGATCAGCTCGCCGCTGTCTTTGCGGGCGCCTTCGCCTACGGCAACGATTTTGCCTTCGGCGGGTTTTTCTTTTGCGCTGTCAGGGATAATCAGACCACCAGAGGTCTTTTCGTCGCTCTCAACACGTTCGACCAGTACGCGGTCGTGCAGCGGTTTAAATGCCATCTTCGAGGCTCCTTGCTCAAAGTTTCGTTTCTGTCCCGCCCTGTTGGTACGGGGAAATTGCGTTGTTAGCACTCATCTAGATCGAGTGATAACGAGGCATAGTTAGGGAACGTGCTACAGTGAGTCAACAGGTGCGGGGCGAGAATTTTTGTCATTCGCGGAGCCGAAGGTCGGGCCCGATCTCGCTCTGGGCGATGGCTGCACCCAGATACCAAAAAACTTTTGTGCTGCAGAAAGTTAGGCCGACTCCGCCGTGACGCTGGAGGCGGCCGCCTGCGTGGGATCGATGTGCTCAGCCACGCTGCCTACGGCAGCATATATTCCTGTATCCACCTTCTCGAACCAGCCATAATAGTTGTCGCGCATGATCGTCGTCGCACGGACAACTCCCGTCTCCCGCGCCACAACAGCGCCCTTGGTCGGGCCGTGCTCTCGCAAATACGCGCGGCACTTTTCCGCTCCCTGACGGTATGCGGTCACGCGTCCGCCCGCCTTCACGCCTCCGATATTGGGGTCACCTTCGCGCGCCTCGAATTCGGCCAGAAGCTTTGCGGCCTTGCGTGCGGATTTACGTGGCACAAAGGGACGCGGGTCGTGATGGACCTGAACGGTGCCCTTGCCGAGATCAACCGAAAGCACCCCAAGACCGAGCCGCTTGCATAGGCCGATGTTACCTTTGAACATCCGCCACGCTGCCTTCCCCTTCCATCGCGGTACGGCGAGGTAGACCTGATCGGTAAGAGCCTGACGCGCGACGCCCTGCTGCAGGAGCGTGAGGGAAAACCCCTTCTTGAGTTCGACAATCACAGGCGGCGCATCAGGCTTTACAGCCATCACATCGGCATCACGTACCTCCGCTTTCACCTCATAACCAAGCCCCTCGAAATGGGCCTTCACAGGGAGATACAGATCGGTTTCGCGGATCGCTGTCATAGCGCCACACTAGCGCGGAGGAACGGGGCGCGAAAGGGTTGCGGCAGGCGCATAGCGGCACGTCTCTGCGGAGGGTGACAAGCAATGCTGCACCGCATATAACGCGGGCGAAATTGACGTTTGATTTATGGGACTCACCACATGACCACCCTCGTATTCGGCCACAAATCCCCCGACACCGACAGCACAGGCTCGCCCATCATCTGGGCATGGTATCTCAACGAGATCAAAGGCGAGAAGGCCGAAGCGGTCTTCCTCGGCGAACCCAACACCGAAGCCGCCTTCGTGCTGGAGAAATGGTCCTGCCCGAAACCGCGCATCGTCACCGAGTTTGACGCGGGCCAGAAAGTTGTCATCGTTGACACCAACAATCCCGCCGAACTTCCCGCCAACGTCAATGACCTCGACATTTCCGAGATCATCGACCACCACAAACTTGTGGGCGGACTTGAGACCGCTGGCCCCATCGATATCACCATCCGCCCGCTCGCCTGCACGGCGACCATCATGTATGACCTGATGGGCGACGCGGTTGAGAAGATGCCCGACTGGGTCAAAGGTTTGGTGCTGTCGTGCATCCTTTCCGACACGCTGGAATTCCGCTCGCCCACCACGACCGACCACGACAAGGCACTGGCCGAGAAACTGGCCGCCGAGCTGAACCTTGATCTGGGTGCCTACGCGTCCGAGATGTTTGAAGCGAAATCCGACATCTCCGCCTTCTCCGACGCCGAGCTGATCCGCATGGACAGCAAGGAATACGCCGTGGGCGACACCAAGTTCCGCGTCTCCGTTCTGGAGACCACCGCGCCGAAGATCGTTCTCGACCGCAAGGACAGCATCATGGCCTCCTTCGCCGACGTCGCCAAAGAGGACGGGGTGGACGAGGTTCTGCTCTTCGTTGTGGATATCCTGAACGAAGAAGCCACACTCTTCATCCCCAACGACCTTATCAAAGGCGTGGCTGAGAAGAGCTTCGACGCAACGGTTGACGGGGACACGGTTGTCCTGCCTGGCGTTATGTCGCGCAAGAAACAGATCATCCCGAACCTCAAGGTCTGATTGCCACACAGGCTCGAATGCGGTTCAAAGGGGTGCGGTTCGCCGCGCCCCTTTTTCATGTCGCGGCTCAGGCCGCTAATCGAGGCGACCATGCTCAACACACCCGAATTCATGCGCGAGATGAAACGCGGCGAAGAGGCGGCGGTCGATGCGTTGCTCGACTCAGCCTATGGCAACGACCGTGCGCGGCGGATGGTGGACGATCTACGCAAATCCCGCCTGATTGCGGGGGAGATGGTTTTGCCGATGCAGGGAGAAGTGATCGGCTATGCGGCGCTGACCACGATTGAGACCCCGAAAGGCTGGCTTGCCCTCGCCCCCGTCGCAATTCTCCCCGACGTTCAGGGACGCGGATATGGGCGCCGATTGGTCGGCATGATCACGGAATGGGCGCGCCTGTCGCAAAGACGCTTGATCAGCATCGGCAACCCCGCTTTTTGTGAAAGCTGCGGCTTCACCTCCCTACCCGACGAGATCGAAGGGAACCGTGGCGATCTGCGAGCAGGAGGCGCGGAGATTGCGGCCAGTGGCGCGCTCACCCTGCCCCGCCCGCTGCGCTGACCCTTTCCTTTCACCACCCACAGCATTACCTAGTCCTACGCCTGCACCCCACGCCATCAGGAGCCCGCCATGACCAAACTCATCCAGTCCCTTTCGGAAATCTCCACCAATTACGATGCGCTTTTCGTCGACCTTTGGGGCTGCGTGCATAATGGCGTTACCGCCTACCCTGATGCGGCCGCCGCGTTGCAAACCTACCGCAAGGGCGGAGGCAAGGTGGTTTTGGTGACAAACTCGCCGCGTCCGTGGCGGTCGGTGGCCGAACAGCTCAAAGGGTTTGGCGTGGCCGATGACGCCTATGACGCGATTGCGACCAGCGGCGACAGCGCCCGCGCGGCGATGTTCCTCGGCGCGGTCGGGTCCAAAGTTTATCACATCGGCACACCTGACGAGCGGGATGTGTTCTTCGCACCGATGGATCTCGTGGGCGACGAGGCCATGGAGATCACACCCGTCCCGCTGACTGAGGCCGAAGGCATCGTCTGCACAGGTCCATTCGATGCAATGGCCGATCCAAGCGTCAACCGCGCCGACTTTCTCTATGCCAAACAAAAGGGCATGAAACTGCTCTGCGCCAACCCCGACATCGTCGTGGACCGTGGCGAGACACGCGAATGGTGTGCAGGCGCACTCGCCGCACTCTATACGGACATGGGCGGCGAGAGCCTCTATTTCGGCAAGCCTCACCCGCCGATCTACGACCTCGCACGCCGCCGTCTGGCAAGGCTCGGCAGCGTGTCTGACGAGTCGATCATCTGTATCGGGGATGGCATCGGAACGGATGTCATGGGCGGTCTGGGCGAAGGCCTCGACACTCTCTTCATCACAGGTGGGTTGGCCGCGAAAGAATTCGGCGATGACCCTGCCAACCCCGATCCCGCACGCCTCTCGACATGGCTGAGCGAGCAGAACCTCGCACCGACGGCGGCAATTTCCTTCCTGCGCTGATGCAGCTCTGCCCGCGCAATAAGTTTACCCCAAAGCCCTTAAGTGGAATATTTTCTTGCGCGCAATATTGTTTCTCTCCTAACTTCACGCTATGCTGCAACGCAACATCGGCAAGGGATTCGGAGATCATGTTGGATAATCTGCCGCGCGGAACGATCTGTATCGAAGATATCGAAATTGGCATGACACGCTCCCTGCGTAAGGTCGTGACCGATCGCGATATCGAATTGTTCGCCGAAGTCTCGACCGATCGCAATCCCGTTCACCTCGACGATGCCTATGCGCAGGACACAATTTTCGAGGGGCGCATCGCGCATGGGATGCTTACCGCGGGGCTGATTTCCGCAGTCATCGGAGAACAATTGCCCGGGCACGGCACGATCTATCTCGGCCAGTCGCTCAAATTCATGGCCCCCGTCCGCCCTGGCGACATGGTACTGGCTGAAGTCACTGTGACCGACATCGTGCACGGAAAACGCCGCGTATCCCTTGATTGTCGCTGCACCGTGGGTGATACCGTGGTGCTGAAAGGCGAAGCCACTGTGCTTGCGCCAAGCGCCAAATTCGACTGACGCGCGGGGCAATCCCGCGAGGGAGCCCTATGCAGATCCACACCCATTGGACCACCCTGCCCGAGACCGCAAAAGGCACCTCGGCAGCGATCGGCAACTTTGACGGCGTGCATCGCGGCCATCGCCATGTGATCGACATCGCACGCAAGCACGGCCCTCTGGGCATCGTGACCTTCGAGCCGCATCCACGTGAATTCTTCGCCCCTGGTGCGCCGCCCTTCCGCCTAATGAACGCCGACGCCAAGGCCAGCCGCCTTGCCAAACTCGGCGTCGAACACCTTTTCCAACTGCCCTTCAACGCGGCCATGATGGCGATGAGCCCCGAAGAATTCGCGCAGCAAGTGATCAAGGATGGCCTCGGCCTCAGCCACGTGGTTGTAGGGGCGGATTTCTGTTTCGGGAAAGCGCGCGCGGGCACGGCCGATAACCTCGTAGCTTTTGGTCGCGAGATGGGATTTGGCGTGACCATCGCTCCGCTGCTTGAAACCGATGCGGGCGTGTCCTCCTCGTCAGCGATCCGCGTGGCGCTTGCCGAAGGCAAACCAACACAGGCCGCCGAAATGCTCGGCCACTGGCACCGTATCGAGGGCAAGGTGAACCACGGCGACAAACGCGGTCGCGAGTTGGGCTTCCCCACGGCCAACATCTCCATCGACGGTCTTCATGCACCGAAGTTCGGTGTCTATGCGGTTCTCGTCGATGTGCTCGACGGCCCGCACAAGGGCAGCTACGAGGGTGCGGCCTCCATAGGCGTCAAACCGACCTTCGGTGCGAACCTGCCCTGTCTGGAAACCTTCATCTTTGATTTCGACGGCGATCTATACGACACCCGTATATCGGTTGCTTTCGTCGAATACCTGCGCCCAGAAGAGACCTATTCCGACCTCGACGCACTCGTGACGCAGATGCACGCCGATTGCGATGCCGCACGGCAAATCCTCGGAGATCTGTCGTGACCCTGCGCAAGCGTTTCTGGGAGACGGTACCGCTCGACCAGATGAACGATGAGGAATGGGAAGCGCTCTGTGACGGTTGCGGAAAGTGCTGCCTGAACAAGATCGAGGATGCCGACACGGGCGAAGTTTACCTGACTCGCGTGGCCTGTCGCCTGCTAGACGATGCCACCTGCCGCTGCGGCCAGTATGACATTCGCAAGAGCCTCGTGCCCGAATGTATCGTGCTGCGCCCTTCCACCATCAACAAACATGCTTATTGGATGCCCCAAACCTGCGCCTATCGGCGGCTTTGGGCGGGTGAGACGCTGCCTGAATGGCATCCGCTCCTGACGGGCGACCCCGAAAGCCCCCATGAGGCGGGCATATCGTTGCGTGGCGCAACAGTTCCCGAGTTCGAGGTGGACGAAGAGGATTGGGAAGGTCACATTATCGAGGAACCAACCTGAAAGGCCCGCCGATGCAGTTCGCCTCCGACAACACCTCCGCCGCCCATCCCGAGGTGCTGGCCGCACTCACACGCGCCAATGAGGACTACGCCCCCGCCTACGGTGCAGACCGATACACTGCGGAACTGACCGAGCGCCTACGCGAGCTGTTTCAGGCTCCCGACGCGCTGGTCTATCCCATGACCTCGGGCACGGCGACGAATGCGATGCTTCTGGCTGCGATGAGCCCGCCTTGGGGCGTGATCTACTGCCACGAGGATGCGCATATCGAGGTAGACGAACGCGGAGCAGTGACGCTCTTTGCAGGCGGGGCAAAGCTCAAGCCCCTCCCCTCGCAAGACGGACGCATTGACCCCGCACAGCTTGCGCAAACGGTGACCGTCGAGGCCGCACGCAAAGACATCCACGCCATGCCGCCCGCCTGCGTTTCCATCACCAATATCACCGAGAACGGCGTCCTTTACACACTCGCCCAGATATCAGAGATCGCAAGCGCCACCCGCTTGCCGCTCCATATCGACGGGGCGCGGCTGGCCAATGCACTGGCCGCCTGCGGGGCATCCCCATGGGAGATGACGCGCGAGGCCACGGCGCTATCGCTGGGCGGAACGAAATTCGGCGCTTTCGGCGCGGAGGCGGCTGTGCTCTTCGACCCTGCCCTACAAGAGGCCTTCGAGAGCCAGCGGATGCGCGGCGGGCAGAACCTGTCGAAAGCGCGGTTTGTGTCGGCACAAATGCTCGCCCTGCTCAAAGATGACCTGTGGATCAGGCTCGGAGCCCACGCCAACGCGATGGCGGCGCGGCTGGCCGAAGGGCTAGTCGAGCGCGGCGCAGAACTGGCCTATCCCGTGGACGGCAACATGATTTTCGCACGTCTGCCGCTTGCGCGCCACATCACCGCATGGGAGCGCGGCGCGGCCTATCACCCGATGGAAGACATCGCCACCGCCTCGGCACAGACGCCCGTGCTCGCACGTTTCGTGGCCTCATGGTCCACCACGGAGGCGGAGGTAGACGCGCTCCTCGCCGCGCTGGACTGACGCTCTACAGCGTGCCTAGATAGGTATCGAGCGCATCGAGGCGGTCCTGCCCCCAGAACCGCTCGTCGGTCTCCGTCACGATATAGAACGGCGCGCCGATAACGCCCGCGGCAAGTGCCTCTTCGGTATTTCGGGTGTAGACCTCGGCGCCCTTAAGCATCCCCGTCATCGAGAGCATCGGATCAAACCCAGTCTCGGTAAGCGCCTCGGTGATCACGGCGTCATCGGCGATGTCGCGGTTCTCTTCCCATGTCGCGCGGAAAATCCGATAGATCAGTGCCCCGACATCACCACCGCCCGCTTCCTGCGCCGCAATGATCGCATAGGCTGAAGGCGCCGCGTTGGTCGGCCAATGGTCGGGTTGCGGGTTCATCGTCAACCCCTTCTCGGCGGCAATGCGACGGATTTCCTGCATCCGGTAAACCTTGCGACCTTCGGGACGGTCAGCGGGTCGCGGCGCGCCAAGGCGGTCCATCATCACCATGATGTCGAAGGGCTTGTAGCGGATCGTCGCGCCATGCTTGGCCGCTATCTCCTCCAACTGCGTCCCAGCGAAATAGGTGAAGACCGAAAGGGGTGAGAAATAGTAGTCGATGTGAGCCATTTGGTCTCTCCTGCGCGCGTGAGTGTTTGCAAGACCGTATCTGGGTGGTAAGCGGTGTCAACGTCACGATTCTGTGACGTCAATTGGCCTACACACACGGGGATCAGGACAATGCCCAGCACCGCCGAACCCAAACTTATTTCGGGCAACGCAAACCGCTTGCTCGCTAACAACATCGCGCGTCGCCTGTCGATGCACCGAGGCATGTCCGTCGAGTTGTGCGACGCCCGTGTCGAACGCTTCAACGACGGAGAGATATTCGTCGAAGTTTACGAGAATGTACGCGGCGAGGACATGTTCGTGATCCAGCCGACCTCGAACCCCGCCAACGACAACCTGATGGAACTGCTGATCATCACCGACGCGCTGCGCCGTTCCTCAGCGGGTCGCATTACCGCCGTGGTGCCCTACTTCGGCTACGCACGTCAGGATCGCCGCATGAAGGCACGCACGCCGATCTCGGCGAAGCTCGTCGCCAATATGATGGTGGAAGCAGGGATCGAGCGGGTTCTGACCATGGACCTTCACGCAACGCAGATTCAGGGCTTCTTCGACATTCCCGTCGACAACCTCTACGCCTCTCCGGTATTCGCGCTCGACATTAAGCATCACTTCAAAGAGGAACTCGACGACATCATGGTCGTGTCTCCCGACGTTGGCGGTGTGGCGCGAGCTCGTGAACTGGCCAAGCGCATCGACGCGCCCCTCTCCATCGTGGACAAGCGCCGCGAACGTGCGGGAGAAGTGGCCGAAATGACGGTGATCGGTGACGTCAGTGGCAAGAAATGTATCATCGTAGACGACCTAGTGGATACCGCCGGCACGCTGTGCAAAGCCGCCGAACACCTGATTGATCAAGGTGCTGCAGAGGTTCACGCCTACATCTCACACGGCGTCCTATCTGGCCCTGCTGTCGAGCGTGTGACCAATTCCAAGCTCAAGTCGCTCGTCATCACCGACAGTATTGAGGCCAACGACGAGGTTCGCGCCTGCCCCAATATCCGCATCGTGCCTATGGCGCCGCTCTTTGCTCAGGCGATCATCAACACGTGGAACGGCACCTCAGTGTCGTCGCTGTTCGAGAACAGGACGCTCGTGCCGCTTTACGAAGGGCTTTACAGCACTGAGTGAAGCTCGCGACCAAACCCATCGACCATCGGGCGCCCATGAGGGCGCTCGTTTGCGTTTGAGGGTTAGGCTAACAGCCGCGACCGACGAAGCAGCTTAGGCTTCAAGATCCCAATCATCCTCATGGCGGACTGCCCCCATAGCAGTCCAATCCGCGCGCACACGTGCGACGCGGGTGTCGCCCCATGTGCGGAAGACGATGACAAAGTCGTCGTTTGTGACCAATTCCGCAGAAATATCCACGCGGTGATTGGTGGCCTGATCAATGTCGAGCATGGAGAGGCTAACGTGAACAGCGGGCACGGCAGCGAAAGACTCACCAAACTCAACAACGCGCCGCATTTCGCGCGGACCAGTGCCCGTCCACATCGCACCGCCATCCTGAAAATCGGAAAACAAAAGGATTGAGCCCTGCTCGATCCCCAACTGGTGAGTATTAATGCGCTTCATGTGTTCTGCCCGTATCCCCTTACCCGAAAGAATGCCCCGAATCCGTGGCGGATGGAAAGAGTGAATTGGCGCCACTCCGATGCATCGCTTGGTCCCCAAAGGCAAAAGGCCCCACAGTTTCCTGCGGGGCCTTTCAAATGTCGAAGCTGTCATTCCACCCCAAAGGGCAGTCAGATCAGAGGTTCGCGTGGAACCCCATGTCCTCGACTACATGCACGAGGTCCGAAAGGAATTTCTCGGTCACGTGATGCTCGTCGGGATGCGCCTCTTCATGCGATTTGGTCGCTTGGGCGATGAGGTCGGTGACGACCTCCTGACTCATCTCGCCGCGCGGCAGGGCCATTTCGGCAAGAACCGAAACGTTGCTCGCAGCGATCTCGGCGAAACCGCCGACGACGATGAAGTCTTCCTCACCGCTGTCACCCTTCACGGTGAGAACACCGGGACGGATGGTCAGGATGGTGGGCTCATGGCCCGCCATCGCGGTGAGATCACCCTCGGCACCAGGGATCCGCACCTCTTGGGCCGAAACGGACGCAAGTTTCCGTTCGGGAGAGACGAGATCGAAGTGGATCGTATCAGCCATGAAAGGCCTCCTTGAGGGGTTGCGGCTTAGGCGGCTTCAGCGGCCAGTTTCTCGGCTTTTGCGAGCACTTCGTCGATGCCGCCAACCATGTAGAAGGCCGCTTCGGGAAGGTGATCGTATTCGCCAGCCACAACGGCTTTGAACGACTTGATCGTTTCTTCGAGCGGAACCTGCACACCGTCGGAGCCGGTGAAGACTTTCGCAACGTCGAAGGGCTGCGAGAGGAAACGCTGGATCTTACGGGCGCGAGCCACGGTAAGTTTGTCTTCCTCGGACAGCTCGTCCATGCCGAGAATAGCGATGATGTCCTGCAGCGATTTGTAGCGCTGGAGAATACCTTGGACGTCACGGGCCACGTTGTAGTGCTCTTCGCCAACGATTTGCGGATCAAGGATACGCGAGTTGGAGTCGAGCGGGTCCACAGCGGGGTAGATGCCGAGCTCGGAGATCGCACGGTTAAGAACCGTTGTCGCGTCCAAGTGAGCAAAGGTCGTTGCAGGTGCGGGGTCGGTAAGGTCATCCGCAGGCACGTAAACAGCTTGGATCGAGGTGATCGAGCCGTTCTTTGTGGAGGTAATACGCTCCTGCATTGCACCCATGTCGGTGGCCAGCGTCGGCTGGTAGCCCACAGCGGAGGGGATACGGCCGAGAAGTGCGGACACCTCGGAACCAGCTTGCGTGAAGCGGAAGATGTTGTCCACGAAGAACAGAACGTCTGTACCGGACTGGTCACGGAACTGCTCAGCCAGCGTCAGACCGGTCAGAGCAACACGTGCACGGGCTCCCGGAGGCTCGTTCATCTGGCCGTAGACCAGAGCCACTTGGGACTCTTCGAGGTTGTCGGGCTTGATGACGTTGGATTCGATCATCTCGTGGTAAAGGTCGTTCCCTTCACGGGTCCGCTCACCAACACCGGCGAACACGGAGTAGCCCGAGTGCACCTTTGCGATGTTGTTGATGAGTTCCATGATAAGAACCGTTTTACCCACACCAGCACCGCCGAAGAGGCCAATTTTACCACCTTTGGAGTAGGGTGCGAGAAGGTCGATCACCTTGATACCCGTGACGAGGATTTCGGAGGCAGTGGACTGCTCTTCGAACGCGGGAGCGGGTTGGTGGATCGCGCGGGTTTCTTCTGCGTTCACAGGGCCTTTTTCATCGACGGGCTCACCGACGACGTTCAGGATACGACCCAGCGTCGCGTTGCCGACGGGCACGGAGATCGGGCCACCAGTGTCGGACACTGCTTGACCGCGAACGAGACCTTCGGTCGCGTCCATAGCGATGGTGCGGACCGTGTTCTCGCCGAGGTGCTGTGCAACCTCGAGGATCAGGCGGTTGCCGTTGTTGTCGGTTTCAAGGGCGTTGAGAATGGCGGGAAGGTCGCCGTCGAACTGAACGTCGACAACGGCGCCAATCACCTGCGTGATTTTGCCAGTAGCTTTTGCCATGTTTCGTTACTCCGGTTCTTAGAGCGCTTCGGCGCCCGAGATGATTTCGATAAGCTCGTTGGTGATGACGGCCTGACGCGAGCGGTTGAACTCGATGGTCAGTTTGTCAATCATTTCGCCTGCGTTGCGGGTTGCGTTGTCCATTGCGGACATCCGCGCACCCTGCTCGGAGGCGCCGTTTTCCAGAAGAGCCGAGAAGATCTGCGTGGCAACGCCGCGCGGCAGGAGGTCGGCGAGAATGCCTTCCTCGGAGGGCTCGTAGTCGTAGAGCGTGGCCGCGCCGTCCTTGCTCTCATCCGCATCCGTCTCGTAGGCGGCGGGGATGATCTGCTGGGCCGTCGGGATCTGGCTGACGACGTTGACGAACTTCGCGTAGAAGATGGTCGCCACATCGAACTCACCCCCGTCGAAACGGGAGAGGATGTCCTTGGCGATTTCCTGCGCATTCGCATAGCCGACGTTCTTGACCTCGGAGAGATCAACATGGCCGATCGAAAGGTCGCCGTACTCACGCTTGAGTTGCTCACGGCCTTTCTTGCCAACGGTAAGGATTTTCACCTCTTTGCCCGCGGCTTTGAGTTCGGCAATGCGTGTGCGTGCGAGTTTCACAATGTTGGTGTTGAAACCACCGCACAGGCCTTTTTCCGACGTCATGACGACGAGCAGATGCACATCGTCCTTGCCCGTCCCGGCGAGAAGCCGGGGCGCGCTTTCGGAGCCACCAACCGAAGCCGACAGCGCACCCAGAACGGCATTGAACCGTTCTGTATAGGGGCGCGACGCCTCAGCCGCATCCTGGGCGCGGCGCAGTTTTGCGGCCGCGACCATTTGCATGGCCTTCGTGATCTTGCGCGTGGATTTCACGCTCGCGATCCGGTTTTTGAGATCCTTGAGGTTGGGCATTAAAGCTTTCCTTCAGGACTAAGCGTAGGTTTTGGCGAATTCGTCCAGAACCGCTTTGAGCTTATCGGCAGGCTCGCCTTTGATTTTCGGGTCTTCAGTAGTGATCCACTCGAGGATGTCTTTCTTCTGACCGCGCAGGAACTCGAGGAGTTTCTGCTCGTATGCGCCAACTTCGCTGACAGGAATGTCATCGAGGTAGCCGTTGGTGCCCGCGAAGATGATGCAGACGATCTCGGCGTTGGTCAGCGGCGAGTACTGCGGCTGTTTCATCAGCTCGGTGAGGCGCGCGCCACGGTTCAGCAAACGCTGGGTGGAGGCGTCGAGGTCGGAGCCGAACTGTGCGAAGGCTGCCATCTCGCGATACTGAGCGAGCGACAGTTTCACCGGACCAGCCACGGAGGACATCGCCTTGGTTTGAGCCGAGGAGCCAACGCGGGACACGGACAGACCCGTGTTCACAGCGGGGCGGATACCCTGATAGAACAGCTCGGTTTCGAGGAAGATCTGACCGTCGGTGATCGAGATCACGTTGGTCGGAATAAAGGCGGACACGTCACCACCCTGCGTTTCAATGATCGGCAGAGCCGTCAGCGAACCGCCGCCATGATCTTCGTTCAGCTTCGCAGAACGCTCAAGCAGGCGCGAGTGGAGGTAGAACACGTCACCAGGATAGGCTTCACGTCCCGGCGGACGGCGCAGAAGCAGGGACATCTGACGATAGGACACGGCCTGTTTGGACAGGTCATCGTAGATGATCAGAGCGTGCTTGCCGTTGTCGCGGAAGTATTCGGCCATCGCAGTTGCGGTATAGGGCGCGAGATACTGCATCGGAGCGGGGTCGGATGCGGTTGCGGCCACAACGATGGAGTATTCAATCGCACCGGTTTCTTCCAGCTTTTTCACAAGCTGAGCAACGGTGGAACGTTTCTGACCAATTGCAACGTAGATACAGTAGAGTTTCTTGCCTTCGTCGTCGCCGGCGGCGTCATTGTAGGACTTCTGGTTGAGGATCGCGTCGAGCGCCACAGCGGTCTTACCCGTCTGACGGTCGCCAATGATCAGCTCACGCTGGCCACGGCCGATCGGGATCATCGCGTCAACGGATTTGAGGCCCGTTGCCATCGGCTCGTGAACGGATTTACGGGGGATAATGCCCGGAGCTTTCACGTCCGCGATGCGGCGCTCGGAACCTTTGATCTCACCCTTGCCGTCGAGCGGGTTGCCCAGACCGTCCACAACACGACCCAGAAGACCTTCGCCAGCGGGAACGTCCACGATGGAGTTCGTACGCTTGACGGTGTCGCCTTCTTTAATGTCGCGGTCGGAACCGAAGATAACCACACCGACGTTGTCGGCTTCGAGGTTGAGAGCCATCCCGCGGATACCACCGGGGAATTCGACCATCTCACCGGCCTGAACGTTGTCGAGACCATAGACGCGGGCAATACCGTCACCGACGGAAAGCACGCGACCGACCTCGGCCACTTCGGCATCCTTGCCGAAATTCTTGATCTGGTCCTTCAGGATCGCAGAAATCTCTGCAGCTTGGATACCCATTTATCCGACCTCTTTCATTGCATTCTGGAGGGAGTTGAGTTTGGCGGCGATCGACGTGTCGATCATCTTCGAACCCACTTTAACGACAAGACCGCCGATGAGGCTTTCATCCACGGTCGCATTGATATTCACGTCTTTGCCGAACTGCGCCTTAAGCGTCTTGGCGAGCTTGTCGGTCTGCGTCTTGGTCAGTGCCTTTGCAGACACGACATCCGCCGTCACCTCACCACGCGCCTCGGCCAGCATCTCTTCGAGAGAAGCCACAAGCTGCGGCAGGACGAACAGGCGGCGTTTCTGCGCCATCAGGGCCAGCGTGTTGGCCGTGATCGTCGACAATTTCGCTTTCTTGGCAAATGCGCTTATGCCGCCTTCGAGATCATCGCGGGTCAGAACCGGCGAGGACACGAAGTCACGGAAATCCGCACTGTCATCAAGAGCGCCCTTGAGGGTCGCAACATCGCCCTCCAACGCCTTGACGGATTTACCTTCACTGGCCAGATCAAACATGGCCGTTGCGTAGCGTGCGGCGATACCGCGGGAGATCGAAGCTGGTTCGGACACGTCCACCCTTCCGCTGTCTTGGGGCCGTTACCTCCCCCGTGTGCATTTTGGCGTGCACAGGCGGGCAAAGTTCGGGCAGCTAAAACCGCCCACGCGTCATGCGTAGGCTGCAAAATCGGCGTGGGTGTAGCAGAGCATCATCCGTCCCGCAACCTTGTTGCGCGACTTTAGCGCCAACAGAAGGATTAATGCCTCTTAGCCTTTTCAGTGACTTAGTCAATTTTGAGCTTCAAATTGGCAAGAAAAGTCGAATTCGCCGCAGCCACCAAACGGGATTCGCGCGATTCCTGTGCGACTTTTGCCCCTCGGAAGTCGCTCGGAGCGTTGCGACACGAAAGTGTCGCGGCACTGATTCATCGGCTCAAACGGGCTTCGCTTCGGGCACGGGTCGCAACCCGTCGAGCACCCGCAACGGACGACGAACAGCCTCGGGGCTGCCCGTGCCGCTTTGCGCATAGACCCGCTTGGACACCTCGACCATCAACACGCCGCTGGCCAGCACGGTGGACAGGGATCGCCCGACCTTCTCCCACGCGGGCCCCGACCGCAGCCAGAACCGCTTATGTGACGGGGGCTGATAGAGTGCGGCGCGATGGCGTTCGGGTACGAAACCCGCCCCTTTGAGCTGGGTTTCCAACTGGCCGAGCGAATAGGGGCGCCCGTATCCGAAGGGCGTATTGTCCGAGCGCGACCACAGTCCCGCGCGGTTCGGCACAATAAAGAGCGCCTTGCCCCCCGGCCCCAGCACACGCCAGCATTCTTGCAACAATTCGGTCTGACTGTCGGAGGTCTCCAGCCCGTGCATGACCACCAGCTTGTCCACGAATCCCGTCTGCAACGGCCATAGCGCCTCTTGGCACAGGACCGAGACATTGGGCATTCCCGCAGGCCACGGCATCACGCCTTGTTGATCGGGCATCAATCCCACCACGCGCCGCCCGTCCGCAAGATAGGGACGCAACAACGGCACCGCGAATCCGAATCCCGCAACGGTTTGACGCGAGGCATCAGGCCAGAGATCAAGCATCTGCGCGCGAATTGCCCGTTGCGCCGCGCGGCCAAGCCCCGTGCGGTAATAAAAATTCCTTAGGTCGACGACGTCGAGATGCATTGCTTTTTCAGACCTCGGGATCAATTGTCCCTCACAATAGCCAAGTCGCAAGGAAACGCCATGCCTCTCGAAATCGTCACCGTCCCCGCACTCGACGTCTTTCTCAACTACTATTTCCTGATCCGCGACACCGAGACAGATACCGTTGCCGTCGTGGATTGTGGTGGCGCGGCCCCCGTGCTCTCGGCGCTGGATGCGCACGGATGGACCCTCGACGAGATCTGGCTGACGCACCACCATTGGGACCACGTGGACGGTGTCAGCGATCTGGTCGCGGCAACGGGTGCCAAGGTGCGCGGCAACAGCGCCGAAGCGCACCGCCTGCCCCCGCTCGATCTCGAAGTCACTAGCGGCACATCCTTTGATTTCTGCGGCACGCGGGTCGATGTGCTGCCCGTCGACGGCCACGCCAGAGGCCATATCGCCTTCCACATCCCTGCCGCCAAAGCGTTGTTTTCAGGCGATAGTCTCATGGCTCTGGGCTGTGGCCGCCTGCTGGAGGGGACCGCCGAGGAAATGCACGACACGCTCACCCGCCTCGCCGCCCTGCCCGCTGACACGTTGATCTATTCGGGCCACGAATACACCAAGGGAAACGCCGCATTCGCCCTGACCATCGAGGCGTCCAGCGAGGCTTTGCAAGAGCGCGCAGCGGCTATCAATGACGTGTTGGACGCAGGCGGCGCGACCGTTCCCTCGCTGTTGTCAGAGGAGCTGGCCACCAACCCGTTCCTGCGCACCCACCTGCCGCAGATCAAGTCAGCCGTGGGTATGGAGGGCGCCAGCGACATAGCGGTCTTTGCCGAAATCCGTGCGCGCAAAGACTCTTTTTGATCCCCAGACGCTTGTAAACGCCGCTCACGCCGTTAGATTCAATCTTGAAAAGTCGATTGGCGCGCCCCGCCGAAACCGCACAAAAACTGGCTGTTCACAAAAAAGATATGTGAGTTAACAGTTTTTTCCCTTGAAGAGCGCGCATTTCAATCGAACTTTAAGAGTATCAGGCCACGGTTATCGAGGGCCACGACCTTAAGCCCCCGACAGCCCCCGAAGTAAGGAGCACTATCGACGTGCCGTCATTTTCAAACTCTCTCGAACAAGCGATCCATTCTGCGTTGGCGCTGGCGAACGCGCGCCGCCATGAACTTGCGACGCTTGAACACCTGCTCTTGGCGTTGATCGACGAACCCGACGCGGCCCGTGTGATGCAGGCCTGTTCGGTCGATCTCGAAGAGTTGCGCAAAACGCTTCTCGATTACATCGAGGACGATCTTTCGACACTCGTGACGGATGTCGAAGGCTCCGAAGCCGTGCCCACGGCTTCCTTCCAACGCGTCATCCAACGCGCCGCCATCCATGTGCAGTCCTCGGGCCGCACCGAGGTTTCAGGTGCCAATGTACTGGTCGCAATCTTTGCTGAACGCGAAAGCAATGCGGCTTATTTCCTGCAAGAGCAGGACATGACCCGTTACGATGCCGTCAACTACATCGCACACGGTGTCGCCAAGGATCCCGCTTTTGGCGAGAGTCGCCCTATCACGGGCGCCGATGACGCGGCTGACGAGACCAACCACAGCACCACCGAGGGTGGCGAGGACAAGGAATCGGCGCTCGCCAAATACTGCGTCGACCTCAACAAGAAGTCCGCGAAAGGCGATATTGATCCACTGATCGGCCGCGCCCACGAAGTTGAGCGCTGCATTCAGGTGCTTTGCCGCCGCCGCAAGAACAACCCGCTTCTGGTGGGCGATCCTGGCGTGGGCAAAACCGCCATTGCCGAAGGGCTGGCCAAGAAGATCATCGACGGCGAAACGCCCGAAGTGCTGGCCAACACAACCATCTACTCGCTCGACATGGGCGCGCTACTCGCGGGCACCCGCTATCGCGGTGATTTCGAAGAGCGCCTCAAAGCTGTGATGAAAGAGCTTGAAGATCACGACGACGCGATTCTGTTCATCGACGAAATCCACACCGTGATCGGTGCAGGCGCCACCTCTGGCGGCGCGATGGACGCCTCCAACCTGCTCAAGCCTGCGCTTCAGGGTGGCAAGCTGCGCTGCATGGGGTCGACCACCTACAAGGAATTCCGCCAGCATTTCGAGAAAGACCGTGCTCTGTCCCGTCGATTTCAAAAGATTGATGTCAACGAGCCTTCGGTCGAAGATGCCGTGAAAATCCTTCAGGGTCTCAAGCCCTATTTTGAAGAGCACCACGACATTCGCTACACCCACGACGCGATCAAGACCGCCGTGGAGCTTTCCGCACGCTACATCCATGACCGTAAGCTCCCTGATAAGGCGATCGACGTAATCGACGAAGCGGGTGCCGCGCAGCATCTCGTGGCCGAAAGCAAGCGGCGCAAGACGATTTCGCCCAAGGACATCGAAGCGGTCGTGGCGAAAATCGCCCGCATCCCGCCGAAAAACGTCTCCAAGGACGATGCGGAAGTGCTCAAGGATCTCGAAAGCGCACTCAAACGTGTGGTCTTCGGTCAGGACAAGGCCATCGAAACTCTCAGCTCCGCCATCAAACTGTCCCGCGCAGGTCTGCGCGAGCCCGAGAAGCCCATCGGCAACTACCTCTTCGCTGGCCCGACTGGCGTAGGGAAAACCGAGGTCGCCAACCAGCTCGCCTCCTCGCTCGGCGTAGAACTCCTGCGTTTTGACATGTCGGAATACATGGAGAAACACGCGGTTTCCCGCCTCATCGGCGCACCTCCGGGCTACGTTGGGTTCGATCAAGGCGGCCTGCTCACCGACGGCGTCGACCAGCATCCGCACTGTGTCCTGCTTCTCGACGAAATCGAGAAAGCGCACCCTGACGTCTACAACATCCTGTTGCAGGTAATGGACAACGGAAAACTCACCGACCACAACGGTCGCACGGTGGACTTCCGCAATGTGATCCTGATCATGACCTCCAACGCGGGGGCCACCGAACAGGCGAAAGAAGCCATCGGTTTCGGCCGCGATCGTCGCGAGGGTGAGGACACTGCCGCAATCGAGCGCACCTTTACGCCCGAATTCCGCAACCGCCTTGATGCCGTGGTCTCCTTCTCGCCGCTGCCCAAGGAGGTCATCCTGCAAGTGGTCGAGAAGTTCGTGCTGCAACTCGAAGCGCAGCTCATGGACCGCAACGTCCACATCGAACTCACCCGCCCCGCTGCTGAATGGCTCGCGGACAAAGGTTACGATGACAAGATGGGCGCGCGTCCGCTGGGCCGCGTAATTCAGGAACACATCAAAAAGCCCCTCGCCGAAGAGTTGCTATTCGGCAAACTCGCGAAGGGTGGTGTGGTCAAGGTTGGCGTCAAAGATGGCGAGATCGACCTGCGGATCGAAAGCCCCGATGCGCCACGCATCGGCCGCTCGAAAAAGCCACCACTTCTGACCGCCGAGTAATCCGGCCTACATCGCAAACGAATTGAGGCCCCGTCGCTTGACGGGGCCTTTTCCTTGCGCAAGCTTGGCACCATGCCGCACGCTTCTTTCCATTGTCGTTACACCGCACTTCTCACAGCCCTTGCTGTGACGGCCCTGCCCCACACCGCGCGGGCCAAACCGCCCCTGCTCAATCCGCCTGTAGAATGCACGCTTGGCGAGACCTGCTACATTCAGCATTTCGTCGACACCGATCCCAGCCACGGCTTTGCCGATTTCACTTGCGGCACGCTCTCCTATGACGGCGCGAAAGGGACGAGTTTCGGCCTGCCCGACCGTGCCGCGATGCGTGCAGGTGTCGACGTGCGTCCCGCCGCACCTGGCACGGTTCGCGCGCTACGCGATGGCGAACCCGACCGCCCCTTTGACCCGAACATGGCCGACGAAATCAAAGGCCGCGAATGCGGCAATGGCGTAGTGATCGACCACGGCGACGGCTGGACCACGCAATATTGCCACCTCGCAAAAGGATCGATCTCCGTGCAGAAAGGCCAGCGTGTCGGTATGGCGTCCCCCATCGGCCAAGTCGGAAAGTCGGGCAAGAGCAACTATCCGCACCTCAACTTCATCCTGCGAAAGGATGGCGAGGTCGTCGACCCGTTCAACCCCGACGGCATCATCGCCTGCGACGACATTCGCAAACTCGGAGGATCGCTGTGGCAAGCGCCCATGGTCTACCAACCTGGTGGGTTGATCGGGCTAGGCGTGAGCGATGCCGTGCCCGAATACGAAACGGTCAAAGACGGCACAGCAGGACGCGCAACCCTGCCCGCGAGTGCACCCGCTCTCGTCGTTTTTGCCCTCGCCTTCGGCACGCAGGAAGGTGACGAGCTGCGTCTGTCGATCTCGGGGCCAGAAGGGGAAATCACCTATCGCGAGTTTACGCTGGAGAAGCAGCAAGACCTGACCTACCGCGCAACGGGAATGAGGGGCGAAAACTGGCCCGTCGGTTCCTACTCCGCAATCGCCCAGATGCGCCGCAAGGGAAAGACAATCGACACTGAATTGATACGGTTCGACGTTGCGCCCTAAACCCGCCCGCGCCTATTTCTCTGTCAGTTTCAACTCGATGCGGCGGTTTTGAGCCAGTGCCTCAGGGCTGTCGCCTTCGGCAACGGGATGGTATTCGCCGAAACCTGCTGCCGCCAAACGGTCAGGCGGGAAGCCCAGTTCTTCCGACATGTAGCGCACCACGGACAAGGCACGCGCCTGCGACAGCTCCCAGTTGTCGGCATATTCGCCCGTCCCCGACAAGGGCACGCGATCGGTATGCCCGTCCACGCGGATCACCCAGTCGATTTCTGGAGGAATTTCGCTGGCCACTTCACCAAGGATAGAGGCAACCCGCGCGATCTGCCCCCGCCCGTTTGCGCCGAGATCGGCGGAAGCAGGCTCGAACAACACCTCGGAGGAGAACACAAAGCGGTCGCCCACGATCCGCACGCCCTCGCGGTCGCCCAGAACTTCACGCATCCGCCCAAAGAACTCCGAGCGGTAATTCTCCAACCGTTTGGCCTCTTCCTCCAACCGTTTGCGCTCGGCCTCTTCCAAAGCCGCCCGCGCCTTTTCTTCCGCCGCGACCTGCGCAAGCGCGGAATTGAGGCGCGCGGTCAGCGTGTCGATCTGGACCTCCGCCTGCACATCGCGCGCCACACGGTCGTCCAGCGTGGCTTGAAGCGACGACAGTTGCCCGCGCAATTCGGCGATCTGTGCATTCAGGAGCGCCACCTTGCGTGCGCTCTCCGCTGATTGTGCCTGTTCGTTTTGGAGAGCCTGACGCGCGGTTTCCAGCAGCGCGGCTTGGCGCTCGGCCTCGGTCACTTCCGTGTCCAGCCGCGCCTCCAACTCTTCGCGCGAGGCATTCGCCGCCGCTAGCAGTGTCAGGGTCTCTTCCGCATCGCGCCGCTGCTCCTCAAGCGCAAGCGTCATCGCGGTCAGCTCCGCATCCGACTCCTGTAATTTCTCCCGAAGCGCCTCCAGCGCCGCCGCATCTGCCAGCCGCGCCTTTTCCGCCTCGCTCAACTCCGTCTCCACCGCCTCGGCGCGCGCTACCGCCGTGGCCAAAGCCGCATCGCGTTCAGCGGCTTGCGCACGAAGATCGGCCACCAGAGCATCCAGCGCCTCGCGTCGAGCGGCGGCCAGTCGGGCTGTCTCGGTCGCCGCATCAATCTCGTCGCGGGCCTGCGCCAACGCCAGTTGCAACGCCTCGCGCTCGGAAATAATCTGCGCATTGGCGGCTTCCAGATCGGCGAGATCAGCCGCAAGCGCCTCCCCTTCCGCACGCGCGGCATCCCGCTCCGCCAGAAGACTTGCAACCTGCTCCTCGAAGCTCGCGATCCGCGCCGATTGCGCCGCCGTCTGATCTGTGAGATCGGCGTTCTGTGCCTGCAGCGTGGAGATGAGCGCGGCCTGACGATCAGCCTCGGCGCGGGTTTCCGAAAGGGTCGCGCGCAGGCTACCGAGTTGATCCTCCAACCCCATAGCGCGCTGTTGCTCCAAGCCGAGCGCCAGAGCCAGTGCGTTGACCTCGGCACCAAGCTCGTCGAGTTCGTTTTGCTGGCCCGTGATTGTTTCGTTCAGCATGTCCTGAACAACCATAAAGATCGTCAGCACGAACATCAGAACCAGCAAGAGCGCCGTCATCGCATCCACGAATCCGGGCCAGATCGACCCCGACATGCGTTGCGAGGAGCGGCGCAGGACGGCCATGGCTACCCCCTTGGCTCGCTGGTATCACGCAAGGTGCGCGTGAAATTGGCAATCTCGCGTCGAATTTCCGTCAGACTTTCCTGCCGCCCTGCCGAAATTTCTTCGAGGATACGCAACAATTGAACGTCGATGGAGCGCAGACGCATACGGCTTTCGGCATCGACATGCGCGCCGCCCTCGACTTCACGCTCCTGTAGCGCCGCGATCAGGCGTTCCTGACCATCGGCCACCCGCCCCAGCACATCGGCAAGCGCGGCATCGCCCTCCATCTTGTTCACCATCCTGTCGACCGAAGTCACAAGATCACCGATCCGCTCGTCGATCATCGCACGCGAGATATCGGATTGCGTAAACAGCGATTGAAGGGCTTCCATCTGCTGGCTCATGTGATCGAGCACCGCCGCCGCGCCGCTCATCTCTCCACCATCGGAATCCGCGGCCGAGAACCCGATGCGCGTGATCGAGGACATCCACTCTTCCAACTCGCGGTAAAAGCGGTTCTGACCGTGTGAAGCGAAGAGCTCCAACATCCCAACGACCAAAGACCCCGCCAGACCGAGAAGCGAGGAGGAGAAGGCCGTGCCCATACCGCCGAGTTGGCGTTCCAGACCACTCATGAGGCGCGCAAAGACATCCGTTGCGCTCTCGTTTCCTGAGGGCGCGAGTGAGCGGATCGTATCGACAACTGCAGGCACGGTCGTCGCCAAACCGAAGAACGTGCCCAGAAGGCCAAGGAAAATCAGAAGGTTGGTGAGGTATCGCGTAAAGTCACGCGCCTCGTCGATCCGTGTGGCGACAGAGTCGAGAATAGAGCGCGAGGAGGCCGAAGAGATCTGCAGATTTTTCTCGCGTCCACGCAGAAGCGAGGCAAGTGGCGCCAAGAGGCGTGGCGCGCGCTTGGTGTTTGTATCGGGGCGCACTCCCGTGAACCGCTCGATCCAACTGACGGAGGCAACAAGCTGCACCACCTGCCAGAAACACGCCAATACCCCCACGACAAAGACAATCGCAATGAACCCGTTCAAATACGGGTTTGCGAGGAACACGGGCGCGACACGCGGCAGCGCAATGTAGAAGCCGAAACCCACCAGCCCCAGCACAACGATCATCGAGACGATCTGGCGCACGGGTTGCGAGAAGTGATGCTCGGCCTCGCGATCGGGTTGGTCCATTGTGGCCTTATCCTGATCTGTGATTAACTAATATTTGGTGTGAGGATAGGGGAGGAACCCAGTCCTGCCAACACGCGATTTGCCTCGCCTTGATCGCACGCCTTCTGGGCGACGTTTCAGGCGCGGCGGCGACGCACCATTTCGGCCAGTTCGCTCAACTCGCGGTCTTCCATTCCGATCTCGGCAAGGTGCAACGCGGTGTTGAAGAGATACTCGCAGTTTGGCCCGCGTCCGCCCACAGCCTGCGCGATTACATCGGCCTGCCGTTCAAGGCTCATTTCGCCAGTGTACTGCTCGTGCACACGGTCGACGACATAGGCAAGGCTGTTGACCCTGCGCCCGTCATCAAGCTGTAAATCCACCCGTGTCTCCACATAGGCCGAAGACACCAACTCGCGCTCACGTAGCGCGATCAGGGTCGCCTCGGCTACATCAGGCCCGACATGAAACGCCAGACCACGACAGGTTGCCCTTTGATCCGCGTCGAGGGCAAGCACAAGCCCCGGCGCTTCGGGACTGCCGCGATGGTGGATCGACCACATACAAAAACTGCGCGCGTAACCTTCAAGGGTCGCGGGCACCCGTTCGAGAAACTCGAAACCAGGGTTCCACATCAGAGATCCGTAACCGAAGACCCAAAAGCCCGCGCTCACATCGATCCGCCCTAAACCTGCCGCTTGCCACGCCACCGCGTTCCCCGCTTTCCTATGTGCAACGCTCCCGTTAAACACGGGCGCACAATGACATTGAAGCCCCGATCTTGAAAGGTCTGCCATGCGTAAGGTTCTCTGGCTGCTCCTCATCGCCGCCGCGCTCTACTCGGGCTACTGGTTTGTGGCCGCCACGGGGTCGGAACGCGCCATCGCCGCGTGGCTCGACGGTCGCGAGGCAGCTGGCTGGCAAGCGGAATACGAGGGCGTGGAGACGGGAGGCTATCCACTGCGATTCGAGCGGGTGATCATTGCGCCGCAACTCGCCGACCCGCGCACAGGCGTTGCCTACCGCGCGCCTTTTGTGGAGATTTCCTCGGCCAGCTACGCGCCAACCGCACTGACCACGACTTTTGCATCCGAGGCTACGCTCTCGACACCGCTTCAAAAGATCGAGATCACACAGGATGAGGCAACGGCCGACCTCTTCGTGGAAGCAGATTCGGCCCTGACGTTGGAGCGCGCCGCCGTTACATTGCGCGACCTGTCACTCACCTCGTCCCTAGACTGGGGCCTTTCAGTGGCGGATTTGCATGGCGCGCTGGTGCGGCGCGCGGATGGAGAAAACCTTTATGACATCAACGCCCACTTCACCGACCTTGCGCCCTCGGACGGGTTGATCGCGGCTCTGGATGCCGACGGGTTGCTCTCGGACCGTTTCGAACAGCTCGAATTCGTTGCGCGAGTCGCTTTCGATACACCGTGGGATATCACCGCTCTGGAGCACCGCCGTCCACAACCGACACGGATAGAGCTAGAAAATCTGGCTGCCCGCTGGGGTAAGCTCGACCTGCAGATCGCGGGCAACCTCGACATTGACGCGCGCGGAGTGGCGACGGGAAGAGTCGCGGTAAAGGCACGCAACTGGCGCGAGATGGTGGAGATTGCCGTTGCCACGGGAGCGCTCCCCGCTGATCTGGAAAGCCTCACCCTGCGCGCGGGCCAGATGCTCGCGGGCCTCAAAGGCAATGCCGACACGATTGATGCGGAACTGACGCTGTCGGACGGCATGATCTCACTGGGCTTTATCCCTATCGGGCCTGCTCCACGTTTCATCATCCGTTAGGACTTTAACGGCAGTAAGATCGCGAACGATATTGCGCTGTATCGAAGTGGAAATGATCGCGGTGGAAGCGGTCGGCATCAGGACCGAGCACAGTGCCAAAAGGACCGCAGGCTCCGCGATGCATCGTGCGCAGGGCCGTGCCCTTGGCCCCCTTCCCCCAATCTTTCAGGACCGAGATCGTATTGCCATTCGTGAGCCGGACCCCGCCGATATCAATCGCCCGCCCTCGCCCGTGTTCGGAAATCTTTGCGCCCTTCTGATTGTTGCGCGTGCGGCATGCATAAGACGCCATGACATGCAGGCCCGCAGCCTCGCCCAAGGGTCGCACAGCGGGCTTCGCACTTTCCTCGATCCATGTGTGAAGCGCCTTCGCCGTTGTGCAATCCATGGTCGCGGGGCTCGAGAATTTCAGCCCCGCAATTTCGGTCACGCGCACAGGAGCCTCCACGCCGCAGCCCTTGATCCGTCCAGGGATCGCAGTGCTCGCCTGACCGCGAATGGCCGCATTGCCACAGACCGACCCCTTGTGCCCATAGCTGACCTTGGATTTGGCGAGGGCGGCTTGCGCCCGTTCAGCAAAATCTTCTGGGCGGGCTTGCGGCAGGGGCGAGTGTTTAACGGCAGGCGCCGACGGCTGCCACTCAGCCTGTGGAGGTTTGGGCGTTTCGCGCCCGATGTCACCTGCAGGACGCAGCACGGGGATGGGCGAACGAACAATCTCACCTCGGGCGGCCGATGCAAGCGTGGCGACCAAAAGCGCCAGCGTGATCGCCCGCCGCGCGCGCATCAATCGCTCTTCTTCGCGCGCCCGAAATCGGGGGCATCGGTGTCCTGACCCGCCTCAATAATCCCACGACGAATTGCGCGAGTGCGGGTGAAGTAGTCGTGCAAATGCTCTCCATCGCCCTGACGGATCGCGCGCTGCAGGGCAAACAGCTCCTCGGTGAAGCGGCCCAGAATTTCGAGCGTCGCCTCCTTGTTGGTGAGGAACACGTCACGCCACATCGTCGGGTCGGAGGCGGCAATTCGAGTGAAATCGCGAAAGCCTGCGGCAGAGAATTTGATCACTTCCTGATCGGTCACGCGGCTAAGGTCATCGGCCACGCCCACCATCGTATAGGCGATGAGGTGCGGCGCATGGGAAACAACCGCACAGACAAGGTCATGATGCCCAACATCCATACGCTCCGTCTGCGATCCAAGCGCACGCCAGAAGGTTTCGAGCTTTTCAACCGTGGCTTCTTCCGCTCCTTCTGGCGCGACGATTAGGCACCAGCGATTGTCGAAGAGTTCCGCAAACCCCGCGCGCGGCCCTGAATGCTCGGTGCCCGCCATCGGGTGTGACCCCACGAAGGAAACGCCTTCGGGCAGTTGTGGTAACACAGCGTCGAACACGGATCTCTTAACGGAGCCGACATCCGTGACCAGCGCGCCTTTTTTTAGGACGGGTGCGATATCGGCCATCACATCAGCCATCGCCCCCACGGGCACGGCAAGCACAACCAGATCGGCATCCTTCACCGCGTCCTGCGCACTGTCGCAAACGCGGTCCACGAGGCTGATCTCTCGCGCGGTGTCACGGGTGGCTGCCGAGCGCGCATAGCCCGTAATTTCGCCCGCAATGCCTGCGCGACGCATGGCCAGCGACATGGACCCTGCGATTAGTCCAAGACCGATCAGCGCGACGCGCTCGAAACGCACGGCTTCACTCATCGCGTCTGCTCCAGAAACTGACCGATAGTATGGGCAACACGGCGACATGCGGGCTCGTCGCCCACGGTGATCCGCAGGCAGTTCGGCAGACCGTAACCCGCCACGCGGCGCACAATCAGCCCTTGAGACTTGAGGAAGTCGTCACAAGCTTCGGCCTCTTCCTGCGACTGGAACCGTGCGAGGATGAAATTGGCGCAGGAGGTATCCGAAGGCACCCCATGCTCCATCAGCGCCTCGGCAAGCCAGCCACGCAAACGGGTGTTATCCGCGCGGCATTTCTCCACCCATGCCGTGTCTCGCACAGCCGCCTCGGCAGCCGCAAGTTGTGGCTCGGACAGGTTGAACGGCCCGCGCACGCGGTTGAGAACGTCGATGATTGCTTTCGGGCCATAGCCCCAACCAATCCGAATCCCCCCCAGACCGTACATTTTGGAGAAAGTGCGGGTCATCACTACATTTTCGCGCGCCTCGACAAGTGACGCGCCGCCATCGTAGCCTTCGACGTATTCGGCATAGGCCCCGTCGAGGACAAGGATCGCTTGTGGCGGCACCCCTTCGGCCAGACGTGAAACATCCGCCGCACCGATCATGGTGCCTGTCGGATTAGCGGGATTGGCGATGAACACCAGCTTCGTGCGCTCGGTGCAGGCCGCGAGGATCGCGTCAACATCCACGACCCGCTCGCGCTCGGGCACGCATACAGGCGTCGCCCCTGCGGCACGCGCGGAAATCTTATACATTGAGAAACCGTGCTCGGTGTAAATCACCTCATCCCCCACGCCCGCGTAGGCCTGACAGAGGAAGGTGATGATCTCGTCGGATCCCACACCACAAATGACCCGCTCGGGATCAAGGCCGTGCACCGCGCCAATCGCCTCGCGCAGCGCGCGGTGGTCGGTGTTGGGGTAGCGATGCATGGTGTGGACGGATTTGACAAACGCCTCCTTAGCCCCCTCGGGTGCGCCGAAGGGATTCTCGTTGGATGAAAGTTTGACCACATTGTCGACGCCCGCGACATCGCTCGTTCCGCCCTGATAGAGCTTAATGTCGAGAATCCCGGGTTGCGGTTTGATCTGGCTGGTCATCGGTCCACTCGCAAGTTGATACCAGCCCCTCTTAGCGTCGGGCAGACACCATTGCCAGATACAACTCGCACGAGCAACGTCACGAGGGATACCCCGTGCCAAAAGGCGCACAGGTCACCCACTCTCCTCCGAAATGCAAAAGACCGCCCCGGAGGGCGGCCTTTCGTAATTCTGTCGAATGTCGGCTCAGAATTAGTTCTGAGCGTAGTATTCGATCACGAGGTTCGGTTCCATTTGAACCGCGTAGGGAACGTCGGACAGGCCCGGCGTACGCACGAAGGTCGCGGTCATTTTGGAGTGATCGACTTCGATGTAGTCGGGAACGTCACGCTCGGCGAGCTGGGTCGCTTCGAGAACAACTGCGAGCTGCTTGGATTTCTCGCGGACCTCGATCACGTCACCCTCTTTCACACGGTAGGAGGGGATATTGACGCGCTGGCCGTTCACGAGCACGTGGCCGTGGTTCACGAACTGACGTGCAGCGAAGACGGTCGCGACGAATTTGGCGCGGTAAACAACAGCGTCGAGGCGGCGCTCGAGCAGGCCAACAAGGTTCTCACCAGTGTCGCCTTTCACACGTGCGGCTTCGTTAAAGATGCGCTTGAACTGTTTTTCCGTCAGATCGCCGTAGTAGCCTTTCAGCTTCTGCTTGGCGCGCAGCTGGAGACCGAAGTCGGACAGTTTGCCCTTGCGGCGCTGACCGTGCTGGCCGGGGCCATATTCGCGGCGGTTGACGGGTGATTTGGGGCGACCCCAAATGTTTTCACCCATGCGGCGGTCGATTTTGTACTTGGCAGACGTGCGTTTGGTCACGATCTGGATCCTTTCAGTTTTGGTGCATTGCGGCTTGCGCCCCGAATGCAAATGAAAGGTGCTGTCCTTTCCGTCGGACCCTCATGGTCCTCGGGCGACAGGCGTTCCCTTGCGGGAGCCACCAACACCAATAAATAAGACCGCCACCCTTTCGGGCTGCGGATGAGCGGGCTTATACCGCCGTTTGTGGGGGAGTCAAGCGAATGGCCTGCGTTTCAGGCGGCGGCGTGGAGCAAGATGGCCGCTTCCGCCGAACTTAACGTCCGTCGCGCGGCGGGACCATAGAGATCGGCACCACGATCAAGCTCGGGCATAACCGTCAGAAGGCGCTCCTGCTGCCCTGCATCAAGGGCGCCGAGATCGGTGAAGGCGGGGTGAAAACTTTCCGTCTCCAGCCCATTGGCAAAGAGCACCTGATGGCTTTCGAGCATGAGGTGGATATAGCTCACCTCACGGATGTGGCGGTCCACGACGATGGAGCGGTCGTTAACGAGATCCTGCGCGGCAACCAGCACTTCATCCGCGTTGAACAATTCACGCGCTGCCGCCCCTCCGATCAGCATCCTGTGGTGGGGCGATACAACAAGGTCGCTCGTCGGCTCCCCTACTCCGAGCGCATCGGCGCGCAATCGCACAGGTCGCAATTCGGGCATGGCATAGAGCCGCGCACCGCTAATGCGCCGACCGCCGATCCACATGATCTTCTGCGGGCCGTTATCCTTGGTCAGAACCCAGTCGCCTTCGGAGAGTTCAGCTACCGCGCGCGCGCCCTGCGGCGTCTCGATCATCGTCTGCGGGGTGAAGCAGATGGCTCCGCCCTGACACGCCTCCTCGGCCTCGCGCAGCGCCGCGATATGGCAGTCTGTCACCCAAAGGTCGACCCCTTCGGGCGGCACATCACCCAAACACATTACAAGTGGCGCGCCAAGTTGGGGCATGTCTATGAGGGTTAGCTCGTATTTCTTCAACCCGTCGGTCACATCGAAGCCGCCATCGAAAAGACGGTCCTGCGGCCCTGCTGGCGCCACGCGCCCGTCGAGCGCCGTCCCGACCAGACGTCGCACCATCCGCGCCGCGCGTTGGTGAAGTTCCGCGTTGCCGATTGCCTGATCAAGAACCAAGACACTGCGCGCACCATCGACGCACACCGCCGTCCCAGACCAGCGCATCGTCGCGCCAATCGTCACCGCCGAAAGAGGAGTATTGTGGAAACCATCGATCTCCACCTGCGCCCATGCGATGACAAACGTGCTTAAAGAGCCCGTCCCCATACCTGCTGCCTGCCATTTTATCGTCTTTTTATTGAGGCCAGCCTATCACAGGTGATTCGCAGTGTTAACAAAATTTGTCAGAGGGGCTGGAATGGGACCTGCCGACGCTTCTGCGCGCTCTACAGATAACGTATTGGGCCATGACTGTCGGCTACAAGAAGTTAGCACCCGCGCAAACGTCGATGCTCCCGAAAAAAGGTAAGGCAATTTCATGGTTCGCTTCACAATGGGTCAGTAGTCAGACCCATTGTGAAACCTGTTCTTCCATTAAGTGTGGTTTGCGCGGCTCTATAACGTGACGATCCCACTCACAGTTACGCCTCGGCATTCTCCACGATCACAGCGATGCCTTGACCGCCGCCGATACACATGGTGACAAGGCCAAACCGCCCTTTAATCCGTTTCAGTTCATAGGCCAGCTTGACCATCAGGATAGCACCCGAGGCACCGATTGGATGACCAAGCGCAATCGCGCCACCATTCGGATTGGTCTTGTCCTCGGGAAAGCCCAGATCCTTTGCAACCGCGCACGCCTGTGCGGCAAAGGCTTCATTGGACTCGATAACATCCATGTCGGCAACGCTCAAACCAGCGCGGTCCAAAGCTTGCTGTACCGCTGGAATTGGCCCAAGCCCCATAACATCAGGCGCAACGCCTCCGTGGCCGTAAGACACAATTTTTGCCAAAGGAGTGAGCCCCCGATCCGAAGCGACCGCGCTTTCCATCAGAACGACAGCAGCCGCTCCGTCATTGATGCCCGAAGCATTGCCTGCCGTAACCGAGCCGTCGCGGTCAAAAACAGGTCTTAGCTTGCGCATATCCTCAAGAGTTGCCCCATCACGAACACGCTCGTCGGTGTCAAATACGGCTTCAGAACGCCCCCTCTTCACAGTGATCGGAAGAATTTGCTCCTTGAAGCGACCCTCGGAGATTGCCTGTGCTGCGCGCCGATGCGACTCCACGGCCAAACGATCCTGAACATCTCTTTCGAGGCCATATTGTTTAGCTACATTCTCGGCGGTAACCCCCATATGTCCGTTTCCAAAAGGATCCGTCAGGGCGCCAACCATCATGTCGGTTGCGCGAATGTCTCCCATTTTCTGACCGAACCTCGCTTGCGACATCAGATGCCCCGCACGGCTCATGCTTTCTGCGCCACCTGCGACGGCAATTTCGGCGTTCCCGAGCAAGATGGCTTCCGACGCGGTAATGATCGCTTGCAAACCCGACCCGCAGAGACGGTTCAAAGTGAGTGCCGGGGAAGTTTCGGGAATACCGGCACGGATGGCAGCGACACGTGAAAGATACATATCCTCTGGCGCAGTGTGGATCACATTGCCAAACACTGTCTGCCCGACGTCTTTCGCATCTGCGCCAGATCGCGCGATAGCCTCTCGCGCGACAGTAGCGGCAAGTTCACAAGGCGATATACCAGCTAGTGCGCCACCCATTTCTCCGATGGCCGTCCGAACACCCGACGCGATGACAACTTCTCTGCAACTCATTTTCTTGGTCCTCTAGATTCATGGCCCCGCTCCTTACGGAGTTTCTTCGGGCGCTCTTGTACTTTAAGCCACATGACGATCGTCACCATGCCTATATGACGTGCTCTCGGCCTTCAACTATTTCGAGCGCTCGCTCGGCAAACCGCTCTGCAAGCAAGCCAACTTCGGCGGCATTTTCCGCCGCTGCATTACCCGCCTTTGCCCTGTCGGCGATCCCCACGAAGATCACGGCAAAACGAAACAGGGCGAATACCTTATGAAATGGAAGAAGCGGCCCGCTATCGGGCATCCCTTCCATATAGCGTGCCACAAACTCGCTCTCGTCAGGTATGCCGAGCGCCAAATGGTCGAGACCGAGAATCCCTCCATATTCTTCAGGCGTGGTATGCCATGGCATTACGCAAAACCCGAGATCTGCAAGCGGATGGCCAAGTGTTGAAAGCTCCCAATCAAGGATTGCTACCACTTCTGGCTTGCTGGGGTGGAACAACATATTTCCCATTCGGAAATCGCCATGCGCCAGTCGCACCATCCCGTCATCTTCGGGCAGGTTTGCAGGCAACCAGTCGGCCAATACATCGAGCGCAGGAATCGGCCCGCCGCTAGACTGGCGCCATTGCTTGCTCCAGCGGTTGATCTGACGCTCGAAATAGTTGCCAGGCTTCCCGTAGTCGTCCAGCCCAACTTTTTCTGGGCGGACGGCATGCATTTTGGCCATCGCATCAGCAAGCGCCATCCAGATGCCGCGCCGCTCTTCTGCTGGAAGCTCCTCCAACGCGCAATCGTCGAACACTCTGCCTTCGACCCGCTCCATCAGATAAAACGGTGTGCCCAGAAGTGCGGGATCCTGATGAAGCACCAACGGTTTTGCGACGGGAACACCCGTCGGATAAAGGGCCGACATGACGCGATACTCACGTTCAATCGCATGAGCCCCTGGCAAGATGGGACCAGCAGGTTTTTTTCGCAGCACCAGCCGACGGTCGCCATGCGTAACGAAATAGGTAGGGTTGGATTGCCCTCCGGAAATCTTCTCGATTTCAAGATGATCATGCGCACCGAAGTGATCATCGAGAAAGCCATGCAGCGCTTCGGGCGCAAAGTCGGGGGCAGAATTGGTTATAGAAGTCATGACGGACTAGCTTCCTTGTTCACTTGTCTGGTGTCGCAGCTCAAACTTCATGATTTTGCCCGTGGCTGTCTTTGGAAGCTCGGTAAAGACGATCTCGCGCGGTGCTTTGAAACGCGCCAGTCGCTCTCGGCAGAAATTCCGCAACTCTTCGGGTTCGACCGACCAACCTGATCTGACCTCGACAAAGGCACAGGGGACCTCACCCCATTTCGGATGCGGCTTCGCTACAACTGCGGCCAAGGCCACCGCGGGGTGAAGGTGCAGAACGTTTTCGACTTCAAGGCTCGAAATATTCTCTCCACCCGAAATAATGATGTCCTTTGCACGATCCTTGATTTCGATCTGTCCGTCGGGATGCATGACCGCCAAGTCTCCAGTGTGGAACACCCCATCCCGAAACGCGTCTTCGGTTGCTTGCGCGTCCCCGAGGTAGCCCGCCATGAGAGTGTTCCCTTGCAACACGATTTCACCAATCGTGTTTCCGTCCGAAGGAACCGAATTCATCGCGTCATCTACCACCCGAATGCGGTTGGCCGTCACATGACGGCTCCCTTGACGGGCAAGCAAATTAGCTCGCTGACTGGTTTCAAGTTCTTCCTCGGAGTCATCCAAGGTCCGCAGCGAAACTGGGCCAAATGACTCGGTCATCCCGTACAGATGAATAAACCCGAAGCCTATCTCATCCATTTGGGAAATGAGGGTGCTTGTCGGCGCGGCCCCGCCAGAAGCGACCGTCACACGGTTTGACGGATTTCGTAAATTACGTGCCTCGTGGTTGAGCAACATATAAAGAACAACCGGCGCACAGGCCATATGCGTGACGCCCGCGTTTTCGATGCTCCGGAAGATTTCCGTCGGCTCGACCTGATCGAGACAGACATGCACGCCACCTGCCGCCGTGACCGCCCAAGTGTGGCACCAACCGTTGCAATGGAACATAGGCAGAATCCAAAGGTAAACGGTTTGCTCATTGAAACCGAGTGCCAGCATATTGCCGAGCGCATTCAGGTAGGCTCCGCGATGGTGGAGTATCGCCCCCTTCGGGAGACTGGTTGTTCCAGATGTATAGTTGAGTGCAATCGGATGCCATTCGTCTGTAACTCGAGAAGCCATATCGACCGCAAGTGCAGGAGCAGCGCCAAGGAGCGCAAGCCCAGTCTCCTCATCACGCCCATCTGGGGCAAGACCGATGCATGGCAAACCGACCTTAACTGCCGCAGCCTTGGCAACGGGTTCACACAATGGATCGGCGATCACCAGACGGCTTTTGCTATGGCCGAGGATGTATTCAACCGCCTCTTCATCAAGCCGCGTATTGATCGAATTCAGCGTGGCCCCGAGCATAGGCACCGCGTAATGTGCCGCCAGCATTTCTGGTCGGTTAGAGCACATCATCGAAACAACGTCGCCTTGACCTATGCCCTGCTCCTCCAGCCAGGCCGCAAACTCCAATACGATGCCGTTAAATTCTCCATAACTCCAGCTTTGATCGCGCCAGATAACGGCTGTCCGATCCGAGTAGATGGACACAGATCTTTCGAGAAAATCCAATGGCGTCAACGGCCTGAAGTTGGCGTCCTTCGGCGCAAGGTATGCTTCATCCCGCATTGCTGATACCTCCTCAGTTTTCAGTGACATCCCAAGACCAGAACCCGCGGCCCTGTGCCTCGACGTGCCGATGCAGAACCATTTTGTGAACCTCATCCGCACCATCGACCAACCGAGCCTGACGGGCATAGCGATAGATCCACTCAAGCGGCGTGTCTTTGGAATACCCACGCGCCCCGTTGATCTGGATCGCTGTATCGGCGGCTTTGTGCAGAACATTGGCCACATGCACTTTTGCCATCGACACCTCTTTGCGGGCATAACTGCCGCGGTCCAATTCCCATGCGGCCTTCATCACCAGCATACGGCCGATCTCGATCTGCATAGCAAGATCCCCGAGCATCATTTGAACGCTTTCACGCTTTGAAAGCCGCTCGCCAAAAGCAAAACGCTCGTGCGCATAGGTGCTGGCGATTTCGACACACCGTTTGCTAAGCCCCAACCAGCGCATACAGTGGGTCAAGCGCGCAGGTCCAAGACGGATCTGGGTCACTTTCAGCCCATCTCCCTCGTTCATGAGCAGGTTCTCGGCTGGGATTTCCATGTCCTCATAAACGATCTCGCAATGGCCACCATGCTCCTCCGGCCCCATAATCGGAATACGCCGGTCAATACGGAAACCTGGCTCGTCCTTGCTGTGCAGGAACGCCGAAAGGCCTTTACGCGGATCATCCGACGTGCGCGCCACAAGGATAAAATGATCCGCGTCCTCGGCACCTGTGATGAACCACTTCCGTCCGCGGATTACATATTTGTCACCCTTTCTGGTCGCGGTGGTCAGCATCATGCCCCCAGGATCCGAGCCGGAACCGGGATGCGGCTCGGTCATGACGAATGCCGAACGAACCTTGCCTTGCACGATCGGCTGCAACCAACGTTTCTTCTGCTCCTCGCTCGCAACCTTTTCCAGCACCATCATGTTGCCATCATCAGGAGCCGCCGAATTAAAGACGGCGGGCCCGAAGATCGAGCGGTTCATTTCCTCATAGCAGACCGCCATACCCGCCTTATCAAGGCCCTGCCCGCCACTCTCTTCCTTGAGTTGCAAGCACCAAAGCCCCTCTGCGCGTGCTTTCTCTCGAAGATACTCCAGAATATCCGTCCTGATGTTTTCGTGCGGATCATAGTTCGCGCGATCTTCTTCAAGGGGTAAAATCTCGTCTTCAACGAACCGTGCAATGCGGGCACGAAAGTCCTCGACGCGGGGGGAAATAGTAAAATCCATATCAGATCCTTAGAGCGATGAAACAAGGTGGCCACCATCGGCCACGATCTCTGTTCCGGTCATGAAACGACTGGCATCAGAAGCAAGCAGGAGAAGCGGGCCATCGAGGTCTTCGGGTTGTCCAAGTCGTCGCTGTGGAACGCGACGGATCAAAGCCTGCCCAGCGTCAGATGCGAAAAAGTCCCTGTTCAGGTCAGTCTCGATATAGCCAGGGCATAGCGTGTTCACGCGAATGCCGTGCCGCGCCCATTCCAAAGCGAGCGAACGGCTTAACTGGACCACACCTGCCTTGGCCGTCGCGTAGGCGGCAACGTGGCCCGCGACCCGAAGGCCAAGGATGGAGGCAATGTTGATAATGCTGCCCTGTCGTTTTTCATCGACCAGACGTTGCGCCGCCGCTTGCGCCACGGTGAAGACCCCAGTCAGATCGGTATCGATCACCCGTCGCCAGTCTTCAGGCGCTGTCTTGAGCGCAGGACCGTCATGGGTCACTCCCGCATTGTTGACAACGATATCGTAAGCGGGCCCTTCGAAGACCGCTTTGACTGACGCAGTATCACCGACATCCAGCACAACATGGCTGGCACGTCCGCCTGCTTCTGTGATCTCGGCGACAGCCTTTACCAACGCGCTTTCACGCCGCGCACCCAGCGTCACAACCGCACCTTCCCGCGCAAGAACTTTTGCGAAATGCAATCCCAGACCACCTGAGGCGCCAGTTACGAGCGCCCTTTTACCTTCAAGTTGCCTCATGCTCGCACCTCGAGCAAAGCATCCGCCGCGGTTGCGCCATCGGTCGTAGTAATCAACGGATTGATATCAACCGCGAGCACATTGCCTGCCGAAAGCAATTCAGCGACTCCCCGAGCGGCCTCGAACACTGCCTCAGCGCACAGCCCTTTGCCACCGCGCACCCCATCGAACAGAGGGCCGATCCGTAGCCGTGAGAGCGCCGCCGCCACATCCTGTTGCGTAAAGGGAGGCATCAGCAGGCAATTATCAGGCATGGCCTCGACGGCGATTCCTCCGTCGCCAACGACGACAACTGGCCCGAACACCGGATCCAGATGCCCACCCACGACAAGTTCATGCCCTGACGAGAGCATCTCGGCAGAGAGAACCCCTTCGAATGCGACGTCCATTTCCTCGAGCTTCGCTTCAATTTCAGAAAAGTGCCGCGCGACTTCTTCAGGCGTCCGCAGACCTACACGCACGAGCCCGTGTTCGGACTTATGCGGAATTTGCGGGGAATTCGCTTTCAGAACTATTCCATCAGGACATCCAGTAAGGAAATTTTGCGCTTCTTCGACCGTGGTACAAATCTTCTGCTGAGGCACACGAACTCCTTTTCCCGCCACTTGGGCGAGTGATGCGAATTCGTCGAGTGTTGTCCGGCCATTGCCAGCTTCGACCACAGGTCTAACCGGGCCCCCAATGGCATTGCGAATGAGCGCAATATGATCGACAAATTGCGCCAGCGCACGTATCGCTCCGTCCTCGGTTTCGAAAGTCGGGATTCCCTTGCGCGCAAATGCTTCACGAACAAAGCGTTGTGGCGCCGCCAGAACCACTGGTTTTCCGAAAGCCTGCACGAAGTCAGCGGTGTCCTGCGCGAAACGCTCGAAATCATATCCCTTCCCGCTCACTGGAATACCAATCATCAGGATATCGATATTCGGATCCGCACCCACCTTGGGCAGCACTTTGCCGAACAGGCCGCTGTCGGTCAGCAATGCGGCGGTAATATCAATCGGGTTTTGGCTTGCCGCAAAATCTGGCAGCACGTCGCGAATGGCTTCTTCTGTTTGCGGCGCCAAAGGTGCCAGGTCCAGCCCGTAACGTTCGGCCGCATCGGCTGAAAGCACGCAAGTCGCGCCGCTGTTCGACACAACGGCGATCCGCTTGCCCGTCGGGTTCCAGCCTTGAAGATACAGCTCCGCCGCCTGAACCATCGCTTCTGTCCCATCTGCACGCCAAATTCCGTGACGTTCCAGAAAAGCGTCGATCACACGGTCCTCGGTTGCAATGGCACCAGTATGTGAGGCGGCAGCACGCTGCCCATCGGGAGAGCGCCCTGACTTCAGAGCAATAATCGGCACACCACGCACCCGCGCTCTTTCTGCGGCAAGCGCCAGATTAGCGGGATCCTGAAGCGTTTCCAGATAGAGAATGCAGAGCTTCACCTTCGGGTCGAGCACTACTTCGGCTGCCAGTTCACTTACGCTCACATCGGCATCGTTGCCTGTAGCATGGCAATGCCCAACACCGATACCGCGCTGACGTAGCAGACCATAGGGCACAACACTCATTGCGCCGCTCTGGCTGATGCAGGCCACTGGCCCAGCCTCGGGGGGCTCTTCGATAAACATCGTCGAAAAGCTCAAGATCGCGCCAGTGTTGAAGTCGGCCAACCCCTGACTGTTCGGCCCCACTATCCGCATCCCGCTACTGGCGGCAATGGCACGCATCTCTTCTTCAGCCTGCCTACCATCCTCTCCAGCTTCGCCAAACCCGCTGGCCATAACAACACAGGCCTTCACTCCACGTTCAGCACAACGGTGTAGCGTCTCGAGAACACGTTCTTTAGCGACCGCGATGATCGCCGCCTGCGGAACTTCAGGAAGCGCGTCTAGATCCGGGTAACATGGCAGATCCTGCACACTCTCGCGGACAGGGTTGATCGGATAAATCCGCCCTGAATACCCCATCTCTTTCATGAAGCGGATTGGACGCCCGCCAATTTTTTCAGGATTCTGGGAGGCCCCGAAAATCGCAACACTGGTAGGGTTGAGAAGAAAGGAAAGGCTCATGTTGTCACCGTAGGTTCGAAATAGGGAAGATTGTGAACGGGCTGCTCCCGCAGGCGCGCCGTATCTCCAGCGCGCAAATTGTTGTCGGCCAACGCCATAACGCGTAGCCCTTCTGCAATGTCGATCAGGGCAATGGCGTAGGGCAACCGTGCCTTCCACTCGGAGGTTGGTGCGCGATGCATGGTCGCGCAGGCCACGACTTTTCCGGCCCCTTCAGCTTCACGCCACTCTGGCTCGGGTCGTAGACAGGAGACACAAAAATCCCGCGCAAAAATCTGATTATGCCCGCAGCCGGAGCAATGCTGATAAACGATGCGCCCAGCTTCATTAGCCGCCGAAATATGGTCATCAATTGCTTTCATTCCGTCACCCCCGATCCGTTTCGAGAACAAGTCCGACGTGAGCCGAAAGCACCCCGCCATCGGCGTGGACATAGCCCGTGCGCGCTGGCGAGGGCACTTGCCGCTCCCCCGCGCGCCGCTGCATTTGCCGCGTCACCTCGACCATATGCGCCATCCCGCCTGCAACGCCCGGATGTCCATAGCTCAGCAATCCGCCATGTGTGTTGAGCGGCAGTGCGTTACCCTCATGAGCACCCTGCGCAATTTGACGTCCCGCCTGTCCGCGAGGGGCAAATCCGGTTTCCTCAAGCAAAACCGCGAGGGTCACTGTGAAGCTGTCATAGATTCCGAGAATCTCGACATCTCCGCGTTCCACACCGGCCTCGGCGAAAGCACGTCCTGCGGCGTCGGCTGCCCCATAGTTTTTGGAGTCTGTTGCGATTGAGATGTGCTGATGGTGATGCGCCTGACCTGAGCCAGAAATCCGCACTGCGCCATGTTCAGAGGGCTTCGATGAAATAACAAAGGCCGCCGCACCATCGGAAATCGGACAGCAATCAGCCAGCCGCAGCGGCGTCGCTATCGGACGAGAGGCGAGCGCCTCTTCAAGACTAAGTGGTGTGGTAATATGAGCGCCTTCCGTGCGTATCGCCTGTCGGCGCATGTAGACCGCAATCTCAGCCAGGTCCTCTTCAGTCGCTCCAGTCTGGTGAAGGTATTGCCCCGCCAAAAGCGCATAATAGCCAGGGATCATCGCACCAAACGGCACCTCTTGCCGCGCATGACCCACCTGCGCCAATGTCTGGATCGCCTGATCGCGACCGCCCACATTGGTCAATCGGTTCTCGCCGGCCACGACGAGAACATTCTCGCACTGGCCCGATTGAACAAGCAGTTTAGCCAGCATGATAAGCGCTGCACCCGTTGCCCCGCCAAGTTGCAGCGCATTGGCATAAGACGGGCGTAGACCAAAATGTTCGGAAAACAATGTCGCCAACATCAGGTGCGGCATCGCGGTAGAATAGCCCGTCACCAGCCCGTCGACTTGATTGCGTTCCAAACTTGCGTCGTCCAACGCGGCCCTTGCTGCACGGCTCATAAGATCAAGCGTGTCTTCTCCCTCACATCGGCCGAAAGCCGTAAGGCCTACACCTGCGATAAATGCGTTTTTCATTGCGCATTCTCCCGTTCTTCAGAGGACATCTCGATTTGGCTGAGTGCTGGACGAGAGACGGCAAAACCGATTCCGATTAGGATAAGTACAGCGCCAGCAACATCCGTGGGGACACCAGGGATAAGCATCAGCAGCGCACCTGCGGCCAGCGGCAAGCGCGAAACAAACCTGATCCTACGCCACAGCGAGCCAACAATCGCGCCAGCAAGAGCAACAACACCGACGATGGCCGTTGCAACAGAGACGAGTATGTCCAGCCAACCACCCTGCAGTAAGAGCGCCGGATCGAGAACAAACATGTACGGGACGATGAAAGCGGGAACGGAAATCGCAAGAGCGGTCCATCCCGTGCGCGCAGGGTCAGCTTGCGCCACGCCTCCTGCCGCATATGCCGCCACTGCAACAGGAGGGGTCACATTGCCAAGAATTGCAAAGTAGAAAACGAACAAATGCGCAGAGATCGGCTCGACCCCAAGAGAGACCAGCGCCGGAATAGTCACCCCAGCCTGCACGAGATATGCCGCCACGGTCGGCAACCCCATTCCGAGAATGAGTGACGAGAACATCGTCAAAACGAGCGCAGCCCAAAGCGATTGCCCAGCCAAGTCCAGAATTGCGTTATTGAGCGCGAGCCCGAGCCCAGTCAGGCTCAGCACCCCGACAATCATCCCAGACGCAGCACAGGCCACCGCAACTGGGCCCATCGCACGTGCGGCAGCCTCAATACCTTCGAGAATCCGACGAGGCAGTTGCCCGATTTCGCCTCGAAACAGCATGTAGGACGCGGCGACAACAAGCACCGAGGCGCTTCCCAAAACGCCAGCGCGCATAGGAGAATAGGCAAACACCGCAGCGGCCACGACGCCGATCGGCACGAGATACAGCACCCCGGTCCAGAGCCCGCCATCGATGCGCTCGCTTGAACGCGTGATCCCCTGGCGCACAGCTTCGAAGTGCACGGCACAGAAAATCCCGAGATAGAACAGGAAAGCGGGGACCACCGCCGATATCGCGATGTCCTGGTAGGGACGACCAACAAATTCTGCGATAACAAAAGCCGTTGCGCCCATAACTGGCGGCATTAGCTGCCCTCCAGAGGACGCTGCCGCTTCGACCGCTGCCGCGAAATGCGAGCGGTAGCCGTTGCGCTTCATCAACGGGATAGTGATGGCACCAGTCGTCACGACATTGGCGACGGCTGAGCCCGAAATCGTCCCCATCATTGCGGAGCCAACAATTGCCGCCTTGGCTGGGCCGCCCCGCAGACGGCCGGTCATAGCCAGTGCGAGATCAATCAGGAACTTGCCTCCGCCACAGCGATCGAGCAAAGCACCAAAGAATACGAAAAGAAAGATATAGGTCGCCGAGACCCCGAGCGGGATGCCAAACACCCCTTCTTTCGTATAGTAGAGGTGATCCACGATCCACGAGAGCCCGAAGCCGCGATGCCCGAATGCTCCTGGCAAGACCTGCCCGAAGGCGACATAGATCAAGAATGCAATAATGATCAGGCCAAAGGCCCACCCCATCATCAAAATTGCGACAACCAGAAGTCCCGCCATACCTAGAAGCGCCATCACGATAGACAGCCCATCGAGAGGCGTGACGTATGCCATTCTGTTGGCAAAGAAGTCCGCATTCACAAGGTTATAGATAAGAGAGATCGATAGCAGGACACTTGCCACCGCCATGACTTTATGGCGCAATTCGCCCGCCTGGCGACTTCTGCTCAGCACAAAAGCGGTGGTCGCAGCGAGCACCAAAAGCAGATGGGTATTCCGCTGGGTGAAACTCTCAAAAACGCCACTAGTGGCCGTCCAGAAGTGAAAGGCTGCAAGCAAGATACTTGCCGCGATGGCAACATGTCTCACGTTCTGTCTCCTTTTCAGAGCAAGCCAGTCACGCGTTCAGACACGCAACTGGCCCACATCTTCGAGCGTAATTATTGCTGGCTGAAGTAAGCGGCCGCGCCGGGATGGAGCTCTGCCCCGATACCGTTAGCAGCCGTGTCTGGCCCAAAGTTATTCAGGGCTGCATTGACCGCATGGAGCTTCTCGGCGTTCTCAACAATCGCGCGCGTGATTTTCTCCACCAGATCAGCATCAAGATCAGCGTTGGCGATCAGAACGTTGTTCATACCGATGGCTGAAACAGGCTCGTCTTGCCCCTTGTACGTACCGCCTGGGATCTCCACGCTGACGTAGCCACCGTTTTTCTCTTTCAGCTTCGAGATGCTGTCCTCATCCATCGGGATCAAACGCACACCACGACCAAGGGCAGCTTCGGTGATTGCCCCCGAGGGAACCGAAAGGATGCCCGAGAATACATCGAGATGCCCGTCCTTGAGCTGCATCGAAGCATCGGCATATGACAACCGCTCAACACGATCCATGTCGTCATAAGACAACCCGTTGAGGTCGAGAACAGCTTGCGTCAAAACATCAGTCGCACCCCCGACAACGCCTGGATTGATCACCTTACCCGAAAAATCCGAGATCGTTTGGATGTCGCTGTCCGCAGAAACCGCCATTTGATAAGGTGCTGGGTAAAACCCAACAACACCGCGAATGTTGTCCTGCGAAGCAGGGAATGAAGCTCCAACGCCGCCAATCGCGTCCACATTCGACGTCGAAAGCGACAGCGCCAAATCGTATTGCCCCGCATTAGTGCCAAGGATATTAGACACGGTCACGCCATTCACGACGCTCACGCGAGTACCAGGAATTTCCTCTTCGATAATTTTGGCAAGTGCCGCGCCCAATGGGTACCAGGTCCCTCCCGATGGCCCCGAGGCCAGAGTCAGGTTCTGCGCCTGCACGCCGCCTGCAAAACAGGTCATGCCAGCCAGCACAACTGCCTTAAGTGTTTCTATCTTCATCATTTCCTCCTCCTTGAAATTTAACCGTTACACGGCTTCGCCATCTCGCCCATCGTTGTCATTTTGATCAACGGGTCGGCCCGCCCCAGCCGCTAGTTGCTCCTCGACCATTGCGGCGGCCTCCTGCAACGCTGAGACAGCCAAATCACGGCGGCTACCTCCAAGCCGCTCGGAAATCGCCGCGACAGATAGCGCACCAACCACAACTCCTGACGGATCACGCACGGGCATTCCCATGCCCGTCATACCCTGAACAACAAAACTGGGAAGGTCCGTGTAGCCATCTGCGCGCGCCTGCTCGACTGCGACGGCAATGTCCTCCACATCAACGCGGTACTTTCCAAGCCTCCCACGCTGCATCTCGATCAAGCGGTTCCGCTCGCCTTCTTGTTCCCAAGCTAGGAGCGCCAAGCTGCCCGCCCCGACACCCAGCGGACGCCGACCACCGACATTGAGCGACAATGCCTGAATCGGATATGAGCCGATGTTTCGGCTAACACAGAGGGAATCGAGCCCATTGGGTACGGAAAGAAATGCAACATCCTCAAGCCGTTCGGACAGCATCCCTAGCGCAGGTCGCGCCGCCTGCCGCAACCGTGTCGTCGTCAGCGGTGTACCAAAGCTGGCCCGGAAATCGTCGGAAATCCGATAGCACCGGTTCCTGTCACGGTCGACGACACCAAGACCGATCAACGTTGAAAGCATCCGCGACGTTGATGTCTTATGCATGTCGAGCGCTTCTGAAATATCGCGCGACCGCAGTCCTGGCTCAGGAGCCGCGCCGATCAGACGCAATACAGCAACAGCGCGGGTAACGCCCATCATCGCTTTGCCTGGCGTATCCTCCGACGACGAAGGAGCAGGCGACGAGGACGCGCCGGACTGACCGCCCGATCCGCCGCCTGTTTGGCCTTGAGATTTTTTGTTTGCTTCTTTCATCATGTCCCTCTCAAAGAAACACATTCATCTCAGCATTCAACTTAAAAACATAGCTCTTGAGAGATAACGCGGCGCTCGTTTCGTTCAGCGCAACAGATTACTCAACGCAGATACCCCACAAGCGCGGCTGGAACATCTATCGGAATATCAAGCACTGCAGCGGCAAGCGTTTTGCCGTAGTTGTCCAGACACAGGTTCCGTGACACGCCGCCGCCCAACGCGCCTTCACAAACGAAATTCAGAACGCCCAACCCATCAATTTCGTATCTGTTGACGGGCCCCGTAAACGCAGCCCCAAACCGAGCGGCCACACGCTCGGCGGTGAGTTGGTTCAAAAGAAGCGGATAAAATGCGGGTTCATAGGATATGACGGCAATATTCGAGGTATTGCCTTTATCTCCCGAGCGAGTATGCGCCAACCGCCGCAGCATGACATCCATTGCAGCCTCCTAAACGAATTCAACCCGGCCCGATGCCGCTGTTTTATCAACCAGAGCCGACCAGATGCCGACCACCTCGCGCACACGCTCCTGAAACGGCACTCGCTTCCCAGTCGATGCGACCCCTGAGACAGCCATTCCGTCGACCTCTCGCCCGACCTTCAACGCTTCAGCGCGATCCATACAACGTGCGGCAACTCGGACGGCAACTTCATAGGGCTCGCAACTGGGCTCTGGTGAGGCCGCGCCGTGAATCGCATCGACCCCCAGAATGTCGATGCGCACATCCTCGGCTTTTAGCCCTACTATGGCGAAACGCTCCAAAAGGATGCGGCGCGCCAACTCGGCTTTCGCACGCGCGCCCGAGCCCGCGTAAAAGAACATATCTTCCCCGATGAACCCTTCGTGCGCGCCAACGGAAACCTTGTAACTCCCCGTCGCAGGCTTACCCGAAATGCCGCTTAGACGAACCTGATCAGGACCAGTCTCCTCAATCACAGCCGTTGAAAAATCCACGATGACATCTGGCGTGATGTAATTCGCTGGATCGTGCACCTCGTAGAACATCTGCTCAAGAACGGTGCGTCGGTCGATGAGCCCGCCAGTTCCAGCAATCTTTGTAAACGTCGCGCTGCCATCGGGCTCGATTTCCGCAATAGGAAAGCCGAGGTTCCACGGCTCGGGAACGTCCTTCACGCCAGGGTCGGCGAAATACCCACCCGTCAGCTGCGCACCGCATTCCAGCAGATGTCCAATCGCCGCGCCGCGTGCAAGGCGTGTAACGTCGCCTTGGTCCCAGCCGAATTCATGGATCATGGGCGCTAGGAACAACGAAGGATCGGCCACGCGCCCAGTGATCACCACGTCCGCCCCAGCTGCCAGCGCATCCACGATCGCATCAGCGCCCAGATAAGCTTCGGCCGAGATCAAATTGTCTCCAAGTGACGCCAGCGGTGAGCCAGTCTCGAGGATTGGGATTTGCGCCCCCCGCACCGTATCGGTGATAACCGCCCCCGTGACAGCGGCAACTTTCCAATCACTTCGCCCCATGGCATCAAGCATCCGACGAACCGTTTGCGCAGCACCTAACGGATTGATCCAACCTTGGTTCGAAATGATCCGCGTACCGTTTTTGACACAATGCGGCAGGACGGCACGCATCCGATCCTCCAGATAAGTGTCGTAACCGGCAAATCCCTCATCCGAACGCGCCCGAACCTGCGCCGTGGATATCGTAGCCTCGGCCATAGTTTCAAAGCACAGGTAGTCCAGTCGACCTTCGCGTGCGCTCAACTCTGCTGGAGAAATCCTATCACCCCACCACCCCGAGCCGCTGCCAATTCTGATATGCATTGTATCGCTCCCCCCCTCGTGACGGCCCTTCGGGCATCACGGCAAAAATCGTTCCTGACGATAGATGCCGAACCACTTTCGAAACATGTCCTCGGTATCAATGCAGTCGTTAAAGCCTGCCTGTCGAATTTTAGTCGTGCTCGCGATCACAGGATTGGGCGCCATCTCTTTACCGGTGGCCATCTGCCAGTCCGTGTAGCCCAAACTCTGTCCGACCACCTTGCGAATATCGCGCGGCGCGCGCAGCCCCTGCTCATCGACAATCGTGGCCCATTCCTCAGGGCTTGAACCATCAAGGAGAGTTTCCAGAAAAAACGGGCGCGCCTCCCCCATCTCCATGTCGAGCACATCGCAAATCGCTGGCCAGACGTTCTGCCAGACGAAGACATCCCCATTGTCGATATTGAAGATTTCGTTGCGGGCTGTTGGTGCTGTCGCCGCCCATGCACAGGCCCGCGCGATCAGATCCGCGTCTACTGCCTGATTGATCCGTTCCGGCCCGCCAGGATAATGCAGCGGCTCTCCCCGCCGGCGTTGGAGCGCCGCATAGACGCCAATCGCCGAAATCGGGTTCATATTGCTGCCGAAGGCTCCGCCGAACACGATACGGGGACGTAAAACTGTAAACGCCCAATCTTGCCCAGCTTGCTTGTCGCGAAGGTAGTCTTCTTGCAGCCAATAGAAGTTCTTGTGCTGGTGACGCGGCCACTTCTCTTTTGCGGGAATGGGCACTTGCGGCTCGATATGGCTGCCATAGGCCTTCGACCCCTGAAACAACGTGACATGCTCAAGCGGGCTGCCACCTGCCAACAGCGGCTCCATCACGTTGCGCAGCATTCGATCATTGTTCGCCATTTGCTCAGGGTCGCGCCAACCCTCAATCAAGCCATCTGGCTTTTCATAAACAGCAGCATACAGCACGTGAGTGATGTCATCCAAAGCGCCCAGAACTGAGGCGCAGGCTTGGGTATCGAGCAGATCAAGACGCAAAAACCTGTCATCGCCCTCGGGAACGCGCCGCGCGACGGGCAATACCGACCACCCCTCCAACTCACCAAAATGCCGCAGCGCGGCCTGTCCGATCACGCCAGTTGCGCCAAGAATTAAAATCTTTTTCTTATCAGCCACTTGGGGTTCCCCCGATCATTTCATTGTATTTGGCAGCCAGAGCGTAATCTCTGGCCATGTGACAAGTGCGATCACCACGATGAGCACAGCCAGAATGGGTTTAACCACACCCGCAAAGCAGTCACGCAGAGGGATGCCAGACACTGAAGACACGACGAAAACGTTCATCCCAACTGGCGGTGTAACAATACCGATCTCGGCCAGAAGGATGATCACGACCCCGAACCAAATTGGATCAAATCCAAGATGCTGCACGACGGGAAGCATCACTGGCACGGTCAAGATCAGGATCGAGATAAGGTCCAGAAACAGACCAAGAAACAGATAGATGAGCACGATTGCCCCTAGCACCACCACGAGTGGCACTTCCGATCCTCCCACCGCAGACGCAAGATCCCGCGCGATGCCTGACATCGTGATGAAATATCCAAAGATTTGCGCACAAACGATGATCAGCCCAATCATGGCTGTAACTGCGCACGTGTTTGAAAAAGCCTGCTTCAGCCCTTCAAATGTGCACGTCCGCGTCACCACCGCAAAGGAAAAGGCGGCAAGAGCGCCAACCGCGGAAGACTCAACGGGCGTCGCAATGCCAGTATAGATGAGCCCAGTTACCGTCCCAAACAGAAAGAGAAATGGCATCGCCACGCGGAGAGATGCGAATCTCTCCGCCCAACTGTATTGAACTGCGTTTTCGCGTCTTGGGGTCGTAAGCCAGATCGTCAGCGATAGCACCAACGTAACGAGCAGCCCCGGCACGATCCCCGCGATCAGAAGCGCCGAGATATTTGTGCCGCTCAAAAGGCCATAGAAAATCAGCGCAACACTCGGCGGGATCAACATGGCGATTGTGCCTGCCATCGACACGATGCCAGCGGCCGTGCGTGGCTCTACGCCATCCTCCAACATCGCGGGAATGCTGGTTCGAGCCAATGTCGCCGCAGCTGCCGTGCTCGACCCAGAAACAGCACCAAAAAGGGCCCCGGTTATAACTGTGGAAATGCCAAGTCCGCCCTTCAAACGACCAGCCCAGACCGAAACAGCACGAAACAAATTGCTCGATATGCCGCTCATTCCAATGAACTCAGCCATCAGAATGAACATCGGAATGGTCAAGAGCTCATAGCTCGCCAGTGAGGACTTCGGTGCCGTCGAAAGAATACCGATCAACGAGGGCATTCCCTTGAGAAGGTAAATCCCGACAACCCCGGCCAAGGCTAGGCTCAACGCCACCGGAACGCTCAACACGAGCAGGATCAACAGCAAGACAATAGGCAAAATGACATCAATCATAGTCAATCCTCGAGAAAGGCGACACGCCAAGCGATCAAAGCCAGCCGAACGGATAGCACCAGAAAACTGCCGCTGATGATTGCGCCCGTGGGCCATGTCGGCCACCGCACTGAGCCAAGCAGCGTCTCGCCCGCCAAAAAGCCTGCCATTGCCTCATCGGCAATCAGCCATCCGATCACGGCGACAAGCGCCGCGGCAACGAGCATCAGCACGGGATAGACGACTCGCATCAAAGGCTTGGGGAAGTTGTCGGCAAAGAAGTCGACAGACAAATGCGCGCCTTTTCGCATCCCTTGTGAAAAGGCGAGATAATAGGCCGCAGGCATCAGATAGAGCATTACAAAATCAAACGACCAGCCTAACGGACTGCTAAACCCATAGCGCAGGAAGACATCCACGGCTGTCAGCACCATTGCCACAGCAATGGCAATTGCACAGATAATGAAAAGCAGGCTTTCGATCACCTTCGTCACGGCATCAATCTTGCTATAGACCCCGCGAAATAGGCCGCCTCCGCTAGGGGATGGCGTGTCGGAAATGGAGTTCATAGATTTGCTCCCGATCTAGAATGATTGCCACCGCCCGAAAGGGCTGCGCGATGATGGCTGGATGCCAAATCTCTCTGGCATCCAGTTACCGAATGGTCCGATTATCGGTTTGCGATCTCGCGGAACTGGTCGTAAACGACTTGGCTCGAAACTGGGCGCCCAGCCAGCCCCTCGACCCATTGCTCGTGCACCTGTTCAAACCGCTCCTCAGCTTTTGAAAGCTCCGACGCAGGAAGATCCAGCGGTTGAATGCCATGTACAGTTTCCAACTGCTCAAGGCTCTCGGCCCATGTCTGGTTGACGAAGCCACAATAGTGCTCGGTGGCGTATTTACCTGCTTCCAGTAGCGCCACTTGTTCCGTCTCGCTCAACCGATCCCAAGTGCTGTCGCTGATCGAATAGGTCACGACAAAGCTGCCCGTGCTAAGATTGGGCGTGACATTATTCAACGCCTCTTCCAGCCCCCAATCCTCGACCAGCGGCACGGGCCAAAGCAAACCATCAAGCGTCCCGCGCGAAAGTGAAGGAAGCGTTTCCGATCCCGTCATGCGGATCGCGTTGGCCCCTAGTTCGGTCGCCGTCATTTCCATAGGGCCACCAGCCGTGCGGATGTTAAGCCCTTCGATATCGGCGAGCGTCGCAATTGGCGTCTCGGTCGTCAGAATGCTGTAGGGCCCAAGGTTCCCAGCAAACAGAAGTCGGATGCCGTTCGGCTCGAACTCGGCCTCGTAGAGCGCTCCACCAGGCTGGGCCATTTCATAGATTCCATTCGCCAGCGCACAGGAATCGAGCGGCATCCCTGGAAGTTCGGCCACCGTGGTCAGTGGAAATTTGTCAGTAATATAGGCGGGTGACACATGCGAAACATCCGCGACGCCAGTCTGAAGCAGACGCAGCATCTCGCCACCCTTGCCAAGCTGTTCGGCTGGGAAATAATCAAAGGCGATCTCCCCGCCCGACAGCTCTGTTGCCTTATCCATGAAGACCTTCGCGGCCTCGCGAGTCGTCGAGGCTGCGGGCACCTGCCAATCCGCAAATGTCAGCGTTGTTTCGGCCAATGCCGCATGCGCGTATACGCTCAGTGTCAGCCCGATGGCGAGCTTGTAGGTTGTCTTGATCATCCAGTTTCCTCCCTTTGGTGATCTAATAAATTATCGTGCCAGTTGCCTGGTCAGACTGTGGCAACAGGCGTGACTGGTGATCCGACCGCCCCGGGCAGTCGAAGCGGCGGAGCCGTAAGCAGAAACCTGTATCGGCCTCTTTCCGCCAACCATTCCGCCAGTGGCGTCAGGTGCCACAATTCACCAAGATGGATGCCCAGCCGAAACAGGCAGAGATTGTGTAGCGGCAAGATTGAACAGCATGGATTTGGCAATGATGCCGGATAGTCCTCGACGGCATAATTGTCGGTCGCAATCACTGATATCTGCGAATTCGTGATCCATTCCTGAAGTTTCGGATCACCGCCATCCAGAACAGCGCAACTGGTGTTGATGACTTCTGGATCGGGATCTTTTTTCATCCCAAGAATAAGATCGGACAGCCCAGTGTGAAGGCACAGCATATCGCCTGGCTCGACAACCACACCGTCTTGCGCCATCACCTCCATCAATTCGTCGTAGCCCACCACAGTGCGCGCATCGCCGAAGTGGCGGCGGAGGTCGACCATCACTCCGCGCCCCTGCACGCCAGTCTCGGCCATATTTTCGATGCCGAGAGCCTTTGCACCCGAAGTGCTGTGTGTCGAAATCGGCCCAGAGATTCCGCAATCGTCTGCACTATCAGGGCCCACGACGTCCTGATCCGCCCGATAACCGTTGTAATAGACGGGAATAGGATTGCCATCGTCATTCACATCAAACACCGCGCCAACATGACAAAGCCCATCCCATTGCGTCGAATATTGCAGATGGAGAATTGCGAGATCATCGGACAGAACATCACGAGAATCGGCGTTTTGGCTGGAGTAGACGTAGTTCATGTTCACCCCGCCGTGCCGCAAACACGGACGCAGGATCGGCGGGTGGCGGTTTTCGTTCATCCGATTTCCACCAGGATAATCGAGAGGCAAGCTAAGGCAGAACGAATGGCCCTCCTGCACTTCCCTAGCGGCGGCAAGAACGCGCTGTGGCGTCAACAAGTTGAGACGCCCTTTTTGATCGTCTGGCCCAAAATCTCCCCAATTGGAGCCTTCGGGTCGTTTTTTCCAACGCATGCTCATCCCAACAGATCCTCCGTTCCGTTGCCGCCGACAAATGCGGCCTCTGTCGGGGTGGCCAGACGCTCCGCGACACTCAACGGGCACCGCGTTTGGCTTTCAAATACCTTCACTATCTGGCTATGTGGCTACTTCTCTCCTCAGGAAAGCAGCCCGCGTCCTCCCCAACGCATAGCTATGGAAAGCGACAAGCATCACGGCAATCAACCTGCAACTTTCGGACGAAGCGATTAACTTACCAACTGTTTCGCACAGCGGAACTATTTGTGAGAGAACCCTAGAAACACAGGCAAACAAAAGACCTCAGAAGCCTTTTCAAGACAGAAACAAGCTAGTTATGCAGCTATTGGGCGCCAGCCGCAGCAGCGTCTGCGGGACGAATCCGTTCCTCGTGGCGCAACCACAGAATCCCACCTGACTGAAAAACTATGGCGACCCACCCAAGAAGTTGAACATTTACATGATACTTCGCAGATGCGTAGGTAATTCTCGATGGAAAGGGGGGCGCAACATGATGTCGGCAAACGAAATCGCCGAGGCGCTGGCGAAAGACATTCTGGCAGCGCCTCGTTCGGGCAAACGGAAACTTATCGCTTTGGCGGGGCCGCCCGCTTCGGGGAAAACAACCCTGTCGTGGGGGTTGGCCGACCTCCTGTCCCAAGCTGGCCACCGCACCGCCGTGGTACCCATGGATGGCTTTCATCTCGACAATCGGATCTTGGCCGATCTGGACTTGTTGCATCGCAAAGGCGCGCCTGAGACTTTTGATGCGGCGGGTGTGCTTCGATTGGCGCAGGCCTTGCCCAATGCGGACAGAGTTTTCTATCCGACCTTTGATCGCGACGAAGATTTCTCGCGTGCAGGTGCAGGAATGGTCGATGACGCCTGTGACTGTGTTGTGATCGAAGGCAACTACCTTCTCTACGATGCGCCAATTTGGAAAGATCTGCACCCCCTTTGGGATGTCTCGATCCGATTGGACGTTCCGCACGACATCCTGCGAGAAAGGCTGTTTCAACGATGGATCGATTTTGGCCTGTCTCCCCAAGATGCCGAACGACGAGCCGTGAACAACGACATGGTAAACGTTGAGGCAATCGCAAACCGCGCCCTGCCCGCAACAATCACGATTTGCGCAGAGGCGTCTACCAACGCTCCTTAACCATGGCGAGACTTTGATCCGTGCAACCACATACTCAATAACCGTTTTCGGAAGGGGTAAATCGCGAGCAAAATGCGTCTTTTGGGGGACGTAGGAACGTTTTTTCAAAAAAGTTTCGAAAAAGTAGCCTGCACTGCGACGGAAACCGAAGGTTTGGTCGTAGAAGGACGGATACACACAACAGGCTGACATAAAAAATGTTCAATCCAGAAAACAGGCCAGACGACTTCGGGCCCCAAGGCCGAGGTGGACGGATGGCTTTGTCTCGTGATTTTAGCGGCACGCCATTCGGGGCCCAACGCGCGGCACAAATATTGATTGCGGAGTTTCGGACGCCATGAAAATTTCAAGAAATCTGATCGTTGCCACCCTCTCTGCGGGGGTTTTGGCTGTGGCTTACGGGGTCGCGTTTGGCGTTCCCGCGAGTATTACCCAACTTTGGAGCGGCACCGCGACAGAGGGCGCCGCGACAACTGGCAACGCCAGTGCACAAGCGCCCGCACGAGGGCCACGTGGACAAGGGCGAGCGACGACCGTGGTTATGGAGCCGCTTGAGGAAAGCAGTTACACCCTCGACCTGCGGACAGTCGGCAGCGCCGTGTCCCTTCACAGCGCAGAGGTTATTGCGACAGAAGCGGGAGAAGTTGTCGAGACCGCGCTGCGTGCGAACCAGATGGTTGAAAAGGGCGATGTTCTGGTGCGTTTGGATGATCGCACCGAACAGCTTGCTTTGGAAATCGCGCGGGCGAACCGCGATCAGGCACAAGCGACAGTCACCCGCTACGAAGAGTTGAACAAGAACGGCAGCGCCGTCGTCACGCAGGTTGCCTTGTCGGAGGCCGAAGTGGCGCTGCGGCTGGCCGAAGCCAATGTCGGCCTCGCCGAAGATGCACTGGAAAGCCGAACCATTGTTGCGCCGATCTCGGGCCGTCTGGGTTTGAGTGATGTGAGCGTAGGTGATTACCTGTCCAATGGTGACGCGATCGTCACTGTGGATGACACCACCACCCTGCTCGCCACCTTTGAGGTGCCTGAGCGCTCGATCGGGTTGCTTGCAGAAGGGAAGCCCGTGTTCATCACAACGCCAACCTACACCGGTCGGATTTTCGAGGGCGTGATCACCGCTTTCGACAGCCGCCTCGATAGCGTCACACGCAGCGCCACGGTTCAGGCCGAGATCGACAATTCCGACGGGTTGCTCCTTGCAGGTATGACGTTTGCGGTCCGCGTGACCGATGAGACCGACCCACTACCTTTAGTGCCATCGACCGCAATCACATGGGATCGCACGGGTGCAGGTATCTGGGTCGCCGAAGACGGCGTCGCCAACCGCGTGCCTGTCACCATCCGTTACCGTGACGGAGATCAGGTTTGGGTCGAGACAGAGGCCCCGATTGGTGCGCAAATCGTAACCGAAGGCGCATCGAAACTGCGTGACGGATCGCAGGTCGCAACGGCTGAGACCCGCAGGAGACCAGAAACATGAGTTTCGAGAAACGAGCGCACAAGGCAGGTTTCGCCGACACCTTTATCGCGCGACCGATCCTAGGGATCGTTCTCAACCTGCTGATCATCATCGCGGGCCTAACAGCACTCAATAGCGTCGACATTCGTGAAATGCCCGATGTGGACCAGCCTGTTCTGTCCGTGCGAACAACCTATAACGGCGCAGTCGCAAGCACCGTTGACACGGAAGTCACACAGGTGCTGGAAGATGCCCTGAGTGCGCTGGACGGTATGTCTTATATCGAGTCGACGTCGAGCAGTGAATCAAGCCGCATCACCATTGACCTCTCCGATGGTACAGATGTCGACGTGGCCGCAAACGAGGCACGCGAGATTGTGTCGAACACGCTTCGGGCCCTGCCGGAAGACATCGACGATCCGAGCGTAAGCAAAAGCGATAGCAACGCAGATGCAATCATCCGTCTTGCCCTCTTGGGTGACGCGAGTTTCGACGAGCTTACGCAAATTGCCGAAGGTGCGGTCTACGAGCGCCTGTCGCTGATCGACGGCATCGCCGAGGTCACTGTGCGAGGCAATCGGGCCAACGAATTCCGTGTGGCGGTGAACCTGCCCTCGCTGTTGAGCCGCGGGTTGACGATCTTTGATGTCTCCGACGCCTTGACGCAACTGCGCGACGATACCGCTCTGGGATCGCTCTCAACAGAGTCCCAGTCCTTGTCCCTGCGCGTGGGCAACGAGGAGGTCACGGTAGAAACCATCAACCAGCTTCCTATCAATGACACCACGCAGGTCGCTGATGTTGCCTTCGTCCAACTCATTCCCGAAGACACTAGCGTCTACACCCGTGTGAACGGTGAAACGGCTGTGAGCCTCGACATCACACGGCAATCGGTGGGTAACACGCTGGAGATTTCGCGCGATGTGGGTGTCGCCGTTGAAGAGTTACGCAGTCAGCTTCCTGAGGGTGTGCAACTTCTGGTGACATCGGACGACGGGATCTTCATCGAAGGGTCCATCAACGAGGTCGTGAAATCCATCCTGCTGGCCACGGTTATCGTGGTCGCCGTGATCTTCCTGTTCCTGCGCTCGCCGCGCGCGACGCTGATCCCCGCTGTCACAATTCCCGTGGCGCTGATCGGCTCTCTGGCGGCGATATGGCTGACGGGCTTCTCAGTGAACACCATCAGCCTGCTAGCACTGGTTCTGGCGACAGGGATGGTGGTGGATGACGCCATTGTCGTGATTGAGAACATCGTACGAAAACGCAAATCGGGCATGGGTGCATTCGCGGCTGCGGCTGCGGGCACCAATGAAGTGTTCTTCGCTGTGATCTCGACCACGGCCACGCTTGCCGCTGTGTTCATCCCGATCTCCTTCCTGCCTGGACAGGCGGGCGGTGTGTTTTCGGAATTCGGCTTTGTGCTGGCGTTCTCGGTGACACTCTCATCGATTACGGCGCTAACACTGGCTCCTGTTCTGGCAGCCTTGTTCGATCCGGGAAAGACACAAGCAGCCACCAGCACCACCCCAAGTGCCTTTGCGCGTGCCTTTGATCGTGTGATGGATTTCGCGATCCGCACACCTCTCTTGGTGCTATCCGTCGCAATAGGCTTTGCCATGATCGCGGCAGGCGCGGCCATTACTCTGCCGTCGACCGTGACACCCGATGAGGACCGCGGATTCTTCCTCGTGCAGGCACGCGGTGCCTCCGACACGACCGTTGACTACCTCGACACGCAGGTCGAGATGGTCGAGGAAATCCTTGAGCCCTATCAGGAAAGCGGCCAGATCGAAGTCGTGCAGAGCATCATCGGCGTTGGCGGCGGGACCAGTGCCTTTATCGTCGTGCGCCTGCCCGACTGGACTGAGCGTGACTTTACGCAACAAGAGCTGATTGCCCAAATCAGTAACCAGCTCTCTTCCGTCCCTGGCGTGCAGGTTAGTGCGCGTTCGACCAACAGCCTCAACATTCGTGGCGCAGGCGGCGGGCTTTCATTTGCGGTCACTGGCACCAACCTCTCCGCCATGACCGAAGCCACGGAAGCACTTGTCGCAGCGATGGCTCAGGACGACACCTTCCTCAACCCGCAACTGTCCAACAATAGCGTCAATGCGGAACTGGAAGTGAACGTGGACACTGCCGCCGCCAGCGACATGGGGCTGAACAGTACGGACATCACATCCCTTGTCCGCGCACTTGTGCAGGGCAATGTCGCAGTCAGTGTCTTCGCTGATGGCATTGAGACGGACGTGAATGTTGTTCCTGGTGGACCGCCAATCGACGACGCCTCCGATATCGCCTCCATGTCGATCCGTCTCGATAGCGGCGCGTATATCCCGCTCTCCAGCTTGGCATCGCTCGAAATGGTCGTCAGCGATGCGCAGATCCAACGCCTTGGCGGAGCACTCGCAGTATCCGCACAGGCCAACCTTGGCGAAGGGGTCAACCTGTCCACAGCGATGGATCGGGTGCTGACAATTGCGGACGAGGTTCTGCCTGATGGTATGAACATCACCTTCACAGGCGAAGCCGCAACGCTCGATGATACGGCGACAGGCATGTATATGGTCTTCGGCGTCGCTCTAGTCGTGGTTCTTCTGGTCTTGGCCGCGCAATTCGAGAGCTTCGCCAGCGCAGTGGTCATCATGATGACGGTCCCCTTCGGCCTCGCTGCGGCATTGCTTGCGATTTCGATCACTGGCGGTTCGCTGAACTACTATAGCCAAATCGGTCTCGTTATGCTGATCGGCGTGATGGCGAAGAACGGTATCCTGATCGTCGAGTTTGCCAACCAGTTGCGTGAAGCAGGTGAGGACATCGACAGCGCGATCCGAAACGCCCTGCGCCTTCGCATCCGCCCTGTGATGATGACGATGGTCTCGACGGTTTTCGGTGGCTTGCCTCTCATCCTGACGTCTGGCGCAGGGGCCGAAGCACGTATCGCCGTCGGCTGGGTGATCGTGGGCGGGCTCGGTTTTGCCACCGTGTTCACCCTGTTCCTGACTCCGATCTTCTATCGTTGGGTCGCAGTCTGGGGTGCCGCACCAGGTGCCGCAGCACATCGCCTGGAGACCGAGATAGCCGAAGACGCGCGCGCGTAACTGCATCCCCGCCGGCCAACCGTTACCTGTAATTGCGATTGGTCGGCGCGGAACAAAGTGCTTCTATGGAAAACGAAAATGCCCCTCGCCAAGATCTGGCGGGGGGCATCACATTACAGAGCGCGGAAGCTCAATTCTCACGCACAGGCCCTTACCGCCCCGAGACATAGGGTTGTCCGAAAACGTCAGCGTAGCATCATGCAGGTTTGCGATGGTCTTTACCAAAGCGAGGCCAAGACCAACCCCGTCGGTGGTTCGGCTGCGTTCAAGGCGGTAAAGGGGCTTCGTGATATGTTCGACTTCTTCGGATGGAATACCCTCTCCATCGTCGGCCACACCAATTTCCCGCCCCCGCACAACTAGCCAAATCTCCGTGCCCTCGGCGGTGTGGCGTATCGCGTTTTCGAGAAGGTTCGCCAAGGCCTGTGTAAGCAACACACGGTCCCCTGACACGGTCGCGGGATCACTTATATCGAGCTTTAATGTTCGCCCTGATGCCTCGACCACATACTGGTAGGTTTCAAAAACCTCCTGCGCCAACTGCTCCAAATCCACCTTAGAGAAAGAGGCACGCGCCGTTCCAGCTTCGAGTTTGGCAATGCGGAGGAAGGCGTCAAAAATCGCGGTGATTTGTTCGGCCTGAACGATGGCGGCCTCAATGGCTGTGGCGCTTTCACTCTCCTCTTCGCTCGCCATCAAGGCGCGGTCCAAACGGATGCGCAGGCGTGAAAGAGGTGTTTTGAGGTCATGGGCAATGTTGCTGGCAAAATCCCGCGATTGACGGATCAGGACATCGAGTTGATCGAGCGTCATATCCAGTTGGCGCGACAGATCGCCGAGATCATCATGCCGCGCCACCCCGCCAACGCGCGCGGAAAGATCCCCTGCCCCGAAGTCTGTCAGCGCCGCAGAGATCGCGTTGATCCTGCGCTGTGTTCGCACGCCGAGATAGAGGCCAAGCAAGAGCGCTGAAAATGCCGCGCCGAGCGCCACGAGTCCCATCGTTTCCAGCATGATCTGCAAAAAGTCATCCTGACGCCGCAGGTCAGTGGCGACAATCAACTGCCCGCCCCTGACCGGACCTGCGAGATAGATCCAATCCTCAAACCCTTCTGGCGCGAGGTCGTCGGAAGACGGTGTTCGGTCGCGCGCCCAGAACCATTTGAGATCCAGCGAGTTGTGGATTCCAGGCGAGATCTGGCTCGGACCAACATGAAATTCGATGCGTTCGTTCTTGCCATCGGGATAGCGCGCGGGATCAAAGCCGTGATGTTCGATGTCCGTGCGTACTTCGGCAAATCGGCTTTGCAGATCATCCTCGATCCGCCGTTGCGTTTCGCGTTCAAACGCCGCAATCGCAACCGTCCCCGCCACTACAACGAGTAAAAGAAAAGCCAGCGTAATGGAGACGGCCTGACGCAGAGCCGACATACGCAGGAGCGCGGTTAGATCAGGAAACGGGTTCAAAGACATAGCCCGCCCCGCGTCTGGTTTTGATAACTGTGTCACCGAATGGCTTTTCGATCTTGGAACGCAGGCGGCTGACATGGGTTTCAACGACACTAGTGGTCGGGTCAAAGTTCATGTCCCACACCTTTTCCAGCAACATGGTCCGCGTCAGCACCCGCCCGTCCGAACGCACGAAAGTTTCCAACAGGCGGAATTCCTTCGGGTTCAAGTCGATCAAGATGCCTTGCCGCAGGCAACGCTGCTTGAGAAGGTCGAGCTGGATATCTCCCGCCACAAGGGTGGTCTCGTCCGCACGGGGCAGATCGGCGTGACGCCGCCCCAATGCGGCAACCCGCGCATCAAGCTCAGAGAAGGCAAATGGTTTGGGCAGGTAATCATCGGCCCCCGCATGTAGCCCCTCTACCCTGTCATCCACATCACCCAAAGCCGTAAGCAGCAAAACAGGCACACTGTTTTTGGCCGCGCGAATGGCACGCAAAACGGAGAGTCCGTCCAAGCCTGGCGTCATGCGGTCAAGGATCAACAGGTCATATGCGGAACTCGTGGCGGCAACCAGTGCCTCGCGCCCGTCCTGCACCCAATCGGTCACATGGCCCGAACGGGTCAACCCGTCACGCACCCAAGCACCGATTTCGAGATCGTCTTCCAACAACAGGATTTTCATGTTCAGCCATCATGCTCGGAGGTGGCGCGCCAAACAGAAGGCGCATTTGGTCAATGCCTCCTTCCTAATGGTGAATAGCCATAAGGACAAAATGCAAATACCTTACAAATTTGTAATCTTCGCTTCAGGCCACCGCAAAGACGCACCTGTATAGAGTGAAGCAGAAGCGGCCTCGTGCCCGTAAAAAGCAAGGACATCAATCATGCAAATGAAATTCGCACTGTTCGCTACCTGCCTTACTCTCGCAACCACAGCCCATGCCGAAACCTTTTCCGCCGACGTCTGGGTGGACAACTGGTTTTCCATGAGCGTCAACGGAGAACAGGTCGCCGAGGACAGCGTGTCGATCACCACTGAACGGTCTTTCAACTCCGAGAGCTTCACCTTCGAGGCGGAGCGCCCCTTTGTGATTGGTTTGACGATGAAGGATTTCAAAGAGAACGACACGGGCCTGGAATATATCGGCACACGCCGCCAACAGATGGGCGATGGCGGTGCAATCGCGCAAATTCACGATGCCGATGGCGGGCTTGTCGCGGTAACAGATGCGGGGTGGCAATGCCTTGTCGTTCACAAAGCCCCACTTGATACCGCCTGCGCCGAGGAAAGCGACCCTGTGGCAGGTGAAGGGGCCTGTGCCTTCGAGCTTACTGATGAGCCCGAAGGCTGGGATACGGCGGACTTCGACGCAAACGAATGGACTGCCGCCACGGAGCACAGTGTCCGCGAAGTCAGCCCGAAAGAGGGCTACGACAGGGTCGACTGGGACCAATCGGCCAAGCTGATCTGGGGTGCGGACCTGAAGACGGACAACACCATCCTGTGCCGCCTGACTGTCGAATAGGCCACCGAGACCATTGAGCCCATCCGCGCATGATGGCGCACAAATGCCTTCGCTTGCTCTCATTGAGAAAGATAAACCATGAAACAGATTTCCACCGCCAAACATCTAAGCGCCCTTGCCCTGCTTCTCGGCTCCGCGGGCCTCGCGTTTCCAGCACTCGCCCATGAAGATCATGACCACAGCCACGACACGCAGACGCATGATGCCCAAGCCCATTGCGATGCGGTTAAAGCCTCGGTCGAAGAAGCAGGCTTTGCCGATAGCGTGACAGTAACGTGCGAGAGCGGCAATGCGATCATCTCGTCGGACACCTATCCCGATCACGAGATGATGACTGGCATCGTTGGCACCAACGAACAGGTGCCAGTGCCTGCCAAACAATATGATGCCCCGATCCCGCTTGAGCCCGTTCTGGGCGACACACCTCAAACCCGTGACGCGGCCCTTGGCGTGGCGGTCAATGGCGTACCGATCTTCGATTATACCGGCGGCGGTGAGATGACACAGGAAGATCTCTATCACTACCAGACTCAGCACGACACCTATCAGACACAGCAGCTAGATGCCTGCGGCGGTCACGCAGGGCGCGGCGATGATTACCACTATCACATGAAGCCCGTATGTATGATCGCAGACATGGAAAACGCAGGCGATGATGCGATCATCGGATGGGCATTTGACGGTTTCCCGATCTATGGTGACAACAATCCTGACGGCACGCCGGTTGTCGAAGGGATGCTGGATGTCTGCAACGGCCAGACGGACGACATCTACGGCTATCGCTACCATACCTCCGAGGACGCCCCCTATATCGTGCAATGCCTGATGGGCGAAGTGGGTGACTTACGCGAACTGCCGCGCACAGCGCCTTTGGTCAATGCCGCCACAGGACAAGGCGCGGAGCCAGGACGCCCACCAGCAGGTGGGGTCGAGAACCTGATCTTCACGCAAGAAGAAGACGGCAGCCGCAGCATGGATTACAGCTATGAGGGCGAAGATTACTATATCCGTTACAGCCCCGCTGATACCGAGAACTGCTACAACTTCGAGACCAAAACCGTCACCAACGGCGGCGAAGTCAAAACTGGCGAGTTCTGCCGCTAGGATTGTACGCCAACGCTGCCCGCATTGCTAAACGGCATTGCGGGCAGTGTCCGTCTCAAAGCCCCTCACACACGGAAAATCTCGCCGCTCCCGAAAGCACGCCTTCTCTCGCGTAACCGAGAGTCCTATTCTCCACGGCGATAGAGTTCCGCCAATGGTGGGCTGTTAGGGGTCTATAGAGGTCAAGCCTGTTAAAAGAAGAACAATCAGTTCCGCTTGGCGACGGGTGCCCGTCTTGTCGAAAATATTGCTCAGATGGAACGCAACCGTCGTCGGTGCGATTGCGAGATCGCTCGCGATTTCGTCGCTTCGCAACCCGAGGGCAAGACGTTGGGCAACTTCAGCTTCTGTCGGAGTGAGGTTGAAAATGTCAGCCAGAACTTTGGCGGGCACAGCGGGGCGGCACTGGGGATCGGTTATGAAGGCGACACATTGCGCGTCCCCTTCAGAGGTGAAGGCACCCTCCAAAGCGCAGAAGGTCAAGTGGTAGTCCCGCCCTCCCGAAAGGCGCGGAATGGCAAGGCTGGAGAGGTAGTCGCGGCCTTGCGTCGACGCCTCACAAGCCGCGCGCCAACAGTCCCTCATGTCCGTCGAGATCTGCGCTGCGTCACACCGAATTCCCGTATCGACGGACAGCCCGTCGCCCATACGATGAATTTCCCGTGCGACGCGGTTTGCAAATACGACCTGCGTCGATGACAGCAAAACAACGCCGAAGGACAGCAGTTCAAAAACCTTGTGCAAGGCGTCGGGGGCGGGGGAGCCAGACGACTGGGCCGCCGACAACGTTTGACGCAGCTCCTGTATATTTTGGTCGATGCGATTAACTTCACGAAGTCGCGCCTCAATCGTGGCAAGCATGAGATCATAATCCACGGGCTTCACCAGATAGTCGTCAGCGCCAGCGCGCTTGCCACCGATGATGGCATCCCGCCCGTCGAGAGCAGTGAGGAAAACCAAAGGAACATCCGCGAGATCAGGGCGCTTGCTGCGCAGCGTTTTTAGAAACCCGTGACCGTCGAGCTGCGGCATACAGATGTCGCATAGAATGAGATCGGGACGTGTTGTGTCGAGAACGCTCAAGGCTTCGCGCCCTGTGGCCGCGCCTACGGCCTCATAGCCTGCCGCAATGAGTTCCTCGATAATATCCTGCCGCAGGTGTCGCTCGTCTTCAACGCACAGGATCGTCCTTTTCATGGTGTTGGCCGTTGTCGTCATTTCAAACAGTACCCCCAAAACCGCTCAAGCACCCGATGTAAACGGGAGCCCAGACGCGAACGCGCCATTGCGTCCGCGTCACCCGTTTCAGCACCCGTCAATCTCCACCTGAACAGGGGTTTCATCGACCACCTTCTCGCCGCCGCTGTAAACAGCTGTAACCAGTTCGGCCGACACGGCGTCGGATGAGAACGTAACATCCTCGTGGCTTCCGCCGCCACGTAGCAGCCATGTTGTCCGATCATCACTCAATGATGCGCTTCGTGCCTCGTCCTCCGTGGCTGCGGCGTAGACCGTAAACTGTGCTGGCTTGTATGTGGTCACGTAGATGACAAGATGAACATGCCCGCCATCGGGACCACTACCTGGTACCGTCATCCGAAGTTGCTGCGAAGCGTTGCGCCCCATGAGCAGGCAATTACCCGTGAAGCGATATTCATCGCCATCGACGGTCAGGACGGCTTCAGCTCCACGGGCGACCGTCTCGGCGTAGGTCGGTCCAGCCATAGCGATGCCGAGAACGATTGTTGATGTCACGGACTTGAGGGCCGTTTTCCACATCTGAGCGTATCCTTCCAAGTGATGCTGGTCATCATCGTAACGACAAACCAAGCGCATCTCCCCCTGCAAACGAAGGGGGACGGGCGGAGGCCAGTCCAATAATCTCCTATCCTATCAGAATACGCAGACTGGAGTTTCTGGCAAATGTGGGATTTTTCGATTGGCCGCGCGCTAAAGCTGATGGTGGCGACGCTGCCTTTTATCCTTTTGCGTATGGCCATCTATTTCGGCGCCGCGCTAGCCTATGTCCTGATGACGGGCGTGGGTGCGGGGATCGGCTGGGGCATTGGCGGCTTCGGTGACGAGGGATTCCGCGCGGCGACGACCTTCTGGGGCGGCGCGATTGGTTTTGGCGTGATTGCCGCCATCATGTATCTGGCGCGCGAATATATCCTCTACATCGTCAAGGCGGGCCATATCGCGGTCCTGATCAAATTGCTCGACGGTGAGAAGATGCCGCAGGGTCGGTCGCAAATCGCCTACGCACGCACGGAAGTAACGGAGCGCTTTGCTCAGGCTAGCGTTCTGTTCGGCATCGACCAGTTGGTGAAGGGTGTCCTGCGCGCGATCACGGGGCTGGTGCGGGGAGTTGTTACCATCCTGCCGATCCCTGGCGCGCAGCAGTTCGTGTCAGTCATCAAGGTATTTCTGAACATCGCAGTCGGGTTCATCGACGAGGTTATTCTCGCCTATGCCATCCGAACGGGCTCCACCAACGCATGGTCTTCAGCGCAGACAGGTCTGGTCCTTTATGCGCAAAATTACAAACCCATGCTCAAGAATGCCGCGTGGCTGGCCGTAATCGTCTACGGCCTGTCCTTTGTGATCTTTCTGGTGATGCTCGCCCCCGCGGCACTGGTTGTCTATCTCATCCCGGGAGCATGGGCGGCGGGCGGTGTGGTCTTTGCGCTGCTGTTCGCATGGTCTGTGAAAGCGGCCTTGCTGGAGCCTTTCGCAGTGGCCTGCATGATGGATGTCTACTTCCGCACAATCGAAGGTCAGGTCGCCGATCCCGCATGGGAAGCAAAACTGGAGAACCTGTCGGGCAAGTTTGCGCGTCTCAAGGAAAAGGCACAGAGTTACACGCCCCCCCGTGCGCAAGCCGATGTACCGCCCGCCACGGGACCGCATTCATGATGCGCACATGGGCTGACATTGGTCGGTTGGCCGCTGTCACTGCGCTCACGGTGGTCGCGGGTGCTGGTGCCTCTCACGTCGAAGCGGAGACGTGGGAGGCTGGCACAGTGACACTAACCCTCAACGAGCAACACTACGCGTTGCAGGCGTTCCAATGCTTGCGGGACTACCCGTCCCCCGTTGACGCTGACAGAACCGTCGCCTTCGCGCTGGATGCGGCAGCAACAGGGGTGCCCGATGATCTTCTCAATCCGCTGCGTGGTGTGCCCGAGGGGAGCGACGACGCAATGGTGGCACTGGTGCCCGTTCTCGCCCATGGCCCGATCCTGACCATTGCGCGCTATGCGGACGGAATGGAGGTGGTGGTTTTTTACCCTACGGCCAACCCCGACGAGGCACTGTTCGCAATGGCGACAAATGGCGGCTTGGACGTCTCACAAGAAGGCGTCAGTGGCGCGATATCTGTCAACACGTTAACGGGCGGCCCCGTCGGAACGCTTGAGATCGACGCAGCCTGTCCGTGAAACAGCGTGTAGCCCGTGGCGTAGACATCGCGCCAGAGGTCTGCTTTGCTCAAACCGCCAGCTCAACAACTTTAACTGGAGACACACAATGAACAGCGGCTATGCGCCAGTCATGTCCACAACAGGGCACAAAGATCATTGGGCGCCTCCCCTTTCGGCGCTGGCCGTAGTGATATTGGGTATAGGCGCAGCGGCAGCGCAGGCAGATGATCTGGACCTGCCCGCACCAACGGGCGAGGTCGTATTGACCATCACGGGAAACATCGCGCACCAAAACGCCCCTGATAGCGCTCTTCTTGATGCAGCCATGATCGATGCCCTGCCCCGTTTCGTTCTGGAGACAAGCACTGTGGTGACGGATGGCGTCAATCGCTTTGACGGTGTGTTGATGCGCGACCTCCTCGATCTGGTCGGCGCGGAGGGAAAGACGGTCACAGCCACCGCCCTGAACGACTACATTATCGACATTCCGATGGAGGACTTCGAGGGGTTCGACGTGGTCGCGGCCACTCATATGGATGGCGAACTCCTGTTGCCGAGCGACAAAGGGCCGTTGTGGATCGTCTATCCACGTGACGACCATGAGGAATTACAAGACATCCGTTACGACTACCGCTGGGTCTGGCAACTGATCCACCTCGACATCCAGTGATCCGTAGAACCGACAAACTGGCCTTTGTCGTGGCGTGCTGCGCCATTGCCGCTTTCGCGGTCCTGCTCGTCTTTGCCTTCTTCCGCCTTGCCGAGACAGAAGCCGAGATGCGCAGGAACGAAGGCGACAACATGCTCTGGGCGATCTCGCAGGCACATGCGGCGGCGCTTTTGGTTGATGCGGCAATTGCCAAGCAGGTCGGCCAAACGCAGACGGATGCCGAGATCGAGAGGCGCTATAATGTTCTTCTCAGCCGCCTGACGCTGCTCTCCGATGGACCTCAGGCGCGCTACATTGATGAACTTGGATTAGCGAAATCAATCGACGAAGCGCGGCGCGATATCATCGCGCGCGGCCCTGATATCCTCGGCCTGTCTCACGGAGACATTGAAGTGGCGGCGGGCCTACACGAGGAGTTGCAACCCTTGATCCGCGACCTCGGCCTCGCGGGCAACCGCTCGATGGTGCGGCAATGGGAAGGCAACGGCGCGCGCCTAGACAGGCATCGCGAAGCGATTACGCAAGTCATCATCTCGATCGTCGCGATCATTGTTCTTGGCGTGTTCATCTCGGTAACGATGCTGCGCGCCATGGCAGGCCGGCAGCGCTTTCGCCGATCGCTTGAGCACGAGCAGGAAATCGTGGAAGCCTATCGCAGCTTTGTCGCCTTGGTCTCCCACCAGTTTCGCACCCCGCTGGCCGTGATCGACTCTTCCATGCAACGCCTGTTGCGCAGCGGAGACTCCATGCCGCGTGCGGAGATTGCCAAACGGGCCGAGCTGGTTCGCGCCGAGGTCGGCGGCCTCACCGATCTGATCGGCACGACCCTCAACATTGCCCGCCTTGAAGCGGGACAGGTCACAACCGATCCGCAACGCTGTGAGATCGAAGACCTTGTTGAACAGATCCGTCGGCGACAACTGACCGAGACACCCGATCGCACCGTAGACGTGGTAATCGCTGATGAAGTCCCACCATACTTCGAAACCGACAGGCTTCTGGCCGAACAAATTCTGAACAACCTCATTTCCAACGCCGTGAAATATTCGCCTAGTTCCGAGCCTGTATCCATTCAGGTTTCCAGTAAGAACAGGCAGATACACTTTACGGTCACAGACAGTGGCGTGGGCATTCCCGAAGACGAGCAGGAGAAACTTTTCAAACGTTTCTATCGCGCGAGCACATCCGAGGGCGTCCCTGGTGTTGGCGTTGGTCTATCCGTTGCTCTTCAACTGGCAAGACTGCTGGGCGGGGATCTGGAATGCATCAGTCATGCGGGGCTTGGTTCAACCTTCGTTCTCAAACTGCCGATCGATTGGCCTGTATCGGACGGCAAGGCGGAGGGATAGCCCCTGTCCCACGCAACGCACCTGCGTTCCCCATGCGACGTTACCTGCCGACGGCCTCCATGCTGACACGGGTCCGCATCGCCATGCCGTCGACTATCCAGAAAGACTCTCCAGCGGAAAGCACGCCCTTACTCTCAGCAAAAATACGGATACTGAATTCGAACTGCCGCCCTTCCTGTGAAGTCCCGATCCCCTTTCCCGTCAAGCGGAGCAACGAATTGACATCGCATCCCTTCACAAGGCTCAGTTCACGGCTGCTGAGTTCGTGAATGTCGTCTTTGGACCATGTCCAGTCGTGTTCATCGTCGCCAACGGGCATCAATTCGACGGGGGGAACATCATCGGCATAGAACACAAGCGCCCCATCAACCAACGCAAGCGTTGCTTGGCTCGTTTGTACCTGAGGCAGCGGAACCACGTTCCCGCCCGAAATCAAGAAGCCCGGCCCTGTGATCACCGTGTAGTCCCCAACCAGATCCTCCAGTGACGGCTGATATTCGCAGTAGACCATTGGTTCGGCATCCTGAGCCAAAGCAGGAAGAGAGACGCAAACGATCGCGCAACATGCGAGTTTTCTAAGGCTTGTCAGGAGATCACGTTTCATATCTGGGGCCTCTCTTTTGGTGATGGGGACAACTTTGCAACGCTCTTTCGGCTACTCACCTGCCGCGGCGTTTACCCGCCCGAGAACGCTCTGATTGCTCAGATCAAGAAAACGCGCCTTCCTCATTTAGTCTGTAGCGCACGCCGTAAAAATCCAGCTCCGACATCGCGGTCATGATGACTCCGGCGGCGGACACCGACAAAGGGGCAAGCTCCCCAAAGACAGACAGAGTAATAGCGGTCTTCTCCATGTCGCCGAGCCTCGGAAAATTGGCTAACAAACGGGTAAATTTCGCTGCGCGAATACCCCAGAAACTACGCTGCGGCGGAGAATATGTCCCCCTTCGTTTAAAGGGGGCACTCCTGCGCCCATCATTCCAGCCGTATCTCTCCCGTCCCAAACGACGCACGGACGGGCCGTCATATCAAGACGCGCACCTCGACGTATCTCGTTCCCGTTAGAACGGTCAGTTATTGGGGGGAAGTGGTTTTTACCGCGGGCTATGCCGTGGTGGCCGTCACGCCGACTGGCGCTTGGAGTATGTCGGGGGCGATGAATATCCACCGCCCCCCGAAAGCCATCTATCTCAAAGCAGTTTCTTGCGAAGAGCCGATGAAATCACCTCACCTGCAATCACAAGAGCGAGGATCGTGAGCAAGACCATCGAGACTTCCTGCCATTGAAAGGTATCAATCGCGCCCTGCAAGATGATCCCGATGCCGCCTGCGCCGACAAGACCCAGAACCGTGGACTCACGCAGGTTGATGTCCCAGCGTAGGATGCTGATTGCAAAGAACGCAGGCATCACTTGAGGCACAATACCGTAGAGGACAACTTTGAACCGCGACGCGCCGCAGGCCTCAAGCGCTTCAACCGGATCGGTGTCGATCTCCTCGATTGCCTCGCCGAGCAGTTTGCCAAGAAACCCGATAGAGCGGAACATGATCGCGATGATCCCTGCGATGATCCCTGGCCCAAAGATGGCCACGAACAACAGCGCCCAGATGATCGTGTTCACAGAACGCGACGACACCAGAATGAAGCGGCCGATCCACAGGAACACCACATTCGGCGTCGTGTTCTGCGCCGAGATGTAGGCCACGGGCAAAGACAGCACGACGGCAAACATCGTTGCAATCGTGGCGATATTGATCGTTTGCCACGTGGCTTCAAGGATGGATGGCAGGTTGGTCGGATCTGGCGGCACCATGCGGGTGAAAAGGTCAGCCAGTTGCAATGGTGCATCCCAGACCCATTCCCAGATCACATCAATACTGCCAAGAGCCCAGACCACCACCAGCGTAACAGCCAGCAAAGCCACATAACGTTTCATACGCTGGGCGGGCGTAAACCGCGCCCATTCGAGAGTAGGATTCTGTGTCATGTCATCCGCTTTCTGATCATACCGCTGACGGCTTCGGAAATCAGGATCGCGCCGACGATAACCATGGTGATGGCAAGCGCGAAGTCGTAGTCGTAACGGCCAAACGCATTGGCAAGGGTCGCCCCGATGCCCCCCGCGCCCACGATCCCGACCACAGCAGAGGCCCGCAGGTTGCTATCAAGTTGATAGATACCCAGCCCGACAAGGCGCTGCATGATTTGCGGCACAATCGCGTAGATCATCGTGCTGAAGAACGGCGCCCCGACAGAACGCATGGCTTCAACCTGTCCAAAATCAATCTCTTCGATACGCTCCGCCAGAAGCTTGGCTACGAAACCAATCGAATAGACGGTCAACGTCAGCGTCCCAGCCAAGGGGCCGAAACCCACGGCCTTCACGAAAATGATCGCGACGATCACGGGATGGAAGCTGCGTGCAATAATGAAGATCCCGCGCCCCAGAAAGTAAACTGGTTTGGGCGAGATGTTGCGGGCCGCCATGAACGCCAAAGGTACGGACAGGAACATTCCAAGGGTCGTTGCAAGGATCGCGATTTTCAGGCTTTCCAAGAAGCCCGAAATCAAGAGACCCGAGCGATCAAAGCTAGGCGGAAAAGCACCGCTAAAGATGCGGGCAGCCCGTGTCATCCCCTGCGACGTGCGTTCCCAATCGACAGGCAAAGTTGCGACTGTCCCGACCACATAGGCCGCGACGGCGATATAAAACACCCATCGGACGACAGGTGATTTAATGAATGGCGTTTTGCGCCAAGTCGTCTGGGTGGTCATGCGACCGCCCCCATTTCCTGCCGATCCTCGGACGGGGTGCCCGCGTAGATTTCTTCCATCTGCGCGGCATCCAACGCGGCGGGTTTGTCGTCAAAAATGATCCGCCCGTAACGCATACCAACGATCCGGTCGCTGTATTCCTTAGCTTCGGTCACGTTATGGATGTTTATAATCACTGGCAGGTTCAATTCGCGCGCGAGGTCACGAAGGAGCGACATGATCTGCTCGGATGTTTTCGGGTCAAGCGACGCTGTCGGCTCGTCGGCCAACAGAATTTCGGGACGCTGCATCAGGGCACGAACAACTCCGACACGTTGACGTTCGCCGCCCGAAAGCTCGTCCGCACGTTTGTTCGCATATTGGGCAATGCCAACGCGCTCCATCAACTCGAACGCGCGCTCAATGTCTTCGGCAGGGTAACGCCGCGTGATCGCCGCCCATGTCGAGATATAGCCAAGCCGTCCCGACTGGACATTTTCCATTACGCTCAACCGATCCACCAGATTGAAGCTTTGGAACACCATGCCGATCCGACGACGCGCTTTGCGCAATTCCTTTGCGCCAAGTTTGGTGAAATCGGTGCCGTTCAGAGTGATGCTGCCCGATGTAGGCTCGACCAGACGGTTTACACACCTCAGAAGCGTACTTTTACCAGCACCAGACGATCCAATGATCGACATCAGCTGCTCACCCTCAACCGACAGGTTCAAGTCCTTAAGGACAGGCGCACCATCCCCGTATCTTTTCACGAGATTCTTAATTTCTAGCATGTTGCCTCTCAATTGCGCGCACCACCCCAGCCCGTTGGGTGGGGTGGCACAATGCAGATGGGATTAATTGTCAGCGAGGCCCTGTGGTGTGTATTCAACGCCGTTGGAGGCCTGAATTTCACGGATCACAGCCCACTGATCCTTATAAGTGATCGGGATGAACTTGCTCACGCCTTCGAATTCGTCACCCAGTGCGGTGCCCGCGAACTCAAAGGAGAAGAATGCTTCTTTGATCTTTTCGGCAAGCTCTGGATCCAGATCGTGCGCCAGCGTGAAGGAGGTTGTCGGGAACGGATCGCTTTCCCAGATCTTGCGCACGTCCGAAGGGTCGTAAAGCCCGCGTTCCGCCATGCGGTCCACCACTTCCGATGCAACGGGAGCTGCGTCGTAGTCGCCTGCAACTACGCCCAACATGGACTGGTCGTGGGAACCCGAATAGACCACTTCGTAATCTTCGTCAGGAACAACACCAAGCCCGGGGAACAAGGCACGCGGCGCTTGGTTGCCCGAGTTCGAGGTGGGCGACGTATGTGCCACGCGCTTGCCTGCAAGGTCAGACACATCTTGGATGTCGCTGTCAGCCTGAGTGAATACCTGAAGGCGGTAGCCGAACTGCCCGTCTTCTGCGCCCATGATCGCGAAAGGCACGGCGCCAGCGAGGTTCACAGCAAAGGGTGTGGGGCCTGTTGAGAAGCCTGCAACATGCAAGCGGCCTGAGCGCATTGCCTCGACCTCGGCGGAGTTGGATTGAACGGCAAAGAATTGAACATCTTTACCCGTTACGTCTTCGAGGTGGGAAATGAAGGGCGCCCAGATATCAGCATATACGGCAGGATCTTCAACTGGCGTATAGGCGAAAACCAATGTGTTCGGATCGTTCAGTTCCGCCGGATCGGTGGGGGTATCTGCAACGAGGTCGCCATTGGCATCGCAATACAGTGCGTCCAGAGCGCCGCGGTTGGGGCAGTCATCGGCGACAGCGGCACTAACACCACCAAGCACAATCAGACTTGCAGCCATAGCTGCATTGGTCAGTTTAAAAGTCATGTATCTCTCCCTAGTTTATTCTCGCTATCTGGTAGGATCCTCCAACCGCTACCACGCGATCCGGTCAGCCTAATCGCATCCCCCGGCTTGGCGCGAGGACGGCTGTGTTAACACTCCGTTACAACTATCCGATTTAATGTTAACAGTGTTACAGATGCGTTTTTTACGCCGACTTTTCCTTTATCCTCGCAGACATTAAGACAGGATTTGTCATAGCGCTGCATCGGGGAGGATCAGGGTGATGTCGGACATTCATAGCGACGAGCAAGCGCCGCCTGTCATCGCGATCATCGATGACGATCAAGAAGTGCGCGAAACCCTATGCGAATTGCTCAGCAGCAGTGGCTTCGTCCCGATCGCCTGCGAAAGCAGTGCCGACTTCATGAACCTTGGCGAGCCGCCCGCGGTCGATCTTGCGATCATTGATCTGAGATTGCGCGGCGAGTCAGGGCTCGATCTGGCCGTCCAGATTGGCGCGCGCTACGCTTTGCCTATTGTGATGCTCACGGGCGTTGGCGACGAGATCGATAAGATCATCGGCCTTGAAACGGGCGCAGACGATTATCTTATGAAGCCGTTCAACCCGCGCGAACTGGTCGCCCGCATACGGTCCGTCTTGCGCAGATACGGGCATGGGGTAAACCGCGCGCCCTCCCTGCCAGAAGACACGATTGTTTTCGGCAGAAAAAAGATCGACTTGAAAAGCCGTGTTCTTTTGGATGACGCGGGCCATGAAATTCCCCTGACAAACGGCGAGTATCGGCTCCTCGAATATCTCGCACGCAATCCGTCGCGGGTGATCTCAAGGCCCGAACTATTGTCGGAACTCGGCTCCGATATGGAACGCTATGTCGACAGAACAATTGACGTGTTGATCCTGCGCCTGCGTCGCAAGATAGAGGACAATCCCTCCAAACCCGTGCATCTGCAAACGCGTCGTTCGCAGGGGTATTTCTTCGAATTAGAGGCCAAATAGGTGCCCAATCCTCTTCGCAACCACAGCGTCAAAGCACGGCTTTCAATCGCGATCCTAACGCTATGCGCGGTGACAATGGTCATCTCGGTCGTGAGTCTTGTAATGCTCCGCAACGCCGAAAAATGGCTGGAGACAACGCACCGAGACACCCTGACGGAAGTGTCGCAGGCGATGGAGTTGTCACGCAACGCAGCCGACCTTGCAACGGCCGCCCCGTTTCTTTTGACGGTGCAGGTGCCCTACCAGCGGCAGGCCGATGCAGATGCTGTATTGGAAACGATCGAGCGCCTCGAAACGTTGACTGAGGGCAACGAGGATCTTGTATTACCACTTGCGCGCATCAGGGCGGCCATAGCCAGCCTGCTACGGGTGTCGTCCCCACAAAGCATGTTGCAAACTGAGGTCGCGCAGATTGATATGAATTTGGCGCGCCTACAGGTTCGGTTTCAGAGACAGGCCAATTCCACCGATGCGGCGCTTAACGACCGTTTGGTCTGGGCCGCATTGGACCGTCTGACCAGTGAGGCGCGCAGCGTTAGCCGTGCTCGTGAAATTCTGGAGGTGGGTGAGATCAACCGCCGCTACAATCAAAGCCGCGCCACGCTTCCCGACACCAAGGTTGCGCAGCGCGGGTTACAAGACATAGAAGCCGTTCTGACAAGCCAGTCCAGCGACCTGTTCCAACTCAAATACCAGTCCCTCACAGCCGCGCTGGATGCCGAAAATGCCCTTTTCCGTATACGTCAGCTATCGGGCGACATCAGCAGCTATGCCACCCAGCGTGTGCAAGCGGCGCAAGACCGCCTTGGCATGGCGCGGATGCGCACTACGAACGATCTTAAACTCGCGCAGGCAGGCGTTGCGCTCCTCGCACTCTTCAGCGCGGGCGTCGCCGTCATGTCGTCGCTCTATGTGTCGCGCTATGTGACGCGAAACCTGCGCCTCATTGCCGATGGAATGCACCAACTGGCGTCGGGCGACCACAATGTAACGCTGCCAGACAAAGACAATACGGGCGATGAAATCGGCCAATTGTTCAATGCGTTCGGCGTGTTTCGATCCAATGCCCGAAAGCTGGATCGTCGGACAGCGCAGATCATTCGCCAAAACACGCTCTTCTCCAGCGTCTTTAGTGGTATCAAGGACGGCGTGGCGATCCTCACACCACAGGGCTACATCGAAGCGGAGAATGACAAACTTCGCGAACTTCTGAATATTCCTGTTGATGCCGACACACATGCTAAATCCATGGACGATCTCTTTGCACTGTCTGCGTTTCGGCGACAGAACGATACGGATGATCGCGGGGGATACAACGAATATACGAACTTCAGAGGCGACGTGATCGAAGTGCGGTCCTCGCAACTGCCTGACGGGCGCTCGGTCTGGCTGTTGTCCGAGGCCACGGAGCGAAAACGCATCGAAGACCGCCTCGAAGAAATTCGCCGCGTCGAGGCACTCGGAAAGGTCACGGGCGAAGTGGCCCATGACTTCGGCAATATCCTGTCGACGATTTCGGGCAATCTGCACCTGTTGGAAACAGGAGATGCCGCTGCCACCTCTACCCGCCTGAGGCGCATCAGAACGGCTGTGGATATGGGGGTTTCGCTAACGGAGCGGCTGGTTGCATTTGCTCGCAAACAGCAACTTGAACCTGAGGTTGTCGATGTGGTGGCATTGGTTGAAGGAATGCAGGATCTGCTCGATATTGCCCTGCCCCAAACCGTCGCCCTGCATTTTGATTTGGGCGCCACACCGTTGCATGTCACTCTTGACCCTGGTCAATTGGAAAGTGCGCTTTTGAACGTATGTATGAACGCCGCGCAAGCGTTTGCGGACACAGGAAACATCTGGATCAATCTAACGTCGCAGGATGGGCAAGCGGTCCTATCCATTAAGGATGACGGGGCGGGAATGACGGAAGAAACACGCCGCCACGCCTTCGAGCCGTTCTATTCCGCCCGCCCGAACGGCGAAGGCACGGGCTTGGGTCTTTCCATGGTCTATGGTTTCGTCACGCAATCGGGCGGCAGTATCAATATTCAATCCGCTATCGGAGAGGGCACAACCATCTCGATCCGCTTCCCGCTCTCAGATGGGCCATTCGTTGCATCGGATGACATTTCCCATGCAGGAACGGCAGTCGTTGTCGACGACAACCCAGACACGGCAACATCCCTAAGAAGCGCCCTCGCGTCCATCGGATACAAAACGTCAGTCGCGACAAACTTCTCCGACGCCCGAAACAAGATACTGCAGACGCAAGACATCTCCCTACTGGTGTCCGACCTCAATCTCGACCACGGCCACTCCGGCACGCAACTGATCAATCTCGCACTGGAGCGAAACCAGAAATCCTATGCTATTTTGATATCATCACGTCTTCCGTCGAATATTCCAATGTTAAATCGGTTTGACGGTCGTTTCGCCATGCTCCCGAAGCCCGTCGCCAGAACAGACCTGATCCGTGCGGTTGCAGAGGTAAAAGGGAAGGCAGCCGAGGGCGGTTAGCATTCCATTCCCAACGGCGGGTTGAAAGGCGAAGAAGCCGAAGGTGAGCCAGGCTTTCATCGCACACAACGGGACACCCAATTATGGAGTAGGGTTTAGCGCGTGATTGGCGAGGGTCAGGCAAGTTTGGGCGTTCGGTCCCGTCTTTGATCTCAAGCGATTACCAGCACAAACGGTGAGGGTAATCGCCAACGCGCCGACGACAAGTGACAGGTTTCCTAGGTCGCGCAGCCGTTCGATATGACGACGATCCCTGCCGGTGCGAGCAAGCCTCGGGTCAGCATACCAATTGCGAAAAGTCGACGGATGGAATTCATTGGTTCAGCCATTCGCGAGGATGAGGCTTGACGCAGCGGCTTGATCAAACGAACATTTCAATGTTCGAAAATGCACCGCCGAGCCATTTCCAGAACATCCGGTACATATCTGCCAATGGCAGCCGACGAGATGAGTGACTGCCATGAAAGAACCCTCACGCACAATCGCCGTTACAGTGCTTGTCGGTCTCTTTGTTGTCTTAGGAACAGGCGTCCTGTGTGACCTCGCAACCCGCTTTCTCCCGACCCATGCGGAGCGGGTCACCATTCTTCGGCGCGACACGCATCAGACCGTGTTGCCAAATCTCGCGACCCGAACATACAGATTCACTTCAACCCGCCAAATCACTCTCGCGGATGTCGATGGAAAGCCTTTCACAATTGATGCACCGAAAGCGCTCTATGATCGGGCTTTTCCGAGCCTGATGATGGAAGGGATGTCGATGAGCATCCACCGCTCGGTTCTCTTCGGCAAACCAGTGACGCTCGAAGTCACGGAAGGTCCGATTGTTGATCTTGGCGAATTTCCAGCGCTCAGCCGCCTGCTGGATACCCCCGAAAGTGAAGATCTGGATCGGGTGACGACTTATGATTTGCGCCTACCGTATATTTTGAGTGCTGGATGGCTGGCGATGCTCGGGCTGATGGCATGGGTTATGATACGGCTGCCGCACAAGGAACAGTTCGTCTGGCCGCTCTTTGGGAGTGGAATGGCGATCTCTGCCGCGCTCGGCACATGATGGTGGGTGGGCTGAACTGGGTCGCGTGCCTGAGACCCCCATTGCATTCAGGGATCGGAGCACTCAGTTTTGGGAACACCAGCCAGCCTGTCCCTAATAACAGGATGGCAAAGCTTCTTTAAAAGGAGCCCGCGGATTACAGCCGTTTGCCGCAATTTGCGTGAATTTCGCCAATTCCAGACACTCGGACGCTTAGTTTGTTCCGTGTACGGCGCACGCCTTCTCTGTCAATTAAAAGCCAGTGGCTCATAATAGGCAGCAGCAGGCTCAGCGACGAATTGAAGCGGGATAGCAAATTCTTGACCTCAAAACACGACAATTTGGGTGCGTCTCGGCTGTCATGTGATATTTCCAAAGAATGGACATCATTCTTGCAACTACGATTATTGCATCGCTTTTTCTTGTCATCGGCGCCGCCGAACCCTTCGCTGCGCGCGTACGTCTCCCATACAGCGTGATACTTGCGATCCTTGGCATTCTGATCGGCACCGGAGCGACCTTTTTTCTGAGAACGGAACTTACGGACGCGCTTAACCCCGTTGCCGAGGCAATCCTGAACCTGCCGATCAGGTCCAATGCCTTCCTCTACGTCTTCCTGCCCACGCTGTTGTTTCAGGCAACATTGGGCATGAACCTTCGGCGGATGCTGGACGACTGGGTGCCGATCCTTGTGCTGGCGGTGGTCGCTGTCGTGGTGGCCACGGTCTCCGTCGGCTACGCGCTGTCTTGGGCGAGTACGTTGCCCTTGGCGGCCTGTCTTCTGATCGGCGCCATCGTGTCGACGACCGATCCATCGGCGGTGGTTTCTATCTTTCGCTCGATTTCGGCGCCGCGCCGTTTGGCGCGGATCATTGAGGGCGAGAGCCTTCTGAACGATGCAGCGGCGATTGCGTTGTTCGGTCTCTTCATGGGCTTCGTGATGCTGGGCATCCCAGACCCTGGCTTGGGCGATGCACTGGCACGGTTTCCGATCCTGATCGCGGGCGGTGCCCTGACGGGTTGGCTGGCCGCGCGGGCTGCAATCTGGCTTATGGCGTTGTTTGCCCGCCACGAACTTGCGCAGCTGTCGATCTCGGTGGCACTGCCCTACCTGGCTTACATCGTGGCTGAGCAGAGCGTGGGCGCATCGGGTGTGATCGCCGTGGTCGTCGCAGGACTGACCCTGAACCTGACGGCGCCCGGCCGCCTGCCACCTCAGTCGTGGACCAACCTGCGTGAGCTCTGGGACGTCCTTGCACATTGGGCTGGCGCGCTCATCTTCATCCTCGCCGCGCTGTTGATTCCCAGTTTGCTCGAAGAGGTGCGGCTCGAGGATTTCCTTCTCGTCGGCGTAGTCATCGGTGCGGCCATCGTTGCGCGCACCGCAATCCTGTTCGGACTGATGCCAATACTGACCGCCTTGAAACTCTCTCCGAATGTCGAACGCCCCTATCGGGTTGCGATCCTCTGGGGCGGTCTCAGAGGGGCCGTAACGCTCGCGCTGGCCCTCGCCGTGACGGAGAGCGTTCGCGTACCAGACGGCATTCAGCGCGTGGTCGGCATTCTCGCCACTGGGTTTACCCTGTTCACGCTTCTGGTTCAGGGCACCACACTCCGCTGGGTCATCGGGCGGCTCGGGCTGGACCGCCTGTCTCCGCTGGACGAGGCGCTATCTCGGCAGGTCGTGGCCGTTGCCTTACAGACCGTACGCGAAGACGTAGCGCGCACCACAGAGAACTACGAGCTCAATCGCGATACCGTGCGATCAGAGGCTAAGCGGTTTGGCGAACGCCTCGATCTGGCCGTGACGAAGGCTGAGGAAAGCGCCGACATTTTGGATCGCGATCGTATCGCCTTGGGCCTGATCGCGCTCGCGGGCCACGAACGCGACACGATCCTTGCACGGGTGCGCGAGCGGACGATCTCCGCCCGCATGGCGGAAGTGGTGCTTTCGGATGCAGACAACCTTATCGAAGGCGCTCGAACACAAGGTCGAAGCGGATACCAGCGCGCCGCGCGCCGAAGCGTCGCCTATAGCCGTGCCTTTAGGGCCTCGGTCATTCTGCATGGTCGTTTCGGAGTATCCGGCCCACTCGCCCGCATGACGGCCGACCGGTTTGAACAGTTGTTGTCGCAACGTTTGATTTTGCGCGATCTCGGGACATTCATCGACGGTCGCATACGCCGCATTCACGGACGGCGGGTGGCCGAGTTGCTACACGATCTTCTGACCCGACGGATCGAGACCCTTGAAACAGCACTGGAAGGGCTGAGGCTGCAGTATCCCGGCTACGCAGAAGAGCTGGAGCGTCGATTCATCCGCCGCACAGCACTACGCATGGAAGAGCGGGAATATGTCGCCATGCGCGAAGACGGCTTGATTGGCTCCGAAGTCCATACCGCGCTGATGCAAGATCTGGCCACACGCAGAGTGGCGGCCGAGCGGCGGCCGCGTCTGGATGTGGCGGTGCGGCGGGCGGCTTTTGTCGCGCAATTTCCGCTGTTTGCCGATCTTGATGACGGTGCCATCAAGCGATTGGCGCGCTCTCTATCAACGCGCTATGTCGATTCTGGCGAAGTGATCTTGCGCAAGGAAAGCGCCGCCAAACGAGTGTTTTTTATCGCGACTGGTGCCGTTGAACTTGAAAGCGCAGGTCAGACGTGGCGACTGGGCCGCGGCGAAATGTTCGGCCAAATGGCCATTCTCACCCACAAAGCTCGCCGCGCCGATGTCCGCGCCATTGCACCAACGACGCTGCTTGTCCTTGATGAAGACCGTTTCAGACGCCTGCTCCAGCGAAGCCAAGCCCTTCGCAAGGCTGTCCGCATCAGTGCCGAAAAGCGTGGGGTGGATCCCGCCGGCCTCGTGCCAGAAGAATGAGGGAGCGACACCCTGCCAGAACTGGCGGGAAGAAGTCCGCAGTCCACGGACTAAAGCGTGCTCTTCCCTCGCCATTCAGTCCGACCACCCCGTGAAGTCCAAAGGTGTCCAGTTGCAATGACACGTACTGCAACACAGCCTTCCGCCCGCTTCGCCCCCTCGCCTCTCTGTCGTCTGTGGGGTGCTCCCCATTCCAGTGGGCGCGGCGGCTTCACTTCTCGACCGACTGTGTGTCCGTTTCCTGCAATCCCGGATGCTTGCGTGCATTGAGTGCCAGAACATCAAACGGCACGGTGACGTTGCCGGCATTTTCAAATTTCAGGGTCAGGTCGTATGTTTGCCCCTCTACCAACTGGGCGCTCAGGCCCATGATCATCAGGTGGTTGCCCGCAGGTTGCAATGACACCGTTTCTCCGGCGGGAACGGGTAGCCCGTCAGGCAAGGCGCGCATTGTCATGACGTCGTTTTCAATCGTCATTTCATGGATATCCGTGCGTTCTCCGATTGGGGCTGTGACGGAAAGCAACCGGTCGTCTGTTATGCCGTGGTTCGCAATGGTCATATAGCCGCCGGCGACGGGCGCGTGTGGCAGGGTGGCACGGATGAATGCGCCGGTGACGGACAATTCCGCGACCTGCACTTCGTCTGCGGATGGCGTATGATCCTCCGCGACAGCAGACGTGGCGAAAGGCGTTGCGCCCGTCAGGACGGCGATAAGCAAGAGTTTCATGGTCTATCCTTTGGTGTCAGGGCTGTTCGGTGTTTCTGGAAAACATGGGGCGCTATGGCTGTGAGTGTGTCGGGTAGGCGGTTCCCGGAAAGGCATCGAAACGGCGCGAATAGGCGGGGCCGAGTGCTGCTTCTTGTGCCCGCATTTCGGCGCGTAGCGGGTCGCCCTGACGGCGTGAAACGCCGAGGCTTGTCAGGGTCGCGGGCTGAAGCAGGCTGGCGTTTGACCATAGCTCGACATTCCAGCCGTCTGCGCCTCGCCGCAAAAATGCGCGCGCACCAATGTTGCCGAGCGACCAACCTGCAATTGCAATGTTTTCGGACAGCACGACCGGAGCGATGACCGCATCAGGCGATCCAAGCGTGTGGCGAAGGCTGGCTGCAATGTCTGAAACGGCAGCCGCGCGGTCGATCGGCGGGGCTGCGTGTTGGATCTCGGACACAGGATCATGTTCGGTTTCTGTTTCGACGGGGTCGATCATGAAGAACATGTCGAACCGCCCGCGCTTTTCAAAAATCATTGTGCCTGTGAGTTCGCCGCCCTCCATGAGCGGACGGTTCACATTCGCCAGACTGCCGCGAAGCTCGCCGCGGGCAAGCAACACGATCTCGCCCGCCGGAATGTCGACCCAGGCACGTTCTTGCATTCGGATGTTGCCTTCGGCATCGGTGACGGGTTGCACAAAACGCACCGTGCCGAAGGGGGTTTCAATGCCCAGCAGGCGTTCGTCCTGATCGCTCTCATTGGACAGCGCCATATAGACGGCTGCGGAATTGGCATTGACGGGCGTGGCGGGCAGCGAAGGGTGGATGATCTGCAAGCCGTTCAGGAAGAATTCATGTGCCGTTGCGGGCACGGCGGCGCAAAGCGCGAGGATCAGGGCAAGGAACCTCATGGCATCATCCTGTTGACTGTGGCCGGATGGTCGTCAGGCCAGGGATCACGATAGGCGGGATTGGTCAGAAATCCTTCATCGGTGAGGCTTTCGAGGAAGGCAATGATATCCGCAATCTCTTGCTCGCTGGCTTTGAAGCCTACAACCATGCCGTCTTTATGGGGATTGCGGGCACCATCACCGGCATAAGGGCCATCCTCGATCAGGCGACCCGCGCGTTGATAATGGGCGAGAACATCTTCGAGTGTTTCGGCCGATCCATCGTGGAAATAAGGCGCGGTTACAGCGACGTTGCGCAGGCTCGGAGTGCGAAACCGCCCCATGTCCGCAGGATCGCCGGTGAACTCGTAGAACCCTGTTGCATGAGGAGGATAGACCCCCTTCCCGTCGATGTTGTAGAGGCCGGTATTGTGGCTTCCTGTCTCGGCCATCGCGCTGCGCGTGGTTTGCAGGTTGTCGGTGAAAAGCACGCCGACATGGCAGTGGTAACATTCAAAGCGATGATCAAAGAACAACTGTTCGCCGCGTTTTGCCGCATCTGACAATGCATCTTCCTCGCCCCAGTATTTGAAACGGTCATAGAGGCTGTCGAGAGAGATCAGGCTGCGTTGAAACGCGCCGAGTGCGCGGGTTACAGTAAAGAGATCAACCTGAGGCCGCTCGGGAAAGCTCTCGGCGAAGGCGTGCCTGTAGTAGGGATCGTCCGCGAGGCGGGAAAATATCTCGACCTCGCGCCCGTTGCCGCCCATCTCGTCAGGGTTGTCGCCAAACATCGGGATGAGCGATTGGAATTCCAGTGAGGTCATATGCGGGTTTCCCCAAGTGAGCAGGGGGAAGTATCCGACATTGGCCAGAGAAGGAGCGTTGCGAATACCGACAGTGCCCTCGATGCCTATGGCCAGTGGGCGCCCGTCGGTAAATGCGCGGGCCTGATCGTGGCAGGATGCACAGGCAACAGTGCGATCCAGCGACAGGCGCGCATCGTAAAACAGACGCCGGCCAAGCTCGACTTTGGCCGACGTCATCGGATTGTCCTCGGGCACGGGAGGCGGCGCCATCCATGCTGGAATTGGCCACACAAAGGGAGCGTCTTCCGGCAAGGAAATGCTCTGTTCCCCGCGCGCATGAGCCACGGTGAAGACCAGAGTTGTGAGCGCCACGAATGCCCTGCGCATGGCTTAACGGACCGAAACGAGTTGTTGGGGGCCTGCGGGAATATCCTCGTAAGCCATGCCAAGTTTTTCCATCACCGTTACGCAATCCGCATCGCCGGGGAAGGACATGCAGCCGGGGGATGTGTCCGCTGCGTTGATGCGCAGGTCTGCTTCGGCCACCACTGGCGCAGGGTCGATCACGACCAGATTGCTGGCGGGGTCAAACTCGGCAAAGGTCACAGACAGGTTGTTGGGGTTGGCACAGGCGCTCGGAGCTTCCGTTTTGGACGCGGCCTTGCACATGGTCGAGCCGAGATGGAGGAACCAGCCCTTCGGCCCGTTTTCTGCTTTGTCTGTCGGCACCATGTCGATGCGCACGAAGCGGTAGCCGCCGCGCCAGTTCCAGAACATGCCAGTTGCGTTCAGCGGGGCAGGGGCAAGCGTCGGGTCGCCGTGGTTCTTCTCGAAGGGCACGGCGATGTTGAACGCGAGGCCTTGGTATTCGCCTTCGGGAACAGTACCGCGCAGGCTGGTGTTCATGTCGGCATTGCCTGTGCCGTTGCAGCCCGCAGTGCCATCTTCGAAGTCCAGCAGGGCGATGTCGTCAACCTGCCATTTGCCGTCTTGTTCCAGCGCAATGGGCTGAAGCGTGCCATCGGTGCGGATGAGCGCCGGCGCCGATACGAACATGCGGTAGTCGGTGCCTTTAACGCTGGCGTCGGTGCTGCCCAGATTGTCGTAAGTCTCGGTGCAGGAAAACGCCTCGCCGTCTATTTCGGCGGTAAAGTTGATGGTGACGGGTTGTTCCGCGAATGCCGGTGACGCAAGCGCGGTGGCAGCACAGAGTGCGAGAATATGTTTCATGTTTTTAAGCTCCTTTAGAAGAGTTGGGATCGGTTGAAAGTTATCGGGGGACGTTCCGGAAGGCCGCGAGGGACGCGGCAGGGCGGCGACGCAATCTGGGTGACAAGGGCACGTCGGGTATCCTCTGGAATGGTGTTCGGGTGATTGGTACGGTTGGGGGCGAACCTGTGTGTCGCCAAGGCCCAAGGGGGCGCCTTCAACCAATCAGTCCAAATCCGGCTGCGGTGCCACGGCCATGACGCGTGTCGGAGATGACACGGTTTGCGTGATGCCAAGAACCGTCAGGAGCCGCAGAAAATGCGGATTCGATCAGGTCTTGCGCATGTGGCGCGAGGGTGGGTTGGAGTGAGCGGTATAAAGGCGGATCAGGCCAGCGGCGGGGCCCTTACGCCGCGCGCAGGGTCCAGAACTGCGCGTATGGCGCGGCGTTCCTGTGGCGCGATTACCGTTGCGACAAAGATGTAATCCGCTTCGACTCTGCTCGGCAGGTGATCGGGAAGAAGGACAGAGCCGATGATGTGGCAGGCCTGACAATCGCTGTGGGTTGTCTGGCCGCCTGACCCCGAACCACCACAGAGGTCTGATATATCACCGCCCGCGATGACATATGCTTCGAAAACGGGGTCAGAGGGGTTCGAGAGACGATGGGCAAACGCCGTCGCGACAAGCGCAACGGTCAACAGAGCAACAACTGCGACCCTGTGAATGTTATGCGATACCCGTTTGAACATGAAATTCGATTAACTATTTACCCATCAATGGTCAACACACCCGCCCCTGCCAGCACGCGCGATCATTAGCGCGCGTATCAGGAAATAGACTGGAATCGTCCAGAGCGGTCAGCCAATTGCTCTACTGCGGGCCGGGCTCAGCGGTTGCGGCCATGAGGCTCAAACAACCTGCAAAACAATCTTACCAATATGCTCGGAGGCTTCCATCCGCGCATGGGCCTCGGCGGCCTTTTCCAGCGGATAAACCGAGTCCATCACTGGCGCGATACGGCCCGCCTCCAGATGAGGCCAGACCTCCTTCAGAAGCGCCTCGGCGATCTTAGCCTTCGCAGTGTCGCTCTGGGGTCGCAAGGTTGAGCCGGTTATCGTCAGCCGCCGTGTCATTACCTGTGTCATGTTCAGTTGCACATCGGCGCCCTGCAGGAAGGCTATCTGCACGAGGCGCCCGTCATTGGCCAAGGCATCCAGATTGCGCGAAATATAGGGACCGCCCACCATATCAAGGATGAGCTGCGCACCGCCCGCGGACTTCATGACCTCGACATAGTCCTCGTCGCGGTAATTGATGACGCGTTTCGCACCCAAGTCTCTGCAGGTCTCGCATTTCGCGGACGAACCAGCGGTAGCGAATACCTGTGCGCCGCGGAGCGCGGCAAGCTGGATGGCGGTCGTGCCGATCCCCGATGAGCCTCCATGGACGAGAAACCGCTCCCCCTCCACCAGACCGCCGCGCATGAAGACGTTAGTCCAGACCGTGTAATAGGTCTCACAAAGTGCCGCGGCCTGCTCCATCGTCAAACCCTCAGGCACAGGCAGGGCATGATCGGCATGAGTCACTGCGTATTCGGCATATCCGCCCCCAGGCAGCAGCGCGGTTACCGCATCGCCAACCTGCCAGCGCGTCACCCCCTCGCCCAACGCAACCACATAGCCCGCGCCTTCAAGCCCAGGAAGGGGCGAGGCACCGGGGGGCGGCGCATAATTGCCTGCGCGTTGCAATGCGTCGGGACGGTTCACGCCAGCATGACTGACACGAATTAGGATCTGTCCCGGACCGGGCTGCGGAACCGGCCGGGTCGCAGGCTTTAGCACCTCGGGAGCACCATATTCGGAGATTTCGACCACGCGCATGGTATCGGGGAGTTTCATCTTTGAGCCTCGGTGTTTGGGGCTTGCGCCCAGGTGTCTGTATGAAAATTCGGTTTTCGGATCGCTCGAAGAGCGACGCGCCGCAAAGGTAGGCGGGGGCCTAGGAAGGGTCCCCGCCTTGTCGAATCAGGCCTTGCCAGTCAGGCGCATGAACTCGTGCAGCAGTTCAGCCACGCGACCCGAATAATTGGGATCACGCTCGGCGTATTCGTCGACCACTTCCATCGACTTGACGCGAAGCTCTTCAACGACGGCAGGCTCGAGATTGGTGATCTCACCGCCAAGCTCCTTTACGAACTCGTCCTTGCGCACGAGATCCTGATGCAGGAAATGAGCGCTGGCGTCGGCGCTGGTGGCGCGGACGATCTCGTTGAAGGTCGCCTTCAAATCGTCGCCGATGGCGTTCCACGCCTCCATACCGACCATGACCTCGCCGTTCAACTGGCTCACCAGATCGGGCTGGACGATGTACTTGGTCACTTCCTGGAAGTTCATACCCCAGCCGGTCGAGATCGAGCCCCAGTGCGCGCCCTCGACAACGCCAGTTTGCAGCGCCTGATAGAGTTCGCCGCCTGGGATCGACACAGGCGAAGCGCCCATCTTCTCAAGCACCATCGCGGCGGTGCCTGTGGAGCGCACCCGCCAGCCAGCAAAGTCTTCCTTAGTCACCAGCGGGCGGTTGGAGTAGAGTGCCAATCCCGCGTAAGAAACAGGGCCCGCCTGATAGATGCCCTGCTCGGCATAGGCTTCGCGGATAATGTCCAGCGCGCCCATCTCATACATGAACATGTGCATCTCTTCATGGCTACCAAAGGTGCCTATGTTGCCGTTGAGGTGGCCCGCAACGGGGATCCGGCCCATCCAGTAGGATGGATAGATAAAGGCGCTTTCCAACAGACCGCGGCGGACTGCGTTCAGCACTTCACCAGTGGGCACGATACCGTCGTTCTGGACGGGTTCGACAGTCAGCTCGCCGCCAGTTGCCTCCGTCACGCGGTTGGCGAAGTTTACGAAAACGTCCTCGTAGTACCAGTTGCCCGTGGGCCAGTGGGTCTGCATCCGCCAAGTGGTCTTGCTCTGGGCAATGGCCGCAGGCGCGGCCAGAACCGTGCCGAGCCCCGCCGCCGTACCTGCGGTCAAAAGGTTGCGCCGAGAAAGCGACTTCTTGTTTATCGTCATGTTGTTCCTCCACTAGGGTTAAGGGACCGCTCCGCATAGCTCCTCCTGCGAGGCGGTAGCTGCCGATGCGGGTTAGACCCGCTTCGGAAGATCGGTGAAATTGGTAATGATCTGCGGGAACAGAAAGATCAGCGCCCCGGTGAAGAGCATCAACAGGAAGAAGGGAGTGATTGAGCGATAGATCGCGCTGATCGGCGTTTCTGGACTCAGGATCTTCAGATAGAACAGGTTGTAGCCGAAAGGCGGCGAGATGTATCCGATGCACAAGTTCAGCTGGAACAGGACGCAGAACCAGATCGGATCGAAGCCAAGTTCAAGCACGATGGGAAAGAATATCGGCAAGATCAACAGAATGATCCCGATCGGGTCAAGGAACATGCCCAGCACCAGCGTCACAGCCTGCAGAATCAAGATCATCATCATCGGAGATACATCGAGGCCACGCAGGAAGCCTTGCATGAAAGCTGTGCCCCCTGCTCCGCCATAAACGGCGATGAAGGCGTTCGCACCAAAGACAATCCAGATCACCATCCCGGTCATCGCGGCGGTCTCAAAGCTGACGTCCTTAATGTAACTCCAGTTCAGTTCACGTCGGATCGCGACCGAGATGACCACGGCCGCGGCGCCAACGGCTGCGGCCTCGGTCGGGGTGGCGATGCCAGCGAAGATCGAGAGCAGCACCGACAGGATAATGATGAGCGGCAGGAAGACCGAGCGCAGGGCACGCAGCCGTTCGGTTAGCGGTGCCACTTCAGCGGCACCAGGGGCCAGCTCGGGCCGCATGTGGCTGCGGATTGCGACATAGGCAAGAAAGATACCCAGCAGCAGCAACCCCGAGACGAGTCCCCCCATAAACAGCCGACCGACGGACTGGCCAGTCTGCATGCCAATGACAATTAGCGTGATCGACGGCGGGATCAGGATGCCTAGCGTGCCCGAGGCCCCGATGGTGCCTAGCACGAAGGAGCGATCATAGCCGCGCTTGTCCATTGCTGGAATCCCGACAAGGCCGGTCGTCATGGTCGAGGCAGCGCAGCTCCCGGTCATCGCCGAAAGCGTTGCGGCGAACCCTGACGTGCCCAAGAGCAGGCCCCCGTTGGTGCGCCCCGACCACAGGTAAAAGGCATGATAGAGATCATGCGCGATCTTTGAACGTGCCAACGCCACTCCGATGAACACAAACAGTGGGATCGCCGACAGCAGGATCGACCACATGGAGCCGAACATTGTCGTGACGATCGAATACATGCCGTTTCCGCCGAAGGTCAGGAGACCAAAGATGACAGCGGTGCCGCCCATTGCGAAGGCCAGCGACACGCCTGACAGGATGGCGACAAGCACCATTCCGAACATGCCGATCGTGAGGATTTCAGGGCTCATAGAATTTCACTCCTCTGCGCTTCGGGGGGATGAATGTCGGCGTCGGGATTGACGATCAGCACCAGCGAGCGAAGCGCTTCGATCACCCCCTGGACGGTAATTAGAAGGGCACCCAGAAACAGCGCCAGCTTGATCGGCCACATCGGGTGACGCAGCACGCTGTCATCCAGCTCGTTGAAGCGCCAGGCGTCTTCGAACAGCCAGAACCCTTCCCAGACTAGGACAACGCCCCAGATGATAAGGAAGGCGCAATTGACCAAATCGAGAAAGGCGTTAAAGCGCGGCGACCGTGTGCCCAGCAGCAGGTCGACGCGGACATGGTTGCGGCGGATCAGCGTATAGGCGCCCACCATCACGAAATAAGCGCCGAAGATGCGCTGGGTGTAACCATGCGCCCAGATCGTGGGCTCGCCAAAGACATAGCGAGCGACCACCTCCCAGCACAAAACGACGATGCCGATCCAGATCAGGAAGGACACCGCCTTGCCGATCAGCACATTTAGATTTTCGATATGTCTGAGCAATGTCATGTCACGACCTTTCGGACTTCAGTCTCTCTACTCGGCTCTGTCTCGCCTGACGGGTCGAGACCAGCCGCCTGCATCGCGCGGATGGCGAAACGTTCGGCCAGCGGGCCGAGCTCTGCCGCCTCCTCCGAGGCGGCGTTGCCCGCCCCAGCGCGGTCAGCGATACCCACGAAAATCACCGCGAAGCGGAAGAGCGCGAAGGCCCGATGGAAACGGGTGAGTTCCGCCTTCAGGCGGTCATGGGCGTGGTAATGAGCCACGAACTCCTCACGCGAGGGAATGCCAAGCGCCGCATTATCGAGGCCCAGAATGCCGCCATATTCGTCGGGCGCAGTCTGCCAGGGCATGACGCAGAAGCCCAGATCGCCCATCGGATGACCAAGGGTCGACAGCTCCCAGTCGAGCACCGCGATGACCCGCGGCTCGGTGGGGTGGAACATCATGTTGCCCAGCCGGAAATCACCATGAGCGATGGAGACCGCACCGTCATCGGCGGGCATGTTGGCAGGTAGCCAGTCTATCAACCGGTCGAGCGCAGGGATGCGTGGACTGGGTGATTGGGCATATTGCTCGCTCCAACGTCGCAACTGCCGTGCGAAGTAACCGCCAGGCCGACCGTAATCGCCCAGCCCCACCTCCTCGGGCCGCACCGCATGAAGCTTAGCCAACGTCTCGGCCATGGACAGATACATGGCTCGACGCTCCTCAGGCCTCAGTCCAGGCAGCGCACAGTCCGAGAATACGCGCCCCTCAAGCCGCTCCATCACATAGAAGGGCGTGCCCAGAACCTCGGCATCTTCTTCAAGCACCAGCGCACGAGGAACGGGCACGTCGGTGCCTTCCAGCGCGCGAAGCACACGAAACTCCCGCTCGATGGCGTGAGCGCCAGGCAGGATCGCCCCCGCGGGCTTGCGCCGCAGCACCAGCCGCCGCGAGCCCCAAGTCACGAAATAGGTGGGATTTGATTGCCCGCCGCTGATCGGCTCGGCCTCCAGCGCGACGTCAGGGCCGTTATCCTCGGGAAAGTGACGGCTCAGCCAGTCGCGCAGTGCCGCAGTATCAAGGCCACTCATTGGGTCACCATTTGATTGGCGGTTTCCCGCAACAGGAATTTCTGGATTTTGCCAGTCGCGGTCTTCGGAAGTTCACCAAAGACGAAGCGACGCGGCCGTTTGAAACCCGCCAGATGCTCGCGACAAAACGCCTCGAGATCGGCCTCGGTCAGGCTAGCGCCTCTGCGCGGCTCGATAAAGGCCCAAGGCGTCTCGCCCCACTTCTCGTGCGGCGCAGCAACCACAGCGGCCAGCAGCACGTCGGGATGTTTGTGAAGCGCGGTCTCGACCTCGATGCTCGATATGTTCTCGCCGCCCGATATGACCACATCCTTGGCCCGATCGCGGATTTCGATCTGACCGTCGGGGTGGCGCACGGCGACATCGCCAGTGTGAAGGTAACCGCCAGTCAAAGCGGCTTCAGTCGCCTCGGCGTCGCGATAATACCCAGCCATCACCGTGTTGCCGCGCAGGACGATCTCGCCTTCGGTGGTGCCGTCTCGAGGCACCTCGTTGCCGCCCTCGTCGACAACGGCGATCCCGCCATTGGTGGAATGCCGGTAGCCCTGTCGCGCCAGCAGCGCCGCACGGTCTTCAATTGTGCCCGGCGCATCCGCACCAGGATTATTGAACGTGGCCGGTCCGTAGCTTTCGGTCAATCCGTAACCATGCAGGAGGTCGAAGCCCCGCTCCTCCATCCCCGCCAACAGGGTGGGCGTGGGTGCGGCGCCGCCGGTCATCACCTTGACTCGATGCGCAGGCCCAACCCCGCCATGATCGAGGATCATGTAAAGGACAACTGGCGCGCAGCACATGAAGTTGACGCGGTGCTGGTCGACCAGCTTCAGGATCGGCGCGGGCTCAACCTGCTCCAGACAGACGTGCAGGCCACCAACTGCGGTGACCGCCCAAGTATGGCACCAGCCGTTGCAATGGAACATCGGCAGCGTCCAGAGGTAGCTGGTCTCCGCTGTGAACCCCAGCGACATGACGTTACCGACCGCGTTGAGATAGGCCCCTCGGTGGGTGCAGACCACCCCCTTCGGGCGGCCAGTCGTGCCAGATGTGTAATTTAGCGCGATGGCCTGAGTCTCGGAGAGAACATTGCCCGACCAGTCGAGCGCAGGCACCGAACCGTGGAAGAGATCGAGGCCTTTCCCATCGGCTGGCGCGCCACACAAGCAGGTGACAGGCACGGTCGCCTGCGCAAGCGCCTCGGCTGTCCGCGGCTCGCACAGCACAAGCTTGCTGCCAGCGTGCTCGAGAATATAGGAAATCTCGCCCGACGAGAGACGGGTGTTTAGCGTATTGAGAACCGCGCCCAGGGCTGGCACCGCGAAATGCGCAGCCAGCATCTCGGGCCGGTTTGTCAGCATGACCGAGACCACATCGCCCTGCCCCACGCCCTGTGTGCGCAGCCAATCGGCCATACGGGCCACCAGCGCACCGAACTCGACATAGGTCCATGTGTGTTCGAGCCATGCCACGGCAAGACGTCCGCCGTGCACCTCGATTGTGCGATCCAGCAGATCAAGCGGCGTCAGGGGCCGGAAATTGGCGGCGCGAGCCGCAAGATGCGGGTCTTCAAACATTATCGGCACCTCCTCATGCCTTGATGTTTTACAGGATTGTCGAAATCAGCTTCCAGAGACCTCCCAGCTCCAGAAGTCACGGCGCTCCTTGCTCAGGAACCGTTCCAAGACCATCTTGTGGACTTCATCCGCACCATCAACCAGACGCGCCTGGCGAGCATAACGGTAGATCCACTCAAGCGGCGTGTCGCCCGAATAGCCCCGGGCACCATTGATCTGGATGCCCGTGTCGGCCGCCTGATGCAGCAGGTTGGCGACATGCACTTTGGCCATCGAAACCTCCTTGCGCGCATAGCTTCCCTGGTCGAGCGCCCAAGCCGCCTTCATCACCAGAAGCCGCCCGATCTCGATCTTCATAGCCAGATCGCCCAACATTTGGCGGATGCTCTCACGCTCACTCAATCGCTCGCCGAAAGCGTAGCGTTCGGAGGCGTAGTCCTGAGCAATCTCAACAGAGCGTTTGGACAGGCCCAACCAGCGCATGCAATGGGTCAGACGCGCTGGTCCGAGACGCATCTGCGTGACTTTGAGGCCAAGCCCCTCCCCCAGAAGCACGTTGTCGGCATCGACCTCCAGATTGTCGAAGACAAGTTCGCAATGCCCGCCATGCTCTTCAGGGCCCATGATCGGAATGCGCCGTTCGATGTGCCAGCCGGACTGATCCCTGTCGAAGAGAAATGCCGTAAGTCCTCGGCGTGGATCATCGGAGGTTCGCGCCATCAAGATAAAATGCTGCGCCGTCTCAGCACCAGTGATGAACCATTTGCGACCGGAGATAACATATTTGTCACCCTTCCGCTCGGCCTTGGTCAGCATCATCGAGGGATCAGAGCCAGAGCCGGGTCCTGGCTCGGTCATCGCGAATGCCGAGCGGACGCGACCCTCCACGATGGGAGCAAGCCAGCGCTCTTTCTGCGCATCGGTCGCGGCCTTTTCTAACACCATCATGTTGCCATCGTCGGGTGCGGCGGAATTGAAAACCACTGGCCCGAAAATCGAGCGGTTCATCTCCTCGTAGCAGACAGCCATACCAGCCATACCCAGCCCTTTGCCGCCCGTCTCGGGCTTGAGCTGCACGCACCACAGCCCCGCGGCCTTGGCCTTCTCGCGCAGCGTGCCCAGAAGATCTTCGTTGATATTTCCGTGGGCATCATAAGAGCTGCGCTCTGCCTCAAGAGGGATGATTTCCTCTTCCACAAAGCGGGAAATGCGGGTGCGGTAGTCCTCAATCTCGGGGGAAATCGCGAAGTCCATGATGATTCCTTATAGTGAAGTGACCAGATGACCGCCGTCGACCACCAGCTCCGAGCCAGTCATGAAACGGCCATGATCCGAGGCCAGCAGTAACAGCGGCGCAGATAGATCCTCCATTCGACCCAGCTGGCGCATGGGAATGCGACGCACCAGTTTCTGGCCCGCCTCAGTCGCGAAAAAGTCGCGATTGATGTCGGTCTCGATATAGCCTGGGCAGATCGCGTTGACGCGAATGTCGTAACGGGCCCATTCCAGCGCGTTGGCGCGGGTCAGCTGTACTACCGCCGCCTTGGCAGCAGCATACGCCGACAGTCCACCAGCCACGCGCTTTCCCAAGATCGAAGCGATGTTGATGATGCTGCCGCCCCGCTGCGCGGCGACCATCGCCCTTGCCGCTGCCTGCGACACAAGAAAGACGCCAGTCAGATCGGTGTCGATCACTTGCCGCCAATCTTGCTCCGGCGTGTCCAATGCGGGTCCGTTGATGGCGATGCCTGCATTATTAATGACGATATCGAAGCAGCGCCCATCAAACGCCTCAGCCACCGAGGCAGCATCAGTCACGTCAAGCCGCAGAGCGTCCGCCTGACCGCCACTGGCGGTGATCTCTTCTGCGAGAGCGGCGACCTTCTCGGCACGGCGAGCAGCCACTGCCACCTTCGCGCCATGCGAAGCGAGAACCCGGGCGAAATGCACGCCCAAGCCAGACGACGCACCAGTCACCAAAGCAGTGCGACCAGCTAGGTCAAACTCCACGCGAGCGGCAGATTGCGATACTTGTCCTAACACTATTAACCTCACTTTTCGAACGAACGCTCGATATATTGGTTGCACACCTCCTCTGGCGCTGGCAAGAATTTTATTGCAATCTGTGGGGGATTTTCCCCCGCACCCAGCAGGAGACAGGTTAACATGACGACCGAAGGGGCCCATCTACCCACGACCGAAGATCTCTGCCGATCAGTGCTCGAAAACAACCGAGACAGCATCTCGACACAAAAACCCGAGGTTGCGATACGCAAGCTCGGGCAGATTCTAAACGCGGCACTGGAACTGTCGAATAAGAAGGGGTTTCAGGCCATGAGCCTACGCGATCTCTCGCGGGCGTCGGGTGTCAGCATGGGCGGTCTCTATTCCTATTTCGACAGTAAGGATACGCTCCTCAAAATGATCCTCTTCGAGGTGACAAGCGCAGTCGAGGCCGCCCTCAGCCAGCCGCCAGCCGATGTAAGGCAGACACCGCGGGACCACTTGCTGTGGCTGATCGACACCCATATCAGGCTGACCGAGGCGATGCTGCCGTGGTTCACCTTTTCCTTTATGGAGGCCAAAAACTTCCCTGCTGCTGAACGAAAAAAGGCCATCGATAGCGAAGAGCTAACCGAGAGCTATTTTGCCGAGGTTTTGGCCCGAGGGCAGCAGGACGGCAGTTTCTCGGCGGACATGCCCCCACTAATGGCCGCGCTGACCAAGCCTCTGCTTCAAGATTGGTACGTCAAGCGAGCCAAGTACCGTCGACGCAAGATCGACATCGACAGCTACATCGCAATGGTCCAGGACATCGTTCTGGCCGCCTGCGGTGCGACCACGAAGTCCACCTCCAGAAAAACTGGGAGCGACACCCTCTGATACGGTCCGACGAGCGATCAGTCCCAAGAATGCCACAGCGCATTACGACCACAAATGAGACCGAATGGAATATCCTCGCAGCGGAGCGCATTGCCCGTGAGCCACGGATATCCGACGCAAAGGAAGCTCGCGATACCGCACCAAGTGTTCAGGCCTTGAAGTCGGCATTGGGTTTCGTCACCCCAACGGAATTCGGCGTATCGCAGTATCCGCAACTTGCGTTGTATATCGCGTTGATCTTTCTTCATGATCATCTCCTTCTTCTCGGTTCCGGGAGGTTGAAGGCAATGTCTCACGAAAAACGGCATTTCTATAGCGAACAAATAAAGTTCTTTTCACCGCGACGGAAATCGCCCGCGCCCGCGTAGAACTAGAAATATTCCACGTTAGGAGCCGTTTGATGATGAAATTAACTGACAGTCCAGAACGCTACGGGCTTATCAGCCGTTTTCTCCACTGGGGCATGGCGATCCTGTTTGCCATGCAGTTTGCGTCCGCTGCCGCGCATTGGGCCTTGCCGCGTGGAAGTTCCCTGCGCGAAACGCTTTGGGCCTATCATGTGAACTTGGGCGTTACCTTGTTGCTTTTGGTTGTTCTGCGCGGCTTGTGGGGGCTTTGGAACCTTCGCGCCCGCCCAACCGAGGCTGGCCCGATGGGCAAGGCGGCCAAGGCGGGACATGCCGCGCTCTATGCGCTCATGGCGATTGTGCCCTCCCTCAAGATCATCGGGGCTGCTGGCGGCACGCGCGGCTTCAGCTATCTTGGGTTCCAGATTTTCCCTGCCCGCGAAACCGCTATTGCATGGACGAAAACGATCTCGGAATGGCATGGCGCTTTGGGTTGGAGCCTTGCTATATTGGTCCTTGGGCACATCGGCGCCGCTTTGGTTTGGCATCACCTCGTCAAACGTGACAACGTTTTGAAGCGTATGGCGTAGCAGAAGAGACCACCAGTTCTCGTTCTTTGCTCGCACCAACGCATTGTTGGCGCTTCCGCGGCCCAATCCCCCACCCCGCACAGCATGAAACCGGACAAAGATTGAACGATCGTTCGCCCCATCGACATGAAGGGGCGAATTGCGTCCATTCGCCGCGCAACAGCTCGAAATCGCGCTTCCCAACGACGGCGTTTTCGCTGAGGTTGCGTCTATGTTTGCTTTGATCGTGCAGACCGACCCATAGCACTGGTGCCGACACGTCGGTGCGAGGGGGCCAAGTCCGCAATAGTTACGGCGAAAAACCTGTTTGGTTGCCTTGGTTGAATTGTCATCTCGGGCAAAAAATTGCACGAATGTAGGAACTAAACAGAATCGGAGGCTCCGTGTCGCTCTTTTTCGTTGTTGCATTGCCATTTTTGGGTGCGCTGCTGCCTGGCTTGATGAATTCGGCGGGAAGATCGGCCTGTGCTGGCGTGACCTTTACAGTGTCGCTTGCCGCCTTTGTCGGATTGTTGACCAACTTACCGACCATTCTGGCCGGCGAAGTCGTCATGGCACGTGTCGATTGGATGCCCCTGCTAGGGCTGAACTTTAACCTGATGCTCGACGGGCTCGGTTTTTTCTTTGCGTTGCTGATTTTGGGCATCGGCCTTTTGATCATTGCTTACGCACGGCACTACCTTAGCCGGAGCGACAATATGGGTGAGTTCTTCACCTATTTGCTGCTGTTCCAAGGCGCGATGGTTGGGATCGTTCTGAGCGACAACATCCTGCTTTTGCTGGTGTTCTGGGAGCTGACCTCGTTGTCGTCCTTCCTGCTGATCGGCTACTGGAAACACCTGCCCGCAGGGCGTCAGGGCGCACGAATGGCGCTGACGGTGACTGGTATGGGCGGATTGGCGATGATCGGTGGCATGCTGATCCTCGGGCAGATCGTCGGCAGCTATGACCTGAGCGTTATCCTGCAGAACCGCGACCTGATCCAGGCCGACCCGCTTTACCTGCCCGCGCTGATCCTGATCCTGCTAGGGTGTTTCGCTAAGTCGGCGCAGTTCCCGTTCCACTTCTGGCTGCCTCACGCTATGGCCGCCCCGACCCCAGTTTCGGCCTACCTGCACTCGGCGACCATGGTGAAAGCTGGGATTTTCCTGATGGCCCGCATGTGGCCCGTGCTGTCTGGCACGACCGAATGGTTCGTCATCGTCACCACCGTTGGCCTGATCACCATGGTTCTGGGCGCGGTGATCGCGCTGTTCAAACACGACCTGAAGGCATTGCTGGCGTTCTCGACCGTCAGCCATCTGGGTCTCATCACGATGCTGTTGGGCATGGGGACGCCCTTTGGCGCGATGGCGGCGGTTTTCCACATCCTGAACCACGCGACCTTCAAGGCGGCACTATTCATGTCCGCTGGCATCATCGACCACGAGACCCATACCCGCGACATCCGCCTGTTGGGCGGGCTGCGCAAGCTGATGCCGATCACCTTCGGGATCGCCACGCTCGCTGCGCTGTCCATGGCCGGCATCCCGCTGCTCAACGGTTTCCTGTCCAAGGAGATGATGCTGGAAGAAGCAAGCCACACGGTGCTTTTCGGAAGCACCTGGCTGCTGCCTGCGCTGGCGGTCTTCGGCTCGCTTTTCTCGGCGGCCTATTCCTTCCGTCTCATCGGCCACACTTTCCTTGGCCCTGTGCGCGACGACTATCCCTCCAAACCTCATGACCCAGGTGCTGGGCTGTGGCTGCCGCCCGCCATTTTGGTGTCGCTGGTGGTAATGATCGGTGTTGCGCCTTTCTTGGCAGAGCCCTTCGTGAAGCTGGTGACGGCCTCGGTTCTGGGTGACGCAGCCATATTGCCAGACGCGCATTTCAAGATTTGGCACGGGCTGGTGCCCGCGTTGTACATGTCGCTTGTGGCGGTGCTGGGCGGTCTGGTCATGCTCGCGGTCTTCACCCCCGCGCTCAGGCTTTGGGACAGGGCACCACGCCCCGAGGCAAAGGCCATTTTCGACGCTATAGTTGCTTCGGCCGTGAAGTTGGCTAAAGCGATCATCCTACCGCTGCACAACGGTGCTTTCTCGCGCTATGCAGCCATCGCCGCGATCGTGATGGTCGCCGCAGGCTACCACGCTTGGTCTACGGGCACCGTGGGCGCCGCAACTCGCACGATCCAGCCCGCTGGGGCAGTGCCTGTCGCTGGGTGGCTGATGCTTGTCGGGGCGACGATTGCCATGCTGCTTTTGCACCGCAACCGCCTACTCTCATTGATCCTGATTGGCATCATCGGATTGATGGTCTCGATCGGCTTCGTCTTTTTCAGTGCGCCAGATCTGGCGATGACACAGTTCACTGTCGAGGTCGTGACAATTATCTTGATGCTTTTGGCTCTGAACTTCCTGCCGAACCACACACCGGTCGAAAGCTCGCTCCTGCGACGAGTGAGAGACATGAGCATTGCCGTGCTGGGCGGTCTGGCGACCTTCGCGCTGTCGTTCCACTTCCTCCTGCGCGATGCGGACAGCACGCCAATTTCCGAGTTCCATCTGGCCAATTCCTATATCGGTGGCGGCGGCACGAACGTGGTCAATGTCATACTGGTCGATTTTCGTGGCTTTGATACCTTCGGCGAGATCATCGTCCTCGGCATCGCCGCGCTGCTGATATATGCCCTGACCGAGGCGCTTCTTGACGGGCCGGTACGCGCGCGACTTCTGAACCGTAAGCCGGACCAACCACGCAGTGGCGACAAGCACCCAATGATGATGGTCGTTCTGACCCGCGTACTTCTGCCAGTCGTCCTGATGGTCGGGTTCTATATCTTCCTGCGCGGTCACAACGAACCGGGCGGCGGCTTCATCGCGGGCTTGATCGTGTCCATCGGCGTGGTCATGCAGTACATGGCCAGCGGCTTCCGCTGGACCTCGTCGCGGCTGCGCTATCCCTATCACGGGGTAATCGGCGCGGGGGTTCTGACCGCTGGTCTGACGGGGATCGGTTCGTGGTTCGTCGGCAAGCCCTTCCTGACCTCGGATTTCACCTATGTGCGAATCCCACCCTTTGAAAAATTCGAGCTGGCCACGGCCGCGCTGTTCGACGTGGGCGTCTTCCTAGCGGTAGTCGGGGCGGTGATGCTGTCTCTTGAAAGCTTCTCGCGGCTGGCCCGATTGGCCAGCGAGCCGGGGGATAACGATGAACCGATGGATATCGATCCGTCACGCGAAGAGGATGGAGCTGCCAATATGACCTCTACCGGAAAGGTGGGTGCGTAACATGGAACTGCTTGTTGCATCCGCCATCGGCATCCTGACCATGGGGGGGCTGTACCTGACCCTTCGCATGCGCACCTTCCCGGTGATCCTTGGCGTGTCGCTGCTAACCTACGCGGTGAATGTCTTTCTGTTCGCCTCTGGGCGGCTGACCGTGGGCGCGCCACCAATCCTACGTGACGGCGTTGAAACCTATACCGACCCATTGCCGCAGGCCTTGGTCTTGACCGCCATCGTCATTTCCTTCGGGATGACTGCTGTGGTGGTGATGATCTCGCTTGGCGCGTTTCTTGGGTCGGACGACGATCATGTTGATGATCAACCCGAAAGCACGAACAGCAATGCAGGTGAGCCATCATGACACATTGGATCATTGCGCCAATCATCCTGCCCGCGCTGCTGGCCCCCTTCATTGTTCTGGCCGCGCGCTACCACATCGTCATCCAGCGCACATTTTCCGTCTTCGGCGCGCTTGCCTTGATCGTGATCGCAGCGGGCCTAGCGTGGCAGACGTCGGATGGCACAATCCTTCTCTATCAACTTGGTGATTGGGCCGCGCCTTTCGGCATCGTCTTAGTTGGAGACAGACTGTCTACGATGATGGTCCTATTGACGGCGGTGTTGGCGCTATTTGTGCTGCTTTACGCCATCGGATCAGGGTGGGATAACCGCGGGCGGCATTTCCATGCCCTGTTCCAGTTTCAACTGATGGGGATCATCGGCGCGTTTCTGACTGGTGACCTGTTCAACCTGTTCGTGTTTTTCGAGGTTCTGTTGATCGCCTCTTACGGCTTGATGATCCATTCGGGCGGAAACACAAGGCTGCGGGCAGGCGTCCAATATGTGCTGTTCAACCTCATCGGCTCCACATTGTTCTTGTTCGCACTCGGGTCGATCTATGCAGAAACGGGCACACTGAACATGGCCGATCTCGCTGCGCGGGTCGCGGCCATCAGTGCGGAAGAAACGGTCGGCATACGGGTCGCTGCGGTCCTGTTGCTTCTGGTATTCGCGATCAAGGCGGCGGTTGTCCCGCTGCATTTCTGGTTGCCGTCAAGCTATGCCGAGGCACCCGCACCTGTGGCGGCTCTGTTCGCGATCATGACCAAAGTCGGCGCCTATGCCATCATCCGTGTCTATACATTGATCTTCCCCCCCGACCTGTCGGTCACTTCGGGGCTACATGATCTGTGGCTAATGCCTGCTGCCTTGATATCACTGGCCATCGGGATGATTGGCGTGCTTGCTGCACGGCGTCTGGATCGGCTTGTAGCGTTTTCGATCATCGGATCGATGGGCATGGTCATGGTGTCGATCTCCTTGTTCACGCCAGCGGGCATCGCTGCGGCTCTCTATTACATCGTGCATTCAACATTGGCGGGGGCCGCGCTATTTCTGATCTGCGATCTGGTGCGCACTGGTCGGGGAAACGTGGACCTGACACCGCAACCGCCCGTCGCTGGTGCTGCATTGACCGCTGGGCTGTTCTTTATCGGCGCAATCGCAATGGTTGGCCTGCCGCCACTGTCAGGATTTCTGGGCAAGCTTTTGGTTCTTGATGCGGCTTTCGAGAGTGACGGGATGGCATGGATTTGGACCGTGGCGCTCGGCTCCAGCCTGATCGCCATTGTCGGCTTTTCCCGCGCAGGCAGCGTTTTGTTCTGGAAGGCCCAGTCTACACCCGCGCCAGATGAGGCCGAACCTGGAACAGCACCGTCCGCGCTATCTTATGCGGCAATTGGCGGGCTGATCGCAATGTTGGGCGCACACACGGTATTTGCGGGGCATGTCCACGCCTATACGACCACCATAGCGAGCCAACTCTTTACGCCAGGGCCCTATATCTCGACGGTTCTCGAAACACCTGGCAAACTTGATACGCCCGACGGAGATCACTGAAATGATCCGTATGTTCCAATGGTTGTTGCCACACCCGTTCCTGACCCTGCTTTTGGCGGTGATCTGGATATTGCTGCAGAACGAATTCTCGGCGGGAATGGCTGTCTTCGGCCTTATTCTGGGTATTATCATTCCGCGCGGCACGTCGGTCTGGTGGCCAGATACGCCGCAAGGATTGCGGCTGGGCAAGATGGCCACCTACAGCCTGATGGTTTTGTGGGACATTCTGCTGGCCAACATAGAAGTCGCGTGGATTGTGCTGACGGTCCCGAACGCCAAACTGAAGCCTGAGTGGATTGTCGTGCCGCTTGAACTGCGTCAACCTGAGGCGATCACCGTTCTTGCGGGCACCATTACGCTGACACCTGGCACTGTGTCGGCTGATCTGTCCGACAGGGGCCACAGCCTACTGGTGCATGTGCTTCACACAGATGACCCCGATGCCGTGCGCGATGAAATCAAATCGCGATACGAGCGCCGCCTGCAGGAGATTTTCAAATGAATACCGCCGCAGCATTCTTGGACATTGCGCTGATTATCGCCTTCGTTGCCTTGGTTTTAGGCCAAGTTCTGTCGATGGTGCGGCTGGTAATTGGCCCGTCCTCAGGCGACCGTATCCTTGCGCTGGACACGATGGTGATCAACGCCTTGGGCCTTGTCGTCGTCATAGGCATACGTCAAGGCGTTCACATCTATTTCGAAATATCAATGCTGATTGCCATGCTTGGGTTCGTTTCGACCGTCGCGCTGGCGCGCTTTATTCTTCGGGGGGACATCATCGAATGACTACCGAGATTATCGGAACCTACGCCACAGCCTTGTTTCTTTTGATTGGGTCGACATTCGTCATTATCGGCGTGATCGGGCTGCTGAAATTCAACACCCCCATGACACGCGTGCATGCGCCGACCAAGGTCGGCACCGTTGGCATCGGGATGCTACTTCTGGCCTCGATAGCGCATTCGTTCGTGCTGGGCGACGTATCGATCCATGAAACGCTGATCATGGCATTCCTGTTCGTGACCGCACCGATTTCGGCAAACTTTATCGCCAAGGTCAACATCCACAGTGGCAGCTGCGTAAAAACCCCGCCGCCGCCTGTTGATAAGACATGGTCGACCCTTAACACACCTGAAGGCGAAGAAGGTTCGGACGCATAAACTGGGATTTTCCCTGAGGATTGGCAGATAGCTCGCTCCCGCTGTGAGAGACGCGGAGGCAGCGCGCTCCCCCTCCCTACCAGCGACTAAGCGGGCCGACAAACTGCCGCCGCACCAAATGACCATAGGCTGCGACGACAACACGCGCCGCATAGCCATTGATGTTGTCTACGGCCTTTCGAACTTTTTCGCTCTCAGACCTCGGCGCTTGGGAGCTCATATCACGGCCTTGATCGTGACGCGGCGGGAGCAGAGCTAAGTCATCGAAATGCGACGCCTGAGAATGGAGTTTCATTCAGCCCTCAGGCAATCGCACCCGACGATTTAGACGCTACTTCTCACTTCTGCGCGTCGAAAAACGCGCGCGCAGCAACAAGTGCATCATGGTAGGCTGACAGTTCATCGTCTACCCCCTGCCCGCTTACCTCTTTTGCAACAAAACTTCCGCCGCTCAATATAATGGCTGTATCAAGCATCAAGTTGTCGATCATCGTGTGGTTTTCGATCATAAGTCCGTCACGCGCACGGATCACGTCGCCATCTTCTTCGAAGGGCCCTCCAGAATAGTAGTCTACCGTCAGGCGTGTGTAGTAGTCCCGATCAGTGTTGGTATAGCCAAAACAGGGCTTCCCTTGCGCACGCATATAGCCCACTTCGAATGCAGTGCCGACATCGGCGGAAATACCTCGAAACGGCGTAAGGTTTGCGATGATAAAATCGCTCGCGTCCATCATTGTCTCGTTCGCGACTCCGATCGACATCCCAAATTCATGAGGCGTATTTCCGGAAAGCTTGACGCCGTCCTCAGCAAGGGTCGATGGCTCGAAACCGAAATCGAGAGCCATTTGTCCTTTGCGGGCCATCACTTCGGACGCATTGCGCAAAAAGACTTCGGGGCCCGCCAGATAGACCCGTTTCCGGCCACTCATTTCATTTTCCCCTCATCTAGCGCCGCGATAATCCAGTTGCGCCATGTCTGGTCTTTGTCCGGAACTTCGGGAATGACCTTGGAAGCTTCCTCCATGAAAAAGCGGTAGTCGCGGCCCATTTCCTGCCCCTTCAATGTGTGCATGTCGAGCGCCACGTCAGGGATTTCAGGCAAACGTTCACCGAACTCGACCGAACGGCGCGCCCAGTTCACAAGATCATCCGATGTCCGCTCCTTTTCACTTCCCGCGATGGCACGAATAGCGTGCGCGGCGAAGAGAAAACGATCGCCCATAGGGCGTGGATAACGCGCGTGTTGCTGATAGAGCGTTTCGACCAAAGTCGGCAGCGAGACATTGCCCATGCCCACATCCTCAACGGCAATGACGCACAGGCGCGACCACATCATTTCTTCCATTTCAGGACTGGTCAGAAACATTTCCCACGCCAGCAGGATTGCGTTTTCTAACATTCCACGACGGAGCGATTTCTGGAGTGCCGAAATGACTTCGTCGGCTGCGAAACCGTGTTCGGTTGTTGTACGCTGCCATGGGTCAGGCGGTTGCTGAACGTTAATCATAAGAGAAATTCCCTTTTGGTTGATGCGGTTAAGACCAACGCGCCCGGACGGCGCGCTCAGCCTTTTGCGCAAGGAAGAAACAGAAAATTGCTGCGAGAGTGATGACAAGTGACGTGGCCAGTGCACGTTCCATCGCAAAGCGGCCCGTGGCTTCACGAAAGATGTATCCAAGCCCGCTGCGCCCCATCAGAAACTCCGCAAGAATGGCGGCAAGCACCCCTTCGGGCACCGTCAGGCGCAGGGCGATCATCACCTTCGGCACTGCCGCAGGTAGAACCAGATGGCGTAAACGCCGCATCGGACTGGCCCCCATAACGCCGAAAAGATCGTCGGAGCCGCGCGGCAAATCACGAAGTCCTGCACCAGCAAAGACGAATGTCGGAAAGAAGGCCGACACAGCGACGATCGCGACAACAGTTGAGATGTCATACCCCAGCAGACGCGCAAGGATCGGGATGAGTGCGACAATCGGCACGGAGGAAAAGATTAATCCCAAAGGCGTCAGCATCCCTGATAGCAAGCGGGAGGAATAGGCGAGCAAGGCGACTAACGCTCCCAGAAATACCCCGATGACCACCCCCGCAAAAGCCGTCGCCAGTGTTTGGGCGGCATTCACGAGATACAGCTTGGGATTCCCGATAATGTCTTGCGCGACAAGCGCGGGGCTCGGCATGACGATTGAATTTACATCGGCCAAAGTGACCCACAAATGCCACGCGACTAGCAGCCCCAAAATGGCCCAGTTACGCGCCAGAAATCCGCGCACACGCGTCATGAGAACCTCCGTAGCACATAGGTTTCAATCAGCCCCAGCAAGCCATAGAGCACCAGCGAGGTGACGGTTGTGATCAATACGGCAGCCCATAGAAGCGGGATTTGAAAGTTCTGCATTGCCGAAATCATCAATAGCCCGAGGCCACGGGAGGCTCCGAACCATTCGCCGACAATCGCCCCCATGAACGCCACAGGAACGGCCAGCTTCTGACCAGACACGATGGCGGGCAATGCAGATGGCAACTCTAGCCGCGCAAAACGCGTCACGGAGCGCGACCCTAGAACAGAAAACAGATCATGATGGGCGCGAGAAGTGCTCTCCAGACCCGATGTTGCGGCCACATAAGACAGATAGCCAACAGCAAGGGCCGCGATCGCGACGGGAACCGCATCGGGAGACAGTAGGATCATAAACACCGGAGCAAGAGCAATGGGTGGCGTGGCGTGAACCAAAGCCACAAAGCGGTCCACCCCTGCCCGCGATGGCGCGAACACGCGCACGACGAGCGCAAAGCTCAAACCAATCATAGTTCCCAATCCATACCCCCACGCGACAGATGCAAAACTCGATGCTGCTGCACGGCCCAACAGGGCGTGATGGGACGTATCCGCAATATACGCCAGCACCGTTGTGAGGCGCGGCCACGTCAACCCGGCGAGGCGATAAGCGCCAACCACTTCCCAGAGGGCAAAAAACATCGCGACACCCGCGACCGCAGGCGCAACACGGTTCATCGCAAAACGCATCTTCATCTAACCAGCTCCACCTGCCGATGTGTCGGGATCGAGAGCTTGTGTCAGGTCATCGACCAGCGCGTGAAACTCTGGCGTACGCATGACATCGGGATCGCGCGGCCGGGCGAACGGAACAGGCACTTCGCGCAAAATCTGGCCCGGACGACCAGTCATTACGATAATGCGGTCCGCCAGAAACAGGGCTTCCTCGACCGAGTGGGTCACGAGCAAAGTCGTTAAGGTCCGCGCCCCCCAGATGCGTTGCAATTCAACATTCATGTGCCGGCGCGTCACCGCATCAAGTGCCCCGAAAGGCTCATCAAGCAACAGGACATCGGGATCAAGAACAAGCGACCGTGCAATGGATGCACGTTGGCGCATCCCGCCTGAAAGTTGGCTTGGGCGTGCGGTCTCAAAACCTGTTAGGCCAACCAAAGCAACAAGATCGGCGATATATGCATGGTCGACTTTCCGCCCTGCGACATGAAACGGCAGTGCAATGTTCTGTGCAATCGTCAACCACGGCAAAAGCGCATGATCTTGAAACGCCACGCCCAACCGATGTGCTTGCGCAAGCTCGCGGGGCAACGCCCCCTCAATTCCGATTGTGCCCGATGTAGCGGTATCCAAACCAGAAATCAGGCGCAGAACCGTGCTTTTCCCACAACCAGACGGGCCGAGGATCGCAACGAATTCACCCTCTGACAGCTGCAAATTGATGTCGTGCAATGCGGCGATCTCATCACCGTTGTCCAACTGAAATGTCTTGGACACCCCATCGAGACAGATTGCCGCTTCAGACGAGACCAAAGAAGTTGATTGTTTCATAGTTTGATCCAGAGGAGGTAAAGGTCACCACGACACGCGCGCCGCGATGACCTCTTTCGTCAAAGTGATGCGAGCGCTTCTTCAAGCGGTCCGAGGTCAACGATTTCGGAGGCCAGCGGAGGCGTCTCAATACCCGATGCTTTCGCAATGGCCGCGACAGTCGTATCGACCAAATTCGGATCGAACCAGAATGGGCCCGGAGCATCATCGGCGGTCACAAGCTGCTGTCCGAGTTCCGACTGCCGAACCTGCTGACTTTGCTCAAGACCAAAATCCGCGCCGTATTTGCTCGTTACCAAAGACGCGGCAATCGCTGGATCTTTGCCGTTCTCGATCCACCCACGCGCCAGCGCGCGAAGATACCGCACCACGAGGTCTCGGTTCTCCTCAACAAACTTGCGCGACGCAACAAAAGGCCCCGCGGGAATGTCATAGCCAAGATCAGCCATCAAGGTGACGTGGAAATCCTTGCCCTCCACGAGCCCCATATTTTCAAATGTAATGGGCTGGTTCGTCGCAAACGCAAGATAAGCATCGCCATCACCCGCCAAAAGCGGCTCAGGAGAGAAGCCCGTCTGCACCAGTTCGTAATCGCCGTCGAGTCCTGCGTTTTCGAGTATGAAATTGATTGTGTTGGCATCAGCAGGCATCTGGCTCAGGATACGTTTTCCAATCAGGTCTTCCGGCTTCAATACCGGATTGGCCGCCATTGACATGATCGCGGCGGGACTTTTTGGAAACGCCCCACCAAGCACGATGAAGTCATTGCCGCGCGCCCTTGCCTCAAGAAGCGGCATCCAGTCACCACCAGCAATTTCGGCCTGTCCAGCAGCCAAACGCACCAAGACCCCCGGAGCATTCGGGCCACCTGGAGTAAACAGCCCTTCGATACCTTCCTCAGCAAAATAGCCGTTTTCGAGGGCAACCCAGAAGCCTGCGTATTCCACATTCGGAATCCAGCCCATTGCATAGGTCATAGGTGTCAAAGCCTGAGCCGACGTCAATCGCGGCATCAAAGATGCCCCCATGAGGCCGGCGCTCGACCCCAAGAAAAGACGGCGGGAGAGCACGGAGGAGTTTGTCATTTCTGCGAAATCCTTGGATTTTTAGATTGCTATGTAATTAAAGTTACAGAGACTGATTTTATGTGTTACTTTTATTACGCCCACCCAAAGGAAAATCTAGCAAGCGCACGGCACATGAGTGAAAACGTTTCGAAATACACGCTTCCCGCCCAAACATTGGTCGCAAAACGAATCCAGAGCGCCTATCCGAACCTGACAGAGGCACAGCGCAGATTCGCTACGCTCGTTCAGATATCCCCGCTCAAGGTTGCGCGTCTGAGCATTCACGACGTCGTTGAATTCGCCAATGTCTCCGTCGCAACCGCCAACCGTTTTGCAACGGCGTTAGGCTTTTCCGGCTATACGGAGTTCCGTGCGGAACTTATTCGCGGCTTTGAGGAGTTATTCGCCCCCTACGACCAGTTGGAACGCAAACTCGAAACCATGGACACCCCCACAGCTTTCCTGAAAGGATCGCTAAAGGAAGACATCGAAGATATCACATGCACCGCTGCGGCGATCTCGGAAGCCGAAGTGGAACAAGCTGTCACCCTGATCGCGAACGCCAAAAGAGTTTACGTCGCGGGCTTCGATCTGGCCGCGCATCTCGGAGGCATATTCGCGATCAACTTGTCCATGATCGGCTGCAAAGCAACCAGCGCGAGCAACGGCGGCGGTGGAATCGGTGCCATGCGCGATATTTTCGACTTCACGTGTGATGACGTGGTGGTGGCCATCGCCTTTCCCCACTACTACACCGACACGCTCCGCATCTCCCAATACGCCCATGACGCTGGCATCCCTGTTATATCTGTGACCGACGGCCCCGCCTCGCCTCTCGCCTCGATGTCGAAAACGTCTCTTTTCGTCCAGACAAATCACGAGTCACGCTATGTCACATCGAGCGCAATCCTGAGCGTTCTGGAAGGACTGGTCGCCGCCGTAGCAACGCGCAGGCCAGACGCCACCGAGACGGGACGGAAATTCGCCGAGATTGCATATCCATGGATGACCAACGGATCAAAAGGTTGGTGACGCGAACGATGCTGCGCATTCCTACGAGGCGAAAGCACGTGAGTGATACCTGAACGCACGGGTGAAGTCGGTTGCAGACATCCAATATCCCGTGGGGAGGGCAACGCCCCATGCGAAAAGGCAAGTCGTTCCGAAGACTGTCTCAAACAAGGAACTACAGCATATGGTTCCCGCAAGCTTCAACACAGGGCATTCGATAGATTACCAATTCAGTTCTGAATCGGCCCTTCGAGACCAAGCTGGTTCATTAGAGACCGCAGTCTGTTCAGGTCCAACATCAAGCCTCTTGCAGTCTCTAAATCCAACGTACCGAATTGTTCAAGATTTGTATGCAAGTCTGACACAAGGCTTTTCAGCTCATCACCGCCTGAAGTCTCGAATATCGAGATAAAACGCTCCAGAGATATGGTGCCGACACCCGCAGGCGTCATGGATCTGGCAGCTAGACCATCGGGCAAATCTCCGACGGCATTCACTGCCACACGCTCCCGAATAACCGACAGGATTTGATCGACGGCTTGTTTCGCGCCAGCGACGCGGGTCGGGTGGTCCGTATCAGCCGCCGCATGAGGCAGGAGGCAGAGTTTGTCTTCGTGCTTTTCCAATAGCGGGAGATAGGGGGCCATCGGACCAGTCACTGCGCCTGTCTCTTCAGAGACGAAAACATCTGCATCAATAATTGCCCGACCAATCTGGCCTGAAGCGAGCGCCGCTTCGAGCACCTTTGCGTCAACGAGTTCCCCGCGGTCAAAGTTGATGAGCACGCTGCCGGGGAGCATGGCAGAAAGAACGTCTGCGTTGATCAAACCGGTATTGGCAGGCACGCCCCGTTCGGCATCCATCGGGCCGAGACCGAGATGGACGGAGATCACGCTGGCTGAGGCCGCTGCCTCTTCGATCGTTGCGGCATAGGTAAAGCCCTCCGCCTCGATCCACTCCTTATGGCGCGGACGGGCGAAGATGGACACGTCCATATTGAACGCTTTGCCAAGCTTCGCGACCTCGCGGCCGATATTGCCGTATCCGATGACCGCGAGTTTCTGTCCTTCGACTTTAGAGGTTGGGAAATCACGCAAATGGCGTCCAGTGTCGAACGATCCTTCGGAAACGCGGGTGTGGAGCGTGTCGAACGGAAGGTCTGGCATAACGGACATGACGGCCTTCCAAACCATCTGAGCAGTCGCGCGGCTGTTGATCCCAGGTGTATTCATCAAAGGCGCAGTGCCGCCGAGGCCATTGCCCCCGCCCCAACTTTCGGACCCCATATTGCCGGTCCCTGCCCCAATGCGCACACCGCCTAGATCAAAGCGGCATTCCGCTGGGATGAATGTCGCGGCCGCGATCAACGCGTCGTATGCGTTTTCAGCGCAGAGCGAGAGAAGCTCCTCACGTGTCGACACATTCGGGCAATAATAGAACTCGACCTGAGAAGGATCGGCGGCACCCTTGGGCGCGCTCGTCGCTGGGCCGAAATGGAACACACATCCCTCGATCCCTTCGATATAGGCGCGCACCTCGGATGGGTCCGGCTGGCCGTCTGCATCAAAGGCAAGGCCGATCAGGTCAGTAATGAGAACGCGCGTTGGTCTGGTAATGTCAGTCATAATGATCCTAAAGGTGCAGTCGATTGCTTAGAGGTATTTGAAACCGAAACGATCAAGTCGGAAAGGGCTCATATCAATTGGAGCTGGCAGGCCAGATGCCATATCCGCGACGATACGGCCAGTCACCGCCCCACCGATCAAACCTTGGTGCCCGTGCCCAAAGGCATAGAGCACACGTTTATGGCGTTTTGAAGCGTCAATAACAGGGATTGAATCCGGCGTCCCGGGGCGATGGCCCATCCAACGATGAACTTCGCTCTTTTCGAAGCGCTTGAACATTCCTTGCGCCTGCTTAACGAGTATGTCAGCGCGTTTGTAATTCGCGGGAGCTTTGAGGCCCGCGAATTCGACTGTTCCGGCAAGGCGAAGCCCGTCTTCCATCGGGGAAGCAACGAATTTTCGATCTGCCGAAATAGTCTGCACTTTCAGGCCAGTGTCGGCCTGTGGCAGCATAACATGGTAGCCGCGTTCGGTCTCAAAGGGTATCCTGTCGCCAAGTTGACGCGCAAGATCAGCGGACCAAGCACCAGCGGCCAACACTATGCGATCCGCAGTGTAATTCTCTGACGCAGTTGTGATGCCTGTTGCCTCTCCGAGAGTGTAGGTGAACCCTGTTACAGGCTCTCTATGGAAACGCGCGCCTTTTTTCGTCGCCAACTTCGCCAATTCAGCAACAAGGCGGCCCGGGTTCGGGCTTTGACCCTGATCTGGCAAGTAAATCGCGCTCTTGAACCGGTCAGTTAGAGCCGGCTCCAAATCCTGAATATCCCCCGCGTTGAGGGTTTCAATTTTGACACCATGAGAGCGACGCAACCCCAAACCATAGGCACTACCGTCAGGGCCGTCCTCGCGCTCAAAGACAAAGAGCTGTCCACGTTTCTGAAGGAGATCAAGACAGCCCGCCTCCGCCATCATGGGTTCATAGGCTTCAAAACTCAGGCGGTGCAGGTCGATCATCGCCTGAGAAATTTTCTCAACCCGCGATTTGCGACCCGCGAGGACAAAGCGGATCAGCCACGGCAAGGCGTGAGGAAGATACGATAGCCGGATGAACAGCGGCCCCTCGGGGTCGAGGAGCCACTGAGGCACGTTTTTCAAAAGTCCCGGCATAGCATTCGGCAAGCAGGAGCCAGGGCAAATTCCACCAGCATTCCCGTAGGAACACTGATCAGGGGACCCTGGCTCGGCAGGATCGAAAACATCAACGGTAAAACCCTTGTCCAAAAGGGCATTGGCGGTGCAGACACCAACGATGCCTGCACCAATAACGATGGCGTGCTTACGCGTCGCGATAGAAGTCATGTTTCGACCCTGATTTGCCAATAGAACGCCGATGTTCGGAATTATGGAGCGGTAGCGTCTGGCTGCCCTGCACGGAAGGCAGGCATCGCTTTGCCGAAGGCCATTTGTGTCATACGGAAATCCGACAAATAGGCTTGGAATTTGTAGCCCATATCACGCATTTTTTGTCCGTATTCTACAGAACCCACGTGAATACCCGGAATAACTCCGTGCGCTTTACAGCGTTCTGCAATGAACTCGATGGCTTCAACGACGTCTGGCCATTTCGGGTCAAAACCGGGTGTATGTCCCATCGAAACGGCAAGGTCGGACGGCCCGACGAACACAGCATCAAGGCCTGGAGTCGAGAGGATTTCATCCAGATTGGCCACGCCGTCTTTATGCTCGATCATTGCGAAAGTGATGACCGTGTCGTTCGCATTGGCGAAGTAGTCGGCACCGCCATAGAGGCCCGCGCGGATCGGGCCGACGGAGCGACCTCCCTGTGGGTAGTAACGGCAGGCTTCTACAAACGCTTTGCATTCTTCGGCGGAGTTCACCATCGGGCAGATGATCCCGTAAGCACCAGCATCGAGCATACGGCCGATGATGGCCGGATCATTCCACGGCACGCGCACAATCGGAGTTGCGTCTGTGGTGGAGATCGCCTGAAGCATCGAAAGTGCGTCGGAGTAATCAGCCACGCCATGCTGCATATCAATCGTCACAGCATCGAAATCCTGCTGCGCCATCATTTCGGCCATCAGGGAAGAATTCGTCGCGAGCCAGCCAGTGAGAACTTCTTCACCGTTGGCCCAGAGTGTTTTGGCTTTGCTTTCGCGCATTATTTGGTTTCCTTTGATTGGAGGATTAGGAAGCAAGGATCAGATCGGCCGCTTTCTCTGCGGCTGCGATCGTTGTGATGTTGGTGTTGGCCGCGATGACCGAGGGCATGATGGAGGCATCGACCACGCGAAGGCCTTGAACCCCGCGCACACGACATTCAGGGTCGAGCACGGCCATCGGATCATCATCGCTGCCCATTTTGCACGAACAGGAAACGTGCCATCCCGACCAGACGGCATCACGCGCCCAATCAACGATTAGATCGCGATTTTTCATCATGGCGTGCATGCGATCTTGGGTGCCGAATTTGTGCTTGAGCAAGGTGTCGCGGAAGATCGGAAGGTAGTCGAACATCCAAGCGGCAGAGCCGGTTTTAAGGTAGTTGGACGGTTTGCGGACTGAGAGAGACCGCGCTTCCTCGTTATAGCCAGCGAGGAACCACGTGTTCACATGCTCGCGCACTCGCGGGTTCTCCATGATGCGGTACATGCGCTCGAACCCATCGACGAGACGCATCAAATCGCGCTCGTCCCCCGCCAAGTTCAGGTTCACGCAAGGTTCATCCCGCCAATCCGCAGAATTAAGGGTCACGTTGCCGCGCGAATAGCTCTTGTTCACACAGACATTGAGCGCCCCCATGGCTTTCCCGAGGGGATGCCAGCCTGCGCGGTTCACCGGCATCATCAGCATGTCGGATGGTGTGCAGCCTTCGTATCCGGACGAGTAGCGAACTCCGAGAAAGATGTGGCGGCGTTGACGAGGCTTTAGGCGTGCCGATTTCTTGAAATGCGCGCCGATGGCAAGGTGAGGGTGATCCATCAGGTTCGCGCCCACACCAGGAAGGTCGGCGACAACATTGATCCCGTGGCGTTTCAGTTCGGCAGCTGGTCCGATACCCGCACGCATAAGGATCGCAGGCGAATGCAAAGCGCCGGCACAGACGATCACTTCTTTCGCCTTGTAGGTGACAGGCGGCGCGCCTGCGGTGTTCGCGCGGACACCTGTTATCCGAGTGCCCTCAGTGATCAACGCTTCGACCTGTGTGTCCGCGAAAATCGTGAGATTTTCCCGCGCACGGACTTCTTTGGTGAGATACCCCACGGCAGTCGACACACGACGGTCGTTTTCATTGGTCAACGGAAGCGGGAAGGCCCCTTCCTCAAACGACGCGTTATAGTCCTCACGATAGGGAATATCCTCGGAGACGACATCGAGAACGCTTTTGGAAAAACCTGCCCAGTCCTTCGGGAAAACGCGGCGGATCGGCATAGGCCCGTCCTGATTGTGCATCGGACCGTCAAAATCCTGATCGCGTTCGAGCTTTTTGAGATAGGGGAGCATGCCTTCCCAGTCCCAGCCAGTCGCTCCGTTTTCGGCCCATTCATCGTAATCGGCAGGCAATCCACGCACCGCGAACTGACCATTGATGGAGGAACCACCGCCCATCACCTTGGCTTGTTCGAGACGCGTTGGCGGCACCGTCGCATCGTTTGAGCGCGGATTGCGCGCGAATACGCGCAAGGAAGACCAGTGATATTTCGGATCGAAGTAGGACAGACCCGGATAGCTATCAGCAATGACCTCGGGGACATCATCCGGAGGCGTGTCCGGACCAGCTTCCAAGAGCGCCACTGACTTGCGACGGTCAGCGGACAGGCGTGCGGCCAATGTGGCCCCTGCCGATCCACCGCCTACAATGACATAATCATATTTCATCGTATCATCCTTAGGCGTAGTTGATCCACACCGCCTTTTCGCGGGTGAAAGCTTCAAACCCGGCGCGACCCATGTCTTTGCCGAAACCAGAGGCTTTGAAGCCGCCAGCGGTATAGGTAAATTCCGGATCGCGACCGTGCTGGTTCACGAAAACCATACCGGCCTCAACCTTGTCGGCGACGCGCATCGCCTCTTGCATGTCGAGCGTGTGAACGGAGGCCGCGAGGCCGTAAACCGGGTGCTGCGCCTCTGCGATGGCCTCGTCGAGATTTGCAAACCGCGACACGGTTACAATCGGACCAAAGAACTCACCCAGGAAGCCGATGTTGTCGCGGGATACATTCGTCAGCATGGTTGGAGCGTAGAAGTTGCCTTCGTTGACGCTATCGAGGCGTCCTGCGCCGGTTAGAACCTCTGCACCCTGAGCAATTGTTTCCTGCACCATGTTGTCGATGCGGTCGAATTGCTTGGCGGAGATTATCGGCGCAAAGGTTGTCGTCTCATCCCATGTCGGGCCCGCTTTGATATCTTGCGTGCGTTCTAGAACTTTCTCGGTCAACTCGTCAGCGATGCTCTCTTCAATCAAGAGGCGCGATGCCAGCGTGCAGACCTGACCGCCGTTCACCATGAAGTTGTTCGCAACACGCGTCGCAATCATATCCATATCGCCGCAGTTCTTGGTCACGATCTGCGGGCTCTTACCGCCGAGTTCGAGGATGACAGGTTTGATGCCGGATTCAGCAGCAAGCTTCATGATCGCTTCGCCGGTTTGGGTAGAGCCGGTGAAGGAAATGATGCCGATGTCAGGATGGCGAACGATTTCCGCGCCTGTCGTATGACCGTAGCCATTCACCACGTTGAACAACCCGCCAGGAAGGCCGGCTTCCGCCGCGCATTCGGCCAAAGCCAAAAGGCTATGCGGCGTAATTTCCGAGGTTTTCATGACAACCGCGTTGCCCGCAGCCAGAGCGGGCGCGAATTTCCAAGCCGCAGTGATCATCGGGAAGTTCCACGGCACGATTGCGCCTGCGATGCCGTAGGCTTCGCGTTTGGTGTAGCTCAGAGTGTTTTCGCGGGTCGCGGTGACGGTGCCTTCGACCTTGTCACAGAATTCAGCGAAGTAGCGGACAACACCCGCAGTGCGGACCGCATCCCCGATGATCGTGCCTGACACCAGACGCGCAGAGCCCATGGCTTCAAGGCGCCCAAGGTATTCGGCCTTCTCTTCAATCTTCTCGGCAAAACGGAAAAGGATTTTGGCGCGCTCACGCGGCACCATCGTGGCCCAGCCAGTTTCTGCCAACGCCTTCTTTGCCGACGCGACAGACATTTCGACAGAACCAAGACCACCATCGGTGATCACGCCCATTGGCTTCTCGTCGGACGGGCGCAAGACGACAATCTCTTCGCCAGGGAGTTCGACGAACTTGCCCCCAATGTGGTGACCCGATGGAACGGAAACCGTGTCTGGATTGAATGAATACGTCATGATTTACCTCTTCGTCTCGACCTGTCGTCAGGCCGCAAGAATAGTTTCGCTAAACGGCGCGCATTTAACGGGAGTTCGTTTTGTCTCGTGCATACGAGCGCGGCGGGGAGGTGTGGCCAGTTGAAACTGTCCACACCGTGAATTCAGATCCGAGCGTCAGCCAGTGCTTTCAAGGAAAGGTCTCAACAGAGCTGCTGTTTCATGGAAGCGCCCGACGAAGCTCTTCAGGCGATCGTGGGTCGGATGTAGCAGGACGTCATTGGGCGGACCGTCTTCGGCTATGCAGCCCTGATCAAGGAAGATGACTCGATCAGCGATCTCGAAGGCAAAGCCAAGCTCGTGGGTGACGATCACCATGGTCATGCCCGATTTGGCGAGTTGCGTCATGGCCTTCATCACTTCCCCGACCAACTCGGGATCAAGCGCAGATGTCGGCTCATCAAAGAGCATGACTTTTGGATGCATGGCCGATGCACGCGCGATAGCGACGCGCTGTTGCTGACCACCCGAGAGTTGACGCGGGTATTTGGTTTCGTGTCCCTCAAGGCCCATCTGGGCAAGAAGGTCCATTGCCTCTTCCTTAGATTTCTCCGGGTCGGCACGCTTCACTGTGACCGGCCCCTCCATGACGTTTTCGAGCGCCGTCATGTGGGGGAACAGGTTGAACTGTTGGAACACCATGCCTGTCTGGGACCGAATGCGGTTCACCTCTCGCATGGGCACGCTGTTTGCCACTGTTTCCATGCTAGGCTCGACACCAGCATCAACGCCGGAGTTGTAGATATCTTCGCCTGCAATCGTGATCCGTCCACCTGTCGGTGCGTTCAGTAGATTGATGCAGCGAAGCAAACTCGTCTTGCCAGAACCAGAGGCGCCGATGAGGACGACAACCTCCCCTTCCATCACATTAAGGTCGATGCCGCACAGAACAGGTTTGATCCCGTAATGTAGGTGCAAAGCTTCGATCTGCAGGAGGGGCTTCTTCTTTTTGGTATCAGCGCTCATTTCACGGCCTCCGATATTTTTTCGAGTTTGCGTGACACCAGAGTGAGCGGCACGAGGAGGGCGAGGAACATGATGCCGACGAAGGTGTAGACCTCCATGGGGCGATAGGTGAAGGAACTCACGTAGCTCGCCTGGTAGAGAATATCTGGCACCGTGATCATGGACATGAGCGTTGTGTTTTTGATCTGGATAATCGACTGACCAGCAAGTGGCGGAATCATGCGGCGGAAGGCCTGTGGCAAGATCACGCGGCGCATACGCTGGTAATAAGTCATGCCGAGGGCGGTGGTGGCATCGGTCTGGCCGGGGTCAATTGACTGCACGCCAGCGCGGAGGATCTCGGCGTAAAATGCGGCAGCGTAGAGGCTCAGGCCCGCGAAACCTGCCCAGAACTTTGTAATCGAAAGTCCGGCGAAGATCGGAAAGGCGTAGTAGATCCAAAGCAGGATCACCAAGAGCGGAATATTGCGAAAGATCTCGACATAGACACGCCCAATGGTTTTGAGAAGTCGGGAGCCGGTCAATTGCATCAGACCGACGATCAGTCCGATGAAGAGGCCCGCCGAAATTGAGATTGCGGAGTAGAAGAGCGTGACCAGCAATCCTTTCCAGAACAGTGGCCAGTTCTGTATGATGACCGAGAAATCGAACATGTGCGTCTCCAGAATGCCGTTCGTCGGCAATTCTTATTTGCGAAGTGGAAAATCCTGGTCGGCCACAAGGGGAGGAAAGGCCGACCAGGAAGCTGCGTTAGGCCTTCAGATCAGAAGCTGAAGTTAGACGGCAGGATGGAGAGGTCGATCCCGCGGTCTTCCCAGGATTGCTGGAGACGGCCTTGCGCCAGACCAAGGGAACGCTGCTGCTGTACCCAGTTGGTCAGGAAGTTAATGAAGCCCGCGTTGCCGGATTTACGCGCCACGGCGAGGGTTGCCGGGTTACGGAGCATCGGTTCCGGAACGGACACATCGCCAACAGCCATTTCGGAGATCTGCAGGGCATCAAAGACAGAGAGAAGAACACCGTCTGCGCGTTTTGCCTGAAGCTCCATGATGGCGAGGTTGCGGTCTTCGACGACTGTGATGGATGCCTTCGGCAGCAGAGCTTCTGCAACGATCTGCATGGTAGAACCCTTCTGAACGACAACGGTTTTTTCCGGTGTATTCAGCTCTGCCCATGTTGCGATCGGGGCCCCTTCAGGGGTCAGCATGGCCCATGCGTCGGTGAAGAGCGGCTCCCAGAGATAGTCGACAACCAGACCACGGCCCGGGTTCGGGTTCACGCCGATGGCGACGTCGATCTTATTGGACTGGAAGTCGGCAGCGAGGTTGCCCCAGGTGGTTTCAACGGCAGTCAGTTCGACACCAAGAGCGTCGGCAACATCTTGCAGGAAGTCGACGTAAAAGCCGCTCCATTCGCCCGTTGCCGGATCTTTGATGTAGCCTGGCTCTTCACCAACCATAACGGGGATTTTCAGCTCACCAGACGAGCGGATTTCGTTCAGAACTGCGGACGGGTCTTCTTGGGCGACCGCGCCTTGAGTTGCGCCCAATAGGCCGACACCGAGTGCGGCAGCCCGCAAGATGTTTCCAAATTTTGACATGAGTGTTACTTTCCCTGTGCTTACTTTGTTTCTGAGTGCCAACGACCCTTTGGTCATTGACTGAGGAAACCTCGAGAGAGGGGATCTTCCTTCTCGAGGAAAAGTGTGCCCTGGGAAGTGATGTATGCACTTCCCAGGATCACAACTTCATAGCCATCCCGACCTTCTTGCGTGGTCTTTGCGTAGAGATTGGCCATAAATCCGACGCCGAAAATGTTCTCGGCATAATAGGTTTCGTCCGGTTTCAACTGTCCGCGGATGAGAAGCTGCGCCAAACGCGCGCAGGTTCCTGTTCCACATGGAGAGCGATCAAATTTGTTCGGGGCAAGAACGAGAAAATGCCGTGCACGGTCGTGTGCGTGTTCCTCGTAGAACAACACTGAAGGGGCCGGATCGCCTGCGATGAGCGGGTTGTCTTTGGTCGCAGCCGCAATGGCCGTCTTGATCCGCCAACCGATATCAAGCGCTTTTGACGCGTGATCGGGGCCAAGCGAAAGGCCCGCCTGACGCGCATCCACCATCGCATACCACATTCCGCTATAGAGAATGTCAGAGGTGATCTCTCCTACGCCAGGAACATCAACGGTGAGGCCCTGAACTCCCATGAACGCGGGCACGTTTCGAAGGGAGACATTCTCAAGGCTTCCGTCGTCACGCCAGTGCAAGTGAACCGTGACCACGCCAGCAGGCGTTTCGAGCGTAAATTGATCGCCCATCTCGCGACAGATCGCGCCAGTGTGAGCAAGCGTCTTCGCATAGCCGATTGTCCCGTGCCCGCACATGCCGAGATAGACATAAGAAGAGATAAAAATTGCTCCGAAGTCGGCAATCTTCGAGGGGACAGGGATCAAGCCGACCATTGCAGCGTGGCCGCGCGGTTCGTGGAGAAGAGTAGTGCGCAGATGATCGAAACGACGTTCGAAGTCCATCCGCTTTTCCTTCACGGTATCCCCTTTCAAATCAGGGATACCGCTCAGGATAACGCGAGTCGGGTGCCCAGCCGTGTGGCTGTCAATGTAGGAATATGCACCCTCAAAGCTCGTCATGCGGTCTCTTTTCCGAACTCTTGTTCAATGATGCTGCGAGCCGAATGCCAGATTTTCTCAATAAGCGCCGAAGAAAGGCGCTTTGCATCTTCCGCACGGGAATCGCAGATCGCCGCGAAGATCTCACCAGTCTCGTCGAAAGAAAGACGCACGAGGTCTGGCGCGGCCTTGTAGAGGTAAAAGCGATACCGAAGCGCCTGCATTTCAAGACCCTGCAACAAACGGCGTAGGGTCTGATTGTCGGCGAGCTCATAGATGAGCTCCGAACCCCGAACATCAGCCGTAAAGAACGAATGAGCATCTCCGGTCTCGCTTGCGCGCCGCATGGATTCCAGCGCCGCGCCAAGTTGCTCTTTCAGTTCGGCGTTCTCTGAACGCGCTGCAGCTTCAGAGGCAAGAGCCTCAAGCGCAATACGGCACGTGTAAACTTCATTGAAGTCACGCAGAGACATCGGCGCGACCCAAATCCCCTTGCGTGCCTGCCTTACGACCAGCCCTTCGCGCTCCAAGGTCCGCAACGCGTCGCGAACTGGGGAACGACTAACACCATATTTCTCCGCGATTTCTTCCTCTGTCAGCCGCGCTTTTGGCGCCAAGCCGAGTGTCACGATCTCCTCCTCTAACACCGAGGCGAGGTTGTCAGAGATTCCCGCAGAGAGGTTATGTGTTTTTCTGTTGTTCATGTGGACACCATACTGTGCTCTGTATACAATGCAATAGTCTTGAATGGCTTTCTGCCGCTTTCCGCCAAATCGTGAGGCGGTCACGACAGCAACCAAAAGCCACCATAGGTCAAATTGGCCAATGTATACAATGAACAACACACAGCAGGAGACCGTAATGTATAGTGAAAAGATCGAACTCTTGATCGACGGGCAATGGCGCCAAGGAAGCGAGGGAAAAACCGAATCTCTCCTCGACCCAGCTACCGAAGAGGTGCTCGCTCAAGTACCCCACGCGTCCGCTGCCGACCTTGACGAGGCCCTCGCCGCTGCGGCGAAAGGCTTCAAGGTCTGGAAAAAGAAAACCGCGATCGAACGCTACAGTATTCTTGCGAAGGCCGCCGACCTGATCGACGCGCGTAAAGACGAGATTGCGAAAGTCCTGACCCTAGAAAACGGAAAACCGCTCGCCGAGGCCGCAGGCGAGATTGCGTTCTCCGCTGAAGCGCTCCGCTTCTATGCCGAAGAAGGCAAACGCGCGTATGGCCGCATTGTTCCTTCGCGCACGCCTGGCGTTCGTCAGATGGTAATGAAAGAGCCGATCGGCCCCGTGGCTGCTTTCACTGCGTGGAATTTCCCTGCATCAAACGTGATCCGCAAACTCGGTGGCGCGCTGGCCGCAGGGTGTTCCATCATCATCAAACCCGCTGAAGAGACCCCAGGCACAGCCATTGCCTTCGGTCGCTGCCTTCAGGAAGCGGGCCTGCCTGACGGCGTTCTGAATGTCGTCTTCGGCGACCCTGCTACTGTTTCGAGCCACCTTATCGCATCCCCGATCCCGAAGGCTGTCACCCTGACTGGTTCCACAGCCGTCGGGAAGCTCCTGCAAAAACAGGCCGCCGACACCCTCAAACGTTGCCTTATGGAACTTGGCGGGCATGCACCCGTCATCGTTCATGAAGACGCAGATCTCGAAAAGACACTCGACCTCCTCGCAGCCTTCAAGTTCCGCAACGCAGGTCAGGTCTGCACTTCTCCCACCCGCTTCTATATCCATGAATCCCTTTACGAGCAGGCTCTCGAAGGGTTTGTCGAACGTGTAAAGAAAATCAAAATCGGCGCAGGCATTCATGAAGGGACCCAGATGGGACCAATGATCGCAGAGCGCCGCCTAGATGTCATGGACGGCTTGGTCGCCGACGCCGTTGAAAAAGGCGCAACACTCCTGACAGGTGGCGCACGGATGGCAAACAAAGGTTACTTCTACGCCCCCACCGTTCTCCGCGATGTTCCGGACAACGCGCGGATCATGTACGAAGAACCGTTCGGCCCTGTTGTCCCGTTCACTTCTTTCTCGGATTTCGACACCCTGATGGAACGCGCGAACTCCCTGCCCTACGGCCTCGCATCCTTCGTCTTCACCCAAGACGGCGCCCTCGCCCGCAAAACAGAAGAAGAGCTCGAAGCCGGCATGGTCGGTGTCAACTTCATGGGCATCTCAACACCAGAAACCCCCTTCGGCGGCGTCAATGAATCTGGCGACGGATCAGAAAGCGGAATCGAAGGGCTCGAAGAGTACATGCGTGTGAAATACGTGGCCGAGCTCTAGGGGCCATTCCTGAAGACGCACTGGCGGCAAACTCCGCACGCCGCCAGTGCTCATTGGTCATAATTTCTGGGCGCAGGACTACTGTTTCAGTCGCGGTGTCATGCGACGAAGGGTATGTTTGAGGTTTCCTTAATCTCCTAGACACCTGCCTTGTTCGCTTGCCTTTGTTTGATTTCATAATCAACTGGCGACCCAACGTATTTCCAGCGACGACAGGAGGTTTGCCGCCATAGCGGCTAAGGCGACGCTTGTATCCGATCTGTGCCGCAATGCCCGCGATACTGGCCGGATGCGCCACACGCCTCCCTAGCACATCTCGCTTGCCGCACTTGTGGCCCAGTTTTTCTAAAAGGCACGTCTTACTCGACTGAGGAAAGCACCCAGGTCACACGCGGTTCTTCTTTCTGGGGCTGTGTGCTCGGCAGGCGCATGATTTGTCCTGGGCTGGTGACGCCAGCCCGTGCACCGGACGTGGTGAAGGGGAAGCCCAACAGGTCGGTCTCAACGCCGACATTGAAGCCGAAGCCCTGCCCGCCATTGATACCAGTGCCAGCGAGCCGGCGGTTCAGAACCAGCCCCTCGGTCACGTTCAGGTCAATCTGGTTGGACTGGCTGAAGCTGTACTTGCCAGCGTTGATGGCCAGCGTCTGCGCATCGGCCACTGTCGAGAGCTTGTCATAGACCGCCTGCGCCAGCACTGAGAAACCTTGCTGGTAGAACCAGACATCACCACCGATAACCACGTCATAACCATTGAGCACCGGACCGGCATGACTGACCGAGCCTGTCGTGATCCGACCGCGCACAAGGTTAAGCGTGCCACGCGCCCAATCTCGCCCGCTCAGACGCCCGCGAACATCATCAAAATACTGCGATTCCGAGATGAACAGCACTGGGCCGTCACCAATCGAACTCACATCTACTTGTGCGGCCATGCCGTCGTCATTGCCATCGAGGGTCAGCGCAAGCGAATCCGTTGGAGTGACGTCGTAGAGGTATGCGTCGATATTGTCGGCATGCAGTCCGAGCGTATCACGCACGTTCAACAGCCCCGCATATAGTGTGGAGCCAGCGTTGCGCGCCCGCAGATCAGCGCTGTTCGGCGCTTGTGCTTCGCGCTGACCGTAGAGCTCGGGATGGATCAACTGAAGGGTCTGCTCATCGGCCAGATCGACCGTTGCACCGCCGAGGATCATCACGCGCAGCTCGTCATCCGCTGCCAGCGCCAGATCGGTGCGCGCGCCAAGCACGCCGAGCGTCATCCCACCGCTCATCGCATCCAAATACAGCGCTCCGCTCTCCGACAGCGCGAAGCCTGCCCGCAAATCACCCGCCGTCTCGGTGTAGGTCACGTCGCCGTCGGCATAGAAATGGCCAGTCGCGCCGTCGGACATATCACCCATAAAGCTCGCGCCCGTCTCGCCCGCGATCTCTCCATTGAAGGCAAAGAGCCGCACGTCGCCCCCCGTAAGCGCAGCGCCATCCGAGAGGATATCGCCCTGCCCAGAGGAGATAACGATCGGCGAGCCCCCTCCAGCCGTGATGTCGCGCACCGTGACCGAGCCACCAGCATAGAGGTCGATCAAGCCGTCATTCGTTTGCAGCTGATCCAGCCGGATCGAGTCACGCTCGTTGAGATGCATCGCGCCAGCGGCGACCGTTGCGGTGACGTGATCAAATGCCACTGGCAGCCCGTTTGGTCCAACCGGCAGCATCGACCCGAGGGTCAGGAGCGTTCCAGCCCCTGCTGCGTTCGCTTCGAAAACGGTACCGCTCTGGCCCGAGGCAATTGAGAGCGCGCCCTTGACCTCGACGGTCAGCGCAGGATCGGCAGTGCTTTGCGTCACCACGTGCGAGGCGATCATGTCGCCTGCGACGTCGAGACTGATCGTTCCGGTGCCCGCGTCAATCGAGGTGTCCGCCGCCTGTTGCAGCAACCCTGCCGACTTGATCGAAACTTCCCCGTCATGGCTGAGAATATCGGCGTTCGCGACAAGACTTGTCACATCCAGACCAATCGCTCCGCCCTGAGTGGTGATCCCTGGACCAGCCAGCAGCGTTAGCGGTGCATTCACCGAAGTCAGCGCGATCTCCCCTGCGCCGCCCGCAGTGACCTGTTCGAGATCGGTCGCCCGATCGCTCAGCGCGAGACGGATATCGCCATCCAAGGTCGCGGCATAAAGGCTGCCCGTGGTCAGGCTCAGCGGCGCAATACTCCCGATTATGTGGCTCGCGGTGAGCTTGATGCGCTCGGCCACGATCCGACCCTGCGTGAAGGAAGCCGCATCAAGGCGCACCTCGTCAGGTGAGGTGATCGTGCCGATGGTGAGCGCACCGCCCACAGTAATGTCGGTGGGCGACCCCGCCGTCAGCTGGGTCAATGATGAGATGGTCAGACTGTCCGCTTCACGCATCCACAGCGGTGTGGGGGCGACGCCAGCCGCAGTGTAGTTGAACGTGCCGAGCGCAGTCTCGAAGCGCTTGCTTTCGCTCCCTACAGGGCCGCCAGTCACAATCGAGAGCGTGCCGCCCGCCGCATCCGTTCCGCTCGATGCGGTGGTAGTGAGGCCAAGCGCAGTCTCGAGTTCCAGCGCCGACCCCGTGCCGAAGCCAAGCGTATCGGTGCCAATGAAGGACATCAGCCCATCAGTCGTGATTTTGCCGCCTCCCGAGATCTGGGCCGAGACAACGGGTAGATCTCCCGTTGCACTCAGCCAAGCGTCGCCCGCAGTAGTGGTCACGTCAAGCGCTCCGCCATTCGCCGTATCGGTCAGGGTAAAGGGCAGTACGACCGCGCTGGTGCCGATAGAGCTGCCAGTCAGCTTCAGGCTTCCCGCGCTGATCCGCACGGCACCAGTGGCCAGCGCATCGGTAATCGCACCAGTCGCACTGATCCGTACCGCGCCAGGCGCAAAGGCCTCGGCCAGCGGCAGATCGCCCGTCGCCGCGATATTCACCTCAACACCCGACCGCGCGGTCAGCATGCCGCCAGTGCGCACCTGCACGGTGAGCGGGTCGGCCTCGGTCGCAATCGGGGCATTGTTGCCACTCTCAAGCACAATGATCCGTCCAGTCACCGCCGGAGTGCTATCCGAATGTGCATCCGACATCATCCCGTCGAGCTTGATCGTAACATCGCGGGCTGCGTTGACTTCTTTGATGGACGCGGCAGTCTCGGCTCCGAGGAACACATCCGTCCCGAGCGCCACAGCGTTCAGCGTCCCGACAGGTGCGCCGCTCGCATCCAGCCCTGTGAAAGCGAAGTTCAGATCCTCAGCCCGGCGCACGATGACCTTTCCATCTGTCGTGAAGGTCAGATCGGACGGCTCAGCCTGCGACAGAATCTGAAGGTCCTGCGTAAGATCGTTGCTTCCACCGACAGTGTAAGGCTCAAGCATCTCGCCGATCGTCCCCGTCGCCTCTAGGTTGATATCCTTGTAGGCGCTGATGTTCGGGTCTTCGATCCGGGTGTTGGTATCCCCAGTGCCCTTGATCAGGCCAGCGCGGATCCAGTGGTTGAGTTCATCTGTGGTCCACCCAATACCCTCAAGCAGCTTCGCCTGATCATCCGCTGTCGGCGTGTAGGTGAAGCTTGTCTGCTCGGCGGTCTCGGTGTTCCACTCGGCGTAGAACCCTTGCTGCTGTGAGATGTAGTCGTCGAGCTGCGCCTGCGTCCAACCGCCATCGAGCAGAGCCGCCATATCGGAGGCATCCATCTCGTAGCTGATCGGATTGCCGCCGTTCTCGGTGCGCGCCCTCCAATAAGCGCGGTATTCATGCTCGCGGCTCGCGGCCAACGCGTCCAGTTGCTGCTGAGCGCGATTATTTTGCGCAACCTCATCATCGAGCCCCATATCCTGCGTCCAGAGCTTTGCAAGCTCGCTCTCGGAGCGGATATCACGCACTTCGGCATTATTGCGGTCGAGGATCGAGCCATCGAGAGCCGCCAGTGTCACCGACCCTGTCTGCGCTGTCACGCTATGGACCGGAAGATTACCGCTGCGGGTCCCGATCACGACATCCTTGTTCGCCGTCGCGTCGAGCACGCCACCATTCAGCGACACCCAGACATGCTCGAACGAGCCATCATCGCTTCCGATACTGCCGTTGAGCGAGGTCAGGTCAACCGAGGTCGCCGTAACCGCGCCCGTATCTGGATCCGCCATTTTGATATCGCCATCGGCAAACAGCATCACAGTACCGGTGATCGGCGCATCGGTATTGCCTGGGCGATCCTTCGCCTCAACATTGCCGATTGTCATCGAGCCCGACATCTCGCGGATATTGACCGCGCTGCCGCCCGTTGCGGTCAAAAGCGACCCTTCGGACTGATCGACACGGAACGCACCTGTGACGCCTCCGATCCGACCGTTTTCGGCGCTCAGTTCGAGAGAGCCAAGCGTCGCGGTAATTTGTGGACTTGCGGTCACGATCGACCCGTTGTTGGACGTGATACTTGTATCGCCAACAAGGTTCGAGACCGTCTTCTTGAAGATCACATCGCCGCCGGAAGTAATGTTAAGCGCCCCGGAATCAGACCCGCTGAAGACGATTTTGATCGGGTAATCGGCCCTCAGGCGATGTTGGTAAAGCACGTCTGCCGTCGAGGTCTCGGACCAGGACTCGTAGACATCACCGATCCCGAGGATCCGCTTGTCGTCTACCGTCACGGCACCCTTGGAGTTGGAGTAGCTGGTCCGCTCGCCCGTGAATCCATAGCGATAGTCACCTCCGTTGATCGCGCTGTTCTCGGAGGTCACATAGGACCCATTCGCGCCGAAGGTCACTGTCGGGTCAAGTTTAGTCACCTCCGCCGCTTCGGACTTACTCTGGATTTCTGCCGCGACCGGCGCCCAGAAATAGAAGGTTTTCTGAGTGTAATTCGTAACCTGCGTGACCACCTCGGATTGCAGCACAACCATGTCGCGGTTCGCAACCGGCTGGTAGCTTGCGCTGCGCCCACTATCCGCCGTGCTGGTATCTTTCAGCGTTGTCGGCACAATGCGCGTGACCGACACCGCATTGTCCCCGTCGCCATAGGTCTTCGTGACGGAGTCATAGGTCGAGGAGTTATCATAGACCTCCAGCGTCTGACCGATGCGGCGATATTCAGTGATGAGCGGATTGCCCCCCACTGCCTTGAGCGGATCGGTATCGGTAATCCGCACCAGCCCTTCGAGCCCCTGCCCGTTCGCACCCGCTTCACCCGTATCGATGCGGTCGAACACCACCGGGATCGAGGTGTTGTTGGTGACGTTGATGCTGCCAAACCCGTCAAGCGACTCAATTTGCCCCGCACCAGTCGACAGGATCTGCCCAGTGATCTCCACCGTGCCACCCTTGACGACCATCGGGGAAATCGTGATCGCACCAGTCTGCACGCCATCAGCATTCGTCGCTGTCGGATCGTATTCCACCCAGACATCATTGGCGGTGACATAAGACTTGCGCACGATGTTGTCGTTCACAGGCTCAGACGGGTTGAACAGGACCGTCGACAGGGTCGTCGAGAAATTCGACAAATCGGTCAGGAGACCATCGCCAATGATGACATCATAGCTTCCTACACCTGCTTGAATCAGACCGTTTATGTTGAGCTGATCGGCAGTGATGTAGACATTGGCGCCCGCCTTGATCGAGCTTTGACGTGGCTCGAGCTCGAATTCCGGGACCGAGGGCGTCGACAAGGTGATCCAACTGTTGCTCGCCGTCATCGTGTCACCGTCATAACCAGTCACGTCAAAGCCCGCCGCAAGATAGGCCCGCGTGACATTGTCGACCTGATCGAAATAGCTCGCATAAATCGAGCGCGGATCACCGCCCTCATTGCGCAGGCCAGGCGTATACCCTTGAGTAAAATTACCTCCGGCACTCAGGTTGATCGTCTTGGCCGAAATATCGGCGCGCACATCGAGATCACCGAAGTTCGAGTTGACCAATACGCTGCCGTCCAGATTGGTAATCGCGCCATTTAGGTTGATCGAACCGTTGCCATAGGTGACCAGTTCGATCTTGGTTTCGCCCACATCATTGCCCGAGATCATTTTATAGTCGATCGGAGCGCCTTTGGGATTTGCAAGCAACTGAACGTCGTTAGGCGTGTTCACCGCGACATCGTTGAAGTAGATCCGCCCACCGTCAGAGGACGGAATCTCCATGCTGCCAGCATTCACATGAGCGTCGGAATAGACATGCACCACGATCTGCGCATTGCCCGGCGCGTCAAGCGTACCCGTCGAGCTCCCCTGAACCGTATCGGCTCGCATGTAGATGCTGCCGCCCGAGGCGCGCATATCGGGCAGGTTGATGAAATCGACCGTGCCGGTCGTCACCGTGTCTAGGCGGCTATCCAGCGCCGCGATTTCCGCCTCCCACGCGGTAACCGCCTGCGTGTCCTCCCCGAGGATCGGATCATCAATTTTTTCTTGAAGTTCCTTGATCCGCGAAGCGAGCTCGTTTTGCACGGTGGCCTGCGTGATCATCGCCTGTATCTCGGGATCAGGATTATCCGTATCGTTCAGGATCCCGTTGGCGTCCTCGTTGCTGTAATTGACGGTCTGGCCCTGCGAGTTGGTGTAGCTTTCCGACGCATTGTCCAAGCTGTTGTTCTCGTCGAGGATCAGGATCTGCTTGTTGCGCGATCCGGCACGGACATAGCCGTTCACCTCAATCATATTCTCGCCCGTGTCGGTCGAGGTTCCGCTCTCGATATCAAGGCTGACTGGATCGCCGCCAAAGGCTTCGCTCAGCGCCGAACCGATCTCGGCGGCGACTTCGCGATAAAGGTCTTTGCCGCGACCATATCCCAGAACCTCTCCGCCCCCGCGCTCGGCAAAGACATAGACATCATGCACAGCTGCTACACTGGCCCCAGTGCCGACGCTGACGCGCTGGTTCATGTTCGCGGTCGCATCCGCGCCAGGCGTGCCGTTAATCGGGAAAGCCGTCTTGTTGAAGACGCGCGTTTCGGCCTTCACATCGACCTGTTGCGCCCCATTCGAAGTATAGCCCGCGCGCAGCCCGATATCGGTGAAGGACTGCAGATCGGCCCCCGAAGTCAGACTGATCTTGTTGTCGGCATTATATGTCGCCACGGTGTTGCCCGAAGCCGCCCCCGACAGACCGTAAGAGGCAGTATCGACCTCGGATTTGATCGTCGCGTCGCCCCCCGCATAGATGTCAAGGTCGTCCATGGCGAGCAACGTCGCGCTGCCGATCGTGACATGGGCGGTGTTGGTCTGGATCTCGACGGTGCTATTGCCATTCGGGCTGGCGATGGCGCCGCCGGAATCGAGCTTGAGGCGATCGTAGAAGATCATGTTCGTCGAGGCGCCGAGATCGAAAGTCTGGCCTCCATCGGCAACGCCTGCCTGCAACAGCATCGCGCCGTCATTGATGTTCAGATCGGTCGACGCATTCACGGTTACGAAGCTGCGCATCGCGGCTACGTCTATTGCACCGCCCGAACCCGACACGAGATTGTAGCCGATATCGGGACGCTTGAAGGTGGTATCCGCTCCAATATCGATATTGTGTGCGGCGATTGTCGTATTGCCGCCCAACGTCAGTGCAGTCGCGGCGTCAATCGTGTTGCGGCTCAGCGCCCCCGAATAGCCCAATGCCGCCGCGCTCACCGTGTCGACTGAGCTGGCGAGAGTGCCGTTTTGCGCCGAGGTAATCTGGAGCCGGTCCGTGGCTGCTATGACCGTGGTCCCAGTCGTACCGATGTCGAGCGTCGACTTCGTATCGGTGGTAATGTGAGCCTCCGCGCCCGAACCGGAAACGAGACCGCCCGAGCCAGAATCCGCACTCGCGCTGATGTCAGGCGCATTGCCCGCTCCCAGCGTGACGACTTTACCTGTTATGGCCGCATTGTTGATCGAGAAGGCCACATCGCCGCTGTCGCCATTGGCCGTATCCTGACCAGCATAGGCAAGCGTCAAGCCAACCGCGACCGCGCCGCCACTGCGCCCAGTCACAAATGCATCCACCTTCACCGCGCTCGCATCCGCGCCAAGCGAGATCGCGTTCGTGGCAATGAGTTCGCCGCTCAGCGTCGAAGTAATACCGTAGCTCGAATAGGCATGCGCTGCCGCGCCATTGCCTGCCAATAGGCCACCCGAGGTCGATTGCGCCTTCGCTTGGCTCGTCATCCGGTCATCGGTGCGCTTGATCTCGCTGTTAATCGTAATGTCGGACGCGCTGACATCGGCGTCGAAGAGGGTCGCCACGTTCATATCCGCGCGCGAGGTCGCAACTCCAGCCCCGATCGAGACGCCCGCCGCGACCGAAATGCCATGCGCCTCCGCATAGGCCGCGCCGCCATTGGTGTTCTGCAACTCGAAGGCACCGCCCGCATTGACCGTTGTTCGTAGAACGCTGACGGCGCTGTTGCCCGCATTGGTGGCGGTCACGACAACGGAGTTCCCCGAGCCGGCAATTCCACCCGAGCTGCCCGAACCTTCTGCATGGGCCGATGTACCGTCGGAAGTCTCAAGGGATATCTTGTCTGCGCTACTTGTCAGTTCACTCTGGATCGCGCCGTCACGGCCAATTGTAATCGCGCTCGTCCCTTCGCTCTTTGCACTGGCGACGGCAACACCCACGGCACCAGCAAGACCACCCGTGACATTCGTCGTAACGGCCTTCACCTCTCCCGTGCGATCGGCACTAATCCCGATGCTATAACCCGAGACCGAAACATCCGCGCCAATCTGCACCGATGCACCCGTATTGAGCGTTGCCACGGTCACGCCTGCGCCACCCGTGTAGCCGCCCGAGGCCGCGACGGTCGAAGCCGAAGCGTCGATCACGCTGCCCTCGTCATCGCCATAGGTCTTGGCCCCCAGCGTCACCGCACCACCCGCGCTGAGCTTTGCGCCATCGTGCAGTGTCACCGCCGCGCCAGTGGAAACATTGGACACCACGATCCCGCTTGACGCGCCACCGAAGATCGAACCGGCCCCTGCGCCCGCGACTTGTGACACATCGGTTCTGGCCGCGCTCGTTAGCGACAGATCGCCATTGGTCAACAAGGTCGCAGACCCGACCTCGACCCCCACCTGATCGCTGCCCGTCGCGTCAGGGTTCAGATCCTGACGCGCGGTGACGATCTGGTTTTGCGTATCGCTCGCGCCAGCGAACCCGATGATCGAGCCCGCGGTATTCTGGCGGTCTTGCTCGGTCGCATCCGCCTCCAGCCCACCGCTCCCGTTCTGGTCGCTCGTCAGCTCTTCGTTGATGGACGCCATCGCATTCGAGAGATTGCCGCTCTCGTCGTCGGCTACTCCGCCCAGATCGACCACCGAGATCGCAGCACCCGCCGCTATCGCGCCCGCGCCAACAGAGACCACGGTCGATCCCAGTGTCCGCTCGGAGGTCGCCGACAGGTGAATGCCGTCACGTCCGACACCACGCACGCCATCTGAAGCATCATTGGCCTTCAGCACCGCGCCATCGCCGACGGTGACCTTGGTCGTCCCTTGCAGGCTCGCGAAATCGAGACTCGCTCCGACACCAAGAGCGCCGGCTCCAATCGAGCCAGCGACACCCGTCAGATCGGCTGTCTCATGCGCGGTCAGGCTCAGCTTGCCACCCGCAGCGAGGCTCTGCTCGTCGCCGATGGCGACTTCCGTCGTCGCGCGATCCATCACGAGATTGGCCGAAAGCGCGACGCCAGCGCCTGCCACAGCCCCAGCCCCGGCATAACCCTCTTGCAGAAGCTGGGTATCCGCATTGGCACTCAGGTCGTTACCCGCATCCAGCCGCGCGATGCCTCCCGCGCGCCCTGAGTCGACTGAGACTTTCGACGTGCCATCAGCTACGGTCACTTGGATCGCACCGCCGACAGCCACCACGCCGCCCGAACCACCGCCCGTCATCGAGTAGAGGTCATTGTCGATAAGCGTGCTCAGGCTCAAGTCATGGCCCGCATCGAAAGACCCGCCATGTATTCCAACTTCGGCAGTCGAACTGAGCACGTTCACATTGGCATTGCCTGTCACGCCAACGAAGCCGCCCCCGACCCCTGCAACGAAGCTCGTCAGTGTCGATTTGTTGGTCGCGCTCACTGCGATATCGCGTGCAGCTGCGAGTTGCGCATCATAGGTCTCGACCTTGGCCGAGGACGTGACAAGGGTCGTGCCCGCACTCGCGCCGACACCAGCCGCCCCGCCGATCGCAACATTCACCGTATAGAGCGCAGAATCGTTCGCTGTATCGGCATTGAGGGTCACGTCCTGCGCTGTCGACGCTACCTTGCTGCCAAGGTCGCTCTCGAAATCGGTGTCGTAACGCGGATTGATACGCACCAGATCGCTGCCCTGCTCGGAACCGAGTTGCACCAGAGCGGCATCGTCGATCAGGTTCATCCCGAAGAGTGCGCTAACACCAGCCACGCCACCTACGGATCCGTTCGCGGTTAGCATCGCGATGCCACTGCGCGCCTGCGCATTCATAGCAAGTCCGTTGCTCGTCTGTGCAATACCGTCGACATCGTTCCAGTCGATGGCCTCCTGCCCTAGCGCGACCACACGCGCATCATCGACAATCCGCGCCGTCACCTGATTTTGGATGGTGTTGACCGACGCTGAAGCCCCGACCCCCGCCGTTGCCCCACCCGAAAGCGACAGGTTTACATCAGGCGCTTCGTTACGCGCGTCGGTGGAGTCGGCAGGCTTCGCCTCATCCGAACCACCCAGTAACGTGATTGAGGTCGTCGATTGCGCGTCGATCAGCAGCGAGCCGCGCGTCGCGATGTCCGAACCATAGCGTGTCGGCTCGGACAGACCGCTCGACGCGTCGACGAGCGAGATCGGTCCACCCTGCACCACCGCCTCGACTGTGTTCGCAGCCGTATTGTTCACGCCCGAACCAGTCACGCCGACAGTACCGCCCGCACCCGAAATCGCATTCCCGTGGAAGGTCGTGTTCTGATAGGCACCGAGCGAGGCGTTTTGACCCGCGCGCAATGTGCTCGAAGTAATATCGGCGCGCACGGTCTGCGCGGAATTGTTGATCGCGATGCCGAGCCCCACCGAGGCTCCTCCAGACCCGCTGATGGACCCCGCATTGGCGGTCAGCGAGGGGGTCGAATGAGCAGCCAGCGTCATCGCCCCAACCTGCGCCTCCGAGCGGCGCAGCCCCGCATAGACCTCGCCGTTGGCGACATTGACCGCGAAGCTGCCCGCGAAGGCGCCCGAGCCGCCACCGCCGACCGCAGCCGAAAGCGCCTCAAGCGTCATCTGCTGATCGGCGTCGATCGTCAGGGTGCCCGCCAACGAGAGCGGCGCGCCTGCCGTTTCGCTCTCATCAAGCTTGCGCGCAAGGATGGTCGCGTCTTCGACAGCTGCCTCGGTGTCATCCGACATGACGTTAACGACGATCGCGCCGCCCGCGCCCGCCTGCCCGCCGATACCGGCCGAGCCAGCCAAAGCCTTGATCGTTCCGGTCTGCGCCGTTGTTACCGAGACATCGCCGCGATCGGTGCGTAGGGCCGCGCGCGTGCCAGCGCCGCCATTGTCGCGGATATACGCGTCGGCTTGCCGGTTCATCACGTTTACAAGGATCGAGCCCGCGCCGCCGACACCGCCAGAGAAGCCGCCCGAGACAGCCGCCGTCTCAATCGTGCCAGTCTGGGTCGCGCCAACCGAAACGCTCGATGCCTGCGTTTCCACATCCGTGGGCAGCACAAGCTCGGCCTCAGTCTTCGCAAAGAGCAGGTTGACGCCAATCCCGGCCCCCACGCCTGCGCCCGAACCGCCAATGGCAACCGCACCTGCGAGCGAACGGATTGTACCCGTCGAGCTGGAGCTAATCGTGGTCGCGGGCAGTGCAGGAGTCGTGCCCGAAAGCTCGACCCGTGCGCGGGTCACCGCGTCAGCGTCTAGTGTCAGCGCCAACTGGTTCGCGTCGAAATCTGGGGCCTGCGTCGTGGCGCTCATGTTGGAGACCAGCCCCGCCACCGCATCATCGCGGCGGTTCGAGACGTCGGTTTGCGCGTCGCCCACGGGGTCTTCGCTGCTCTGACCTGGCAGCGGCTCTACACTCGGACCGTCTGCGCCAGGTTGGCCGATCTGGGTATAGACCACCGAGCCTGCAACGCTCACCTGACCTGAGGCAGTGCCCGAAACCGCGATGGCGTCGATCCCAGCTGTATCCTCTGCAGTGACGTTCAGAGACTCACCGCTCACCGCGTCGCCAGTGATCAAGTCGGCGGTCGTGCCGCCATGAATCGTAGCCACAGTCAACGCGACGCCGACGGCGTTGTTACCGCCTGCAGCCGCGGCGCCCGAGAGGATGGAGATCTGCCCTGTGCGCGCGGCCGACAGCGATACCGCACCAGTTCCGCCATCAATCTTGACGCTTGTTGCATCGACCGCCGTTGTGTTGCCGATATCACCGATTGCGATCGATCCCGCAACGGCGTTCGTGCCACCACCAGCAAGGCCGACCGCCCCACTGGTAATAGTCGAGCCATTCTCTGCGTCGAGCGTCACACCTTCGCCAGCCATGTCCGCGCCATTGGTCAAGACGCCCGTGTCATGAGCGATGAAATTGGCAGCCACCGCGCCGCCAACGCCAGTTCCGCCCGCGCTCAATGCCGCACCGCCAGCAAGGCTTTCGATGGTTCCAGTATCGTCAGCGTTCAATGTCAGCGCACCGCCCGCGTCGAGCGTGGCATTCTCTGCTGAGACCTGCGTCGTCGCGGTCGAAACGTTCACCGTCACCGCGCCGCCCAGCGACGTATCGCGCGAGGCGCTCAGCGCAACTGCTGCCGATCGGATCGTGCCATTCGCTGTCGCCGTTGCCGAAATTTCCCCAGTGCCCGCAGTGCTCAGGTTCGCATTGGCGAGATCAATACTCGTAGTATTCGCAGTCAGCAGGTTAAGGGTGCCCGCAAATCCGCCCGCACTCCCGTTAGACGCTGCGGCGCCACCGCCAAGGCTATTGATTTCCCTCGCGTTCATCGCGGTCAGCGCGATGCTCTCAGCATCAAGCGCCTCGGTTCCGGCTGCCGACACCTCCAGCGTAGTGGAGATATTGTTGGCCGACAGGCCCACACCCGCTGCGGTCTCTGTCTCGGCCACGGCCCCTGCCACGGCGATCGAGGAAATCGTGCTCGACCCAGTCGCACCGATCATGATCGCGCCCGTGCCGCCTGTGCCACCCTGCCCAGTTACTTTCGCATCGGTCAACGTCGCGCCCGAGTTCGAAGTTATGACATTCACCGTCGCGGCCCCGCCCACGGCATTGTCGCCATTGGCCAGTGCCCCGCCGAGAGAGAAGATCGTATTGGCTTCGGTCACGCCGACATTGATCGAGCTGGCCGAAATCCCCATCCGATCCGTTCCGGCACCATTCCCGATCACATCCGCGCGCGCGCCGCCAGTGATGTTATTGACCGAAACCGAACCGGCGACGCCAGTCTTACCCTTCCCAGCCGAGACGCCGAAGCCGTAAATCGACTGCGAACTGTCAGCCTTGATGCCAAAGGCACCAGTATCAATGGTGCTGGCGCCAGTGATCGAAGCGCCCGCGCTACGGGTCACTGTGTTGACGGCGATGCCGATACCCACACCCGATCCTTTGGTCTTGTCCATGTTGATACCGACCGCGCCGCCGACAGACACAGTGGTAGAACCATCGGTCGCGCTCACGTTCAGCGCGTCCGAGGTGATCGACGCGTCCCTCACCGCAGCCGTGGTGCTGCCGTCGAGCACTGCGACCGCAACGGACCCAGCCAGCGCGATATCGCCTCGGGAGGTTCCTGCGCCGCCTACAGCCACGTTGACAACCGTCGCGTGATCCTCGGCACCAATCGCAACCGCTTGGCCCGCGTTGATCGTGGCACCAGTCACTTCCGAACGCAGCTCGCGCGTGTCGACCATCACCGAGAAGGCACCCGCCAGCGCGTTGGTATCCTGCGCCTGACCGAGCCCCGCCGAGACAGCGCCGCCACCCGCGATCTGAAGCGCCGTGTTCTTCGCGGTTTGCGTCAATTCGGCAGAGAGTTCGATCTTGCCCGCGGTGTTGAGCGCCGCGACAGTCTCATTGCCGAGCGAGAGGTTGAGCGACGCGACACCGGTGACAGCCCAACCGCTTTGCTGTTGGTTGCCCTCGCTGTCCGCTGGCGTCTGCACGTTCTTTTGTTCATTGATCGCCTCGTCCTCGTCATCTGCGAAAAGCCATGACGGGATGATCATGTCATCGTCATTTGAGCCGTCCGAGTTCGTCGTGCCGCCCGTCGATTGCGGATCGTCCTGCTGGGCTGGTTTGCCTTGCACTTTGGAACCCGCAACGCCAACAACGACATCAGTCGTGGCGTTCTCTGCGGTGATCGTCAGGCTGTCGGCGTTGATGATCGTGTTCCCAGCTCCGCTCAGGGCGGCAGTTTCATCCGCGGGACCAATTCCGGCCCAGACCTTTCGGCCCGAGATATTCAAACCCGCCGAAGCCCCGACGCCCACGTTTTCCGATGCAGAAATTGCGCCCGCGGCGGCCCATTCTACGGATTCGTCCTTCGCCGTGATCGTGACTGCGCCACCAGTAATAGACGCATCGTCTCCAATTCGCGCCACGGTTTCCGCATGTGCGATATTCGTGGCCACGGTGGCGTTGACCGCCGTTTTCGTGCCCTGACCGCCAGAGAAACTCAGGATGCCCGCGATGTTGCGGGTATAGGCGTCGACATTGACCCCGTTCGCTCCAGCATTCACCGTCGCACCAGACTCGATGACCGAGGAAACTTCACTACCGATCCGGTCGATATTGATCCCGACCCCGATCGCCCCTTCCGCATCTCCCTTGAGCGGGTTCGACTTGGGGAGGTTTGCGAGGTGGAGGAACAGGCCTTCCTGACTCGACAGCACTTCGAGATCGCCCGTGAGGTTAAGCTCCGCGCCATTGCGAATCACCGCGTCGGTCGTGTTGTCGGTGTTAAAGACATTGGCGGTGATGCCGATCGCGAGCTTCTGCTCATCTTCGGGCACGACAGGGCGGGAGCCGTCACTCGGCACCGGCGCCGTTGCCTTGGATTTAACGTCTGTGGTGATGAAGTTCAGCGGGTTGATCGTGTCGATCAGACCCGGCGCATCGGGCGGCGTCAGCTGCGTGGGATCACTCGGATCGCTAGGCAGTTCGGTATAATCGGTGATCTGGCCGACGAACTGATCCCACTTGTCACGAATATCACCCAGCGGATCGGCATGGGGGAAACGCGTCACTGATTGCACGGTCGCAGCGCCCGCGTTCACCGTGGCGTCCTTGCCGATCTCGGCCTGTGTTGTGCCGCTCATCGTCGAGACCGAGCCAGTCAGCATCAGCGCCTGGGAGTACTTGCCCATAAGCTCGTCTTGATCGATCTGGTCCGTATGCGTGGCGTTATATTTGTCGAGCGCGTGTTGTGCCGCGTAATTCAATTTGCCGAACGCCGCCGAAACCGAGCGCGACAGCGAACTACCGCCCTCGGTCACCCCCGCAAAGCGATAGGCCGAGTTGACCGAGACGGGCTGTCCGGTCGCCGTGACATGGGTCGTCCCCAACGCGGTCAGCGCATCCGCATTGCTAAAGTCGTGATAATCGCCACCCAGCGTCGCGAAGGTGTTGTCAATGTCCACCTGCACGTCAATTGCGACGCCGAAACCGATATGAGGCGCACGGTTCGGATCGACTGGTGTGCCCTGAAGCTGGCCCTGAGCGCCTGGGATCGCCTGAACCATCGGGCTGTTCGCCGCGCGCTTCTTGCCGATCAGCTTGCTCGGATCGGTGACGCCCATCGTCGCGGTGGTAGAATGGACCTTGTTGAAGAACAGCGTCTCGGCATCAAGGTTGAGCGCGCCACCGGTGTTGATCGTGCCGCCGAGTGCGGCTTCGGTCATCGATTGCGAAACATCGACACTGATCGCCACGGCTCCGATCCCCTCGGTCCCTGCATTGGCGCCAGTGGTGATCGAATGTGATTTGCCCGTGAATGCCCCCGCATTGAGCGCACCAGCCGAGGTCAGCGAACCTCCCTTAACGAGAAGCTGGTTCTTCAACGCACGCGTGGTGACCACGAGCGCGCCCGCGTAATTCTGCACCTTGCTAGCAGAGATCGAAACCGTGTGATCTTCGGATGCTGTGCTGACGAGGCGCATATCGCCAGCATTGGTCGTCAGAGAACTGCCATCGAGCAGAACCTGACTTACGATATTGCTGTCGGCCAACACAACGCCAAGCGCATAGGCTTTGGGCGCGATCGAATAGGTGGTCTGGGCATGCGATTGCACGACAAGTGCATCGCTCGACGGATCCCAAGCGGAAGGCAATTTCAGCGTCAGGCTGTAAGGCGCACCGCCACCGATAAGGCTGCCAGTGATGTTAGCGACGACATCCTGCGCGCTGCTGTCAAAGCTCAGTTGCGGCGTCGATAGGAAGCTGTAGGTATCCTCCAGAAGCCCTGTCGCACCAAGCTGGCCATTGTTCGAGGGCGTGCCACTTGAGAAAGCCGTCGGCGTGATGGCCTTGTTCTTCCAGTTGCCGTCCGCAGTCAACGCGCTGTTAGTGATCGTCACATGTGATTGCGCATCGAGAAACTGCAACTGCAATGGAGACATGCTGTTGAGCGTTGTGGCCCCCTGCTGGATCAGGTCGCTCATCAGCGTCAGACCATTGTTGATCTGGGCGGTCATCGCCTCTTCGGCGGTTTCGCCTTCAAGGTCGTCGACCTGCTCCTCTTCGACGCCCAGTTCGTCGCTGCCTAGAGTATTCGAGACAGTCGCGACCGAATTCACCACGATCGAGCCCGATTTCAGATCGGCATTGTCGATGGTGATCGAGGCGCTCTCGCTTTCGGGGTCAATTGCCCAGGCGATACCCGTGTTGAACGAACGCGCAGAAAGCAGGATCAGTCCGCCGCCGTCCGCAGCCGCGCTGTCGGCGCGCAGGGTGGTACCGGATTCGACATTGATATGCTGCGCCGCTACGAGGATCGAACCCGCCGTGCCCGCTCCGGGATCACCCGTGACGGGATCAGCCGCATCGCCCGCCCGCGTCGTGATATCGTGGCTCAGCGTAACATTTTCATCCGCAGCGAAGACCAGATCTCCGCCCTTGGTCGTGATCTGCCCTGTCGTCGAGATATTCTGCGCGCGGAGGAAAACTGAACCCGCTTCGCCCGACGCACTCGACGTGGACATGTCGAAGTTACCCTGCGCGCTAAGATCACCTTGCGCCGCCGCCAGCAGCGGGTCGGTCGCGCCATCCGCGCGCAGTACAAACGCACCACCATCGCCCGCGACAGAGGTCGCTTTCACATCAAGACTGCTGCCCATCACCGCAGAGCCTTCGGTGAACAGGAAGACCGTGCCGCCTGCACCCGTCACCGTGCCGCTACCCGAGACGTCGATTTTGCCGTCGACGGATACATCGCCTTTGGCTTGCCCCAGAACAACCCCGCCGCCTTGAGACTCCACAAGATCGCTGCCACGCTTGGCTGTGATATCGCTGCTCGCAGTCGTCGTAAGTCCGCCCTTGGACACGAGGCGGATCACCCCGCCCTGCGTCACCAGTCCCGCCGCCTGAGGCGTTCCGTCGGTATTCACACCGACCGAGATCGGATCGACAGAAGTCGGATCTTCCACCTTGATCCGCCCGTTCAACATCATGCCCAGACCGCCCGAACGCAGCGCGAGCTGGGTTGCGTTGATTTGCCCGTCAACAGTGATCTGGCCACTGTCGCTCAAAGGCTCGGCACCCGCGAATAGCTGCGCAGTGGGTGTGTCGATGGCCGCGACAAAATTGCCTTGCGCCTCGTCCGTCAGGTCATTGACGAAGTCTGGCGTGGGCGCGCTCATTGTCAGCTGCCCTGCATTGATCGTTCCAGAGGAGCTGACCACGAACCCGTCCGAGTTCACGAAGAATACGTTGCTGCCTGTGGCGACTGGAGCGATGCCAGGATTCCCGAAGCCTGCATTCAGTGTGCCGCTTATGCTGCTCTGCCCGCCATTCACAATGTTGACGAGCGCGCTGGTATCAACCGGTTGATAGACGTTGACCGTGGCCCCAGCATTCACGTTGAATTGGCTGAACGTGTTGAACGCGGTACCATTTTGGATCGTCCCAGTGGTCACGTTCGTGGTCGAACCGTTGGTCGCGACGGTCGTGCTGGTCGTTCCATCCGCGATGACATCGGCAAAGGAAGGGACCACAGCGAAGATTACCGCCGAAGAGACACTGCTCAACCATCCGAATCTGCGAACCATGCAGCGGAAGGTGGCGTTCATTTTGTCATTCCGGCGATACGTCATCGCTATGTCCCCATCTTCAAAACGGCCCCCTGCGGCCGCCTTTTCGTCAGGCTGCGTCTCAGCCTTTCGCTTCTTTCAGTAACTCAAGCGCCGTGTTGAACTCCTCGACGTTCACGCGCAGAACCATCGGCTCGCCATCGGCGGTCGGCTTGTAACCAAAAAGGATGGCCGCATTTTCACCAAAGAGCTTCAACTCATCTTCCGAGAGCGGTGCCGCCGCCTCGCACACGCCATTCAGGCAGGTTTGCCAAACCATGTCGCGTTGTTCGAGATCGTCCTTACCCTCGAAACGATAGACTGCGCCGCCAGGCAGGTAGACGCCCATCGGCACCTGCGCGATTAGCACCGCACCATCCTCGGCAGGAATCGCGATGAAACGTGCGAGAAGCTGGTTGGAATTCGCAACCCGCTGTTCCTGAACGAGGCGGCACACTGTATTCTTCACGGTCACAGCCTGACAGGACACGACCCAATCGCCAAAGGCGGTATTGTTGGCGATATCGTCCAGCGCGTCACTTTGGACCGCGGCCGCGTTCTCCGCCGCATCGGTCTCGTCATCATTCGTAGCCGTCTGGGCAAAAGCAGCGGGCGCGAGGCAGCCCAGTACGAAAGCGGCCACCGCCGCTCCCTTCGTGATCCGCGCTCCCAGCCCTGCCATCTCGTTCATCTTGGTCATTCGTTCCTGTCTCCTCAGAATTTGTAGTCCAACCCGATATAGACCGTCGGTTTACCCACATCGGTAAATCCAAGTGTCTCTTTCAGCGGCACACCCACACTCGTCAGCAGGGCGACCCTCTTATTCAAATCTGTCACCGCGCCGACCCCGACTGACGCCAGCACGTCCTGATCGGAATCGAAGCCGCCGGATGCGCGATAAGGCACGACCACGGCCGCATCCACGAAGGCGAAAGGCCGCACGTTCAGACGCCCGTTCATCCACGAAAAAGGCTCGCGCTTGGATATCTGCAGGTTCAGCACCACGCCTGAGTCGCCGCCGCGCACCTCGCTGGGATAGCCGCGCACGCTTCCCACGCCGCCCGCCGTGATCAAGCGCGACACAGGAAGGTTCTGCCCTGGCGCAAACTGGAAGTTCGCGGTCGCGTCGAATTGCAGCGCCTCGCCCAGCGGCGTGCTGAAGCCCGCATCCCCGTAGAGCAACTGATAGGAACCCTCGGTCTCTGAGGTTCCCTCGGCATCCGCGCGCCCGATCCGAACACCAAGCCCGAAGCTCGCCCGCGCCTTCGGCCACTGCCGGTAGTACCGACCGATCGCATAGACCTCGCCCAGAGAAATATCTGAGAACGAAAGCGGGCCTGCCTTGGACTTGTCGCGCCCGCCCTCGAAACCGCCCTCGAAAGTAAAATAGCGATCAGGCTGAATTCTGAACGGACGGCGGTAATTGAGGGTGAAATCGGTGGAGTCCGAAGTAATCTGGACTGGGGTGAACTCGCCCCCGATGATCGAACTGTTCGAGTGGCTGATCGCTGCGGTCACGACCCCGCCTTTCGGCCCGATCGGGCGCGAGTATCCAAGCGAATAGGCCGATGCCCCTTTCGACATCTGCGCTTGGAAAGAGAGCGCATCACGTACGCCGGTCACGCTCGACCAACGCGCGAAGAGCGACGCCCGCTCTCGGCCTGTCTCGGGACGTCCGTAATTGTCCGCCGAAAGGGTCACAGCAAAGCGCTTGGGTGACTCGCCGTAGATCGTCGCGATCGTCGTCCCCGGTGCCGTTCCCGGCGAGAATTTCAGCGATGGCTGGATATCGTAAGACAGATCAAAAACGCGCAACTCGCTGGCGATCGCATCAAAATCCGGCTTCTCGTTAACTGGCAGAGTAAGGCGGTCGCGCAGGAAGCTCGGTTTTGTGCGCGGGAAGCCTTCGATCTGCACCGACTCGACCTTCGCCTCGACCAGCGCGACATGCAGGACACCATTGCGGATCTCCTGCGGCGGCAGCACGGGCTCGGCCGTCGGCACACCCTCAACGATGTAAAGCCGCTTGATGTCCTTGATCATCTTCATCAGGTCGTCAAAGCTGATCGGGCGGCGGGTATATTGGTCGGCCACCTCTTGCAGCTGCTCGGGATTGAGATAGCTCGATGGATCGAAAACGATCTGCGACAACGTAAAGGTCTGCACGGAGACAGCACCAGCACCAGCCGTATTCTCAGCCTGCGCTTCGGCACGGGCGGGCGTCAGGGGCGCCGCGAGTGCCGCCCCAACCAAGAGCATTATCAGCAGCAGGGACTTCACTTTTGCACCTCCTCATCCTGGGCCTGCGCCAGGGCACTGGTCAGCCCCATCAACGAAACGTCGAAATGGATCGGCGGGGCGTTAGGAGCGGGTCGATAGGTTAGCTGTGCGGCACGCGCAACTTTCCACGCTGCAAGCTCGGCATCTGGAAGATCGAGGCGTGCTTCGCAGGCACCGGGAACACAGCGGATCAACAGCAACCGTTGCTCGGAACGGCCCGAAAGCTTCGCGAAGACGCCCGAGCCGATATGGATCTGCTGCGGCAAGAGAACCTGCAACCGCGCGCTGCCATCATGCTCGGGTTGCATCCGAAGGGTTGCGAGCCAAGTCCGGTCTGCCGCCAGCGTTGTCGTAGCGGCGACGCAGGGTTCCGCATCTTGCGGACAGGTCACACTCCAGTCGCGGAACGTCCAGCTTTGCGGCGCGGTCTCGGCCATCGCAACGCTTCCGCTGAAACAGAGAAGGAGAAACAGTGGAAGTCTTGAATTGGAGAAGGCCTGTTTAGGAAATGCACAAGCAATCTTGAAGCGCCCTCGCCCAAGGAAAATTAATGGCTTTGATCTAAGTATTAAATCCATGCTTTACCCGTTTGAAATCAGTGACGCCTGACCGAAATCAGCGCCTATCTGAGCCAAAGGGTCAAAACGTCTGGACCGGATTTACGGCATATCCACGGTGATGACCTGCACCGTGCGTCTTCAGACAATTAATCGTTAGTGAATCGTGTGCTGGGGTGTCAACAAAAATTGTACATCAGAAGTCGCAGGGAATTGATTTAGCAACCTAAAGTTGCTTCGAGAGGTCAAAAAACTAGCAAGGAGGCCGAACAAGTATCAGCATGCCAGATCATCAACCCTTGCACCAAACGGATGTAATACTCGATGTAGCCAGAGGATATGACGGCCTTCCATCGCCAGCTCGTTATGCTGACGACCCTATCGGCAGAGAAGGGGCTACGTCGCAACCACCCGGAAGCGCCGTTTGCATCCGGAAAGGTTTCTCCTCTCGCGCCTGATAGACAAGATTTCGAAGCAAGCATTGGGTTGATAATGGCTTCGGCGACCATGCAGAAGATGCCGAGAACGGCTTGGCATCAACTGCTTTGTGCTCTCCATAAACTCATCCAAAGAAGTCTTGGGCCCGTTCGCTTACGCTCTATCCATCAAGCTCCAGATACCCTTCAAGATCAGCCTGCATTTTCGGGTCCAGCGCTTCGGGATGCATGAGGCGGCTATAGAACAAAGTAAAATAGACGACTTTTATTGCGGTCACGATGCGAGCAAGCACGGCCTGTAGGATGAAGCCCAGAAATACAAACAGGAAAACGGGCAACCAGTTGAAGATAGTGTCGGGCCCAATGAAGCCAATTTCGGGAATGTCGGGGGACAAGTCTCGCAAGGCACCTGCGGAGAAGGCCTCTGGCAAGCCCGCGCCGAAGTATAGCCCGCATACGATTGCAGCCAGCATGCCAAAAACATAGAGGGGCGCCATCAGAGTTCCGATCACACCGCCCATGATGTCGACGCCAAAAACGCCGACGAGTGTTTCGGGCACATGCTCTTTCAGCCGCTTCAGGCGTCCAGCTCCTTCACGCAGTCCCAATTTGTCGATGGCCACTGCAGGCAACATGAAGTGGTTTACCAGATCCCAGACCTCGCCGATTCCACCCAGCAAGAGCGACATGAGCCCGCCTTCCTTGTTCTTGCGACTCGCAACCCAGGTTGCAGCCATATCAAGCATTGCAAGGCTGCGAACTTGGGAGCCAAGCCCAGCAAGTTCGCGGCGGGCATCACTATGGCTCGGAGTGCCCCCGATCGCGGTGTCATAGGTCAGGCGACTTAATGTCAGCTCGGCGCGATTGTAGAAGAAGTATTTATAGAAAAACATGAGCACGCCGCCAAACAGGAACCAGCCGCCCCCGCCACTGCCATTAACCATCAAGAAGAGCCCGACAAAGAACACCACGACCATTGCGGTCGCATACACCCACATTGCTATGAGTGGGGCCAACAGCGCGCGGTTACGTCCGACCACGGTGAAGGTGTGACGTACGAGATACCCCAATTGGGCGAGCCGCGCTTTTTTATCTGGCTTTGAAAATTCCATTTTCTGGTCTCCCTGTCGATAGTGTGTCGTGCGGATCAGACCGACGCGCCGTTGCTCAACGGTCCGAATACGCTTTCGTCGGCGGCGGTTTGGGCCGCGTTCTCTTGCATCGCCAAGGTGCGTGCATCGGCATCTTCGCCTGCAACTTGGCTTTCCCTTTGGGCGATGAACTTTGCTGTTTCGTTGTCAATGACCCGAGCGAAATCGCTTAGGCTTTGGCAACTTTTACTCGACGCTTTTGAAATCGAGCATCCTACGAGGCGGGTCGAGCGTGCCTTCACTCCGTTTGCGCGGCTCTACATGGATCAAGCCACGTGCCAACATCCGCGCGGTAACGGCCTTGGCAGAGCCGCGGGCCAACGATCACCGCCGATACGGAAGGAAGGCACGCGGCAATTACTGCACACGCATCGTTCCGCAGCCTCATTGCGGGAAGCTCCATCCCTCGTGCTCGATACGGAATATCCGAATGGGCGCACCTGACTGGTCAGGGTCGGCCCTGAGGAAAAACGCCGCACGATTGGGCTGACCGAAATTGGTGAAGTCCACGTTGATTGTGATCATCCCCTGCAACATCGGCAGGTCAGGATCAGGCGCGATACGGGTGATCTCGCCCTGAAAATCCTGCGCGTTGTAGAGGACATCACCTCCGTGCCCTGCCAACTCAGGAACAACACCAGCAAAGAAGTATTGCGGGGCCAACCTTGGGCCGAAGGGGTTTTCCGCCGCGCTGCTCTGCGCCTCGAAGGAGGCATAAAGATCGCTCACCAATCGAGCCGCATCGTCGATCATTGCATCGCCAGTGCTATGGACCACGTCAGACCCGACATCGTCGGCCTCAACATGTCCCCAATCCGGCTCAAGAAACCGTTGCGCGACCCAGCCGGACTTGATGTAGTCCTCCGTCTGCATGAGACACCAACTCTGCGACAAGTTCTCTCGCTGCGCCTCTGTCAGACGATTATAGATTGAAGGAATCATCAGTGGCACACAGGTGATCTGCTTCAATGCGCGGGCATTGTGCGGAAGGCTGTCGATCACCAGATAGTCGGTTCCGGGCCCCATCCGCATATTCAGAACATCATCCGCCGCAACTCCCGTCACCCGCCACGCGTCAGGCCCGTGACCGTCGATTTCGGCCTGAGCGCTCGATGCGACAAACGCCATGGCGCAGGAAAGCGTGGCCGCCATAAAGAGCTTCGTCATTACTTAACCTCCACAACAGACCGCCCCAGAAGTGCGCGGTTCGACACATCCAGATAGCGGACTTCATAGAGACCCGGCTCGTCGGGCATTTTCAATTCCATGCTCTGGCCCGCTTCGATTTTCTGCGCCGAAACCCAGCTGAAATCGGGCTGTTCCTTAAGGGCCAATGCGATCCTCTGGTCAGCACCTTCGCCGCCGCCCGTCCATGTCACGGTGATCACTTCACTCGGCGCTGCCGTTTCGGGAGCCGACAGCCCCGCCCCGTCATCAAGCGGCGCATCCGCATCCACGACTTCCAGAGGGGCGCTCGCAAGGGTCTTGTTTCCCTGATCCAGAACATAGCGGATCTCGTAGAGGCCCGTTTCATCAGGCGCCTTCAGGCGGCCTTCGGTCATATCGCGCACGCGCAGATGGGTATGACGCGTTCCCTCGTCGGCACCTGCGGGCACAATAGTCACGTAGTCACTGCCATTGATGGCCGAAGACCACTGGATATCGACCTGCGTTCCCGCCCGAACGATGCCTGGGCCTGAAATGCCCATCTCCGGCTCAATCAACTCAACCGAAGCCATCCCGATAGTGCGGTCGCCCTCATCAAGCACATAGCGCACCTCGTAGAGGCCCGGTGTGGCGGGAGCCGTCAGCTTGCCGGAAAGGTCATCGCGGGCGCGGATGTGGTTGTGCCGCGTGCCTTCGTCGGCACCAGCGGGAACGATGGTGATGAAGTCGGAGCTGTTGATCGTCTTATCCCACGCCACGTCGAACGTGGCCCCCGTTGTCACCTGCGCGGGAGCGGTGACGGTGACACCTGCCTCGACCAGTTCAACCGAAGCCATCCCGATAGTGCGGTCGCCCTCATCAAGCACATAGCGCACCTCGTAGAGACCCGGTGTGGCGGGAGCCGTCAGCTTGCCGGAAAGGTCGTCACGGGCACGGATGTGGTTGTGCCGCGTGCCTTCGTCCGAGCCAGCAGGAACGATGGTGATGAAGTCGGAACTGTCGATCGTCTTGTCCCACGACACGTCGAACACAGCGCCCGTTGTCACCTGCGCGGGAGCGGTGACGGTGACACCTGCCTCAACCAGTTCAACCGAAGCCACCCCGATGGTGCGGTCGCCTTCATCAAGCACATAGCGCACCTCGTAGAGGCCTGGTGTGGCGGGAGCCGTCAGCTTGCCGGAAAGGTCGTCACGAGCGCGGATGTGATTGTGACGTGTGCCTTCGTCGGCACCAGCGGGCACGATGGTGATGAAGTCGGAACTGTCGATCGTTTGGTCCCACGCCACGTCGAACACAGCGCCCGTTGTCACCTGCGCGGGTGCGGTCAGAATGACCTCGGGAATGACAGGTTCGGGTGTCGGCTCTGGCTCGACCACCATCGCGTCCTGAACCTGAGCCAAGGCATTATGAAGCTCGTCCGCATTGCCCGCAGGAACAAACATCCCGCCCGTATTGTCGGCAATGCACGAAAGGCTCGCCTGCGCGGCATCGTCCAGATCGAAGCCGACGACATGGGCGGTGAATTTCACGCCCTGCTTGGCAAGCTGTGCCGATAGGGCACAAGGATCGGCATTACAGGTCTCGACCCCATCGGAGATGAGCACGACGGTCGCGGGATTGTCACGGTAGGCAAGCAAATCGGCGGCATGTTGGATCGAGGCTGAAATCGGCGTCTTCCCAACGGGCATGATCGTGTTGACAGTGTCAATGAAACTGCTGCGGTCCACAGGCGCGGGAGTGATCAAGGTCTCGATATCGGTGCAGTCACCCTGACTACGGTGCCCATAGGCGACAAGGCCCAGATTGGTTTCGGCGTCCCAGCTCTGCACCAGATCGGCAAGCACGTCGCGCGCTATTTCCACCTTGGAGGTGCCGTCAATCTGACCCCACATCGACCCCGAACCATCATAAACAATCACCACGTCGTCCGCAGCTTGCGCCATTGTCGCGCAGGCGATGAAACCCGCAGTTGCCGCCGCTGCCAGTTTTGATGCTACCAATTTCATGGTCCGTTCCTTCATCTTATAAAGAATTAGAGCGCCTCGAAGTGAGTGCTCAGGGCAGTTCCCGTTATTCATTTAATTGTGGCGGCCCGTCACAGGGGCACCGATGGCCTCATAGGCCTCGTCAACGCCTTCGGACATTCCGCGGCGGCCCTCTTGCATACCCGTTGCATAATGCGCTTTTTGCGCAATGTCGGTGTTGGCATCCACGAGCGTGGCTTGCACATCATTAATGCCAACGTCGTCAATCGCGAAGAACTTGAAGCGCAGACGCTGTTCCGCAACAGGGTATGTCCGGCTTGGCGCGCAGATATCCGAAGCTGTCGGATCGTCCACCTCAACACGCGGGGCCTCCGGCGTATGCGCTTTGACAGGGAGCAGCCGCCCATCCTTGTCCAGCAATACGTTGGTCTCGACGGTGGTTGTTGTGTCTTGCGGATAGACGCGACAGGTTTTTACGCCAGTTAACTCGACAGGACAGCCTGGCTCGCCCGGAAGGATTTCCGTTACGCCCTCATCGGATTGACGGGTTTTGGCCACGGTTTCCGCCGCCGAAATGTAGCGGCCCGCTTCCGCCGGCGGAATGCCCAGCTTTGCCGCGACGATGTCGATTGCTTCTCCGCGCAGCGTTGGATCGACCGTCAGCCGATCGTCCATTGGCGTATCACGTGGCGCAAGGTCGTCGTAACAGCCCTTCATGTCAGGCATTGAAACATCGCGCGGGTCCAACGCGACAGGAATATTGAACGCAAATCCGTGTGACTTGCCGGAAACGCTGCCGACCATGATCTTGTGATCAACCACGCGCAGCGTCAGTTCCGCCTCATTGGTCCCTATGTCCTGAGCGACATACAACGTGTCATCCATGATGGATTGCAAAAACAGCATCTGTTTCGAACCCTGCGTCAGAACAAACTGACGTCCGCACTGGCTCACCTTAACCTCATGCAGCCCCTCACTTTTCGGCTTGCCCATAAACTGTCCCAACCACGCGCCACGGTTGGCATTGTAGAGCGCGGCGGCCTTAGCGCCATTTGGCGGGACTTCGCCCGGCAGGGCTGTGACCGTATCCTGACCATTGAAAAATTCATAAGTGCCTTCGCACACGACCGTTGCGCTGGCTGGCAGTGCCAACGTTGAGGCAACAGTGAAGGCAAGCGCAGCTAAACAATGCTTATTCATTACAATTCTCCATCTTCATCTATGCCGACCCCAAGAACGCTCATGCCTCTGACGCCCCTCTTGCCGCTGTCTGGCTTTCTCCCAAAGCGCGCTCTTTGAGCTTTCGGAACTTTCCTGACATCTGCTCCAGTTTGGCGTCCCATTCGGGGTTGGGTTGCTGCCCGTCAGTCACTTTGAAAAAGACCTGCATCATGCAGGCAATCGCGAAAGGCTCCAGCAAAGCTGCCTTGACGCTCCATGCAAAAAGCAGCGCAAACACCACGCCGCCTGCGGCCCATGCGCCAGGCATCAGGTAGACAACCAGTGCCGCAGGCGCGAGCATGACCAAGAAGACCACAAAGCTCAGAGCATAGACAAACAGCGCAAGCCACGCGGCGTTTTTCAGCATCGGCTTGTAGTTTTGCCCGTAGAGCACCAACGCCTCTTTCGCCGACATCCATGTGTTGTCCGACCGTGTGCGAATGGCATGGGCGAGGATCACCTCGTCGATGAACCCCACGGCCACACGCAGGAACGCCGAGAGAATACTGCTCAACTGTTGCACGCCCGGAATAGGCAGGATCGTGAAAATGCCGCGCACGAGCCCTGTGATTGCGCGGATGACCCCAATGATCAAACGATCCAACAGGAAGAGGACACTGGCCTGCGGAAAACGCTCTTTGACCACGGCTGTCGCATGGCTGATCTGGCTGCGGCCTTGAGGCATCGTCTTGCCGTCGATCAACTCCACCAGCACAGCTATATGCCCCGCCTTGACGATGTAAAGAATGTATTCACGCGCCCAATACATGATGGCGCCAAAAATGCCGAACCCCGCGAAGCCGCCCCACATCGTCGTGCTCGCGCGGAAGCCCTCGTCACCAAAGCCACCGATGCCCCAACCGACACCCGCGCCAACGCCCGTGACGAGGATGTATCCTAAGGTAATACCAAAATAGACGGCCATCCGTAGCAGGATGAAGGGAAGAGTCCGTCCCATCATTCCAAGTGCGCCGCCTATGCTGAAGTCCCACATTCCTAAGTTCCCTTTTCTGTCGTGGTTTTCTTTTTACTGCTTGATGCGGGGCTACATCTCACATTCGGCGTTGCCGTATTTCGCAGTGCAGGCGCGGGCGGCGCAGGAGGCGATCTGCGTATCTCGCTGCGCCTTGCGAATGTCGACCCGCTCCAACTCTTTGTAAGGCACCGAAACCGTTTTCATTACGGGTTTACATACGGTCGTTGTGCCCGATGTCTCGCAGACAGTTTCACCGCTCGGCCGCTCCTCGCTACGGTATTTCGTAACGGGCTCGAGGCGATAGACAGGAGGCATTTCCAGCAACCACTCAGCCTCGCAGTGGGTGCGTTCAGTGCGATACTCAGGCGTGCCGCAGGACTGTAAAACCAAGCAGGCAGAAAGGAGGGCTATAACGGGTGCGGGACTGGACATGACGGCAAATACTCATTGGTTCTCGGCCGACCCTAACCAGTGACTTCTTCACCCGCCCCATCCGTTTAGAGGGGGAGTCGAAAAATTCTTTTTTATATGGTTTGAAACTTATGTGACGGCCTGTGGAACTGACACGAATGTCTTGAAAGGGTTTATCGTGCGTAGGCTCATCGACAGCTTCCTGATCGCCGCCAGCCTTCAAGCGAGCACGCTTCCTGCGCTGGCTTTGACGCTGTGTGAAGACAAGCCCGTTTTGCAAATGACAGGTGCGCTGGCGCCTTTGTCTTTCAGCATGGCGCCGCTTCGGGAGTTACCTGCAACCGCGTTGAACGATTACATCGTTGATATTTCCTTTAGCAGCTATGAGGATTTTAATGCCATTGTGGCCAATGACCTGAGCCCCAAGCTTCCTCCACTTCGCGGAGAGTCCTTGGGCTTCAGAGCAAGCATCCACAGAATACCACAATTCCTACCACACAAGGATAGGAACGGGTCTAATCAAAGATAAAACGTATATGCATAAATCAACAAAAACAGCCCCATAGGGGGGCTAAACAACATCCAACACAATCGAATGAAAATGGTAGGTGGCGGAGACGAAGTCCGCCGATAAATTGCATCAAGGAATTTCAAACAGCTTAAAATACAAAGCAATACCAATACGATAGTATAAAATACTGCATAACACAAACTCATCTCATATCATCTAATCTCACGTTTAATGTGGGGCTGGATGTGGGGCTGAAACTCGTTTACTCATTCAGAACGAGGCAAAGGAACATCCCCATGCTTACAGACACACAAGCCCGCAATCTGAAGCCGCACGACAAAGCCGTTGCGGTTGGTGGTGTTGCGGGTCTGACCCTCAAACCTTCCTCACGTGTTGGGACAGGCAAGTACACATTGCGCTTTGTATCCCCGTGCACGGGCAAGCGGCGCGACATGGGGCTGGGAAGCTATCCCGAGACAGGTTTGGCAAAAGCGCGTAAGCTGGCGCTTGAGGCGCGAGAGTTGATTGCATCAGGCTTGGACCCGATAGATCAACGCGACGCGGAGAAGCAACGTGTTGCGGCGCGTCGGGGCACCCCCACATTCGCGGAAGCGGCTAGGCACGTCTTCGAAGATATCGGTCCGGCGTTTCGCAATGAAAAGCACCGCAAGCAATGGATCACGACGCTTACGACCTATGCTTTTCCCATCATCGGACACACGCGAGTTGATCAGTTAACGACAGCGGATTTCGCACGCTGCCTCAAACCCATCTGGCTTGCCAAACCCGAAACCGCAAGCCGCGTCAAACAACGCTGTGATCGGGTGATGACCTGGTGCGTTGCCCACGG
>NZ_JBLXFZ010000005.1:0-298919 GCF_048261515.1 Celeribacter sp.
CGTCTCACGGCATCTTGACCCCCGATGAGGCCTATGCCAGCAAAACAGAACCGATGAGATTAGCAGCCTAATGTGAAACCCTGATCCACCTTAAATGGGCTGCAATATGGTCGAAAAAGCTGGACCACCTCTGTTCAACTTCAGTAGCGAGCCAAAAACCTTCAGCAAATGCTTAGGTATTGAACGGTTTTGTGGAAGCGTCAAATGGAGTGTTTTCTGAACGTTCCGAAAACGAGCGCTTCTGGCATTGGTGACCTGCAGCGCAGAGCGATCAACAGAAAAACGAGGCAATTTAACCCTCAGCGTGAAGTTACTGTTCTGTCACCCTGTACGAAGATCCGCGCGCTGGCGCATCACGGGCCGACCCATGTCAGATCATAGGTGCCAACGGCAACGCAGCGCTCGGAGCCGCCCAACAGATTGGCAATATTGGCCGACATGATGATTTCATGGTCCATGACCTCCTTGATCCGTGTCTCCGACAGGACTTCGGCTACCAGACCCACCTTCTGTTTCATGGCGTTGCCCGACTTTTCGGCGATCACAGTGTCCCAGGTGTTCATGCCGCGCTGTGTCCAGTCCAGTTTGTCGGCGTGTTTCATCAGGGGTTCAGGGTGGAACGGCTTGGCGAATGTCAGGCGCTCGCGCTTTTCATCGCCGAACATGCTGGCCATGGCCTTTTCGATGCCGCTGACAATCTTGGGGGCGCAGCCTTCGGTTTCGTGGTTGACGAGGCTGATTGCCCAGGTGCCGTCCTTGGGCTGGATCGGGCCGTCGTCCACGACGACGGCAATGCTGGCGCTGCCTTCGCGCACGCCTTCGCCGCCGACATGAACGGTCACGGTATAGGTGCCTTTGGCGGGGTAGACATGGCGCCCGATCTGGTCGCCATGTCCGCCCGCGCCGCCGAAATCCCATTCATAGGTCATGTTCGGCACCGACTCGTTCTGATACCCGGCCAGAAACCCGAATTCCTCATCCACCTTGGCGCCATACAGATGGGTCAGACGAATATCGCCGCAGCCATCGCCCGGCGACCCGAAATCAATACCGAGGTTCTGCATCGCATCCCGGAATGCCGGGACCAGCGCATCGTAATCGGCCAGCGACAGCTTGCCGCCGCTGCCCGTGGGATACCGTCCGACAGTCGAGCCGCCGGTAGACGATCTGCGCGCCATCAACAGTTTATCGGGACCGACATCAATATCGGACAGCCGCGCGTTGGCGAAATACTGATGGCGCGTCAGGCCATTAAGGGTTTCAGTGATGCGCTGGATCTCGAATGTCAGGATTTGCACCGGCTCGAACGTCTCGCGCGCCTGTTTGCGACATTGCGCGGGATGGGTGAAGCGCCACGCCTCGCTTGGCATCATATGGCCGTCCGGCCCGATGAACACATGCACCGATCGCAAATCGGCAGTATAGTCATTGCCGAAAACGTAGTCTTCTGGCGACAGGCCCACCTCGGCGGGGATGGCGGGCAGGATTTCCATGACGGCCTCCTGCGCCAGCGCGGGAATGATGTCGGATCCGTCGCCCTCCTGCGCCTGCGCCAAGGTCGTCAGAGACGCCAGCACAAACGCCATGGCAAGTGTCCGGGTCGGTTTGCGGTGTTGCTGCTTCATGGGATGCTCCTGTGATTCTGGCGGGTCGTGAGACCTTTTGCTCGGCGCGGGTTCCGCGACGTTTCTGGCGGGAGCAAAGACGCCGCCAGTGTGCCCCAGCGGCGGTGGCGGCATGCCCCCGTTGACGCGTCTTTTGCGGGGTTGATAGCATGGGCGCCGCCCCGTCGCCCCGTCCGTTTGGAGGGGCCGCGCAAATGAATGCGCACAGCTTGCAAAAGCGCGGTAAAACCCGCAGCAGCGGCCCTTCCGCATTGGACGGTCGCAGGAGGAGTGCTCACTCCGCGCCTGCCCTCTGTTCGTGAAGCAGGGACCAAAGCAATCTGGGACCCAGCTGATGGCGTCCGCTTTCTCGACAGTGTCTTCCTTGGCGCATCCCCGCTCCGCCAGGCCCAGCACGGGTGGGAACACATCTCGAAGTCGGCCGCACGTCTGATGCTTGGTCCGGAGGTCATCATCCGCGCCATCCAGGAAAAGCGTATCGTCAGGATCGGAAACCACGCCGACTTTGACGGCTATGCCGCTCTCTACGTCTATCACGACGAAGTCTGCTCGATATTGTCTCCGGAGCCCTCATTTAATCAGAGCATTGAGATGTTCGCGAAAACGGTCGGTATCGGGCAACCAATTCGTATGCGGCGTCTGATCCTGAATGGGCACACCCCTGCGACATGGATGCTGCACCCCAAGCTCAAGAAAAATCAGCTATTTATCACACCTGATGACGCTGATGCGTTTCACAGCCGCTTCTACACTCCACGGACCATGGCACAGGCCTACGGCAAGAGCTGGCAATCCATGACTGCAACCTTACGTGCGGCCGGTGTCGAAGCCTTCTCTCCGGACGGCGAGGACTACGGCAGCGTCTACGAACGCAAACACGTCGACGCTACATTCCCATAAACGACTGATAACAAAACACAATAAGAAAGGGCGACGCCATTGCGCCGCCCCTCATCGTTAACATTGGGCCAAGTCAAATGCCCATTTTGGAAATCTGTTGCGGTGATTCACGGAAATCGGTTGGGGTAATTCACAACAAAAACTGTGAATTACCTCATCCGATTTCCGCGGGATCAAATCCACCCATTGAAATCATTGGATAATTTTCACACCAATCACAGCAACACATTTCCGAGTCACCTGAACGCGTTTCCAAAACCGTGATTTTTCTTGAGATTCCATAACTTTAAGGAATTTCGCACATACACACAGATACAAAAAAAGCCCCGACTTCAACAAGTCGGGGCGCGATGAATTTAGGAAAATTTTTATGTGCTACGGAATACTCAACCGTCCAAGCCAGCCAACAACACCGACACGTCACAAAGGTGATAGTCTTCGCGAATGAACGGATTGTGGCCAGGAATGCACTGCGTCTTTTTTGCATAATGGTCTGCCAACGCATCAAGTCTCAAGAAACGTTCGTCATCCTCGATTGACGCGAACAAGCTAACCATAAACTTGAAAGCGCGACCAAAGTGATGCCCTGTCGCATAGCAAAGACGCCGGTAAGTTTCCTCATTGCGTACACCGTCGATGTTCACGCCTCGCACTGCCGCATAATTATAAAACGCCGTATCAATCTCGTGGAGATCCTCGTCGCAGTTTGGATCAAGCGAGCGCATGTTGTAAGCAGTCGCCAGGTTTCTCAATTGTGGATCCAAATTGACCTTCTCAAGGAGCTCGGGAATTCCGCTCAACACAACAACCACAGGCCAATCGGGATTCTTGATCAAAGTTTTGATCGAGTTGATCACCTTTCTTATGTTTTTTTCAACCAGTGTTTCGAACATGTGCTGGCATTCATCAATTGCGACAATCCACATTCCCTTATCGCGCAACTGTTGGCGAACACGTGTCCAGATTTCATGCTCGGTCTTTCTCGGGGACATGTCATAATCCACTTGCTCGAGAATCTTTATGCCAAGTGATTTCCAGGTGGTTTCCCCATCAAGAACGATCGACACTGCCTGAATCGCACGCCCACACTCCAAGCGCCTGTCCCCTGTTTGCAGACGCCAAAGGGCATGCCGGATCTCCCTGGTTTTACCTGAATTGCTCTCGCCGATGATCGTCAGGCAACTGGCCTCAAACGGCTCTTCTGACAAGACGCCAGAGTCGTAATCATCGACCGCCTCCTGAAACAAAGCATCGAGTTCCTCGGCACGCGACATGTGGAAATACATCTTCCGCAAACGTGCTTTCCTTTTGACGTAGGACATCCCATCCAGCGAATTCTCTTTGGTCATTTGAAACTTCCCCTTCCCTTCGGCGCACCAGAAAACGTCTTGCCCGGCGCCTTCGTCTTCCCTTTGCTCTTCTTGTTGGTCCCCGTGCCCACCGATTGCTGCGCGGCGCGGTCAGATCCGACATCTGGCGGCGCGGATGTGTCATTGGTGGGGGCGGTGGTGGCACATGGCTCCGCACCTTCTCCCTGGGGTTCCGAGGCTTCTTTATCAGCCCAGGAACGCTTTTCCGCCTCGATCATTTCGGGTGAGTAGATACCCTTGCCCTGACCACCAGACAGCAGAGTATCCATGTCGGCTGAGATTGCTTCTGCGGGATTTTTCTCGATCTGGAGGTGAACGCAGTGACTATTCTCAAACCATTCGAGCGTTTCCTCCTTCAGCTCTGTTGAGGGCAATCCGTGTGCCTCAATCCCGGATTGAATCTTTGCATCAAACCAATCCGCATGCTTTGCCAAAACAAATTCATAGAACTTCTTATCCTGGGGTTTCGTTGCCCGCATTTTTTCAATTGCGGCCATAAGCGTGCGGACAGTGTGATGTGCCAGATCTGGACGCTGATTTTCCAGGTAATAGGTTTCCCCTTCATGCAGGGCCGTCACTTCACGCATATCCGTCGGGTCAAGACGGATTTCGAGATCAACCCCCGCTTCCCATAGTTTCTTCGGAAACTGGCTTTGCTCCCCGAACGGAACACCAAGAATGCGGACACCCTCTTTCGTCAATTTCCGTGAGAGCTTCAAACCGGTAGCCCTGCGTCGCACACGCACGCTCGGTGCCCCGACCGCCCCATATTTCATGGCATCTTGCCATTGATCCACAGGACGCTTTCCCATGAGGCCCATATGCTCTTGAAGAGGATAGTAGTCGACACAGAACCTCACCAGCAGGTGGCGAAAAACATCAGCATCGAAGGCGGCCATGCCTTCTTTGTCATATGCGATCAGGCAGTCAGGTGAGTACCCTGTCTTGCCGGGAAGTTCGTCAGCAAACATCATCCGCAGCGTCCGGAAAAACCTTTCGACAAAGGGTTTGTCCATGGGCACCCCGGTGCGCCCGTAGATGTAAGACCCGCCCAACGCGACAATTGCCGCTTGCACTTCAGCGTCGAAAAACTCGTTGCCCGTATCAACGACCACCGTTCCAATGCCGGTCGCCTGGCTCCAAGCCATACTACAGCCTGCGAGTTGGCTATACTGGCTTTTGTCGCGCGTCGTCATGTCCAGCACTTCAATGACGGTGCGGACATTCGCTGTCTCAGCCACGCCAACTCCGAGAATCATCCGAGTCGCTACATCAATGGCCGCACAGACCCAAAGGCGTTGTGCTTTCTTCTTATTCTTATTCTTTTTCTTTGTCTTTTTGTTATTCTCCTTCTGCTCGAGCTTTTCCTGGAGATCGGGCGAAAGAAGGCCCCAAAAGTCACTCTTCTGGCGCAGCGTGAATACATCACCATGCCAGAAGTCGAGCTCAATCAATTCGCCTGGCTTCAGGGCGCGCACCCCATGCTGCGTTGGCGAGAATTCTTTCATCGCCTCTTGAATACCCTCGCGCCCAACAACCAATTCAAACTTCGTGAACTGAGCAAGACGACGATAGATGGTGTTACGGTGAGGACACGTGAGGGGCGGCCGCCCATTCGACATCCGCTCGGCAGATTCCCTCCGGAACGCCTGTCTGACAGTTCTTTCAATTGATGCTTTCGACGGCTGAGCAGTTGAACAGTACTTTTTGCAGATCCGATCCAGCAACAAGCTGGCCTCAGCAGACATTCTGGGTGTCGTCTTGTTCCCACTTGCCTTCTTGTTCAACAGCGCCTCTGGCGACGGGCGCAGCTGGCCGAAATACATCGTGCAGAACTGGCTCACGCGTTTCGGGCTCCAGGTCTTTGCATGAAACGCGCCATTGCGATCCGTCCCGCGTTTCAAAAGGCGCTGACGGCGAAAAGCGTCAGACTGGATCGCATCAAAGTGTCTGGTGATATTGGTTTCCGTTTGACGGGCACCTTGCAGAACTTTCTGTGAAGCGAGACACCACGCCTCTTTCATCTGGGCTTCGTAGCGCTCTTTATCGGTCGCAGTCTCCCAAGCCGAGATTGAAGCGCGCTTCTGCGCAGCAAGCGCCGCCTCTTCTGGCCCGTCGCTCCCGAAGGTTTCGTCAACGACTGTATCCAGTCGCCCCATGATTTCGCGGACTTTGGCATGCTCAAGGACGAAGTGCTGAGCCGTCTGCTGCTCCAGCGCACGGTCCCATACGATCAAGCCGTCCCGACAGAATCCGGACACCACAAGTGCATGGCCCTCAAAGCTGATCAAAGTCCCTTGTGGAAAATGAAATGTCGGAAGCACACTCATTCTGATCTCCCCACGACTGTCGGGTAGTCAATCAGGCGTCTCTTGTCGGCAACGAGGCGGAAGTCGGCGATGGCGCGAAGTACGGCGTCAAACATGCGCCCTTGTTCAGCCTTGGCGCGATGTCCCGCCCCACGGATTACAAGCTCTTCAATCGTGAATTTTGGCTTGTCGATAATATTCTCAAGAACCTCCATCAGACGAGCGTCTGCTTCAGGGTCCGGGAACCTCTTTGCCAAAAAGATCCTTTCGTTGTTGCCACGCATTTGTGGCGATAAGCTTGCTTCTGAAATGACAGCAAACCCACAGCCCTCCGGGAGCCGCAACCGGATCTGCTCACAAATCAATGCCTGCTTGGCGCGCACGAGACTGTCGCCATTCTTCACATAAAGGTAAGTTTTCTGACCATTTCGCAGGGTCAGCAGAAAATCGAGAAAATTGGATCCGACGTCATCAACTTTTTGCTCGAACCCAAAGTGCCGAGGCTGACACTTCAAGCCAAAGGTATTGGGATGAATCAAGGCACTGATGGCCACCGCACGCTCCAAGCCAGACTCGAAGCCAACAACGCGAGACAGATTGGCGTCCTCTTCTGTTCTCCCGACAAGCGCTCCCGTCTTTGCGGAGTCGGAGCGATGGACGACCTTACGAATTCCGTCATAGGGTAGAAGTTGATCGAGGTTTTCATAGCCCAGTTCTACGGAACGGCTCTTCTCAAGCGCACCTGCCATCTCCGCCACAGATGCGTAGGCCGGGATCGCGGGATCCGGCACAACATCGATGGTGTATGATTGAAAAGGTGCAGACATAGTTTCTCCGTTCGCGCACTAGCTCAGCCGCGGTGTTTAAAGTTTTCTTTCGTGTTAAACTCGGGGCTCCCGAGCTGGTTGAGACCCTTCGCTATTCAATCAAAAATGAAGAGTCGAGTCGTTTTTTTCTGCAATATCAAAATCTTACGCTGAAAAACAGATCATCTACTGTTTTCGCAAAACCTTTGAATTGCCATTTGGGCATCATTGTCGCACCGCGTATGCAAACTTTGTCTGACCGGCTTGGACTGAGGTCCAATGATCAAAGCTGCGAAGTGCTATCCCAAAACTGTAATTTCCTTTCTATCGTGCCTCGTTCAATTGGCCAAATATGCGGAAATTTTCAGTTGCATAGAAAATCGGGCTATTTCTTTGGAAAAAGGGGGCTACTTTATTCAGAGGCCCTTTAAAAACGCTTTTGGCGCCCCACGTTGTCTTCGAGCGAAGAAAAATGCGCCTGCGTCCCTGGCTCAATGGCTTCAGGAAAATCAAACTTCCGGTCAGAAATGCACTGGCCCAAAATGCCGCCATCTTCCTTTAGAAGTTCTTTCGTTACCGCTTTTCTTAAGCGAATAGCCGTGCGCCGCGACACGTTGAGCCGCATCGTGACGGCGTTAATAGAAAAGCTGATTGAGAGCTTTTTCGCGTCATGTGCTTTGATCGCGATTTCCGCGCATTGAAACCATTTCATCAGCGGCAGATTACTGCGCTCAAACACTGTCCCGTAGCGCGCAGAAAACTGACACTGGCAATTCTTGCAGTAGTAAAAGTCCCGATCAGCCAGATATGACAACCGGTCACTCTCGCAAGCATGACATGTAACACCCGTCGGGAACCGAACAGCAACCAGCCTTCGCAAACAGTCCGCCTCGGTTTTAAAAGTCTTGGCTATGCCATTGGCAGGCAACGCCAAACAAAGTGACTTCCAGTGGGTTTCGGCGAGGTCATCCATTCGAAGACAATGACAGGCACAAGTGGTAGTGGCTAGATGAAAGTCTCAAGCAGTGAACTTGCGTCGCCATCCGGCAGCCACGGGCTGACAAGCTGCTTGTTTTGTTTGGAAGGGCGGAGAGCGGTCATTCGCTGCATATTTTGCGAATGTCCGCTTCCACCGACATCACCCTAAGCAACCTCGATCCATGTTGTCATTCCAGTCGCCGCGTGGCCGAGCATATGGCAATGGAACAGCCATTTTCCGGGATTGTTCGCAACAAAGGCGATTTCCGTGGTTTCAGCGGGAAGGCTCAGGAGCGTGTCCCGCATCGGCCCTTGCTTGCCGTTCGTGATCTCACGAAAGTGCTGCCCATGCAGGTGCATCGCATGCGGAAAAATGGTGTCGTTGGTGAGTTTGAGCCGGACGTGTTCTCCCAAGGAAAGACGTGCAAAGGGGGCTTCGTCCATCCCGGCGACACCCGCGAGGGTCCAGTACATGCCGCCAGAGACCATCTCTCGAAACCCCATCATTTGCCCGTTCATCCGTCCCATCGGCATATTGCCCATGGCACCGCCCTCCATGTGCATTTCAAGCTGGGTCGCGTGCGCAAGATCGACAGGTTCCATCCCCGGATTGGGTGGCAGAGGTGCCGGGGCTGTGTCCCGAATTGCTTTGATGCCTGACAGATCGAACCCGACCTGCGCGCGCCATTGCTCGTCGTCGTCGAACCGCAGGATCATGGCCTCTTCGCTCTCGGCGGCGGTCACATCGATAATGAGATCGACGCGCTGCGCAGGGGCGAGAACGATTTCGCTATCGACAGGCTCCGGGGTCGCAAAAGGCATCCCGTCGAGCGCAACCGTCCAGCCCGTGAGCCCTTGGAGTTTGAGGCCAAAAATCCGCGCATTGGCCGCATTGATCAGCCGCAGGCGCAGACGTTCCCCGCGGCGCGCCGAAAGACGATAGCCGTAGCGTCCATTGGTGCCAATTAGATTGCCGTAGCGCCCCGCGTGGCTGCGATCCATCGGGAAATCGAAATCCGGGTCGATCTGAGCCGTCTCAGGGTCGAGCCGCCAGTCGTCGAGCATCAGAACCTCGTCCCGATCCACATCGGGCGCATTCACCTCGTCAATAATCAGCGGCCCATAAAGACCTCGTGCGACTTGCTCCATCGAGTTGATGTGCGCGTGATACCAATAGGTGCCCGCATCGGGCACGGCGAAATCATAGGTGAACCGCGCCTTCGGCAGCACCGCTTCTTGGGTCAGCCCCGCAACACCGTCCATCGCATTGTCGATGCGAATGCCGTGCCAGTGGACCGAGGTCGGCACTGGCAGGTCGTTGACCAATTCCCGAGCGATCCGTTCGCCTTGTTTGGCGCGGATCATTGGGCCGGGGAACTGACTGCCATAGCTATAGACCTCGGTCACGGGATAGCCGTCCGGCGCGATCTGGGTATGTGCGAACTGAGCGGTCAACGCCGCTGGTGAGGCAGCGAAACTGACGCACGGCATCAGGCCCAAAGCGCCCGTTCCGGCAAAGAAATGGCGACGGGACATCAATAAATCGGTCATGTCAGTTGATCCCGTTGGCGCGCTGCAACTCGCGAACATAGGAGATGATTGCTTTGACATCGCCCTGTGTGACGCCCTCTTGCGGAGGCATGTTGCCAAATCGCCAGTGATGGGCCTGCACCCCGCGCTGTGCAGCCATCAGAAAGGACATGTCGCCATGGTGCGAGGGCTCATAGATTTTATGGACCAAGGGTGGTCCGAACCCTTCCTTGCCCGCAGCGTTCTCACCATGGCAGGCCGCGCAGACGCTGTCGAAGGCGCGTTTGCCGATCTGCGCATTTGCAGAGAGAGTGTCAGGTAGCGCGACGGCGACAATCGAATCGCCTTGGGCTGGACGCGAGGATGAGGCGAGCGGCGTAGTCGCGGGCGTGGGTTCAGGTTTGAAGAAGACATAGGCCGCAAGCGCCACGATGGCGGCACCGGCTAAGGGCAGGATCAATTTGTTCATGATGTTTCCGTATCGGATCAAAACGCAAAGGCGCGTCAAAAAGAATGGGTTCAGGTGAAAGTGAACCCGATACGGGGAGGCGGAAGATCGAGGGACGGTGCGCGCGCTATGATCTTGGCGGCAGGCAAGGGCGGGAACCCGAGCGGTTGGAGCTCACGCCTCACTTCGTGTTCAAGGCTCAACTCCGGTGTGAACAGCATACAGATCGCGCCATGGGGACAAGGAATATCCAAAGACGCCGAACCTGAGGTCCTATTGGCACAGTCGGGGCACATTTCATGATGATGCGCGGCGTTCTCAGCCGTTTGTATTGCTCCCGACACCTCAGCCCCAGTTGTCCCATGCGTCATCCCTGCGCGAGGCGCAGAGAAGAGGGTCAGAAACCCAATAAGCAAGATGGTGACGAGGCGGAACAAACAGGTTCTCCGAAACTTTGGTTGTGGCTTTGGCTGCCGATAATGGCGCGCGGCAGGCTCGGGGTCAACGGGAGGCTGAAGCGGACGCACTTAGCCCATCAAGGATCGCGCAATCGGGGGCCTCATTGCCATGACATTTCGAAACCAGTTCAGTGAGGCGCGCCTCCAAAGCTTTAAGATTGGCAATTTTCTCGCGAACCGAGACAAGGTTCTGCTGAGCCAGGTCCCGCACATCGCGACTATGCCGGGTTGGGTCCGCCTCCAGAGCAAGCAATGTGCGGCACTCTTCAAGAGAAAACCCCATCAACCGCGCCTGTGCCAGCAATCGCAACTGTGCGATCTGGGGTGCGTCGAAATCACGATAGCCATTCGCTGCCCGATCCGGAGACACAAGGCCGATGTCTTCGTAATAGCGGATCGTTTTGACGGGCAAACCGGTTTCGGTTGAAGCATGTCCGATGTTCATCACAATCTCCTTTGTTCTTTTTATAAACCCTCCACCAACTGGAGGGTAAAGTCACATCGATGTGACCCTTGGATTTTTGGGCGCTCCAAGAGGCGGACGTCTCGAGAATTTGAAATCACACCTCTTTGCTCCAGATCTGTCTCATGAGCTCGGTATTTTTCGGCGTCTGAGGTGCTCGGAAAAACCGGAAACGCCCACTTGACCCTCCAGTTACTGGCGGCTCTATCTGAAAAGGCGAGGTCAAAATCCAGAACGATCAGGAGTGAACCATGACAGCGCACGACCATCATACGCACGACCAACACCATACAGCATCTGATGTAATCCGCGATCCTGTCTGTGGCATGTCGGTGGACCGCGCCAGCGCGGCGCATATGTCCAAGCTCGATGGGGAGCGGTTCTACTTCTGCTCCGCGAGCTGTCAGGAGAAATTCGAGAAAAGCCCGGAGCATTATCTTGGCGCCCGCCCTAAGGCAAAAGCCATGCCGGAGGGGACTAAATATACCTGCCCGATGCACCCGGAGATCATCGAGGACCATCCCGGAGACTGCCCGAAATGCGGCATGGCCTTGGAGCCGATGACGCCTTCTGCGGATAGTGGGCCGAATCCGGAGTTTGTCGATTTCAAACGCCGCTTCTGGATCATGGCACCGCTCGCCGCCGCCGTCTTCGTCTTGGAGATGGGCAGCCATGTTGGCTTGCCCTTTGCCGAGTGGGTCGGGCATAAGCCGTTTCTCTGGCTTCAGTTCGCACTCGCCACGCCGGTTCTGTGGTTTGCGCGGCCATTCTTCATCCGGGGTTGGAAATCCGTGGTGAATGTCTCTCCTAATATGTGGACGCTGATCGCACTTGGCACGCTCTCGGCCTATCTGTTTTCGCTCGTGGGGCTTTTGGCCCCGTCGGTTTTCCCCTCGGAAATGTTGAATGACCATGGTTTGCCGCCCGTCTATTTCGAAGCCTCAGCGGTCATTCTCGTGCTGGTCCTGATTGGTCAACTGATGGAGCTGACCGCGCGCGAACGGACCGGGGATGCGATCCGGGCGTTGATGGATCTGGCGCCGAAAACCGCGCGGCTTGTCACGAAAGACGGCGAGAAAGACGTGCCGCTTGATGAGGTGCAAAACGGTGATCGGCTCCGCGTGCGTCCGGGGGAAAGCGTTCCGGTCGATGGTGCGATTGTCGGCGGGCGCTCCTCCGTTGACGAAAGTATGATCACCGGCGAGCCGGTCCCGGTGGAGAAATCGCAGGGCGATGCAGTGACTGGTGGCACGCTGAATAAATCCGGCTCTTTTGTGATGGAGGCGCAGGCCGTCGGATCCGAAACGACCCTGTCGCGCATCGTAGCCATGGTCGCACAAGCTCAACGCTCACGTGCGCCCATTCAGGGCCTCGCGGACCGTGTGTCGCTATATTTCGTACCCGCTGTCGTGGTGACTTCCATTGTCGCCTTCCTTGTCTGGCTCTTTGTCGGGCCAAGCCCGGCTCTGGGCTATGCAACGGTCGCGGCAGTCTCTGTCCTGATCATCGCGTGTCCTTGTGCGCTTGGTCTTGCAACGCCGATGTCGATCATGGTCGGCACGGGGCGCGGCGCGCAGACGGGTGTGTTGATCCGCGATGCCGAGGCGCTGGAACGCTTTGCCAAGGTCGACACGCTGATCGTGGACAAAACCGGCACACTGACGGAAGGCAAACCGTCGCTCACCGATGTCATCGCGAAAGACATTTCGGAAGAGGACCTGAAATCCTACGCCGCCGCCCTTGAGCGTGGCTCGGAACACCCTCTTGCCGAGGCCATCCTCGACGGCACAAAAGAGGCTCCCAACCGTGATGCGACCGGCTTTGAAGCGATCACAGGTAAGGGTGTGATTGCAACCATCGAAGGCGTGCAAGTCGCTTTGGGGAATGCGGCGCTTATGAAGGGCCAAGGTGCAGAGCCGGGCACCTTGAGCGAAGATCTGGAACGCCTGCAATCCGAGGGCAAAACCGCCATGTATCTCGCCAAAGACGGCGCGGTCGTCGGCATCCTCGCCGTGGCCGACCGGATCAAGGAGACGACGCCCGAGGCGATCAAGGCCTTGCACGCGGAAGGACTTCGGATCGTCATGGCCACGGGCGACAGCAAACGCACGGCCGAGGCCGTGGCAAAACAGCTCGGCATCGTCGAGGTACGCGCAGAGGTGTCGCCCGAAGACAAAGCCGCGCTGGTCGAAGAGTTACGCAAAGCAGGCGCGCGAATTGCGATGGCCGGGGATGGCGTCAACGATGCCCTTGCGCTGGCGGCCGCCGATGTCGGCATTGCCATGGGCACCGGCGCAGATGTCGCAGTGGAAAGTGCGGGGCTCACGCTTGTGAAAGGCGATCTGACGGGCATTCTCAGAGCCCGCCGCCTGGCCGAAGCCGTGATGCTCAACATCCGGCAGAACCTGTTTTTTGCCTTTGCCTACAACACGGCGGGCGTGCCGGTTGCGGCGGGGATCCTCTATCCGGTCTTCGGCGTGTTACTCTCGCCCGTGATTGCAGCCTTGGCGATGAGTTTCAGCTCCGTGTCGGTGATCGCGAATGCGCTCAGGCTTCGGAGCGCCAAGCTTTGAAGAGAAAAGCCTCGGTAGGTCTCTAATTCTGTTCCAAGCAACATTGAACAGCCGGCAAACGAAGCTTTGTTTCTATAGAGAACGCTCATAGTCGTGTATGTGCTGCGATGCGCACGAATGTCGGAGTTCGGCTGGCACCCGAAAAGGGCTGGCACCGGTCATTCAAAATGCCTGCCGTGAATGGCAACTCTGGGCCGTTAGCACCCCGCTCCACTATCACTTCTCAAGCCCACAGCACACCGCACTAGCGCAATCGTTGGGATGGCAGCTGCGCAAGCACGCGATAAAGAGCCTCGACATCTTCGACGAGTTCAGATTGCATAGATGCAAAATCCCCAAGCCACTTACCAATGGAGGCAGCATTGGCAATCATTCGGTGCAAAGACCACCCCCCGAAAGGTAGGACACGGACTTACCAACGCGCTGTTGAGCCGGTTGGCCATCCAGAGAGCGCCTTGGTCTGCGGTTCGAAACACTGCGAGGCCAGCGGGTTGATCTGGCTCGAAACTCATGAAGCATTGGACTACGCAGTTGGACGCCGGATATTTGACGCTTTCAGCGGGTCTGCAATGAAAATGCGGGCACGCTAGATTCGATCGTTTCTGGACGGAAGATCCGCTACGGACTCTAAGTTCGCGGTATTCAATCACTGCTGCAAATGACCGCAACGGGCCATTTCATGCAAACGGCACCAAAGGGGGGTAAGCCTTTTTACCCACCCGTTGGCTGGCTACTTCCGCGGACGCATTTTTGAAACCGCAACACCTCTAGCCTTCTTTCTCCGACATTTCAGTCCTTGCCCCCGCCGTCACACTCCATACGTTCCCGCCAAGCCGCCAATAGCTCGCCAAGAAGTGACATATCATCAAATGGCCGATACCCAGGCACGTCGAACTGCACAAACCCAGGAGTTGCTTTTTCTATTCTGAGGTCTTTGGCTATGATTGCCTCATAATCTGAAAATGGATTGCCCAGAGCATACCAACGCGACACCGTGCGCGCCCATCCCTTGTCGGGGTCAATCGCGACGAGCTGGGAGGTCGAAACCCAGCCTTCCTTTATTTTCGGGTGCCCCGAAGCAATCCCCCACAGAATGGGCGCGCCTTGAAAAGAAATATAGGGTCGCCAGTAGTTCAAAACTGGCGCTGCGGCGAGGTCGGTGTCCGTGGGCCCAACATCGGCAGCATTGGCGGCGGAACGTATTTTTTGAACCCAGGCGTCTCTATTGTTCATGGTAGGCAAACTCCAATGTGTCGAATTGTGTGATTAAGGGCTAAGCGGAAGAGCAGAGAGTCACCTCAGTGCCCGCGACTGATGATCAGTGCTGCAAGGGCTGGACATCGCCACACAAAATCAGAACGCAAAGGGAACATTTGAGTTCAGAAGCTGGAGGTCAACACTTGTTTGGCAGCCCGAAATTTCCGAGCTTATTTTTCGCACACAGGCTTTCCCAGACAGGAGTGGGAAATGCCGATCTTTCGAGTCGTTTTTCGCAAGCCCATTTTGGGAAAGTTTTTTCGGATTCACCCAAAGCCACCCTCTTCCACAGCCTCCAATATTGCAAAAGCAGTGGTTTTTGTGGGCGCTCCTCTCGTTTCGATTCGGATGCACACGTTGAGGAGGATCACCTCTGCGAGGTCGACCAAAATCCGGACAGCCAGAGCCAGAGTTGCGCTTTACGCCGAAACGGCACAAGATAATCCTAAACAAGAGAGAGTGCCGAATGCTGTGTCCTCTCGCCCCGCGAGAACTTCATCTGCAAAAGGAAAAGAATGAGACTGGCCGACCCACCGACCCACCGTTGGCAGCGGAAAACATCTTAATTTCATGCCAAGCTCAATCCCCCCAAGGCGCCGTGAAACCATCGCGTCGTTCGTCTCGAGAACCGCGGCGGCGTCCCATGTCGATGCCGCCACGTTTGCATCCGACAAGGAGGCGTCTTTTCAAGCGCTGATCGCGGGGTCTTCAAAGGCGGTTGATGCTTTGAAGGATTTCAACTGCCACATTCCGTCTGACGTTGTTGAATGGTCCCCATCATCTGACGGAGTGACAGGGCGCCAACGCCTGTTCCGTGGACACATATTCCCGTCAAAAGTATTGCAACTCTCCGAAATGCGCGGATGCCCGGAGTGCCTTCTGCGCGACCTTGAAGATCACGCAGACCCTAAAACAAGCATGGCGATGCGCGGACACTGGTTGGTGCCGCATGTCACCTTGTGCCTTGAGCATCATCATCCCATTGTGCCGCTCTGGAAAGAGAGCAAGCCCTTACTCCGCTTTGATTCAGCGCCTCACCTCGCCTCTTTGGCTCCTGACATCATGGCGGGAAAGCTGACCCGTGAGTCACGTGAGCCAACGGGCTTTGAGACATGGCTGGATGATCGTCTTGAAGGTCGCGATACTGGCACTTGGCTCGATCAGTTTAGTCTCCATGCCGCCTGCAACTATTGCCTGTTGCTCGGGACGTCGTTGCTGCGGCACTTTACCTCTGCTCCATCTGCGGTCCCTGACGAAGAGAAGTGGTTTATCTATGACCTGGGATTTATGGTCGCGCGTCATGGTGAGGAAGAGATCAGAAAGGCTTTGAACGACTTGCAGGGATTGCCAGGCGGACCGCATGACGGTCCTCGAAAGATCTTCCCGAAGATGTATGACCGTCTTGCCTACGACTACATCGATGATCCCGATTACGAGGCCTTTCGGCATATCCTGCGGACGCACATGGTCGAGACCTGGCCCCTGAATGTCGGCGACGAATTACTTGGCGAGCCCGTTGTCGAGAGGCGGCTCCACTCGGTGAGGACCGCTGCACGTGCCACGGGCATAGATCAACGACGTCTGAGAAAAATCCTCGCTGCCGAAGGTGTCGTTTCAGAAGACGGTTTGCCCGACGCTTGGGAAGTCTTTGACGCAAAGCGCGCTGACACGATCCTGAAAGCCGCAAGCACGTTGGTCACAGCCAAGGACTTCGCCGAAGGGATCGGCGCGACACGTTCACAATTTGATCTGCTAGTCGCAGGAAGCGTGCTCACGCCGCGCCTGCCCTCTGTTCGTGAAGCAGGGACCAAGGCAATCTGGGACCCGGCTGATGGTGTCCGCTTTCTCGACAGTGTCTTCCTTGGTGCATCTCCGCTCCGCCAGGCCCAGCACGGTTGGGAGCACATCTCGAAGTCGGCCGCGCGCCTGATGGTTGGCACAGAGGTCATCATCCGCGCCATCCAGGAAAAGCGTATCGTCAGGATCGGAAACCACGCCGACTTTGACGGCTATGCCGCCCTCTACGTCTATCACGACGAAGTCTGCTCGGTATTGTCTCCGGAGCCCTCATTTAACCAGAGCATTGAGATGTTCGCGAAAACAGTCGGTATCGGGCAACCTGTTCGTATGCGGCGTCTGGTCTTGAATGGGCACACGCCTGCAACATGGATGATGCACCCGAAGCTCAAGAAAGATCAGCTCTTCATCACCCCTGATGACGCTGATGCGTTCCATAAACGCTTCTACACACCGCGAACAATGGCACAGGCCTACGGCAAGAGCTGGCAATCCATGACTGCAACCTTGCGTGTAGCCGGCATCAAGGCCTTCTCTCCGGACGGTGAGGACTACGGCAGCGTCTACGAACGCAAACACGTCGACGCCACATTCCAATAACCCACTGACAATAAATCAAAATAAGAAAGGGCGGCGCTATTGCGCCACCCTTCTTCGTTAACATTGGGCCAAGTCAAATGCCCATTCTGGAAATCTGTTGCGGTGATTCACGGAAATCGGTTGGGGTAATTCACAACAACTAAAGCCCCATCACCCGCACTTTGAGTGGCCACAGCTCATGCAGGTCATGCAGCCTTCGACCATTTGCAGGTCATATTGACCGCAGGACGGGCAGGCTTTGCCGCGGGGTTTCTCTCCCACGGCCATGACCTCTGCACTGGGATCGGATTTGAGGCCCATGCCTTCACCTTCGATGAAACCCGTCTCGATCAGGTGGCGTTCGATTACGCCGCCGATGGCAGCGAGAATGGAGGGGACGTATTTGCCGCCCATCCATGCACCGCCGCGCGGGTCGAACACAGCTTTGAGTTCTTCGACAACAAAGGACACATCGCCCCCTCGACGGAACACCGCCGAGATCATCCGCGTGAGCGCGACGGTCCATGCGAAATGCTCCATATTCTTGGAGTTGATGAAGATCTCGAACGGGCGGCGGTGGCCGCCGTGGATCGTGTCGTTGATGGTGATGTAGATCGCGTGCTCGCTGTCAGGCCATTTGACCTTATAGGTCGCACCCTCAAGCGTCTGGGGACGTTCCAGCGGCTCGGAGAGGTAGACTACTTCGGCGCCTTCATCGCTTTCGGGCGTCGTCTCGGAACTTTCCGAAACGGACAGAACCGAACCTGTCACATCGTTCGGACGGTAGGTGGTGCAGCCCTTACAGCCCGTATCATAGGCTTCCATATAGACCTCTTTGAAGTCTTCGAAGCTGATGTCTTCGGGGCAGTTGATGGTCTTTGAAATTGAGCTATCGACCCACTTCTGCGCCGCCGCCTGCATCCTTACGTGATCGAGCGGAGCAAGGGTCTGCGCGTTAACGAAATGCTCGGGCAGCTCGGCATCCTCACCGAATTTCTCACGGTAGAGTTTGACGGCGTAATCGACCACTTCCTCTTCCGTGCGCGACCCGTCTTTCTGGAGCACCTTGCGGGTGTAGGAGTAAGCAAAGACAGGCTCGATCCCTGACGAGACATTGCCCGCGTAGAGCGAAATCGTGCCCGTCGGCGCGATGGAGGTCAGCAGAGCGTTGCGGATACCGTGCTCGGCGATGGCCGCGCGCACGTCCTCGTCCATCTCGGCCAGCGATCCGCTTTGCAGGTATTTCTCCGCGTCAAAGAGCGGGAACGGCCCCTTCTCTTTCGCCAGTTCGACCGAGGCGAGATAGGAAGCACGGGCGATGGATTTGAACCACTTCTCGGCGGTCGCGGCGGCCTCTTTCGAGCCATAACGCTGACCGATCATCAAAAGCGCATCGGCCAGACCCGTCACACCCAGACCAATGCGGCGCTTGGCCTGCGCCTCTTGCGCTTGGGCCTCCAGCGGGAACTGCGAGGCATCCACCACGTTGTCCATCATGCGCACAGCGGTTGCCACGAGTTCGGAAAGCGCATCCTCATCGAGCCGCGCTCCCTTCTCGAAAGGAGCCTCGACCAAACGCGCGAGGTTGATCGAACCCAGCAAACAGGCCCCATAGGGCGGCAAGGGCTGCTCGCCACAGGGGTTGGTCGCGGCAATCTGCTCGACGTAGTTGAGGTTGTTCATCTTGTTGATGCGGTCGATGAAGATGACACCAGGCTCAGCATAGTCATAGGTGCCGCGCATGATCTTGTTCCAAAGATCGCGCGCCTGAACCGTGTGATAGACCTTACCGCCAAATTTCAACTCCCACGGGCCATCGGCTTTCACCGCTTCCATGAAAGGATCGGTGACAAGAACCGAGAGGTTGAACATGCGCAGACGTGCGGCGTCCTGCTTTGCCTCGATGAAGTTCTCGATATCGGGGTGGTCGCAGCGCATCGTGGCCATCATCGCCCCGCGGCGAGAGCCCGCCGACATGATCGTGCGGCACATCGCGTCCCAGACATCCATGAAGGAAAGCGGCCCCGAGGCATCGGCGGCCACGCCCATCACATCCGCACCTTTGGGACGGATGGTCGAGAAGTCGTAGCCAATGCCACCACCCTGCTGCATGGTCAGCGCGGCTTCCTTGAGCATGTCGAAAATACCGCCCATGCTGTCGGGAATCGTGCCCATCACGAAGCAGTTGAAAAGCGTCACCGAGCGGCCTGTGCCTGCACCCGCCAAAATCCGGCCCGCAGGCAGGTATTTGAAATCCGAGAGCGCGCTGTAGAACTTTTCTTCCCACACCTCCGGCTCGGCCTCGACGGACGCCAAAGACCGCGCCACGCGGCGCCAGCTGTCCTCAACGGTCAGGTCAAGCGGCTGTCCGCCCGCTTCCTTGAAACGGTATTTCATATCCCAAATCTGTTCAGCGATAGGGGCGTCAAAACGGGTCATTGGCAGTGGTCCGATTCATGTCGAAGTGTTGATGTGAGCAGCGGGGTCTAACGCGTGCAGGCGGCAATGGCAACTTGCGCTCGCGCACAAATTCCATATCCTCGCCCACTACACCTTGGGGGTACACTTTGGCAGATCACGTCAATCTTGTGAAGCTTTGCGTCGGCATTGACAGCGTCGATCAACTCGCGCGCCATATAAAGGCGCATGGCGGCCCAACCACGCATCACACCACCCGCATGTGGCCCAAGCAGGAAGCCGCCCTCCTGGCGGGCGGATCACTCTACTGGGTTATCAAGGGCAGCATTCAGGCGCGGCAGAAAATCGTCGGGCTGGAAGAAGTGTTCGGCGCGGATGGCGTGCGACGCTGTGCAATCATCCTCGACGCGAAACTACACCGCACCACCACCGCGCCCCGTCGGCCATTTCAGGGATGGCGCTATCTCAAGCCCGCCGACGCCCCCGCCGATCTGCCCGAAGGGCGTGAAGCGGAGGAGGAACTGCCACAGGATCTCGCCCAAACACTGGCCGAAATCGGTGTGCTCTAGGCGGGCGCCGCTTTCGGCCCGCGTCAGCTTTCCAGTTCGAGCATAGCCTTAAGGCGCGAAAGTGCGCAGCGGTCTTCGTCGTCCCAATGGGCCACGCGACTTTTGAACAATGTCGCCTGACTTTTGTGGACAGGATCGCAATCGAGCACCTTGAGGTGGTTGGCACGTAGGGTATCGCCCGTCGAGGTGATATCCGCCACCGCCTCCGCCGTGAGGTTCTTCACCGTGCCTTCGGTTGCGCCCTGACTGTCGACCAGCTGGTAATCGGCCACGCCATGCGCCTTGAGATACTCGCGCACGAGGTGGTGATATTTCGTCGCAATACGCAGGCGGAAACCGTGCCGCGCACGGAAGGCCGCCGCTGCCGCATCCAGATCGTCGAGCGTATCAACATCCACCCAAGCCTTCGGCACGGCGATGATCAGATCGGCATGACCGAATCCCATCAGGGCAAGCTCCTGCACCTTCGCATCCCACGCGGACAGCTTGTCACGCACCAGATCGGAGCCTGTAACGCCAAGGTGGATACGCCCCGCCGCCAACTCGCGCGGAATCTCGGAGGCGGACAAGAGCACCAGCTCAATACCATCCACGCCCTCGATCTCGCCCGCATATTCGCGTTCGGCTCCTGTGCGCCGCAGAGTCACGCCCTGCCCCGCGAACCACTCGAAGGTCTTTTCCATCAACCGGCCCTTGGAGGGCACGCCGAGTTTGACAACCATCAGGCGTCTCCTTTCAACGCGACCATGAGATCAGGCCGCATCACGCCGCCAACCGCAGGCACGCCTTCGCCCTGCCCCAACACAGCCGTAAGCGCGTCATAGCGCCCGCCCGTCGCCACGGGCGGCAGGTCGGGGCGGCCCTCGGCATAGAAACCAAAGACAAAGCCATTGTAATATTCCATCGAGGTGCGACCGTAGGAGGCTTCGAAATCAAGCGCCTCCACATCAACGCCCTTTTTGGCCATTGCGTTTGCACGACGATCAAGCCGCTCAACAGACCCCGCAATCGCGGGCATATCTACGGCAATGTCGCGCAGGGCGGACAGAACGTAGGGAACGGTTTCCTTGAGCGACAGGATATCGTCGAGCAGCGCCACTTCCGATGCGGAAATGGGCGGCTCGCTAGCATCCTCTTCGAGGGCTGCAATCCGAGCATCAATCTCGGTCTGCGTGCGCAACCCGATCAACGGCGCGTCCGTGGTCTCAAGATTAGCACGCACCCGCGCAATATTCGCCTCGCGTTGTTTCGCGCCCGCCTCGGAAAAGCGTGTGAGCAAGGAGCGGAAACGACGCGGGCGCCAGATGTGGCGCAAAAGCGCGGCGCGGCGCGCCTCGGTCGTCTTGAGCCCCTTCACCGCGTCCACGAGGATGCCGATATCCCCCGTCGCGGCCCGCAACCCATAGGGCGCGAGCATCTCGGCAAAAGTGCCGAAAACATCCGCTTCCGCCGCCGCAGCATCAGCACCTCCAAAGACCTCGTATCCCACTTGAAAATACTCGTTGCGGCGATCGGGGTGGGCGTCCTGCTTGCGGAAAACCTCACCGAAATAAGTGTAGCTCGCGGGCGTCACATCACCCGCCATATGGGCCTGAACCACGGGCACCGTGAAATCGGGCCGCAGCATCATTTCGCCGTGCTCTGGATCGGAGGTCACATACGCCCGCGCCCGAATATCCTCGCCGTAGAGATCAAGGAGAACCTCGGCAGGCAGAAGCACATCGCTGTCAAACCGCGCCGCACCACGTGTCACGAATTCATCGCACAGGCGCTCCGCCGCGATCCGCGCGCGCGCTTTCTCGGACAGTCCCGAAAGGTCACTCATCATTGATAGCTTTCAATAATCTCGCGCACCTTTGCGACCATCTCGTCGCGCGGCACTTCATACTGGTTAGGGCGGTCTTTCCATTCCTCAAGCGTCGCGTCCTGCGCGATCTTCGCACCGAGGATCAGATCCTTGATCTGCACCACGCCCTTCTCCGCCTCGTCGCCGCCTTGAATAATGGCGACAGGGGAATTGCGCTTGTCGGCGTATTTGAGTTGGTTGCCGAAGTTCTTCGGATTGCCCAGATAGACCTCAGAGCGGATGCCCGCTTGGCGCAATTCCGTGACCATCTGCATGTAGTCGCCCATACGCGCCTTATCCATGACGGTCACAACCACAGGCCCCGCTTCCTCGGACCCGATGCGCTTCGTCGCCCGCAAAGCGGCCAAGAGACGGTCAACGCCAATCGACATACCCGTTGCAGGCACAGCCTGACCGGTGAAACGTTTGACCAGATCATCGTAGCGGCCGCCGCCCGCGACCGAGCCGAACTCGCGCACGCGGCCTTTTTCGTCGGTGACTTCAAAGGTCAATTCCGCCTCGTAAACGGGACCGGTGTAGTAGCCAAGCCCGCGCACAACGGCGGGGTCGATCACGATGCGATCAGGCCCATAACCTTGTGTATTGAGTAGATCAGCAATTTGACGCAGCTCGTCCACACCTTCGAGCCCTGTCTTTGAATCCGCTACAGCAGCCTCAAGGCGAGAGAGAGTTTCCTCATTGGTTTCCGCTTTAGAAGTCAAAAACTCGATGACCTTATTAGCGGCATCCAAGGGCAAACCTACCCCATCTATAAATGCGCCGGAATCATCTTTACGACCATCTGTGAGCAACTCTCGAACACCCGCTTCATGGACTTTATCAAATTTATCTATCTGTCTGAGAACATCCGCTTGTGAAATTTTCTCAATGTTGCGACGTACCATCTCAGCATAAAGCGCATCCGCAGCTTCACTAACTGACATTGGTCGCGGATTTCGCAGAAGATCTTCACTCAAGCCGATACTCTCCAACACCCCGTCGAGCACCTTCCGGTTGTTCACACGGATGATGTAATCGCCACGCTTGATGCCAACGGCCTCCAGCGTATCCGAGAGCATCGCGCAAATCTCGGCGTCTGCTGCCACGGAGGGCGCGCCTACCGTGTCGGCGTCGCATTGGTAGAACTGGCGGAAACGTCCCGGACCGGGTTTCTCATTGCGCCACACCGGCCCCATCGCAAAGCGGCGGTAGGGTGAAGGCAGGTCCTGACGGTATTGCGCCGCCACACGCGCCAGCGGCGCGGTCATGTCGTAGCGCAGGGCGACCCAATCGGAATCATCTTCCTGCCATGCAAAGACACCCTCGTTCGGGCGGTCCACATCGGGCAGGAACTTGCCAAGCGCCTCGACGGTTTCCACCGCAGAGGTTTCCAGCGCCTCGAACCCGTAATGATGATAGACTTCGGCGATCTGATCGAGCATATGCTTGCGTTCGGTCACCTCAGTGCCGAAATAATCACGAAAGCCTTTGGGCGTAATCGCCTTGGGGCGCGGGGTTTTCTTGGGCTTTGCCATCGGGTCCGTTCCTTGACGCATCGTCGTGGGCGGCATAGCCCAAGGGGCCGCTTGGGGCAAGACGATGGGCGCACCCTTTCATCAATGGAGGTTGGAACATGTCACAAGAAGATCGCATCACCGCTTTGGAAGAACAGGTCGCTTTTCTCCAACGAACCGTTGAAGAACTGTCCGATGTGGTTGCGCGTCAGGAGAAAGATCTCGAACTGACCATGCGCAGATTGCATCTGTTGATGGAGGCCGAAGCGTCACGACAGGCGGATGCCGAAGGCTCCGTCCCGATTGCCGACCAACGCCCGCCGCACTGGTAAGCCGCGGATGATCACGCGGACCTAACGCACTTCTTCGGCCAGCACTTTTCCGTCACCCAGAAGCAGCTCCATGACCCCATTGGTTCCGCCGAACTGCTTGTAAACAGTGGCAAAGGTCACACGCTGCTCCAAGGCGGGCAGCGCATCGGCAGGGCACGGAGTGCGCTTTTTGACGCCGCAGGCCCGCGCCTTCACGGTCTCGTAGGCCTTGTCGGCACGCGACCACGGCTCGTCTTTCATAGCGTCCGAATAGCGGTGAACTTCATGCAGCCCCGCCGCACCGAACATGACCAGTGACGCGGTGATCTGACGCGCACATCCATCCGCAAATCCCGTGATTAGTTGCGTGCGCGGCGCAGTAGACGACGGATCAGTATCGTAAAGCGCCCATGTCGCCCGGCCCTCACGCGGGAAACCGTCAACTTTTTTGCCGACTCGCGATGGCGTATCGTCGCAATTGATGCCCACAACCCCGAAAGGCAGCGTCACATCAGCCGATGCAGTTGAATGTGGTCGCGCCCCTCCCGCATTCGGACGCGCGGCAAACAACCCGCCGAAAAGACCCTTGCGCGGCGCGGGGGCCGTATCCCCCGCCTCTACGGATGGATCGACGCCGTGGGTTTCAGGGCGCACCTCGAAATCTTCGGACGTTTCAGGGTCCGCCCCATCGGGCGAGGCACTCATGGCTGCGGGGATTATTTCGCCGTCTGGAGATTTCTCTTCTGCGGGACGCGGCTTCAGGAAGGAAAAGATCCCCCCCAAACCTGCCCGCGCGGGTGTTGCGGTTACGGCGCTGGTGTCACTCTCGCTCTCCTGCACCTCCGCCTTGTCCTCGGCTGCTGTCTCTGTTGCATCCGTGGTCACAACGGCAATATCCGTGCCTTCCAGCGGTGATGGCTGCGGCTTCGGCTTCAGGAAAGAAAACAGGCCCTTGCGAGGCTCCTCGGTCGTAGCGGCATCCTCGAACTCCTGAGACAGCGCGGCCAAATCGGCCTCCTCGGCGCTCTCCACCGCGACCGCGAGCGTCACGTCTTCAGGCGGAGCGGTGTCTTGCGGCGCAAGGCTTGCGAAAAAGGCACCCAGACCGCGCGGCCCGTCCTCGGCATCTGTATCCGCCTCAGCGAGAGCCGCCTCTTCGCCCTCGATTTGGGCGGATAGGGCCGTGTCGTCGACGGCGGATGAGGGGTCATCTTCGGCATGCGGGATTTGCATCTGGCACGCGGAAAGCGCGCCAATAGCGCAGACAGCCAAAATTACCCGCATCAGGTATCCTCCACCATGACCACACCCTCGAAAGACTTGATCGCCCCTTTGACCTCAGGTGTGATCATGAATTCCTGTGGGACATCAATATCCACCTCACCAGGCAGGTCGGGGGACATAAGACAGAAAGAGACCGAACCGCGCGCGGGTTGCTTAGCCTCACGCGTAACGCGGCTCAATAGCTCGTTGACCGCAACCACGGCGGCGGCATCGTCGCAGAACACCTTGATCCCCGCGGCCCCCGCATCGCCGACCGCCGTCGACATCGGTTGAACCGCGCGAATCGTCGGGTCGAACTGGCCGTCGTTGAACCGCCCTTCAAGCGTCACAACAACCTTGTCGGTCTGCTCGAACACGGCGCGGGCGGCGTTGAGATCCTCCTCACGGCGCGCAAACATGGCGATGCCCGAAAGCTGCCCCGTGGTATCGGAGATGTTCATGCGGAAATAGCGGTTGCCCTTGCCCGACTTGGCCTCGCGGAAGCCCGAGACCATGACGCCGACCTGAACAACGGCAGCCCCGTCGGCCTCCGCCTTGGCCTGCGCATCGGCTAGCGTGCCGATCTTCTTGCGCTTCAAGGCAGAAGCATAATCGTCGAGCGGATGGCCAGAGAGGAAGAAACCAATCGCCTTCTGCTCCTCCATCAGACGCTCCGACGAGGTCCAGTCATTCACGGGGCTCAAACGCGGTTCGGGCAGATCGTCGCCCGCCTCTCCAAAGAGCGAAACCTGATTGGAATTCTTCTGCTCGTGGATCGCGGCGGAATATTGCACCAGCGCATCAAGACTGTCGAAAACGCGGCGACGGTTGCTGTCGAGTTGATCGAAAGCGCCCGCGCGGGCGAGCATTTCCAAGGGGCGCTTGCCGACCCGCTTGAGGTCCACACGCCGCGCGAAATCGAACAGCGTGACGAAGGGATTGCCCCCCTCCTCTCGCGCACGCACGATCATCTGCATCGCCTCGACACCAACGTTTTTCAGCGCGCCCAGCGCATAGACCAGCTTCTGATCCACCACATCGAAGGTCGCCTGCGAACGGTTCACGCAGGGCGGAATGATCTCGATATCAAGACCGCGACGCACTTCCTCGGCATAGATCGAGAGCTTGTCGGTCAGATGGATATCGCAGTTCATGACCCCCGCCATGAACTCGACAGGGTGGTTCGCCTTGAGCCAGCCCGTCTGATAGGACACCACCGCATAGGCCGCCGCGTGGGATTTGTTGAAGCCGTAGTTGGCGAATTTCTCCAGCAGCGCGAAGACCTCTTCGGCCTTCTTCTGCGGCACGCCGTTCTCTTTCGCCCCGTCAACGAATTTCGGGCGTTCGGCGTCCATCGCCTCCTTGATCTTCTTACCCATCGCGCGGCGCAACAGGTCAGCGCCGCCGAGGCTATAGCCCGCCATGACCTGCGCGATCTGCATCACCTGCTCTTGGTAAACGATGATGCCCTGCGTCTCTTCGAGAATGTGGTCAATCGTCGGGTGAACCGATTCCAATTCCTTGCGCCCGTGTTTCACGTCGCAATAGGTCGGGATGTTTTCCATCGGACCCGGACGGTAGAGCGCCACGAGCGCCACGATGTCCTCGATACAGGTCGGCTTCATCTGGCGCAGCGCGGACATCATGCCCGAGCTTTCCACCTGAAACACCGCAACCGTTTTCGCGCCCGAATAGAGCTTGTAGGTTTTCTCGTCATCCAACGGGATGAGGTTGATCTGGTTCTCCCCGCCTTCGGGCGGCTCGTAAAGCTGCGTCCCGTCAGCGGCGATATGCAACGGACGGCCCGATTTGAAGATCAGGTCCATCGCCGACTGGATCACCGTCAGCGTCTTCAGACCCAGAAAGTCGAATTTCACAAGGCCCGCCTGCTCGACCCATTTCATGTTGAACTGGGTGGCGGGCATATCGGAGCGCGGATCTTGGTAGAGCGGCACAAGCTCGTCGAGCGGACGATCCCCGATCACCACACCCGCGGCGTGGGTGGAGGCATTCCTGAGCAACCCCTCGACCTTCTGGCCATGGGTCAGCAGGCGATCCACAACCTCCTCGTTGCGCGCCTCCTCACGAAGTCGCGGCTCGTCCTGCAACGCCTGGTGGATCGAGACAGGTTTGACGCCCTCGACGGGAATGAGCTTCGACAGGCGGTCCACCTGCCCGTAAGGCATCTGCAACACCCGCCCGATATCGCGTACCGCCGCCTTGGACAAAAGCGCACCAAAGGTGATGATCTGACCCACCTTGTCGCGCCCGTATTTCTCCTGCACGTATCGGATCGTTTCCTCGCGGCGATCCATGCAGAAGTCGATATCGAAGTCAGGCATGGACACACGTTCGGGGTTCAGAAACCTCTCGAACAGCAGCGAATAGCGCAGCGGGTCCAGATCGGTGATGGTCAGCACATAGGCCACAAGGGAGCCAGCCCCCGACCCACGACCCGGTCCGACGGGAATGTTGTTGTCCTTCGACCACTTGATGAAGTCGGCCACGATCAGGAAGTAACCGGGGAAGCCCATCTGCTCGATGATGCCCAGTTCGAACTTGAGCCGCTCCTCATATTCCTCTCGCGGCGCGGCAGGTTCGATCACGGCCAAACGCTTGTCCAGACCTTCCCACGCCTGACGGCGCAATTCCTCGACCTCATCGTCAGCAAACTTCGGCAGAATCGGATCGCGTTTGTAGGCCTTGAACGCACAGCGTTTGGCAATCTCCACCGTGTTTTCGATAGCCTCGGGCAGATCAGCAAAAAGCGCGGCCATCTCGGCGGGCGATTTGAAATAGTGCTGCGGCGTGAGCCGGCGGCGCGGCTCGGATTGGTCCACATAGGCCCCCTCCGAGATACAGATCAGCGCGTCATGCGCCTCATACATATCCGCGTCGGGGAAATAGACATCATTGGTCGCAACAAGCGGCAGGCCAAAATCATAGGCCCATTCCACGAAAGGCCGCTCGGTTGCACGCTCGCCTTCGGTATTCTGCCCGCCCTCACCTGGATGGCGCTGCAACTCGACATAGAGGCGGTTAGGATAAATCGCCTTGAGCCGCTCCAAAAGCGCACGCGCCTTGGGCAACTGGTGGGCGCGAATAAGCTGCCCCACGGGACCATCTGCCCCGCCCGTCAAACAAATCAGCCCCGCGCTATAGCGCTCCAATTCCTCAACTGTCACCTGTGGCAGGCTGTCGTGCTTGTCCACGTAGAGACAGGAGTTAAGCTTCATCAGGTTCTCGTAACCGCGTTCGTTTTGCGCCAGCAAAACAACGGGTGCAGGATCACGCGGACGCTCGCCCTGCGCGGCCTGATCGTAGCCAACATCGACCTGACAACCGATGATCGGCTGCACACCTGCGCCCTTTGCGTATTCGGAAAACTCCAATGCGCAGAAGAGGTTATTGGTGTCTGTCACCGCCACCGCAGGCATCCCCATATCCGCGACCATGCCACTCAATTTCTTGAGTCGCATCGCCCCTTCAAGGAGCGAATACTCGGTATGAAGGCGAAGATGGATAAAGGTCGGACTGCTCATTTGCGGCCAAGCTAAACCAAGCAAGCCAGCGGGGCCAAGCCCGAAAACGCGCATACGGGGGGCCGCAGATCACAATTTCTGCTCGCTCAAAATTTGATCGTTCGGGCAAAAATCTGGCACGCGATACTGCACGAACACTTGCCAAACCCCTGTGCGGTGATGTTTGCTGCTTTAAACGCACGCCATTTTCCGCCGCATCGGGTGGACGTGCGGTCGGGTCATACGGCCCGCAAACGCACAGAAAGCGGCAGGTCCGAACCGATGGAAGTAACCTTCAACCTCAACGGCAAGACGACCAAGGCGTCCTGTACGCCAACCGAAACACTCCTTGATTTCCTGCGCGAGAGGCGCGGACTGACGGGCACCAAGGAAGGGTGCAACGAGGGCGACTGTGGCGCCTGCACCGTGATGGTGGAAGACGCACGCGGCCGCCGCGCGCTCAATGCTTGCATCCTCTTCCTTCCGCAACTGCAAGGCGCGAAGGTCACAACGGTCGAGGGTCTCTCCGATGGCGACAACCTGCACCCCGTCCAATCCGCAATGATTGAAGAACACGGGAGCCAATGCGGCTTCTGCACGCCTGGCATTGTCATGTCTCTGGCCACCGCCCATGCGAACGGCGCGACCGACCACGAGGATGTGCTTGCGGGCAACCTGTGCCGCTGCACGGGCTACGCACCGATCCTGCGTGCCGCCGCCAAGGCCGCCAAGACACCCGCACCGATGGGCGCGGCGGAAGGCATCCCCGCCCCCGCCCTCGTCGAGCGCCCCGAAAGCGCCGACGAACTGGCCGCACTCTATGCGCTCAAGCCCGACGCGACGCTTATTGCGGGCGCAACGGACGTTGGCCTGTGGGTCACGAAGAAGCTCGAACAGCCCGAGGAGGTCATCTTCCTCGCGGGGGTTCAGGATCTCAACTATGTCTCCGACACGGGCAACGCTCTGGAGATCGGCGCGACCACGCCGATTGCCGATCTGATCGCGCCGATGCGGACGCTCTGCCCCTCGCTGGCGGAGATGTATCGCCGCTTCGCCTCCGCCCAGATTCGCGCCGCCGCCACCCTTGGCGGCAATATCGCCAATGGCTCGCCCATCGGCGACAGCCCCCCTCCCTTCATCGCGGCGGAAGCAACGCTCACGCTACGCAAAGGTGAGGAACGCCGCACGATTGCGCTTGAGGATTTCTTCATCGCCTACGGCAAACAGGATCGCGCACCCGCCGAATTCGTCGAAAGCATCACGATCCCGAAAGCGCCGCTCGACGATCTGCGGGTCTACAAGCTCTCCAAACGCTTCGACCAAGACATCTCCGCCGTCTGCGGCGCGTTCAACCTGACCGTCGAAGACGACACGATCACCGCCGCCCGCATCGCCTTTGGCGGCATGGCCGCGACCCCGAAACGGGCCAGTGCCGTTGAGGCCGCGTTGACGGGCAAGCCCTTCACGATGGACACCATCACCGCCGCCCTGCCCGCCTTCGCCGAGGACTATCAGCCGATGAGCGACATGCGCGCCTCCGCCGAATACCGCCTGAAGACCGCGCAGAACATGCTGGTGCGCTATTTCTCGGAACGCACGCAGGGCGTCCCTTCGGTTCTGGAGGTCACGCCATGAGTGTCGGAAAACCCCTTCCCCATGACGCCGCGAAACTGCACGTCACGGGCGCGGCCCGCTATGTCGATGACATCCCGACGCCCGCGAATGCGCTGCACCTCGCTTTCGGCCTGTCCACCCAAGCCCATGCCGACATCACCGCGCTTGACCTCGACGCCGTGCGCGGTGCCGAAGGCGTTGTCATGGTCCTCACGGCGGAGGATTTCGACGAGGTTCCCGACTGCTCTCCCTCCATGCATGACGAGCCGCTTCTGGCGACAGGCACGGTCCATTACGTGGGCCAGCCCATTTTTCTTGTCGCTGCAACCTCGCACCTCGCCGCCCGCCGCGCCGTGCGCAAGGCACAGATCACCTACGCCGAAAAGCCCGCCATCCTCACCTACGAAGAGGCGCTCGCCGCCGACAGCCGTTTCGAGGACGGGCCGCGCATCTATCAAAAGGGCACGCCCGAAGAGGCCCTCAAATCCGCCCCGCATGTCATCAAGGGCGAAATCGAGATCGGCGGTCAGGAACACTTCTACCTTGAGGGACAAGCCGCCCTCGCCGTGCCGCAGGAAGGCGGCGATATGGTCGTGCATTCCTCGACCCAACACCCCACCGAAATCCAGCACAAAGTCGCCCACGCCCTCCACGTCCCCATGCACGCCGTGCGGGTTGAAACGCGGCGGATGGGCGGCGGGTTCGGTGGCAAGGAAAGTCAGGGCAACGCGCTCGCCATCGCCTGCGCCGTGGTCGCCGCACGCACGGGCCAGCCCGTCAAAATGCGCTACGACCGCGATGACGACATGACCATCACGGGCAAACGCCACGACTTCCGCGTGGCCTATCGTTGCGGCTTCGATGACAAGGGCCGCATCCTTGGCATCGACTTTACGCAGATGACCCGTTGCGGCTGGGCGCAGGACTTGAGCCTGCCCGTGGCCGACCGCGCCATGCTGCACGCCGACAACGCCTACCACCTCGAACACGTACGGATTGAAAGCCATCGCCTGCGCACCAACACGCAAAGCGCCACGGCCTTCCGCGGGTTCGGCGGGCCGCAAGGCGTGATCGGGATCGAACGCGTCATCGACCACATCGCCCATACGCTCGACGCCGATCCGGCGGAAATTCGACGCACCAACTACTACGCCGACATGACGGCAAACGCCCCAGCGCAGACCACCCCCTATGGCCAAGAGGTCGAGGACTTCATCCTCGGCGCCATGACCGAGAAACTGCTCGCAAGTGCGGACTACGCCGCGCGGCGCAAAGCCGTGGAGGACTGGAACGCCAAGAACAGCATCCTCAAACGCGGCCTCGGCATCGCGCCCGTCAAATTCGGCATCTCCTTCACGCTGACCCACCTCAATCAGGCGGGTGCACTGGTGCATGTCTACCAAGACGGCTCCATCGCGATGAACCACGGCGGCACGGAAATGGGACAGGGCCTGTTCCAGAAGGTTGCGCAAGTCGCCGCCCGCTCCTTCGGCGTCGACGCAGATCGCGTGAAAATCACCGCCACCGACACAGGCAAAGTGCCCAACACCTCCGCCACCGCCGCCTCTTCGGGCTCCGACCTCAACGGCATGGCGGTCAAAGCGGCCTGCGACACGATCCGCACACGATTGGAAGAGTTCCTTAGCGACCGCTTCGGCGCATCAGACATTACTTGGGACGATGGCCGCGTGCGCTTTGGCGATCACGACATGGGTTTCGGGGAGGTCGTGGCACTTGCCTATGAAAACCGCATCAGCCTCTCGGCCACAGGCTTCTACAAAACGCCCAAAATCGAATGGGACCGCATCGCGGGACACGGACGGCCCTTCTTCTACTTCGCCCACGGCATCGCCCTGACCGAATGCGTCATCGACACGTTGACGGGTGAAAACAGGATGCTGCGCACCGACATTCTGCACGATGTTGGGGCCTCCCTGAACCCCGCGCTCGATATCGGTCAGGTCGAAGGCGGCTTCATCCAAGGGGCCGGATGGCTGACAACGGAAGAACTGGTCTGGGACGACAAGGGCAACTTGCGCACTCACGCGCCCTCAACCTACAAAATCCCCACCGCCTCGGACGCGCCCGACATTTTCAACGTCGCGCTTTGGGACGGCGAAAACCGCGAGGAGTCAATCTACCGCTCCAAGGCGGTTGGCGAGCCTCCCTTCATGCTTGGCATCTCCACCTTCTTGGCTCTCTCAGACGCGGTAGCCTCCTGTGGTCCTAACTATCCCGCACTCAACGCCCCCGCCACGTCGGAAGAAATCCTGCGCGCCATCGACCGCGCCAAAGGAGATGCGACGTGAGCTTCGATCGCGCCGCACTGGCCGAGGCGATTGCCGCCCACGGCCCTGTCGCGCGTGTCCTTGTGGCCGACACCCGCGGCTCTGCTCCCCGCGAAGTGGGTGCCTCCATGCTGGTCTGGCGCGATGGCGCGGGCGTCGCGCAATCGGGCACCATCGGCGGCGGCGCATTGGAATTTGAAGCGGCGAAATCCGCATTCGAAGCGCCACGTCTACACCATGTGCCGCTCGGGCCCGCTATGGGGCAATGCTGCGGCGGGGCGGTGACGCTACTGACGGAAGTCTTCAAGAGCGTTGACGCGATCCCCGACGATGTTTTCGCACGCGGCCCCGAAGGCTCCGAAATGCCCTTCGCGATCCGCAAAGCCTTGGGCGAGGCCCGCGCGACGGGACATTGCGCCCCCGCGCTTCACGGCGACTGGATGATTGAACCCGTGCGCAAGGCGGCGCGCCCGCTCTGGGTCTGGGGCGCGGGCCATGTGGGCCGCGCGATTGTCACCACGCTTGCACCGCTTCCCGATATGGCGATCACGTGGGTGGACACGGACGCCTCGCGTTTCCCCGAGACCATTCCCTCAGGCGTCACACAACTCGTCGCAGCAAAGCCCGAAGATGCGGTGCGGTTTGCGCCCAAAGACGCCGAACATCTCATTCTGACCTTTTCGCATGCGCTCGATCTGGAGCTGTGCCACCGCATTCTCGACCATGATTTCGCCTTTCTCGGCCTGATCGGATCAAAAACCAAATGGGCCCGCTTTCGCTCGCGGCTCACAAAATTGGGCCACTCACACGCCCAGATTTCACGCATTTGCTGCCCTATTGGGCAAACTTCTCTCGGGAAACACCCTCAAGCCATTGCGATAGGCGTTGCGAGCCAACTATTGTCGTTAGAGGGACAAAGAGAATCTATCGGGGAAAAGACGGGTTGAACGCACTTCTCGAGATCAACGGCCTGACAAAGGCCTATCCAGGTGTCGTGGCAAACGACTCCGTGTCATTCACCATCGGCAAGGGCGAGGTTCATGCGCTGCTTGGCGAGAACGGTGCGGGTAAGTCCACCCTCGTGAAGATGATCTACGGCCTGCAAAAGCCCGACAGCGGCACGATGGTGATGAACGGTGCGCCCTATACGCCCGAAAATCCACAAGCCGCCCGCAGCGCGGGTGTCGCTATGGTGTTTCAGCACTTCTCGCTGTTCGAGGCGTTGACGGTCGCTGAGAACGTCGCACTCGGCATGGAAAAGCCGCCGAAGATGCAAGACCTTGCACGTTCCATCCGCGAGGTATCGGAAACATACGGCCTGCCGCTCGATCCCGACCGTATCGTTGGTGATCTCTCCGCAGGGGAGCGGCAACGGGTGGAAATCATCCGCTGCCTTTTGCAAGATCCCAAACTGCTGATCATGGACGAACCCACCTCCGTGCTGACGCCGCAAGAGGTGGAAATCCTGTTCGAGACCCTGCGCAAGTTGCAGGCCGAGGGCACTTCGATCCTCTACATCTCCCACAAGCTCGAAGAAATCCGCGCGCTTTGTGACGAGGCAACGATCCTGCGGCTTGGCAAGGTCGTAGGCGAATGCGACCCCAAGGCCACCACAGCACGCCAGATGGCCGAACTGATGGTCGGCGAGACCCTGCACACGCCCTCACGCGAAGGCGGTGGAAAGGGCGAAATTCTCCTTGAGGTCAACGCGCTGGACTTCGCCCCCGCCAACCCCTTCGGCACGCGCCTCAAACAGGTCTCTCTGACCGTCCGCGCGGGCGAAGTGCTCGGCATCGGCGGTGTCGCAGGCAACGGGCAGGATGAATTGCTGTCGGTGCTTTCAGGCGAGGCACGCACACAAAGCGGATCGGTGACATTTGACGGTCAGGACGTGAGCCGCCTCGACCCGAACGGACGCCGTAAACTGGGGCTTCTGGCCGCGCCCGAAGAGCGCCTTGGTCACGCCGCCGCGCCAAACATGAGCCTGACCGAGAACGCCGTTCTGAGCGGCAGTGCGCGGAAGTCTCTGGCCAAGAACAACTTCATCAATTGGGGCAAGGCCGAAACTTTCGCCCGCGACATCATCAGCGCATTCGATGTCCGCACACCTGGCGCCCATACCGCCGCCCGCGCCTTGTCTGGCGGCAACCTCCAGAAATTCGTGATCGGCCGCGAAGTGCTGCAAGAGCCGAAGGTCTTTGTCGTGAACCAACCGACATGGGGCGTCGACGCGTCCGCCGCGGCAGCTATCCGCCAATCGCTTCTCGACCTTGCCGAAAAGGGCGCGGCGGTGATCTGCATCAGCCAAGACCTCGACGAGCTCATGGAAATTTCCGACCATTTTGCCGCCCTCAACGAAGGCACCCTCACCCCGCCCCGCACGGCCAAAGGCCTCACGGTCGAGGAAATCGGCCTGATGATGGGCGGCGCACATGATATGGAGGTGGCTGAGGTATGATCGCCTTCGTCAAACGCCCCGAGCCATCACGCCTTTGGACGCTCGCCACGCCACTCTTGGCAGTCATCGTAACGATGATCATGGGCGCCATTCTCTTTGCCGCGCTGGACAAGAATGCGCTGGTGGCGATCCGCACGATCTTCTGGGATCCGCTCTTCGGCGAATTCGCCTTCTACTACCGCGAACAACTCCTGATCAAAGCCGCGCCGCTGGTTCTCATCGCGCTCGGCCTGAGCCTCGGCTTCAAGGCGGGCATCTGGAACATCGGCGCGGAAGGCCAATACATCATGGGCGCGCTCGCGGGTGCCTCCGTGGGGCTGGCGCTCTACCCGATGGACGCATGGTTCATCTTCCCGCTGATGGTCATCGCAGGCGCATTGGGCGGCTGGGCATGGGCGATGATCCCCGCCATCCTCAAGACACGGTTCAACACCAACGAAATCCTCGTCTCCCTCATGCTGGTCTATGTGGCCGAGCAACTGCTTGCCTCCGCCGCCCTGTCCTGGTTGCGCAATCCCGAGGGCAACGGCTTCCCCGGCTCGCGCAATCTCAGCCGCATCGAATGGATGTCCAACCCCGAACTCATCCCCGGAACGGGCGCACATTGGGGCGTTGTTGCCGCTTTCGGCGCGGTCGTCGCGGCCTATGTCCTCATCAACAAACACATGCTCGGCTTTCACATCCGCCTGACGGGGGAAAGCCCCCGCGCCGCTGGCTTTGCGGGCGTGAAGGCAAAACGCCTCGTCATCTTCTGCCTCGGCACGGCGGGCGCGCTTGCAGGTCTTGCGGGTCTGTTCGAGGTCACTGGTCCTGCAGGACAAATCTCCATCGACTTCAACGTGGGCTACGGCTTCACCGCCATCATCGTGGCCTTCCTCGGACGGCTTCACCCCGTGGGCATCCTGCTGGCAGGCCTCCTGCTGGCACTCACCTATATCGGCGGCGAGGCGGCACAGTCCACGCTCGGCCTGCCCGCGGCGGCCATTCAGGTGCTTCAAGGGATGCTGCTCATGACGCTTCTGGCGATGGATATCTTCATCAACTACCGCCTCGTTCGCACCAATCGGGAGGCCGCGTGATGTTCGGATCTATCGACCCTACCATCCTCTTCGCCTCCCTGATGGTTGCGTCCACTCCCATCCTGCTTGCCGCCCTTGGCGAAATGGTGGTGGAGAAATCAGGCGTGCTGAACCTCGGCGTCGAGGGCATGATGATCACGGGCGCAGTCTGCGGCTTTATCGCTGCTGTCGAAACGGGCAGCCCCACGCTCGGCTTTATCGCGGCGGCAGCGGGTGGTGCACTCCTGTCCATGCTCTTCGCCCTGCTCACACAAGTCTTTCTCGCCACGCAGGTGCCCTCGGGCCTCGCGCTCACATTGGGCGGGCTGGGACTGGCATCCCTCATGGGGCAAGGCTACGTGGGGATCAAACCGCCATCGACGGGCGATGTCCACATCCCCCTTCTCGAAGACATTCCGTTCCTCGGCCCCGTGCTTTTCCAACATGACCTGATCGTCTATTTCAGCCTGCTTAGTGTCGTCGCGGTCTGGGCCTTTCTCAAATACACCCGCGCGGGTCTCATCCTGCGTGCGGTCGGGGAAAACCACAGCGCCGCCCACGCGCTCGGCTACAAAGTGCGCCTCGTGCGTTTTGCCGCAATCGGCTTCGGCGGCGCAATGGCGGGCCTTGGTGGCGCATACATCAGCCTCATTCGCGTGCCGCAATGGACCGACGGGATCACCGCAGGGATCGGCTGGATCGCTCTGGCCATCGTCGTATTCGCAAGCTGGAAAGCTCCGCGCGTGCTGATCGGAGCCTACCTCTTCGGCGGCATTGCCGTGCTGCAACTCAACCTTCAGGCCGCTGGCGCGAAAGTGCCCGTCGAGCTTCTGTCCATGTCACCCTTCCTCGCCACCATCGTGGTGCTGGTAGTCATTTCCGCACGCAGGCACGGGGCGTCCAGCGCGCCCGCCATGCTGGGGCGGATTTTCCATCCCTCGAACTGAGGGACAAACTAACGGGGCCATGCCCCAACAACCCGGGAGAAAGAACCCATGACGTTCAAAAACATTCTCGCCACCTCCGCGCTCGCGCTCGGCATGGCTGGCGGCGCCTTTGCGCAAGACCCAACCAAAGTCGGCTTCATCTACGTTGGCCCCATCGGTGACGGTGGCTGGACCTACGAGCACGAGCAAGCCCGCCTCGCCGTGGAAGCCGAATTCGGCGATGCGGTTGAAACCGTCTATCAGGAAAGCGTTCCTGAAGGTGCCGATGCCGAACGTGCAATCACGCAGATGGCTCTTGGCGGTGCTGACCTGATCTTCACCACATCCTTTGGCTACATGGACCCGACGATCAACGTCGCGGCCAAGTTCCCCGACGTGAAATTCGAGCACGCCACGGGCTACAAACAAGCCGACAACGTAGGCGTCTATTCTGCACGTTTCTATGAGGGTCGCGCCGTTCAGGGCACCATCGCGGGCCACCTGACCGAGACCAACAAAATCGGCTACATCGGCTCCTTCCCGATCCCCGAAGTGATCCGCGGCATCAACGCCGCCTACCTCCACGCCAAGAAGGTGAACCCTGACGTCGAATTCTCCGTGGTCTGGGCCTACACTTGGTTCGATCCCGCCAAAGAGGCTGATGCGGCTCAGGCGCTCATCGACCAAGGCGCTGACGTGATCCTTCAGCACACTGACTCCACTGCGCCGCAGGCCGCTGCGCAGAAAGTCAACGAAGCGGGTGAGAAGACCATCTACACCTTCGGCCAGGCCTCCGACATGTCGGAATACGCACCCCTGCCCCGCGTTTCGTCGATCATCGACAACTGGGCGCCCTACTACATCGAGCGCACCAAAGCGGTCATGGACGGCACATGGGAAAGCGACAACACATGGGACGGCATCGGTGCTGGCATGGTCGGCATCGGTGAGATCACCGACGCTGTTCCCGCCGAGGTCAAAGCCGAAGCCGAAGAGCTGATCGCCAAGATCGGGTCTGGCGAATACCACCCCTTCACCGGTCCGATCAACAAGCAGGACGGCACGCCGTGGCTGGGCGAAGGCGAAGTGGCCGACGACGGCACGCTTGCAGGCATGAACTTCTACGTTGAAGGTCTCACAGGCGACATTCCGCAATAAGCGGAATTCCTGTCGTGCCCCTCAAGGGTCCGACAGTTGCCCGACGGATGTCCGACAGATGTCCGACGCAAATCCGACAGCTCATCAGGGCCCGTTTCACGACGGGCCCTTTTTCGTTTGGCCTCCTCAACAGATGCATTCAAAACCCGGAATTTCTTGACACGGATCATGGTTGGCACCCGAATGTCCTGCGATTGGTGGCGCGAACCACAAATGCGAACATGAAGGATTCCCCCCAATGAGCTGGACCGAAAAAAACGCCGATATGCGCGACGCCCTGCGCAGCCTTAACAAAGCCAACCGCAACATCCCCAAGGGCTTTGGCGCCATGTCGCAAGCGGCGATGGAAGGCGAGCATCTGGACCACAAAACCAAGGAAATGGTCGCACTTGCCATCGCAATCGGAGTCCGCTGCGAACCCTGTGTGGGCTTCCACGTCGAAGCACTGATCAAACATGGCGGCACGCGCGAAGAGCTTGCCGAAATGCTTGCCATGTGCGTGCAAATGGGCGGCGGCCCTGTCCTGATGTATGCGGCTAAGGCTCTGGAAGCATATGATGAATTGACGTCCGACGATTAATTCTCCGCGCATGGAGAATACGATGGACCAAGCCGCCCGCGGGGATGCCTCCGCGGGTGGTTTCTATTCAACCACGATGCTACAGATCTTCTTTTCGCCGCGCATTTCGCAGGAACTGGTATAGGTGGGCTCGACGTCCTCGACCTCCATCTCCACCGCGGCTTCGGCCACTTCGCTCTCGGGTTTTCCGAGGACAAGCGCCAGAGCCTTCGCGACCAGCCCTTCCTCTTTCGGCGCGGCACTTGGGCCGGCGTCAGTCCATTGTGTCACCGTGGTCGTAATGCTCTCGGTCACTTTTGCAAGCGGAGGGGTGTGGCGCATTTCATAGGCCACGAAGCCCAATGCCCCGATGCCCGCCACCATCATCAAGGTCGCCACGAGTTTCGCCTGATTGGCCATTAGTATTGGTCCATTTCCCAGTTCACTTGCTCCCCATATTGGAAACGAAATGCGGCAGGAATTTGGATTGTCTGTGAAAACACCACGAAACGACCGCACACGGGCCGCGTCAAACCTTCCTCTTGCCGCTTCGCAGCATGAGTTGTAGCGTCACAGCGCAATCGCGAGGGGGGCATGGCATGGAAATCTGCCGAACCAAATCGGACATTCGAACCGCCGTAAAACAGTGGCGCGCCGCAGGAGAAAGCGTTGGTCTGGTGCCAACGATGGGCTTTTTGCACGAGGGCCACCTGACACTCGTGCGCGCGGCAAAAGAGGCCTGCGACCGCGTTATCGTGACTATTTTCGTCAACCCGACCCAGTTCGGAGAGGCCGCCGATCTCGACGCCTACCCGCGAGACGAGGCGCGTGATTTCGCGCTTCTGGAAGCCGAGGGTGTTGATGCCGTTTTCTGCCCCTCTGTGGATGAGATGTATCCCGCCGACACCCAGACCACGGTCGTCACCGAACGGCTGGAGAAGATGCTCATGGGGGAACTTCGCCCCGGTCATTTCAAGGGCGTTTGCACCGTTGTCACCAAGCTGTTCAACATCGCTCAGGCCGACCGCGCCTTCTTCGGCGAGAAGGATTACCAGCAGCTTCTGGTGATCAAAACCATGGTGCGCGACCTTGATATTCCTATCGAAATCACAGGCGTCCCAACCGTGCGCGAAGTCGACGGTCTGGCCATGTCGAGCCGCAACGTCCGCCTCACACCTGATGACCGCAAAGCCGCGCTCATCCTGAACAAGGCGCTGGCCTTCGCCGACTACGAGGTTTCCGACGGCCGCACTGCGTCAGAGTTGGAAGAAGCGGTCAGAGCCTTCATCGCCAAAGAACCCCGTGCACAGATCGAAAGTGTCGACGTGCGCGATGCCGCGACACTCGAAGAGGTGACGGGCCAAATCACCGCCCCCGTCGTCATTCTCCTCGCCGCCCGCTTCGGCGACGTGCTACTCATTGACCAACGTGTCGCAGACCCGACCTGAAGGAGCCGCCATGTCCGTACAGACCGAACAAATCCGCCGCACCACCGTGCCCCAGATCCGCAATCGCAAGGGGGGCGAACCGATTGTTTCGCTCACCTCCTACCACGCGCATACGGCTGCGATCGTCGATAAACACGCCGATTTCATTCTGGTCGGCGACAGCCTCGGCATGGTGATGCACGGCATGGAAAGCACGGTCGGTGTGCCACTCGACCTGATGATCATGCACGGGCGCGCGGTTGTGCGCGGCACCAAACGCGCGTTGATCGTCGTAGACATGCCATTTGGCACCTATGAGGAAAGCCCCAACATGGCCTTCCGCAATGCCGCGAAGATCATGAAGGAAACCCAATGTCAGGCGATTAAACTCGAAGGCGGTGCGCGTATGGCGGAGACCATTCGCTTCCTCGTCGAGCGCGGCATCCCCGTCATGGCCCACATCGGCCTGACGCCGCAATCCACCAACGTCATGGGCGGGTTCAAGACACAAGGCCGCGACGAAGAGACGTGGAACATGCACATTGAAGACGCCAAAGCCGTGGCCGATGCGGGCGCCTTTGCCGTAGTGGTCGAAGGCGTCGTCGAGCCCCTCGCCGACCAGATCACCGAAGCGGTCGATATCCCCACCATCGGGATCGGCGCTTCCAAGAACTGCGACGGGCAAATCCTCGTGCTCGAAGACATGCTCGGCCTCAACCCGTGGGTGCCGAAATTCGTCAAGAAATACGGAACGCTCGGCCCCGCCATCGAAGAGGCGGTCGAAGCCTACGCAAGCGAGGTCCGTGATCGTTCCTTCCCTGCACCCGAAAACGTCTACAACAACAAGAAGTAGACGGGCGGCGGCAAGAAGCAGCTCGGGTTTCAGTGTGTGTCTATGCGCATTGACGCACACTGAACCTTCGCTGGCGGAACTTTACCTTTTCACCGCACAAAACACATAGTGGGGCAGGAAAGGAGATCGACCATGACATTCCGCCCCGTAAAATCCGAAGAACTGGCCCAAGCAACCCTTGAGGGTGCTGGCGTTCACCTCTACCGCGCGTTCGGCTTTCACAAGCCGCGCGAGTTCGACCCGTTTCTACTCTTCGACGATTTCCGCAACGACGAGCCCGAGAAGTTCGAGAAGGGCTTCCCGTGGCACCCGCATCGCGGCATCGAAACCATCACCTATGTCCTTGACGGCGAAGTCGAGCATGGCGACAGCCTCGGCAACAAGGGCGTTCTAGGCGCGGGATCGGTGCAATGGATGACCGCAGGCAGCGGCATCATGCATCAGGAAATGCCGCGCGGGAATGCCAAGGGCCAGATGCACGGCTTCCAGCTTTGGGCCAACCTTCCCTCCTCGCTGAAGATGTCCGCGCCTCGCTATCAGGACATTCACGGCAGCGACATTCCCGAAATCATCGACGATGACGGGACGAGGGTAAAAATCGTCACGGGGAACTTCTGGGGCCAGTCGGGGCCAGTCGACGGTATCGCCGCCGATCCGCTCTACCTTGATGTCTCTGTGCCGCCGAACACCACAAAGCGCCTGCCTGTTGATACCTATGCCAACACCTTCGCCTATATCTTCGCTGGAGCGGGCACCTTCCGCGATGCCTCCAACCCCTACGGTGTGCGCGTCGAAAAGGAAGTCTCAGGCGAGGAAATCAACATCCGCGATATGTCAGGCAACCGCACCTTGGTGAACTTCGACACGGGTGACGAGGTAGTGGTGCGCTCTGGACCAGAAGGCGTTCGTTTCCTGCTCGTCTCAGGCCAGCCGCTCAAGGAACCCGTCGCGTGGCACGGACCCATTGTGATGAACACCCGCGAGGAGTTGCTTCAGGCGATGCAGGACTTGAAGAACGGCACCTTCATCCGCGACCAGCGCGACTGATCCACGCGCGGCGCGCATCCTAACATAGCAAAGCGGAGCCTCTAGAGGCTCCGCTATTTTCGTTGGATTCTTTTCGTTGGATAATGGGCGTCAGGTCTCAGGCGACCTTCTTCGACAGGGTATCGACCGCCTCTTGCGCTTCAGCTTTGGTCTTGCCGTATTTTTCCTGGATCAAACCTTCGAGCTGTTCGCGGTTGCCCTCGGTGCGGTCCAGATCGTCTTCAGTCAAATCGCCCCATTCTTCGAGCGCCTTGCCTTTGAACTGCTTCCATTTGCCTTGCAAAATATCCCAAGCCATGGGTGTCTCCTTTTCGATGTTGTTTCAATCGCGTCGAAAAGGAAACGCACGTCCCTGCCCCAAAGGTTCCCAGAAATTTCAGATCATATCGGGCACAACCATGTCGGGCGGGCGGTGGCCATCGGCGAAAGTATGGATATTGAGAAGCACTTTCTCCCCCATTTCAATCCGCCCCTCGACCGTCGCCGACCCCATGTGCGGCAGCAGAACCACATTTGGCAAGGCACGCAGGCGCGGGTTGATCTGGTGGCCGCGCTCGAACACGTCCAGCCCCGCACCGCCAATCTCACCTGCGCGCAGTGCACGGGTCAGGGCATTCTCGTCGATCACCTCTCCGCGCGAGGTATTCACCAGCACCGCCGTGGGCTTCATCAACTTCAACCGCCGCTCGTTGATCAGGTGGAAGGTCGCGGGCGTATGCGGGCAATTGATCGACAACACATCGACGCGCGCGAGCATCTGGTCGAGGCTATCCCACCATGTCGCGCCGTGTTCTTCCTCGATCACAGGGTGCAGCCTCGTGCGATTGTGGTAGTGGATCGACATGCCGAAGGCCCGCGCCCGCCGCGACAGAGCGCGGCCGATCCGCCCCATACCCAGAATACCGAGGGCCTTCCCGTGAATGCGCGCGCCCATAAACGCCGTTGGCGACCAGCCCTGCCAATCGCCCGATTGCGTCATGGCAATCCCTTCGGGCAAGCGCCGCGCCACTGCGAGCACCAGCGCCATCGCCATATCCGCCGTATCCTCGGTCATGACACCAGGGGTGTTGGAGACCACGATGCCCTTTTCATAGGCACGCACCACATCGATATGGTCGACCCCTGCGCCGTAGTTCGCGATGAGTTTCAATTGCGGCCCCGCCGCTGCGATGATTTCCGCGTCGATACGGTCCGTGACGCAAGGCACCAGAACATCCGCCCAATCCAATAGCTCCTTTAGGCGCTCTGGCGTGGGCTTGTCGTCCTCAGGATTAAGCCGTACGTCAAAAAGTTCGCTTAACCGTGCCTCGACCACATCAGGCAAACGCCGCGTTACAGCGACCTTTAGACGGTTTGGCGGCATGATGCCCTCCGTGTTGATTTGCGAATTCGCTCGGCCCCATCCTTGCAAACAGCATTGCATCTGGGCAAGGCGTATCCGATAAGAATGGCAATAGCATAACAAGACCCGCGTAGCGGGCCGAGCGGGGTCACGCCGATCACCACCCTGCGCTGTTCATCAAAGCGCATTATGGCAAAGGCTGACATTTATGAAGGTCACGAGGATTGTGATGCGACAGGCACATTCACCGAACGCCGATTACCACACTCCGCGCATCGCGCGAATGCTGGCATGGTGCGCAGTACTCGCCATTGCGGTAATCCTCTCAGCGCAGCCCACTCTGGCCCAAACAGAACCCTCCACAAGCACAGACGCGACGACCACAGCGGACGCACCCGCCGCCACAACCGAATCTGCATCACGCCCGCGCGGGTCGGTGACGAACCTGCCGATCCCGCGATTTGTGTCGCTCAAGGCGAACGAGGCCAACCTTCGGCGCGGCCCCTCGCTCAGCCACCGCATCGACTGGGTGCTCAAACGGCGCGGCTACCCGCTTGAAGTGATCGCTGAATACGGCCACTGGAGGCGCGTACGCGATATCGACGATGCGACAGGATGGATCCACTACACGCTGATATCAGGTGTCCGCACGGCCCTCGTCTCTGCCGAAATGGTGGACCTCCATCGCCGCCCGTTGCAAACCTCCGCAGTGGTCGCACAGGCCGAAAAGGGCACCGTCCTGCGTCTTCTGGAATGCGAACGCGCATGGTGTCGCGCCTCGGCGGGTGGTTACAAGGGATGGGTTGCGAAGACCGGGATTTGGGGTGTCTATCCCGCCGAAACGCTTGAGTAGGATCGATGGTGATGGAACAGGTCCGCTCCCCTCTCGCAGCCCGCAACATCGCCCCCGGCCTGAAATCCTGCGTCATACACGCGCACGGCAGTTGGAAAGACGCGATTGCGAAAGGCAAGCACGACTTCTTCACCAAACTGGAGCACAAACTCGGGCGGCGCGGTGTGTCGTGCTACCTTGTTGATGGCGACGGTCGCACGGCCAAATCGCTGATCGACGAACACCACTTACATATCATCGTCGGCGGTCCCGCGCGGTTCGGGCCGACCATCCTGCACGCATTTCCGACCTATATCTGGGGATTTTGGTATCTCGACGAGGTCGGCGCGGGATGGGAAAGTTCGCTACGCTTCGCACGTTTCCCGCGCGGCGACGTCGATCGCGAAGAGGCCGATTTCTTCTTCAACGGCGTGACGAGCTACATGCAGCTCAAGAACGTGTCCAAACTTCCGCAACCCGCGCGCGCCCGCGACGGCCTGCCACCCGCGAGCTCGGTCATCTTTGCCCAGAACATCGAAGCGCTGCCCAACCGCAGCCACTACATTTCGACCTCCGACATGATCCGTTGCTGCGCGACGACGCATCCCGACGAGATCACCTATGTCAAAGCCCACCCGCTTTCCGACAAGGCGCACCGCATTCGGCTCACCGAACTGTGCAACGCCTACCCGAACGTGAAGCTGGTCGACGCCTCGGTGCATGACCTGATTGCGGCCGCGCGCGTCACCGTTACCCAAAATTCTTCGGCAGGCTTTGAGGCGCTGATGCAGTGCAAACCCGTCATCACCTGCGCCAAATCCGACTACTGGCACGCCACCCTGACACCTCGCAGCACAAGCGACCTCGTCGCAGCTCTGGAACACGGCCCCGCCGCCATGGCCGATTTCGATTTTGGCGGTTATCTCCACTGGTTCCTTGCACAATCCTGCCTTGAACCCGCCAAGGAGGAATTTGAATCGCGGGCATGGGCACGGATCAGCGACAAGCTGATGCTGGACTGACGGATGGGGACGCGCGACAATGGCGTTATGAGTGACACGCGCCTCAACCTCTCCGCAGGCTTTGCCTCCGTCTCCGTTGCCCTTGTTCTCGTCATCGCGAAACTCTGGGCGCTCTCGGCGACCCAATCGTTGTCCATCGCCGCCTCGCTCGCAGACAGCGGTCTGGACCTGATGATGGCGCTTGGCGGGTTGGCCGCGATCTACTACGCCTCCCGTCCGCCCGACGAGGAGCATACCTTCGGCCACACCTCTGCCGAAGATCTCGCTGCACTTGGCCAATCGGCCTTTATCCTGATTTCGGCAGGGCTGATCGCGATCGCTGCTTTTGCCCGCCTCACCAACCCCTCCGCCGTGCAAGTCACCTCCGAGAGCCAAGGCATCGCTGTCATGGTCCTGTCAATCGTGCTCACGGGCGCCTTGGTCCTTTGGCAGCGTCACGTGATCGCCAGCACAGGCTCCAAAGTCGTCGCCGCAGACAGCCTGCACTACCTCGCGGACCTGATCCCCAACGTCGGTGCCATTCTCGCGCTAATTGCCTCCGCCGCTTTCGGCCTAACCATGATCGACAGCGTCGTGGCACTTGGTGCCGCAGCCTTGCTCGCTATCGGCGCACTCAAGATCGGCAAAAGGGCGTGGGACGCGCTCATGGACCGCGCAGCCCCCGACGACATGCTCGACGGGATTGCGGAGATCACCGACGCCCATGAGGGAGTGCGCGGACACCACGACCTCAAGACCCGCATGGCTGGCTCCAAGGTCTTCGTGAATCTGCACATCGAACTCGACGGGGAGCAGAGCCTGCGCGAAGCACATGACATCGGCGCGGCCCTACGCCGCAAGATCCTTGAGGCTTACCCCAAGGCCGATGTCATCATTCACAAGGACGTGGCAGGCGACCGCGACTGATCGCGCTCAGACCTCCGCCAATCCTCGTCCCTTCAGCAACGCCTCAACCCCGGGCATCCGCCCACGGAATTCCGTGTAGAGCACTTCGGGATCTTCCGAGCCGCCGCGCGACAGGATGGTATCATGCAGCCTCTTTGCGGTCTCGGTGTCAAACGGCCCCGCCTCCTCGAAAGCCTCGAAGGCATCCGCATCCATGACCTCCGACCACATGTAGCTGTAATAGCCTGAACTATAGCCGTCGCCCGAGAACACATGCGCGAAATGCGGTGTCGCATGGCGCATGGTGATCGCACGCGGCATCCCGATCCGCTCCAGTGTCTCGGCCTGTGCCTGCATCGGATCGGCGGGCGCAGGTCCTGCGTGGAAGTCCAGATCAACCAGCGCGGAGGCGATATACTCCACCGTCGCAAAGCCCTGATCAAAAGTCTGCGCGGCCAGAAGACGCTCCAGCATCTCGCTCGGCATCGCCTCTCCCGTCTCCGCATGGGTCGCGAACTCTTCCAGCACGGCGGGCACTTCGAGCCAATGCTCGTAAAGCTGGCTGGGTAGCTCCACGAAGTCACGCGCAACGGAGGTGCCTGAAATGCTCTCGTAAGTCACATCCGACAGCATCTGGTGCAGTGCATGGCCGAACTCGTGGAACAACGTGCGTGCATCATCATAGGACAGCAAATTGGGCTCTCCCTTGGCCGCCTTAGCAAAATTGCACACATTCACGACCAGGGGTTTAACGTCACCGTCGAGCGCCGATTGCGAGCGCATCGCCATGCACCACGCACCCGATCGCTTTGATCCACGCGCGAAGTAGTCGCCCATAAAAACGGCGAGATGCGCGCCATCGCGCGTTACATTCCACGCCCGCACATCGTCGTGATACATCGGCACGTCGAGCGGTTCGAACTCCAGATCGAAGAGACGGTTCGCGCAGGCAAAGGCCGCCTCGATCATACGGTCAAGCTGCAAGTAGGGCTTCAACTCGGCCTCATCGAGATCATGCTCAGCCTTGCGCAGCTTCTCCGAGTAATACCGCCAGTCCCAAGGCTCCAGCGGCCCCTCGAAGCCGTCAGCATGCAGCATCTCCTCAAGCCGCGACGCATCCCGATCCGCCGCCCGTTTCGCAGGCGCCCAAACCTCCATCAACAAATCGCGCACAGCGTCAGGCGTTTTAGCCATTTCGGTTTCGAGCTTGAACGCCGAAAAATTCTCATAGCCAAGGAGCTTCGCCCGCTCCTCTCGCAATTTCAGTGTCTTGGCGGCGATTTCTCGGTTATCTGTCTCGCCCCCATTGGCCCCGCGTGCCTCCCACGCACGAAAGGCTTTCTCGCGCAGATCGCGGCGCGGCGAATAGCTCAGGAAAGGCGTGATCAGGGATCGCGACAGAGTCACAACAGGACCATCCGCGCCCTTCTCCTCGCCCGCCGAACGCGCCGCCGACTTCACAAATTCGGGTAAACCGACAAGATCATCCTCCGACAGTGCCATAAACCACGACCGCTCATCGGCCAGAAGATTCTGGGTGAACTGCGTCCCAAGTTTCGCCAGCTCCGACTTCACCTCAGCCATCCGCGCCTTGTCAGCCTCGCCAAGAGCCGCCCCCGCACGCACAAAACTGCGGTGCGTCAGCATAAGCACGCGAGACTGTTCGTCCGTCAAACCCAAAGTATCGCGGCGCTCCCACAGTTCGGAAACTCGCGCGAACAGCTTGGAATTCGACGTAATTTCCGACGAATAGGCCGCAAGCGCGGGAGAGAACTCCCGCTGCAACGCCTCGCGCTCAGGGTTACTATCGGCCCCCGCAATCCCGAAGAAAACCCCAAGCACCCGCGACAGGTCCGCATCCGCCCGCTCCATCGCCTCAATGGTATTGGCAAAGGTGGGCGGTTCGGGGTTGTCGGCAATCGCCTTGATCGCATCACGGCCCCGCGACAGGGCTTCGTCAAATGCGGGTTGGAAATGCGCATCTTCGATGGCGTCGAAGGGCGGGATGTCGAACGGGGTGTTCCAGTCGGAAAGCAGCGGATTGGTCATCAATGTCTCCTTGGTTTGGAAGACAAGCTAGGGTGCGCGGCACGGGAGTAAAAGTGCTACCCGCCGCAGATCGGACAATCTTCGCGTTTTTTCACGCGCATCGTGCGGTTCTCACCATAAAGTGCGTCGACGATCATCAATCGACCCGACAGCCCCTCGCCCGCGCCTGTGATTTCCTTGACCGCTTCCATCGCCAACATCGTGCCCAGCATCCCTGGCAATGGCGCGGCGACCCCTGCCTCCGCACAGGTGGGAGCCATCCCCTCTGCGGGCTGCTTCGGGAACACGCATTGATAGCATGGGGACTTTTCGTCGCGATTATATGTGCTGATTTGACCTTCCCACTGCGTTATCGCTGCCGATAGCAGAGGTGTATTGGCCGCAACACAAAGACGGTTCACAAGGTAGCGGGTGTCGATATTATCACAGCCGTCGATGACTAGATCGTATTCCGCCACAAGCGGCGCACAGCTTTCATCCAAGCGGCGGTTGTAGGGCTTCACCTCAACGAAGGGGTTTTGCGCGCGCATGGCTATTTCGGCGGAGAACACCTTCGGCATCCCGATCCGCGCGTCGGTGTGAATGACTTGCCGCTGAAGGTTCGAGGCATCCACCACATCGTCATCGATGACACCGATTGTGCCCACGCCCGCTGCCGCGAGATATTGCAGGACAGGCGCACCAAGACCGCCCGCGCCGACCACCAAGACCTTAGCCTCTTTCAGCTTTCTCTGACCACTACCACCGATTTCGTGCAGGACGATATGGCGCATGTAGCGTTCAAGTTCGGCATCGCTGAATGGTGCTTCGTTCGACGTCTCCTTACTCGCCGTGTCGCGCGCCGTCGCACGGCGACGCAGCGCCGCAAGCACCGCTCGATAAGCCGTGATCACTGCCGCGAAACCACCCAAAAGGAGCCACTCACCCAGCGCCCCACCAAAGGGGTTGGCGGCCCCCATCACCGCCACGGCGCCGAGAATGGCGAAATAGAGGACGCCGATCATCATCCACCGCGTGCGATAGGGAGCCCCCGCCAGCACACCGACGCCCCAAAGAAGCGCAGCAAGGAAAAGCGCGAGGGTCATCCGCGCCCCGTCGACCCGAACCCGCCCGCGCCGCGTTCCGTCTCGCTCAACTCGTCGGCCAGAACGAAACGCGCTTGCAACACAGGCGCCACGACCATCTGCGCGATGCGGTCGCCGTGGGCGATGGTAAAGGGACGATCCGAGAGGTTGATCAAGATGACACCCACGGGACCACGATAGTCCGCATCAATCGTGCCAGGGGTATTCGGGAGCGAAATACCATGTTTGAGCGCTAGACCAGAACGAGGACGGATTTGCACCTCGTAGCCTTCGGGGATCTCCATCCGAAACCCAGTCGGCACCAAGCCCCGTTCGCCCGCGCCCAAGGTCAAGCCCGCCGCACGATCCGCCTCCGCGAGATTGGCGCGCAGATCGGCGCCCGCCGCCAGCGGAGTCTCGTAAGCGGGCAGCGGCAGGGCACGGTCAGCATCCGCGGTATATTCTATTTTGATTTCAACACTCATGAGACCGGGCTTTCGTGTGTCATTTTATCATTTCGCTTGAAGCAGAGTATCGGCAACTCGTTGCGCCAGTTGCGCGGCGACCTTCTCTTTCGACATGCGCGGCCAGACATCTGCCCCCGCTTCCGAGATCAGAGTCACGGCATTTTCGCTACCGCCCATGATGCCCGTTTCCGCGCTCACATCATTCGCCACGATCCAGTCGCAGCCCTTGCGCGCGCGTTTGGCCGTGGCATTGGCGATCACATCGTCGGTCTCGGCGGCAAACCCGATAACAAGCGGGGGGCGGCCTGCGGCCATCTGGGCGACACCTGCAAGAATGTCGGGGTTTTCGGCGAACTCCAGAACAGGCAGAGCACCGTCCTGCTTCTTGATCTTCGAGGCAGTTTCCGAGGCCATGCGCCAATCAGCAACCGCAGCGGCAAAGATCGCGGCATCTGCAGGGAGAGCCGCCTCCACCGCGTCCTTCATCTCCCGCGCCGTCTCAACCGCAACCACTTCAACCCCTTGCGGCGGGGGCACGTCAGCGGGGCCCGTGACAAAAGTCACCTTCGCGCCGAGATCGCGCAAGGCGGCTGCAATCGCCGTACCCTGAGCGCCCGACGAGCGATTGGCGATATAGCGCACGGGGTCGATGGGTTCATGGGTTGGACCAGATGTAACCAGCACATGTTTGCCTTTCAGCGGCCCGTCGCCCAGTGCGGTTTTGATTGCGGCGATGATCTCTGGCACTTCCGACATGCGGCCAGGACCAAATTCACCGCAAGCCATCGCCCCATCATTCGGGCCGACAAACAGCACGCCATCGCCACGCAACGTCCCGACATTGCGTTGGCAGGCTGGGTGCTCCCACATCCGCACATTCATCGCGGGGGCGACCAGAACACGCTTGTCTGTCGCCATGAGAAGCGTCGAAGCCAGATCATTGGCCAAACCACCCGCCATCTTGCCAAGCAGGTCAGCCGTTGCGGGAGCCACAACGACGAGATCGGCGGCGCGGCTGAGTTCGATATGACCCATCTCGGCCTCATCGGTGAGGTCAAAGAGATCGCGGTAGACCTTTTCGGCGGCCAACGCGGAGACCGAGAGCGGCGTCACGAATTCCTCCGCGGCCTTCGTCAGGACAGGCACGACACGCGCACCTTCATCGCGCAACCGACGCATCAGGTCGAGCGATTTGAACGCGGCAATACCGCCTCCGATAATGAGCAAAATGGTCTTGCCGTTCAGCATGGCGCACCTCTTGGAACAATGCCCAAAGGTGTAAGCCTGTGACCGCGCGAAAACAAGAACTTGGCGGCATCACACGCCGCCAAGCTAACTCGCATCGCCAAGCACGTCAGGACAGCATCGCGCGAAGATCCGCGCCGTGGCGCTCCATCGTAACGCGCATTTTGCCTAAAGCGGCGGCTTCCAACTGGCGCACACGCTCCTTTGAGAGCGACAATTCCACGCCGAGACTCTCAAGCGTGCGCGGCTCGTCAGTGAGCTTGCGCGCCGTCACGATGAACTGCTCGCGCGAGTTCAGCGCATCCAAAGCCTCAACGATCCAATTGCGCAGCTGTGCCTGATCATGGGCCTCCGACACGATTTCCGACGTGGTTTCCCCCTCATCGGCCAGCGTATCAATCCATTCGCGACCGTCTTCGTCGCCCTTTTGCTGGGCATGCAGCGAAAAATCGGAACCCGAAAGACGCCCGTCCATCTGTTGCACATCGCGCAGCGGCACACCCAATTCGGTCGAAATAAGTTGCAAGAGTTGGTCGCGGTCGAGCACCTCGCCGCGCCCCATTGCCTCGCGCTCGAACTTCGCCTGAACGCGACGCATGTTGAAGAAAAGCGACTTCTGCGCCGATGTGGACCCTGTACGCACCAGTGACCAATTGCGCATCACGAAATCCTGAACCGATGCTTTGATCCACCAGACGGCATATGTCGAAAAACGAACCCCGCGATCAGGGTCGAATTTCTCGGCGGCCTTCATCAGTCCGAGACTTGCCTCTTGAATGAGGTCGCTCATCGGCGCGCCATAGCGCTTGAACTTTGCAGCCGTCGAGATAGCTAGTCGCATGTAGGCGCGAATGAGGCGGTGCAAAGCCTCTTCGTCGCGATGATCGCGCCATGCGACAGCCAGTGCGTGTTCAGTCTCTGCGTCCAGCATTTCGGCGCGCATTGCCTGACGCGAAAATTTGCGATCTTCGGTGATTGTGTCGAGTGCCATTCGGAATACCTCCCGCGGTTGTGCCCGACGCCTCGCAAACGGTGTCGTTGCGAGCGTTGGCTACTCCTGTTACGCAAGCGTAACGCATCTGGATGACAGAAAGTTTCACGTTCATGTGTCGAAAATTCACTCTCGTGATAGGCGGGGCGTCGTCGGGAAAGTCCGACATCTCCGAAAAACTGTGCGTATCCAGCGGCTTGGACCGCATATACCTCGCCACGTCCCGCATCTTTGACGCCGAAATGCGCAACAAGGTTGATCGACACCGAACCCAGCGAGGGCCCGACTGGCACACCGTCGAGGAGCCTTTTACCGCCGATGCGGTTATCGCGGACCTCCAAGACACTCAGGTTCTCCTGATGGATTGCGCGACCATGTGGCTAACCAACCATTTACTCGAAGACGCGAACCTTGATGCGCAGGTCAACGCCCTGATCACGGCCATTGACGCCGCAAAAGGCGAAATCGTCGTCGTCACCAACGAAGTTGGCATGGGGATCGTGCCCGACAATGCGCTGTCGCGACGGTTCCGTATTGCCCAGGGCGCTCTCAACCGCCGTCTTGCCGAACGGGCCGATTGTGTCGTCGGCGTGATGGCGGGCCTGCCCTTCTCTTTGAAAGGCCCCCTCCCCGAGGGATTGGCATGAGCCGCCTCTTTCTGGTGCGCCATGGACCGACTCACGCCAAGAACTTCGTGGGCTGGACCGATCTGCCTGCCGATCTGTCGGACCGCGCCGCCATCGCGCGGCTAGGTGATGCTCTTCCCCATGCGCCTGTCGTCTCTTCGGACCTGATCCGCGCCGTGGACACCGCCACTGCTCTACAAGGTGAACGCCCGCGACTTCCCCACGACGCGCGTTTGCGCGAGACGCATTTCGGCGCATGGGAAGGCCTGACATGGGCGCAAATCGAGGCCCGTGACGCAGCCCTTGCCCGCGAGGTGTTCGAACGCCCTGGCGATGTCTCGCCGCCCGATGGGGAAAGCTGGAACACCTTCTCCGCCCGCGTCGAGGCGGCAGTTGAAACGCTTGAAGGCGACCACATCGTCGTGGCGCATATGGGCGTCATCTTGTCTTTGGTGCAAAAGGCAATGCGCTGCTCCGCCTATGACGCGCTCGGCCACGAGATCGCCCCGCTGTCGCTCACGGTCATTTCGCGACAGGGCGATTGGAAAACAGGCGGGTGGGCTTTGGAACGGATCAATCACGTTCCGCAATGACACCGATCAGCAATTCGCGCTTTGGAGATGACGGTTTCTGCGCAACTGTATTGGCAGGCGCATAGATCGGAGTTCCCATGTCTTATAAACTGTTCATTGGCGACAAAGCATTTTCAAGCTGGTCCCTGCGCGGCTGGCTGTTGTTCGAGAAGTTCAACATCGAAGTCGATGTCAAAATGGTCGGCCTTTACGATGGCACTATGGCGCAGGATCTCGCCTCTTTTGCCCCCGCACGCCTTGTCCCCACGGTGGTGACGCCCGAAGGCTGGGTTGTCGGTGAAAGCAGCGCAATTGCCGAAACACTGGCCGAGCGGCATCCCGAAGCAGGCATTTGGCCCGCAGATCCCGAAGCCCGCACTTACGCGCGTTGGCTGGTCGGGGAAATGCACGCGGGATTTTCAGCGCTTCGCAGTGAATGCCCCATGCAACTTCTCCATGTCTATGAGGGGTTCGAAGTATCTGAGGCCCTAAAGAGCGACCTAACCCGCCTTGAGGAATTGCTTACCGTGGCCTTCTCGAAATACTCGAGCGGTGGTCCGTGGCTCTTTGGCGACTATAGCGCGGCGGATGCTTTTTATGCGCCAGTGGCGACACGGATCGCAGGGTATGATCTGCCCGTGTCCGAACGCATCGCGGCCTATGTCCGTTCGCATCTTGAGGACGATGCCTTCAGGGCATGGCGCTCCGATGGTCTCAAAGTCAGCTATGATCCCGTGCCCTACGCACTCGACCTGCCGACAAAAAGCTGGCTCGTCGCGGTAATCTGAAATTTCACGCTGACGCAGACGACACCGTTCCAGCCGTTAACCATATTTCAACGCCCGCCCCCGACACTGCCCGCAAGACAGGTAAACGGGAGGGATACCCTTGGTTGCACATACATGGACCGTCGCATTCGAGGGTGTCGACGCCCGCCCCATCGACGTGCAATGCGCCGTGGCACCCGGATTGCCGTCGTTTACCATCGTCGGTCTGCCCGACAAGGCAGTGTCGGAGGCGCGTGAGCGGGTGCGGGCGGCGCTCTCGGCGATGCAGATTGCGCTTCCGTCGAAGAAGATCACAATCAACCTCTCCCCCGCCGACCTGCCCAAGGCGGGGTCGCATTTCGATCTGCCTGTGGCCATCGCGCTGCTGACTGCCGTCGGCATGATCCCCGAAGAAGTCGCAGCCAACACGCTGTCTCTAGGCGAGCTTGCGCTCGATGGCTCGCTGGTCTCTGTCAACGGCGCATTGCCCGCAGCCCTCGCGGCGGCGGCGCAGGACTGCGATCTGGTTTGCCCTGCCGATTGCGGTGCGGAGGCGGCTTGGGTCGGCGCGGCGCAGGTCTATGCGCCCGCGTCACTGGCCAAGCTCGTCCGCCATTTCACAGGCGACGCGCCACTCGACACCGCCACTGCGGGCGAGGTTTCCCCCGCCACGCATACCCGCGACCTGCGCGACATCAAAGGGCAGGAAAAGGCCAAACGCGCCCTCGAAATCGCGGCGGCGGGGCATCACCATATGCTCATGGTCGGCACGCCCGGATCGGGGAAATCCATGCTCGCTGCTCGGCTGCCGACGCTCCTACCAGAACTGTCACCACAAGAAGCGCTGGAAACCTCTGTCATCCACTCGCTCGCGGGCCTCATCGAGGCGGGCGGCATCTCCCGCGCCCGTCCCTTTCGCGAGCCACACCACACCGCGTCCATGGCGGCCATCGTCGGCGGCGGGCGCAGTGCGCAACCGGGCGAGATTGCACTGGCGCACAACGGTGTGCTCTTCCTCGACGAGTTGCCCGAATTTTCGCGCGGTGTTCTTGAAAGCCTGCGCCAGCCTGTCGAAACGGGCGAAGTCATGATCGCGCGGGCCAATGCCCACATGCGCTACCCGACGCGCTTCATGCTGGTGGCGGCGGCGAACCCGTGCAAATGCGGCTACCTGCCCGACCCGTCACGGGCTTGCGCCAAAGTGCCGATTTGTGGCGAGGACTATCTGGGGCGAATATCCGGTCCGCTGATGGATCGATTCGACCTGCGCCTCGACATCCCGCCCGTGTCTTTCCAAGACCTCCACGATGCGCCAAGGGGCGAGGCCTCCGCCACCGTTGCCGCCCGTGTCGCCAAAGCCCGCGATGTGCAGGCGGCGCGATATGACGGCACGCATACCCGCACCAATGCCGCGCTGGAAGGCGGGCAGTTGGAGCAAGTGGCGACGCCCGATGCGGAGGGGCGCGAGATGTTGCGACTGGCGGCGGACAAGTTCGGACTGTCGGCGCGCGGCTATCACCGCGTGCTACGGGTCGCCCGCACGATTGCCGACCTTGCGGGATCGGAGACTGTGCGCCGCCCGCATGTGGCCGAGGCCCTGAGCTATCGCGTGGTGGCCGCGCGTGAAAGCGTCTGACCCCTAGCCTGCGCGACGCGCCTCGATTGCTTCCCAAATGAGCTTGGCAGTGTTGGTGCCGTCGAAACGCTCCAACTCCTGAATACCCGTGGGCGAGGTCACGTTGATCTCGGTGAGATACTGGCCAATCACGTCAATCCCGACGAAAACCTGTCCCTTCTCGCGCAAAAGCGGCCCGATACGGTCGCAGATTTCGCGGTCGCGGTCTGACAGGGCGATTTTTTCGGGCCGTCCGCCAACATGCATATTGGAGCGGGTCTCGCCCTTTTGCGGTACGCGGTTGATCGCGCCGACAGGTTCACCGTCCACGAGGATCACGCGCTTGTCGCCCGCCGAAACATCGGGGAGGAACTTCTGCACGATCATCGGCTCGTTGGAAATGCCCGTGAACAATTCATGCAACGACGAAAGGTTGCGGTCATCGGGCGTCAGGCGGAACACCCCCGCACCGCCATTGCCGTAGAGCGGTTTGAGAATGATATCGCCGTGCTTTTCTTTGAACGCGCGGATCGTCGTGAGATCGCGGGCGATCGCCGTGGGGGGCGTGAGGTCGGGGAAGTTCAGGACCAGAAGCTTCTCGGGATAGTTGCGCACCCAGAAGGGGTTGTTCACCACCAGCGTCGTCTCGGCAATCATGTCGAGCAGATGGGTGGAGGTGATATAGCCCATATCGAAGGGCGGGTCTTGGCGCAGCCAGACAACATCATATTCCGATAGATCAACCACACGCTCCTCGCCAAGCGTAAAATGGTTACCCACCTCTCGGCGCACCTCCACGTCCCATCCGCGTGCCGTGATGCGGCCCTCGTTATAGGCGAGTTTGTCGGGCGTGTAGTAAAATAGGCTGTGGCCGCGCTCCTGCGCCTCGACCATGATCCGGAAGGTGCTGTCGGCGTTGATGTCGATCGGTTCGATCGGGTCCATCTGAATGGCGACTTTGAGCGGAGTGGTGGACATGGGCGAGCCTCTTCGTTTGCTTGGCAGTATAGATGGACCACCCCCCGCCTGCATTCAATGGCAAAGCGCTGTGCATGGATGATCAAGCTCATACGCGAGCACCACACGCCCCCTCACATAAGCGCGTTTTCAAGCACTTCGATCACACCAGTTCCGTCGACCAGAGCCACATCAATGCGCATTTCTGTCAGCAACCCGTCGGGGAGTACGCCAATATACTCTTCGGCGGCGCGAGCAAGGCGCTGCATCTGCGCGGGGCGCAGAAGCTCGGCGGCGGAGGCGTGGCTGGCGGAACGTTTCACTTCAACAAAAACGGTCATACCGTCCCGTTGGAAAATCAGGTCGATCTCCCCTGCCTTGCCGCGCCAGCGTTCGGCAACCCGCTCATAGCCGAGGGCAAGGTAATGATCCGCCACGGCTCCCTCGGCGCTCAAGCCTGCGTGATAGGCCATCGCGCCGCGCGCTTGTTTCAACGGATCGGGGTTGCGGCCGTCCTCGCTCACGCCTCTCCGTCCTCGCGCTCTTTGGCCCGTGCAAGGGCGCGCTGATAGACATCGCGGCGTTTGAGACCGTGGCGTTTGGCAATCTCGGCTGCGGCGTCCTTCACCGTTCCATTCTCCAACGCGGCATCAATCGCGGCATCCAGATCCTCGGCCGCCATCTCACGTGCTTCCGCACGCGCCACCAAAAGCACGATCTCGCCCTTTAGCGTGCGTTCTTCCAGTTGGGCCAGCACTTCCGCGATGCTCCCGCGCAGCACTTCTTCGAAGCGTTTGGTCAACTCGCGACACAAGGCAACCGGACGATCCGCGCCATAGAGATCGCGCAACTCTTCCAAGGTCCGCTGGATGCGCTTTGGACTCTCGTAAAAACCGATGGTGGCGGGCACCGCTTCCCATGTTGCGAAGAAAGTCCGCCGCGCACCCGCGCTGGCGGGCGGGAAACCCGCGAAAAGAAAGCGGTCAGACGGCAATCCCGCAATGGTCAGCGCCGCGATCATGGCCGAAGGGCCAGGTGCGGAGGTGACGGGGTAGCCCGCCGCAATTGCCTCGCGCGCCAGAACAAACCCGGGATCGGCGACCAGAGGCGTGCCTGCCTCGGAAGCGTAGGCAACCGAGCGCCCCTCAGCCAAAAGCCCCATCAGGCGCGGGCGCGCCTTCTCTCCGTTGTGATCGTGATAAGCAATGATGTGCCGCCCATCCAAGGGAATGCCGTGGATTTCCATGAGCTTGCGTAGAGAACGTGTGTCCTCGGCGGCAAGCACTTCGGCGGAGGCCAGCACGTCAAGCGCCCGCAGCGTGATGTCACGGGCATTGCCGATGGGCGTGGCCACGAAATAGAGACCGGCGGAAAGATGCGTGTTCTGATAGGGCAAGGTCGGGTCCTGTATTGCGGCGTTTACTCATTGGCCTCCGTGGCCTAGCATGTTACGCGACCTATAACCGGAGAGCCAATCGGCGAAATAGCCGTCAGGAGTGATGTCCCCCATGTTTGCCCGTCTGAGAGCTACCTGCAAGTCCTTCAAGGCCGCCACAAAGGCCATTGTAGCCTTCGCTGCCCTTTCCGCGCTCGCCGCGTGTAACACCACGGGCATGCCGATGTCGAACAACGGACCGCGCATCGACACGTCCAAACCCGTGCCTGTCGCGCTTCTCGTTCCCTACGAATCGGAAAGCTCCTCGGACATCGAACTGGCGCGCTCCCTCGAAAATGCCGCGCGTCTTGCCATGGCCGACCTCGACGGCGTGACCATCGACCTGCGTGTTTACCCCACAGGCGGTCAGGCCGAACGCGCCTCCGCCGCAGCAAGTCAGGCCGTTGCAGCAGGAGCCAAGATCATTCTCGGCCCCGTCTACGGCGGCTCGGCCAAGCTCGCTGGCATCCCTGCCGCGAACGCGGGCATCAACGTGGTGTCCTTTTCCAACAACCCCGATGTGGCAGGCGGCAATGTCTTTATCCTCGGGAATACCTTCCGCAACACCGCCGACCGCCTGACCCGCTATGCGGTCTCGCAAGGCAAAAGCAACATCCTCGTTGTGAATGGCGAATCCGCTGCCGAGAGCGCTGGCGCCGCCGCAATCGTCGCCGCTGCCAGCCGCAATGGCGCGCGGGTTGCCGGGCAGACCAGTTTCGAGTTGAGCCAGATGGGCGTGACGCAGGGCATCCCGCAAATCACCTCCGCTGTGCGCTCGACCGGGGCCGACGCAATCTTCTTCACCTCTGGCAACGACGGGGCTATGCCGCTTCTTGCACAGCTTCTGCCCGAGAATGGCGTCTCCTCCCCCAACCCGCAGTTTATCGGCCTGCAACGCCTCAACGTGCCCGCATCGGCACTCACGCTTCCTGGCCTGCAAGGCAGCTGGTTCGCGACGCCAGACGTGGCTCTGACACAGACTTTCGTGTCGCGCTATTCCTCAACCTACGGCGGCCCGCCGCACTCGCTTGCCGGACTGGCCTATGACGGCATCGCCGCCATCGGCGCGCTCGTCAAATCGGGCGATAAAAACGCACTCACGACACAAGGGCTGACCCGTCAGTCTGGCTTCGCAGGCGTCAACGGCGTCTTCCGCTTCCGTACCGACGGCACCAATGAACGCGGCCTGTCTGTCGCAACAATCCAGAACAATCAGGTAATCGAGATTGACCCTGCCCCAAGAGCCTTCAGCGGAATTGGCTTCTGATCCGTCCCTGTCCGACTACGTTCCACGGGCTCCCGAAAACACCATCTGTGACCCGTCTGCGATCTTCGACGTCGCGCAGGTGGCAAAAGAGCTGAGCGCCGCGTGGGACGACGCGGACGGCGCGCGCGACATTCGGGCGGCGACCGTAAAAGTGCTGGATGCGCGGATCAAACGCGGGCGTGCTGCGATCCGCGAGGCAATTCTCAATGCGCCGCGCAACGCGCGTCCCGCCGTGGTGTCCTACGCATGGCTCACCGATTGCATCGTGACCACCGTGCAATTCGTCGCCATGACGCGTCTGCATCCCAATCCGCACCCCACCGAGGGGGAGCGCATGGCAATCCTCGCCGTGGGCGGATACGGCCGCGGTGAGATGTCGCCACAATCGGATGTGGACCTGCTGTTTCTCGCACCGCACAAGATCAACGGCTGGATCGAGAGCGTGGTCGAGAGCATGCTTTACATGTTCTGGGATCTGCACCTTAAAGTCGGCCACGCCACCCGCACGCCGCGCGATTGTATCCGTCTGGGGCGCGAGGACTTCACCATCCGCACATCACTTCTGGAAACGCGCTTCCTGTCGGGCAACGCCGAGCTGGCCTCTGAACTACAGGTCAAACTGCGCGACGAGTTGTTTTCCAACACCGCCCGCGAGTTCATCGAAGCCAAACTCGAAGAGCGTTCCGAGCGTCATCGCAAACAGGGCGGCCAGCGTTATGTCGTGGAGCCGAATGTCAAAGAAGGCAAGGGCGGGTTGCGCGATCTGCAATCGCTGTTCTGGATCGCGAAATACGTCCACGGCGTGCGCCACACAGCCGATCTCGTCAAGGCCGGCGTATTCACCGCCGATGAATACCGCGCGTTCGAAGAGGCCGAGACCTTCCTCTACGCCTCGCGAAATGCGCTCCACCTCGTGACCAACCGCCCGATGGACCAACTGACCTTCGACCTTCAGGTGGAGGTGGCCGAGATGCTTGGCTATGTCGATCATTCGGGGCGGCGGGGCGTCGAGCACTTCATGCAGGACTACTTCCGCCATGCCACGCGCGTCGGCGAACTGACCCGCATTTTCCTAACCGCTCTGGAGGAATTGCACGTCAAACAGGAGCCTGCGCTACAACGACTGTTCAAACGTCGCCGCAAGGTCTCCGACCAGTTCTATGTGCAACGCGGGCGCCTCAACTTTCCAGACGAAGAGACATTTCTCGCCGATCCAGTGAACATCCTGCGCATTTTTAGTGAGGCGCTGCGGACAGGCTATTTGCTCCACCCCAATGCGATGCGCTGCATCTCCGCACATCTCGATGCCATAGATACATCCGTGCGTAACGCGCCTGAGGCGCAGAAAATCTTCCTCGACATCCTGCTCAAACACGGCAACCCAGAACGAGGCCTGCGCAGGATGAACGAAATCGGGGTGCTCGGCGCCTTTATCCCCGAGTTTCAACACATCGTGGCGATGATGCAGTTCAATATGTATCACAGCTACACCGTCGACGAGCACACCATCCAGTGCATCTCCAACCTCGCCCAAATCGAGCGCGGCGAGTTGATCGAGGAGCTTCCCGTTGCCTCAGACATTCTCTCTCGCGGGATCAACAGGCGCGTTCTCTACGTCGCGGTTTTGCTCCACGATATCGGTAAGGGACGTAACGAAGACCACTCCGTTATCGGCGCCCAAATCGCCCGCAAGATCGCGCCGCGTCTGGGCCTGAAACCGGCTGAATGCGAGACCGTCGAATGGCTCGTGCGCTATCACCTCCTGATGTCCGACATGGCACAGAAGCGCGACATCTCCGACCCGCGCACCGTCCGCGATTTTGCCAAGGCCGTACGCACGCGCGAGCGCCTTGATCTGCTGACCGTGCTGACCGTTTGCGACATTCGTGGGGTCGGGCCCGATGTCTGGAACAACTGGAAAGCGGTGCTCCTACGGAACCTGCATTCGCAAACCGCACATGCGTTGGAACACGGGCTGGAAGATATCAATCGCGGCGCACGCGAAGGCGAGGCGAAAAAGGCGCTGCGTGCCGCCCTCCCCGACTGGTCCAATGCCGCGTTGCGCGCCGAGTTGCAGCGCCACTACGGCCCCTATTGGCAGGGCTTGCCCACATCGGCTCATGTCGTCTTTGCCAACCTGCTGCACGACTTCAACGAAAACAACATCCGCATCGACATCAACCCCGATGAAGACCGTGACGCCACCCGTGTCTGTTTCGCCCTGCACGACCATCCTGGCATCTTCTCTCGGCTCGCGGGGGCGGTGGCACTGGTCGGCGCGAATGTCGTAGACGCGCGCACCTATACCACGCGTGACGGCTATGCGACCGCTGTGTTCTGGATTCAGGACAACGATGGCAACCCGTTCGAAACCGCGCGCCTGCCGCGCCTGCGCCAGATGATCGAAAAGACGCTGAAAGGCGAGATCGTTGCGCGCGAGGCCTTCGCCAGCCGTGACAAGATCAAGAAACGCGAAAGCGCCTTCCGCGTGCCGACCTCGATCTCCTTTGACAATGACGGCTCGGAAATCTTCACCATCATCGAAGTGGATACCCGCGACCGCCCCGGATTGTTGCACGATCTGACCCGCGTTCTGGCCGACAACCACATCTCGATCGCCACCGCGCAAATCGCGACCTATGGCGAACAGGTGGTCGACAGCTTCTACGTCAAGGACATGTTCGGCATGAAAATCCACGGTGAAGCCAAACAGAAGTCTTTGGACAAGAAGCTACGGGATGCCATCGCGCAAGGTGCCGCGCGGGCAGCAAAGGCATGAAACCGATCCGCCTTATTGCGGGTTTTCTGACGGTAGGCACGTGGACCATGGCCAGCCGCATCATGGGTTTTGTCCGTGACGCGCTGATCGCCGCCTACCTTGGCGCAGGGCCTGCCGCGGAGGCCTTCGTCGTCGCCTTCTCGCTGCCGAACATGTTCCGCCGCTTCTTCGCCGAGGGCACGCTCAACGTGGCCTTCGTGCCGATGTTCGCAAAAAAGGTCGAAGCCGACGAGGACGCGCGCAGATTTGCCGAAGACACTCTCTCTGTTCTGGCCGCCATGCTGATCGCGCTGACCCTTGTAGCAATGGTCGCGATGCCGTTTCTGGTCTCCGCCATGGCAGCGGGGTTCATCGGGGACAGCCGCTTCGACCTCGCCGTGTCCTATGGCCGCGTGGCCTTTCCCTATATCCTTTTCATCGCGCTTGGCGCGCTCTTTTCAGGCGTATTGAATGCGACGGGTCGCTTCTCCGCCGCCGCGGCCGCACCCGTGATGCTTAACGTCATCCTGTCAGGTGCCATGATCCTAGCGCATCGGATGGGCTGGGACGTGGGGCGCGCGTTGGTCTGGGCCGTGCCGCTCGCAGGGGCAGCGCAACTTGCCATCGTCTGGATCGCGGCGCGACGTGCGGGCTTCCCGCTTGTCCCGCATATGCCGCGCATGACGCCTGAGCTGAAACGCCTCTTCATCCTTGCAGCCCCCGCTGCCCTCGCGGGGGGCGTGGTCCAAGTCAATCTCCTCGTCGGCCGTCAGGTCGCGTCCTTTGGTGAAGAAGGCGCGTTGCAATATCTCAACCTCGCCGACCGCCTGTATCAACTTCCGCTCGGCGTCGTGGCCATCGCCATCGGCGTGGTGCTGCTGCCCGACCTGTCGCGGCGCTTGCAGGCAGGGGACGGCGCAGGTGCGCGTCACGCCTACAACCGTGCCTTTGAATTTGCGCTCCTGCTCACCGTGCCCGCCGCCGTTGCGCTCATCGCCGTGCCCGAGCCGCTGATTTCCTTCCTCTTCCAGCGCGGTCGCTTCACGCCCGAGGACGCCGAGAAAACCGCGCTGGCCGTGGCGATTTACGGCGCGGGCCTGCCTGCCTTCGTTATGCAAAAGGTGCTGCAACCACTCTATTTCGCCCGCGAGAACACACGCACCCCGTTCCACTTCGCGCTCTATGCGATGGTGATCAACGTTGTGGTGGCTGTCGGGCTGAGTTTCTGGATCGGCTACCTTGCCGCCGCCGTGGCGACGTCTCTGGCCGCGTGGGGCATGGTTTTGATGCTCTGGATCGGGAAGCGGTCCATGGGCGTGGACGTAACCACGGACGCGCGCCTCGCTCAACGTCTCCCGCGCATTCTCGTGGCCTCGCTCGTCATGGGAGGCTACGTCTACGGCATCGACATCGCGCTGGCTCCCGTCTACGCGGTCTCGCGTGGGCTGGCCGTGCTGATCCTCGTTTTCAGCGGCATCGTGGTGTATTTCGCAACAGCCTACGCCATCGGCGCAATGAAACTCTCCGATCTTAAGTCGGCGGTGCGGCGCGGCGGTTAACGCTGGCGAATACGCTCAAATATCCGACGTGGCGCACCGGGGATCAACAGGATCGACACGGAAAACCCTGTCACAAAACCCGCCAGATCTGCCACCCAGTCAGGCGAGCGCCCGAAAAACAGACCAAAGACCAACTGGATCGCCAGAAGAAACCCGATCAGGGAGAAGGCGCGGAACTGGTTTTGCTGCATGGCACCGAGCCCAATCCAGAGCATCAGCGTATAGGAGCCGATCAGCCCATATGCGCCCGCGTAGGCGCCCACTAGTTGCACATTGGTGTCGAGGAAAAGCCCGTAGGCCAGCGATCCCGCAATGATCGACGTGAAGAAAACAATCAGAACCGCGATATTGCCGAATGTCTCTCCCACCATTTTTCCCAAGGCCAGAATGAACACCACGACCATGGCCGCATGGGTGATCGAGTAATGCACACCCGCGTAGGTCACAAAGCGAATGACATGTTCAAGTGGCCATGAACCCTCCGACCGCATCGCCTCAAACACTGCGTCGAAAAACGCGAACTGCTCCATCGCTGTAATCCGCCAGCCCACGGCATTTGGCCCGCCAATGATCCCGTACGAGCCAATCTGGAACAATAGCTCGATTCCGCCGATCACAACGGCCAAGGCCACAACGGCAGGCGGGAGAGCATTGAACGGCATTTCGGGACGTTGGTTGTAATCGTTCATGTGCGGGGTTCCTTGACGCTTTTGCCGCGCATAGGTAAGCGGTTGGCGCAGATAAATCCAGCGATGACGGAGATCACGCATGTCCGATACAGCCTTCACCCCACGTATCTTCTCGGGGATCAAACCCTCGGGCGGCCTGACGCTGGGCAACTACCTCGGCGCGATCAAGCGGTTTGTTGCCTCACAGGGCGGTGAATTCGAAACCATCTACTGCGTTGTGGACATGCACGCGATCACCGTCTGGCAAGACCCCGCAGACCTGCGCACGGCGACGCGCGAAGTGGCGGCGGGCTATCTCGCCGCAGGCATCGACCCCTCGAAATCCATCCTCTTCAACCAGTCGCGCGTTTCCGCCCATGCCGAGCTTGGCTGGCTCTTCAACTGTGTCGCCCGCGTTGGATGGATGAACCGCATGACACAATTCAAGGATAAGGCAGGCAAGAATTCCGAGAACGTCTCGCTCGGGCTCTACGCCTACCCCTCGCTCATGGCCGCCGACATTCTGACCTATCACGCCACGCATGTGCCCGTGGGCGAGGACCAGAAGCAGCACGTTGAGCTGACCCGAGACATCGCGAAAAAATTCAACCACGACTATAAGGTCGACTTCTTCCCCGAAACGATCCCCGTGATCGAAGGCCCCGCAATGCGCGTGATGAACCTGCGCGACGGGACCAAGAAGATGTCGAAGTCTGGCGAAAGCGACATGGAGCGCATCAACATGCTCGACGATGCGGCAACCATCGCCAAGAAATTCAAGAAGGCCCGCACCGATCCCGAGCCATTGCCCGAGCATTACGACGGCCTTGCCGAACGCCCCGAGGCCCGCAACCTCGTCAACATCTATGCCGCTCTGGCCGATGTGACCAACGAACAGGTGATCGCGGAATTTGGAGGCGAAGGCTGGGGCAAGTTCAAACCCGCGCTCGCGGATCTCGCTGTCGACAAACTCGCGCCCATCTCAGAAGAAATGCAGCGCCTGATGAATGATCCTGCCGAGATCGACCGCATCATGGAACAAGGTGCCGAAAAGGCCCGCGCCATTGCCGAGCCGATCCTTGCGAAAACCTTCGACATCATGGGTTTCGTACGCTGACGGCATTCCTTCGCTAAACCACACAGACAAAACAACGCCGCGCCCGATACAGGCGCGGCGTTTTTCGTGCCCCCGACTGCCAGCTTCACCTGTTCACAAATATCCCACCATTCCGCCGACATGCGCACGCCCACGCGAAAGCGCGCAATTCACACCAGTGTCACGAAACGGATTCATTGTCGCGCTAGGATCGGGCTGCATCCGCTGGGCCCCTGCGCACGCCCCCTATATCGCAAGCACGCGTCCCTCGTGTTTCGCCTGTCTGATGCCCCTGTCGTCTCTTCCCCGACCGACGGGCTTCTTCCCCTCGCCCCACTCAGGGGCGGGGGTTTTTTGCATATCCGCGCGCGCATCGAAAAGGCTCCGCTTGCCTGATCCTGCGCAGTCGTCCACTATCGCGGCACGAGCCACGCAAGGGAAAAGTCCGAATGCGCAAATTCCTCGTCATCCTAGATGACAGTCGCGAATGCCTGAACGCCATGCGCTTTGCCGCCATGCGCGCAGCCTCAACAAACGCGGGCGTGACCATTCTCTCGATTATTCCACCCGACGAATTCAACCACTGGATCGGCGTGGCCGACCTGATGCGCGAAGAGGCGCGCGAACGTATCGAGGTCCATTTCGAGGTTTTCGCCAAATGGATGCGCGATCGCCAAGGGATCAACCCCGATCTGGTCATCCGCGAAGGGGAGGCGATCCCCGAAATCCTCGACCTGATCAAGGAAGACCCCTCCATCGGCGTTCTCGTCCTCGGCGCGGGTACAGGTAAGGCAGGTCCTGGCCCTCTAGTCGCGGCCATGACCAAACAAGCAGGTAGTCTGCCCATCCCGATGACCATTGTGCCTGGCGATATGTCGAAAGAACGACTCGAAGAGATCACCTGAACGCCTTCGCGCGGCCGCAAACCGCGTCATCAAGGAATGCGAGGACGTTCAAAGGCCAGTTCACAATCTGTTGTCGAAAAAAAGTTTGACCGACCCGCCCGCTGTTTTGCGCTTCGACCCGTGCTGTGGAACAGCGTGCCGGAAAAATTCAAGAGGCCAACCACCTCTGTTCCCACGAAATTCAGAAGAATTCAGTGCGCCAGTGCAATCCATTTGCGCAACCTTGCACAGACGGAGGGGGCGTATTTTTTAGGCACTTTTTCAAGAGGTTTTTTGTTCAAAAACAGCGCACGCTTCCGTGAATTCCGAGACCCTTTTTCTTCGAGGTTTTCTACCCCAATTGTTCCTCATCGAGACGCGGAACTGGTCTGCGTCACTACCTCGTAAAGGAACGCATGATGAAAACTTTGAACACTCTGATCGCCGCTGGTATCGCTGTCGCTGCAACCGCAGGCGCCGCTTCGGCCTCCAACATCTACTCCTCCGACGCTGACTTCTCTGGCACATCGCTTGAAATCGCTACGGTTGTGGCCGACGCTCCTGCCAGCCTCGTGATCTACGACTACTCCAACGGTACTCGCGGCGATGTCCTCGGCGACGTTATGCTTCGTTCGGGCCTGTCTTCCGACGTGTCCTTCCAACTCAACTCGACTGTTGTCGATGACGTTCAAGCCGAACTCACCGTGAACGGCGTTGTGGTTGATACCGAGACGTTCACCCGCAACAACTAATCCCTGTTGCGTTTGACGGCAGCCTCCCCCTGAAAGGGAAGCACCGCGCGCGTAGTTTGTCTCTCCTCCCGAGGCACACTGCGCGCGCTCTCCGTTTCACGGTTTTCAACCGCCGCAATGCCAGCGCGCATCGCGATTTAGAATCATTCCAAACATTGACTTTCCCGCCGCAAAAGCGCATATCCGACCTGACAGCTAAGGAATATGCGCCATGTTCATCCAGACCGAATCCACGCCGAACCCCGCAACGTTGAAATTTCTGCCTGGCCAGACTGTTCTGGAAACGGGCACAGCCGATTTCACCACTGCGGAGTCCGCCACCACCTCGCCGCTGGCAAAACGCATTTTTGCCGTGGGCAATGTGACAGGTGTCTTCTTCGGTCATGATTTCGTGACCGTGACTAAGGATGAGGAAGCCGACTGGGATCACATCAAACCCGCAATCCTCGGCGCGATCATGGAGCATTTCCAATCTGGCGCCCCAGTGATGGAAGGCGAGAGCGGCGCGCCTGCGGGTCATGCCGATCACGACGGACCTGATGGCGAGATCGTTGAGCAGATCAAAGAATTGCTCGACACCCGCGTGCGCCCTGCCGTTGCACAGGACGGCGGCGACATCACCTTCCACGGTTTCGAGCGCGGCGTTGTCTATCTACACATGCAAGGTGCCTGCGCGGGCTGTCCCTCCTCGACCCTGACGTTGAAGATGGGCATCGAGAACCTGTTGCGCCATTACATCCCCGAAGTTTTGGAAGTGCGCCCCGTCGCGGCCTGAACCGCGATGACTGACACGTCCGATTTAGACGCGCTTGCTGCGCTTCATGCAAAGAGCTTCATTACGCCCCGCCCTTGGTCCGCATCGGAACTGGCGGGGCTTTTGGCATCCGAACACACCTTTCTCATTGCACCCGACAAACGATCCATGGCGCTCGGTAGAGTGATTGTGGACGAAGCGGAGCTGCTCACTATCGCCGTCGCCCCAGAGGCGCGCGGTCAGGGCGCGGGGCGCAAAGCACTGCGCGACTACGAAAGTGAAGCGCGTGAACGCGGAGCGGCCACGTCCTTTCTCGAAGTTGCCGCCGACAATCACGCCGCGATCACCCTCTATCATTCGGAAGGCTATACCGAATCTGGACGGCGCAAAGGCTACTACACCGCCCCCGATGGCACGAAGATAACCGCCCTGATCCTCACAAAGCCTCTCAAACAGGCGTGACGGGACGTTACTTTCAACTTTGACGGTCAACTAAATGACCCGAAAAGACCAAATGGTAAAAATCCTGTTGACCCTCCCGCCGCTTCTCGCCCTAATTCAGGGGTGAAGCGCAGTGACCTGCTCGCTTGTAGAGCAAATGATTAACATTTGCCCAAATACGAATCTAACGGGAGACCATCATGACCCTCTTGAAGAAACTTCTCGGCGCGGCTGCTACGATTGCCGTGACATCGGGCGCAGCACTTGCCGACCCGGCAGTGATTTTCGACCTTGGCGGTAAATTCGACAAATCCTTCAACGAAGCGGCCTATAACGGCGCGGAACGTTGGGCTCAGGAAACTGGCGGCACCTATCGCGATCTCGAACTGCAATCCGACGCACAGCGCGAACAGGCGCTTCGCCGCTTTGCCGAAGGCGGATACAACCCGATCGTCATGACCGGCTTCCTGTGGCCCACGGCTCTGGAAACCGTTGCCACCGACTTCCCCGACACCAAATTCGTCGTGGTTGACGCTGTTGTTGACCTGCCGAACGTGCGCTCCGTCATCTTCTCCGAGCACGAAGGTTCCTACCTCGTGGGCGTAATGGCTGCTATGGCCGCCGAAGGTGACACCGTATCCTTCGTGGGTGGTATGGACGTTCCGCTCATCTCCAAATTCGCCTGCGGCTACGCGCAAGGCGTCAAATCCGTGAAACCCGACGCCAACGTGATCGTCAACATGACAGGCACCACGCCTGCGGCTTGGAACGATCCGGTTAAAGGTGGCGAGCTGACCAAAGCGCAAATCAGCCAAGGCTCCGAAGTTGTCTTTGCCGCTGCTGGCGGCACGGGCCTCGGTGTTCTGCAAACCGCCGCCGACGAAGGCATCCTCTCCATCGGCGTGGACAGCAACCAGAACTACCTCCAGCCTGGCTCCGTTCTGACCTCCATGGTCAAGCGCGTGGATAACGTCGTCTACGACTCGCTGACCGCTGGCGTCGAAGTGCCTACGGGTCTGGAAATCTGGGGCGTCGAAAATGGTGGTGTTGGCGCTGCCATGGATGAATTCAACGCCGAACTCGTCACCGAAGAAATGGCCGCCGCTGTCGAAGAGGCAAAAGCGAAGATCATCGCTGGCGAGATCATGGTGCACGACTACACCTCCGACGAATCCTGCCCCGCGTTCTAAGGGCCGCGTCGCATGTGTGCACAAATCAACGGGGGGCGGCAGGATACTGCCGCCCCGACCGCTCACCCTCCCGCCATTGAATTGCGCGGGATTTCCAAGGCTTTTGGCCCTGTTCAGGCCAACAAGGACATTTCGATCACCGTCCAGAAAGGCACGATCCACGGCATCATCGGCGAGAACGGCGCAGGGAAATCCACGCTCATGTCGATCCTTTACGGGTTCTACAAAGCCGACGCGGGCGAAGTGATCATTAACGGCCAGAAAGTCGATATCACCGACAGCCAAGCCGCTATCGCCGCAGGCATTGGCATGGTGTTTCAGCACTTCAAACTGGTCGAGAATTTTACCGTTCTTGAGAATGTCATCCTCGGCGCCGAAGAAGGCCCGATGTTGAAACAGTCGCTGTCAAAGGCCCGCGGCCTTCTCAAGCAACTTTCCGAAGAATATGAACTTTCCGTCGATCCCGATGCGGTCGTCGAAGATCTCTCCGTTGGCCATCAACAACGGATCGAGATCCTCAAGGCGCTCTACCGTCAGGCCGACATTCTCATTCTGGACGAGCCCACGGGTGTGCTGACACCCGCCGAGGCCGACCACCTTTTCCGCATTCTTGAGGGTCTCAGGGCGGAAGGAAAAACCATCATCCTGATTACGCACAAACTACGCGAAATCATGGAAGTGACCGATACGGTTTCGGTGATGCGCCGCGGCGAAATGACCGCGACTGTGAAAACCAAAGAGACCTCCCCTGAACAACTCGCCGAACTTATGGTGGGACGTAAGGTGCTCTTGCGCGTCGACAAGAAACCCGCAGCCCCCGCACAACCTGTTCTGGAGGTCGAGAGCCTTCGCGTCGTGGACGAACAGGGCGTCGAGCGCGTTAAAGGCATCGACCTGACCGTCCGCGCGGGCGAGATTCTCGGTATCGCGGGTGTGGCAGGAAACGGCCAGACCGAACTGCTCGAAGTGCTCGGCGGCTACCGCAACGGTACGGGCACCATCCGTGTGAACGGGCAGGAAATCGACCTGACAGGAAAGCATAGCGACGGCCAAAGCCGCCGCGCGCGCGGCATCGCGCATGTGCCCGAAGATCGTCATGACGAAGGGCTAATCCTCGATTTTCAGGCTTGGGAAAATATGGTGTTCGGCTATCATCACGCACCCGAATATCAAAAGAACAGCCTGCTCATGGACAATGCAAAGATCAAAGAGGTCACGCATGAGGCCATGGAGCGTTTCGACGTGCGCCCGCTCAATCCGAGACTGGAAGCAAAGAACTTTTCGGGCGGAAACCAGCAGAAAATCGTGCTCGCGCGCGAGATCGACCGCAGCCCCGATCTGCTTCTGGTCGGCCAACCGACGCGCGGCGTGGACATCGGCGCCATCGAATTCATCCACCAACAGATCGTCGCGCTTCGTGACGAGGGTAAGGCCATCCTTCTGGTCTCGGTCGAACTGGACGAAATCATGTCGCTCTCGGACCGCATCGCGGTGATGTTCGACGGCCATATCATGGGTGAGAAACTTCCCTCGGAAACGAACGAGGGCGAGTTGGGCCTGATGATGGCGGGTATGACAGGGGGAGATGCGTAATGCAGAAAATGCCGAAATGGGCCGATACGATCCTGATCCCGCTTTTCTCGATCCTGATCGCCTTCTTCTTCTCTGGTCTCGTGATCTGGGCCATTGGCAAAGATCCGATTGTCGCGATCAAGACCATGGTCAACGGGGCCTTCGGGAACACCAACGGGTTGGGCTACACGCTCTACTACACCACCAACTTCATCTTTACGGGCCTGAGTTTCGCCGTTGCCTCGCACTGTAAGCTCTTCAACATCGGTGGCGAAGGGCAGGCCATGCTCGGCGGCCTAGGGGTCGCACTGGTCTGCCTTGCCGTGCCGTGGCCGCATTGGACGTTGGCACTTCCGTCGGCGATGGTTGGCGGCGCGCTTTTCGGGGCGGCATGGGCCTTTATCCCCGCCTACCTGCAAGCCAAACGCGGCAGCCACATCGTGATCACCACGATCATGTTCAACTTCATCGCCTCGGCATTCCTCGGCTACCTGCTGACGAAAGTGATCAAGCGCGAAGGCGGCATGGCGGCAGAAACCGCACGTTTTCCTGAGGGTGCGCACTTGCCCACCTTCCACGAAATGCTCGCACCCTTCGGGATCGAGTTCAACCAGCACGCGCCCGCGAACATCTCTTTCGTTGTGGCATTGCTCTGTGCCTTCGCCTTCTGGATTTTGATCTGGCGCACACGGCTTGGCTATGAAATCCGCGCCTATGGCATGTCCGAAACCGCGGCGAAATATGCGGGCATTAAACCCGCACGCATCGTCATCATCGCAATGCTGATCTCGGGCGCGCTTGCGGGTCTCATGGCGATCAACAACGTGATGGGGGAGGCCGAGCGGCTGATCGACAACGCGGTTGAAGGGGCTGGCTTCATCGGCATCGCCGTGGCGCTCATGGGGCGCAACCACCCCGTCGGCATCGTTCTGGCCGCACTTCTCTTCGGCTTCCTCTACCAAGGGGGCGCCGAGTTGAGCCTGTGGGAAAGCATCCCGCGCGAATTGGTTATTCTCATTCAGGCGCTGGTCATCCTGTTCACGGGCGCGCTCGACAACATGGTGCGGCGCCCGTTGGAAAAGGCGTTCATGATCATGGGCTACAAGAGCAGAGAGGAGGCGTGAGATGGACTATTTGACGATCATCCAAATCCTCGACTCCAGCGTGCGTCTCGCAACGCCTTTGTTGCTGACCTGTCTGGCAGGTCTCTTCTCGGAGCGCGCAGGTGTTGTGGACATCGGTCTTGAGGGAAAACTCCTTGCCGCCGCCTTCCTCGCGGGGGCCATCGCGAGCGTGACGGGTTCGATCTGGATCGGGCTGCTTGCCGGGATCTTCGGATCGCTAGCCTTCTCGATGCTGCACGGTCTCGCCTCGATCACCTTCAAAGGCGATCAATTGATCTCTGGCGTGGCCCTCAACTTCCTCGCTGCGGGCCTGACAATCGTGGTCGGACAGAGCTGGTTCGGTCTGGGCGGGCGCACCCCCGCACTGCCTACCGAAGCCCGTTTTCAGGCATGGAACCTGCCGTTCTCCGATGCGCTGGCCGATGTGCCCTTTATCGGGCCGCTCTACAACGAGTTGATCTCTGGCCATACCGTGTTGACCTACATGGCGCTTCTTGCCGTGCCGCTGTCGTGGTGGGTGCTCTACCGCACGCGCTTTGGCCTACGTCTTCGCGCAGTGGGCGAAAACCCCTCGGCGGTTGACACGGCGGGCGTCTCGGTTGAGCGACTGCGCTTTGCCTCGCTCGTGATCGCGGGCGTGCTGTGTGGCATGGCGGGAACCTTTCTGGCCTCCCTTGCGGCGGGCTTCGTCAAGGATATGTCGGCAGGTCGTGGCTACATCGCACTGGCGGCGCTGATCTTCGCCAAATGGCGGCCGTGGTATGCGCTTTCGGCCACGCTGCTCTTCGGCCTTCTGGAATCTATCGGCAACCGTTACCAGTCGATCTCGCTGGGTGATTTCACCATCCCCGTGCAGTTCATGCAGGCCCTGCCCTACATCCTCACGGTGATCATCCTCGCTGGTTTCGTCGGCAAAGCCATCCCGCCCCGCGCGGGAGGCCAACCCTACGTCAAGGAACGCTAACGCGGGCGAAACGGATATAAACGACACAAAGCGGGGCCAATGTGCCCCGCTTTTTTCGTCTTTCGAGGTCTACGCATTTGACCCTAACGTCAATTCGTTGCATTCCTGAATAAACGCCGCGCGAAAGTGAACAATGCAGATTTTTCTTCCCATTGCAGAGGTGTCCGTGAATGCCTTCGCCCTGCTGGGCCTCGGAGGGCTGGTCGGCATCCTGTCGGGGATGTTCGGCGTGGGCGGCGGTTTCCTGATTACCCCGCTGTTGTTCTTTGTCGGCATCCCGCCTGCCGTGGCGGTGGCCACCTCCGCCAACCAGATCGTAGCCTCCTCGGTCTCCGCCGTGCTCGCCCACCTCAAGCGCAAGACGGTGGATTTGCGAATGGGCTGGGTCTTGCTCGTGGGTGGTCTCGCGGGCTCCGCCATCGGGATGCAAATTTTCAACCTGCTCAAATCCATGGGTCAGGTCGATCTCTTGGTGACGCTTTGCTACGTGGTCTTCCTCGGGATCATCGGCGCGCTGATGCTCATCGAGAGCCTGCGCGCGCTCAAACGCGCCAAGGGTCGCAAGGTTGCGCGCCGCGAACGCACCAAGCACACATGGGTCCATAACCTACCGTTCAAGATGAAGTTCCGCGCAAGCGGTCTCTACATCTCTGTGATCCCACCACTCGGCGTCGGTTTCCTCGTCGGGATGCTGGCCGCGATCATGGGGGTTGGTGGCGGGTTCATCATGGTGCCCGCGATGATCTACATCATCGGAATGCCAACAAAGGTCGTGATCGGAACCTCGCTGTTCCAGATCATTTTCGTCACCGCCTTCACCACCATGCTGCACGCCTATACCAACCAGACAGTCGACGTGCTGCTCGCCGTCATGTTGATCGTGGGCGGCGTTATCGGTGCACAGATCGGCACTCAGATAGGTCTGCGCCTCAAGGCCGAACAGTTGCGCATTCTGCTCGCGCTTCTGGTCTTGGCAGTCTGTCTCAAACTGGGTGTGGACCTGCTGATCCCACCCGCCGAACTCTATTCGCTGGGGGATTAAGATGCGCTGCACACTCGCCCTCATGTCAGCCCTACTCTTCCTCGCAAGCCCTCTTCGCGCCGAGGAAGTCGTCGCTGCATTGAGTCAGACCCGCGTCTCGATCAATGCCAATTTCGACGGGTCAGAAATCCTGATCTTCGGCGCGGTCAAACGTTCCGACCCGCCGCCCGAGGATAGCCCTCTGGATGTGATTGTCTCCGTGGCTGGCCCCGCGCAAGTTGAAACCGTGCGCCGCAAAGCTCGCCGCTTCGGCATCTGGATCAACGTCGAAAACGAGATCGTCGGCCACGCACCGACCTTCTACGAAGTCGCCACCACACGGCCACTCGGCACGATCATTTCCGACCTCACCGACAGCCTGTGGCGCATCACCGCCGACAAACAAATCCTGCCTGGTATGGAGGGCAACCCCTCGCGTGAGGCGCTGATACGCCTGCGTCAGAAGGAAGACCTCTATCACGTGCGCGAGGGCGGGGTGAGCCTGTCACAGGATACGCTTTTCTCAACCTCAGTGAAGCTCCCCGCGAACCTTACCGAAGGCAGCTACTCCACGCGCATTTTCCTCGTCCGAGAGGGCGACGTGATTGACAGCTACGCCACCACGATCGATGTGCAGAAAGTCGGGATCGAACGCTGGCTCTACCGCCTGTCGCGCGAGAACGCCGCGATCTACGGTGTGCTGGCGCTCTTGATCGCGGGGCTTTCAGGATGGGCCGCCTCGGAGGGCTTCCGCCTCCTGCGCCGCTAACCCGCGCTACAACCCATTGTCGCTTTGAAGTTCAAGTGCAAGTGGCGCGGGGGCGAGTTGCTTGAGGTCCGACGTATCGAGCGGTGCCGTGGGTTTGGCCAGCGCTGCACGCGTGACCCAGAACAGACGTGTCTCGGCCCGCGTGATCGCGACATAGGCCAACCGCTTCCACAGCGCGATCCCCGCCTCCATCCGACCTGCACGCGCGGCCGCGTAGAGATCGGGCGCAAAGACCTGAACATCCGACCATTGGCTACCCTGCGCCTTGTGGATCGTGACCGCAGCTCCATGCAGGAACGCCGCCCCCATACGCGCGGCGTAAGGGATGAAGGGTTCCTCCTCGCCCGGAAACTCGATTTTCACAATCGATGCCGCAGACAGCGTGGGATCTTCGGCACCCATCACATGAAGACGTGAAAACCCTGGCTTCTTCCCCGGCCCGAGAAAGACAACCTGCGCACCCTTGATGAGACCACGCGCCTCCAGATCGAGGCGCTTCTTGCGATGCTTGAGCGGCAACTCCAGCCCGTCGCAAATGAGCGGTTCCCCTGGCAGGAGCGCGTCCTCTGGCGCATCATAGGCTTTCCTGAACGCTTGGATCAGGCGAATGCGCGTCGCATTGCGCCACACAAGCACGGGCGAGCGCGCCATCAGGTCGCTTTCGACCCGCTGGGCATAGACCACCCGTTCGTCCTTTGACGCCGCCTCCGCGATCATGCGCTCGAATTGTTCGAAACCAAGTGCGGGGTCGGCAAGTGCGTGGGCAAGGTCGAGAATTGGGTTGTCATCGGCCTGGCGATGCACGCGCGACAGCGAATTCACCATGCTCTTTTTCAACCCGTCAAACACCATTGCACCCGCCTGATTGACGGGAGCAAGCTGCGCGGGGTCGCCGAACAGCACGAGAGTTGGGAAGATCTCCTGAAGATCCTCCAACTGCTTCTTGTCCAGCATGGAGCTTTCATCGACAAATCCGATGTCGAGCGGATCGTCGCGGCGTTTCCATCCTGTGATGAAGTCCGATCCGCGCAGCCCTGCAGCCGCCAACGCACCGGGGATCGACTTGTTGGTCTGGTAGAACGCATAGGCGCGATCAAGAGCGGCGTCAGTCAATTCCGCGACGTCGGGACGCTCGCCATTGCCCGCGAGCCATTCGGCGATCTTCTCGTATTCGGGATCATAGACGGGGGTATAGAGAATGCGGTGGATGGTGGTCGCGGGCACCCCGCGATTGCGCAGAACCGAGGCCGCCTTATTGGTCGGTGCGAGGATGGCCAACGTGCGCCTGTCGCGCCGCTTCTTGCCCTCCCAATCTCCCGAGACGATATCGACACCCGCCTCCTCCAGAGACTTGTATAGCTGAGCGAGTAGAAGGGTCTTGCCCGACCCTGCCTTGCCCGTCATCGCGCGCGTCACCTGCCGCTCGTCCATGCGGGGCGTGGTCATGCCTTCCTCAATATCGACCCCCGCCGCCTTGAGCATTTCGGAGACCGTATCGAAGGCTTCTGCCTGATCTGGAGAAAAAGTCACTTTCATGCGGCGACCCTACAAGGCCGCCGCATGGCGTGCCAGTCATGTTGCGCGTTTTACGCGATCTCGCGGCGCTCCACGAAGGGCGGGGTCATTTCGAAGGACTGGTAGAACCACCGTTTCGACGTTTCGCGGTCCACACCCGCCCGTTCCAAGGTCGGAGCGAAGGCTTCGGGTGTCATTTCCCACAGGCCGACGCCGATTTCCTCACCTTCGTGCGTAGCGCGTCCGATCACGTCAGGGGACAAGCCCATGAGGCGATAGATCCGTTCCATGCGCGGGTCGAACACGCCCACGTAGTGTTCAAGCTTGAACTCTTCCATCAACTCGCCCGCTCCGAGCGTCAGAGCCGCAGTCACGTTGCGTTCCGCTTTCGGTGCGAGACAGAACCGCGTGCATTCCCAGATCAGCGGGCTTTCGATTCGCACACCGTCTGTGAGGTGCGGGAAGTGGTCGTTGACCATCGTGTTGCCCGTGGTCGGCAGGAACCGCATGGAGCCCCCGTGCGTGCCGTCTGCACGCTCCCAGATGACGTAAAGCGGGTTCATATCATCATATTCATCGCGCTCTTCGCCACGTGCATTAACCTTAACGGCCCAACCGAGGCGTCGTTTGAACTGGTCAGCGCGGTCGCGAAACATCGTGTCGCGGAGCAGCGGAAAGAGGTGAAGATCTTCGGCGTAAATGTAGTGCAGCATAACGTTCTCCTGTGTTTTCGAATAGCGGAGCCGAGCATTGTCATCCCCCTCAACTCGACTCCGGAGAGTCACAGAATTCGCTTTGCGGCCGAGTCGCGCAACACCTATAGTTGAATTGTCCAGATGTTTTTCTCCCGTTACGGGAGCTACACGATGATTACGCCCGAAGAAAGTGCACGCGCCACAGCGTGGGTCGTGTTCATGGCGCCCAATTTATGTCGCGCCGCTTCGATATAGACCCGAAGCGTATGCTCTGAGATGCCCATTTCACTCGCCGCCTGCGCGCGGCTAAGGCCCTTGGCCAGATGCGTCATCGCGGTGACTTCGCGTGGCGACAGGGTTGCCGTCAGCGCGGTGTCATCGTGCTTTTCGAAGGCCAGCGCCTTCTTGTTGAACTCGTGCGCAAGGATCACGAGCGTTCTCTCGTTGCGGTCGATAAACCGCTCCCAGTCCTCGTCGTCCGTATCCGAGTTTACGGTAAACAACGCGAACTGACCGTTTGGCCCACGCACTGGCACCGTGAACCCTTGCGAGCCGACACCAAAGTCCAAAGCATCACGGAAAAAGGCCCGCGCGGCCTTGGAGGACCAATCCAGACGCTTCCAGTTTACGGGTGTAAACCTCTGAAAACATCCAAACAAAACCGGATCAAGGCGGAGATAGTCGCGTTCGAGATAGCGATCGACCCAATCCGACGAATAGGTACCCGCGCCGAAACGTTCTCCGACCGAATTCACCCAATGATAAACAACGTGCTTAACGCCAAGCAGGTCCCGCAACGTTTCCGTTGCGGACTGAAACTCCTCAAAGGAGCCGACGTCCTGAATGGACTCCAGAAAGTTTTCCAGCTCCGTTGCCATCCGTTCCTGTCCGTTCCAATCTCTCGCTCATTGCATCACGTCTGAGATCAGCCGCGGCCAAGAGACAGGCTTCGGCAAGCGCATCTGCGGTTGCATTCATGCCCTTCTTGTCCGCGAAGGTTCGCAGATCTGTGAGCACATCAAGTAGCCAATCGTCTTGCATGTAAAGCCTTTCGGATTGTCATTTCGGACAGGGCTTTAACTTTACCGCAATTATTAACGACTGAAACTTCGCACTTTCTTGCTCCCCATAAATAGCGAGGGAAGCATGACACAACCAACTGATAAACAAACAATCATCATTCAACCAGACACAAACGATCGATACGCGTGACCTCGACCGCAATCTATAGTTGTAGAATCTCTTACGCAAGAAGATGCGAAACCCGCGCCCCTTCAGGAGCGCGGGTCTATCATATTTGACACAGTGGTAAAGGTCACTCAGCCTTGTGCGGCAAGCACCTCCGAGAACGACTTCAACCCTGGCCTCGGTACCTGAACCAGAACCGCCATGTTACCAGGCTTGTGCTGGTTTTGGGCCATCTTGGTATGCGCGGCGGGGATCTGCGTCCACGGAAAGACCTCCGACATACACGGGTCAATCCGCTTTTCGATCATCAGGCGGTTCGCCGAAGCGGCCTGTTTGAGATGGGCGAAGTGCGACCCCTGCAAGCGTTTCTGATGCATCCAGATATAGCGGACATCAAAGGTGCAGTTGAACCCGGATGTACCCGCACAGATGACAACCATTCCGCCCTTCTTGCAAACCAGTGACGAGACAGGGAACGTCGCCTCACCAGGGTGCTCGAAAACGATATCGACGTTATTGCCCTTGCCCGTGATATCCCAAATCGCCGCGCCGAACCGCCGCGCCTCTTTGAACCACGCTTTGTATTCGGGCGTATTCACCGTTGGCAGTTGCCCCCAGCAGTCGAAGTCCTTCCGATTGATCACGCCTTTCGCGCCCAACCCCATGACAAAGTCGCGCTTGTCCTCGTCGGAAATCACGCCAATCGCATTCGCCCCTGCCGCCGTGGCAAGCTGGATCGCGAAGGAGCCAAGCCCTCCCGACGCCCCCCAGACCAGAACATTCTGACCTGGCTTGAGCTCATGCGGATGGTGGCCGAACAACATGCGATAGGCCGTAGCGAGCGTCAGCGTGTAGCATGCGCTCTCTTCCCACGTCAGATGCTGCGGGCGCGGCAGGAGTTGCTGCGCCTGAACGCGGGTGAACTGCGCAAACGACCCGTCAGGTGTCTCGTAGCCCCAGATACGCTGGCTCGTCGAGAACATGGGATCGCCGCCGTTACATTCCTCGTCATCGCCATCGTCCTGATTGCAATGAACAACAACCTCATCCCCGACACTCCAGTTTTTGACCTTGTCGCCAACGGCCCAGACAATGCCCGCCGCATCCGATCCAGCAATGTGATATTCGGCTCCATGACCGTCGAAGGGGGAAATCGGAATACCGCGCCCCGCCCAGATGCCGTTGTAGTTCACGCCAGCGGCCATCACGAGAACGAGAACTTCGTGGCTGTCGAGCTTGGGCGTTTCCACGACTTCGAGCTGAAAGCTCTTCTCAGGTTCGCCGTGACGTTCGCGGCGGATCGCCCACGCATACATCTTCTCAGGCACATGGCCCATCGGCGGGATTTCCCCGACCTCATAGAGATCTTTCTCTTCGGCCTCATAAGCCAACTGGTTCGTATCGAGCGCCATATCGTTGCCCTCCGTTGAATTTCGAGGGGTGCTCCCCAGTGCGGCTGGAAGCACCCCATCCTGCGCCGCGATGCAGAATCGCGTGCTCTCTGGCCACAGGATTACGGACCGCCGAGCAATATTGCAACTCAATTTTACCATTTTGCGACATTATATAACTAAGCAAATGCAGAATTTGTCGCGAAAAGCCAAGAAAACAAGTGAATATGTAGCGTCCGAACGCACCATTCGACCAAGCATAGTTGACTAATTTGCACCTGCCGCATTGCGACGAATTGACATTGGCACAAAATTCCATCCATATACGAACAGGAGAAATAAAGTTGCTCGACCATATTCCGAGGCCGCCATGACAGAGAACAAATCACCAACGCCATCCGAGGCAACCAAAGACCGCCCGTGGCTCTTTCGCACTTACGCGGGCCATTCCACGGCAAAGGCCTCAAACGCGCTTTACCGCTCGAACCTGTCCAAGGGTCAGACGGGTCTCTCCGTCGCCTTCGACCTGCCCACCCAAACGGGCTATGACAGCGATCACGAACTGGCGCGCGGCGAAGTTGGCAAAGTCGGCGTGCCAGTCGCCCATCTCGGTGACATGCGGATGCTCTTTGACAACATCCCGCTGGAGCAGATGAATACCTCTATGACGATCAACGCGACCGCCCCTTGGCTTCTCGCGCTCTATATCGCTCTGGCCGAGGAACAGGGCGCGGATGTGTCCAAGCTGCAAGGCACGGTTCAGAATGACATCATCAAGGAATACCTCTCGCGTGGCACCTATGTCTGCCCTCCCGCGCCGAGCCTGCGGATGATCACGGATGTGGCCGCCTATACGCGCGAGCACCTGCCGAAGTGGAACCCGATGAACGTCTGTTCCTACCACCTGCAAGAGGCTGGCGCGACGCCGGAGCAGGAACTGGCTTTCGCGCTGGCGACCGCCATTGCCGTGCTGGACGACCTGAAGGGTAAAGTGCCACCCGAAGCCTTCCCCAGCATGGTTGGACGCATTTCCTTCTTCGTAAACGCAGGCATCCGCTTCGTCACCGAGATGTGCAAAATGCGCGCCTTCGTCGAACTGTGGGACGAGATCACCCGCGAACGCTACGGCGTCACCGACCCGAAATTCCGCCGCTTCCGCTACGGGGTGCAAGTCAACTCCCTTGGCCTGACCGAACAACAGCCGGAGAACAACGTCTACCGCATCCTGATTGAGATGCTCGCCGTCACCCTGTCGAAAAACGCCCGCGCCCGCGCCGTGCAGCTTCCGGCATGGAACGAGGCGCTCGGCCTGCCCCGCCCTTTCGATCAGCAATGGTCGCTGCGCATGCAACAGATTCTCGCCTATGAGACCGATCTGCTCGAATATGACGACCTGTTCGACGAGAACCCCGCCGTGGAACGCAAGGTCGCCGCGCTAAAAGAAGGAGCATTGGCCGAACTGGCCACGCTCGACGGAATGGGAGGCGCGATCGAGGCGATCGACTACATGAAATCCCGTCTGGTCGAGGCCAATGCAGAACGGATCACTCGGATTGAAGGCGGCGAAACCGTCGTCGTCGGCGTGAACCGCTGGACCGTGGGCGAGCCTTCTCCGCTCACCGCTGGGGACGGCTCCATCATGACTTCCGACCCCGAAGCCGAAGCTGATCAGATCGGGCGTCTGGAGGAATGGCGCGCGGCACGCGACCAAATGGCCGTTGACGCCGCACTCAAGAAGCTGCGCGCGGCTTGCCAATCGGGCGAGAATATCATGCCCGCCTCCATCGAGGCGGCAAAGGCGGGAGCAACCACGGGCGAATGGGGCGATGTTGTACGTGCGGTCTTTGGCCAGTATCGCGGCCCCACGGGCGTATCGACCAACCCCTCCAACCGTACCGAGGGTTTGGAAGACATCCGTGCCGATGTGGACCGCGTGACCCGTGCGCTCGGCCGCAAGCCGAAATTCCTTGTCGGGAAGCCTGGTCTCGACGGTCACTCCAACGGCGCCGAACAAATCGCCGCCCGCGCCCGCGATATCGGTATGGAAATCGACTACGAAGGTATCCGCCTGACACCGCGCGAGATCGTCGATGCGGCGCTTGAGAAGGGCGTCGATGTGGTCGGACTGTCGATCCTGTCGGGATCACATCTGCCGCTGATCGAAGAGTTGATGGAGCAAATGCGCGCCGCAGATCTGGGCCATATGCCCGTCGTGGTCGGCGGGATCATTCCCGAGGCCGATGCCGAGGCGCTCATGGCCATGGGGGTCGCACGCATCTACACGCCCAAGGATTTCGAACTTAACCGCATCATGTTCGACATTGTGGCTCTGGTCGATCCAACGGCGCAGGCTGCCGAGTAGAGGCCGCTCACGACGCTTTAGGGTTTTATCCACCGCGACCGCAGATATAGTCGGAGTAACTCATCATCAAAGAGGTGCTCCGATGCCAACGCCACATATCTCCGCCGCCAAAGGTGACATTGCCGAAACCGTCCTGATGCCTGGCGATCCATATCGCGCCAAATGGGCCGCCGAGAATTTTCTCGACGGGGCCAAACTGGTCAACGAGGTGCGCGGCATGTTCGGCTTTACGGGCACCTATAAAGGCAACCCCGTCACGATCCACGGCTCCGGCATGGGAATGCCGTCGATCTCCATCTACGCCAACGAACTGATCACCGAATACGGGGCCAAGACCCTGATCCGCATCGGTTCCTGTGGCGCGATGCAGGACTATATTAAGGTGCGCGACGTCATCATCGCCATGACCGCCACAACCATGGGCACAACCCCGTCCGTGGGGTTCTTCAAGGAAATCAATTACGCGCCCTGTGCCGACTACGGGCTACTGGAAAAGGCCGTTGCCTCCGCGCGTGGGCGTGATGTCGGTGTCCATGTCGGCAACATCTACTCTTCGGACGTGTTCTATGCCGAGCGCCCCGACCTTGACGAAGCCATGATCCGCCACGGCATTCTGGGTGTCGAGATGGAAGCCGCCGAGCTTTACACCGTCGCTGCCCGTCACGGCGTGCGTGCCTTGGGTGTGATGACCGTGTCCGACCACTTGCTGACGCACGAATCCCTGCCCTCCGACCAACGCGAAAAGAGCTTTGGCGATATGGTCGAGATCGCTCTGGAAGCTGCCTTCTGAGCCTGACGGAACCAAGGGGCAGCGCGGCACCGCGCTTCCCCTTACAACCACACCCTCAGCTCTTCGACTTCCCCGCACCGCAAAAGCGCGGCTCGGCTCCGTCGGTCGTGACTTCTTCCCCGCCACACACGGGACAGCGCCATGTGCGTTCATCACCCTCGCGTGCAACCTGTCGCCATTTGCAGGCCGCCGTCTTGTCCGAGCGCATCAAATACATGGTCACATAGATTGCGATGAGGATGATCGGCAGAAGAATCGCCACGCCTTACCCTCCCGTCGCGAGATGACCCGCGAAACCGAGGAGGAAGCCGCCAACCGCGCCAAGGGGTGGGCCCCAATGCCGCTCCAATCGCACGTTCGGCGCGATGTCCTGAAAAATGAGATAGAGCAATCCACCTGCGGAAAAGAGCATCAATCCGCCCAAAATCAGGTCGCGCCCGCTCAGGACCGCCATACCAATCCATGCGGCGAGCGGGCCGAGCGGCACCATCAGAGCAAAAAAGGTCAACTGGCGGCGACGCGACACTCGGTGCCCCTCTTCCAACTCACGGTAGGCGTTGAAGGCTTCGGGAAGGTTCTGCAACATGATGATCCCCGCCATCATCACCGCCTCCGACCGTCGCCCCGTCACCAGCGCACCGAGAGCCGCGGCCTCGGGCAGATAGTCGAGCATCATGGCAAGGAATTGCGCCGCATGGCCGCCTCGCGACATCAGGAACCGCTCGATGGCGTAGAAACACAATCCACCCGCGCCTAAAAGCACCACGGCGGCCACGGGCGGAACCAGATCGGCCCCTTCGGGCACAAGCACCAAGGCAATCGCCGAAAACAAAGCGCCGCCGCCAACGGCGACGACGCTATGTCTAAATTCCTCTTCCATCCATCCCGGCACAAGTCGCGGCACAGAGCCAAGCCACGCGCCGAGCGGGATCGAAATCCCCGCCACGGCCGCAAGCAAGAGCGCCGAGAGGAGCGGGTCCGTCACGGCTTAATGCGCGCGGTCGAGCATCATGCCTTTGATATGCGCGATGGCTGCGGCAGGGTTGAGCCCCTTCGGACAGGTCTTCGCACAGTTCATGATGGTGTGGCAGCGGTAGAGCTTGAACGGATCGTCCAGCGCATCAAGACGTTCGCCTGTGGCTTCATCGCGCGAGTCGATGATCCAGCGGTAGGCGTGCAGGAGCGCGGCTGGTCCGAGATACTTGTCGCCGTTCCACCAATAGGAGGGACAAGAGGTGCTGCACGAGGCGCACATCACACACTCATAGAGACCGTCGAGCTTCTTGCGATCCTCGATCGACTGCTTCCACTCCTTACCAGGGCGGTTCGTTTTTGTCTCCAGCCACGGCATGATCGACGCGTGTTGCGCGTAGAAGTGGGTTAGGTCGGGGATGAGGTCTTTCACCACGGGCATGTGCGGCAGCGGGTAGATCTTCACATCGCCCTTGATCTCGTCGAGACCATAGATACAGGCCAGCGTGTTGATCCCGTCGATGTTCATCGCACAGGAGCCACAGATACCCTCACGGCAGGAGCGACGGAAGGTCAGCGTCGGATCAATCTCGTTCTTGATCTTGATCAGCGCGTCGAGAACCATCGGACCGCATTTGTCCATATCGAGGAAATACGTGTCCACCGAGGGATTCTTCTCCTCGTCGGGATTGTAACGATAGATCTGGAACTTGCGGACATTGGTCGCGCCTTCAGGCTTCGGCCATGTCTTGCCCTTTACGATCTTGGAATTCTTCGGGAGTGTCAGTTGAACCATGTCTTTCCCTCCTTACACGCAGGTCTGCGTGCCGCGCGTCAGGGCGCATTCAGGTGCATACGGGTCACGGCCCGCACGCGGATTAGGTGTCAAACGGCCGCGCATCAGCGACCGTCCTTGATACAGTAGCCAGACCCGCCAACGAAAACGGAGGTCCCACAATCGAAGGTGGATTTTCCGTAATCGCCAGAAAGCTCGGGAACATAGTCTTCACGCGCCTTCGCATCTGCGGCGGCATCGGAATATGTCTGCGCGTCTGTGATGGCTGCGGGCTCGCGCCCTTGCATGGCGACGCCGAAATTGCCAACCGCATCGCAACCGCTCAAGGCAAGTGCGGCAAACGCCACGCCTGCCGTCGCGAATGTGAAACGGCCGCGCATCAAAACGTCCTCGCCTTCGGCGCGATCTTCTTGACCGAGATGCCGCCGTCTTTCTCTTTGACGAGCGGCTCCTTGATCACGTCGCGGTAGGTGAGCGATACCGAGTTGCCATCGACATGGCTGATGGTGTGCACCCGCCAGTTCTTGTCGTCGCGGTCGGGATAGTCCTCGTGGGCGTGCGCCCCGCGGCTCTCCTTGCGCGCCTCAGCGCCAACGATGGTGGCCAGCGCGTTCGGCATCAGGTTGGTCAGCTCCAGCGTCTCCATGAGATCGGAGTTCCAGATCAGCGAACGGTCGGTCACGTGCAGATCGTCCAGCTTGCCCGCAACGGCGGTCATCTTCTCGACCCCCTCCTTGAGCGTCTTGTCGGTGCGGAACACGGCGGCGTCTGCCTGCATCGTCTTCTGCATCTCAAGCCGCAATTCGGCGGTCGGGATATTGCCCTTGGCGTGGCGCAGACCGTCGAAACGGTCGAAAGCCTTGTCCACCGACGCTTGGTTCAGCGCGGGGTTCGGCGTGGACGGATCGACGATCTCGCCCGCACGGATCGCGGCAGCACGGCCAAAGACGACGAGGTCGATCAGCGAGTTGGAACCAAGACGGTTTGCGCCATGCACCGAGGCACAGCCCGCTTCGCCCACGGCCATCAGACCCGGAACGACCGCATTGGGGTCTTTCTTCGTCGGGTTGAGAACCTCGCCGTGATAGTTCGTCGGAATACCGCCCATGTTGTAGTGAACGGTCGGCAGCACGGGAATCGGCTCTTTGGTCACATCCACACCAGCGAAGATTTTCGCGGATTCGGAAATACCCGGGAGGCGTTCGGCCAGCGCTTCGGCGGGCAAGTGACTGAGGTTGAGGTGAATGTGATCACCATTCTCACCCACACCGCGCCCTTCGCGGATTTCCAGCGTCATCGAACGGGACACGTAGTCACGCGGCGCGAGATCCTTGTAGGTCGGCGCATAGCGCTCCATGAAACGCTCACCTTCGGAGTTGGTGAGATAGCCACCTTCCCCGCGCGCACCTTCGGTGATCAGACAGCCAGAGCCGTAGATACCCGTCGGGTGGAACTGAACGAATTCCATGTCCTGAAGCGCAAGACCTGCGCGCGCCACCATGCCGCCACCGTCGCCAGTGCAGGTGTGAGCGGATGTCGCGGAGAAGTAGGCGCGGCCATAGCCGCCCGTGGCCAGCACGACCATCTTCGCATTGAACACATGCATCGTGCCGTCATCGAGCTTCCAGCAGACAACCCCCTGACACACGCCGTCTTCGGACATGATCAGGTCGATGGCGAAATACTCGACATAGAATTCGGCGTTATTCTTGAGCGACTGGCCGTAAAGCGTGTGCAGGATCGCGTGACCCGTGCGGTCAGCCGCGGCACAGGTGCGCTGCACGGGCGGGCCTTCACCGAATTCAGTGGTGTGGCCGCCGAAAGGACGTTGGTAGATCTTGCCCTCTTCGGTGCGCGAGAACGGCACGCCGTAATGCTCAAGTTCGTAAACCGCCTTGGGCGCTTCGCGGGCAAGATATTCCATCGCGTCGGTGTCGCCGAGCCAGTCGGAGCCCTTCACGGTGTCATACATGTGCCACTGCCAGCTGTCGGGCCCCATGTTGCCAAGAGAGGCCGCAATGCCCCCCTGCGCGGCAACCGTGTGCGAGCGGGTCGGGAAGACCTTCGTCACACAGGCGGTGCGCAGACCCTGTTCCGCCATACCAAGCGTTGCACGAAGGCCAGAGCCACCGGCACCGACGACAACCACGTCATAGTCGTGGGTTTCATATTCATATGCTGCTGTCATTACTCAGTCTTTCTTCGCGCGCATTACTGAATGGCGAGTTTCAAAAGGGCGAACAGTCCGCTCGCCATCAGCGTGTAGCAAAATCCTGCGACTACGATCAGCGTCAGCTTGCGCTTGATACCGCCCACATAGTCCTCAACGGCCTCATCCACTTCGGTCTTGAAATGGATGATCCCGCCAACGAGGCAAAGCGCTGTGGCAATCGCGTGGAAAGGCTTGCTGTAGAAGGCAACCACATCCTCGTAAGACCCGCCCAGAGCGCTGCCGAATGTAAAGATGAACAGGGGCACAAGCACGATCAGCGACAGAGAGGTCGCGATGGTCAGCCAGTGGTGATGCGCACTCGATCCGCCAGCACCAAGCCCGACAGCACGTTTACGGTCTGTAAGAAAATTCATATCCAGCCCTCTCAGCACACAAGAAACACGATCGCGGTCAGAACGCTCAGGATAGTTGCCCCGATAAACATGCCCCAACCCATTTTTTCCGATGTCTCGACATCAAGTAGATACCCGAAGTCCCAGACAACGTGCCGGAGGCGTCCAAGCATGTGGAACCAGAGCGCCCATGTCGCGAGGAACACCGCCGCATTGCCGATCCAGCTCGTATAGATCCCGTCGATCATCTTGAATGCTTCGGGCGACGTTGCCGCCGCGAGGAACCAACAGACGACGAAGAACATAGAGATCAGCGAAGCTATGCCGGTGATGCGAACCATGATCGAAGACATGGACGTCATTTGCGGCCGATAATACGGGCCGATCATAAAGGGGGAAAGCGGACGATTGCCGCGGTTCACATCAGCCATGGATGCTGTCCTTTCACGATTGATGCGGTCATTGATTGCCCCCGTAATACCCTTTTTGCACGGCGAGTCACCACCCGTGAGCGCTAACGCACCCCGAAAACAACACAAGCCATGTCGATTTTCGGCCCATGTGATCACAAATTATTTGGCGTGATCACAAAAACCTTCAAATATGCAGCTTTGTGAATTGATCCACATCAAAGGGCGTGGCCCGACCGCATTAACCCGACAAAAACACACGGGAATTTGCTTTCTGCGCGAAAACGCCCCGCAGGGCGCCTTCGGCTCAAAGCGGCATCAAGGCCCAGTAATCGAGATCAAGAAGCACGTCGGGATGGTATTTCCCGTCCTCTCCCTTGAGCGCAAACTCGGGCGCGCCGTCTTTATAGGCCACCAGCCGCAAACGGATCGCTCCGACACCTGGAGCGGGGGTCTCCGCCTTATCGAGCACTTCGGAATAGGCCCGCACCGTGTCACCCGCAAAACAGGGATTGGCATGGGCACCGCTGTTGAGCGCCACAATCATCTGCGCATTGGCCAAGCCGTTGAAACTGAGCGCGCGGGCCAGCGAAATGACGTGCCCGCCGTAGATCAGACGCTTTCCGTCCGCGCGATTGGTCGCGTCAAAGTGGACCTTGGCCGTGTTCTGCCACAGCCGCGTGGCCATCATGTGCTCTGCGTCCTCGATGGTCACGCCATCCACATGGTCGATCCGTTCGCCCACTTCGTAGTCTGCCCAGCGATGCTCCTCGCCCGCCAGCGTGAAGTTGTAGCGCAAGAAATCCAGACCTTCGGGAATCACCAGATCTTCGACCGAGACGTTTCCCGCCAGATCTGGGATCACCGCCTCAGGCGCGGGTGCGTCCAGATCACCTTTACGCACCATCACCCAGCGAACATACTCAAGAACTTCCTCGTCGAACTGGTTGATCCCCTTGGTACGGACCCAGACGACGCCAGACTTGCCGTTGGAATTCTGCTTCACTCCGATGACCTCGGAAACCGAGCGCAGCGTATCGCCTGCTACCACAGGTTTGAGCCAACGCCCTTCGGCATAGCCAAGGTTAGCCACAGCATTGAGCGAAATATCAGGCACGCTTTTCCCGAAGACCGTGTGGAAGGCGATCAGATCGTCCAGCGGCGCGACCTCCAGCCCGCATTCGGCGGCGAACTCATCGGAGGAATAGAGTGCATGACGCGCGGGATAGAGCGCATGATAAAGCGCCCGTTCACCCCCTGACAGGGTGCGCGGCACAGCATGCTCAATCACCTGACCGACATGGTAATCCTCAAAAAATCGTCCCGAATTGGTTTTCATCTCTCTACTCTTCCAATGGCTGTCGGGCGGATGCCGCGCGTGGGCCTGCGCATCCCCGCCCGATCAGGGAGCCTAAAGCTGGCCCAGTTTCACCTCAGGCGAATAGTCGCCCTCGGCCTCCTTCACCACGGCCTGCGCACAGCGCATCTTCCCCGTGGTCGCATCAAACGCATAGGACGGCGAGCCATGCAGCGCCCATCCCTTGTTCAGCGCCTCTGTCACCTTGTGGCAAAAGGCCGACGTGTCTTCTTCGGTCAGCAATCTGTAGGCTTTCATCGCGCACACCTCACATCGGGAACGGCGAAGGGCCGATATACATGTGGAGCACCCCGATCACCGCAAAGACCACCAAGGTGATCAGCGCCAACCGCACATCTCCCGCGACCGACCCGCCCGTATAGGGCACGTAATCGGAAACCTTCGCGTTGATGACCACCATTTCAACCAAGGCCCAGATCAGCAAACCGCCGAACAACACGATCGAAGCCACATCGCCGTTGACCAAAAGGTGCGCCACGGACCAAACAACAACCCCCGCGAGCATCGGATGCCGCATTTTCGCACGCAGACGGCTCTTGGAATTGCCAAGGCCCAGCAACGCCACCGCAATCAGCATCAGCAGGTTGTTAATGTGGCGGGTAAATTCGGGCAGCACGTAGAGCACATCGCTCTCGTTCCCGCGATAGCCGATCACCATCATGAGAACTGACGCAACGATCACAATGGCAATCGGTGACTTGCCCCTTTCGCCTAGCTTCGCGCGCGCGGTCGGCGCGAGCCGTTTAAACAGGTGCGCGCCGCTCCACAGCAACACCCCCAAGATCAAGAATTCCATGGCTTACTCCATCGCGTTGATTGCATCATGCTTGGCGAGCGTGGCCCGCGCCGTCACGATATGCAAATTCTCCACGATTTTACCATCCACAACCGCAACCCCCTCGCCGCGCGCTTCCGCCTCCTCAAAGGCAGCGATCTGGCGGCGGGCGAGGTCCACTTCTTCCGCACTGGGCGCAAAGGCGGCATTGGCGATTTCAAGCTGCGCAGGGTGGATCAGGGTCTTGCCATCAAATCCCATGTCGCGGCCCTGCTCGCATTCCGCCTGCAACCCCTCGGCATCCTTGAAGGCATTATATACCCCGTCGAGCGCCACCAACCCGTAGGCGCGCGCAGCGATCAGGCACAGGTGCAGCCCGCCCATCATCGGCAAACGGTCGGCGCGGTGACGGGTGTTGAGTTCCTTGGCGAGGTCGTTCGTGCCCATCACAAAGCCCGCCATGCGAGGATGAGCGGCGATCTCGGGCGCGTTGATCATGCCTAGCGGCGTTTCCATCATCGTCCAAAGCGGCACGTCGGGGATAGCCTGCGCCAGTTCCTCGACCATCTCCGCGTTCTCGACCTTCGGCAAAAGGATGCCGTCGATATCCGCCCCTTTGAAAGCGGCCACATCGTCACGGCCCCAAGGGGTATCGAACCCGTTCACACGCACGATTTTGGCCCGTGCGCCGTAGCCCCCCGCAGCAATCGCCGCAACAAGCGTTGCGCGCGCACCGACCTTTTCGTCGGGTGCAACCGCATCTTCAAGATCGAACAGAATCGCGTCACAGGCCAGACCCTTCGCCTTTTCCAAGGCGCGCTCCTTGGAGCCTGGAATATAGAGAGCAGAGCGGAACGGGCGGGCCTGTGTCATTGGTTCTTCCCTTCGGGCAAATTGGTCGAGCAACATTATTGCGCAAAGAGGCACATTTCGGCACCATTGCGCAAGCCCAAATGCGCCGCGACGCAGAAATTTTCGTGCCGCTTATCCCGAATCCGTCAAACGTCGCTCAGGTCAGCGCGTCAAAAATCAACTTCGTGCCCGTGACGACAAGGAAGATATAGGCCAGCGCAAAGAACAGACGGTCCGACATCTTGTGGTGCATATAGGCTCCGATCAACACGCCCGCGACGGCGGCGGGAATCAGCATCACATCTGCCTTAAAGGTATCAGCGCTGAAAATACCAACGATGAAATAGGGGATGAACTTGAGCAGATTTATCGCCCAAAACACCAGAACGCTGGTTGCCTGATAGGTGGTCTTATCCATCTTCTGACTAAGCATATATACGGCGGCGGGTGGCCCGCCCGCATGGCTGATAAAGGAAGTGAAGCCCGTCACGCCCCCCCAGAACAGCCCGCCCTTTGTGCCCATCTGCGTCTTCGGCGTCGGCACCCATCCGCGTGCCTTGGCACCTTGGTAGGCGACGAATCCGATCGCCACGACCCCGATCAGAAAGCGGAACACATCTGGCGAGGCGACCCCGTAGAGCAATCCCGCCAGCGCAATTCCTGGCAAGGAACCAACAATCAGATTGCGCGCGATTTTCCAGTCCCACTTGCGCCAGAACACACGGAGCGCGGTCACATCCATCACCATCAGAAGCGGCAGCATCAGTCCGATGGCCTGTCCCGGGGTGAGAATCAGCGCCAGAAAAGGTGTCGCGGCAAAGGCCGCCGCTGATCCGAAACCGCCCTTCGACATGCCCGCAAAAATCACCGCAGGGATCGCAAAGGCGAAAAAATGGGCATCAAGGACCATGGGCCGCTCCGATTTCTTAAATATCTCTTTCCCCGATGAATAAGGCGGGTTTAACGCTAACGCCAGCGGGTTGCCCCCGCGTGCGGCCGCTAGCGCCCTTGCACCAATGCACGCAAAGGGCTACCCATGCGCCCGTTCTCAATCCAACTGACCGGAGACAAATTCATGGCCAGACCCAAGATTGCCCTAATCGGCGCAGGTCAAATCGGCGGCACGCTCGCCCACCTCGCCGCTCTCAAAGAACTTGGTGACGTCGTTCTGTTCGACATCGCAGAAGGCACCCCGCAGGGCAAAGCCCTCGATATCGCGGAGTCCGGCCCGTCCGAGGGGTTCGACGCAACAATGGTCGGCACCAACGATTACGCCGACATCGCAGGCGCTGATGTCTGCATCGTCACCGCTGGTGTTCCCCGTAAGCCCGGCATGTCACGCGACGACCTTCTCGGCATCAACCTCAAGGTGATGAAGTCGGTCGGCGAAGGCATCAAAGCCCACGCACCCGACGCATTCGTTATCTGCATCACCAACCCGCTCGACGCGATGGTTTGGGCGCTGCAACAGTATTCCGGCCTGCCCACCAACAAGGTTGTCGGCATGGCTGGCGTTCTCGACAGCGCACGCTTCCGCCACTTCCTGTCGGTGGAATTCAACGTCTCCATGAAAGACGTCACCGCCTTCGTTCTCGGCGGCCACGGCGACACCATGGTGCCCTCCACCCGTTACTCCACCGTTGGCGGCATCCCGCTGCCCGATCTGGTGGAAATGGGCTGGACCACGCAGGAAAAACTCGACGCGATCATCCAGCGCACCCGTGACGGTGGCGCCGAAATCGTTGGCCTGCTGAAAACCGGCTCCGCCTTCTACGCCCCTGCCACCTCCGCAATCGAGATGGCCGAAGCCTACCTCAAAGACCAAAAACGCCTCCTGCCCTGCGCGGCTTACTGCGATGGCGAACTTGGCCTCGACGGCTTCTACGTCGGCGTCCCGACGATCATCGGCGCGGGCGGCATCGAGAAGGTCGTGGACATCAAGCTCTCCAAAGAAGAGCAGGCGATGTTCGACAAATCCGTGGATGCGGTCAAAGGTCTCGTGGAAGCCTGCAAAGGCATCGACAGCAACCTCGGCTGATCGGCCCCACAACACGACATTTCAAAAGGCCCGTGCATCGCGCGGGCCTTTTTCGTGGCAGCAGTTTATCTGTCACCACGCGATCCGCCAGAACGCTCGGCACGAGTCGATACCATGCCGCGCACCAAGATACCCATCAAAGGGGCATATCGCGGCTTCGCCGTGATTCTCATCACACGCAGCCGATTTGTGATCACACGATTTGACGCTGTGATCACAAAAGTGAAAATTCAGGCACATTTACCGCTAACACGGCAAATAATCGTTTCTTCAGCCCGATCGGGTGTGTCATGTGGGCAGTGAACACGAACGATAATAGGACAGTTCCATGAATATCCACGAGTACCAGGCCAAAAGCCTTCTCAAGGAATATGGCGCCCCCGTCTCTGACGGTCGCGTCGTTCTGAACGCCAACGACGCCAAAGCGGCGGCAGGCGAGCTTGACGGCCCGCTGTGGGTGGTGAAAGCCCAGATCCACGCAGGTGGCCGCGGCAAGGGTTCCTTCAAGGAAGCCGGCGCAGGCGAAAAAGGCGGTGTGCGACTGGCCAAATCGGTCGAGGAAGCCGCTCAGGAAGCCAACCGTATGCTCGGCCACACACTCGTGACCCATCAGACCGGCCCCGCAGGCAAACAGGTCAACCGCATCTACATCGAGGACGGTTCCGACATCGAGCGCGAACTCTACCTCGCCCTTCTCGTGGATCGCCAGTCTTCCCGCGTTTCCATCGTCGCTTCCACTGAAGGCGGTATGGACATCGAGGAAGTGGCTGACAAGACACCCGAGAAAATTCTCTCCTTCTCCATCGATCCCGCCACGGGCCTGCAAGGGTTCCACGGCCGCCGCGTCGCATTTGCTCTGGGCCTCGAAGGCAAGCAGGTCAAACAATGCGTGCAGCTGATCTCCAACCTCTACCGTCTCTTCGTCGAGAAAGACATGGAGATGCTGGAAATCAACCCGCTGATCGTCACCCCCGCGGGCGACATCAAATGCCTCGACTGTAAAGCAGGCTTTGACGGCAACGCACTCTATCGTCACCCCGACATCGTGGGCCTACGTGACGAAACCGAAGAAGACCCCAAAGAACTCGCCGCGTCCCAACACGACCTCAACTACATCGCGCTTGATGGCGAGATCGGTTGCATGGTGAACGGCGCGGGTCTGGCGATGGCCACCATGGACATCATCAAACTCTACGGCGCAGAGCCTGCCAACTTCCTCGACGTAGGCGGCGGCGCGACCAAAGAGAAAGTCACCGAAGCGTTCAAGATCATCACCTCTGACGACAACGTCAAAGGCATCCTCGTGAACATCTTCGGTGGCATCATGCGCTGTGACATCATCGCAGAAGGCGTCATCGCCGCCGTGAAAGAAGTGGGCCTTCAGGTGCCGCTCGTTGTCCGTCTCGAAGGCACCAACGTTGAAAAAGGCAAAGAGATCATCGCGAACTCCGGCCTCAACGTCATCGCTGCCGACGACCTCAAAGACGGCGCGCAGAAAATCGTGAAAGCGGTGAAGGGCTGATCGAGATGCATACCGCATTTTCCGCAGCAACAGTTTGCATGTCAGCTCCCCTTTCGGGGGCTGGCACTGCTGTTACGACTCACGCGATATCGACCGCGGCGGGAAATGCCTTGGCGTCGGATAGTTTCGGCTCTGGCCGAAACTATGCCCTTGCAAACGCGGAACGGTTTTTCCCTGTAAATGAGGTGCGCCAATGAACGCTCCCGCAGCATACTCAAGCCGTAAATCCGGTCTGGGATTGGTATTTGGCGCAGCAGCAGTGATCCTTGTGTTGATTGTGCTGGTGGCGCAATTGCCGTTGGCAAGCCAGAAATCGATCGTGGCTGAAGGCGGCCTTTTCGAAGTTGCGTCCATGCTTGGCTATATCGGCTGCATTGTGTTGTTGTTCGTGCTGTGGCCGCGCGAGGCGGTTTGGTCCAAGTGGTACTTCGTTGTCGTGCTTGCTGTCTGTGCAGCACGCGAGCTGGATCTGGACAAAATCCCTTTTACAGAGGGTCTCCTCAAACTGCGCCAATATACTGGTGATACGGTCGGTCCGGTCGAACTGGTGATTTCAGCTGCGATCCTGCTAGGTATTATTGCAAGCTGTCTGATCCTTCTGCGCCGTGAAACACGGGCTTTCCTTGCCGGTCTGGCACGCTTTGACGCAGCATCGGTTGCGGTGCTTTTGGGCGTGGTCTTTCTCGTTTTCTCCAAATCCATCGACGGGATTGCGCGCAAACTTGAACCATTCGGCATCTCCGTCAGTGAAGACCAGAACAACCTTTTCGGCGTCATCGAAGAAGTCGGCGAATTTGGCATCCCTCTTATGTTTGCCATCGCCATCATCCTTATATCCCGCAGCCCCTTTGGGCGTGACGGTTAACTCTCACCGCGCCGCGTTTGGGCGCCCTTAGAATTGAACCAGAGAAAGCACAACGACATGGCTATCCTCGTAGACGAAAACACCAAGGTTATCTGTCAGGGCTTCACAGGCTCGCAAGGCACCTTCCACTCCGAGCAAGCGATTGCTTACGGCACCAAGATGGTCGGCGGCGTGACCCCGGGCAAAGGTGGCCAAAAGCACCTCGACCTGCCCGTGTTCAACTCCGTGCATGAGGCGAAGCACGTCACCGAAGCCAATGCTTCCGTGATCTACGTGCCCCCGCCCTTCGCAGCCGACTCGATCCTCGAAGCGATCGACGCCGAAATGGAACTGATCATCTGCATCACCGAGGGCATTCCTGTTCTCGACATGATGAAGGTCAAACGTGCGCTCGAAGGCAGCTCCTCGCGCCTCATCGGCCCGAACTGCCCTGGTGTCATCACGCCCGACGCCTGCAAAATCGGCATCATGCCGGGTCACATTCACAAGCGCGGCTCCGTGGGTGTTGTGTCCCGCTCGGGCACGCTGACCTATGAAGCTGTGAAGCAGACCTCCGATCTCGGCCTCGGCCAGTCCACCGCTGTGGGCATCGGCGGCGACCCGATCAAAGGCACAGAGCACATCGACGTGCTCGACATGTTCCTCGACGACGACGAAACCCAGTCGATCATCATGATCGGTGAAATCGGTGGTTCCGCTGAAGAGGAAGCCGCCGAGTTCCTCGCCGAGCAGCGCAAAAAAGGCCGTTGGAAACCGACCGCTGGCTTCATCGCTGGTCGCACCGCACCTCCGGGCCGCCGCATGGGCCACGCTGGCGCCATCGTCGCAGGCGGCAAGGGCGATGCGGAAAGCAAGATTGAAGCTATGAAATCCGCTGGTATCGTTGTGGCCGACAGCCCCGCTACGCTGGGCGAAGCCGTCGCGGAAGCGATCAAAAACGGCTAATCGCCTCTCGCAAGAGCTGGAAAAAACTTCGCCTGCGCCCACATTAATCGGGGCGCAGGCGCACCCACTTAAAGGCGATGTGCGCCTCATACGCACGAAACACACGGCCACGCCGTCCAGAAAGGTCAAGAGAGATGAACGACCACTCCTCCAACGACGAGTTCCACGCCTCCTCCTTTATGCAGGGGCATAACGCGGAGTATCTCGAACAGGTCTATGCGCAATATACGCAAGACCCCTCCTCCGTGGATGAAAGCTGGGCCGCGTTCTTCGCGTCGCTCGGTGACAACTCGCTCGATGTGCAGGCCGAGGCCGCTGGCCCCTCATGGGCGCGCGCCGACTGGCCGCCCGTTCCCAACGACGAACTGACTTCCGCGCTTGACGGTCAATGGGCCGAGCCCGCCGCCGTGGAGAAAAAGATCCGCGAAAAAGCCGTCGAGAAGAAAGTCGATCTCTCCGAGGACGTGATCCAGCGTGCCGTTCTGGACTCGGTGCGCGCGTTGATGATTATCCGCGCCTACCGTATCCGCGGCCACCTCGTCGCCGATCTCGATCCGCTTGGTATGCGCGATGCGACACCGCATCCCGAACTGGACCCAAAAAGCTACGGCTTCACCGAAGCCGACATGGACCGCCCGATCTTCCTCGATCATGTGCTGGGCCTGCATACCGCCTCCATGCGCACCATTCTGGAGATCGTCAAACGCACCTATTGCGGCACCTTCGCGCTGCAATACATGCACATCTCCGACCCCGAACAAGCGGGCTGGCTCAAGGAGCGCATTGAGGGCTATGGCAAGGAAATCGCCTTCACCCGCGAGGGCCGCAAGGCGATCCTGAACAAGCTCGTCGAGGCCGAAGGTTTCGAGAAATTCCTGCACGTCAAATACATGGGCACGAAGCGTTTCGGCCTTGATGGCGGCGAAAGCCTCATCCCCGCGATGGAACAGATCATCAAACGCGGCGGCAACCTCGGCGCGAAAGAGGTCGTGATCGGGATGCCCCACCGTGGGCGTCTGTCGGTTCTCGCCAACGTGATGAGCAAACCCTACCGCGCGATCTTCAACGAATTTCAGGGCGGCTCCTTCAAACCCGACGATGTGGACGGTTCCGGCGATGTGAAATATCACCTCGGCGCGTCCTCCGACCGCGAGTTTGATGGCAACAAGGTCCACCTGTCGCTCACTGCGAACCCCTCGCACCTTGAGGCGGTGAACCCCGTTGTGCTCGGCAAGGTCCGCGCCAAGACCGACCAGAAAAACGACCCTGATCGCACCTCCGTGATCCCCGTGCTTCTGCACGGCGACGCAGCCTTTGCGGGTCAGGGTGTCGTGGCCGAATGTTTCGGCCTGTCGGGTCTGCGCGGTCACAAAACGGGCGGCACGATCCATATCGTTGTGAACAACCAGATCGGCTTCACCACCGCGCCGCACTTCTCGCGCTCCTCGCCTTATCCGACGGATATCGCGCTGATGGTCGAGGCCCCGATCTTCCACGTCAACGGCGACGATCCGGAAGCCGTGGTCCACGCGGCCAAAGTGGCCACCGAGTTCCGCCAGAAGTTCCACAAAGACGTGGTCATCGACATCTTCTGCTACCGCCGCTTCGGTCACAACGAAGGCGACGAGCCGATGTTCACCAACCCGCAGATGTATACCAACATCAAGCGGCACAAAACGACGCTGCAACTCTACACCGAGCGTCTCGTCAAGGATGGTCTCATCCCCGAAGGCGAGATCGAGGATATGAAGGCGCAGTTCCAGTCGCACCTCAACGACGAGTTCGAGGCGGGCAAGACCTACAAGCCGAACAAGGCCGACTGGCTCGACGGGCGCTGGAAACACCTCAACGCCGAGGGCGAAGAGTATCAGCGCGGCGAAACCGCGATTTCCGAACAGACCATGACGGAAGTGGGCAAGTCGCTGACCTCCTATCCCGAGGAATTCAACATCCACAAAACCGTGGCGCGCCAACTCGCGGCCAAGGCGAAGATGTTTGAAGAGGGCAAGGGCTTCGACTGGGCCACGGCCGAGGCGCTGGCCTTCGGCTCCCTGCTCACGGAAGGCTACCCCGTGCGCCTGTCGGGTCAGGACTCCACACGCGGCACCTTCTCGCAACGCCACTCGGCCTTCATCAACCAGTCGACCGAGGAGCGCTACTACCCGCTCAACAACATCCGAGAGGGTCAGGCGCATTACGAGGTCATCGACTCGATGCTCTCCGAATACGCCGTGCTGGGCTTCGAATACGGCTACTCGCTGGCCGAACCCAACGCGCTGACGCTCTGGGAAGCACAGTTCGGCGACTTCGCCAACGGTGCGCAGATCATGTTCGACCAGTTCATCTCCTCGGGCGAAAGCAAATGGCTGCGCATGTCGGGCCTCGTCTGCCTGCTGCCGCACGGCTATGAGGGTCAGGGACCGGAGCACTCCTCCGCGCGCCTTGAACGCTTCCTGCAAATGTGTGGTCAGGACAACTGGATCGTCGCCAACTGCTCGACGCCAGCCAACTACTTCCACATCCTGCGCCGCCAGATCCACCGCAGCTACCGTAAACCGCTTGTCCTGATGACGCCGAAATCCCTTCTGCGTCACAAACTCGCGGTCTCCGATGCCAAGGATTTCGTCACGGGATCATCTTTCCACCGCGTTCTGTGGGACGATGCCGACTCCACCTCGCCCACGGGCCTGAGCGAGACCAAGCTGGTCAAGGACGAGAAGATCAAACGCGTCGTCATGTGTTCGGGCAAGGTCTACTACGACCTGCTCGAAGCCCGCGACGCCGCTGGCATCGACGACGTCTACATCATGCGCCTCGAACAGTTCTACCCCTTCCCCGCCCTCAGCCTCGTCAAGGAGCTGGAGCGCTTCAAGAACGCCGAAATGGTCTGGTGTCAGGAAGAGCCGAAGAACCAAGGCGCGTGGAATTTCGTGGAGCCCAACATCGAATGGGTTCTCACCCGTATCGGCGCCAAACACACCCGTCCCACCTACACGGGTCGTAACGCCTCCGCATCGCCCGCAACGGGCCTTGCCTCGCAGCACAAAGCACAACAAACGGCGCTCGTGAACGATGCGCTCAACATCGAAGGATAACCCCATGTCCGTAGAAGTCCGCGTCCCCACCCTTGGCGAAAGCGTCACCGAGGCCACTGTCGCCACATGGTTCAAAAAGCCTGGCGATGCTGTTGCCGTCGATGAAATGCTCTGTGAGCTGGAAACCGACAAAGTGACCGTCGAAGTGCCCTCGCCCGCCGCTGGCACCCTTGGCGAAATCGTCGCTGCCGAAGGCGAAACCGTCGGTGTCGACGCCCTGCTCGCCACGCTCTCCGAGGGAGAAGGGGCCGCTCCCGCACCCAAGGCCGAAGCCAAAGCCGAGCCCGCACCTGCCGCATCCGCTGCCGAAACCGTCGACGTGATGGTTCCGACCCTTGGCGAAAGCGTCTCCGAGGCCACCGTTGCCACATGGTTCAAAGCCGTAGGTGACAGCGTTGCCGCCGACGAAATGCTCTGCGAACTCGAAACAGATAAAGTCTCCGTCGAAGTGCCCGCCCCTGCCGCTGGCACCCTGACCGCGATCATCGCGAACGAAGGCGACACTGTCTCCGCTGGCGGTAAACTGGCCGAGCTTTCCTCTGGCGCTGGCGCTGCCTCCGCCGCTGCGGCACCTGCCGCCGCTGCCCCTGCCGCTTCGACAGGCAAGGACGTGGAAAACGCCCCCTCCGCCAACAAGCTGATGGCCGAGAAAGGCATCGACCCCGCTTCCGTCACGGGCACGGGCAAAGACGGTCGCATCATGAAAGAGGACGTGCTCAAAGCCGCCTCCGCGCCCGCCAAGGCGCCCGCACCCTCTGCTGCACCGCGCCCTGCATCGCCCGCCGATGACGCCGCCCGCGAAGAGCGCGTGAAAATGACAAAGCTGCGCCAGACCATCGCGCGCCGCCTCAAAGAGAGCCAGAACACCGCCGCCATGCTCACCACCTACAACGAGGTGGACATGACCGAGGTGATGGCCCTGCGCAAACAATACAAAGACGAGTTCGAGAAGAAGCACGGCGCACGCCTCGGCTTCATGTCCTTCTTCACCAAGGCCTGTGTCCACGCGCTCAAAGAAGTGCCGGAAGTGAACGCCGAAATCGACGGCACCGATGTGGTCTACAAGAACTTCGTCCACATGGGCATCGCCGCTGGCACACCGCAAGGCCTCGTCGTTCCCGTCCTGCGTGACGTGGACAACAAGAGCTTCGCCGAGATCGAGAAAGAGATCGCCGAGAAAGGCAAACGCGCCCGCGACGGGAAACTGTCCATGGCCGAAATGCAGGGCGGCACCTTCACCATCTCCAATGGTGGTGTCTATGGCTCGCTGATGTCCTCCCCGATCCTCAACCCGCCGCAGTCGGGTATCCTCGGCATGCACAAGATCCAAGAGCGCCCCATGGCGATCAACGGTGAAGTCGTGATCCGCCCGATGATGTATCTGGCCCTCTCCTACGATCACCGCATCGTCGACGGCAAAGGCGCCGTGACCTTCCTCGTGCGCGTCAAAGAAGCGCTCGAAGATCCGCGTCGCCTGCTGATGGATCTGTAAGAATAACTTGGGCGGGCCAACGGCCCGCTCAATCATTCGGAAGTTGTGAGATCATGGATAACTTCGAAAGAAGCGAAATTGTAATCGCGAAAATTCTCGATAACGCCATAGAAATTGGCATCCAAGAGTGGACACTACAGTTCTCCAATCTCATGCTAGACGATGAATACGCCCCTTACTTTTATCCATGTCTTAAATGGCTGGAAGCAGAAGGGATAATTCGCGTAGAGGCATATCATCGAACAATCGGTGATATCGCAGGTGGCGTAGTCCAAAATATCAGTCTAACTTCTTATGGTTTGGTCGCCCTAGGCCACACCATCAAAATTGGCGACGATACTGACAAGATGTCGGAAGCTGTTAAAAAAGTAAGTTCTGGCGAGAAATCCTACGCGCAAGTGGGCGACTTCCTTGGCGGAATACTAGGTGGCTTCACAAAGTCTATTAGCTCATGACCCAAACACTCATCCCCCTCGCCCTCGCAGGCCTCATGCACTTCGTTCAATTCGCGGTGGCCTCTGTCATGGCGAACCGTGATCTTGGCTCGGACTACACGTCAGGGTCGCGCGACAATGCGCCGAGCCGCGAGATGCGTCCCGCCACCGCGCGGATGATGCGTGCCTATGACAACCACGTGGAGATGTTCCCCTTCTTCGCCGCCGCCGTGTTGCTCATCACCGTGACCGCGCAGGAGACCACCGTCACCTCGGCGGCTGCGTGGGTCTACCTCGCCGCACGCGTCCTCTACATCCCCGCCTATGCTTTCGGGTGGAACCCTTGGCGCTCCCTCGTCTGGATCATCGCCATGCTGGCCACCATCGCCCTCTACATCGCCGCTCTCATCTGAACGGCCCCGCCCTTTCACCTCGGGTTTACCGACAAACCTGACCAAAACAGATGACATACAGATAGCCGACGCATAGCAGACAGCTATCCGACAGCGAAAATCGACCAAGGAGAACCCCATGGCTTCCTACGACGCAATCATCATCGGTGCTGGCCCCGGCGGCTATGTATCCGCCATCCGCTGCGCCCAACTGGGCCTCAAGACCGCCGTGGTCGAAGGCCGCGAAACGCTTGGCGGCACCTGCCTCAATGTCGGCTGTATCCCCTCGAAAGCCCTGCTCCACGCCTCGCATCTTCTGCATGAGGCGGAGCACAATTTCGCCAAGATGGGCCTCAAGGGAAAGTCCCCCTCCGTCGATTGGCCGCAGATGAAGAAATACAAAGAAGAGACCGTCGGCCAGAACACGGGCGGCATCGAATTTCTCTTTAAAAAGAACAAGATCGACTGGATCAAAGGTTGGGCTTCGATCCCTGCTGCGGGTAAGGTCAAAGTGGGTGACGAGGTTCACGAGGCGAAGAATATCATCGTCGCATCGGGCTCCGTTCCCTCCTCGCTTCCTGGCATCGAGGTGGACAATGAGAAGGGCATGGTCGTCGACAGCACGGGCGCGCTCGACCTGCCGAAAGTGCCCAAGAAAATGGTCGTGATCGGCGCGGGTGTCATCGGTCTGGAGCTTGGTTCCGTCTACGCCCGTCTGGGTACGGAAGTGACCGTAGTCGAGTTCTTGGACGCCATCACCCCCGGCATGGACGCGGAAGTGCAGCGCAACTTCCAGAAACTCCTGACAAAACAGGGCCTTAAGTTCATCCTCGGCGCCGCAGTTCAGGGCGTGGAGACGACGAAAACCAAGGCCAAAGTCACCTACAAACTGCGCAAGGACGACAGCGAAGAGACCATCGACGCCGATGTCGTTCTGGTCGCCACAGGCCGCAAACCCTACACTGACGGACTTGGCCTTGAGGCGCTTGGCGTCGAGATGACCGAGCGCGGTCAAATCAAGACCGACGCCAACTGGGCCACCTCCGTCAAAGGCATCTACGCCATCGGCGACACCATCGCTGGCCCCATGCTCGCGCACAAAGCCGAGGACGAAGGCATGGCGGTTGCCGAAGTGCTCGCAGGCAAGCATGGCCACGTGAATTACGACGTGATCCCTGGCGTGATCTACACCACCCCCGAAGTCGCCTCGGTCGGCAAAACCGAGCAGCAGCTCAAAGAAGAAGGCCGCGCCTACAAGGTCGGTAAATTCTCCTTCATGGCCAACGCCCGCGCCAAGGCCGTGCAACAAGGCGACGGCTTCGTGAAGCTGATCGTGGACAAAGAAACCGACCGCGTTCTGGGCTGCCACATCATCGGACCGGGTGCGGGTGATCTGATCCACGAAGTTTGCGTCACGATGGAATACGGCGGCTCCGCACAGGACATCGCGCTCACCTGCCACGCCCACCCGACCTTCTCCGAGGCGGTGCGCGAGGCGGCTTTGGCCTGCGGAGATGGGGCGATCCACGCCTAAGGGCTAATCACCTGACACTAAAAGGAAACCCGCGCGGAAATGACCGCGCGGGTTTCCTGCTTTCCGAAAGGCGAAAGCCTCAGTGTCCCGAAATCGCGGCGAGTTTGGCTTCGGTCTCACGGCGCAATTCCTTACGCAGTTTCGCGGCTTTCCAACGGCGTTTGTCCACTTCCGTTTTCGGCTCGAACCGTGGCACTTCGGTGGACTGCCCGTGGTCATCGACAGCCACCATCGTGAAGTAGCACGAGTTGGTGTGGCGGACTTTCTGGCGGCGGATGTCCTCCGCCTCAACGCGGATACCGATCTCCATCGAAGAGCGACCAACGTAGTTCACCGTCGCCTTGAAGTGGACCATTTCGCCAACGTGAATCGGTTCCTTGAACACCACCTGATCGACCGAAAGCGTCACCGCATATTCGCCCGAATAACGCGAGGCGCAGGAGAAGGCGACGAGGTCGAGAAGTTTAAGCAAGGCACCCCCGTGGACCTTGCCTGAGAAGTTGGCAAGATCGGGCGTCATCACCTCGGTCATGTCGAGGGAGCGTTTCAGTTCGGGCATCGGGCGTTCTCCAGTGTCGGTCTTGAAGTCGGTCTAAACAGTCAGCATCCGCAGCCCCTGCGTCACATCCGACCGCACCGCCAACCGCAACCCCGGCTCGTCGCCTGCACGTAGGGCCGCGACGATCAGGCGATGATTATGCGGCACTTCTGTACGGTTAAGGCGGGCATAGAGCGCGCGCATGGTAGGGCCGAGCTGGAGCCAGACTGTCTCGGTCAGCGCCAGCATCGCGGGCGCTTGGGCGCGCAGGTAGAGGGTGCGGTGGAAATCGAGATTGGCGCGGATGTAGCCCACATCGTCGTGCTTGGCGACGGCCTCCGCAATGACCGTGTTGGCCGCCTGAAGCCGCTCAATCAGCGCCATGTGGGCGCGCGGTAGAGCACGGGACGCAAGCTCGGGCTCGATCAACGCACGGATCGCGGCAAGTTCCTCGATCCGCTCCCCCGAAAGCTCGGGCGTTGTCACGCGACCAGAAGCCGAAAGCTGCAAACCCCCGTCCGCCACCAGCCGCCGCACCGCCTCGCGGGCGGGTGTCATGGAGACATCATACATCTTGCCAATACCGCGCAGGGTCAGCGCCTGCCCCGGACGGATTTCGCCGTGCATGATCTTGGACCGCAGCGCGCGGTAGACCCGATCATGGGCGGCGGTCAGCGTGTCGGTGGTGCGCGAGATAGGTGTCAGCATGGGCGGACTGTGATCACAAAGTTGCAGGGCGTCAACGCGAGAAATCCCAGCTGTGCAAACTATGTCCATCCGTGCGCAACCAGTCGCGGTGGCGGCGATAGTCAGGGCAGACCTTAGCGACATTCGCCCAATAGGCGGCGCTGTGATTCATCTCCAGTAGATGCGCAACTTCATGCGCAGCCACGTAGTCGAGAACCTCTTGCGGCGCCATGACCAAGCGCCACGAATACATCAGGTTGCCCTCGGAAGTGCACGATCCCCAGCGTGAACGGGTATCGCGCAGAGTAATCTTGCCAAAAGACACACCAAGCGCCTCGGCGTAGTGATCGGAGGCCACCTGCAGCCGCGTGCGTGCCTGAAGTTTGAGAAACGCCAGAATACGCGCGGGAATCATCTCGCCATCGCCAGGCACCACAAGGCGATCTTCCTCAAGACGTGCCGCCCGTCCCGTGCCGCTAACGATCTCGGTGTCGCGCCCGAGGAAAGGAATCGTCCCGCCAATCTCAGGCCTTTGCGCTACAACCGTGCGCCCTAGATGCCCGCGAAGCCACGCCTCTTTCTCCCGCAGGAAGGCAATCGCCTCCCCCTCACGCACCGAACGCGGCATGGTCAGCGTAACCCGCCCGTCCAGCCGCGACACACGCAAAGACAGCCGCCGCGCCTGCTTGGAACGCCGCAACGTCACCGAAATCGGCGCCTCGCCCTCTATCACATAGGAATCGGCCATCCGCCTCCCCAAATTACAACAATGCGCCCAAGCAATACCGCGCACCGCGAAAGCACACCACCGCGATCACATCAATTTGCCGCCAAAAGCCTTTGACAGCCCGCGTTTGATGTGGCAATCCGCGCGGGTCTTACCCAAATGGCCTTGCACAAACGAAAGGGATTGCACATGCCCAAAGAGGAATGGGGCGTCAAACGCGTCTGCCCGACCACGGGCAAGCGGTTTTATGACCTGAACGCCGATCCGATCATCTCCCCCTACACTGGCGAGACCGTGACGTTCGACGCGAACAACAAAAGTCAGGTCGCCGTTGAAGCCAAAGCCAAGCCCGTCGAAGAAGAGGATGTCATCGACACTGATGACGATCTGCTCGATGATGATACCGACGTTGAAATCGACGACGATCTTCTCGACGACGATGACGACAATGATGATGTGTCGCTCGACGAGATTGCCGACGTGGCAGCCGACGACGACAACTGATCTGGCAACGTCGATTTTTCGCTTGCAACTGTGAGCGGATCTAAATATCTAGCGCGGGCGGACGGAAATCGTCCCCCGCCAGACAGCCGGAAAGACGGCACAAAGACTTGGTTTTGGGGCCTTAGCTCAGCTGGGAGAGCGCCTGCATGGCATGCAGGAGGTCAGCGGTTCGATCCCGCTAGGCTCCACCAAATCCTTTCATCATCAAAAATGAACGACACGCAAGCCGACATTCGCGATCTCTTTCGTGACGCGCTATACCCGTGCCTTCCCCCAGTGAGTCGTGATTTCCTTCGGTGAATTACACCGTCACTGGGCACCTCTCGGACCAAGCCACCCGCGCCTTATGCCCTGTCATTTACAACGCCCCCAACGGACACCAAAGGCCCGTGACTGATCCGACTTCGCAAGCATTTGATGGATAAGCGCTTTTTCAGATCGAGCCTACATTTTTACAGAGCCTTCACATCCACCGTCAATTTCTTTACAAAAAAACCGTTCCTATGCAGCCTCTTACGGGCTTTTTCACATCAAAGGCGGTAAACAAGGCGATAGGAGGAGGCGACGTGCTACGTCTGCCTTTGGAGGGATGCACTGAAATCACCAAGAGGGAGGCCCCAAATGTCCGAAGACAATCTCGTGACCCCGCCGTCTGAGGAATTCGCGGCAAATGCACATATCGACCGGAAGACCTATGACGACCTGTACAAACGATCCGTAGAGGATCCCGTCAGTTTCTGGGCGGAGCAGGGCAAAATCCTCGACTGGATGGAACCCTACACGCAGGTCAAGAAGACCACATTCGACTTCGGGCGTGTGGACATCAAATGGTATGAGGACGGCGTGCTCAACGCGTCGGCTAACTGTATCGACCGTCACCTCGAAAAACGTTCGCTGCAAACCGCGATCATCTTCGAGCCTGATGACCCGAATGAACCCGCCCAGCATATCACCTACAAGGAACTCTCCGAAAAGGTGAACCGCATGGCCAACGTCCTGCTCTCGCAAGGCGTGATGCGTGGCGACCGCGTTGTGATCTACCTCCCGATGATTCCCGAAGCCGCCTATGCCATGCTAGCCTGTGCGCGGATCGGTGCGATCCACTCCATCGTCTTCGCGGGCTTCTCCCCCGATGCGCTTGCCAACCGAATCAACGACTGTGGCGCGAAGCTTGTCATCACCGCCGACCATGCCCCGCGCGGCGGTCGCTCCACACCTCTGAAGTCCAACACGGATGCGGCCCTTCTGCACTGCTCGGACAAGGTGCGTTGTCTCGTCGTCAAACATACCGGCGAGCAGATCACATGGATCGACGGACGCGATGTAGACGTGAAATACCTCATGGAACACGCGAGCCCCGAATGCCCGCCGCGTCCCATGAATGCCGAAGACCCGCTCTTCATCCTCTACACGTCGGGCTCCACGGGCAAACCCAAGGGCGTTGTCCACACTACGGGCGGCTACCTCACCTATGCGGCGCTGACGCATAAATACGTCTTCGACTATCACGATGGCGACGTGTTCTGGTGCACCGCTGATGTGGGTTGGGTCACGGGACACAGCTATATTGTCTATGGCCCGCTGGCCAATGGCGCGACGACTGTGATGTTCGAGGGCGTGCCGACCTACCCCGATGCGGGCCGTTTCTGGGCTGTGTGCGAGAAGCACAAGGTCAACCAGTTCTACACCGCCCCGACCGCAATCCGCGCGCTCATGGCGCATGGCACCGAGCCCGTGGAGAAATACGATCTCTCCTCGCTCAAACTGCTCGGCACCGTGGGTGAGCCGATCAACCCCGAAGCATGGAACTGGTACAACGAGGTCGTCGGCAAGGGTGAATGCCCAATCGTCGACACTTGGTGGCAGACCGAAACGGGCGGCCACCTCCTGACCCCGCTTCCTGGCGCGATTGCGACCAAACCAGGGTCGGCAACACTGCCGTTCTTCGGTGTGCAGCCTGTGGTGCTTGACCCGACAACGGGTGAGGAACTGACCGAGACCGCAACCGAGGGCGTGCTTTGCCTCAAGGACAGCTGGCCAGGTCAGATGCGCAGCATCTGGGGCGACCACGAGCGGTTCCAAGAGACCTATTTCCAGCAATACAAAGGCTACTACTTCTCGGGCGACGGATGCCGCCGTGACGAGGATGGCTACTACTGGATCACGGGTCGCGTCGATGACGTGATCAACGTGTCGGGGCACCGCATGGGCACCGCCGAAGTTGAAAGCGCTCTGGTCGCCCATCAGAAAGTGGCCGAAGCCGCTGTCGTGGGTATGCCACACGATGTGAAAGGTCAGGGCATCTACGCCTACGTCACCTTGATGAACGGCGAGGAACCGTCGGACGAGCTCAAGAAAGACCTCGAAAAATGGGTCCGCACCGAGATCGGTCCGATTGCCAAGCCCGACTTCATCCAGTGGGCACCGGGCCTGCCGAAAACCCGTTCGGGCAAGATCATGCGCCGCATCCTGCGCAAGATCGCCGAAAACGACACGGGCAGTCTGGGCGACACTTCGACACTCGCCGATCCTGGCGTGGTCGACGAACTCATTGCCAACTCGCTCTACGCAAGCAAGTCGTAAAGACATCTGAAAAACGCGCGGCCCCCGCTATCGTCGGGGCCGCGCGAGCCACTCTTGCAAGGCGTCAACGGACGCTTAGCGCAAATTACGCACCTGTCCAACCGCACCTCGGTGATCGTAGAACGGCACACGATCAGGCGGCAAAGGTCCGTTAAGCATTTCCTGCACTTCCGCCAGAACCACACGCGTCACAAATGGCAGATCAAACTCCTGCACCTGTGAGAGCGTCACCCACTGGATATGCGCCAGCTCGTCTTCGGCGCGCGAAAAGTCATCTACATCACCGACAACCGCATCCGCATCGGCAAGGAAAAACCGCGCATCAAAACGGCGAGGACGGTTGGGTGGAGTAATCGCGCGGAATACAAAGGACAGCGCCGAGGCGTCCTCGACTACAAGTCCCGTTTCCTCGCGCAACTCCCGCAATGCCGCTACGGGCAATGCACGGACCAGCGCGGGATCGGCCTCCTTGGCCAGCCGCTCGGTGCAGCGAGGTGAAAGTGCTCCACCAACCTCGTGCTCATAGTCTTCGGCGTCCACAGCACCGCCTGGAAAGACGAACTTCCCTGGCATGAACACTGCTCCGCGACCGCGCTGCCCAACCAGCACACGCGGTTCGCCCTGCCCACGACGCAGGAGAATGGTCGTCGCGGCATCTCGAATAGGTGTTTCCATACCCCCACTCTACAAACGACTTACGGCTCGCGGAAGGCCTCGCGCGATTTGTAGAGCGGTTTGAGGAGGTATTGCAGGAAGGATTTGGATCCCGTGTGCAACTCGACTTGCGCACGCATCCCTGGTCGGATTTCGATCTTCTGCTGGCGCTGTGACAGGGTGTCGAGATCAACCGTCGCCGTCACGCGATAGTAAGGCTGCGCATTGGGGTCTCGCTCGTCGCGGAAGGTATCGGCGGAGACCACTTTTACCGTCCCCTTGAGCGTGCCGTAAATCGTGTAGTCATAGGCCGACAGCTTGATCGTCGCGGCCTGCCCTGGCTCGACATGGGCGATGTCCTCGGGCCGCACCCGCGCCTCGATGAACAACTCCTCATCGACGGGAATGATCTGCACCAGTTCCTCACCTGGACGGATCACGCCACCGATGGTCGTCACCGTGAGATTGTTGACGATCCCGCGCATGGGCGAGGTGATCACCGTACGGTCCAACTGATCCTTTGCCAGCGTCAAACCCTGACGCACCGAGGCAATCTCGCGCAGCGTCTCCGAATAGGCCTCCGCACGCGTCAGATCGGCCGCGGCGACAATGCTGTTGTAGGTGGCCAGCGCGTCCGTATAGGCCTTGCGCGCGCGCGTCACTTCGATCAGCGCGACCACGTTCTTCTTGAGCATGTCCTCCATGAGAGATCGCTCGGTCTCGGCCTGTTTAAGCGCCTCGCGCGCCCCGTCGCGCCGTGCCAGAAAATCCGCCTTCCGCGCCGTCATCAAGGCACGCTCGGAGTCCACAACCGCCGCCGCGCGCGCGGCCAGATCGTCAGGCACAGAGAAATCGTCAGCGCCCTCCACCTCCGCCTCAAGGCGCAAACGGCGCACTTCCAGGGCGTCGAGGCGCTCTTGCAAATCATCGGCGGAGGTACGGAACTCCGTGCCCTGCAAGCGAGCGAGCACCTGACCCTGTTCGACCATCTGCCCCTCGCTGACCAGTAATTCCGACAGGATGCCGCCTTCAAGGTTCTGCACGATCTGGGGCCGCGAGGAAGAAATCATCTCCCCATCCGCTCGCACGATCTCGTCTACATTGGCAATCGCCGCCCAAAGCAGGAAGACCAGCACCACAAGCGCCGAAATGCGGATCACCCAACCTGGACGGTCGAGGTCTTTCTCCATCATGGTGTCGAGCGTCACCATTACACAGCCCCGCCATTTGCTCGCGCCAGATGCTCCGTGACCTGATCGGTCGGACCATCGACAACCATGCGCCCGTCCTTGAACACCATTGTTCGGTCGGCGAGCCCCACGATCGGCATACGGTGCGTTGCAATCACGGCGGTGCGCGGCGCGAGCCAGTCGGCCATACGGGCGACCAACTTGTGCTCCAACGCGCTATCAAGCGAGGCGGTCGGCTCATCCAGAAGGCAGATCGCAGGATCTTGAAGCCACAGCCGCGCCCAGCCAATCGACTGGCGCTGCCCCACCGACAGCCCCTCGCCGCCATCGCGGATATCAAGGTCCAACCCGCGCGGATGTGAGCGCACGAAGGCTCCCAGCCCTGCAAAATCGAGCGCGGCATAGAGGTCGTCATCGCTGCGCCCCGTCTCGCCAAGGTCGAGGTTCTCGCGCAGCGTCGCGGCAAAGAGGCGCACATCCTGCCCGAGATAGCCGATGTTGCGGCGCAGGTCGCGCATGTCGATCTGCCCAAGCTCGGCACCGTCGAGCATCACGCGCCCCTGACTTGGATGGTACAGCCCCGCAAGGAGTTTCAGGAAGGTACTCTTGCCCGACCCATTCGCACCCAGAACGGCGATCTTCTGCCCCGACTTGATATCAAGCGCGGGCACATCAAGACTCGGCGCGCCTTCCTCGTCGTAGCGGAACTGCACCTCGCGCAGCCCGAAGTCCCCGCGCAACGCCTCGCGGCGCAGGTAGCGGCGTGCGGGATCGCTGTCTTGCGGGGCCTCCACGATGGCATCAAGGCCATCGAGAGCGGTTTTGACATTAGACCACCGCGCCATCGTTCCCGAAAGCTGTGCCAGAGGCGCAAGCGTGCGCGAGGTCAGAATGCCCGTCGCGATGATCGTGCCGACGGTAAACTGCCCCGCGAACACCAGATAGGTGCCCGCAACAATCGCTCCGATATAGGTCAACTGCTGGATCGCCTGCGCCCAGAAGGTCAGGCCCGACGCCAGTTTGCGTTGCTCGGAGGATTTCGCCGCCGAGAGCATGTTCAACTCGTCCCAGAGGCGGCGCACGCGGGCCTCGCCGCGCTGTGACTTGATGGTGTCGAGGTCATAGATCACTTCCTGCAACAACCGCCCTGATCGCGCAGAAGCCCCTTGGGTTTCCTTGGTCAACCGCAGCATCCGCTTTTGCAGAAAATAGCCAGGAACAACCATGAGGACGGCCCCCACCAGAAGAAGCCCCACCACTGGCCCCGCGATGGAGGCGACCAGTGCGAAGAATAGGAAGATGAAGGGAATGTCGGCGACCGTGCCGATAGTCGAGGAGGTGAAGAACTCCCGCACCGACCCGAACTCGCGCATAGCCGAGAACAACCCCGACGCCCCGTTGGGTCGTGCGTCTGACCGCATCCCCATGATCCGATCCATCAAGAGACGCTGCACCCGCATCTCGATCTGCCGCCCCGCGCCATCCATCAGGCGCGCGCGAGCCAGTTTCAGCATCGCTTCAAAGACAACCGCCACGCAGACCCCGAGGGCCAGAACCCATAGCGTTGCCTGCGATTGGTGCGGGATCACACGGTCGTAAACCTGTAGCGAGAAAAGCGCTACCGCCACGGCCAGCATGTTGGCGACCAGTGAGCCAAGCGCGATCTCCGCGATCTGTTTGCGCAAGGGACGGAATTGCGACCAGAACCAGTGGCGGCTCTCAAAACGCGGCAGGTGGGCGCTGGTCAAAGCTTCCAACGACTTGCCCGCGCGAATGATCGTCCCACTGAAAAAGGGCGCGAACTCCTCAAGCGGCACTTCAGCGGTGTTATCGGGCTGGCTGCGGTCGTGGATGCGCAGGGTATCGCCGCGTTGCGACAGCACCATGATGACATGGCCCGAGGTCATGAAGGCCAAAGCGGGCCACAGCTTGCCCGTGGGTGCGCAGCCCGTCTCGATCCGCGCCTCTAGCCCCGTGGAGCGCAGCGCGGCTGCCAGCGTGTCGGGCGACATATCCGTACCGCTCTTGTCATTGAACCCTTCGATCATATCGGAGGTCATGGCATTCATGCCGTGGCGGGCGGCGAACTGGACTATCAATTCGGCCCGCGCAAGGGCGGCGGCGCTGACGCCTTGTGGTGCTTGTTGTGGTGTGGGTTCAGGTATCGGTTGCGCGCGAGGCGGTACGGGCTTCGCCGCGACGGGTTGAGTTTCGACTGATTGCGGCGCAGCCTGAACAGGATGCGGCATCGCTGGCGACTGCTTTTTAGCGGACGGCGCGGCAACCGGCTGAGGCGCAACAGGAACCTGCGCGACGGTCTTCGACGCAGGCGCTGTCTCGACCGGTTTCGCAGCGGCCGCACGTGTCCTTGCTGCGGCTTTCACCTCGGCAGCACTCTTGCGAGGCTTGGCGACGGCATCGGTTGCAGCACGAGCGCGGGTCAGGCGCTTGACCTTCGCGGCCTCGCGCTGCTTGCGCGCGGCCTCAGTCTCCGCCTGCATCGCCTCTTCGCGCGCCTTCAAATCTTCCGCAACCTTCGCCGCCTTGGCACGCACCTTTGCGGCGGCGTCCTTCTTCTTCTGCGCAACAGGATCGTCGGGCACGAAAGACCGCTCGACAGGCGCGGGCGTAGGAGTGCCGACATGCACGGTGACAGCACCGACTTTCTTCGGCGGCCTGATCGTATTGGAGGCAGGTGCGGTCGCAGGGCGCGCGGAGGTGATGGAAAAAGATAACTTGTTCGGCTTACTCAAATCTCTACCCCGTTTGCCAAGGCGCCGGCGAGACGCGCGGCTTCCAACTGGGTCAGAACAATTTCATACTTGATATCGATGTGTTGCAGCTCGTCGCGCACCATCTGCTCATAGACGCTCAGCACATCCATGACCGTCTTTTTGCCCGCATCAAACTGATCCTGAAACAGACGGTAGTTGGCACGCGATTGCTGCGCGATTTCGGCCACGTCGCGCTCCTGCCGCGTCAGCGCGGCCAAGCGGCTCTCGAAACGGGCGCGGGTGCGTTCAGCCTCTTCGCGTGCCCTTTGAACCGCGGCATCGGCGGCATCCGCGCGCGCAGTGCTTGCGGCCATCTCGGCACTGGTTCCAAGTCCGAGCGTCGCCGCGCCGCCATAGGTGATGTCGCTGCTGTCCTTCTGCCCCAGAATGGTTGACGCCGACAGAGACGGCAGCAGCCCCGCCCGCTCGACCTCTGCCTCGGCGCGAGTACGTTTAGCCTCGGCCTGCGCACGGATCACTGTCAACGGTTCCAGATCGGAGCTTGGCAGACGCAGGCCCACGGCTTGCGACATGCGCGAGACATCATAGCCTCCCGCCATGGAGCGCAATTCCGCCTCGGCGGCGTCACGGGCCTCGCGGTGCGTGGCGACCTCCTGTTCCATCGTGGTGATCTTGGTGCGCACGACCCGCTGATCGGAGAGGCTCGACACCCCTCCACGCACGCGCTCGGTCACAACGCGATTGAACTCGCGCATCCGCCCCAATCCACGCTCGGCCATTTCTGCCTTGGCATTGGCCTCCGACGCGGTAACGAGCAGCATCAGCCCCTCATACACGCGATCATTGGCATCCTGCGTCAGCGCAACAGCGGAGACTTCGACATCGGCGGCGGCAAAGGCGCGTTCGGCCTTGCGCTTGCCATTGTCGTAAATCACCTGATCGAGGATCAACCCCGCCGCCAACTCACCAAGCGAGTTGAGCGAAATGGACGGGCCGATGGTGGGCAGCCAGTTCTTGTCACGCGCAACCGCCCGCATCTTCGCCGCGCGCAATTCGGCCTGCGCCACGCCCGACGATGTATCCAGCAGGGCGGAGGCAAGTGTTGCATAATTCGACCCAGGTTCCAGCACGGAGCGCCGTGAGATGAGATCGGCGATGACTTCCGATCCTGTCCCGTCCGCCGCCGCGGTGAGTGCGGGAGCATCAGGGTCCACATCAGCAGTCCCCGTGCCAATCGCCCCAACCTTGTCGCGCACGAAGGCCACAGGCTTCACATCGGAGAGGCCCGAAAGTACGGGCGCATCCATACATCCGCTTAGGGTCAAAACCGCCCCTAGAGCCATGCTTAATGCCAGCCTCTGCCCCATTTCGCTTCCCTTCTGCCGCGGCCCGTTGCGCCCGCGCGTTACGTCAGCACCACCGAGATATCTTCGTTAACCCAGACCTCCGCCCCGGTTCCCAGTGTGTAGACTGCGTAATCCACGCCATCGACGTCCTCGATGCGCTCCGTAGCGGTTGCGCCCTCAAAGGTAACTTGGTCGTCGGTGCCGCCGTGAATCGTGATGGTCTTATCCACGCCCGCAATACGGTCAATGTCGGCCGCACTCAGAGTGACCGCCCCGCCGTTGACGTATTGCAGGTCGATCGCGCCGAAGTCGAAACCATCAAGACCCGCGTTATCGAGATCCACCTCGAACATCTCCCCCGCAGGCCGTTCGGTCGTGGTATCGAGGACAAAGAGCGTGTCGGAACTGTTGCCCGCGTCGTCCTCGGACGTCAGAACAATCTGCGAGCCGTTGGGAACGCCTGGGGTGAAGATTTTCATCGTCTCGGCACCCGTCTCGGCAGTCGGAGGCAGATCGAAGTCGATGGTCGACATCTCGCTCACGCCGCCATCCTCGGCCACGGCAAAGACGGACACATCATCATCTGTGGTTTCGATATTAACCGCACGCACACCGCCCGGATCGCGGGTCACGGCTTCGATGACGGGCGCAGAAGCCACGGTATCAATCTCGACGCTGGTGGTTTCGGTGCGCGTGTTGCCCGCTCCGTCCTTCGCCTCGATCACCACATCCGCCGTATAGTCGCCCTCGGGCAACGCACCGTCCGCATAGGTCACCGTCCAGTTGCCAAAATCATCCACGGCGGCCTGCTCACGCACACCATGCGTCGTGACCCAGACTTCCGATCCGGGTTCCACCGTGCCTGTCAGCGTTACGCCCGCCGCCATTTCGGCAGCATTGAACGTGGCATCACCGCCACCCACACCGCCGCTCATGCCAAGCGCGGTGACAATGGTGTCATAGGCAATCGTATCGGTCAGAAGGTCGACGTTGCCCGCAGGGTCGGTCGCTTTGATCGTCAACGGAATATCCCCCTCACCCGCAGGGAAGGTGATCGCGGGCAGGGTCAGCGACCAGTTGCCCGCGCCATCGGCGCTGACGTTGTGGTTGGTGCCACCCACGGTGATGACGAGCTCGGAATTGGCCTCAACCACGCCCGAAAGCGTCACACCCGCCTGTGCCTCGGCGTGATTGACCAGATCGTCAGTCCCGCCATAGGAGGACATAATGTTGAAATTGTGGACAAAAGTATCGACATCCACCGCGCGGGTCACGGTCTTGGTATTACCCGCATCATCGGTGATCGTCGCCGTGGCCTCGGTGGCATACTCGCCTTCGATCACTTCGGAAGCCGCGAATTTTGCCGCGAATGTGCCCCCCGAAGTGGCGCGCACCGTGTGGCTTGCACCGCCCAGCGTCACCACCACATCCAGACCCGGCGTCGCCGTGCCCGTGATCCAGACACCATCGGATGCTTCCACGTAGTTGATCACGTCGTCGCCCTCGACAGGGTTCGACGACAAGGCCACATCGCCCGCGACCGTATCGACACGCACAGTGCTGGAGGTGGTCGCGGTATTGCCCGCTGCATCGGTCGCAACCGCGCTGAGGATCGTGTCGTATTCGCCCTCGGGCACAGAGCCCGCAGGGAGCGTCACGGACCACACACCGCTCTCATTGGCGGAGGTGGTCATCTCGACCCCTTCGATGGTCACAACAACGGTCGCATTGGGTTGCGATGTGCCGCTAAAGGTCAGATCGCCGCCACGCTCGTCAGCGTTGATCACTTCGTCGCCGCCCGAATGTCCGCCGTTGATGGCCAACGACATTTCGGTATCGACTTCAAAGGTGCCCGAGGTGGTGGCACTGTTGCCCGCCGCATCCATGGAAACCGCTGTGACCTGCGCGGTGTAGGTGCCTTCGGGCAGGCTGCCGGGCTCATAGGTCACCGACCACGAGCCATCGCCCGCGACCGTCGTGGTGCGCTCGACACCTTCGACTGTGACCACAACCGTGGACCCCGCCTCGCCCGTGCCGTTGAGCACCACGCCGCCTGTCATCTCGCCAGCGTTCACCATGCCATCGCCGCCCGCCGAACCTGCATCCACGGTCAGACCCGCTTCCAGATCGACATGGACCACGTGGCTGTAGCTCGCGGCATTGCCCGCCGCATCAGTGACGGTTGCGGAAATCGTACTGTCATAGGTGCCCGCAGGGAACTGCGTGCCATCAAAGGTGACGCTCCACGTGCCGTCCTCGGCCACCGTTGTGGTCGCGGTCTGGCCCTCCATCGTGATGACCACGGTCGCGCCCGCCTCAGACGTGCCCGACACGCTCACCGCGCCCGACGCCTCGTCAATGTTGACGATATCGTCGCCCGCCACCGTGTCGAAGGTCAGAAGCTCGGCCTCGGTGTCCACGACGAGCTTATCAGTGACGCTCGATGAATTACCCGCACCATCGGTGACGACCACCGTCACGTCTGTCTCATATTCACCCTCGGTCACAGTCTCGGAGGGGAAGGTCACACTCCAGTTGCCGTTCTCGTCCACCACCGTGCTCTGCGTCGTGTCGCCGATGGTCACATCAACCGTCGCGCCCGCTTCGCTCTCGCCCGAGATGTCGAAACTGCCGCTGTCATAGTCCTCGCCGTTGAGCAGGTCGCCCGTGCTTTCTGTCCCGTCGGTGATCGTGATATCGGGGGCAGCCGTATCACCGCCTCCGCCTCCACCGCCGAGACCACCGCCAATGACCGCAGCGGCCGCAGCGCCGCCGCCACCGATCAGACCGAGCAGCGGATTGAAGCCCGCCGCGATCGGCGCCACAACGGGCTCGATCCGTTCGAGGTCAAGGAAGGCCAGTTGGTCGTATTCGCTCCACTTGCCCGACAGATCGACATTCGCATAGGTCGCCGCCAGATCGCCTTCCGCCTCGGTGTAGAATTCGACATGGGTCATTTGACCGTGTTCGGAAAGCAAAAGCTCCTTCTCCTCACCAAGGAAGAAACCTTCGAGGCGGATCGTCTTGCCCCCGACCAACGTGATCACCAGATCGCCGCCTTCACGCGTATAGCCCGAAATCGCCGCTGCACTGGTGTTCAGCGAAATATCGGAGATGCCCGCCATCCTGATGGTTTCACTGTCACCTCCCAACGAGAGGCTACCCGAATCGATATCGCCCGCAGAGGTGCGGACGGAGAACTGCAAACCCAACATGTTTATTTTCACTTCTGCTCGTGTGAAGCGCAGGCACTTAACGGCCTTTTTGCGCACATACCGTTTCGGGAGAACTTAACGGATGAGCGAATCACTTGGAAGGAAATTTTGAGCGTTTGACACAAAAAAGCCCCTATTCCCCACCAGATAGCTGGGAAACTGGCTCGCATCACGCAAGCTCTTGGGGTCGTGCGCAGATATTGGAAAATGCGAATTTCAAGGGAAAGACGCGATTTTGCACAACCGATGATCAGCGCTGCACGAGCATCACACAACCATTACGTTAGTGAGTATCTCCAATCGCGCGCAGGCGCAATGCATTGCTCACAACGATCACTGAAGAGGCCGCCATGGCCCCTGCACCGAGCATTGGAGATAGAAGAACGCCCCAAACGGGGTAAAGCACCCCCGCCGCGACGGGGATCAGGGCGACATTATAGGCAAAGGCCCAGAAGAGATTCTGGCGGATGTTGCGCATGGTGGCGCGACTCACCTCATGGGCTGTCAGCACCGCCGAAGGGTCCGCCCCCATCAACACCACATCCGCCGCCTCGATCGCCACATCCGTTCCCGACCCGACCGCCACGCCGACATCCGCCGCCGCCAGCGCGGGCGCATCGTTGATCCCGTCACCAACAAAGGCCACGGGACCGAAACGCGCGCGCAATTCTTCGATGGCCTCCGCCTTACCCTTCGGCAGAACTTCCGCCTGCACTTCCCCGATCCCGAGGTCATCGGCAATCACCTGTGCGGCACGTTCGGTGTCGCCCGTGATCATCGCCACGGTCAGGCCACGTTTTTGCAACGCGGCCACGGTGGATTTAGACGCGGGCCGCAACGGGTCAGAAATGCCAAACACCATCGCCGCCTCCCCGTCCACAGCTACAAGAACAGGCGTACGCCCCTTGCGCGCCAAATCCTCTAGTGGCCCCTCGAACGCACCCGCCTCAACTCCTTCGCGCGCCATCAGCCGCGCATTGCCGATCAACACGCGCCGCCCGTCCAGATCGGCACGCATACCGTGACCCGCAATCGCCCGTGCCTTTCCCACCTCAGGCAGGGTCAGGCCCCGCGCCTGCGCCGCCCGTTCAATCGCACGCGCAATCGGATGTTCGGAGCGCGCCTCGACACTGGCGACCATAGCCAGCACGTCCGCCTCACCGCCCGACAGCGACACGATCTCCGTCACTTCGGGCTTTCCCTCCGTAAGCGTGCCGGTCTTGTCAAAGGCCACCACCCGCGCCGACTGCATCGCTTGCAAAGCATCGCCCTTGCGGAAAAGAACGCCCAACTCCGCCGCCCGTCCCGTGCCAACCAGAATGGAGGTGGGCGTTGCCAACCCCATAGCGCAGGGACAGGCGATGATCAGGACCGACACCCCCGCCACCAGCGCGAATTGCAGCGCGGGATCGGGCCCAACGGCCAGCCACACCATAACCGTGAGCGCGGCCATCGCCATGACCGCTGGCACGAAATACATCGTCACCCTATCGACCAGCGACTGAATCGGGAGCTTCGCCGCCTGCGCCTCCTCGACCATGCGGATGATTTGCGCCAGCATCGTGTCGCCGCCGACCTTCTCCGCGCGATAGACCAACGCCCCCTCGCCATTGACCGTGCCCGCGACAAGCGGCGCACCCTCGGCTTTCTCGACAGGGATCGGCTCGCCCGAGATCATCGCCTCGTCAACATGGCTCTCGCCCGAGACAACCCGACCATCAACCGCCACCCGTTCGCCTGGACGCAGGTGCAGGACATCGCCCACAGCTACCGCGTCAATCGGCACATCGACCACCGCGCCGTCACGCTCCACCCGCGCGGTTGTGGCCTTCAGCCCCGCCAGCTTGCGCAGCGCAGCCCCCGTGCGACCCTTGGCCCGCGCCTCCAGATAGCGGCCCAGCAGGATCAGCGTGACGATCACCGCCGCCGCTTCGAAATAGACATTGCGCGCCTGTACGGGCAGCAGCGATGGTGCCGCCGTCACGACAGTCGAGTAGAGAAAGGCCGCGCCCGCCCCCATGGCCACGAGCGCATTCATGTCGGGACCACCGCGCAAGAGCGACGGAATCCCCTTGGCAAAGAACATCCGACCAGGTCCCGCCAGCACCGCAAGCGTCAGCGCGAATTGCACCCAACGCCACGGACCGAGCGGAACAAGGCCCATGAACCAGTGATGGAACGACGGCAGCAGATGCCCGCCCATCTCGACTGCGAACACTGGCAGGGTCAGCAGTGCCGCCCAGACGAGTCGCCGCCGCAATCCACGTGCCTCGTCCGCCTTACGATCCACCTGCGCCTCTCCCGCCGCGCGCGGTGTCGCCGCATAGCCTGCCTTTCCGATCTCCGCGATAAGGGTCTGCGCCGTGACAACGCCCGCGAGGACATCAACGGTCGCCGTTTCGGCGGCGAGGTTCACCCGCGCCGCGCGCACCCCCGTCAGGCCAAGTAGCGCCCGCTCGACACGGCCAACGCAGGAGGCACACGTCATGCCCTCGACATCCAGAACGATGCTCTCGACCCGCGCGGGGTAGCCCGCTTTATCGAGCACCGCGATCAGACCTTCCAAATCCGCAGGAGCATCATAGTCAATCTCTGCCCGCTCGGTCGCCAGATTGACCCGCGCCTCGGCCACGCCTTCCGTGCCGCGCAAGGCCCGCTCCACACGCCCCACGCAGGAAGCACAAGTCATCCCGTCAACGCTAAGACGTAGGGTCTGCATCTGTCTCTCCTTGGATCAGTGGCCGTCAATGGCGGGCCTTGGGTTCGGGGCCGTCGGGTCGGGGCTTCACATTTTAAGCCGCGGGCCAGTCTCAACAGTTGACCTTGGCGCGGAAGTCCTGAAATCCTAGATAGGGAGCAGGGCGCAGAAACGTCAACCGATCGCGGAGCCCTACCCCTGCGGCGGATGACCCCGCCCCACGCGCAAATGACGCGCGAACCATTGCCAGACAGGAGCCCGATATGGCCATATTTTCCGTCCCCGACATGAGCTGCGCCCATTGCACCGCCGCGATCACCGAAGCCCTTGAGGCCGTTGACGATGGCGTTGAAGTGGACGCCAACATGGAAACACGCGAGATCGAGGTGCGCTCGACCGCAGGCAACGCCGCCGTGCTCAACGCCTTGCAAGAAGCGGGCTACCCCGCCGAGCTGCGGAGCTGATCCGCGTAGTTGCACATTGCAATCCCACCCGCCTGCGTTGATAACAACTACAAAAGATATGACTTTTGACTGGGCCCTCGCGGTCCGCGCTTTGGGAGGAGTGCCTTGGTTGTAAACGCCGATTGGATTGCCGTGGATTGGGGCACCTCGTCGCTGCGCGTCTGGGCCATGTCGGAGGCGGGCGAAGCGCTTGCCGAGATACGCTCCGATCAGGGCATGGGCCGCCTTGAGCGCAACGAGTTCGAACCCACCCTGATGACCCTCATCGCCGACTGGCTCGACACGCGCGCCACACCGATCCGCATCGTGGTCTGCGGCATGGCTGGCGCGGCGCAGGGCTGGGCCGATGCGGGCTACGCAGCCGTTCCATGCAAACCCGAAACCGCCGCGACAACCCCTGTCGCCACGGCCTCCCCGCGCATCGACGTGCGCATTCTTGGCGGCGTGAGCCAACTAAACCCCGCCGATGTCATGCGCGGCGAGGAGACCCAGATCGCGGGCTTCCACGCGCTCCATCCCAATTTCGACGGCGTCATCTGCCTGCCTGGAAGCCATACGAAATGGGCGCATGTCAGCGCGGGCGAGATCGTCTCGTTCCAGACCTTCATGACGGGCGAGATGTTCGCCGCGCTCTCGGGCCATACCGTTCTGCGCCATTCCATCGATAGCGAACAATGGGACGACGCAGCCTTTGCCGAGGCGCTCTCCGACACGCTGTCACGCCCCGAGAAGCTCGCCTCGAAACTCTTCGGCATCCGTGCGCGCGGGCTTGTGGATACGCAATCGACCGCCGAAGCCACCGCCCGCCTGTCGGGCTACCTCATCGGCGCCGAGATCGCCGCCGCAAAGCCCTATTGGCTGGGCCAGAACGTGGCGCTGGTCGGGGATGCGCGCCTGTGCGACCGCTACGCCACCGCGCTCGACGCTCAAGGCATCACCGCCCAGCGCGCTGATGTGACCCAACTCACCTTGGCTGGCCTGACCGCCGCCTATCGCAATTCGAAAGCATCCTCATGAGTGACACCGACTTTGGCCGCCCTCTCATCGCTATCATCCGCGGCGTAACACCCGACGAGGCCTGCGACGTGACCGCCGCCCTGATCGAGAACGGCATCACGCGGATCGAAGTGCCTCTGAACTCGCCCGATCCTTTCGAGAGCATCCGCCGCATGGCCGACGCCTTTGGCGACACGGCGTTGATCGGCGCGGGCACAGTGCTGACGCTTTCGGACGTGGCACAGGTCCGCGCGGCGGGCGGCAAACTCGTTGTCTCCCCTGACTGCAACCCCGAGATCATCACCGCGACCAAGGCACATGGTATGCAAAGCTGGCCCGGCGTGCTGACCCCGACCGAAATGTTCGCCGCCCTCCACGCAGGCGCCGATGGCCTTAAGATCTTCCCCGCCTTCAAACTCGGCATCGATGGTCTCAAGGCCGTGCGTGCCGTGCTCCCCAAAACAACGCAGGTCTACGCCGTGGGTGGTGTGGACGCGGGCAATATGTCCGAATGGATCGCTGCGGGTGCGGACGGCTTCGGGATGGGTTCCTCCCTCTACAAACCTGGCATGACCGTGTCCGACGTCGCAGCCCGCGCACGCGAAACGGTGGCCGCATATGACGAGGCCACGACATGACCGCATCCACCTATGACACCCGCGCCTGCGCATTGGGCGAAGGCCCGCTGTGGCACCCCGAACGCGGCCAGCTTTTCTGGTTCGACATCATCGGACACCGCCTGCTGACCGTCGAGAACGGGGAACAGATGGAATGGCAGTTCGACGAGTTTGTTTCCGCCGCGGGATGGATCGACCACGGCACCCTGCTCATTGCATCCGAAACCGCCCTTTCCAAGTTCGACATCGATACGGGGGAGACCGAATTTGTCTGCGCATTAGAAGCCGACAACGATGCGACTCGTTCCAACGATGGCCGTGCCGACCCGCAGGGAGGCTTCTGGATCGGCACCATGGGCAAGAACGCAGAACCGAAAGCGGGCGCGATCTACCGCTACTTCGATGGCGCATTAACCAAGCTTTTCGGTGACATTTCAATTTCCAACGCGATCTGCTTCGCCCCCGATGGCCGCACCGCCTATTTCGCCGACACAGCCACACAAACCATCATGCGTGTCGCACTGGATGCTGACGGTTGGCCCGAAGGTGATCCCCACCCATTCATCAAGGATGCGGAAAACCCCGATGGCGCGGTCGTGGATGCGCAAGGAAATCTGTGGAACGCCAAGTGGGAAGGATGGGGCGTCACGCAATACAGCCCCGATGGAACCAAGCTGCGCCATCTCTCCGTAGACGCGAGCCAGACCACATGCCCCGCATTCGGCGGCCCCGATGGCACCACACTCTTCGTCACCTCCGCCGCTGACGGGCTGGACAAGGACGCCGCCGCGCATGGCCAGACCTTTGCCATCGAGACAGACGTAAAAGGCCAGCAGGAGCATCGCGTCATCCTATGAGGACATCCTTCGGAAAGACCCGCGACGGGCGCACAGTGGAGGCGCTGACGCTCCACGCGGGCGATCTTTCCGCGACCATCCTCACGCTCGGCGCCACGCTCCATGACGTGCGCCTAAAAGGCGTCGATCACAGCCTCACGCTCGGCGCGCGCGAAGTTGCCGCCTACGAGGGGCCACTGGCCTATTTCGGCGCGCTCGTCGGCCCTGTGGCAAACCGTATCGCAGGCGCCACGGCCACGCTCAACGGGCGCGAACTCACCTTTGACGCCAACGAAGGCACGACCTGCCTGCACGGTGGGCGTGAGGGGCTGCATACCGAGATCTGGGCCGTGGAGAGCCTGACGAAAAGCGAAGCGGTCCTGACGCTCGATCTGGAAGACGGCAAGGGAGGCTTCCCCGCCAACCGCCGCCTGCGCGCGCGGTTCTCCGTGGATGCCCCCGCCCACCTGCGCATGGTGATCGAGGCGGAGACGGACGGCGATACGCTTATCAATATCGCCAACCATTCTTATTGGAATCTCGACGGACACGCGAGCGCGGACACGGCAACGCTGACCATCCCCGCCGACCGCTACACCCCCGTCGATGAAGCCAACATCCCCACGGGTGTTGCCGATGTCACGGGCACCGATTTCGACTTCCGCGCGGGTCGCGGGCTGGGCGGGACGACCGCGCGGGTTGATCACAACCTGTGCCTCGCAGACACTCCCGCCGAAAGTGGCACGCTCTATCACGCCTGCACGCTCACCGGTCAGAACGGTGTCTCCATGCGGATCGACACAACCGAGCCCGGGCTACAGGTCTACGATGCAGGCGAGCAGAACTCTGCGCCCTTTGTCGGGTTGAACGGCAAACCTTATGGCCCCTTCTGCGGCGTGGCGCTTGAGCCGCAACGCTGGCCCGATGGGCCGAACCAGCCCGATTTCCCGTCCTGTGTGCTTCGCGCGGGCGAGACCTACCGTCAGGAAACCGTCTGGTCCTTTACCAGAGTTTGAACTCGGGGCGCGGCTGCTCCAGCCCCGCCTGATACCACGAACGGATCGCCGCGCGGCTGTCGTCGTCAAGCGTCATGTAGGTGCCAACGGGCGGCATCGCATCGGTTGCCCCCGCCTGCATCCAGATATCCTTGGCATGAGTCGCGATCTGCGCAGGTGTCTCCAGACGCACACCCTTGGGCGGGGAGGCCATTCCCTCCCAAGCGGGTTCTTTGGCATGGCACATGGAGCAATTGGAGGTGACGATCTCGTGCACCTCGTCAAAGCCTGCTGCCGCGACAAAACGCTGCGAGTAGGGGCCAATGGCACTGACATCCTCGCTCGCATCATCCTGCCCGTAGATACCCGCTGTGGACAGCCAGATAACCGCCGCGAAGAGAACCGCCGTCGCGCCCCACGTCCACCACAGCATCCCTTCGTGCTTGTGCATCGTGTTGAAGAAATGGCGGATCGTCACACCCATCAGGAACACCAATGCCGCGATCAGCCAGTTGTAATCGGCGGCGAAGGCCAGCGGGTAGTGATTGGACAGCATCATGAACAGCACGGGCAACGTCAGGTAGTTGTTATGCGTCGAGCGCTGCTTGGCGATCTTGCCGTATTTGGGATCGGGCGCACGTCCCGCGATCAGATCTTTCACCACGATCTTCTGGTTGGGAATGATGATGAGGAACACGTTGGCCGACATCACCGTTGCAGTGAAAGCGCCGAGATGTAGGAAGGCCGCACGACCGCTGAACACCTGCGTATAGCCCCACGCCATCGCCACGAGGATGATGTAGAGCAGGATCATCAGCCGCGTGTTGTCCTCCCCGAATTTCGATTTGCAGATCGTGTCGTAAAGCACCCAGCCAAAGACCAGCGAAGCCACGGAGATGAACACCGCCACCCATGGCGGGATGTCCTGCACATTGGGGTCAACGAGGAGCAGTTCCGCGCCGAGATAGTAGGTCAGGATCATCAGCGCGAAGCCCGACAGCCACGTCGCATAGCTCTCCCATTTGAACCACGTCAACTCCTCGGGCATCCGCTCGGGCGCGACCATGTATTTCTGGATGTGGTAGAACCCCCCGCCGTGAACCTGCCACGCCTCGCCGTTCGCCTTATGGTTTTTGTCGATGGGCGAGCGCAGTCCCAGATCAAGCGCGATGAAGTAGAAAGACGACCCGATCCACGCAATCGCGGTGATCACGTGCAGCCAACGCACGGCGAATTCGAGCCATTCAAGAAGAACAGGGTAGAGCAACATGTTAACTCCCGCGATAGGTGGAATAGCCAAAGGCGGACAGCAGAAGCGGCACGTGATAATGCGCGCCCTCGTCGCTGATGCCAAAGCGGATCGGAATCACATCGAGAAACATCGGCGCATCACCCGCCTGCCCCGTCGCGGCGAGATAGTCGCCCGCATGGAACACCAACTCGTAGGTGCCCGTCGAAAATGCCTCTTTCGGCAAAATGGGGCTGTCGGTGCGCCCATCGGCATTGGTCGTCATCTCGGCCAACGCCACGCGCCCCTCGCCCTCAAGACGAAACAACTCGATCCGCAACCCTGACGCGGGCACGCCTTTTGCGGTGTCGAGAACATGTGTGGTCAGGTAGCCTTCTGCCATTTAATTGCCCTTTCACGCGGCTGTTCCCGCCTAGGCTGTCGCAATCGGCGACTTTTCGCAATCAATGAATTGGAATGAACGCGCCGCGTCAGCTACAAGGGAGGGGAACTGCCCTTTCCTTCAGCAACAAAAAGAGCGATCTCACCCATGACCACGACCCCGCCCCGCTACCCCCGCAACATGCAAGGCTACGGCGCCACCCCGCCCGATCCGAAGTGGCCGAACGGGGCGAAAGTGGCGGTGCAATTCGTGCTCAACTACGAAGAGGGCGGCGAGAATTGCGTGGTTCACGGTGACGCCGCCTCCGAGGCCTTCCTCTCCGACATCGCGGGTGCCGCCCAATGGCAGGGGCAGCGCCACTGGAACATGGAAAGCATCTACGAATACGGCGCACGTGCGGGCTTCTGGCGTCTGCACCGCCTGTTCACGGGCGCGGATATTCCCGTCACGATCTACGGCGTGGCCACCGCTCTGGCCCGCTCCCCCGAACAGGTCGCCGCGATGCAGGAGGCCGATTGGGAAATCGCTTCTCACGGGCTGAAGTGGGTCGAACACAAGGACATGCCCGAAGCCGAAGAACGCGCCGCGATTGCCGAGGCCATCCGCCTGCACACGGAAGTCACAGGTACCCGCCCGCGCGGCTGGTATACGGGCCGTTGCTCGGAGAACACCGTGCGTCTGGTCGCCGAAGAAGGCGGTTTCGACTACATCTCCGACACCTATGACGACGACCTGCCCTATTGGCTTGAAGTCGGCGACCGCGACCAGCTCATCATCCCCTACACGCTCGAAGCCAACGACATGCGCTTCGCCACCGCACCGGGTTACATCACGGGCGAGCAGTTCTTCACCTACCTGCGCGATGCCTTCGACACGCTCTACGCCGAAGGCAGCGAACACACGCCCAAAATGATGTCCATCGGGTTGCACTGCCGCCTCATCGGACGGCCTGGGAAACTCGCGGGGCTGAAAAAGTTCATCGACTACATCAAGGGCTTCGACGATGTCTGGACCCCGCGCCGTATCGACGTGGCCGAACATTGGGCAAAGACCCATCCGCACAGCCGCCTTGAGCGCCCCTCGCAAATGTCGAAAGCGGATTACGTGGCCAAATTCGGCGGCATCTTCGAACATTCGGCTTGGGTGGCCGAAGACGCCCACGCGCTCGAACTCGGGCCCGCACATGACACATGGATCGGCACCCACTCCGCGCTCTGCCGCGCCTTCCGCCGTGCCTCGCATGAGGCCAAACTCGGCGTATTGACCGCCCACCCCGATCTGGCGGGCAAACTCGCCGCCGCCAAACGGCTCACACCTGAGAGCACCTCGGAACAGGCCTCCGCAGGTCTCGACGCGCTCACCGACGAGGAACGCGCCACCTTTGAAAAACTCAACACGCAATACACCGAAAAATTCGGCTTCCCCTTTATCATTGCGGTGAAAGACAATACCAAGGAGTCGATCCTCGCGGCGTTCCACGCCCGACTGGAGCACTCCAAAGAGACCGAATTTGACGCGGCCTGCGCCCAAGTGGAACGTATCGCTTGGCACCGCCTGCGCGAGTTGTTCGGCGTGAAATGAGACCTAATATGACCTATGCGTTTCCTCCGGGCGGCTTGCCCGGTCAAAACGAAAACCCCGAAGGCACCGCTGTCTTCACCGAAGCCTACGCGGTGATCCCCGCGAACACCCAACGTGATATCGTCACCTCCTTCCTGCCCGGATGGAACGGGATGCGCATGTGGGTGCTGGCACGCCCCCTGACGGGCTTTGCCGAAACCTTCGCGCAATATGCCGTGGAACTGTCCCCCGGTGGCGGCTGCGCCGATCCCGAACCCGACCGCGAAGCACAGGCGGCCATCTTCGTCGCCTTTGGCGAAGTGCGCCTGTCCATCGGCGGCGCGCGTCAGACCCTCACGGCGGGGCATTTCGCCTTTATCCCTGCGGGCGCCCATTGGGAAATCTGGAACACCTCGGACGCCCCCTGCGGCTACCACTGGATTCGCAAACGCTACAACCGCATCGAAAGCCTCAACCCGCTCGAAGCCTTCGTCATTCACGAGAGCGATATCACCGCCACGCCGATGCCCGACAGCAACGGCGCATGGGCGACGCAGCGCTTCTTCGACCCGTTTGATATGCGCTACGACTTCCACGCCAATATCGTGACCTTCCAACCGGGTGGCCGCATTCCCTTTGCCGAGACCCATGTGATGGAACACGGGCTTTACGTGCTGCAAGGCACCGCGCGTTACCTGCTCAACAAGGATTGGGTCGAAGTCGGACCGGGTGACTTCATGTGGCTGCGTGCCTTCTGCCCGCAGGCCTGTATCGCCACGGGGGACGAACCGTTCCGCTACCTGCTCTACAAGGACGTGAACCGCCACGTGTCCCTTGATCTCGGCGGGCCGCGCCAATGAGCCGCCGCGTCTCCATAGAGCCACTCACCGTCGAGGCCTTCGCGCCCTATGGCGATGTGCTCGACGCGCGGGGCGAGGCCGACAAGATCATCAACGCGGGCCAGTGCGGTCGATACCACGACCGCGCCACCATCGACGTGAGCGAACAGACGGGCGGGCGTGTCGGCATCTCGATCTTCCACGCCACCCTGCGGGCTCTGCCCTATACGCTCGATCTGATCGAGCGACACCCCGAGGGGTCGCAGGCCTTCATCCCCATGTCCGCCGATCCGTTTCTGGTCATCGTCGCCGATGCCCCCGACGCCACGCCGAAGGCATTTGTGACCAACGGGGCGCAGGGGATCAATTTCCATCGCGGAACATGGCATGGCGTGCTGACGCCGCTGGCGGGTAACGGGCTGTTTGCGGTGGTCGACAGGATCGGGGAGACCCCGAACCTCGAAGAGCATGTCTTCGACGCCCCGTGGATCATTTCCTGAGCGCGTCAGCCTCCGCCAAACCCTGAACGCAACGCTCGCAGGGGTCCGACAGATGTCCGACACATAGCCGACGCATGTCCGTCACGGGTTTTCGCTTCAGGAATACCCCCCGCCACCAGGTGTCTCCATCACGAAAACACCGCCTGCGGGCAGGTCAATCTCGTCGTTTCCCTTGAGGTCTACGCGCGTCCCATCGGGCATGATCGCATAGTTAACACCAACCGCCCCACCCTGCGCTCCACCCACACCAAAGGGCGCAACGACACGGTGCGACGAGAGCGTTGTGACGGTCACAGGCTCAAGGAATTCAAGGCGGCGCACCGCTCCGTCACCGCCGTGATGTGCGCCGTCACCGCCCGAACCGCGACGAATGCTAAACTCTTGCAAACGCACAGGAAAACGCGCCTCCAGAATTTCTGGATCGGTCATGCGCGTGTTGGTCATGTGGCTCTGCACCGCGTCGCAACCGTCGAAATTTGGCCCCGCCCCCGTGCCGCCCGCGATGGTTTCGTAGTTCTGGAAATCCGCGTTGCCCCAGACGAAATTATTCATCGTCCCTTGGCTCCCCGCGATCACCCCCAGCGCCCCGAACAGCGCATTACACGCCGCCTGCGACACCTCCGTATTGCCCGCGATAACGGCTGCAGGCGCACGCGGATTGAGCATGGAGCCTTCAGGAACCACAATATCCAAAGGCGCCAGACACCCCTCGTTGAGCGGGATGTTTTTGCCCACTAACGTCCTGAAAACATAGAGAACTACGGCGCGAGAAATCGACAGCGGCGCGTTGAAATTACCCGCGTGCTGCGGGCTTGTGCCCGTGAAATCGACCGTCGCACGCCGCGCCTTGCGATCCACACGCACCGCCACTTTGATCTGTGACCCGTCATCCATCGGATATGTAAATTCCCCGTCCGACAAATGGTCGATCACCCCGCGCACAGCCTCTTCCGCATTGGTCTGCACATGGTCCATATAGGCGGCAACCACCTGCGCCCCATAGCGTTCAACCACTTGAAGAAGCGCGGTTTTCCCCGTCTCGTTCGCCGCCACCTGCGCCTGAAGGTCCGCGATGTTTTGTTCTATGTTTCTAGCGGGATAGCGAGCAGAGGACAGAAGCTCACGCATCCGCTCCTCCTCGAAATCCCCGCGCGTGACAAGCCGCTCGTTGTCGATCAACACGCCCTCTTCCTCAATCGTGCGACTGTCGGGCGGTGCCGATCCGGGCGTGCGCCCGCCAATGTCGGCGTGATGCCCACGCGACCCCAGCCAGAAGGCAGGCTTATCCCCCAGCTCAGGCACGAAAACTGGTGTAACAACAGTGACATCGGGCAAATGCGTCCCACCGCGATAGGGCGAATTCAGCACGAAAGCATCGCCTTCTTGCACGTCAGGATTGAGGCGGATCACCGTGCGGATAGAGTCCGACATGGACCCCAGATGCACGGGCACATGGGGCGCATTGGCAACCAGATCACCCGCCCCGTCAAAGATCGCACAAGAGAAATCGAACCGCTCCTTGATGTTCACCGACCACGAGGTGTTGGCGAGCGTTGCCCCCATCTGATCGGCCACCGACATGAAGAGATTGGACATCACCTCAAGCAGGATCGGATCGGCCTCGGTATCCGCCCGCGCCACCTCGCCCTTCGCCGCGTTGCGGGTCAGAACGAGATTGCCAAGCGCATCGACCTGCGCGGTCCAGTTCGGCTCGATCACATTGGTGCCAGTGGGTTCGGTAATGATCGCTGGTCCTTCGATCCGCGCATCTTGCGGCAAGTCCTCACGCGCATAGAGCGGCACACGCCCCCACCCCGTCGCGCGCACATCAAGCGTGGCGCGAGGCGCCGCAGGGGTCTCAGGCATCGGCACGGAGGCGGGATTTTCCCCCGTCTCGCCAATAGCCTCCACAGCAATCATATCGAGGATCACGTCACGCCCCTCGCGGGCAAAACCAAAACGCGCACGGTGCGCCGCGTGGAAGTCCTCCGCCATCGTCGCCGCATCCGAATAAGCCACATCCAAGGTCTGATGCGACCCGTCATAACGCAGGTGCGCCCGTGTCACGACGCGCGTCGAGGCAACGGTCTGCGCGGCCACTTCCTCGCGCACCTCCGCCTCCAGACGCGCGGCAATCTCGGCGGCCCGTTCAAGTTCGGAAAGCGGCAAATCCACCTGCTGCTCACGCATCGCTCTGACCTGCGCAAGCCCCATCCCGTAGGCCGACAACACCCCCGCGAGCGGATGGATCAATACGCGGCGCATCCCCAAAGCATCCGCAACCAGACAGGCATGTTGCCCGCCCGCGCCGCCGAAACATTGCAGCGCATAGCCAGACACATCATGCCCGCGCTCGACAGAGATTTTCTTGATCGCATTGGCCATATTGTCGACGGCAATCCGCAGGAACCCTTCGGCCACCTCCTGCGCGGAAAGCGCCTGCCCCGTCGCGGCGTTGATCTCTTCCGTCAGGGTCTCGAAGCCGCGCACAACCGCTTCCACGTCCAGCGGCTCATCTCCGTTCGGGCCAAAAACATGGGGGAAATGGTCGGGCGAGAGTTTGCCCAGAAAGACGTTGCAATCGGTGACAGTCAGCGGCCCGCCACGGCGATAGGCGGCGGGTCCGGGGTCGGCACCCGCGCTTTCGGGCCCGACCTGCAACCGTCCATCACGAAAAGAGCAAATCGACCCGCCGCCCGCCGCGACCGTGTGGATATCCATCATCGGCGCGCGCATTCTCACGCCCGCGACCTCTGTCTCGAATGACCGCTCGTAGAGCCCCGCGTAGTGGCTCACATCCGTCGAGGTGCCGCCCATGTCAAAGCCGATCAGGCGATCAAATCCCGCCGCCTCACCCGTGCGCACCATGCCGACGATACCGCCCGCTGGCCCTGACAGGATGGCGTCGCGCCCTTGGAAAAGCTCCGCATCGGTCAGCCCGCCATTCGACTGCATGAACAAAAGCCGCTCGCAGGATGACCCCAATGAGAGCGCCTCCGCCACCTGCGCAACATAGCGCCGCAGGATGGGGGAAAGATAGGCATCGACAACGGTGGTGTCTCCACGCGCCACAAGCTTGGCCAGGCGCGAGACCTCATGCGACGTGGACACTTGGGTAAAGCCGACCTCGCGCGCAATCTCCGCGGCACGCAGCTCATGCGCGGGTTCGAGGTAGCCGTGCAGAAAGGCAATCGCCGCTGCGCGGATACCATCGTCGTAGGCTCCTTGCAGCGCCGCACGGGTCGCGGCCTCATCCAACGGCGTCACAACTGATCCGTCAGAGGCGAGGCGTTCAGGAATTTCGCCCACGCGGTCATACAGAAGATCGGGCCGTTTGATGTCGAGCGCGAAAAGGTCGGGCCGCGTCTGATATCCGATGCGCAGCAGGTCGCCGAAGCCTTGGGTGATGAGCAACAGAACCCGCTCCCCCTTACGCTCAAGAAGTGCGTTGGTGGCAACAGTTGTCCCCATCTTCACCGACGCAATCCGCCCCTCAGGGATAGGCTCGCCCTTCTCTAATCCTAAAAGGTCGCGAATACCCTGTTCGGCGGCGTCGCGGTAACGCTCGGGGTTGTTGGAGAGTAGCTTGTGACTATGCAGCACACCATCAGGCGCACGTCCAATTACATCCGTAAACGTCCCGCCGCGATCAATCCAGAAGTCCCACTTGCCCGCCGTCATCTGCGCCTCGCTATTGATGTCCGCGCGAGCCTAAAACGTTTCGCACGCGGCGTGAATCACTGATTTTGACCCACGGATCGAAACCGTCAACAAAACCGATTACGGCCCGTCAAAGCAGCCGACACGCGCAGGCCCGCAATTCCCTCTCGAAAAGCGCCAATTTCCCTCTTGACCCCTCGCGCGCGAGCGTCTACCTACGCGGCACTTCGGCGGAGTAGCTCAGTTGGTTAGAGCAGCGGAATCATAATCCGCGTGTCGGGGGTTCAAGTCCCTCCTCCGCTACCATACCCTCACATCAAGATACTGAAACTATAGCAATTTTCGGATCGCTGCATTCTCTTCCCATCATCTTTCCCACACTTCGGCAGACGGTTCGCCTGCGGCCCAATCTCCGATTTCTCGAAAGAATCCGCGGCCTCTCATGGCGCTCGAACAGGGAAATGGAGATCCGAATGTCCACCCCCCGCCCGCAAGTGCCTCCTGACCAAGTAATTTACCACTTGGCACTACAATGCCGCGAGCTCTCCCCGTTGCTCGAAGACACCTTGACCGAACTCGACACTGTGCACTGCGAAAAGAAACTCGGCGGAATTACAGCCCTCGCTGGAATTCTGCCGGAGCGCTTGAAAAGCTGACACATATTTGTGATCCGGTCACGCTCAGCATCATGCTGACAGGCAGCTCGTAACGCGCTGCTTCATCATGACACTTTCAGAATGGTTTAGATACGCGCAGCGCTGCGGCTGGAGCGTTGGGCAAGTTTCGCCAGAGGCAATCTCATTACGTTGCTGTGCACCGAACTGCAGCGCGCATTTTTCGCTTCCACCTATCTCGTTAGGCCCACCTCCCAAACCGCATCCTACGGTATCGGAAGACGCCCATTATGATCCTTATGCCAAGCTTGTTAACTAACTCCGGCGGCGGCATGTCGAACTGGGACTAGAACAAAAGGACGTAAAAGCTGCTGCAGGAAGTGCGGACGGATACATTGGTATGCTGGTGGAGATGCACCGCCTTCCAAACGCAAGAACACCCGCTCTCTGGTGCCAAACCTTATGCATAGAGCTAATAGAAGCCCGGCGCCCTTACGCCTCAAATCGAGCCCGGTTTAAAGAAAAGCGCACACGCTAAGAGACTAGGCCAAGTCGCTCTGAGTGAGGACAAATCCCCTCACTGCGTAGCGGGAGGCATAGGAACGTGGCATACGAAACAATGCCCTTGGAGTTTCAACCGCGTTTTCGTTAAAAAAACAAACCCATAACTACACCCTGAGCATGCAGAACCCACCCACGTTGTAGCGAAACCTCAAGACAGAGCGACAATCACGCAGCCCTCAATTGAGGTAAGCTCCGATAGGTGAGAGGCGAGGCTTGGTGCGCACTCGAAGGGCTAAATGGGTCGAAGGAGCCTTGTGGCGCGACCAGATCGAAGGAAGGAAGCTCGCCAGCATGCAGTGCGCCCGCACAACGATTGCCCGATTGGCGATCTGATAGCGCAGGCGACTACCCCACTGTCGCAGCAACTCAAGAGTTAAGGTTGGATCATGCACCGTAATCCAACCCGCTTAAATGTATCGGCATGCGGGACATGCAGGCACGAAGCGAGCCGCCCCACCCACCCCCTTTTCATATGGGCGAAGCGCACCCCGCCCCCAAAAACGGCGCACCTGAACTTCCATCCATGCCTCGCCCCTCATCACAGGCCATAAAGGGTCATTCAAATTTTTTCTGCCGAATTATCGTCGGGGACCGTAGCGAAGCCAACCCGAGGAAAGCCGCGGAAAGAAACCCTAATTCAGCTCTCAGAAACCATTCTCCCAATTTTAGCTTGCAAGCACTAGGTTCGTGAATCGAATACGTGCGTAAAGCGATTTTGAAATTGAATTGACATGCTGCACTATAATGACGTGTCTGGGCTTGTTCCGCATTGGAAAATAAATCTATTCGGAAAGTGGAGGGACTACTAACTCGTCGCATGAAACACCGCATCTACAATGCGACACAAACCCCAGCTAAATACGAAGTATCCGCCACTTCATTGCTTCCAGAAATTGTAGGTCAGCTCTGTCCCACGGGAACAGCCGAAGAATGGCTCTAAAGCGACATGCGTCTCTCTGTGTGACGCTTATTGCACTCACATAAGCGTGGCCAAGTTGGGCAACACACAAAGCTCTATGCATAGAACCCGTCTTGAAGACTGGTTGCCTCGTTGCGGCGACAATCTCCTTTGCTCTCCTATTCGGCAAGCCAGCCAAGCCAATGCTCCTTTTGCGATTAGTACTACGCTTTGACGAGCCCAGCGCCCTCCGATTTCGCGACCTCCAGTTCTTGTACGCTTGGGGTGCTTTTGGGGAGTTGTTGGATACGGCGGCGCAGCTCGTTGTGCCTCGTGGTGGAACCGCTAAAGTCTAGGGACAGAATAGATCAGGCCACGGGGCATTACTTTACCATCGACTTGTAGAGTGCAGAATGCATCAAGACGCGCGCCGCTGAGCGACTGCGCCCAGTTCTCGGGCATTGTTTGGTCCACCCATTCAATTTGTTCGCCGCTTGGCGTCTCACAAATGGCCCAAGCATCCTCAAACCATGCAGGAACATCAAACGGCACGCCGAGGTAACGCCTTTCTTTATCTACCAAGTGTAGACGCCTAAAAAAATCTGACTGTTTCAGGTTTTGTTCAGGAATGTCAGGATCGACGACAATGCCGCGTAGACCGCTTTTGAACGAAATGGCGTAGGAGTTTTCATCGAAGTCGGGCAGGTTGAAATAGCCGCTTCTGTAGCTATCGTACGCGACATAGCCGACAACGCCGACAATGACGACGAGGACTATTTTCCATATCCACTTAAACATTATTTTCCTCACTCTTGGCAGCGCCCAGATCCATCGTGATCGTTTTCATAATCCGATCCGTTTCCGACAAGATTTTCAGAATGCTCTGGTAGTGTTTCACATCGTCAAAAGACAAAGCGCGGCCCTTGCGGTCTTTGAGCCACTTTTGCGCGGGCTGGTAGCCGCCGATGTAAAAGCCCCACGACACCTCTGAGGCGGCATCGAAATACTGGGTGTCGTTGATGTAGACGCGCCCGTTTTTGAATTCCGGCTTGCCAACAACACCGTCACCCTCGCCCTTGAATGGATAGGGTGCTTTGCCCACTGCTGTAGGGTCCATGAGGTGGAGCTTGCGTAGCTGCGCGCCCTTGACACTGACGTCCCAGAATTCATCGGGTGTCGCGGGCCACGGGATGCGGGGGAAGTCGATTTTGAGAAACTCCGCATAGGTCTCGCGGTAGGCGGGGCAATGCAGCGCGCCGTAGATGTAGTCGAAGGTCTGCACCTCGTCTGGGATGCCGTGGGTCGGATGTTTGGCCTTGGCTTGGAGCTTCTTCCACAACTTGGGATCAAAGTTCACGTGACGTGTTTGATCGAGATCTTGTTCGTCGGGGTAGAGGTAGAGGGGTGCAGCCTGCGCAATACCCTTGTTGCTATAGACGCCTCGGTTGTCAAAAATGTCCGCTGATACCAAAACGTTTACTGGAGGTGCGCCCGTTCTGACCGCTTGCCGTGAAAAGATCATTGCATAGTTTGTTTCTCGAAGTAGGTGTGGCATTGACTCGAAGCGGCCCCAATCTACCATATCCGGACGGTACAATATCCAACGCTGATCAAACGGGCGATAAGTCATTTTTTGGATGTCATCACTCCAAACACTGGCTTGGAGTTGAGTTCGCGCTTCTGGAAGCTTCCATCCCCTAGAATCACCAGCAGGGTATTTTCCCGCCTTTTTATTCGGGAAAAACTCGGATCGAACTTGGTCATCAGACTTGGTAGGATCGGCGAACGCTGAAATTCGATCAGTCAATTCAGATTTAGAAAAATCAATGACAAGCCCATCTTTTGCAGTGACAATCCCTGTAACATTTTGAGGCATGAAATTAGCAAGACAAATTCCCCTTTCATATTCCGTGGATAGTCGATTGTCGCGTGGAACAAATGCGTACTGTGGGGGGGCACATTCTAATTGATCGAAATCGAATTTTGCCAATGTTGCAGAGTTCAATTCGGAATACTTTGCGCTTCGCGCGCCCCAAAGGTCACCGTGAAAAATCTGAGCCATTTTTTGGGATTTTTTGGTTTTCTTGATAGCAATGATGATTGCTACGCCCTGCTGAATGTCGAAAACGTTCTTGTCGGGTTTGCCTTCAGGTGTGACCTCTTTCTTGTTGGCATTCCCATGCAGATCCAGCACATAAATCTTGTCGAATGTTTGCATCAAATGCCAGCGCATCCCGCGAAATGTCGGGTTGTCGAGGTAGCCGTGGTTGGTGATAAAGCCCAGCACGCCTTCACCGTTCTTTTCAATCAGATTTTCAGACATCCGAATGAATTTTACGTAGTCATCATTCAGCCAATGCTTGCGCTCGCCAAAGTGTTCGCCATCAACGTATTTGTAGTCGTCAATGAGGTTCGTGATCCATTCACCCTTGTTGGTTGAAATACCCGAATACGGCGGATTGCCCATGATACACATGATCGGCATATCGCGCTTGACGGTGTTTGCCTCCTTCACCTCATTGGACAGCCATTGCGCAAAGGGGAGTGATTGGTTTGCGGCTTCACCCTCTTCGAGCGAGTTGGTCAGGTAGACCCCAAGGCGCGGCGGGGTGCCTGTGGGTTTGTAGCCCAGTTCGGTCAGGATCATATCCAGTTTCATGTGGCACATCGCGTAGGAAGCCATGAGCAGCTCGAAGCCATGCAGGCGCGGGATTAAGTCTTTCTCGATGTAGGGCGACCACATGCCCTCGGCTACGTCTTTAACCTTGGGGGCGATTTGCTTAATCGCCTCGGCCAAGAAAGTGCCAGTTCCCGTTGCAGGGTCGAGGATTTGAACGCGGTGGACGTCTTTCTTGATGATGACATTCTTGCCGCGCTTGGAGAGTGTGCCGTCCTTGTTGCGCGCGACTTGGCCCGTGTCCCAGTCAATCGAGATTTTCGACGTGTCGGCAAGGCCGTCGGGGAGGCCAAATTCGTTTATGAGTACGTCATCGACCGCGCGCACAATGAAATTCACCACAGGTTCGGGCGTATACCAGACGCCGCGCGCCTTGCGCTTGGCGGGATTATAGGCGGCGAGGAAGGTCTCATAGAAGTGCAGGAACGGGTCGTTTTGCCCTGTGAGCTTACCGAAGTTCTCCATGAGTTTGGCAACGTCGGCGGCTCGGAACACGCGGGCCAAGTCGTCGATGATCCATTTGATCCGCTCGTCGAGGTCATGCCCCGCGATATAACCAAACAGAGACCTCAGGAACGGGTTTGATTTGGGCAGGAGTTCGAGCGCCTCGTGGCGATCGAAGGTATCGAGGGTTTGGTCGTGTAGACGCGCCGCAAACATGCCGTAGGCGACGGTTTCGGCGTAAATATCCGCGAAGTCTTTTGGGGTAATGTCATGGATCAGGTGTTCTTTGAACGCGTGATACTGCCCTGCCAATTCGGTTTGTTTGTCCTCATCTTCGAGCAAAGCGTTTTGCAGCACGTCTTTGATCAAAATAGCCTTGCCCGCCATGCGCTCGGCTAAGTTTTTGGGCGAGGTTATCGTTTGTGGACGTTGTGCGATGAAGTCCCGCAGGAGGTGTTCAAAGGTATCAAATTGATCCGGTTTGGGCTGAATGCCCATGACGAAATCAGCGATTGTCACAGAGGCATAGAGTTCGCCGTCACGATAGAAGTCCCAATCAAGGCAATTGGTGTATATAAGATTTGAAAGCGCTTTTCGGTAACGATCTTGTTGGTTTTTGTTCGCATCCTTCATGCCGCGCAGACCAATGTGCAGGTCTTTTGCTTCAACATGGCCAATGACGATGTCGCCGTCTTGGATGATGAAATCAGGTGCGCCGCATTTTACCCGCTTAGGTTCGTTGAGTGCGGAAATGGTGTCACTCAGGTTTGAGAATAAATCCTCAATGGCCGAACGGTACGAGTGTTCTGTCGCGGCCCCCGTAGAATAAATTTTTGTGACTTTGTCTAAAAAAACGGCAACAAGATTTGACATATTTCCTCCTCGTAATACGCGTTTGCATTCAAGCGTTTCAGAGCAATCCTCGCAAGCGCCAACCACACAAACCGATTTCGATCTTTCTCCTTGCTAAGTCCATTCGCAGTGCGCTCAGGATCGGCTTGTATATCCATGCGCAGACATTGGCCGCTCGCCCATGTAATTTTGTAGATCATTGTTCTCGTGGCACTCAAGGGCGGCAAGGCGCGAGCGCCCTGCCGAAGATCACGGCACCGTCGAGTGTGAAAAAATCTCAGTGCAGGCGCGTGTATCCTGAGACAGTCACACCGTCCACACATCAAGCACCTGTGCGTGCGGTGGTATCCTTCACCGCCGCACCACTAGGGTGCCGCAGCGTAAGCAACAGGATTGCAGTACCCACGTGTCCCAAAGATCTCATTCCACCTGAAGCATTCAGCGTTCGGAAGTCTGCAAGCTCGCTTTCATTTTCCGACGTGATCGAAATCGTGTCTTTGCCTTTGTGGGCAAACATGTAACTGGAAAAGTGATCATCGCATTCCATCCCTTGAATATCGATCCACGAGTAGCATTCGGGATCATATTCATCATCGCCGCCAAGCGGCTCACGCGACAGCGCCGACACAATCGGGCTCTCCTGAAGAAACGCCGCGCCATCAGATTTAACAACCTAGGCTGTTCCGTAACCTCAGGCGTCAGATCTACTTAATCCGGCAGAGAAATTGGGCCTATGACTTTTCTTCATCTCTAAAAGGCATGTCTGATTACACCCCCTGCATGTGGTAGGATAAGGATGTCATGAATTCTATGACGCGAAGGTTCGAGAAACGGGGCTTTTCGTCATACTTTTCATGACGGCCTGTCATAGGTTTCATGACGTGATTTTCCTTTCCGACATCATTTCTATGACGGTGCTGTCATGATTTTTATGATGGGATTTTGTTTTTCCGTTCGCACCACTAAGGTTGTTAGCCCTTGCCTTATGAACACGAAAGTCATGTCCCTCCCGCCATTTCTTGTAGAGCCTTCTGCCTCCCCTTTCTGCTCCATATGGCAAGGCAATTTCGGTTAATTCAAAAGCTGGAGGGCGTGCCGCGCCAGAATACCCAAGAGACGCCGGCTCTGTCAGCACCGTGAACCCCTTTGCCTGCAAGTCATGGAAACCCAGTGCAGCAGTTGCGCGCGCAACCCCCAAAAGATAGCCAGCCTGTCGCACACTCAGACGTATTTTGCCATTATTGTTGTTGTCGGGCCCATGCCACTCCAGTTTGAGCCAAACGTAAAGCGCTTGTGCAACAGGCGAGAGTGCCCGCCAAGCTTCGGTCTGCATTGTCGAGCGCTCCATTTTCGTCCAATGGCCGCTCTCGGGACCTCGGCCATAATTCTTTCGAGGCTTCTTCCTAGTCATGCCTCACCTCTCAGAACTCTCGCTCGTTTTGGCGGGATAGATGAAGGCAGTACGTGAAGTCCTCGCGACGACATGCCTGTTTCTTTGCGCCAGCGCCCAATCAATGGATCGCGAGCGATATAGTAGCCGACAGCCACCCATCGCACTCCAGCCGCCCTCTCCGAGCGCCTCCGGCGCTGCAAAATCCATTGGATACCATCGCGACAGGCGATCACGCGCCAGTCGCCTTCCCGCACAATTACGCCTAGGTAATTTTCATCTGTCTCTCGATGCGATTTATCGTAGGACGCAACTTCTGCTGAACGGGGAGCAAGCGTCGGTCTATCAAACGCGTTTTCCCGCCCCGTGCCAGCTTCACCACAGCAGGCCGGGGTTTTCTCATTGTAGAACATCTTGCGGCCCTCAATTCTGGCTTTGCCGCGGGGATTGTGCATTCGGATCTGACGCATCGGACCCGACTAGCCGCGCAATATCCACTGTGCGCCAGCGCTTCATTCCGCAGACTGCGATAGGTTTTGGGAATGTCCCCAACTTAGCATTGCGCCAGATAGTTGAAACGCCCAGACCAGTGATCGACGCCACTTCTTTCACAGAGAGGAGTTTGCGCGTATCTTCAGGACAGCCCTCGGTAGAGCAGGTTTGTTTATGATCTTCCATTTTTGCACCTTTGCTTTGGATTAGATGCAACAAAAGAACCAAAGACGAACCGAAATGAGAAAAGGGCAATAGAAATAAATTTCTTGCGCCTATTCCCCCTTGGAAGGGTCGCTTAGGCGCCGACCTGTCTGTAGATCAAAGTCATAAAACAGTGATATTCTGTTCCCGTTGATCTCTCCAGTTACCAGTGAGGCCTTCCGGCCTCCGTGCATTCTCAAAGATTGAAGACGGCGCATCTTCTCGGCATCCAACCGAGCAACAGCTCTTTTAAATGGCTGAATCGTTTGACGAGAAACCGAAACATCCAAAATGTCGAACACTTCGAAGGTGACTTCAGCAAACTTTCCGTTGATCTCGGATGATGCTTGATCTTTACCCAGCGTCGGCCTCGTCCCCACCCCCACAACATATAGCTCAGCAATTGCCTCAGCAATTTCAAAGGCAGGCCAATTTTTCTTGTGATGAGGAAGTTTCTGAATATTTTCCACCAACTCTTCAGAGCCTAGCCACATCGAACTCGCAATCGGTTCAAGAATCTCGAATAGTCTTGAAATATGATCTTCTGAAGCGGCCTCAATGTCAGCACCAGCATATCGACTGGCTTGAAAATTAATCATCCTGCTTTGCTCTTCGGAAAGCTCGTGAAAACCTAGCGATACCTCACGTACCCCACGCAAAATGCGTTCCAAGGCAGCTAAATCCGATTTAAAGCGCCTACCTTTGTCCCACTCAGTGGCCGTCAATATGCGGTGACCAATTTCAGCGGCAAAATTTGGCGCCTTCAAGCAGACTCTAGACCATCCCAAACGTTCTAGTGGCGCAAGATAACGTTCTCTCATGCCCGAACGAGCTCCACGACCTCACCGTCTTGCCGAGTGACAAAACGTCCCCAAGCATTCATCAAGCTCCGCCTACGCTCGAACAAATCGCTCCTCGCATATGCCTGCTCTACCTTGTTACCGAGGGAGTGCGCCAGTGCCGCTTCTGCAACTTCTCGATCGGCATGAGCGCTCTCGCTGCACCAATCCCTGAAAGACGACCGAAACCCATGCACGGTGAAACCATTGCGCCCCATTCGATCTTGGAGGCGTTTGAATACCGGGTCGGACATTTGCCGCGCCGGGCCCTTTGGGGCGCGCTGGGCACTTGTAAAGATCAAGTCTTCATCCAAACCCCGAACCTGCTCCAGCACTTCCAGAGCGCCAGCACAGAGAGGTACACGGTGCGCTACGCCCGCTTTCATTCGCTCTGCCGGTATTTCCCACACATCGCCCCGAATTTCCGCCCAGCGCGCCCCACGCACCTCACCAGATCGCACACAGGTCAGGATGAGGAAGGAGAGGCATCGCGCAGAAACACCTTCACGTTCTCCAAGCTCGGCAAAGAACGATGGAACGTCCGCCCACGGCAAAGCAGGCATATGCTTTGCCCGCTTCTTCACAGGAGGCAACACCCGTTCCACACCATTGACCGGGTTCTCATTGTCGTAATGCCCTTTCCCTTTCGCCCAATCAAAGATCACAGACATGCGTTGCTTCACTCGTCGGGCAGTGTCGTTCTTCGCGGCCCAGATTGGCGTGAGAACGTTCAACACGTCCGCAGTTTCAAGTGTTTGAATTTGACGATCGCCGATGAGTGGAAAAGCATAGGCTTCGAGAGACGAGAGCCAGCGCTTCCCATGACCAGAGTTCTTCCAAGTAGGCTCCAGCTCCTTGAGCTTGGCACGGGCGGCGCCCTCAAAGGTCAATGCCCGAACTTTGCCTCGACTCGCTTTCGGATCACCGCCGGAACGCGCGATTTTGCGGAGCCTATACGCTTCCTCCCGCGCCTCAGCGAGAGAAACCAATGAAGCAGATCCAAGGCCTAAATCTTGCCGGCGGCCGTGAACCATTGTCCGAAGCACCCATGACTTCGCCCCTCTGGCCCCTACTCTCAGGTAGAGCCCCTGTCCGTCCCCATGCATTCCAGGCTCCTCAAGCTTTGCGATAGACTTAACAGTTAGACGTGACATAGGGTGAAAGCTCCAAATCTCTTCCCATCATTTTTCCCACACTTTGGATCGAAAAAACATGAATTACGATGAGAAGGGACGATAGCATGAAACTACTAAATTCCAATAATTATTAGATATTTAGAAAAATTTTGAGAAATAACGAGAAAGGGGTTCGGTAGCCTCCTCCGCTACCAAATCCCCCCCAGTCTCGGAAATACTGCGCGGCCACAAGCATATGGCCCGACCCGCGTGGGTTTGCTTGCAACGCCTCTGGCCACCGTGCTTCATACACAGCTCGCAAAAAGCCGCCAGAAAACCGGCGGCTAATTGCGATTGTGTTGAGACGGCTAGGTGGCGTCTTTCACCCGTCGGGTGAGCGTCTTGCGTATCAGCAGGAAGAAGAGCGGCACGAAGAAAATCCCGAGCAATGTCCCCGTGATTGTTCCGCCCAGAACTGCGGAACCAACCGCGCGACGCCCGCCTGAACCCGCGCCTGAGGAAAGAACCAACGGGACAACACCCAAAGAGAAGGCCAGCGAGGTCATGATGATGGGACGGAAACGCAATCGTGCAGCCGTCAGAACAGCTTCGAAAAGATCTTTGCCGCTGTCCACTTGCTCTCGCGCGAATTCGACAATGAGAATGGCGTTCTTACCCGTGAGACCGATAACCGTCAAAAGACCGACCTGAAAGAACACTCCATTCTGGAAGCCGAAGTGCCATGCGGTGAAGAGGGTGCCGAGAATACCGACAGGCATCGCCAGCATGACCGAGAAAGGGATAGCCCAGCTCTCGTAGAGAGCCGCCAGACAGAAGAATACGGCGGCAAGAGACAATGCGTAAAGCAACGGTGCCTGCGACCCCGAATCGCGCTCTTCCAATGAAAGGCCGGTCCATGCGACCGCGAAACCGGGCAGCTGATCGACAATGCGTTCGATCTCCTGCATGGCCTCACCCGTGGAAACATCTGGCGCGGGCGACCCCTGAATTTGCATCGAGGGCGTGCCGTTGTAGCGATATAGACCTTGGGGGCCGTAAACCCACCTTTCGCTGGCGAAGTTCGAGAAGGGCACCAATTCGCCAGCCGAATTCCGCACCCGCCAGCGCTGAAGGTCCGCAGGCGTTGCGCGTGAGTCGGCTTCCCCCTGAACGAACACGCGTTTGGTGCGTCCGTTGTCATTGAAGTCGTTAACATAGGTGCCCGCCATGGCGATCGCCAATGTGTTGCCAATGTTCGCGGGAGATACACCCATGGCCCCTGCCGCTCGCCAATCGATGTCCAGTTTGTATTGCGTCGCATCCTCCAGTCCCGAGGGCCGTGCGGACGCAATGAGCGGGCTTTGTGCCGCCATGCCCAAAACGGCGTTACGCGCCTCAAGAAGCTCTTCGTGGCTTTGGCCGCTCTGCGCCTGAAGGTAGAAGTCGAAACCCGAGACGTTGCCCAGTTCGGTCACAGCGGGCGGGACAATCGGGAAGGCCATCGCTTCTTGTATGCCCATCATGGCGGGGAAAGCACGCCCCGCAATGGCCTGAACCGATTGCGCGGGACTTTGACGTTCTTCCCAGTCTTTCAACCTGACAAACGCCAAGCCGTTGTTCTGGCCCGCACCCGCAAAGGAGAAGCCAACAACGGAGAACACGGAATCCACGGAGTCCGCTTCATTGTTCATGAAGTGGTCCTGAATCTGCTTCGTTGCCTTGAGTGTATTCTCGGCCGTGGAGCCCGACGGCCCCTGAACCAGCGCAAGCATGATGCCCTGATCCTCGTCAGGCAGGAAGCCCGTGGGCGTTTGCATGAAAAGCCAGACAATGCCCCCGCCAATGAGACCGTAGACAAGAAGCATCCGCAACGGACGACGGATGACATAGTTCACCGTCCAGCCATAGCCACCAGAGAGTTTGGTGAAGGCTTTGTTAAACCATGCAAAGGGACCGCGTTTGGCGTGCTCGACATCCTTGCTGCGCAGCAAAGTCGCGCAAAGTGCGGGCGTCAGCGTCAAGGCCACCAGAACAGACAGCATCATCGCAGAGACGATGGTGATCGAAAACTGACGGTAGATCACACCCGTCGAGCCACCGAAGAAGGCCATCGGGATAAACACGGCGGAGATCACGAGGGCAATCCCGATCAGGGCGCCCGTAATCTGATCCATGGATTTGCGCGTGGCCTCGCGTGGCGAGAGCCCCTCTTCCTCCATGATACGTTCGACGTTTTCCACCACAACAATCGCGTCATCCACCAGCAAACCGATGGCAAGTACCAAGGCAAGCATGGTCAGCACGTTGATTGTAAAGCCGAACACACCCAAAATCGCGAAGGTTCCGAGAATAACAACCGGCACGGCAAGTGTGGGGATCAGCGTCGCACGCAGGTTTTGCAAAAAGAGCAGCATCACGAAGAACACGAGCACAATGGCTTCGATCAGCGTTTTCTGCACTTCGTGGATCGAGATTTCGACGAATGGTGTCGTGTCATAGGGGATGACGTACTTCACGCCGTCAGGGAAAAACTCCGCGTATTCCTCAATCTTCTCGCGCACCCGCTTGGATGTATCGAGCGCGTTTGCACCCGGAGCCAGTTGAACGGCCATGCCTGACGCGGGTTGGCCATTATACTGGGCAATGGCCATGTAGTTTTCCGCGCCAATCTCGACGCGCGCCACATCTTCCAAGAGCACAAGCCCGCCGTCGGCCTCAGAGCGCAGAATGATATTGCGGAAATCTTCGGGCGTTTCCAAAAGGGACTGCGCGGTAATGGTCGCGGTAAACGCCTGACCATCTACAGACGGAAGCGAACCGAATGAGCCTGCTGAAATCTGCGCGTTATGGGAGGAAACGGCGGCCACAACATCCGATGGCGCCATATCAAATGCCGCCAACTTCGAGGGGTCGAGCCAGATCCGCATGGCGTATTTCGCACCGAATACCTGTGTGCCGCCGACCCCCTCGATACGGCTGAACGCATCGACGAGGTTGGAGTTAAGGTAATCCGACAAATCCGCCTGATCCATGTTTCCGCCCTCGGAGATCAAGCCAATCACCATCAGGAATCCCGCCGACGACTTTTGAACCGTCACACCTTGTCGCTGCACCGCTTCTGGCAACAGGGGTGTCGCCTGCGCCAATTTGTTTTGCACCTGAACCTGCGCAATGTCTGGATCGGTACCTGTCTCGAAGGTCAGCGTGATCGTTGCGGATCCAGAGGACGTGGAGGACGACGATACATAGCGCATCCCGTCGAGACCCGTCATCTGCTGCTCGATAATCTGCGTCACCGTGTTGGCGACCGTATCGGCGGACGCACCCGGATATGTCGCGCGGATCGTCACCGATGGCGGTGCGATCTGGGGATACTGCGCGACAGGCAGCGTGTTTATCGACAACAGGCCGAGGCCCATTATCAGGATTGAGATCACCCATGCAAAGATAGGTCGGTCAATGAAGAATCGTGCCATGGGATGCTCTCAGACTTGAATTTAGTTGTTTTCAGCGGAAGAGGCTGCAGCCCCTTGCTCTTGTGGGACCACGGGCGCACCAGGCGCGGCTTTCTGCAGGCCGGCAACAATGACACGCTCCCCTGCTTCGACGCCTTCAGTCACAACCCAGTCGGTGCCGTGGTCGCGCAAAACCGTAAGTTTGCGCTGCTCGACAACATTTTCTTCGTTAACCACCAAGGCCGTAGGCTCGCCCCGACGGTCACGCGTGACCGCTTGCTGCGGCACCAGTATCGCATCGCTCAACACGCCTTGGGGCATATCGACCTGCACATACATACCCGGCAAAAGGAAACCGTCTGGATTGGGGAAGGACAGACGAAGCACAATCGTTCCCGTTCCCTCGTCAACGTGGGGTTCGGCGGCAGAGAGCTTGCCCTGATGCTCGTAGGTCGAGCCATCGGCCAGCTTGAGTTCAACAACCTGACCAAGCCCTTCGGCGAACCCTTCCCCACCCTGCGCACGGCGCCAGCGCAACATATCGGCGGCGGCCTGCGTGACATCGACGTAAACAGGATCAAGTGTGCGGATCACGGTCAACGGCGTTGCTTGTCCCGAGGTTACAAGCGCACCAACGCTGACATCGCTCAACCCTGCAACGCCAGAGATCGGCGCGCGGATGTCCGTGCGCTCGAGATCGATCTCAGCCACCAACACTTGGGCCTCGGCCACCTTTACGTTCGCTTTGGCAATTTCGAGAGCCGAAATCGCATTGTCGAGATTTTGTTGGGAGACAACGCTTCGCGATTTCAATTCCTGCTGGCGATCGAATTCCAGTTGAGCCGCTCTCAGCGAGGCGTTGGCTTGTGCAAGCTGTGCTTCGGCGGCGGTTTTCTGAGCTTCGTAGGAGGCGGCGTCGATGCGGTAGAGAAGATCACCCTTTTCAACGGGGCGCCCCTCGATGAAGAGACGCTCCAGAATAAGACCGTTCACCTGCGGACGCACCTGCGCCTCGGACGAGGCGGCCACGCGGCCTGGCAGAGAGGCCGTCAATGTCACGTCGTTCGCCTCTAGCGTCACGACAGTAACGGGCGACGGAGGCATACCAGCTTGTGCTAGCGCCCCCAAAGGCAGGCCCACGGCCAGTATGAACGCAGCAGCCAGTCGGCTCAGCGGAGCGATAAGTGAATGAGGCATTGAGATAAGCTCCAGAAATTTAGAGATCGCGGCGCATGGCCATGGCGCAGAATAATCGTCACGGCAACTATCGACTCGGACGGTGAACGGGAATACACGCTTGCGGGGTAATAAAGAAAACCCGATAGTTTTGTAAAGCGTGTTTCGATGCCGACTGGAGAAAATTTATGACAGGCAAGGACATATCCGGTGAGCTGCCCTCTGATTGCGAAAAGGCGCGCCGCGGGCGTCCACCGCAAATGAACCACGCCGCCCGCGAGGCCGCCATTCTGCGCACGGCTGCGCAACTCCTGCTAGAGACGCCCTTCGACAAAGTAACGATGACCGCAATCGCGGAAAAAGCGGGCATGTCGAAACGCACGGTCTACGAAATCTTTAAAAGCCGCGAGGAATTGCTTGTCCGTGCGATCATCAATGTTTCGGACACAATATTCCTACCGCTCAAGGACGAAGAGCGCGGCTTGCCGCTCAGTGAACGCCTGTCAATTTTGCTGCGCTTCAACACACCGTCGAGCGCGGATCAGAACAAACTCGAACTTTTGAGATCCGTGATTGCAAAAGCGCGAACCTACCCCGATCTGGCCTACAACCTTTACACGTCAAGCAAAGGGACTTTGTCAGGTTTCTTGCGTGCCGAACTTCTCCGTGCCAGCGAAAGCGGTGAAATTTCCCTATCCCGAAACGATGTCGATCTAGCCGTTGAGTTGCTGATGGACATGGCGCTTGAAAATCCTCTCACGCACCTGCTTCAACCCGACGCCTCGCCTACATCCGAGCGCGAGAAAGAGCGACGACTTCAATTCGCCATCGCCCTTTTCCTACGCGGGCTTGCACCCTAACGGTACAGACAACCGCGAAGTCGGGCGTCCCGACTAGGCAATGCGGAAGACTTCGGCGGCTTGTTCTTTGGAAATATCAGCCTTGTCGTGGCGCGAGGTTACACGGCCGCGCTCCATGAATACGAGCTTGTCGGCCAGATCGTAAGCAAACTCAAAATACTGCTCCACCAGCACAATCGCCATGTCCCCGCGCTCCCGCAAAAGCGCGATCACGCGTCCGATTTGCTGGATGATATTGGGCTGGATGCCCTCGGTCGGCTCGTCAAGCAGGAGCAGTTTCGGCTTGATGATCAGCGCGCGGGCGATGGCGAGTTGCTGCTGTTGACCGCCCGACAGATCACCGCCGCGACGATGCATGAAGTCCTTTAGGATCGGAAAGAGTTCGAACACCTCGTCGGGAATGAACCGCTCCTCGCGCGGCAGGCAGGTGAACCCCGTCTCAAGGTTCTCCTTCACAGTGAGGAGCGGGAAGATCATGCGCCCCTGCGGCACCACGGCGACACCTTTTTTGGCCAGTTGGTCCGAGCTTGCACGGCCCACATCCTCGCCATCCAGCGTGACAGACCCGCCCGAGCGCGGATGCGATCCGCCGACGGCCTTCAGCAGCGAGGTCTTACCCACACCGTTTGTGCCCATGACGCAGGTTACTTCGCCCGCCTTAGCCTCCAGATCAATGTCATAGAGGATTTGCGATCCACCGTAGTGCAGCGAGAGGTTTTTGACATCCAACATTGTTTACCGCCCCAGATAGACGTCGATGACGTCCTGATTTTTCGTCACGTGATCAAGCGACCCTTCGGCCAGAACCGACCCTTCGTGCAGTACCGTCACCTTGCATTCGAGACGGCGCACGAAGTCCATGTCATGCTCCACCACCACCACCGCGCGGGTCTTGGCCGCTTCCTTGAGAATATCCGTGGTGTGCTCTCGTTCGCCCAGCGTCATCCCCGCCGCAGGCTCATCGACGAGGAGCAGCTTGGGGTCTTGCGCGAGCAGCATCCCGATTTCCAACCATTGTTTCTGTCCGTGGCTCAACTCACCCGACTTGCGCTCCAACTGGTCGGAAAGCCCGATCTCACCGGCCAGTTCCTCGACCTTGGCAACATCCTCGGGCTTCGGTTTGAAGAAAAGTACCTTGAAAGGCGAACGATCATTGCGCACGGCCATCATCAGGTTCTCGAACACCGTCTGGTCCTCGAAAACCGTGGGGCGCTGGAACTTCCGCCCGATGCCAATGCGCGCGATTTTGGCCTCATTCATCCCGATCAGGTTTCGCGACAGGTCGCCCCAGAGAACCGTGCCCTCGTCGGGTTTTGTTTTGCCCGTCACGATATCCATAAACGTTGTCTTGCCCGCACCGTTCGGCCCGATGATAGCCCGCATTTCGGCGTGGCCGATGGAAAAAGAAAGGTTGTTAATCGCGCGGAACCCGTCGAAGGAGACGGAAACGCCAGAGACTTCAAGAAGCTGGCTCATTTCTCGGCCTCCTGTTCACGAAGGCTGCCCGCATCAGGCCCCAGCGGCGCACCGCCGCGGTTGGGAGATACACGCTCGGAAATCAGATCGACCAGACCGCCGATGCCCTTGGGTGCGAACAGAGTGACGAGGACGAAGGAAAGGCCGAGGATCACCTGCCACCAGTCCACCCATTTGATCGTGTAAAAGCCCAGTGGAATGTCGGGGGCCTGCCCGCCTGTGAACCACGTGGAGACCAGCGACACGAAGGCCGCACCGATCACCGCGCCATAGAGACGCCCGCGCCCGCCGATAGCAACCCAAACAGCGAGATAGATGGAGGCAATGGGCGCGATTTCAGCGGGGTTGATGATGCCCGCCTGCGGATAATAGAGCGCGCCCCCGATACCCGCGATCACGGCCGTGAGCACGAAGATGAAGAGTTTGAACCCCTCGACCGAATAGCCGAGGAAGCGCACCCGCGCCTCGTCGTCGCGGATGCCGCGAATAACCGAGCCGAACTTTCCCGACACGACGAAAGCCGCGATCAGGTAGGTCACGAGCAGCGCGAAAGCCGAAGCCCAGAAGAACCAGATGGAGATGTAGTCCTGCGAAATGCCATCCGCGCCAGGAAGGTTCTGCAAGCCCGACAGCCCGTTGTTGCCACGCAGCCCGCTGTCGTTCTGGAAAAGGTAGAGGGAGAGCGCGAGCGTCATGGCCTGCGTCAGGATGGAGAGATACACCCCCGTCACCCGCGAGCGGAAGGCCAGCCAGCCGAAGACCAGTGCAAGCACGCCTGGGACAATCACGACCAACGCGATCTGCGCCCAGAAACTATGCGCGAACATCCACACCAGCGGGAAATCCGACGAGCCGACAACGCCGAAAATCTGCGTCCCGATGGCGTCGGAAATCTCCGCGTCCGTCGGCGGAAGCGCCCCACCTGACAGCGACCCCGCCACGATCAACTCGGTGCGTGCATACATCAGCCACATGCCGATCATGTAGCCGCCCAAGCCGAAGAAGGCGAAGTGGCCAAGCGACAGGATGCCCGTATAGCCCCAGACCAGATCCATCGCGATGGCGACCAGTGCGAGACAGAGCGTCTTGCCCAATGTCTTAACGAAAGAGGTTGAAATCGCCCCCGCACCATAGGCCTCCGACATGAACGTCACCGCGAGGGTAAAGATCAGAAGCGCCGCGACGACCACAGGGAGCGAGGGGTTTTTCTTGAGAAAGTCCATGAGCTTAATCCCCCGCCGCGCGGCCCTTGAGAGCAATGATGCCCTTGGGTCGGAATTGAATGAAGATGATGATGAAGACGATCATGTAGGTCTGCGCCGCCAGCGTGTTGGACGGATTGAGCCACTCGATCCCCTTTTGCAGGAAGCCGATCAGCCCCGCACCAAGAAGCGTGCCCCAGATGTTGCCAACACCGCCGACCACCACGGTCATGAAGCTCTGCACGATGTAGTCGGATCCAAGCTCGGAGGTGACTTTCGCATAGAGCCCGATGGCAACCCCTGCGACCCCCGCGATGCCGGAACCAAGCCCGAAGGTCAGCATGTTCACGCGGTCAGGATTGATCCCCATCGACGCCGCCATACGCGGATTTTGCGTCACGGCGCGTGTTTCAAGGCCAAGCCGCGTCTTCTTCATGATGAAGAGGAAGACCCCGAGGAACACGAGCGCGAGAACGAAAATCGCGATGCGGATGTAGGAGATCGCCACCACGTCATTAAAGACCAGCGCGCCGTCCAACCAAGCGGGCGAAGTGAGCGGGCGGGCCTGCGTGCCGAAGATGTTCTTAGCAATCTGTTGCAAGGCGATGGACACACCGAATGTGGCCAGAAGCGTCTCAAGTGGGCGCGAATAGAGCCAACGGATAATCAGCCGTTCCATCGCCACACCTGCGGCAAAGGTCACGGCGAAGGCAAGTGGGATCGCGAGGATGATTGAGACAGTGTAGTCGGGGACGATCTGCTGCACCACATAGCCAGTGTAGGCCCCCATCATGATGAACTCGCCGTGGGCCATATTGATCACCCCCATCACGCCGAAGGTGATGGCAAGGCCGATGGCGGCGAGGAAATAGATCGAGGCCAGCGACAACCCGTCGAGCATCAGGTCCATCGTCTGGTTGATACTCACGGCGCGGTTGATGGACTTGAGCGTCTCCTCGGCGGCGTTGGTGACGGCGGAGGAAGGCTCGCGGTAGACCTCGACAAATTCCGCGCCCGATACGGCCTTTTCCACCGTCATGTCTGGATCAAAGGCAGGCACCATACCCGCCTCGGCGAGCGCCGCATAAGCACGGTCGCGAGCCTCTTGTGTATCAAGTTCGGAGACGGGTATTCCCACAACCGCACCGTCCACGATATTGGCCTCAAGCGCGGCCTTGCGCTCGTCCAGTGTCGGCATCGGCGTGACAGAACCCGCCTCGACAAGCATCTCGTAGGCGCGTTCCATCGGCAGCGCTTCGCTCCCCGCCTTCACGTCACCCTTTACGTTCGCATTGTCAGGCAAACCCTCGGCCAGCACGATACGTGTAGCCATAACGGGATTGAGCGCTGCGCGGGCGTCCAGTGACAGAGCCCCGCGGAAGCCCTCGATTGCGGCGACGCGGGAGGCTTCGTCCTCGCCATAGGAAATGGTCAAAAGCCGCTCTGTGGTCTCTTTCAAAGCGCGGATATCGGGATCGCTTTCGCCCTCGATCGACGCACGAAGCGGAGCCAAATGACTGGCCTCACCGTCCCGCTGGATGGCCAGAAGCGCCTCGCGGCGGCGGATGGGATCGGGGTCGTTGAGTTGGAACTGGACCAGCGCCGCACCGATCATCGCACGGATACCCGAGTTGGGCTTGAGTTGCTTGAGGTCGCCCTTGTCATAAGCGCCCACAAGCGCACCATCCTCGAAGTCGTAGAGGTTGTAGGTCGAACGATCGACCTCCTCGCCGTAGTAGAAAACCCCCTCGTCCTCGACGAACCACATGTTCTTTTCCTGCCACTGTTGCAGGACACTCTGCGCCGCAGGAAGGCCGGAATTTGCAAGCGCGTCGATGGCGGGCGCAATGGTCTTACGGGAGGATTTGACGATCACTTCGGCGTGCTCGGACAGCACATCCTGTATCGTGCGGTCTTGAGCGCTGGCGGCGCTCGCAAGAGACGCGACGCATAGACACAGGGCGGCGAGAAAGCGGATCATTGGGGATCTTCTTTAATCTGGAGAGTGGGAGGGCAGCGCATAGGCCGCCCTCCTGAAGTGGTGGTTCAGATCACATCAGTAGTTGGATTTGATCTGCACGCAGGTCTCGGTCTCGGTGTTGTACATACCGCAGCCGAGGTCTTTCCAATCGGAGATCAGTACCGCGCTCTCGGGCAGGAAGTCGGTCCATGCATCGCCAGGAACCGGATCGGTCTCGGAGATGATGTCAAACTGACCGTCCTCAAGAATTTCGCCGATCAACACGGGCTTGGAGAGGTGATGGTTCACACCCATCACCGCAGTGCCGCCTGTCAGATTCGGGAACTCCTGACCATACATCTCCGCGCGGACTGCATCGACGTCTGTCGAGCCAGCAGCCTCAACCGCGTTCACCCACATGTTGAAGCCGATGTAATGCGCCTCCATCGGGTCATTGGTCACGCGGTCTTCGCCCATGCGCTCTTTCCACGCGGCGACCCATTCGGCGTTGGCTTCGGTGTCGGCAGACTGGAAGTAGTTCCACGCAGCGAGGTGCCCGACGAGGTTGGAAGTGTCGAGACCCGAAAGCTCTTCCTCACCCACAGAGAAGGCCACAACGGGAATGTCGTCAGCGGAAATGCCCGCCGCCGCCAGCTCCTTGTAGAAACCGATGTTCGCGTCACCGTTGATGGTGGAGATCACGCCGACCTTCTTGCCGTCCGCGCCAAGTGCCACCACGTCGGAGACGATTTTGGACCAGTCGGAATGACCGAAGGGCGTGTAGTTGACGAAGATGTCTTCTTCCGCGATGCCCTTCGACTTGAGGTAGCTTTCGAGGATGTTGTTCGTGGTGCGCGGGTAGACGTAGTCCGTGCCGAGCAGCGCGAATTTCTCGACACCGAGTTCATCGAGGAAATAGTCGGTGGCGGGGATCGCCTGCTGGTTCGGCGCGGCGCCTGTGTAGAAGACGTTCTTGGAGCTTTCCTCACCCTCGTATTGCACGGGGTAGAAGAGCAGGCCGTTGAGTTCCTCGATCACGGGCAGCACAGATTTCCGCGACACGGACGTCCAGTTGCCGAAGATCACGTCAACCTCATGCACGGTCAGAAGTTCGCGTGCTTTCTCGGCAAAGAGCGGCCAGTCGGAGGCAGGGTCGACAACGACCGCCTCGATCTCGCAGCCCAGCACGCCACCCTTGGCGTTCTGATCCTCGACAAGCATCTCGACGGTATCTTTGAGCGTGGTCTCAGAAATTGCCATCGTGCCAGACAGCGAGTGCAGCACGCCGACTTTGACAGGGCAATCGGCCGAAGCGGCGGTTGCCATCGCAGTAGAGGCGAGCAGCGCCGTGGCCAATGTTGCTTTCATATTCAATTTCACGTCCAGGTTCCCTTGTTGGAACGCTGCGGGCACGACAATGGGCGCTGTCAGGAACAGGTAAAAGGTTACTGTTTGTATTTCTGACAAAGACGCCTACATTTCCCGTTGCAGCGCTATGTGTTGCATTCGGCGGTGGTGGCGACCGGCAAGTCAGGCTACCACCGCTTTTTCTTTGCACGCCCCCCGAGCCGATTGCCCTGTCTGCGCGCCGAGGACAGCCTTGCGCGATCACAGCCCTGTGACACCCTAAAACCCGCCTAGATCACATGCGAAACATGATGGACTGGGCGAAAACGCACAATTTGTAGGCAAATTCGGCAAGTCACGAGCAACTATTAATCACCCACCAAATACTGACGCTACGGCAGGGCGTACATGATTCCGCGCATCGCCCCGTCTGACAGGCTCAATCTTGCGCGCGGAGCACCTGCGCGGGACGCACACGCATCGCACGCCACGAAAACACGGTTGAGGTTACGGGCGTCAGCCCGATCCCGCCAAAGACGATAGCAAGGGCGGAGGTCAGCGACAGTCGGAATGTCGCATCCATCACGAACTCCATAATCGCCCAAGCCGCCAAAGCGCCCGTGACCAAGGCAACCGCCGCCGCCGCCAGTCCCATCAGAAGCGACCGCAGCGCAAAACTCGCCAGAATGCGTGCGCGGCTTGCGCCGAGGGTTTTCAGAATTGCCGCCTCGTAGCGCCGCTTGTCCTCACCCGCCGCCGCCGCACCGACCAACACGACCGCCCCCGTCACAAGGGTCGCCAGCGCGCCCAGCGTGGTGGCGGCAGCGATGCCTTCGACAATCGACACAACGCGGTCGATTGCATTGCGGACCGAAATGGTCGTGATGTTGGGATAGGCTTTCGACAGGCTGCGCACCAAAGGAGCCTCGGCCTCTGGCTCGGCATAGATGGTCGCGATATGGGTATGCGGAGCGCCCTGCAATGCAGCGGGGTTCATCGACAGGACAAACCCCATCCCCGCACCTGAGAAATCCACCTCGCGGAAGGAGGTGATCGTGCCTGTGATGTCGCGCCCCAGAACGTTAACTGTCATCGTGTCGCCGAGTTCCAATCCCATCTCCGCGCCCTCTTGCGCGGCGAAGCTGATTTGCGGCACGCCCGCATAATCCTCGGGCCACCATTCTCCCTGCGTGAGCGTGGCATTCTCTGGCATTGTCGCGGAATAGGTGATCCCGCGATCACCGCGAATAACCCAATGCGGGCCAGCATAGGCCTCGGCGTCCTGACCGTTGATCCGCGTGATAATCCCGCGCAACATCGGCGCAGTTTCATATGCCGTCACCCCCTCTTCGGCATCGAGACGAGCGAGGAAGCCGTCGATCTGAGCAGGCTGGATATCGACAACGAAATAGGAAGGAGCCTCGTCAGGGAGGTCTTGTGAAATGGCACTGCGCAGGTTGTAGTCGATTTGCCCGACAGCAGAGAGAACGGCCAGACCGAGACCGAGCGAGAGGACGACCGAGACAGTTTCACCCCCCTGCCCGCCAACCGCAGAAAGCGCGCTGCGCAGCCCCGTCCGCCCCCGCACGAACTTGAGCCGCGCCAATCGGCGGGCAAGCGCGGAGGCCCCCATGGCGCAAACCACCAGAAGCGCGAAAGCGGCAGCGACCCCAGCGAAAGACCAGATCACCAGTCGCCCACTGTCGGTGAAGAGAATTGCCGCACCCATGAGCAGTGCGAGCAACGCCCCGATGATGACGAGATAGACAGGACGAGGCCGCCCGCGCAGACCGAATTGCGCATCGCGATAGAGAGCGGCGGGACGGATTTGCTCGGCACGCGACAAGGGCCACAGAACGAAAATGGCCGCAGCGATGAAACCATAGAGCGCGGCCTCGATAAGAGGCCCGATATGCGGCCCCGCAACCACGGGCACAGGCAGGCGCGCCTCTATAAGCGGACCTGCGATCAGCGGCGCTGCCGCGCCCAACACAAGCCCCGCCGCGACAGAAACCAGCGTCAGAACGCCGACTTGCATCAAATACACCATACGCACCGTCGCCCGTTCGGCTCCAAGCGTTTTCAGTGTGGCGATCACAGTTGTCTTGCGATCCAGATAGGCGCGCACAGCCGAGGAGACACCAACACCACCCACGGCCAGACCCGCCAACCCAACAAGCACAAGGAACGATGACAGCCGCTCGACAAAACGGTTCACACCTGGCGCACCGTTGCGTGCGTCACGCCAGCGGAACCCGCCATCGGCAACCTCCGTTTTGGCGCGCTCTTCCAGCGCCGCAAGGTCGGTGCCTTCGGGCAAATCAAGGCGATAGGCCGCTTCGAACAGGGTGCCCGCTGAGAGAAGCTGCGTCCCCTCAAGGGCATCAAGCGCCACGATCGAACGCGGTCCGAGCGAGAACCCCGCTGCGGCGTTGTCCGGCTCGCGCACAATCCGCGCCGAAGCGATGAACGGCACTCCGCCAATAGAAATCTCGTCCCCAACATCCAAGCCGAGGCGGCCAAAAAGCATCGGATCAAGCACCGCACCCGCCAGTTCCCCGTCGCCCGACAGGGCCTCGTCCAGAGGGATCGGCGGGTCAAGCTGCACCGTGCCAAGAAGCGGATAGGCACCGTCGACTGCCTTCACCTGCGTCAGGGCGCGCTCGTCGCCGCGCGTGAGCATGGAGCGGAAGTCGGCAATTTCGGACAAGGCATCGGCTTCGTTCGCCATCCACGCCCGTTCCTCATCGGTGGCGAAACGATAGGTAAACTCCATCTCCGCATCGCCACCCAAAAGGCTGGCCCCCTCGCGCGCGAGGCCAAGCGAAATGCTCTCTCGCACCGAGGTCACGGCGGCGATTGCGGCCACACCAAGCGCAAGGCAAAGAACGAGAATGCGAAAGCCCTGCAGGCCCGCACGCAACTCGCGGCGCGCGATGCGCCATGCGATCTTTGCCCTCACGCCGACACCTCCGCCGCATCAATCCGCCCGTCTCTGAGCCGCACAATGCGATCACAGCGCGCGGCGAGATCGGCAGCATGGGTCACGATCACGAGGGTTGATCCATGACGGTCGCGCAGCTCAGCCAACAACTCCATGATCGCCTCTCCCGTGGCCCCGTCAAGATTGCCCGTTGGCTCGTCGGCCAGCAGGATTTCAGGGCGCGGCGCGGCGGCACGCGCAAGGGCCACACGCTGCTGCTCACCGCCCGACATCTGGGACGGATAGTGATCGAGACGCGCGCCCAGACCGACGGCATCCAACTCCTCGCGAGCTCGTTCGAAAGCATCCTTGACCCCTGCAAGCTCCAAAGGTGTGGCGACATTTTCCAGCGCGGTCATTGTCGGAATGAGGTGGAAAGACTGGAACACCACCCCCATATGATCCCTACGGAAGCGGGCCAGTTGATCCTCCGACATCGCCGTGAGATCGTGACCCAAGACCGACACCGTTCCACCGCTGGCCTGCTCCAGACCGCCGAGCAACATAAGGAGAGACGACTTGCCCGATCCAGATGGCCCGATCAACCCCACGGTCTCCCCGCGCGCTACATCCAGCGTGATGCCGTGGAGTATCTCGACCCGCCCCGCGTTGCCATCGAGAGCAAGCGTGGCGTCGGTCAGGGAAATGATCGCATCGGGCATGGAGGAAATCCTTGAATTCGTGTCACTTGGATATGGGGTCGCGGGCCGCATGAGCAAGCAGGCTTGTGCGATTTTCCTTTCCGTTTGCCTAACCTTAGGCGGGATCGCCGCGGCAAGTGCCGAAAACCTGCGGATCGCGGCTTTGGGCGACAGTCTGACGCAGGGCTACGGGTTGATGGCGCAGGATGGTTTTACCGCTCAACTGCAACGCTGGCTCGACGCGAAAGGCGCAGAAGCGACGGTGGTAAATGCGGGCGTGTCGGGCGACACCACGGCGGGCGGTTTGAGCCGCGTGGACTGGACCCTTTCCGACGAAATCGACGCGATGATCGTGGCGCTCGGCGGCAATGACGTGCTGCGCGGGATCCCGCCCGAAGTGGCGCGTGCAAACCTGTACGCGATCATGGAGCGCGGCGCGGCCAAAGGGTTGCCTATGATGATCATCGGGATCACCGCGCCAGGCAACTATGGTGCGGAGTATAAGCAGGAGTTCGAGGCAATCTACGCCGATCTCGCCGAAGAGTTCGACGCGGTTTACGTCGACAGTTTCCTCGCCCCGCTGGAAGCACTCGGAGACATGTCCGAAACGCTCAAGACCCACCTACAACTCGACGGCATCCACCCGAACGAAAAAGGCGTTGCGGTGATCGTCGAAGCCATCGGGCCGAAGGTTCTGGAGCTTGTGGAGCGTGTCGACCCCGCCTCCTGAGCAGCGTCACTCTTTGGGATGGTCGTCGTAATCGTCCGTCAGGATGCGCTCGGCGTCGCCCTGCGGGTCGTCGAATTGCCGCGTGCGGATCGACCAGAAGAACGCAGCCAGCCCCAACCCGCCCAGAAAGATCGACACGGGGATGAGATAGACAAGCACGTTCATTGCGCTGCCCCTTTCTTCTTACGCGCGCGCAGGCGGAGCGCGTTGAGTGAGACGGTGATCGAGGAGGTCGACATGGCCAACGCGGCCGCCAGTGGCGTGGCGAAACCAGCGAGAGCGAGCGGGATCGCGATGGCATTGTAGCCCGCCGCAATGGCGAAGTTTTCTTTGATGCGGCGAGTGGCTGCCACGGCAACCTGTGCGGCCTCACCAAGCGGCGCAAGCGATCCGCCAAGCAGCACCACATCCGACACAACGCGGGTGGCTTCCAAGGCAGAGGCGGGCGAAATCGAGACATGGGCGGCGGCCAGTGCTGCGGTGTCGTTGAGGCCATCACCCACCATCAGAACCTTGCGACCCGTGCGGCTCAATTCGCCCACGCGCAGGGCCTTGCCTTCGGGCAGGCACTCGGCCTCCCAAGCATCAATGCCGACCCGCGCTGCGATCTCGGCCACGGCGGCGGGGGCGTCCCCCGACAGGAGAACCACATCCTTGCCCTGCGCCTTGAGGTCGGCCACAGCCTGCGCAGCCCCGTCGCGCAGGTGATCGACGAAGGTAAACACCACAGGCTCGGCATCCCCCACGCGCATATAGGTCGCGGTTTGCCCAACTGGATCGGCCCCGATCCAAGCCGCACGGCCCAAACGGACGCGGGCACCATCAACCTGCGCTTCAATCCCCTGCCCCGGAACTTCACGGGCATTCTCAACAGTGGCTGGCACGACATCAGAAGCGCGGCAGGCGGCAAAGAGTGCAGCTGAAAGGGGATGCGCCGAACCCGCCGCCAACGCCATAGCAACAGCACGATCACGCGGTGCGATGGCGTCGAGGTTGGCCAATTCGGGCGCGCCTTCTGTCAGGGTGCCCGTCTTGTCAAAGACCACCGTATCCACCTCGGCCAAACGTTCCAGAGCGGTGGCCGACTTGATCAACATCCCTGCACGGAACAAGCGCCCCGACGCGGCAGTGGTCACAGCAGGGACCGCCAGCCCAAGCGCACAAGGACAGGTGATGATGAGAGTAGCCACGGCAATATTGGTGGCGAGGCGAAAATCGCCCGTCGCCCATGCCCAACCGATGAAAGCCGCCAGCGCGAGAAGATGCACTGCGGGGGCGTAAACCTGCGCGGCGCGGTCGGCCAGCGAGGTGTAGCGGTTGCGCGAAGTTTCGGCCATGGCGACCAGATCGGCCATGCGGTGCAAGGAGCTGTCCTCGCCCGCCGCCGTCACTTTCACGAGCAGTGGCCCAGTGAGATTGATCTCACCCGCGCTCACGACCGTGCCGACATCCGCCGCGACAGGGAGACTCTCACCCGTCAGAAGCGAGCGGTCCAACTCGGAGGCTCCTTCTTCCACGATCCCGTCCACGGGCACCCGCGCGCCAGGAACGACCCGAACAACATCGCCCGCAGCTACATCGGAAATTTGCCGCACGGTGCCATCCGACATTGTTGCGCGCGGAACTTCGAGGGCGGCGAGCTCTTCGGCCGCCGAGCGGGCCACAGATCGGGTGCGGTAGTCAAGATAGCGGCCCGACAGAAGGAAGAAGGTCAGCGAGAGCGCTGCGTCAAAATAGGCGTGCTGGCCCGAATGGGCGGTTTCGTAAATCGACATGCCCGCCGCGAGAAGGATCGCCAGCGAAATAGGCACATCCATGTTGAGCCGCCGCACGCGCAGAGCCGACCAAGCGGAGGCAAAGAACGGCTGCGCGGCATAGGCAATCGCGGGCAGCGCAATCGTCGCGGAAATCCAATGGAACATATCGCGAGTCGCATCCGATGCCCCCGACCACACCGCCACGGAGAGCAGCATGACGTTCATCATCGCAAAGCCCGATACGGCAATCCGCGTCAGGATCGCACGTCCACGCTTGTCGGTCTCGGTCGAGGAAATTACCGAGGCGTCCAGTTCGAAACTCTCGTAGCCAATGCCCTTGAGCCGTTCGATCAGCGCATCGGTCGAAACCGTATCATCGGCATCCACCACCACGCGCTTGAGCGTCAGGTTCACCCGCGCCGCCCGCACGCCCTCATGCTTGACCAACTCGCGCTCAACAGCGGAGATGCAGGCCGCGCAATGCGCAGTCGGCAAAGACAGGATGATCCGCGCATCGCGCACATCACGGGCATGAGCCGCATCCTCAGCGGCAGGCGCGGCCACACAGGCCGGACAGGCAGAGATCTGGACGTCGGACATCGCGCGCTTCCGTTTCCCCGAGGGTTGGGGGTCAGTGCTTCACGTAGAACACGACCCGTTGTTTGAATTGCGTGCCATCGGCAGCTTCGGCGACCATGCGGAAGTTCCAGTTGCCCTCACCCAGCACACCCGTCTTGGCGACATAGGCCGTGCCGTCGAAGGTGAATTCGGGCGTCTGGTCGTCAACCACAGAGGTCGGCCGTCCGATGGTGCCGCCGATCGAAGCGACCTCAACGGGCGCATCCGCCTCGTCGGTGATCGTCACGCGGAAGGTATCTCCCTCTACGCCCGCATCAACGGTCCAACCAAGCGCAAGCTGCGCGCTTTTCTCCACGTCAAAAGTTTGCGAGGCGACATAGGAATTAGCAACCTCGAGACCAGGGAAGGTCCGAACCGCGCTCACGGCCATCACGACATTGACCGCGATGATGATACCGAAGGCCAGCACCATCGCACCGAACACATGGTAGCCCGTGATCCTGAAACCGCTGTCGGTCTCGTTGTTGTGTTCTACAGCCATATTATTGACCCCGTCCGTTGAAGACCGTCTTCTCGCTCGCACGGTCGTTGTTCGTCATATCCGTCACCCAGAGCGTGAACTCGGTGCGATCGCTCGTGGCGGGTTCCGACCCTGCGGGCGCAATGACGTAGACCCGCTGTTGGAGCATTTCATCGGCACCCACATCGACCACATCGTAGGGCACGCCTTCGACTTCGACGAGCAAGGACGGATCGCCCGTCACGCTAACACGGAAGGGGCGGACATCGCCATTCTTGTTGCGGATACGCACGTTGTAGATATTGCGGATCGAGCCGTCGGAAAGCATCACATAGGTCGGGTTCCGTTCGGGCGCAACGGTCAGGCCGATATCGGGCCGCACGAAGAGCGCCAGAACAAGCGCCAGTCCCACGCCCCCCCAAAGCACGGTGTAAAGGATCGTCCGCGGGCGGAAGATGTGCTTCCAAACGGATTTGATTGGTTCCCCGCTGATTTCACGCGCCTCGTCGGTCAACGCCATATAGTCGATCAGACCGCGCGGCTTGCCAATCTTGTCCATCATTTCGTTACAGGCGTCGATGCAAAGCGCACAGGTGATACATTCGAGTTGCTGACCGTCGCGGATATCGATGCCCATGGGGCAAACGTTCACACAGGCCATACAGTCGATGCAGTCACCCAACTCGCCCGCCTCGGCACTCTTGCGATGCTTGCCGCGCGGCTCCCCGCGCCAGTGACGGTAGGCCACGACAATCGTGTCCTCATCCATCATCGCGGCCTGAATGCGCGGCCAAGGGCAGGCGTAGATACAGATCTGCTCGCGAGCAAACCCGCCGAAGATGAAGGTCGTCAGCGTCAGAACCAGAACCGTCCCATAGGCGAGCGGATGGGCGTTGAAGGTGACGAGATCGACAAGCAGCGTTGGAGCATCTGCGAAATAGAACACCCACGCACCCCCCGTCGCCATCGCGATCAGGAGCCAAGCCACCCATTTCGTCACGCGCAGACGAGCCTTACGGAAATCCATTTTCTTTTGACGATGCAGGCGCAGGCGCGCGTTACGGTCGCCCTCAATCCAGCGTTCGACAAGGATGAAGAGATCGGTCCAGACGGTCTGCGGACAAGCATAGCCACACCAGACCCGCCCCGCAGCAGAGGTAAACAGGAAAAGGCCAAGCCCCGCCATAATCAAGAGGCCCGCGATGAAGTAGAATTCATGCGGCCAGATCTCGATCCAAAAGAAGAAGAAACGACGGTTGGCCATGTCGATAAGCACCGCCTGATCGGGCATGTTCGGGCCACGGTCGAAACGAATCCAAGGCGTCAGGTAGTAGATGCCCAAAGTCACGGCCATGATCAGCCATTTCAACGTGCGGAACTGTCCCTTCACACGGCGTGGAAAGACGGGTTCACGAGCCTCGTAGAGTTTCGGGGCGTTGTCTGTAGAGCTCATAGGGAGCAGCCTTCTGCACTGTTCGCGTTTGCTTCTTAATGGGGGGCGGACCCGTTTGTAGCATTGATGTGGATCAAGAGACCCGGCACCGCCCGCCAAAGATGTATCATAAACGCGTCTTTATGCGCGTGGCATTATGTCCCGTCCCGCCCATCGGGTTGAAAAGCACGCAAACCCCGCACCCAAAAACAAACGCCGCGATCCTTTAGACCACGGCGTTTGGGTAATTTGATTGGCACCGACCCTGAAGAAACGCGCGAACAGGATCAAGGGTCGGTGCCGCAACCCGGATGTTACCACCCGGATTCCGTTCAGGTTTACTCGCCGCCGCCCAGATTGTGGACGTAAAGCGCGGCTGCGTTGACCTCGGCTTGGCTGAGGCGCTCACCCCATGCGGGCATCACGCCGAAACGGGCGTTGTAGACCGAGTCGGTGATCGTCTCGCGATCACCGCCGTAGAGCCAGATCGCATCGGCCAGATCTGGGGCACCTTGATAGATGTCACCCGTGCCGTCCTCGCCGTGACAAGCCGCACAGTTCTCTTCAAAGACAACGGCCCCCTCGGCCGCAAGCGCGGCGTCGTGTTCCTGACCCGAGATGGCGAGAACATGCTCGACCACCTGCGTGATCTGTTCGTCTTCGAGAAGCTCGTCGGCACCGAATTTCGGCATCTCGGAGTAACGCGAATCGTCGGTCTCGTTACGCACGCCGTGCTGGATCGTATAGGCGATCTCGTCCACAGTACCGCCCCACAACCAGTCGTTGTCGAGCAGGTTGGGATAGCCCACGTTGCCCGCGGCACCAGAACCGTGGCACTGCGAACAGTTGGCACGGAACACAGCGGCACCCGCGTTGATGGCGTAGTTGTGGACGTCGGTCCCCACGGCAACTTCGGTCACATCGGCGGCGGCCAGTTCGGCCTCCACGGCTGCGTTCATTTCCTCGAAAGAGGCGATCTTCTCGACCACTTCGGCGCGGGTCGAATACCCGAGCAGACCAGCGGTTGCTTGCTTGGCCAAGGGCCACGCGGGATAGGCGATGGTGTAGCCGATCCCCCAGATGATGGTCAGGTAGAATGTCCACAGCCACCAGCGCGGAAGGGGATTGTTATACTCTTCGATCCCGTCCCAGGAGTGACCGGTCGTTTCGACCTGGTTCTTATCTTGATTGCTCATGGCTGAGCCTCCTCAGAGTTGGCCGGTTGGTCATCGTTGCGGAAGATGGAATTGGCGACGTCGCGGTGTTGGCGGTTGCTGCCTGGGCGCAGGGCCCAGACAATAACGCCGATGAAGAACACGAACATGGCCAACAAGACCCAACTATCGGCAATTTCGCGAAGGATGTGATAGTCCATCTGCAGCCTCCTTAGCGAGATGCGTCAGGCGTGAAGGTCGAGAAGTCGACCAGCGTGCCAAGCATCTGCATGTAGGCAATCAGAGCATCCATCTCGGTGATGCCTTCCTGCGCGTCGAAGTTGCGAACCTGCGCACCCGGATAGCGTTCCAGAAGAGCGTCGTAGTCGCTCCACGGGTCGGCTTGGGCGATGAAGTCCTCATCAGCGGCCTCGATCATCTCGTCGGTGTAGGGAACGCCAACGAGACGGTGAGTTTTCATCAGATCCTGCACGTATTCAGGCTCGATGTAGTTGTCCGCGAGGAAGCCGTATTTCGGCATGACCGACTCAGGCACAACGGACTGCGGATCGGTCAGGTGGTCAACGTGCCACTCGTCAGAGTAACGGCCACCCACACGGGCAAGGTCAGGCCCTGTCCGCTTAGATCCCCATTGGAACGGGTGATCGTATTTGCTCTCCGCTGCCAGCGAGTAGTGACCGTAACGCTCAACCTCGTCGCGCATCGGGCGGATCATCTGCGAGTGACAGACGTAGCAACCCTCGCGGATGTAGATTTCACGTCCCGTCAACTCCAGCGGCGAGTAGGGACGCACGCCCTCCACATCCTCGATGGTGTTTTCGAGGTAGAAGAGAGGTGCGATCTCCACGATGCCGCCGACGGTCACAACCAGAAGGGAGCCGACAAGCAGCAGGGTCGCGTTGGTTTCGAGGATCTTGTGTTTATCAAGAAGTCCCATTTGCTAAGCTCCCCTTATTCTGCTGCTGCCATGACGGGTGCGTCAGCCTTCGCAGGCGAACGACGAACCGTCATGATGAGGTTGTAGACCATGATGAGCGAGCCGACCAAGTAGAGGACACCCCCCAAAGAACGGATCACATACATCGGATGCTTGGCCGACACGGTGTCTGCAAAGGCGTTCACGAGGAAGCCCTGGCTGTCCACTTCGCGCCACATCAGGCCTTCCATGATCCCCGTCACCCACATGGATGCGGCGTAGAGCACGATGCCGATAGTCGCGAGCCAGAAGTGCCAAGACACGAGGCTGAGCGAGTAGAGGCGTTCGCGGTTCCACAGACGGGGAACGAGGAAGTAGAGCATCCCGAAGGTGATCATACCGTTCCAGCCGAGCGCGCCAGAGTGGACGTGACCGATGGTCCAGTCAGTGTAGTGCGACAGCGAGTTGACCGCGCGGATCGACATCATCGGGCCTTCGAAGGTCGACATGCCGTAGAAGCCGATCGAGATCACCATCATGCGGATCACAGGATCGGTGCGCAGCTTGTCCCATGCGCCAGACAGCGTCATCAGACCGTTGATCATGCCGCCCCACGAGGGCATCCACAGGATCACGGAGAACACCATACCAAGCGTCGATGCCCAGTCAGGCAGCGCCGTGTAATGCAGGTGGTGCGGACCCGCCCAGATATACAGGAAGATCAGCGCCCAGAAGTGGATGATCGACAGCTTGTAAGAGAAGACGGGACGTTCGGCCTGTTTCGGCACGAAGTAGTACATCATCCCAAGGAAGCCAGCCGTCAGGAAGAAGCCCACAGCGTTGTGGCCATACCACCACTGCGTCATCGCATCCTGAACACCCGCCATCAACATTACCGAGCGCGATCCGAGGAACGACACGGGGACGACGAGGTTGTTGACGATGTGCAGCATCGCGATGGTCACGATAAAGGACAGGTAGAACCAGTTCGCCACGTAGATGTGCTTTTCCTTGCGGGTCATCAGCGTGCCGAGGAACACCAGAAGATAGGCGACCCAGACGATGGTGAGCCACAAGTCCACATACCACTCGGGTTCTGCGTATTCTTTCGACTGGGTTACGCCAAGGAGATAGCCTGTCGCCGCCAGCACGATGAACAGGTTATAGCCCCAAAAAACGAACCAAGCGAGATTGCCGCCCCAAAGGCGGACTGCAGAGGTGCGCTGCACCACATAGAAGGACGACGCGATAAGCGCGTTCCCACCAAATGCAAAGATCACCGCCGAAGTGTGCAGCGGACGCAGGCGCCCGAAGTTTGCATATCCCTGTGCCCACTCGAAGTTGAGCGCGGGGAAAGCGAGTTGGAAAGCAATGAACGTCCCTGCAAGGAAGCCCACAACACCCCAACCAGCGGTGGCGATGACACCATAGCGCACAACACCGTCAAGATAACCAGTCGCGGCAGGCTTGACCTCTCCCGCCGTGCGCAGGGTAAAGATGAATGTCATGGCCGCAGCGGCCATAAAGATGAGCGCATGCACTTGATATGCAAAATCACGCCCGTAGTTCGCGGCAAGGCCCAGCAGGACTACAAGGAGTCCGAGCACCGCCAGCTTTATATAGTTCCACATGTTGCGTCCCTTCGTTCTGTGCCTCTGGACAAGGCATCGTCATTTCCTGTTCGGACACAGGTTTCGACAGTTTGGGGTGTGCAGCACAACCCCGCCACCCTCCTTGATCTGAGTCAAAGCATTTCGATTTAACGAAAAATGTCCTCACGCACTGATTTGCCTCATTCCGAGCGCCGTTTAGCCAATCAGGTCGCCTTTGCCCATGACAATCATCCGCGCATTGTGTCACAGGGCGGGCCTTTCACAACCCCTGCGCGAATTTGCTTTCAACCTGTTGATCTCAATCAATGCCGAACCCCGTACAATCCATCAGACTGCATCCTGTAAATTTCAACAAGTCACTCCGAAGGAGGTGTGTCATGCCCTTCAAGACCGTTACCACCGTCGTCTGCGATTTCGAGGCCGACACCCATGCGCTCGAGGCCGCTGTGGCTCTCGCGCGGCGTGAGGATGCGCATCTCGACATCATCTGCCTCGGCCTAGACCGCACCCAACCTGGGTTCTACTACGCGGGCACCAACGCAATGGCATTGCAGGACAATCTCAAACAGGCCCAAGCCGACAGTCAGGCGCTCGAAGAAAAAGTCTCCGCGCGTCTCAACGGCGAGGACATTCCTTGGGTGGCCAATGCAATGACCGCACAAATGGCGGGGCTCACTCCACAGTTGGCGCATTTCCTGCGCTTCTCCGACGTGGTTGTCCTCCCGCGCCCCTACGGACCCGGCCGCGGCCACGAGCATGAAGAAATTCTGGAAGCCGCACTGTTTTCGGGCCACGTGCCTGTTCTGGTGATCCCCGACGAAACCGACCTGCCCGAAAAAATTGATCGCGTCGTCGTAGCATGGAATGAAAGCGTCGAGGCACTGGGGACGATTCGCGCCGCCCTGCCCGTGCTTCAGAACGCCAACCTCGTGGACATCACCATCATCGACCCGCCGCAACACGGCCCCGACCGCTCCGATCCTGGTGGTACGCTTTGCCAAATGCTTGTGCGCCACGGGGTACGTGCAGAGGTTTCGGTGTTGGCCAAAACCATGCCGCGCGTAGCTGATGTGCTTGAGCGCCATGTGCGCGATAAAGACGCCGACCTTCTGGTTATGGGGGCCTATGGGCATTCCCGTTTCCGTGAGTCGATCATGGGAGGCGCCACGCGCAACATGCTCGAATCCTCCAAGGTGCCCGTGCTGATGTCACACTAAGCCATCCGCCAACCCAAAATGCGCCCCGCTCAACTCACGTTGGCGGGGCGTTTTCTTTGGGAAAGCCCGTTTTAGGTGCCTCCGAAGGGTGAGGGCCTATATCATCAAACCGCCATCGGAATCGTCGCCCGTCTCAATCTGGAGCCGATCAAAATCAGGGATAACAACGCGGCGCTTACCTTCGAGCTGAATGATGCCCTCGCGTTTGAGCGCGGAGATTTGACGAGACACGGTTTCCAGCGTCAGGCCGAGGTAGTCCGCCATCGCCTCGCGTGTCAGCGGCAATTCGAACACCATGCCGTCTTCCATCTTCTTCAACGCAAGGGAGCTTTCACGGCGGGCGATAATCGCCATTAGTGAGGCAATCTTCTCACGCGCGGTTTTGCGTCCCAGAATGAGCATCCACTCCCGCGCAGCATCCAACTCGTCCAACGTCATTTCCAAAAGACGTTGCCCAATGTGCGGCGTGCGATCCATCAACTGCTCAAACGGTTTGCGACGGAAACAACACAGAGTCAGGTTTGAAACGGCCACAACGTCATAGGGCGCTGCATCTCGGCCTGGACGGCCAAGGAAATCCGACGGCAAGAGGAGGCCAACCATCTGCGTGCGCCCGTCCTCCATCGCCTGACTGAGCGAGGCCACACCCGTCACCACAGACGCCACGAAATCCATGCGGTCGCCCGACCAGATAATCGGCTGCCCCGCTTCATACGACCGGTAATATTTGATGCCTTCAAGGATCTCGAGTTCGTCGGCTTCACACCGCGCGCAAACAGCTCGGTGGCGGATCGGACAAGTGCCGCAATCCTTGTGATCGAAAATAGTGTCGGTCATTCGTGTGCACTCGTCATTCTTGATCTGGGTCAATGCGCCCAGCTTCTTATCCCCTAAAGCCTACGCGTATGAATACGCACACGCAACTCCGCAAACTCGGCCTTTTTGACGCTCGTGTCCCTCGTTACACGAGCTATCCGACGGCCCCGCACTTCAACACCGACGTGAACAGTGATCATGTCGCGCAGTGGCTCGGTGCACTCGATCCCGCGCAGCCCGTATCGCTCTACGTGCATGTCCCCTTCTGTCGGCGCCTGTGCTGGTTTTGCGCGTGCCGAACGCAAGGGACCTCGACCACGGGCCCCGTTGCGGCCTATGTCGAGACGCTTATTGCGGAGTTGGACCTGATAAAATCTTTTATTCCCGAGAGGCTTACCATTGGCCACCTCCATTGGGGCGGAGGCACACCGACCCTGCTTGAAGCAGAGATGATTGCCAAACTGGCAGGCAAAATAGCGGATGTCGCCCCCTTCGCTGAGGACTACGAATTCTCCGTCGAAATCGACCCGAACGAAATCGACGATTCGCGCCTTGATGCCTTGGCTGCCGCAGGAATGAATCGCGCCTCCATCGGCGTGCAGGATTTCGATCCCACCATTCAGGAGACCATCGGTCGCATCCAGTCCTACGAGACCACGAAAGACGCCGTTGACGGGTTGCGCAGCCGCGGCATTCGGTCGCTCAATGCCGACATTCTCTACGGGCTTCCCGGGCAGACGCCCGAAAAAATCGCGGAGTCGGTGCAAAAACTTCTAAGTCTATCGCCCGACCGCGTCGCCCTCTTCGGTTACGCCCATGTGCCATGGATGGCGCGCCGCCAGTCGCTGATACCGACCGACGAGTTACCCACGCCCGAAGAGCGGCTGACGCTATTCAATGTGGCACGCGATCTCTTCGTTTGGGATGATTATGCCGAGATCGGGATCGACCATTTCGCCCGTAAGGGGGACGGATTGGAAGTGGCGCAGCGCACCGACACATTGCGCCGCAACTTCCAAGGGTACACCGACGACAAATGCGCCGCGATGATCGGCGTTGGCGCTTCCTCCATCGCCAAATATCCGCAGGGCTATGCGCAGAACCAACCCTCCACTTCGAAGTATCAAGAAGCGGTGCGCGCAGGGCAGCTTCCGATTTCCAAGGGACACATCTTTAGCGACGAAGACCATTTGCGCGGACGGATCATCGAGGCCTTGATGTGCGATTTCCGCGTGTCGCGGCTCGACCTGCACACACGCTTTGGCACCTCTGAGGCCGAGTTCAAGTCCTTTGGCGAAGATGTTGCCACAGCATTCCCCGATATGCTGACCGTGACCGCCGACGAGATCATAATCCTCGACCACGCACGCCCCCTGACCCGCATGATCGCGCGCCATTTCGATGCCTATGACATGAGCGCGGCGAAGCACTCCTCGGCGGTCTGACACCCCGCCCGCGCATTTATGTCGGGGCAGGTGCGAGAGAACAGCGCTTGCCGCCACGCCCGTTTTCCGCAATCTCTTGCGCGACCCAAGGGATCAAGGAGTGGGCTTACATGGAATTTCTCGACCGCCTACGCGCGATTACACCCGATGTTCTGACAGGCAACGATGCCGCGCCTTATGGCCGCGACTGGATCGGCAAATACCTGTCGACGCCTCTCGCCGTCGCACGCCCCGCGACCACCGACGAGGTGTCGCGTATCATGGCCCTTGCCCATGAGACCGGCACGCCTGTGGTTCCTCTGGCGGGCAACACGGGCCTGACGGGTGCAGGGCTCGCCGAAGGGGCTCTGATCGTCTCTCTGGAGCGGATGAATGCCATCCGCGAGGTTCGGGCAGACGCACGCATCGCGATTGTGGAGGCGGGCGTGATCCTGCAACAGCTTCACGAACATCTGGAAGGATCGGGGCTCAAATACCCGATGACCTTTGGCGCAAAGGGGTCGGCACGGATCGGTGGGACGCTGGGCACCAACGCGGGCGGCTCGAACGTTCTGCGCTATGGCAACACCCGCGATCTGGTGCTGGGCATCGAAGTCGTTCTGGCGGACGGACGGGTGCTTGATCTGATGAGCGAATTGCACAAGGACAACTCGGGCTACGACCTGCGCGACCTGATGATCGGCTCGGAGGGCACGCTCGGCATCATCACCGCCGCCGTGCTCAAGCTCGTCCCCGACCCGCGCGCCTATGCCACGGCAATGGTCACGGTGCCGTCGCTCGATGGCGCGCTGAAATTGTTGAACACCCTGCAACTGCACACGGGCGGGATGGTGGAGGCTTTCGAATACATGCCCGCCAACTACATGGCTCGCCTTAAGGCCTACCGTCCCGACCTAACACCGCCCTTGGGCTATGACGCCGAACACACGGTTTTTCTCGAAGTAGGCTCGACCGTGCCACGCGATTGCGCGACTGACGCGGACGGAACCGTGCCGCTGGTGGCCCAATTGGAAGAGACACTGGGCGAGATGTTTGAGGAGGGGCTGGTGACCGACGCTGCCCTCGCAGGCTCGGAGGCGCAACGCCGCCTGATGTGGGAAATGCGAGAGGCCGCCGCCGAGATCAGCACCAACACAAAGCCTCTCGTCATCAACGATCTCTGCCTGCCCGTGGACCGTGTGGCCGCCTTCCTTGACGAAGCCATCACGCGGCTCAGGGCACTGGACGCGGACGTGACCGATTGCACCGTCGCCCACCTCGGCGACGGGAATGTGCATTACACCGTCTACCCGTCGCGCGATGACACCGAACTGGCAGACGCAGTGATGGAAACCGTCGAGGACATCGTGCAGGAAATGGGCGGCTCCTTCTCCGCCGAACATGGTATCGGCGTGTCCAAGCTCGCCTCCATGCGCCGCAGGAAAGATCCCGCAGCACTCGACACCATGCGCGCGATCAAGGCGGCCCTAGACCCCAAGGGCATTCTCAACCCCGGAAAAGTTCTGCCATGATTTCGACGCTGCGTGTGGTCTGGGGGTCGCGTAGGCTGCGCGCCGCGGCGCTGTCGATGATGTGCATCGGTGCGATTGCCGCTTCTATCGCCCCCTATCAAGGCCTCATCGCGATCAAGCTCTTCGGCTTCTCGGACCCGCAATTCGCGGCGATCATGATCGTTGGCGCGGCAATGTCGGTGGCGGCCTCCATCTACGTCGGGATCATCACCGACCAATGGGCCTCGCGCTACACCACCGCGCTGGTCTCGGGCGCGATTTCATCATCCGCCTTTGTCCTCGTTTACCTCACCCGCTCCCCCGCGATGTATGTGATCGCGGCCTGCCTGTTGATCCCTGTGGGCTTCTCGCTCATGGGCCAGATATTCGCCATTGCACGGGTCGCCGTAAATGAACGCGCGCCGCACGAACGTGACGCGGTGATGTCAATCATCCGCGCGGGCTTCGCCCTGCCCTTCATCGTGGTCCTGCCGCTGTGGTCGCTGGTCATTGTCGAGGACGCCGACCTGATACAGCTCTACCTTGGCATGTCCGCCGCCTCTGTCCTGTCACTTCTGGTGCTGCTCTCCCTGATGCCAAAGGACGGAACCGAAGGCGGTATCGAGGAGAAATCGGGCCTGTCCTTTCGCGCCTCCATGTCCGAGCTGTTCCACCCGCGCGTGACCGTGCGCCTCTTTCTGATCGCCGCGTTGGTCGCGGCCAACACGACCTATATGCAAACGATGGGCCTCATTTTCGACGGGGCACATCCGAACGGCACGGCCCGCACGGGACGGCTGGCGGCTCTCATCGCGGGGCTGGAAATTCCGTTTATGATGCTTCTGCCCCTCGTGACGCAACGCGTATCAAAAAGCACGGCACTTTTGGGCGCTGCTGTGATCTATGCGGTATTCCTGCTCACCTTCCCCATGCTTGCGGGGACGGATTACGTCTGGCTTCTCGCGGTGCCTGCGGCCATGGGCGCTGCGGCGCTCCTGACCCTGCCGATTGCCTATTTCCAAGACCTGCTCGCACATCGGCCTGGCGCGAGTTCGTCGCTGCAGTCGGTCAATCAGGTGACAAGCCAACTCATCGCGGGCGCGACCTTTTGGGTCGGCACCGCGATTGCGAGCTATGGTGTGGTGATGATGATGGCGGCGGGATTGGCGCTGCTTGCGGGCGTGGTCTTGCGACTGGCGGACTCGCACGATCCAACGCTTTCGCAGTGAGCCGCGCTCACCTCCAGTCGAAGAAGTCCTGCCCCGCGCGCTCCAGTAACTTGCTCGCCATCTCGACGCCCATTGCCGCACCATCGGCAATCGGGGCAACCATTTCGTCCATCAGGGATTCTGAACCGTCCGTGCGCAAAACTTCGCCGCGCATACGGATTTGATCGCCCTCAATCGTGGCAAGCCCCGCAATCGGCGTCTGACAAGAACCGTCAAGCTTTTGCAGGAAGGCACGTTCACAGGCCATGATCTGCGCAGTCGGAACATGGTGGATCGCGGCAAGAAGATGCTCGGCCATCTCGTCGTCAGCGCGGCGCTCAACGGAAATCGCACCCTGCGCAATGGCGGGAAGCATCTCGTCAGCCGTGACAGGCGCGCGCGGCACCTCCGACGCACCAAGGCGGTTAAGCCCAGCCATCGCAAGAAAAGTCGCATTCGCAACCCCGTCACGGAGCTTTTGTAGACGGGTCTGCACCGAGCCACGGAACTCGACCACAACAAGATCAGGGCGCTTGTTGAGCAGCTGCGCTTTGCGGCGCAAGGACGACGAACCGACGACCGCCCCTTTGGGCAAATCGGACAGCGCTATCCCGTCGAGCGTAATGAACGCGTCAAAGGGGTTTTCGCGCGGCAGGAAGGTATCAAGCACCAACCCCTCAGGCTGCACCACGGCCATATCCTTCGTCGAGTGGACAGCAATATCCACCTCGCCCGTCATCAAGCGGTCCTCGATTTCCTTCGAGAACAGCCCCTTGCCGCCCAGATCACGCAACGAGCGGTCTTGAACGCGGTCGCCACGAGTTGAGATCGTGACGACCTCGAAGCACTCGCTCGAAAGGTCATGCGCCGCCATCAGGCGCTCGCGTGTCTCGTGGGCCTGAGCAAGCGCAAGCGGCGATCCACGGGTGCCGATCTTGAGCGGTTTGGCGGGGGTTGGAAGCGTATAGGTCATAGCCATGGCTTACCTGCGACGGATGCGCCTGACAAGGCATGGTATGCTTGACAAATGCGCACAGGAAAGGGACGAGGGAGGCCACACCCACGGGAGGCAGGCATGACCGAAAAAACGATCCTCAAAGCGCTCAAAGGCGAAACTCAGAAGGTGCCACCGATCTGGATGATGCGTCAGGCGGGCCGTTACCTGCCCGAATACCGCGCGACGCGGGCGCAGGCGGGGGACTTCCTGAGCCTGTGCTACACGCCCGATCTTGCCGCCGAAGTGACCTTGCAACCTATCCGCCGTTTCGGCTTCGACGCTGCGATCCTCTTTGCCGATATTTTGCTTGTTCCACAGGCGCTCGGCGCCGATCTGTGGTTTGTCACGGGTGAAGGACCGCGCCTGTCGACGATTCAAAGCGAGGACGATTTCGCCCCCCTCAAAGGCAAGGACGACATCCACGACAAGCTCGCCCCCGTCTACGAAACCGTGCGCATCCTTTCGGGCGAATTGCCGAAAGAGACCACGCTCATCGGTTTTGCAGGCGCGCCGTGGACCGTGGCAACTTACATGATCGCAGGCCGGGGCACCCCCGACCAAGGGCCCGCACATGCGCTGCGTGAAGACAACAACGCGCTCTTCGAAAAGATTATCAACCTGCTCACCGATGCCACGATTGAGTACCTCGACATGCAGATCAAAGCGGGCGCGGAAGTCGTCAAGATTTTCGACAGCTGGGCGGGCAGCCTCAAGGGCGAGGCCTTCGAGAAATACGCCGTAGAACCCGCACGCAAGATCACGGCGGAACTCAAGGCCCGCCACCCTGGCATCCCTGTCATTGGCTTTCCGCGCGAGGCAGGGGACGGCTACATCGGGTTCCATGCCAAAACGGGTGTCGATTGTGTCGCGCTCGACAACTCGGTCAGCCCCGAATGGGGGGCCGCCAATGTGCAGAAGGACGGCTGCGTTCAAGGCAATCTCAAGTCCTCCCACATGGTGACGGGCGGTCAGGCGCTTGTTGACGAAGTGCGCCATATCCGCGACACTTTTTCCAAGGGGCCGCATATCTTCAACCTCGGCCACGGCATCACGCCCGATGCCGACCCTGATAACGTCGCCCTGATGATCGAGACCCTTCGCGAGAACCAATGATGCTGATACGCCACGCTGTCCAAGCAGACCTGCCCGCCGTTGCGGCCATTCAGGTCACAAGCTGGCGCGTGGCCTACAAAGGTCTGCTCTCCGACGATTACCTCGGCGCACCCGTCGAACGAGACCTCAAGGCGAAATGGGTCGGAGCGGACATCCCGCGCGACAATATTTGTCTGGTCGCGGAGGATGGCGGCATCGTCGTCGGTTTCATCTACGTGTTGGGCGACAAGAGTCCCGCCTATATCGACAATCTCCACGTCGATCCTACCCGCAAACGCAGCGGCATCGGTGCCGCCCTGATGCGCGAAGCGGCCCGTGCTCTACGAGACCGAGGTCACGACAGCACCTACCTCACCGTCATCACCGACAACCAGCAAGCGGTGAGCTTCTATCGGAAAATGGGCGGCGAGTTCGGTGCGGCTCAGGATGAGTTGCTCTACGGCGAACCCGTGCAATCTTATCCCGTCCATTGGCACACCCTCGACGCGTTACTCAGCTAGGCGCGCCCGTCCGTTGGTCCGCTGCGTGTGAGGTTAAATCCACTTGGCCAGCGGCGGGAGGCTCATCAGGACGGCGTTGGCATCGTGCCCTGTCTCCAACCCGAATTTTGTGCCGCGATCATAGACCAGATTGTATTCGGCGTAGAGCCCGCGATGGACCAGTTGCGCCTCCTTGTCGGCCTCTGCCCACGGAGTGTTCCGCCGCTTCTCGGTCACGCCAAGGAACGCAGGCAGGAAGGCACGGCCCACATCTTGGGTAAAGGCGAAATCCTTCTCCCAATCGCCCGTATTGTGATCGTCGAAAAAGATGCCACCAACACCGCGCGCGCGCTTGCGGTGCGGGATGTAGAAATATTTGTCCGCCCACGCCTTGTAACGCGGGTAGTAATCGGGATCGTGGCGGTCACAATGCGCTTTCTGCGTGGCGTGGAATTCTGCCGTGTCCTCGTCATACTCGATGCAAGGGTTCAGGTCGGACCCACCTCCGAACCACCATGCGTGCGGCGTCCAGAACATGCGGGTATTCATGTGGACAGCAGGCGTGTGCGGGTTCTGCATATGCGCCACGAGGCTAATGCCCGACGCCCAGAAACGCGGATCATCCGCCATGCCTGGAATGCCCTTGCGCGCCGCCATCGCGGCCTGCGCCCGTGCACCCAATTCGCCATAGACGGTCGAGACGTTCACGCCGACCTTCTCGAACACGCGCCCGCCACGCATCACCGACATCAGACCTCCGCCCGCGTCGCCACCATCATCCGCAGCGCGCTTTGTTTCGGTGACCTCGAAACGTCCTGCGGGCTTGTCCGCAAATGGCCCCTCGTTATGACTGTCTTCCACCGCTTCAAAGGCTGCAACGATCTGATCGCGTAGGGCGCGGAACCACGCGGAGGCGCGGGCCTTCTGGTCAATCATCCCGTCGGGGGCTGCGGTGGTCATATCGGCTCTCCATGTGCGACTTAATGGCCGCGCAGAGGTAGCAGAAACGCGCTAACCCTGCCAAGCCTGCTTTCCCGTCACCGAAACTACGCTATAGTCTGATCACCCAAAACACGGAGGTCTCTCGTCATGCGCTGGTTCGCCCCTATTGCCCTTTTGCCCCTTCTGGCGGCCTGTTCGGAGCAACAGATGTGCATCTCGCGCGCCACCTACGACCTGCGCACGGTGCGCGGATTTGTCGAAGAGGCGCGCGGAAATATCGCACGTGGCTACGCGCTGGTTGAGACCGAAGTGGTCGAGATCGAACGGCAGGTTTGTGATGTGCGCCCCGACGGCTCCAAAATCTACTGCGAACGCCCCGTCGTCGAGACGATCGAAAAACGGGTAGCTATTGATCTGGACGCCGAAGCTGCGAAGCTGGCCAGCCTTGAACGCAAGGAAGCCGAGCTGGCGGTGAAAGCAGAAAGCGATATCGCGGCGTGTAAGGCAGAGTTCCCCGAGTGATCCGCGCCCGTCACCGCCCTAATGCGTCGGGGCGCTTACGGGATCGAGGACGCTGCGCCCGCCGTCAACGGTGAGCACCTGACCCGTCACGAAATTCGATCCTTGCGAGGCGAGATATTGCACGGTTTCGGCCACGTCCGAGGGTGGCGCAATACGACCGAGCGGTGTGCCCGCTTGGATCTTCTCGCGGTATTCAGGCTCCTCGCTTAGCAGGTCTTGCATGCTAGCGCTGAGCACCGACCCGAACGCCACGGCGTTCACGCGAATGCGGTGCGGTGCCAGCGAGACCGCCATCGATCGGGTCATCTGCTCCACAGCCGCACAGGAAACCGAGAAGGCCAGCAAGCCTGGCTGTGCCATACGAGCCGCTACGGAAGACAGGTTGATGATCGAACCGATGGGCTCCTCGTCATCTACGCTGTCATCCGCGTTCTTGATCATCCACTTCGCGACCTGTTGTGTCATCCGCAGCGAGGTCATCAGGTTCTGCTCGATCAAGGCAGCAACATTGTCATCCTCGGGGCAGAGAGGATCGACAGTCGGCGCAACCTGACGCGAGGCATTCACGAGGATATCCACCGCGTCAAACTCGTCCATCGTCGCCGACAACAGGTTCGCCACCGTTAGCTTTTCACGCAGATCGCCCGCGAAATAGGACACCCGCGCATCTTCGGCCTTGGCCAGTTCGCCCAGCTCCGAAATCAACCGAGCCTCGTCCATGTCCGCGCACATCACGTTCGCCCCTTGGTCGACGAAATGGCGCGCAATGGCCAGTCCCACTCCGTTGGCGGCTCCGGTGATGATGGCGGTTTTTCCTGCGATCGAGAAACTCATTGGCTCTCTCCGATTCTGTTCGCGTCCAGCCTAGACACGGCCCCGTCCGTTTCGGAAGGGTTTCTCCGCGTGAAGCACCTTAAAGCCCGCGTTTCCGCCGATTTCGGTGGTGCGAGCAAAATGTGCCGTGAGCGCGGCCTCATAGGGCAATTGTCGGTTGGCGACAAGCCAGAGCTGACCGTTGGGCGCAAGCATCCCCGCCGCCGCCGCAATGAATGCCTGACCCAACGAGGGATCGGCCGCACGCGAGGTGTGAAACGGCGGGTTCATGATGACACCGCCCAGAAGATGCGGCGGTTTGAATGTCGTGGCATCTGCCCAATGAAACTGCGCGCGCGGATCGGAGACATTGGCACGAGCGCAATCAATCGCCGCCCTCTCCGCCTCGACGACATGCAATTCGGTCACGGCATCGCGCGTCAGGATGTGGCGCGAAAGGAAGCCCCAACCAGCCCCGAGGTCGGCCAGTGTCTGCGGCAATTTCGCAGGTAGGGTCTCGACCAGAAGCGCGGATGCCTTATCGATACGATCAGCAGAGAACACACCAAGCCGCGTCTCGAACCCGTCGATGACGGAAAGCGGCCCAGTGTCGGCCCAGTCGGAAAAGTCGCCTCCCGAGAAGCGGACCGATTTGCCATGTGCCTTTGATACAACCTCGATACTCTCGGCACGCTTCTTGATATCTTTGGTGATGCTGTCGATCCCGTCAGTCTTTTGACCATCCACGATCACGCTGCCCGCACAGGCACTTGCGGCGGCGATCAGCGCACGCGCCTGAGCCTTTGCGCGCGGGACACATACCACGGCGAGGTCGAAGGTTCCCTCGATATCCACGCGCGCACCAAAACCGAGGCGGTCAAAATGGTCGAAGTCTGGCTTGAAACCCGTCACCACCTGCACCTGCGCCCCTTCAAAGGCGCTCAAGTCATCATGCGCGCGCGGACGGATGACGACCACACGAGCGGGGACAGGTTGGCCCGACAGGACGAGGGGGAGGCGATCGGAAAGCATGACGGGAGGGCACGGCGAACCGCGCTACTCTTCCTTTTCCATAGTGCACTGCAACGGGTGCTGGTGACGACGGGCGAAGTCCATGACCTGACTGACCTTGGTCTCCGCTATCTCGAAGGGGAACACGCCAACAACGGCCAGCCCCTTCTTGTGAACGGTCAGCATGATCTCGGTGGCCTGCGCGTGTCCGATCCCGAAAAACCGTTCCAGCACCAGAACGACGAACTCCATCGGTGTGTAATCATCATTGAGGAGCATCACCTTGTAGAGCGGGGGACGCTTGGTCTTCGGCTTCGGCTTGGTTGCAAGCGCGGTGCCACCGTCGTCGTCGAAACGGTCACCGTCATCGTCAGACATCATGTGCGGCACGAGTGTCACGCGGCCATCTCCATTTCGGTCAAATTCCTGCCCCGTCAAAGGGCTCCACTAAGGGCGATGTATATAGCCCCTTTATGGCATCAATAAAGAGGGTTATCTCGAAAGCGTTAAGGGAGACCGCCTATGACAACGCCGAAAACCGCCTCATCCACCCAAAACGGGGCGATCACCACCATCGCTTTCGATGCGGATGACACGCTTTGGGAGAACGAAGCCTTCTATCGCGTGACGCAAGAACGCTTTGCCGATCTGCTCGCGGACTACACGGAACGCGACCATCTGGCCGAACGGCTTCTGGACGCAGAGCGGCGCAACCTCGGCCATTACGGATTCGGCATCAAGGGCTTTGTCCTGTCCATGATCGAAACGGCCATTGATGTAACCGAAGAGCGCGTGCCCGCTTCGGTGATCAAAGAACTGGTCGCCGCTGGCCAAGAGATGCTCGCGCATCCGATCCACCTGCTCGACGGCGTGAAAGAAACCGTCACCGAGCTTGCAAGCAACCACGATATCCTGCTTGTGACCAAGGGCGATCTGCTCGATCAGGAACGCAAACTGGCGCAATCGGGCTTGGGCGACCTGTTCGACGGCGTCGAAATCGTCTCGACCAAAACGACCCCTGTCTACCGGAACATTTTCGCACGACACGGCGTCGACCCACATGCCGCCGTTATGGTCGGAAATTCGATGAAGTCCGATGTCATTCCCCCGATCGAAGCGGGCGCTTGGGGCGTTTACGTGCCGCATAATATCACATGGGCCATCGAACACGCAGAGCCGCCACAGGACAATCCGCGCTACCGTCACCTCGACGATCTCGTGGCCCTTCCAAAGCTCATTGCCGAAATTTCAGGCTAGGGCAAAAACGGGTCGCAATTTCCTGGCAAAAAATTTTTCAGCATGTAGTGGGGCGCAACAAGGCGAACACTACATTTGGCGTTGCGTCAATGCACGCCTCCAAACCCCTTGAAAATTGGCGGTTTTCTCAGCTCGGAAGTCGTGCTAGCCTTGTTTCAATTAAGTCGGGCGAAACGATCCGATAGAATGAGGCAGTGTTATGATGTTGAGCGACGTGCGAGCGCGGGGAAACCTGCGTGCCGTGACAGGACGCGTATTTCCGCTATTGCTGGTGGCGTTTGCCATGCTGGTCGGTGTGACGACAAAAGTCGTCGCTGCCGAGTATGCCGCCCTTGTAATGGATGCGCGTAACGGAAAAGTTCTCCATTCCCGAAATGCGGATACCCGATTGCACCCCGCATCCCTCACCAAGATGATGACCCTCTACATTGCCTTCGAGGCGGTTGAACACGGGGAAATCGGTCTGGACACGCTCGTCACTGTCTCTCGCAATGCCGCTGCGGAACCGCCATCGAAACTAGGCCTGCGTGCGGGTCAGAAAATCAAACTGCGATACCTCATCCGTGCCGCAGCTGTTAAATCGGCCAATGACGCGGCCACCGCCATCGGCGAGGCCATTGAAGGGTCGGAGGCCGCCTTTGCGCGCCGCATGAACCGCACCGCTAAGGCGCTTGGCATGTCGCGCACCACCTTCAAGAATGCCCACGGCCTAACGGAATCAGGGCATCTGTCCACCGCACGCGACATGAGCGTTCTGGGCCGCCACCTGTTCTACGACTACCCCGAATACTACAACATCTTCTCCCGCGTCTCGACCGATGCTGGCGGCACCACGGTTTATCACACCAACCGCCGCTTTCTGGCGAGCTACGAAGGTGCCGACGGGATCAAGACGGGCTACACCTCCGCTGCAGGTTTCAACCTGACCGCCTCCGCAAAGCGCGGCAACGAACGGATCATCACCACCGTCTTCGGCGGCCGCTCAACCGCATCGCGGAACGCGCGCGTAGCTGAACTGATGGACCTCGGCTTCAAACGCGCACCAAGCAGCGCCGCGGTGATCAAGCCCAAGAAGCCTCCCTATCTGGGTCATGGCTCGAGTGGCGACGAAATCATTGTTGCGGGCGACCAGACCGCACCGCGCGTTGCGTCCAAGATCATTCGCGTAGACATGACAATCACCAAGAGCCCCTTCCCGACACCACGCCCCAAACGAGGCTTTGACCCCGAGGAAGAGACCATGCTTCTGGCCATGTCTGACGACATTCTGAACGCCGTGACCGCAGCGGAGGAAGAGGCTGCTGTTCTGGCCTCTGCCGAGGCCGCCACCGCTGAAGCCTCCGAGATCATGGACGAGGCCATTGAGACCGCCGCAGAAGTAAGCGCCGAAACACCGCCCTCAATCACACCCAAGCCGCGTCCGCGCGTACAACTGGCGTCGATTGAGCCGACCTCCGCGATTGCAACCGCGCTTCCGACCGAGGTGGTCGAGACGGCCCCCGAAGTTGTGACCCGCATTTCTACATCAGGTTCACGCCATTGGGGTGTGAACATCGGCACCTATGGCACCGAATACGAAGCGCGGAAGATTCTGTTGAAAACGGCTCTGTCAGAAACCGCCATGCTCGACGGCGCCCTGCGCAAGGTGGTCAAATCCAACCGTGGATATCAGGCCAACTTCCTTGGCCTGACGGAAGATCTCGCGAGCATGACCTGTCGCCGCCTCTCGGCGCGCGGAGTTGATTGCGACCCCATCGGCCCATCCTGACCCGCACTGCGAATTTTCAAGGTTCACCAGACGGGGGCGCGAGCGGTTATACGCTGGCGCCCTCTTCAACTTTGAGATCGAAAGCCGCCGCCACAAGTGCGCGCGTGTAGGGATCTTTCGGGTTGTCGAATATGGCGTCGGCAGACCCGGCCTCGACCACATCGCCGCGCTTCATCACCATCACCTTATGGCTCAACGCCCGCACCACGCGCAGGTCATGGGAGATGAAGAGATAGGCAAGGCGGTGTTTCTCCTGAAGATGGCGCAACAGGTCAACGATTTGAACCTGCACCGTCATATCAAGCGCAGAGGTCGGCTCGTCGAGAACCAGCAAACGAGGGCGCAGGATCATCGCGCGGGCGATGGCGATCCGTTGCCGCTGACCGCCCGAGAACTCATGCGGGTAGCGGTGGCGTGTGTCGGGGTCGAGACCGACCTCCTGCATGATCTCGATGACCGCCTCTTCTTCGGAGGGGTATTGGCCAAGCCCATGCACTCCCAGCCCTTCCGCGATGATCTGCGACACGGTCATGCGCGGCGACAGTGAGCCAAAGGGGTCTTGGAAGACGATCTGCATATCGGCGCGCAGGCCGCGAATCTGTTTGCTTCTCCAGCCCTGAATGTCTTGCCCCAGAACCACGACAGGCCCTTCTGACGAGATCAACCGCATCATGGCAAGCGCCAGCGTGGTCTTGCCCGACCCGCTCTCGCCAACGACGCCAAGTGTCTCGCCCTCGCGCACGGAGAAGGTCGCGGCATTAACCGCCTTCACATGACCCACCGTGCGGCGCATCAACCCGCGCTGGATCGGGAACCAGACGCGCAAATCCTTGGTCTCTGCCACCACCTCGGCCTTTTCAGGCACGGGCGCGGGCCGCCCTGTCGCCTCAGCCTCCAGAAGCATCCGCGTGTAGGGATGGGATGGTGCATCAAAAATCGCCGCAGTCTCCCCCTGCTCCACGATCTCGCCCCCCTTCATCACGCACACACGGTCGGCCAGTTTGCGCACGATGTTGAGGTCGTGGGTGATGAAGAGCATCGACATCCCCTCGGACGCCTGCAACTCACGCAGCAGTTCGAGGATTTGCGCCTGAATGGTCACATCAAGGGCCGTGGTCGGCTCATCGGCAATGAGAAGGTCGGGACCGTTGGCTAGCGCCATGGCGATCATCACTCGCTGACGCTGCCCACCCGAAAGCTGGTGGGGATAGTCCTTGAGCCGCGAGGCGGGGTCGTGGATGCCAACCTTGTCGAGCAACTCGATGATCCGCTCACGCGCCTGCGTCCCCGTGATACCCTGATGCACCAAAAGGATTTCGGAGAGCTGCTTTTCGATGGTGTGCAGCGGGTTGAGCGAGGTCATCGGCTCTTGGAAGATGAAGGTGATGTCGTTGCCGCGTATCTTGCGCAGCTTGGCCTCGGAGGCCCCAGCAAGCTCCTCGCCGCCGTAGCGGATCGACCCGTCGATGACCGCGTTGTCCGACAGCAGATTGACCGAGGAGAGCGCCGTCACCGACTTGCCCGACCCGCTCTCTCCGACCAGAGCCACCGTCTCCCCTTCGCCCACGGAAAAGGACACACCCTTAACCGCATCGACAAGGCCGCCATCCTGTTTGAAGGACACCCGCAGGTCGTTGAATTCCAGCAAACTCATTGGAACGTCTTTCTCGGATCGAAGGCATCGCGCACCCCTTCAAAGATGAAGACGAGCAGCGACAGCATGATCGCGTAGGTGAAGAAGGCGGTGAAGCCGAGCCACGGCGCTTGCAGGTTCTGCTTGGCCTGTAGCGTCAGCTCACCGAGCGAGGGATAGGAGGACGGCAGGCCAAAGCCAAGGAAATCGAGCGAGGCGAGCGTGCCGATGGTCCCCGTCACGATGAAGGGCAAAAGCGTCAGCGTCGCCACCATCGCATTGGGCAACATGTGGCGGAGCATGATCGTCCAGTTCGACACGCCAAGCGCACGCGCCGCGCGAATATACTCGAAGTTGCGCGCCCGCAGGAATTCCGCCCGCACCACGCCCACCAGTGCAGGCCAGCCGAAGAGGATGGTGACAAAGACAAGGAGCCAGAAACTTCGTCCCAATATCGCAAACAGGATGATGATCACATAGAGCGAGGGCATCGACCCCCATATCTCCAGAACGCGCTGGAACACGAGGTCCGTGCGCCCGCCGAAGAACCCTTGGATCGCGCCAGCCGTGATGCCGATGATCGAGGCCACAACGGTCACAATAATGGTAAAGAGGATCGACAGGCGGAAGCCGTAGATCACCCGCGCAACCACGTCGCGCTTGGTGTCATCCGTGCCCAGCCAGTTCTGCTTGGTCGGCGGGCTTGGTGCGGCTCCCGGCCCCTCGACCTGCGTGTTGAAGGAGTAGCGGATCGGCGGCCAAAGCAGCCAACCTTTCTCGATCTCCTCGCCATTCACCAAACCGTCCTGCGCGTCCTCAATGATACCTTCGGGGTCGTCGAAACACTCTACCAATCCACCCGACACAATCAGGCATTCCACCTCGGCGTAGCGGTAGACGGCTTCGGTCTGGAAATCGCCACCGAAGGCTGTCTCTGGATAGAACTTGAAAATCGGCGCACGGATGTCGCCGCGGTAGTTCACGAGGATCGGCTTGTCGTTTGCGAGAAACTCGGCAAAGAGCGACAGGACGAAAAGGATCGAAAACAGGATCAGCGACCAATATGCGCGGCGGTTCGATTTGAAATTGCGCCAGCGGCGCTGGTTCAGAGGGGACAGGCGCATGTCAGGTCTCCCTCTTTTCAAAATCGATCCGCGGGTCGACAAAGACATACATCAGGTCCGACACGATATTGATGAGCAAGCCGATCAGCCCGAAGAAGAACAGCGTCCCGAAGATCACAGGATAGTCGCGCTGGATAGCGGCTTGGAACCCCATTCGGCCCAGACCATCGAGCGAGAAGAGCGTTTCGATAATCACTGAGCCGCCGAAGAACACCGAGATGAAAAGTGACGGGAAACCAGCGATCACGATCAGCATCGCGTTTCGGAATACGTGGCCATAGAGCACTCGACTTTCGGTCAGCCCCTTGGCCTTGGCGGTGACGACATAGTGCTTACGGATCTCGTCGAGGAAGGAGTTCTTCGTGAGCAAGGTCAGCGTGGCGAAGGAGGAGATGAGCGAGGCCAGCACGGGCAACGTGATGTGCCACAGGTAGTCCACAATCTTGCCCCAGAGCGACAACTCATCGAAGTTCGAGGAAGTCAGGCCACGCAGCGGAAAAATCTGCCAATACGACCCGCCCGCAAACAGCACGAGCAACATGATCGCGAAGAGGAAACCAGGGATCGCATAGGCCACGATGATCACGGCCGAAGTCCATGTGTCGAACCGCGACCCGTCCCGCACGGCCTTCCGGATACCCAGAGGAATGGAGATCATGTAGGAAATCACAGTCGCCCAGAGACCCAGCGTGATCGAGACAGGCAGCTTTTCCCAGACCATTTCCAACACGCCTTGTGAACGGAAATAGCTCTCCCCGAAATCAAAGCGCATGTAATTCCACATCATGTGCAGGAATTGCTGGAGCGGCGGCTTGTCGAGGCCGAACTGGCGCTCCAGATCCTCAATGAACTCGGGTGGCAGCCCGCGTGCGCCGACATACTTCGACCCGCTCCCTGACGCCGCACCCGCAGATTCGGCAGCTAGGTCGGATTGGATACCCGCATCCCCCGCACCACCCGTGATCGCGGTAAAGGCATCACCTTGTCCCTCCATATTGGCAAGGACTTGTTCGATCGGGCCGCCAGGCACGAATTGGGTCAGCGCGAAGTTGATGACCATGATCCCGAACAACGTCGGAATGATCAGCAAAATCCGCCGAAGGATATAGGCTCCCATTTGGGCGCGCTCCTGCCTCTTATTTCAATACGCCGGCGGCTTTGAGTGCCTCGGCTTTTTCCGCGTCATACCACCAGAAGTCGAGATAACCCAATGCGTAAGGCGGCATGATCTCATCATCGGGATGCGCGAATACGTCGAAATAGGCAACCGTATGCACATCCTTATACCACTGCGGAATCCAGAACGCCTCTGCGCGCAGGGCGCGGTCGAGCGCATGGACCGCAACCGTCAGTTCCTCAAGCGTCTCCGTCGTGATCGCCGTCTCGACAAGGCGGTCAATCGCGGGGCTGCGCAGGCGCATCAGATTGCGCGAGGAATCGTCGGCGGTGGAACTGCTGAACCACTGACGTAGACCCGATCCTGGCTCGAACCCCATGGCAAAGGAATGATTCACAAGATCGAAGTCACCCGAACGGCGACGTTCGACATATTGCGAAGTATCGACCCGCTCTAGGCTCGCGTCGATGCCGAGCGCACGCATGTTTTCGACGAAGGGATTGATGATGCGGTCAAAGGCGGGGCTATAGCCGAGCACCACAAGATCGAGCGCCTGCCCGTCCTTCGCGCGCATCCCGTCCGATCCAACGGTCCAGCCCGCCTCATCAAGGAGCGCGGCCGCTTTGCGTAGGTTGCCGCGATCCAGTGCACGTGCCCCCGATACGGGAGCCATTACTGCCTCCTCGGTCAGGATGCTTTCGGGCAAAAGCCCTTCGTCCACCAGTGGGCGCAAGAGAGCCAATTCGCCCTTCGATGGCGTGCCGGTCGCCTCCAGATCGGAGTTTTCCCAGAAGGAGTTCACCCGCTCATAGAGACCGTAGAAGAGGGTCTCGTTTGACCATTCGAAGTTGAACATCAACCCGATCGCCTCGCGAACGCGCGGGTCTTGCCACTTCGGATCGTCGAGATTGAAAACGAAGCTCTGCGCAGATCCAATAGACCCATCGGCCACCTCTTCTTTCACGACATAGCCATCGGAGAAAGACGGGAAGTTGTAGCTCGTCGCCCATTCTTTCGAGGAGTTCTCGATGCGGAAGGTGTATTCACCCGACTTGAAGGCCTCGAATGCGGCGGCACTATCGGCAAAGCTCTCCACACGAATGGTGTCGAAATTGTTCTGTCCGACGTTAAGCGGATGATCCTTGCCCCAATGGTCGGGATCACGTTTTAGCACGAGCTGGCGGGAGTATTCGAAACTGTCGAGTTGGTAGGGCCCTGTCGCCATGAAGGGCGTGTCGGACCGCTTGTCGAGGCGCGTCCCTGTTTCCTCGAACCAGTCTTTCGAGAACACCACCGTGCCGCCCGCGAATGTCACCACATCGCGGCGCGGCGCCTCTTGGGTAAAGGTGAATTTGATCTTGTTCGGACCGAGCACTTCAACATGATCGATATAGCTCTCGACCGCAGTTCGATACTCGGCGATGCCTTGTTCGATGAACAGGTTGAAGGAGAAGGCAACGTCCTCGGCGTCCATAATGGTGCCGTCCCAGAAACGCACATCGTCGCGCAAGTTGAAGATCACCCAATCGCGGCTGTCTGGATACTCCATTGTGGTGCACAGATAGCAGTAAGCGCCATATGGATCGTCCGCCGTCGCCGTAAGAATGCTCTCATAGTAGATCGACGGCAACGGGGCCGCCACGCCGTCGCGGGCATAGGGGTTGAAGCTGTCGAAATCGCCCATGGACCAGATCGAAATCTCGCCGCCTTTCGGCGCATCGGGGTTGACGTAATCAAGATGCTCGAAGGGCTCGGGATACTTCACAACGCCCCAGTTGGAATACCACGATGCGATAGTGACATCCGCATCCTGCGCCACCATTGGTTGCGCATAGAACGCAAGGGATGCGGCAAGGATACCTGCAACACCGTATCGACGGGCTTCGACCATTTGGAACCTCCACGACTGGCACGACGGTTCTACTCGCGGAATGGCCCGCGTCCGTCGCATTTTCTTCATTTTGCCCAATGTGGCGCGAAATTGCATGACTTCCAACCGTCAAGTTGAGCGTCCGTGAGGAAAGGTGATCGGGTAAACTGAACGTGACGACGCATTGCTCCCGATTGCCGCACCTATGATCACGCGCGCGGCACCCGCCAAACGAAAACCCCCGCGACAACGTCACGGGGGTCTCGGAATTTTGACTGCGTCCGCGCCAAGCGCGGGCAGGCTTACTGAACGGTCGCCAGATAGGCCACGAGGTTTGCGCGATCCTCGATCTTCTTCAGACCAGCAAAGGACATTTTCGTGCCTGGTGCGTAGTCTTTGGGGTTGGTGAGGAACCCGTTAAGTGCCTCGGCATCCCATGCGCCTTCAAGACCTGTCAAAGCGTCGGAATAGGAAAAGTCGCCGACTGCTGCGATGTCACGGTCCACAACACCATCGAGGTGCGGCCCTGTGCCGTTGCTGCCGTCGAGCTTGTGGCAGGCCTTACACTTGCCAAACACGCGCTCGCCTTTACCCGCGTCAGCCGTTGCCAGAACGTCGGCGAATGCAACTTCGACAACTTCTTCTTCGGCCGCGCCGCTTTCGTCTTCACCAGTGTCGATAACGTAGGCTTGAGCATGCTCGTCGCCGTGGCCACCGCCACCCATGGAATAAATGGTCTCAGCGCCCCAGTTGGCGAAGAGGAAGATCAGGAAGGTGCCGCAGATACCACCGACGATCTTTGTAAGGGTCATAGTGTCGAACATGTCGCGTCCCGTTTTGGTGCATTCGTCGCGCGCTATCTATCCGCTTCCCCTAGTGCTTTTCAAGGTATAAGACCCGCGACTAAACGACATCGCATAGAAACTTTTCCGTTTACGGGGGCGAAAATGGCCAAACGCATCGCATTTCAGGGGGAACTTGGCGCTTATTCCCACCAAGCCTGCAAAGATTCCCGCCCCGATTTTACCCCCGTTCCCTGTGCAACCTTTGAGGATGCGATGGACGCTGTGCGTTCGGGCGAGGCCGAATTGGGCATGATCGCAGTGGAGAACTCGACCTACGGACGCGTACAGGATGTCTATCACCTGCTACCCGAGTCGGGTTTGCATATTATCGACGAGACCTTCGTGCGGGTGCATGTGAACCTGCTGGCCCCACGCGGCGCGTCTCTCGACGGCATCAAGCGCGTGCGCTCGATGTCAGTGTTGCTCGGTCAGGCCCGCAACTTCGTCAAGGAACACGGTCTGGAGACACTTAACTGGATCGACAATGCCGCCGCAGCGCGCGCCGTGGCCGAGTTGGGCGACCCGACCGAGGCCGCCTTTGCCTCTGAGGTTGCTGCGGAAATTTACGATCTCGACATCCTGGCCCGCCACGTTGAGGACCACCAACTCAACACCACGCGGTTCCTCGTCATGTCGAAAGAACCCGACCACAGCCGCCGTGCTGAGAAGATGGTGACGGCTTTCGTCTTCCGCGTACGCAACATTCCCGCCGCGCTTTATAAGGCCATGGGCGGGTTTGCCACGAACGGCGTCAACATGACCAAACTTGAGAGCTACATGGTGGACGGAAACTTCTCCGCCACCCAATTCTACGCTGATATCGAAGGTCACCCCGATGACGCCAACGTGCGTCTTGCGCTCGACGAGTTGAGTTACTTCACGGAGATGGTAGAGATCCTTGGCGTCTATCCCGCCGATCCGCGCCGCAAGTAGGCATGCGGCTCTAAAGCGCGCAGGCCAGTTAGCGCGGCTCGGGCGCTCAGGTTATGCCTTGCGCATTTTCGAGTAGTTGTCGCTAAGACCCTCGCAAAACGCCGCCACCTTGCGCTCGAACCGACGATCCATTGTGCCTTTTGCGAATTTGACCGAGCGAATGATGATTCGTCCCGCAAGGGTTTTCGGCCGCACGTCATATCCCAGAACCATCCGCGTGCGCGCCCTACTCAGAGCAACCAATTCGATATCGAGCGTCATATTCAGGCCGTCCGACTCGGCCTTGGCCTCAAGTGATGTGGGGGCTTCGAGCTTGGTCAATTCCGCTGACATCTTACGAACCTTGCCGCGGAAGGGCACTTCGATGTCCCATTCCATCCCGACACCGCGCGGAAAACTGGGGTCTTTACGGGACACACCTGCCCCTCGGCGCAACGCCTGCCGCTCCAAGGTTTCGAAATCGGTGATCCGCTGGAACACATACTCGATTGGTGCGTCGATATCGTGACGCGTGGAGAACTTCATCGCTTCTCTTTCACCTCTTTGCCCCGGGCGGGACTATCGGATTATTGGACCATATCCGCAAGACAATTGGACAGAAGAAAATGCGCAAATTTACCATTGTGCGCAGCGTGTATTTTCAGGTGTTCACAATGCCTCAATGCCTTACGAATGAGCCACGCAACGCGCCCTGCGCGGCGCTAAAAGGCAGTGGGAAACGGTCGGCTACTCGATGGCAACCCACGCCCCACTCGCCTTTTGGTTGTTTACATGCCTTTGAGTCCAATCTAGATTCTCGACTGCAGCCGCGTCAGGGATGCCTAAAAAGAAGCGCAAACCGCGCATTGATCCCTCCTTCAGACGGCGAGCAGCCGAACCAAACGCTCGGACCCGCGAGAAATGACAGGGCTCCAACCGACCAGAAGGGACGTCCTTCCGTGATAGACCTGCACCCCTTCAGCACCTGTTCGCGCGAGAATGCAGTGCATTTGCGGATCATGGAGACCACCGATCTCCACGTGCATGTTTTCCCATACGACTATTATGCCGACAGGCCGGTAGACACGGCGGGACTGGCCCGCACGGCAACCCATATCGCCACCGCACGTGCCCAAGCCGCCAACTCGATACTGGTCGACAATGGCGATTTCCTGCAAGGCAACCCGATGGGCGACTACCTCGCCTTCGAGCACGGGTTCCGCGAAGGCGACGAACACCCCGTCATCTCCGCCATGAACCTGCTTGGCTACGACGCCTCGACGCTAGGCAACCACGAATTCAACTACGGGCTGGGCTTCCTACTCAAATCACTCGCAGCCGCCGCCTTCCCCGTGGTTTCCGCCAATGTCGTCAAGCATCGAGGTGCAGAGCCGCTCAAGGATCAAACCCTGCTCAAACCCTACGTCCTGCTCGACCGCAAGGTTATCGACGGAAAAGGCAAGAGCCACGATCTGCGCATCGGCATCATCGGCTTCGTGCCGCCGCAAATCATGACGTGGGACCAGGCGCACCTCGACGGCAACGTTGTCACCCGCGACATTGTAGATACCGCGCGAGCCTATATCCCAGAAATGAAAGAGCGCGGGGCCGATATTATCGTGGCCCTCAACCATTCGGGGATCGGCTGCGAAAAGGCAGTGGCGGGCATGGAGAACGCCGCCATCCCACTGGCAGCCATTGACGGCATCGACGCCATCGCAACGGGTCACTCACACCTCGTCTTCCCCTCTCCCCAATTCGCTTCTTACAAAGCGGTGGACGTGGACAAGGGGACCATCCACGGCAAGCCCGCCGTGATGGCTGGCTTCTGGGGGTCGCACCTAGGGGTGATCGACCTCTTGCTCGACCACGACGGTGAGGGTTGGCGCGTGACGGCGTCCGAGACGACGACCCGTCCGATCGCCACCCGCAACGAGGTCGGGGCGGTATCCCCACAAGTCGAAAGCGATCCCTATGTGATAGAGAAGGTGCAAATGCACCACGACCGCACGTTGGCCTATATCCGTCGCGCTGCAGGCTCCACTGACCGCGCACTGCATTCCTTTTTCTGCCACGTGACCACGGACTATTCCCTCCGCATCGTCGCACAGGCTCAGGCGTGGCGGATCAAGGCGCGCCTGGCGGACACCGAATACGCCGACCTGCCCATCCTCTCCGCCGCCGCACCGCTCAAAGCGGGAGGACGCAGCGGGCCAGATCACTACACGAATGTCGCAAAAGGCCCTCTGACCCTGCGCAATATCGCGGACCTCTACCTCTTCCCCAATGCACTGCGCGCCGTTCGGATCACGGGCGCACAATTGCGCGACTGGCTGGAGATGTCCGCAAGCATGTTCAACCGCATCGAGATCGGGAGCCACAACACCCTTTTGCTCAACCCCGACTTTCCCACCTATGCCTTCGAAGTGATCCACGGCGTTGACTACGAGATAGACCTAAGCCAACCCGCGCGCTTCGACGCGCTAAGGCATGTGACGGACGCGCAGCATCGACGTATCTCCAAACTGAGCTACAACGGCTCACCCGTGCGCGACGACCAGAACTTCGTCGTGGCGACGAACTCCTATCGCGCGAGCGGCGGCGGCGGATTTCCTGGCGCAGATGGAACAACAACCATTCTGGAATGCGCCGAGAGCAACCGCGATGTCCTCTACGACTACATCCGAACCCACGACCAGATACGTTTCGACACTACGTCAGGATGGCGGTTTCGCTCGCTTGAAAACACCTCGGTCCTATTCGACACCTCGCCACAAGCGCGCGCGCATCTCGACGAGCTGTCCGCCTACCGCGTATCCGATCTGGGAGACACGCCCCAAGGGTTCGCCCGCTTCCGACTCGAAATTGGCTAACGTAAGGGAAAGCGGGAGAAACCCCTTTCTTTGTGCCTAATTATGCGCCAAGCTGCTCAATAGCGCGCCATTTGCGTATTCATCTGTCCGCCTTTGGGCAAGATGCGCCAACCCTTGATCGCCGCAGGTGGCGACGCAGACCACACTTAGCGCGATGCAACGACAGACCCGTACGGGTCACAAAGGGGATATCATGACTGTCAGAACACTTGTTACATCTACCGCGTTTGCCCTCGTCGCCACCGCAGCCCTTGCGGAAACCGACCTGCCTTTCGCACTCGACTGGAAATTCGAAGGACCATCCGCACCCTATTTCGCCGCCATCGACAACGGCCATTTCGCTGCCGCCGATCTCAGCGTGGAAATCTCCGCGGGCCAAGGCTCGCTCGACGCGATCCCGAAAGTGGCCACTGGTGCCTTCCCCGTAGGTTTCGCCGACATCAACTCGCTGATCAAATTCCTTGACCAGAACGAAGGCGCGCCCGTCACCGCCGTGATGATGATCTATGATGCCCCGCCTTTCGCAATCGTCGGGCGCAAGTCGCTCGGAGTTGAAGCCCCCAAAGACCTCGAAGGTCACGTGCTGGGTGCACCGCCGCCCGATGGCGCATGGGCACAGTTCCCGATCTTCGCAACCGAGAACGACCTCGACATGGACGCAATCACCGTCGAGCCCGTTGGCTTCCCGACGCGCGAGCCGATGCTGGCCGAGGGTGAAGTTGACGCCGTGACTGGCTTCTCCTTCTCGTCCTACCTCAACCTCGTGCGCCTTGGCGTGCCAGAGGACGACATCTCGACCATTCTCATGTCGGATTACGGCCTCGACCTCTACGGCAATGCGATCATCGTCAATACCGACTACGCCGAAGCCAACCCCGAGATCATTACGGGTTTCCTGACGGCCATCGCCGCAGGGTGGAAAGACGCAATCGCGGATCCTGCCGCCGCCGTGGACAGTATGATCGAACGCAACCCCGCCTCCGATGCGGAGCTTGAAACGCGCCGTCTTGAGCTGGCGATCGAGGCCAACGTGGCCACCGATTACGTGATGGAAAACGGTCTTGGTGACATTGACGACGACCGGTTCGCCTCCGCGCTGGAACAGATGAAAATGGTCTATGAGTTCAACAACGAACCCGATGCCTCGGCCTACTTCACGGATGCCTATCTGCCTGACGCTTCCGTACGAATGCTGAAGTAAACGCGACCTCACGGCGGGCTGCTCACGCGGCCCGCCCGACCGTTCCAGCCGAGGGCAGCCCCATGACAAATCTCATCGACATCAAGGGCGTCACCCACGCCTATCAGACGGATGCGGGCCCGCTTCCCGTTCTCGACGACCTCAACATCTCCGTCCCCGAAGGCGACTTTGCCGCCGTGGTAGGCCCTTCCGGGTGCGGGAAATCCACCCTGACGCGCCTTGTGGCTGGATTGATGAAGCCCGACGCAGGTGAGGTCTGGCTCCATGGCGAAAAGGTCACGTCACCCCGCGCGACTGTCGGCATGGCCTTCCAAAACCCAGTACTGCTCGAATGGCGGACGATCCGTGAGAACGTGATCCTGCCGCTGGAAATCGTGCCCAATAAAATGACGCGAAAGCAAAAGACGGACCGCGCAGACGAATTGCTCGCCCTCGTGGGGCTTGAGGGCTTTGGCGACAAACGTCCCTCGGAGCTTTCGGGCGGGATGCGCCAGCGCGCCTCGCTATGCCGCTCCATCGTCCACAAGCCCGATGTGCTGATCATGGACGAACCTTTCGGCGCACTTGATGCCTTTACCCGCGAAGACCTGTGGCAGACGATGCACGCCTTGCGCACAGAAGAGCCGTTCACGGGCGTCCTCATCACTCACGACCTGCGCGAAAGCGTCTATCTCGCCGATGAGGTCATCGTCCTCTCGGGCCGCCCCGCCACCACGCAATACGTGATGGATGTGAAACTTGGCGGGCGCACAGACATCGACGTGCTCTACACCAAGGAAGCCGCTGACATGCTTCATATCCTGCGCCAGCAGATCGAAATCGCACAAGGCCGAGCCGTACCCGAAAAGGAGGCGCAGGTATGAAACAGTGGCGCAAGTTCGCAACCCCCGCCCTCGCCATTCTCGTATTTCTGGCGTTCTGGGAATTCATCGTCTGGTTTAACAACTGGCCGAATTACAAAATGGCCTCTCCCTCCGACCTGATCCCCGCTTATACGAAATACTGGAACCTGTTTCTGATCTATGGGTGGCAGACCCTCTGGCGCACAGTCGTTGGCCTCTTGGTGGCGGTGATCTTTGGCACGTTGATCGGAATGCTGATGGGTTTCTCTCGCACCATGCGCGATGCGCTTTATCCGCTGCTTGTCGGTTTCAACGCCATTCCGAAAGCCACCGTCGTTCCTGTAATCGCGCTCATCTTTATCGGACAACATGATTTCAACACAATCCTGATCGCGTTCATGATCTCCTTCTTCCCGATATCTGTCGCCGTTTCCATTGGCCTGTCCACGCTGGAACCCGAATACCGTGACATCCTGCGCGCGCTCGGGGCGAGCAAATGGACGATCTTCTGGAAAATTGCCCTGCCCAAAACACTGCCCGAATTTTTCGGCGCGTTGAAAGTGGCGGTCACACTCGCCTTCATCGGCACAAACCTGATGGAAATCGTGGAACCCCATGGACGCGGGCTCGGCCACCTCTTTGACAGCGGCAAGATCAATGCGGACTACCCACTGATGTTCGCGGTGCTGATCGCCTTGGCCTTCCTCGGGATCGTGCTCTATTACATCGTTGTCGCACTGGAGAAGATCTTTGCAGGGTGGGCGGAACGGCCACAGAGCTGACGGTTCATCGCGGGCAGGTGCGGCATACACTTGCGAATCCGCGCCACGTCACTTATCTGACACTTCGAGAGGTTGGCGCGGGCAAGCACTTCGCCAACCCGGTCAGGTCCGGAAGGAAGCAGCCGTAACGAATTCCGCTTGGGTCGTTGTTCAGCCTCTCACCCTAAGACGCCACGCCAGACCGAGGAGGGCCATTGATGTTTGTTGTGATCACCCCTACTCGGGCACGCCTGCGCTGAGACCATTTCCATTTCAGGTTCGTCCGAGATTGCACACCCCTGTCGCCCTCGCGGTTCGGGGATGTTTTTTGCATGTTGCAAGGCAGTCCAATGACACATGACCTGAAAACACTCGGCTGGACGCAGACGTTCACCAGCCAACTCACACCCGAAGAATTCGAAACCCTCACGCCCGTGCGCATCGCAGAAGTGCGCCGCCGTGGAGTGGTGATCCTCGACGCCGCACTTAACCGCTCCGAACGCGCGCTCACGGGTGAGTTGGTCGCATCCGATTTTGCCGTTGGTGACTTCGCTCTGGCCGATGCCGATCGCATCATCCGTGTGCTCGACCGCAAGACCCTGATCTCGCGACGGGCAGCGGGCGTTGAGGCGAAACCGCAACTTATCGCGGCCAACGTCGATACGCTCTTCATCACCACATCGTGCAACCACGACTTCAACGAGGCGCGGATCGAACGCTACCTCGCGCTGGCCATCGAAGCCGAGGTTCATCCCGTCATCGTCGTTACCAAGGCCGACAAACCCGAGGACATGCCCGCCGAAGTCTACAAGGGCCGCGCAGCCGCGATCTATGACGGCGCGGATGTTCTGGTGATCAACGCCAAAGACGCCGAGGATTTCGCACGGCTTGAAACCTATTGCGGCGAAGGGCAGACCATTGCACTCGTCGGATCGTCGGGCGTGGGCAAATCCACGATTGCCACAGGCCTCACTGGCCTCGACATCGAAATCGGCGACATCCGCGAGGATGATGCCAAGGGCCGTCACACGACGACCTCCCGCTCGATGTATCAAATGCGCGGCGGGGGCTGGCTCATCGACACGCCAGGTATGCGCGAGCTTGCTTTACATGACGCAGCCGAAGGGATCGCGACCCTTTTCGAGGACATCACCGACCTCGCCGCGACGTGTAAATTCTCCGACTGCAAACATGACACGGAACCAGGCTGCGCGATCAAAGCAGCGATTGAGGAGGGGCGGCTGGACCCCGAACGTGTGGAGCGCTGGCGCAAGTTGCGCGACGAGGACGCCCACAACTCCGAGACCATCGCCGAAAGCCGCGCACGTGGGCGCAAGTTCTCCAAGATGGTCAAGTCGGTGAAGAAGGCCAAAAACGCCAAACGCGGCGGGTAAACGCGCTTGCGGGTAGCCGCCGCCGCCCTTACCTTTAGGCGGACAAAGGGGAGCATCCACATGAGCGATCAAGACACAGGCTACAAGGTTCTCGCGCGGAAATACCGCCCCGAAACCTTTGCCGATCTGATCGGTCAGGACGCAATGGTCCGCACGCTCAAGAACGCCTTCGAAGCTGACCGCATCGCGCAGGCCTTCATCATGACGGGCATTCGCGGCACGGGGAAAACCACCACTGCGCGGATCATCGCCAAGGGGATGAATTGCATCGGCCCCGACGGCAACGGCAAGCCCACGACCGAGCCTTGCGGTGTCTGCGAGCATTGCGTTGCGATTTCCGAGGGCCGCCACGTCGATGTGATGGAGATGGACGCCGCCTCGCGCACCGGTGTGGGCGATATCCGCGAGATCATCGACAGCGTGCACTACCGCGCCGCCTCTGCGCGCTACAAGATCTACATCATCGACGAGGTGCACATGCTCTCGACGAGCGCATTCAACGCGCTCCTCAAGACCCTCGAAGAGCCGCCCGCCCACGTCAAATTCATCTTCGCAACGACCGAAATCCGCAAGGTGCCCGTCACGGTCCTGTCCCGCTGCCAACGCTTTGACCTGCGGCGGATCGAGCCGGAAGTGATGATGAACCACCTCTCCTCGATCGCAGAGAAAGAAGGCTCGCAAGTGGCGCAAGACGCCTTTGCGCTCATTACACGGGCCGCCGAAGGCTCCGTGAGGGATGCTCTCTCGCTTCTGGATCAGGCGATTTCCCACGGCGCGGGCGAGACCACCGTCGAGCAGGTCCGCGCGATGCTGGGCCTTGCCGACCGCGGACGCGTGCTCGACCTCTTCGACATGATCATGGCAGGCGATGCAGCCGCCGCGCTCGAAGAGATCGGAAGCCAGTATGCCGACGGGGCCGACCCGCTGGCTGTGCTGCGCGATCTGGCCGACATCACCCACTGGATTTCGGTGATCAAGATCACGCCAAGCTCCGCCGAAGATCCCACAGTCTCCCCAGACGAACGCACACGCGGTCTGACCTTGGCCGAGCGGCTCCCCATGCGAGTGCTGTCGCGCATGTGGCAGATGCTTCTCAAGGCGCTGGAAGAAGTCGCAGCCGCACCGAACGCGATGATGGCCGCCGAGATGGCGATCATTCGCCTGACCCATGTGGCTGATCTGCCTATGCCCGAAGACCTCGTGCGCAAGCTCAACGAGCAGAACCCGCCCCCTCGCCCACCCTCTGGCCCTGCTGGCGGCGGCGGCGTGCCCGCAGGCGGTGGCACGACCGATGCACGCGGCGCGGGCGGTCCATCTTCGGGTGGCGGTGGAATGACCCACGCACCGAGCATGTCGGCACAGATCGCGCCCGCCGAAGCACCTGACATGGCGCTGGCCCGCTACGGGCGGTTCGAGGATATCGTCGAGTTGATCCGCCACCACCGCGACGTGAAGCTCCTGATCGATATTGAAAGCCACGTGCGCCTTGCGCGCTACCGTCCGGGCTTCATCGAGTTCGAGCCCTACGGCGACGCACCCGCCGATCTTGCCGCGCGACTGGCAAGCCGCCTACAGAGCTTCACGGGCAGCCGTTGGGGCGTTTCCATCGCCGAAGCTCCCGAGGGCACCCGCACGATCCGCGAGGTCCGCGACGCCGAACGCATTGCCTTGGAAGAAGAAGCCCGCGCCCACCCGATGGTCGCGAAGGTATTCGAGCTTTTCCCCGACGCCAAAATCGCCGATATCCGCACACCCGAGAAAATCGCCGAACAGGCAGCGGGCGAAGCCCTGCAAGAAGTCGAAGATGAATGGGATCCCTTCGAAGAGGACTGATCCCCACCGAAACACAGGAGATAACACGATGCTCAAAGGACTTGGAAATCTCGGCGACATGGCCGGAATGATGAAGAAGGCCAAGCAGATGCAGCAGCAGATGGCCGACCTTCAGGAACAGATGGACGAGATGACCGTCGTGGGCGAAAGCGGCGCGGGGCTGGTGAAGGCAACAGCAACCGTCAAAGGTCAATTGACCGCGCTCGATATCGACCCGTCGATCTTCCAACCCGACGAAAAGGAAGTGGTCGAAGACCTGATCCTCGCCGCGATCAAAGACGCGCAGGCGAAAGCAGGTGAGCGGGCGCAGGCGGAAATGGCCAAAGTGACCGAAGGTCTCGGCCTGCCCGCTGACTTCAAGATGCCGTTCTAAAGAGCGCACTCGTGGGGGACGCGACACAGGATATCGAGGCGCTGATCGACCTGATGGCACGCTTGCCAGGGCTGGGCCCGCGCTCGGCCCGTCGTGCTGTCCTTCACCTGATCAAGAAACGCGGGCGGCTCATGGGGCCGCTTGCAACCGCCATGCAAACCGTGGCGGAAAACGCGCGCGAATGCACCCAGTGCGGGAACATCGGAACCGCCGACATTTGCGACATCTGTGCCTCCGAGAAGCGCGCGAACGGCGAGATTTGCGTGGTTGAGGATGTGGCCGACCTGTGGGCAATGGAGCGCGCAGCGGTGTTCGGCGGGCGCTACCACGTGCTGGGCGGGACGCTTTCGGCGCTCGATGCCGTTGGCCCCGAAGACCTACGCATTCCCCACCTCGTGCGACGTGTGGGCGATGAACAGATCCGCGAGGTGATCCTTGCGCTCAACGCCACCGTCGACGGCCAGACCACCGCGCATTACATCGCCGACGAGTTGGCGGGACGCTGCGAAATTACATCGCTGGCGCAAGGGGTGCCGATTGGCGGCGAGTTGGACTACCTCGACGATGGCACCATCACCGCCGCGCTACGGGCCCGCAAAGGCGTCTGACCCGACATCAGAACACGAAAAAGGCCCACCAATCACAGCGGGCCTCTCTATAAATCTTTGCGACCAACTTACTTGTCGTCGTCGTCATCCTCATCGCCATTGTCGGGCAGGTTGAAGAAGCTGTCGGCGTCTGGGACGCTCTTGTCCTCTTCGTCCTCATCCGAGCTGTCGCCCGCAAGCGAGAAGGCCTCAAGACCGGAAATCGCGGTCGGGATTTTCGGCTCCGCTTCCATGCCAAGCGACTGCTCGGTGGAGAGCAATTTGCGGCGCTCGTCATCCGTCATGGCCGCACCTTCGGCAGCGCGTTTCGCGGCGGCTTTCTGAACGGCGGCATCCAACTCGCTCTGCTTACACAGGCCAAGAGCCACGGGATCAATCGGCTGCATGTTTGCGATGTTCCAATGGGTCCGCTCGCGAATCGACTGGATCGTCGGCTTGGTCGTGCCGACGAGTTTGGCGATCTGCGAGTCGGCCAGTTCGGGGTGGAACTTCACCAGCCACAGGATCGAGTTGGGACGGTCCTGACGTTTCGATAGCGGCGTGTAGCGCGGACCGCGACGTTTCTCCTCGCCGATGGCTGCGGGGTTGTGCTTGAGCTTGAGACGCTTGGTGGGATCGCCCTCGGCGGCGCTGATCTCTTCCTGCGTCAACTGGTTGTTTGCAATCGGGTCGAACCCTTTCACACCAGCAGCCACGTCGCCGTCCGCAATGCCTTGCACTTCCAATTCATGCAGACCGCAGAAGTCCGCAATCTGGAGGAAGCTCAGCGTCGTGTTGTCCACGAGCCAGACGGCGGTCGCTTTCGCCATAATCGGTTTTGCCATGGAACCATCTCCTTAAACAGCCAACCCCCGCATACAACTTCTCCGTCGCCTGAAAAGGCTTTCCCGCTTCGGGAAGAGTTCTCGTTGTCGGGGAACTTGCGCGCTGTATAGTGCCGTTCGGCAAAAGAGGAAAGAGAAAATGCGTCAACGTTTGGTTACTGCACTGGCCCTTGCTGCCCTGTCATGGGCCAGCCCTGCTGCGGCGGATGGCGAGCGGGCAGGTGATTTCGACTACTACGTGCTGGCGCTGTCTTGGTCGCCGACGTGGTGCGCATTGGAAGGTGAGGCGCGCAATTCCCCGCAATGTGACCGACCGCTGGGCTGGGTCATGCACGGGCTTTGGCCGCAATACGAAAACGGTTGGCCCTCCTATTGCCACACCGCCGCGCGCGATCCTTCGCGGCGCGAGACACGGGAGATGGCCGACATCATGGGAACCGACGGCGCCGCGTGGTATCAATGGAAGAAACACGGGCGCTGTTCGGGGCTGGAAGCGGAGATCTACTTTGACCTTGCAAGAGACGCCTATGAGAGTGTGACGCGACCGGAAGTGCTGCGTAAACTGGACCGAGATGTGACCCTACCTGCCTCGGTGATCGAAGAGGCCTTTCTCATGGATAATCCCGACCTGACCGCCGAAGGCGTCACCGTGACCTGCAAGGCGAACCGCATTCAGGAGGTGCGCATTTGCTTCACGCCCGACCTTGAGCCACGGGACTGCGGCGCGGATGTCCAAGCCGATTGCACCTTGGACAATGCGTTCCTTGAGGCGATTGACTAGGCTCTAGATTCCGCCGCGCACATGAGGCTTCACCTCGCGCAGATAGTAATCGCGCAGCACATCGTGGAGGGCCTTGGGTAAGGGCGCGGCAGCGGAAGCCTTTGCGTTGCTCTCGACCTGTGAGGGCGAGGAACACCCCGCGATGATGGCCGAAACTGCGTCGTGATCTAGTATCCAACGCAACGCCGTTTCCGCCATCGGCACGCCCAGAGGCAAAAGCTCGCGCAAGCCCGCCACCAGCTCCACCCCCGTCTCGAACGGGATCCCGCCGAATGTCTCACCCACAGAGAAGGCCGCGCCGTCGCGATTGTAATTGCGGTGATCGCTCGCGTCGAACGCGGTGTCCGCAGAATACTTGCCCGACAACAACCCTGACACGAGAGGCAGACGAACGATGATACCGACATCCGCGGCCTTGGCCGTGTCGAACAGTTCCCATGCGGCATCCTGACGGAACAGGTTGAAAATGATCTGGAGCGTGGCAAGACCCTCGTGTGCAAGGCACAGATGCGCCTCCTCAATGGTCTCCACGGAGGCGCCCCAGTTGCGACACAGGCCTTCGGATTTGAGCGCCTCCATCACGTCGAACACCGCCCCGTCACGAAGTCGCTCGGTCGGAATGCAGTGCAGTTGAACCAGATCAACTGCCTCGACACCAAGGTTCTCGCAGTTCGCCATGAGATGCGCGCGGACCGTGTCGATGTCGAACGCACTGTCGTAAATTTCGCCATTGCGGCCGAGTTTGGTCGCGACCTTGATCTCCGGATTGTCCTTCAGGAATTGGCCGATCACCCTCTCGGAGCGTCCGCCACCGTATACATCCGCAGTGTCGAAAAAGGTAACACCCGCCAGCTTCGCCCGTTCCATGGTCGCCAGAGATTTGGCGTCCTCGGTCGGGCCGAAATCGCCGCCGAACTGCCAGCAACCAAGGCCGATCTCGCTGACATCAATACCTGTTTTTCCCAACCGTCTCGTCTGCATCTTACACATCCCACTGAGGGCACCACGGCCCGTTAACCAAACGCATACCTTTCTCAAGGCCACGCAACTTGTCCATGTCGCCCGCGTCAAGTTCGATTTCGCCCGCCGCGAGATTTTCGATTATCCGCTCCTTTCGCGCCGATGAGGGGATCACGATGTGCCCCTCGTGCATCAGGAAGGCCAGCGCGATCTGACCGTTGGTCGCGCCGTATTTCGCCGCCACCTCGGCTATCACTGGGTCATCGGCCACGGCCCCGCGCGCCAGCGGTGAATAGGCAGTGGTCGATATACCCTTCGCCCTCGTATGGTCGACGATCGGGCGGTTTTGCATGAAGACGTGGCATTCGACTTGATTGGTCACGAGAGGGCGCACACCCAACAGATCAACCGCGCGGTCGAGGTGGCGCTTGGTAAAATTCGACACGCCGATATGCGAGGTCAGACCCGCGTCATAAACTGCGGCGAACTGCGCTATGAAGTCCTCAATCTCATATTCATCGCCAATCGACGGGTAGTGCAGGAGCAGCAGATCAACGCGATCAACGCCCAGCTTCTCCAAGGATGCCTCAACGTGCGGACGAATTTGACCAGGTCCAAAGCTCTCGGGCGCGACCTTCGTCGTCAAGAAATAGTCGTCGCGATGCAGGCCCGTATCCTTGAGCGCGCGCCCGACAAATTCCTCGTTGTTGTAACCTTCGGCGGTGTCGATGTGACGATACCCCGCCTCCACCGCGGCAACGACGCCGTCGTAGCATTCCTGCTCCGCGCGGTTCCAAGTGCCGTAGCCGATTTGCGGCATGGGGCCGACGGTTGTTGTGCGTGTCATTTGGGTCTCCTCCGACATTCCGCGCATAGTCGCGCAAATGCATAGCCACATGCCACACCAACGCCCGCACAAGGGCTACGCAAGAGGCGCGTCAGCCCACGGAGAGCGCGATCTTCCCGATGTGGTTCCCCGCTTCCATATGCGCATGTGCCTTGCCCGCCTGTTCGAGCGGATATGTGCTGTCCATCACGGGCGCGACACGGCCCGCACTCAGGAGGGGCCAGACCTGCGCGTGCAAAGCTTGCGCGATTTCCGCCTTATAGATGTTGGACCGTGGGCGCAGCGTGGAGCCCGTGAGCGTGAGCCGCCGCATCATCATCTGTGCGAAATTCACTTCCGCCTTCGCGCCTTGGAGAAAAGCGATGTTTACCAAGCGACCGTCATCCGCCAACGCCTTGATATTGCGGGGGATATAATCGCCGCCCACCATGTCGAGGATCAGGTTGGCACCACCCGCCGCGCGCATCACGTCTACGAAATCCTCGTCGCGGTAGTTGATGGCTCGTTCTGCGCCTAACTCACTGCAGACATTGCATTTTTCCGCTGTTCCAGCTGTGGCGAATACCCGTGCACCGAAGACGCGGGCGAGTTGGATTGCGGTGGTGCCGATGCCCGATGTGCCGCCATGGACCAGAAAACGCTCACCTGCTTGCAAACGTCCCCGCTCGAACACATTCGACCACACGGTGAAAAATGTCTCGGGCAGACAGGCCGCCTGTTCCAGCGTCAACCCTTCAGGAACGGGCAGCGCGTGTGCGGCGGGGGTGGCCACGTATTCGGCATACCCGCCACCAGGCAACAAGGCGCAGACCTGATCGCCAAGTGCCCATTCTGTAACGCCTTTTCCCACGGCAACCACCTCGCCAGACGCCTCCAGACCAGGCAGGTCGGACGCCCCTTTCGGCGGGTTGTAGAGCCCTGCCCGCTGCAAAGCGTCGGGGCGGTTCACGCCTGCAAAGGCCACTTTTATGACGATCTCCCCTGCGCCTGCGTCCGGCACTGGACGTGTGCAAGGGGTCAGGACATCTGGTCCTCCAGCACGTGCAATTTCAACGGCACGCATGGTGTCGGGAAGGGGCATAGGGATCTCTCCGTGGTGGTTCGCAGTCTGAATTTCGCTGTCTGAATGGTGTCGGCTATCCGTCGGACATCTGTCGGCTATGTGTCGGACGAACGGGTTCCGGGAATGTCGTCGCGCCCCACGCCCGCAGGGGCCTTGATCGCGCCGAGAATGGCATTGGGCACGGCGAGCAGCGGCGAGAGCGCCTTGTTCTCGCGCACCTGCGCTTTGACCTTTTCGAACTGCATCACATTGTCGATACGGCGGTCGAGGAAGGCGCGGGTGTCGGCAAACTCTTCGCTTTCGTCGCCAAGCCAGTAGAGCACCGTCGAGCCGCAGACGCCCGCAAGGGTCGCGCGTTTCGTATACCAGTTCACATCCCGCGAGGTGTCGCCAAGCGCGGTCCATATCGCATCGCAGGTTTCCAAGACGAGCCGCGTTCCCTCGGGCGCGTAATGCGGCAGCGAGAAGAGCGCCATACCACGGCGCACCAATTCGCGGTCCACCGCCATCAGGCGCAGCCATACCGCCTCGGCGATCCTGTCGCGAAAGCGCATTTCGGAGAGATCAGCCGCCTCCAGCGCCGCGATCATCTCGCGATCCCCGCGCTTGTGATAGGCGGCGGCCAGATCCGCCGAGCCGCGCGGCGCAGCCACACGTGCCAAAGTCTCCGAGAAACCCGAATCAGCCACTGCATTGCGGAAGGTCTCAGGCCCCCACCCGTCGAAAACGACGTGCGAAATCGCGGCATCAAGCAGCTTTTCCCGTGTGGGATCAATGTAAGCGGTGGTATTCATCGGAACACTCCTTGGGTCAGTGAGGACACTGTAGACAACCTAGGTCCGCTTTGCTATATGGCCACTTCCTGCAATCTCTTGCAAATCTAACTTAGGAAGGTGGTGACACCACATGCAGGTTAGCGTTCGTGATAACAACGTCGATCAGGCACTCCGTGCTCTGAAGAAGAAGCTCCAACGCGAAGGCGTTTTCCGTGAAATGAAGCTCAAGCAACATTTCGAGAAACCCTCCGTCAAAAAAGCGCGCGAGAAGGCTGAAGCCGTCCGCCGTGCTCGCAAGCTGGCTCGTAAAAAAGCACAGCGTGAAGGTCTTCTCTAAGATCTGACGTACGGACGAAACTCCCCTATCGGGAGCTCAGTCATTAAAAACCCCCGCGGCTTTAGCTGCGGGGGTTTTCACTTGTGGGTCGCTTGGTCGGGCGCTGCGTGCCCTTGCGCGAGCGTCAGCCCTTGCGCACGGGCCGCGCGTCGCCGCCCTTGGGGCCACCTTTGCCGCTACCGTATTTCGCGCCCTTGCGGTGCGGTTTCTTCGGTGCGCCATCTTTGGCGTATTTGGCTTTCGGCTTGCCTGCGGGCTTGCCGTCAGCTTTGCCCTTGGGCTTTCCGCCATCCTTTTGGAAGGGCGGTTTGTCACCCTTGGCCTTATAGGGCTTCTTCCCTTTGGCGGGCGCGTGCACTTCGTCGTCACGTTCCTTGCGGGCGGGCTTTTCGAACTTGTCGTATTTCGGCTTGTCGCCGCGCGGTTTGTCGAACTTGGGCTTGTCATAGGGACGGCCACCTTTGGGCTTTCCCTTGCCTGCGAACTTCGGCTTGCCTGCGGGCGCAGGACCGCGCGAGAAGGTCGGCGTGCCCTGCACACGGGTCGCATAGACCTCATCTTCCAACTCGCCATTGGCTTTCAGCGCGGCGAAGAAGCCGTCGATGGCATCGGCCTTCAACTCGACGAAGGTCTCGCGATCCTCCATCTTGATCTTGCCGATCTGGGATTTCTCCAGATTGCCCGCGCGACACATGAGCGGCAGGAGCCAGCGCGGCTCGGCGTTCTTGTCACGTCCGACAGAAAGCGAAATCCATGCCGAAGGGCCAAAAGAAGCACGCGGGTCTTGCTTGCGAGCGGCGGCGGGACCGCCACCTGTGTGGGCATTGATATCCTCGGGGGCCGACAGGCCCGCGCGGTAGAGGCGCAGGCAGGCTGCGGCGACCTGCTCGGGGGTGTATTTTTCTAGAAGCGTCGCGGCGAATGCAGTTTCGCTCTCGCTCGGTGCTTCCTTCCACGCGTCATCATCAAGAAGACGTTTCTCGTCCAGCGCGAGGATGTCCTCGGCGCTCGGCGCGGGTTTCCACTCGGCTTCGACCTTCGCCCAGCCCAGCAGGCGCGAGGCCTTGCGGGCGACGTTATCGGGCGCGATCAGCGCGGAGATACCCTTGCGTCCCGCACGGCCTGTGCGGCCCGAACGGTGCAGAAGCCCTTCGGTATTCGTCGGCAGATCGGCGTGGATCACCAGCTCCAGATTGGGCAGGTCGATGCCCCGCGCGGCCACATCTGTGGCCACACAGACACGCGCGCGCCCGTCACGCAACGCCTGCAAGGCGTGGCTGCGCTCGTCTTGCGACAACTCGCCCGAGAGGCTCACAACCGAGAACCCGCGATTGGCAAACCGCGCGGTCAGACGCGCCACGGCGGCGCGGGTGTTGGCAAAGACGATGGACGTTTGGCTGTCGTGATAGCGCAGCAGGTTGATAATGGCGTGTTCCGCGTCACGCGGCGCACATTGGATCACCTGATAGGAAATGTCGGTGTGCTGGCTGCGTTCGGAGACGGTGGAAATCCGTTTCGCGTCGCGCTGGAAATTGGACGCGATCTGGCTGATTGACTTGGACACGGTTGCCGAGAACATCAGCGTGCGGCGGTCGGCGGGGGCGGCGCCCAGCATGAACTCAAGGTCTTCGCGGAAGCCGAGGTCAAGCATCTCGTCGGCCTCATCAAGCACAATCGCGCGGATGTCGTCGAGGTCGAGCGCACCGCGCGTGATGTGGTCGCGCAGACGGCCAGGTGTGCCGACAACGATATGCGCACCGCGTTCGAGGGCGCGGCGCTCGTTGCGAGCGTCCATACCGCCGATACAGGTCACGACCTTCGCGCCCGTCTTGGCGTAGAGCCATTGCAATTCGCGCGCCACCTGCATCGCCAACTCGCGCGTCGGCGCGATGATCAGTGACAGGGGGGCGGCGGCGGGGCCGAAGGCATCCGCATCGCCAAGCAGCGTCTCGGCAATGGCAAGTCCAAAGCCCACCGTCTTGCCCGACCCGGTTTGCGCGGAGACCAGAAGGTCGGCTTGCGCAAGCTCGGGTGCGGTGACCGCCGTTTGCACGTCGGTCAAAGTTTCATAGCCGCGCTCGGATAGCGCGTCGGACAGGGGCATTTTCATAGGGGAACATCCAAACGTCGCGCGAAGAAGCCGCGCATCAAAGCGTTCCTCTATAGGGTTTGAGAGCGTTTGTCCATGCGTGCTGGCGTGGATTGGTGAACCGATCTCGGCGGGACGCGGCGTTAGTCGCTCTCAAGTGCGGCCAGTTCGTCCTCATCCATCAGCCGCGATTTCGACTGGAAACACTGACCGCGCCCCGTGTCGAGCGAGAAGCCCGCGCCACGACCGGGGCCTGCGTCGAGGATCATCTGGCTGGAGCGCCATATCTCGAAGAGTGAGGGCGAAATCCAGACCTCGGCCCCCTCAACATCGCCCAGAAGGATGTCGCGCGATCCGACCGTGTAGTCGCCCGCCTTGAAACACATCGGCGCAGATCCATCGCAGCATCCGCCCGATTGCACGAATATCACCGCGCCATGATCGGCCCGTATCTCCGCCAGAAGCGACTGCGCCGCCTCGGTTGCCACCACACGTTTTACAGATCCTTGAACAGTCATATCGCGCTCCTTTTCGGGTAAGAATTTGGCGGCGACCACGATGGCCGCCGCCTTGGGAGCGCGCGCGAAACGGGGGGATGGAATTTCGCGCGCAACAAGTTTTGGTATCCGTGCGGTTCTAGAAGAACCCGAGCTTGTTGGGGTTGTAGCTCATCAGGATGTTCTTGGTCTGCTGGTAGTGGTCCAGCATCATCTTGTGGTTCTCGCGGCCAATGCCCGACTGCTTGTAGCCACCGAAGGCGGCGTGGGCAGGATAGGCGTGGTAGTTGTTGACCCACACACGGCCCGCCTCAACGGCGCGACCGAAGCGGTAGCAGGTGTTCGCATCACGCGACCACACGCCAGCACCGAGGCCATACATCGTGTCATTGGCGATTTGCAGCGCCTCTTCCTCGGTTTTGAAGGTCGTGACCGACACAACGGGGCCGAAGATTTCCTCTTGGAACACCCGCATGGAGTTGTCGCCTTTGAGGACCGTGGGCTGGATGTAGAAGCCGTTGGTGATGTCACCGTCGAACTTCGCCGCATCGCCGCCCGTGAGCACTTCCGCACCCTCTTCGCGACCGATGTTGAGATAGGACAGGATCTTGTCCTGCTGCTCTTGGCTCGCCTGCGCACCAACCATGGTGTCCATGTTGCGCGGGTCACCCTGTTTGATCGCTTTCACACGCTCAATGCAGCGGGCCATGAACTCGTCGTAGATATCCTCTTGGATCAACGCGCGGCTCGGGCAGGTGCAAACCTCGCCTTGGTTGAAGGCAAAGAGCACGAAGCCCTCAACAGCTTTGTCGAGGAACGCATCGTCCTCACGCATGATATCGGAGAAGAAGATGTTGGGCGACTTGCCGCCCAGTTCGAGCGTCACGGGAATCAGGTTCTCGGTCGCGTATTGCATGATCATGCGGCCCGTTTGAGTCGAACCCGTGAAGGCGATCTTGGCAATGCGGGGCGAGCGAGCGAGCGGCGCACCGACTTCGGCACCGTAACCGTTGACGATGTTGAGCACACCATCGGGCAGAAGGTCCGCGATCAACTCGGCGACAACCATGATGGCGGCGGGAGTTTGCTCGGCGGGTTTGAGCACGATGCAGTTACCAGCGGCCAGAGCCGGCGCGAGTTTCCACGCGGCCATCAGGATCGAGAAGTTCCACGGGATGATCTGACCCACGACGCCCAGCGGCTCGTGATAGTGGTAGGCCACGGTGTCAGCGTCGATCTCCGACATGGTGCCCTCTTGGCCACGCAGCACGCCCGCGAAGTAACGGAAGTGGTCAACAGCAAGCGGAATGTCGGCCGCGGTGGTCTCGCGGATGGGCTTGCCGTTGTCCCATGTCTCGGCGGTGGCAATCAGGTCGAGATTTTCTTCGATACGATCCGCGACCTTCAACAGAACGTTGGAGCGTTCCGCGGCAGACGTGGCGCCCCATGCGACCTTCGCTGCGTGCGCGGCGTCGAGAGCGGCCTCGACATCAGCCGCACCAGAACGCGCGACTTCGCAGACCTTCTGGCCCGTGATCGGCGTGATGTTGTCGAAATACTCGCCGCCCACAGGAGCCACGAATTTGCCGCCGATGAAGTTGTCGTAGCGGGCTTTGAAAGGGTTGGTGAAATACAGGTCAACTTTGGACTGCACGTTCATAGGGTATCCTCCTCGTTGAATTGCGGCGTACTCCACGCCGTATGTCGGAGAAGGTGTCCCAATACGCACCGTACGTCAGCCCCGCCACAGCATCGGGCACAGGCAATGTGTCTCACAGGTGAGACAGTTGGTCGGATTTTTGAAGGATCAGCCGTCGAGTCCGAGGCGTTTCATGCGGCGATAAAGCGTGGCGCGACCGATTCCGAGCGCGCGCGCCGCCGCCGACAGGTTGCCCCCTGCCCGCGCAATCGCACGTTTGAGCGCCGCCCGTTCCGCGCGTTCAAGCGCAGAGGCGGAGGTGTCCCGTCCAAGCACATCTGACGCGGGGCGCGGATCGAATGAGCCGACCTGTCCGAAGCCAAACGCCCGCCGCGCGGCGCGGGTGGCCCCGATAATCAGGTCATCACTGTCCACAGCGAGAAGCACCGCGCCTTCGGGGCGCTCCTCGGGCGAGGTGACGATCCGTGCCTTGGGAAAGGCTGCGCGGAAGGCTTCGGTTTCGATCTGTTTGGCGGTCTGGGAAACAACGCCTGCGATCAGGCGGGTGTAGGCTTCGGTCTGGTCCGCACGACACGACGACACGTCCAGCGCCGCGATCAGCGCACCATCAGGGCCGAAGATCGGCGCATCCATGCAGGACATCGAGGTGTTCCGCGCCATGAAATGCTCGTCGCGGTGAATGGACACCTGACGTTCCTCGACCAGACAGGTGCCGATCCCGTTGGTGCCCTCGGCGGCCTCGGACCAATCGGCCCCATACCACAGGCCCCAATCGTCGAAGATCGGCGCATCGCCATCGGTTGAACGCAGGTCAAGCACCACGCCCTCATGGTCGGTCATCAAAACGCAGCAGCCCGTCTGGCCGACCATTTGGAACAGTTGATCCAGTTTCGGCGTGGCAACATTCATGAACGCGCCAAGCCTTTGCCGACGCTCTTCCAAGTCGCGCTGTTCAAAACGGCGCGGTGCGGCGACCACCGCAGGATCAAGCCCATGCTTCTTCACCGACCGTCGCCAAGAGGCGGTCAGGCGGGTGCCAACGGCCCCCGATTCGACGGTAGAAATGATGGTATCTGCGTGGTTTATCCGTTTCATGACGTCGCCTCCTCCCAAATGCGACAGCGTCGAACCTAGCACGCTCGACGGCATTTGCAAAAACGGCAATGCCTAGACGGGGAGCGCAGTGGTCTTGAACACGGTGCGCATCGCGAAGGACGACTGCATTTTCTGCACGCCTGGAAGGCGCACCAGATGACGGTGGATGCGTGCATAGTGCTCGGTGTCCGAGGCCACCACCTTGAGCATGTAATCGGCCCGTCCCGCCATCAGGTGGCATTCAAGAACATCCTCAACCCCGCGCACGGCACGCTCGAAAGCAGCCAGCGTTTCATCGGCCTGACTGTCGAGCGTCACCTCGACGAAAACGGTGGAGCGACGATCCACCAGACGCGGATCGAGCAGCGCCACGTAGTCGCGGATGATGCCTTCGTTTTCCAACCGCTGCATTCGGCGGTGACAGGCAGAGGGTGAAATATGGCAGGCCACGGCGAGATCGGCGTTGGAGATACGCCCCCTTCGCTGCAACTCGCGCAAGATGCGGCGATCCATTTCATCAAGCTCTGTCATAGCGCGCATTTCTCCCGCAAAGCCGTGCATTCACGCAAAACTGTCCCACAGGAATATTTTTTGCGCAACCCGCGACGGAAACCCTTCCGCTGCGCGTATTACTTCACGTGTGTCCCCCAAGTCGTAGGGTGGCTCCGAAAATCTCTGCCCTACGCAAAAGGCCCGTCGGATTTCTCCGGCGGGCCTGCTTTTTCTCTGAAGAGAGCTGCTTACTTCTTCGCGAGAGAGTCGCGGATTTCCAGAAGAACGTCCAGCTCGCTTGGGCCGGATTCGACCTCGGGCTCGACCTCTTCGGGCTTCTCGGCGGCGGCTTTCACCTTGTTGACGTAGCGCACTAGCATGAACACCACGAATGCGATGATCAGGAAGTTGATCACGGCCATGATGAACGAACCGTAAGCAAAGACAGATGCCCCCGCCTCACGCGCCGCTTCAAGCGATGTGCCCGGAGCAACGTCGCCGGAGATCACGGTGTAGCGGTTGGTGAAGTCCAGACCGCCTGTGAAGATGCCAATGATCGGGTTGATCAGGTCGGAGACCATCGATTTCACGATCGCGGTAAAGGCCGCACCGACGATGATACCGACGGCCATATCCATCACATTGCCTTTGGCAATGAAGTCCTTGAATTCTTTGAGCATGGAACTTGTCCCTTCGTAATTCCCACCACAAGGTGCGACATGTGACCGCACCTACGCACATTGCTTAGCACGATGATGCACAGACGGCAGCACTTTTTTCCGTTCTGGCAGAGCCTTAGATGAGAGATGACGCTGCGAAAAAACTTGCGATCTATGGAGCATAAATGACCAATTCTATTTCCCACCCCATCACGGAACGCTGGCCCGCACAGACGCCAGAGAAACTTCAACTCTACTCCTACCCCACGCCCAACGGGGTGAAAGCCTCCGTCGCGCTGGAGGAAATGGGCATCGACTATGAGCCGCACCTCGTCACCCTGTCGGATGCGGATGTGAAGAGCGATGCCTTCCTGTCGCTCAACCCCAACAACAAGATCCCCGCAATCGTTGACCCCAATGGTCCCGATGGTCAGCAGGTCGCCCTTTTCGAAAGCGGCGCGATCCTGATCTATCTTGCGGAGAAATCGGGGAAATTTCTCTCCAAAGACCCCGTCAAACGCTACGAGACGCTGCAATGGCTGATGTTCCAGATGGGCGGGGTCGGTCCGATGTTCGGGCAGTTGGGGTTCTTCTACAAATTCGCAGGCGCCGCGATGGAGGACAAAACCGCGCGCGACCGCTACGTGAACGAGGCCAACCGCCTGCTCAATGTGGTGGAGAAGCGCCTTGAGGGGCGCGAGTGGATCGTGGACGACTATTCCATCGCCGATATGGCGCTGGCACCGTGGCTCAATGCGCTGGACTTCTACGGGGCCAAGGAGATCACGGGATATAATTCCCTGACCAACGTGCCGGCCTATGTTGAGCGCTTCTTTGCCCGTGACGCGGTGCAACGCGCGAAAAACATCCCTGCGCGGCCAGAGTAGACACCCCTGAAACGCAAAAAACGCCCGCTGTTCATGCGGGCGTTTTTCTTGTCTGCGCGCTTAATGCGCCAATGATGTGTAGCGGCGACTTCGCCTCTCACCCACGCAATACGCCGCCCGTGGCTTTCTCGACTTTTGCCACGACCTTGGCCGAGAGTTCCTCAAGGTCTTTCTCCTTGAGCGTATCGGTCTGGGGCTGAATGCGCACGGTGATGGCCAGCGATTTCTTGCCCTCGCCAAGGCTGCCGCCGATGAACTCGTCGAACAGGCGCACTTCCTCGATCAGTGCCTTATCCGCGCCACCCGCTGCATTCATCACGTCGAGCGCACTCACGTCCTTGTCCACGACAAAGGCGAAATCGCGTTCAACCGCTTGCAGGTCATTGGTGAAGAAGGCCGCCCGCGCCACCTTGTTCCCGCGCGGCATCGGCACGTTTTCGAGGTAGACGGTGAAGGCCACAGCCGTGCCTTTGACGCCCATTTCCTTGAGCACTTTCGGGTGCAACTCACCGAACTGTGCCAGAACCTTTTTCGGTCCGAGACAGATTTTTCCCGACCGTCCCGGATGGAACCACGGCGCGGTGTCGCGCAGGATTTGCGCCTTGGCGGGGGCACCGATAGCGGACAGCACCGCCTCGGCGTCGGCCTTGGCGTCGAAGAGGTCAACCACGCGACGCGCGCCATGCACGTCCTTCGGCCCCGTTGCCCCGACGAGAAGCCCCGCGAGTTGCAAATGCTGCTCACCCGGCTCGCCACCTTGGAAGGCAGGACCGCACTCGAAAAGCGCCAGATCGCCGAAGCCACGCGCCTGATTGCGGCTCGCCGCCTGCAACAGACCCGCGAGAAGATCGGGACGCATGTGGCTCATTTCCGACGAAATCGGATTTTCCAGCTTCACCGCATCGGAACCGCCACCAAAGAGCGCCGCGGATTTACTGTCGATGAAGGAATAGGTCACGCATTCGTTGTAGCCCAGACCTGCGGCCTGATGACGGGCCGCGCTCTCGCGGACCTGCATCGGCGTCAGGATTTGTTTCGCCACGCCCGCAGGGCGCGTCATCGGCTTCGGCTCAAGATGGGTCAGGCTCTCGACGCGGGCGACCTCTTCGACAAGATCGGCCTCGCCCAGAACATCAGGACGCCAGCTTGGCACCTTCGCCATGTCGCTATCCATCTCGAAGCCGAGGCTTTCAAGGATTTCGACCTGACGGGAGGGGGCGATTTCCATGCCGACGAGCGACTGCACTCGGTCGGTATCGAGATGGTAGGCACGCGACACATCGGGCACCTCGCCCGCGACAACAACCTCGGAGGGCTCGCCGCCGCACAGGTCGAGGATCATCCGCGTTGCGTCCTCGATTGCCTGCATGTTGTAGGCGGGATCAATGCCGCGTTCGTTGCGGTAGCGTGCGTCGGAATTGATCTTGAGCGCGCGGCCACCCTTGGCGATGTCGAGCGTGTTCCAGACAGCGGCCTCAAGATAGACGTCCACGGTCTCCTCGGTGCAGCCAGTCTCCTCGCCACCCATGATGCCCGCGATGCTTTCGACCTTGCCACCTGCGGAGATCACCATCACGCCCTCGGGCAATGTGTAGGTTTTCTCGTCAAGCGCGACCAGTTCCTCGCCGCCTTTCGAACGATGCACGGTCAGGCCGCCCTCGACCTTGGCCGCGTCAAAGACGTGCAGCGGGCGATTGCGGTCGTAGGTGAAGAAGTTGGTCACATCGACCAACGCAGAAATCGGGCGCAGGCCAATGGCGCTCAGACGGTCCTGCAACCACTGCGGGGAAGGGCCGTTTTTCACGCCCTTGATGAGGCGTCCCGCGAAAACGTGACAGCCGTCAGCGCCGTCCTCGGTGATGGTCACTGGGATCGGGTTGGGGAAACTTCCCTCGACCTTTTCGGCCTTGAGCGGTTTCAGCGTGCCAAGTCCACGCGCCGCCAGATCGCGGGCGATGCCATGCACGCCAAGCGCGTCGGGGCGGTTGGGGGTGATGGCGATCTCGATGACGGGATCGACCTTGGACGGGTCACGTTCGGCCAGATAATCGGCAAACTCCTGTCCGACCTCACCGCCCTCAAGTTCGATGATGCCGTTATGCTCGTCGGAAAGCTCCAACTCGCGCTCGGAGGCCATCATCCCGTGACTTTCGACGCCACGGATCTTGCCCACGGAAATGGTGATGTCGAGGCCGGGGATATACATGCCCGGCTTGGCCAGAACCGCCGTGATCCCCGCCCGCGCATTGGGTGCGCCGCAGACGATCTGGGTCATGCCCTCGTCGGTCTCGACCTGACACACGCGCAGCTTGTCTGCGTCGGGGTGCTTCTCGGCCTCTTTGACTTTGACCAGCTTGAAGCCCTTGAGCTTTTCACGCGGGTTCTCGACGCCTTCTACCTCAAGCCCGAGATCGGTCAGGGCGTAAAGGATGTCATCGAGGCTCGCCTCGGTTTCCAGATGCTCTTTGAGCCAGGAGAGTGTGAATTTCATAGTCGGGTCTCCTAGTGGGAGAAGTTAAATTTCAAAGGGACGAGCGGCGCGCGCGACCCGGGGTGGGCGTTCACGCCCGCCCATGGGGCGGGTCGGGCGTGACGCGGGGCTGACACCCCGCGATTTCTACCCGTGAATCCCTCCCGCCAGCGTCGGCGTGCCCAGTGCGCTAAAGCCGTAGTGGCGAAGCCAGCGCAGGTCGCTATCAAAGAAGGCCCGCAGGTCGGGAATGCCGTATTTCAGCATCGCGAGGCGGTCGATCCCCATGCCGAAAGCAAAGCCCTGCCATTCTTTCGGGTCGATTCCGCCAGATTTCAGCACGTTGGGGTGCATCATGCCCGAGCCCAGAACTTCGAGCCAGTCGTCGCCCTCGCCCACGGTCACGGTGCCGTTTTCCCATTTGCACTGCACATCCACCTCGGCGGAAGGCTCCGTGAAGGGGAAGTGCGAGGCGCGGAAGCGGGTTTTGACGGGGCGACCGAAGAAGGCGGTGTAGAACTCTTCGAGCACCCATTTGAGGTTCGCCATGGAGATGTCCTTGTCGATGGCCATGCCCTCGACTTGGTGGAACATCGGTGTGTGCGTCTGGTCATAGTCGCAGCGGTAAACACGGCCGGGGGCGATCACGCGCACGGGGGCACCTTGGTCCAGCATGGTACGGATCTGCACGGGGCTGGTGTGGGTGCGCAGCACATGCGGCGGGCGATCGTCGCCTTCGTCGCGGTGCATGTAGAAGGTGTCATGCTCCTGCCGCGCGGGGTGATGCGGCGGGATGTTGAGCGCGTCGAAGTTGTGCCAGTCGTCCTCGATCTGCGGCCCTTCGGCCACGGCGAAACCGAGATCGGCAAAGATGGCGTAAATCTCTTCGGAGACGCGGGAGATCGGGTGGATCGTCCCGACGCGGCGCGCACGCGAAGGCAGGGTCACATCGAGCCATTCACCAGCCAGACGCTCCTCAAGTGCGGCATCCTCCAGCGCGACCTTCTTGGCCGCGAGCGCGGAGTTGATTTCGTCTTTCAACGCGTTGAGCTTCGGCCCCATGACCTGACGCTCTTCGGGCGTCATCTTGCCCAACTCGCGCATCTTGAGCGCAACTTCGCCCTTTTTGCCGACCGCTTTCAGGCGGATGTCCTCAAGCGTCGCTTCGTCCCCAGCCGCAAGAATAGCAGTGAGGTATTTGTTCTTCAGATCGTCCATGTCGATCCCTCTTTTCCGTCGTCCCCCGCTTGGTATCACGGGTGGCCTGAAAGACAAGAAGCCGCGAGACCCCAAAGAGGTCCGCGGCTTCCAAAATTTGCAAATCCCCTAAGGGAAACGCTTAGAGCGCGGCCTTCGCCTTTTCGACGATGGCACCAAACGCTTCGGGCTCGTGCACGGCGAGATCGGCGAGAACCTTACGGTCCACTTCGATACCAGCCAGCGACAGGCCGTTGATGAACTTCGAGTAGGTCAGAGCCTCATCGTGCGAACGCACAGCCGCGTTGATACGCTGGATCCACAGGGCGCGGAAGTTGCGCTTGCGGGTCTTACGGTCGCGGGTTGCGTATTGGTTGGCCTTGTCGACAGCCTGCGTGGCAGTGCGGAAGGTGCGGCTACGTGCGCCGTAGTAACCTTTCGCGGCCTTGAGGACTTTCTTGTGACGGGCGTGGGTGACGGTACCACCTTTGGTGCGGGACATATTCCAGGCCTCCTATTAGCGGTCGTAGGGCATGTAGGACTTCACGATCTTCGCATCGGGTGCGGAGAGCGTGGTCGTGCCACGTGCGTCACGGATAAATTTCTTGTGGCGTTTGATCATGCCGTGGCGTTTGCCGGCCTGACCTGCCATGACCTTGCCAGTGGCGGTCACTTTAAAGCGCTTCTTGGCGCTAGATTTGGTCTTCATCTTGGGCATTTCCATCTCCTATCGTTTCGATGGTTGTTTCGCGCGACTCGGCATGCCTAATGGCCGGCCGCGCACCATGAGCGCGTGCAATTACAGGGCAACGGGGGGTTTGGCAAGCCCCTTGGAGGTGTTTTCCCCAAGGGGCGCCAGAAATAGATCACCGATGATCGAAACGCCTAGAAGTAGCGCCCGATCACGCGGGTCAGAGCGTCAGGCACCTCACGCAGCGAATAGCCGCCCGGGTGCTGACTGACGGCAAGGACGATGAGGCCACCGCCGATCATCACCATGATTGCCGCCGCACGTGGCGGTCGGCTCTCCGAAAACGCGCCGATGATGGCGGGCAGCGCCAGAACGGCAATGCCCACCCCAAGAACGAGAAATAGATCGGTATCCATGGCTCAGCCGTCCCCTAGCACCGTTGAAATGGCGCTATTATTCGGGATCGGAATTGAAAATCAAGCGTTCCTCACAAGGTGCGACACGCAGGATATTCGTCGATCCAGGCTGGTTGAAGGGGATACCCGCGGTGACGACGATATTGTCATCCTCGGTTGCAAAGCCAGACGTGCGGGCCGCGCGCGCCGCGTTAACCACAGCCATCTTGAACCGCTCGATTTCACCCGTCATCACGCAATGCACACCCCAGTAGAGGCAGAGCCTGCGCGCGGTATTGCGGCGCGAAGTCATGGCGATAATCGGCACATGCGGACGTTCGCGTGCGGTAAGAGCGGCGGTCGTGCCGCTCTCGGAATAGCAAACGATAGCCTTCACATTGGTGGTTTCCGCGATCTCGCGTGCAGCAGAAACCACGGCATCGGCCACGCTTTCCTTGTTCACGCGCGAACGGGAAGCGTCGATCACATCACGGTAGACCGTGTCGTTCTCGACCTCTTTGGCCACGTTGCTCATCGTCGTGACAGCTTCGATCGGGTAGTTACCCGCAGCCGATTCTGCCGAGAGCATGATGGCATCTGCGCCCTCATAGATCGCGGTCGCCACGTCGGACACTTCCGCGCGGGTTGGCATCGGGCTTTCGATCATGCTTTCGAGCATCTGCGTAGCGACAATCACCGGCTTGGCCGCGGCGCGGCACTTGCGGATCAGGCGTTTCTGGATCGGGGGCACGGCCTGAACAGGCAGTTCAACACCAAGATCCCCACGTGCCACCATGATACCGTCGGATGCAGCGAGAATATCGTCGAAGTTCTCGACCGCCGACGGCTTCTCGATTTTTGCAAGAACGGCAGCGCGGCCGTTGACCAGCTCCTTCGCCTCGATCATGTCTTCGGGACGCTGCACGAAGGACAGCGCAACCCAATCGACACCAAGTTCGCAGGTGAACTCGAGATCCTTGCGGTCCTTTTCGGACAGCGCGGCAAGCGGAAGGACCACATCGGGCACGTTCACGCCCTTGCGGTTGGAGATCGTGCCACCGACAGTGACAACGGTCTCGGCGAAATCCTCGCCACAGTCTTCGACTTGCAGACGGATTTTCCCGTCGTTCACGAGCAGGTTCGCACCAGGCCGAAGCGCCGCGAAAATCTCGGGGTGCGGGAGTTGAACACGTTTGCCGTCACCATCAGCGGGATCGAGATCGAGGCGGAACTTGTCGCCCTCCTCCAGATCGTGCGCGCCAGAGGCGAATTTGCCCACGCGAAGCTTCGGCCCCTGAAGGTCGGCCAGAATAGCGATCGGGCGTCCCAGATCGGCTTCAACTTTGCGAATGATCTCGTGGCGCACGCGGATTTCGTCGTGATCGCCGTGGCTCATGTTGAGACGGAACACATCCGCTCCGGCCTCCGTAAGCGCGCGGATCGTTTCATAGTCATTCGAAGCGGGGCCGAGCGTGGCCACGATTTTTACATTCCGAAGGCGTCTCATAACTGCCTTGCATCCTTTCGGTCGTTCATTTTTTATCGATGGGCCACCCCCTCTATGCCGTAAACCAGTGAGCGGCACAACTGGCCCTTTCAGAACTGGGGGCATAAGGCAGGTATGAAGCCTGCGGATGAAGGAAAAATGACCGATATCCCCGCATTCGAGATAATAGGACGGGCGCGGCAGAGCCGTTGGTTGCTGACTTGCGACCATGCGACCAATCGCATTCCGCCCGAATTCGGCGGCACCTTGGGCATTCCAGAGGCCGATATGGCACGCCACATCGCCTATGACGTGGGCGCGAAGGGGGTGACGCTGGAACTGTCCAAGCTGCTCGACAGCCCTGCGATTCTGAGTGATTTCTCCCGTCTGGTGATCGACCCGAACCGTGGCGCGGATGACCCGACACTGGTGCGCAAGATTTATGACGGCTCGGTGATCCCCGCCAATCGCGACGCAGGCCCCGACGAAATCGCCCGCCGCATCGATGCCTACTACCGCCCCTATCACGACGCCTACGAGGCGCTCGCCGCCGCGCGCGAGGATGTGGTGATCTGTGCCGTCCACAGCTTTACCCCGCAACTCAAGGGCCGGCCGCGTCGTCCGTGGCAGATCGGCATCCTATCAGCCTACGACAAGCGCTTCACCGATCCGCTGATCGACGAGTTACAGAATGACCCGACACTCAAAGCGGAGGCGGAAGCCCTTGGCGAGCGGCTGGTGATCGGCGACAATGAACCCTACGATGGGTCTCTGCGCGGTGATGCCGTTGATACCCATGCGCTGCGTCACGGGCGGCTCAACGTCCTGATCGAGCTGCGTTCCGACCTGATCGAGACCCCCGAAGCACAAAAGAAATGGGCGCATCTACTTGCCCCCATCCTCACCCGAACCCTCGACCGGCTATCCCGATAGTCGCGCCACAGGAGTCAGACATGGACGACCAGACACGTATCGAACTCGAAGCCGCTGCCTTTCGCACCCTGCGCGCGCATCTCATGGAGAAGCGCACGGACGTGCAGAATATCGACCTGATGAACCTCGCGGGCTTTTGCCGCAACTGCCTCAGCCGCTGGTATCAGGAGGCCGCCAACGAACGCGGGATTGAAATGTCCAAAGAGGAAGCGCGCGAAATCTTCTACGGAATGCCCTACGACGAATGGAAGAACACCCACCAGACGGAGGCAGACGCCGCGACGCAGGCCGCGTTCCAAAAATCCTTTAACGAAAACGTTGGGCCCTCGGACAGTTAGGCTGTCGCCCTTGGGGCAGACAACATGCCACCCAACACGCGACTTCCTTCCGTTTGCTCCAAATGATTTTCGCCGGGATGGGCGAAAGAGCAACGAGAGGCTCGATCACGCCGTCACAAAGAAACCGCCCGCGTCGCAAGACACGGGCGGCTTTGACATTCTGGACTGTCCGATCAGATCGCGGCGGCGGTCATCTCGGCAGTGTAAATCTCGCGCAGGCGCTTGGAGATGTTGCCGGGAACACCCGAACCAATCTGCGCACCGTCGATCTCGATCACTGGCTGGCAGAAGCCCGTAGCGGAGGTCACGAAGGCTTCGTCAGCCTCTTGCGCTTCGGCGATGGTAAAGGGGCGCTCCTCAATCTTCATCTGCGCCTCTTTCGCAAAACGCAGGATCGCTGCGCGAGTGATCCCGTGCAGGATGTCGTTGCTAAGCTGGCGGGTGATGATCGTGCCATCCTTGACGATATAGGCGTTGTTCGCCGTGCCCTCGGTCACAAAACCGTCCTCGACGAGCCACGCGTCCTGTGCGCCCTGCTTCTTGGCCTGCATCTTCGCATAGGACGGGTAGAGAAGTTGGGTCGTCTTGATGTCGCGGCGGCCCCAGCGCTCATCAGGCAGGGAGACAACCTTGATCCCCTCGTCCATCACCTTGCTGTCCACCAGCGGCTTGGAGAAGGTGAAGAGCACGATGCCGCAAGGCACTTCCTCGGGATCAGGCCACGCGAAGTCGCGCTCGGTCGGCGCACCGCGTGTGATCTGGAGGTAGATGCCGCCCTCGTCGAGATTGTTACGGGTGATCAGCTCGCGGTGGATGGCGAGCAATTCGTCCATCGTGACGGGCGGGACCATGTCCAACTCGCGCATCGAACGCTGAAGACGCGTGGCGTGACCGTCGAAATCGACGATCTTCCCACCGATCACTGATGTCACCTCGTAGACCGCATCGGCCATCAGGAACCCGCGATCAAAAACCGAAACCTTGGCGTCCGCCGCGGCCACGTAGTCTCCGTTTACGTAAACGATCTGGCTCATTTCGGTCTCCTTTCTCGGGGTCATCCCCATAGTTTTGCGACAGGCGGATGAACGCCCTTTGCGTCAAATGTTAAAGCGTGGGGACGGTCTTCGGCCAAAAGCAGGGGGCCGTCAAGGTCCACGATTGCCGCGCCTTGTGCGATCAAAGTGGCGGGAGCCATGGCCAGTGAGGAGCCGACCATACAGCCGACCATGATCCCGTAGCCCTCCGCAATCGCCGCACCGCGCAGCTTGAGCGCCTCCGTCAGTCCACCCGTTTTGTCGAGCTTGATATTGACCATGTCGTATTTGCCCTTGAGTGCAGGCAGGGACGCGCGGTCGTGGCAACTCTCGTCGGCGCAGACGGGCAACGGGCGCTCGATCTCCGCAAGCATGTCGTCTTCACCTGCGGGCAGGGGCTGCTCCACGAGCTCGACGCCGAGCCGCACGAGATGGGGGGCGAGATCGGCATAAACCTCTGCCGTCCATCCCTCATTGGCGTCCACGATGATCCGCGATTTCGGAGCGCCGCGTCGCACGGCCTCCAGTCGAGGCATGTCGTCAGGGGTGCCTAGTTTGATTTTCAACAGGGGCCGCGCCGCGTTCTTCGCCGCCGCGCGTTCCATCGCGTCGGGTTCACCGAGCGAGAGCGTGTAGGCCGTTATCTGCGGCACGGGCGCGGGCAAGCCCGCGAGTTCCCAAACACGTTTTTCCGCCTGCTTCGCCTCCAGATCCCAAAGCGCACAATCCACGGCATTGCGTGCCGCGCCAGCGGGCAGCGCATCTTGCAGCGCCGCACGTGTGATGTCGTCGGGAAGGGCCGCGATTTGCTCCGTGACGCTGTCGAGTGTTTCGTCGTAGCGAGCATAGGGCACACATTCGCCCCACCCCGTCACGCCATCGCGAGAGACACGCACGGTCAGAACCTTCGCCTCGGTCCGCGATCCGCGCGAGATGACGAAGGCCTCCGCCAGTGCGAATGCCTCCGCTGAAACTGTAATGGTCATATTCGCCCCCGTTACTGCGCTGCGAGGGCGTTATGCTTTCCCACGAGCGCATCCACAAGTCGGCCCGCGCCATCACGGAATGGATCGACGGTGGGAAGCCCCATCTCCGCTTCGACCTTCGCAATGTAGGTCCGCGCGTCTTCCTCGCTCAAGTGCTGGGTGTTCACCGAAATACCTACGACTTCACAGGCAGGGTTGGCCCAGCGAGCCAGAGGCAGCGCCGTGTCGCGCAGCGCCTGAAGCGTCGGCACATCATAGTCGGGCAGACCGCGCATATGGTCACGGGTCGGCTCATGGCACAGGATCAGCGCATCAGGTTGGCCGCCGTGAATGAGCGCCATGGTGACGCCAGAATAGGAAACGTGGAACAGGCTCCCCTGCCCCTCGATCATGTCCCAATGGTCCTCATCATTGTCAGGCGTCAGATACTCGATCGAACCCGCCATGAAGTCCGCAACCACAGCGTCGAGCGGCACACCATCGCCCGTAATCAGGATACCTGTCTGACCCGTTGCGCGGAACGAAGATTTCTCCCCACGCGCCTTCATCTCTTTATCCATCGCCAGAGCGGTATACATCTTGCCCACGGAACAATCGGTGCCCACAGCGAGGCAGCGTTTGCCTGTCCGCTTCACACCTGTCGCAATGGGGTAGTCGACGGAGGGCACGCGCACGTCATGCAACTGGCGCCCGCAGGCTTCGGCCACGGCGGCAAGGTCCGCCTCGTCGCGCAGCAGATTGTGCAAGCCGCTGGCCAGATCGAAGCCCTCTTCGAGCGCGGCGACCAAAACCTTTTTCCACGCGGGGCTGATCACGCCACCACGGTTTGCCACGCCGATCACCAACGTCTTTGCCCCTGCCGCTTTCGCCGCTTTGAGGTCCATATCAGGCAGACCCATATCGGCCTTGCACCCTTCCATACGGAATTGACCCAAAGCGTATTCAGGTCTCCAATCCTTGATCCCTTGCGCAACTTTAGCGGCGAGTTGATCGGGGGCGTCTCCGAGGAAAAGCAGATACGGCGTCTCAATCATGGCAGTTCTCCTGAATGCGTTTTCGCACGCAGGATGCCGCACCCTCGACGCAAGGTGCTTTCACTTATGGTGCTCTGAGAGCTCTTTACGGGAGATTATCCCGAAATATGGCGTCTTTGTGGGTAAATCTACCACGCAAAGCAATCCAGTCCTCGAATCCCATCTGTCAGATGGGATAGGCTGGAATGACTCCGTTTTCACGCAAAGCCACGATCACCTTCCAACGGGTTTCCACAAAATCCACAATACAGCCCCTCCCTTGTTCATGATCACATTGCAAATTTCTGCATGCGCGAAATCGCATGTTGCAAATGCAAACGCAAGATTATAACAATCCGACAACCAATGTAGAAACATCATTACCGAAGGGAACCTAGCCCATGTCCTTCCGCCTGCAACCTACCCCACCCGCACGACCGAACCGCTGCCAGCTCTTCGGCCCCGGATCGAACACCAAGCTCTTCCCGAAGATGGCTGCCTCCGAGGCCGATGTGATCAACCTCGATCTTGAGGACAGCGTCGCCCCCTCCGACAAGGACGCCGCGCGCGCCAATGTTATCGAAGCAATCAGCACCATTGACTGGGGGACGAAGACGCTGTCCGTGCGTATCAATTCGCTCGACACGCCCTACTGGTATCGCGATGTGGTCGATCTTCTTGAACAGGCGGGCGAACGGTTGGACCAAATCATGATCCCGAAAGTGGGCTGCGCCGAGGACGTTTACGCGGTGGACGCGCTCGTCACCGCCATTGAGCGCGCCAAGGGGCGGGAAAAGAAAATCGCCTTCGAGGCCATCATCGAAAGCGCCGCAGGCATCGCGCATGTCGAGGAAATCGCGGCAAGCTCGCCGCGCATGGAAGCAATCAGCCTCGGCGCTGCCGACTTCGCCGCCTCCATGGGGATGCAAACAACGGGGATCGGCGGAACGCAGGAGAACTACTACATGCTCCACGGCGACACGCGCCATTATTCTGACCCCTGGCATTGGGCACAGACCGCCATCGTCGCTGCCTGTCGCACGCATGGGCTTTTGCCCGTCGACGGCCCGTTCGGGGACTTCTCCGACGACGAGGGCTACCGCGCCCAAGCCCGCCGCTCGGCTACGCTTGGCATGGTTGGGAAATGGGCAATCCACCCCAAACAGATCGCGCTGGCCAACGAGGTCTTCACCCCGTCCGAGGCCGCGGTTGCCGAAGCCCGCGACATCCTTGCTGCCATGGAACAGGCAAAGGCCAACGGCGAGGGCGCGACAGTCTACAAGGGGCGGCTCGTCGATATCGCCTCGATCAAACAGGCAGAAGTGATCGTCGCTCAGGCCGAGTTGATCGCAGGCCACTAGCGCCGCCGACACGCATAATAGGACCCACTCTCGACGCATCCGTCGGCGTGATCCCGCAAAACGCATCAAACCGCGAGGCTCCACAAGCCCCGCGGTTTCGTGCAATGCACGTTGCGAAGCGGCGCCAAAATCGCCATATACGGGGGAAACCACGCTTCGGAGCATTCTATGACCAACTATCTCGAATTCGAAAAACCCCTCGCGGAAATCGAAGGCAAAGCCGAAGAACTGCGTGCGCTTGCGCGCGCCAACGAAGAGATGGATGTCGAAAAGGAGGCCGCCGCCCTCGACAAGAAGGCCGCGAAAATGCTTGAGGATCTATACAAAGACCTCACACCGTGGCGGAAATGTCAGGTCGCGCGCCACCCCGACCGTCCGCATTGCAAAGACTACATCGAGGCGCTCTTCACCGAGTTCACCCCGCTTGCAGGCGACCGCAATTTCGCCGACGACCATGCCGTTATGGGCGGTCTGGCGCGGTTCAATGACCGCCCCGTGGTCGTGCTGGGTCAGGAAAAAGGCCACGACACCAAAAGCCGCATCGAGCGCAACTTCGGCATGGCCCGCCCTGAAGGGTATCGTAAGGCAGTGCGCCTGATGGAACTGGCTCACAAATTCGGCCTGCCTGTGATCGCGCTGGTCGACACGCCCGGCGCCTACCCTGGCAAAGGGGCGGAGGAGCGCGGCCAATCCGAAGCCATTGCGCGCGCCACCGAAAAATCCCTCGAACTCGGCGTGCCCGTCCTGTCGGTCATCATCGGTGAGGGCGGATCGGGTGGCGCAGTTGCCTTCGCCGCAGCCAACAAGGTCGCGATGCTGGAGCATTCGGTCTACTCGGTGATCTCGCCCGAGGGCTGTGCGTCGATCCTGTGGAAAGATGCAGAGAAGATGCGCGAGGCCGCCGAAGCACTTCGCCTGACCGCGCAGGATCTCCACAAACTCGGCGTCATTGACCAGATCATCCCCGAACCCCTCGGAGGCGCGCAACGAAACCGCGAAGCCACGATTGCGGCCGTGGGCACGGCGCTTGAATCCATGCTCGCCCCACTGGCCAAAAAGAAGCCCGCGACCCTCGTCAAAGAGCGCCGGAAGAAATTTCTCAACATCGGCTCAAAGGGGTTGGCGGCCTAAGCCGCGATCACACCCGAGACACGAAAAAGGCGACCCAAACGGGTCGCCTTTTGCTTTGGGTTGGGCGCGCAAATTCCGCCCGTGATTTCCTCTATTGCGCCGCGTCCCGTCCATCGAGGGACGGCAACACAAATCCCGCCTCCGCCATGAGCGCATTGGATTTCGCTTCGACCTCGTCCTCAAGACGCGCCATGAACGCCTTGATCTCCAACCCCTGCTCGATCCGAGGCAGAAACTCGACCACGGCCAACCCGCGTCCGCGGTATATCCCGTGCCGTTTCCAGAAAACCCCGACATTGGTCGCCGCAGGCACGCAGGCCTGACCTGTCTGCTCGTAAAGCACACCCGCGCCGACTTTGTAGGGCTTCTGAGCCCCCGCCGCGACACGCGTGCCTTGCGGGAAGATGATCAACTGACCGGGCATCGCCGCGCCAGACCGCACATCCGCCACCATCTTGCGCACGGCCTGCCCCCGCTTGCCACGATCGACGGGAATGCAGCCGATCCGCTTGGCATAGAAGCCCACAATCGGCGTCCAGAGTATCTGCTTTTTCATGATGAATTTCGGGCGCGGCACCGCGGAGGTGATCAGGATGATGTCAAAGAAGCTCTGGTGCTTGGAGGCGATAATCACCTCATCGGTCGGCACTTCACCACGAATTTCCGACCGCAGCCCCACCAGCATTCGCGCGGAGAACCGCACCCAATTGCAATAGGTATGCACCGCTGTGAATGCCATGTCGCGTTTGAAGAAAACCATCGGCGTGAAGAAGATCGCCAGAACGACCATCGCGACATACATCTGCACGACGAAAATCAGGGAAAGCACCCATTGGATCGGGTAGGGCATTAGCTCAACCTCCGAAGCGCCTGAACGGCGGCAATGCGTGTCGCGGCGTAGGCGACCAATGCGGCGAGCGGCGGGATGACCAGCGGCCAGAGCCAATCAAGCCCTTGAAACCCTAGCCCCGTGAGAAAGCCGCCCTCAATCTGCGCTTCGGGCAGAAGCGCAATCGCCACCGCGCCGAAGAAGGTGCCAACAATCGCGCCCGTGAACCCGCGCAGGGTAAAACGCCGCACGAAGGCGCGGGCAACGTAGCGATCCGTCGCGCCAACAAGACGCAGGACGCGGATCACCTGACCATTGGCCGCCAGAGCGGCGTTGGCCGCCAGCGTAATCATACCCGCCGTCACCACGCCGATCAGAACCAGCGAGATCAGGCCCAGAAAACGCAGACGATCAGCGGCCTTGATCAGTGGACGCCGCCAGCGCGAGTGATCGTCGAGCACCGCACCAGGCGCCTCGCCAGCCAGTCGCAGTCGCAAGCTTTCGGCATCGTAACCCTCATCGGTTTCGATCACCTCGATCATCGCGGGCAGCGGCAGCTCTTCCACAGGAAGGGACGGGCCGAACCACGGCTCCAAAAGCGCGCGCTGCTCCTCGGCCGTTATCTCTCGCGCCCGCGCCACGCCTGGCGTGGTGTCGAGCACCTCAAGCGCGGCCTCAACTTGTGCGGTAACCTGTTCTTGCGGAGCGGAAATGCGAACCGTGGACGCTCTTGCCAATTCGCTGCCCCATTGGTCGGCCAACCGCCCTGTCGCAATCGACAGTGCCATGGCAAAGACCGCCAGAAACGCCATTGCCGCGGAGGTGATCACCGTCAGTTGTGCCGTCGAACCAGAGGGTGGCACAACGCGATCATGCGCGCCTTCGTCACCTCTCAGGAATGGCAGGAGAACACGTTTCACAGATCCACCCCCGCCTGTTGAATACGTCGGTTGTCGATGCGCAGAACCCGCGCAGCGACCTGTCCCTTCGCAGCGCGGATCAGGCCAAGGTCATGCGTCGCGATCACCACGGTCTTACCCATGCGGTTCAGCTCGACCAAGAGCTGCAACAGTCGCATCGACATGTCCCAATCCACGTTACCCGTCGGCTCATCGGCGATAATCACATCCGGCGACATGATCACAGCACGAGCCAGCGCCGCACGCTGCCGCTCCCCGCCCGACAATTCGGGAGGACGGGCGCCGACCTGCTCCGCCAAACCAACCCATTGCAGCAGATCGCCAAGGTCTTGCTCAACGATCGGACGATCCGAAACCGTCAGTGGAAGCGCAACATTCGCGCGCAGGTCGAGATGGTCGAGAAACTGGCAATCCTGATGCACCACGCCGATCTTGCGACGCAGATGCGCCACGTCATCACGCTCTAGCGTGCGCGTGTCCTGACCGAAGATCGTCACCCGCCCTGCCGTGGGTTGAAGTTCGTGGTAGCACAGCTTGAGAAAGGTTGTTTTGCCCGCGCCCGACGGCCCCGTCAGGAAGTGGAACGATCCTGGCGCGAGCGTCAGGGTCATCTCCGTGAGAAGCTCCTGCCCCCCGTAGCCATACGCTGCATCGTGAAACTCAATCACCTTGAACCCCTGCTCGTAAAATGCCTAAACGTCGTTCCGTTTTGGCTCCGATACGCCCCTGCTATTCGCGACAGTTTTGCCTCACCACCGAGAGTGATTCAATCGAACTAACCCAAAATCATGGACAATCCCATCTCATTCGTTAACCTTTTGGGAAAACACAAAGGCTATACCACGGCACAGAAGTATCGTGGACGGGGATTTTATGCGGTTAAACTGTCCGAATTGCGACGCGCAATACGAAGTTGACGAGAAGGTCATTCCTGAGCAGGGACGCGATGTTCAGTGCTCTAACTGTGGCCACACGTGGTTCCAGCGTCCCGCCCACCTCGATCATGAAACGGCGGCCGAACAGGGCGTCGAGTTGACCGCTGACGACGGGGAACTGGATATTCCTCAGGCCGAAGAGGCCGCGCCCCACGAAAGCGACACGTCCATCGAGGCGGCATCGGCGACGGATACACCCGACATAGCAAGTGCCCCCGCCTTCTCTCATGACGATGACATTGAGGACGTGCGCGCGGAGATTTCCGAAGCGCTTGATACTGATGACAGCGCCTCCGATGACGCGGACGACGCCGCGATTGCCGAAGCGGTTGCCGCATTTGCCTCCGACGCGGAAGCGGATCAGAGCGAGGCATCGCCTTTTGCCTCTGAGCAGGCGCAAGACGACACCTTCGACGAAGCGGAAGAATACGAGGATGAAGCCGACGACTTCGAACCCGCGACGGGTGCGAAACCAGCGACCACGATCAGCGACGACATTCGCGACATCCTGCGCGAAGAGCGGGAGTTCAGCGCCCCTGCTGCCTCCACTGACACGCTCGAAAGCCAACCCGATCTCGGCATCGACAACGCCGCGGCAGATGGCGATGCAGGGCAAGGTCTGCGCGAGAAAATGGCGCGTCTGCGCGGACTGGACCCGTCATCCGATCCCGCATTGATCGCAGGGGCCGCGCACGGCAAACGCCGCGACCTCCTACCCGATATCGAAGAGATCAACTCCACCCTCAGCGCAACGTCCGAGCGTGACCCCGACGGCACCGTTCCAGACGAAGAAACTCTCCGCACACGCGAGCGCAGCAGTTTCCGCCGCGTATTCATACCGCTCGTAGTAATCGCCATCGCGCTGGTGGTGCTTTATATGTTCGCACCCACGATTGCCGAGAAGGTGCCCGCACTGGCTGGCACAATGGAGGCTTATGTAACGGCGGCCAATGGCTTCCGCACGGGGCTTGATGGCGTGATGGCGCAGCTATCGGATAGTCTTGACGGCCTGCTCTCGAGCCTCACATCAGGGGCCGAGGCCGCCTCCGAATAACGCGCCCTTTCTGACGGCCCCTTAATTCAGAACCGGTCGAGCAACCGTTCCAGATAATCGCGCTCTTCTTCGGGGCGCGATTGTTCGGCGGAGCGGCGACGGATCTCTTCCAAAAGCTCTTCGGCACGGCGATAGACATCCTCGCCCTGCGCAAATTCATCGTCAGTGCCGAATTGCCCTGTGTCGCCAGGAGAGCGCCCGAGCGGGTCGCGCCGTTCGGATCCGCTGTTCAGGCCGCCAGCACGACCCTGCTGTGCATCGCCATCCTGCTCGCCATTCTGCGCCATTTGCTCACCAAGCTGGCGCATACCCTCACGCAGCGACTCCATCGCTTCGGCCTGACTGTCGAGCGCGCCTGACAGATCTCCCTCGCGAAGCGCCTGTTCAGCATCATCCATCGCGCGATCTGCCTCATCCAGCGCCTCACCAATAGCCTCTCCGTTCGGCCCGCTAGGAATAGACCCGCGCTGACGCTGCAACTCGCGGCGAAGTGCCTCTTGTCGGTCGGCCAGATCACCGCGATCAAGTTGCCCGTCGCCCTGCTCATTCGCGTTGCCCTGTTGTTGACCATCCTGCTGTTGACCGTTCTGTTGCTCGCCGTCCTGTTGCTGACCTTGCTCGCCGCCGAATTCCTCATTGAACTGGTTTTGCAGGTCCGAGAAGGTGTCGTCGTTCAACTCCTGCTGGTCGCGCAGCATGTCCTGCATTCCCTGCATCGCGGGACCACCATCGCCACCCTGACCGTCCTGCGACTGGGAGACTTGCATGTTTTCGAGCATCTGGTTGAGCAGATCCATGAGTTGCTGTGCCTCGGCCATGCGGCCTTGCTCCATCAACTCCTGAATGCGATCCATCATCTCCTGCAACTGGTCGCCCGTCATCTCAATTGTCTCGCCGTTGTCAGGCTGGTCGGCACCTTCGCCGTCCTCCCCCTGCTGCTCGGCAAGCTGCTGGAGATAGTCGCGGGTCGCTTCGCGCAATTCGTCCATCAGTTTCGCAATCTCTTCTTGCGATGCTCCGTCCCGCATTGCCTGTTGCAGACGCTCCTGCGCGCGGCGCAGACGCTCCAGTGCCTCCTTGAGTTCGCCGTCCTCCAGTTCGACCGCAAGATCCCACAACTCCGTGGCAATCTCATCGACCAGCGCATCGGGCATAGGCTCTGGGCGACTCTCCAGCTTTGCGATCACTGCCCGAAGCCTGCGGATCAGCGCGGGATCGTCGATCACCTCTTCGGGCTGGTAGCTCACCGCCCGCAACACCTGCGCATTGCGGGTCGCGTTTGCACGGTTCCAAAGAAGCTCGCGCCGCACGTCGATCAAAGCCGCCGCAAGCGGATCGAAAAACCGCCGCCCTGGCAAGATCGCTTCGCCGAGCGCCTCGTTGCTCGCTTGCCCCGTGGCGTCATAGGCCGTGAGTGAGAGCATCACGGGCAGGCCTGAAAACGGGTGCAGTGAGAAATTCTCGGCGAACACGCCCTCGATCTCAGTCCGATCTCCCGTTCGCGGCAAAACCACATTTACCTCAAGGGGCGCGCGCAGTTCGGGATCAACGACAAAGCCATAGCGGCGTACAACGGCATCCAGATCACGCTCGATGGTCATCACCGCACGCACCACGCCGAAATCATCGGTAAGACGGAAATCCTGTCGTGTCTCACCGCTTGCCGCGCGCGTCATCTCACCCACAAGCTCCGCCGTGGGGCGCTCATCGGGCACGAGAGCCACGTTGTAGAGACGCCCCGACGGTCCGTCGATCTCGATCTGACCCGCCTGCTGCACTGCGAAATCCGTGGCTGCACTGGTCTCGTCCCCCGAAACAGTTTCGCGGATTTCCAACGCGGGGCCATCCTCACCGACGCCGTAGAGGCGCAGGGTCACTTCGGAGCCCTTTGGCGCATCAAAGCGGTCATCAAGATCGGCCATGTAAAGAGTAGGTTTGCCCGTGTGGCGCGGCGGCGTGATCCAGCCTTCCCAGATCGCCCCCATTGCAATCTCGTCACCTGTCGAGCCGCGCACCACGGTCTGCGCACGTTCAACGGAGCCGAAGAGGACACCCATTCCCAAAATGCAAAGCGCAACAAGACGAAGGCCATATGGATCGCGCGGGGACAACTCGGGATCGGGCGGCACGGGGGCGGCATCGGCCACGCGCGCGGCCATTCGCTCCATATGAGCGGCCCAAAGCGCATCACTCGCCTCCGCGCCCTGCCCCGTGGCCTGGGTATCCGACAGGGCCTGCAACGGGCGGCCTTTGAGGCGGGCATCGACCCGCGCGACAACCTCCGCCTCACGCGGCAGAACGAAAGCGCGCACCCCAAGAATCAAACTGGCCAATGCGGCAACGCCGACCGCAACTGACACCGCCAGAAGCACCCAGTCACCAAGGCGCTCGTGAACGCCCAGAAGGATCAGGCCAGAAGCCGCAAATACAATAGAGAAGAAGGGCCAGAACGCCTGTGCCGCACGTTCGTAAATCATCCCCCAACGGGTCACGCCAAGCGTGGTCCGCAGCCGCCTGTGCAGCCAGTCAGGGAGATCGGTGTTCAGATGCATCGGTCCTTCCGTTCGTGACCGTCACGCATCGCGGCACCCCGCGACAACCTCAAAGCCACTCAGGAATGGTATCGCGGTTTATCATCTCGTCAAAGGTCGGACGCGCGCGAATGACAGCGAATTGATCGCCGTGGACCAGAACTTCGGGAATGAGCGGGCGCGAATTGTATTCCGACGCCATCACCGCCCCGTAAGCACCCGCCGAGCGGAAGGCCACGAGATCACCCGATGCCAGCGGCGGCATATTGCGCGCTTTGGCGAATGTATCGCCCGTTTCGCACACGGGACCAACGATATCGACGGGGTGCTGATCCACCGCCGCCTCTGCCTCGACCACAGAAACGATGTCGTGGTGCGCGTCATACATCGACGGGCGCACAAGGTCATTCATCGCCGCGTCGACAATCAGGAAATCGCGCCCTTCGCCATTCTTGAGGTAGATCACCGAAGACACCAGAATCCCCGCGTTCCCCGAAATCAAGCGGCCCGGCTCAATCTCGACTTCGCAGCCCAGATGACCGACGGTCTCCTTGATCACCTCGCCATATTCCAGTGGCAAGGGCGGCGCGTCATTGGAACGCTCGTAAGGAATGCCCAAGCCACCACCAAGATCAAGCCGGCGGATGTTGTGGCCATCGGCGCGCAGGGCTTCCGTGAGTTCGGCCACCTTGGTGAAGGCCAGACGGAAAGGCTCCAACTGTGTCAGTTGCGACCCGATATGCACATCAATCCCGACCACGTCGATGCCATCCATCGCAGCCGCACGCGCATAGACCTCGCGACAGGTAGCAATCGGAATGCCAAACTTGTTCTCGCTCTTGCCCGTGGCGATCTTGGCATGGGTTTTCGCGTCCACGTCAGGGTTCACGCGAAGCGCAATCGGCGCGGTCACACCGAGAGAGATGGCCACCTCGTTGAGCGCCTCCAGTTCGGGTTCACTCTCGACATTGAACTGACGGATACCGCCCTCAAGCGCTACGCGCATCTCGTCGCGGGTCTTGCCCACGCCCGAAAAGACAATGCGGTCCCCAGACACGCCCGCGGCCTTCGCCTTGAGATATTCGCCCATAGACACCACGTCGATGCCTGCACCCATCTCGCCCAATAGCTTGAGCACCGCGAGGTTGGAGTTGGATTTCATCGCGAAGCACACGAGGTGATCCATACCCTCCAACGCCTCGTCGAAAAGGTGGAAGTGACGGGTCAGGGTCGCGGTTGAATAGACGTAAAACGGCGTACCGACCGCCGCAGCAATGTCGGTCACGGGAACGTCTTCGGCGTGCAGCACACCGTCGCGATAAAGAAAATGATCCATGTGGACAGGCCCTCGGGGTCACGGCGCGCCCCGATGCTTGGGGCTGCAAAACTCAGTTAGCGGGGAAGGTGATCCCGATCTGCGTGTTGGTGTAAGCACCCGTGCTGGAATTCACACCAAAGGTCTGCTTCCCCGTCACCACGGGTTTGCTCGGTTCGCCATCGACGCCACACCCAACGAGCAGCCCCAGCGACATCAAAGTAATTGCAAAACGGATCATCCCAACACCTCTTTCCAGCGAGCGATTTGCGCACGCACCTGTGAGGGAGCCGTGCCACCATAGCTTGTGCGCGACTTGACGGAATTTTCAACCGTCAACACGTCGAACACGCCGATTGTGATGGCCGCGTTTACCGATTGCATCTCTTCAAGCGATAAATCAGGCAGATCGCAGCCCTTCTCCTCGGCCATCGCCACAAGCGCGCCCGTGACGTGATGGGCCTCGCGGAACGGCATTCCCGCCTCGCGCACCAACCAGTCGGCCAGATCGGTCGCCGTCGAGAAACCGCTTGCCGCCGCCGCACGGAGGTTATCAACATTAGCGTTCATGTCCGATACCATCCCCGTCATCGCAGCGAGTGCGAGCATGAGGTTGTCTGCGGCGTCAAAGACCTGTTCCTTGTCTTCCTGCATGTCCTTGGAATAGGCCAGCGGCAGCCCCTTCATCACCGTGAAGAGTGCGACCATCGCCCCCATGATGCGTCCCACTTTCGCGCGGATCAACTCGGCGGCGTCAGGGTTTTTCTTCTGCGGCATGATCGACGAACCTGTCGAGAAGCGATCGGACAGGGTGACGAATTTGAACTGCGCCGAGGACCAGATCACCAGCTCCTCGGAGAAACGGCTCAGGTGCATCGCCGCAATCGAGGCACAGGACAGGAACTCCAGCGCGAAGTCACGGTCGGCCACGGCATCGAGCGAGTTAGCTGTCGGGCGGTCGAACCCAAGTGCCTCCGCAGTTGCATGGCGGTCGATCGGGAAGCCCGTACCGGCGAGCGCCGCCGACCCCAGCGGGCTTTCATTCATCCGTGCCCGCGCGTCCTTGAACCGAGACATGTCACGACCAAACATCTCGACATAGGCCATCATGTGATGCCCCCACGTGACGGGCTGCGCGGTCTGGAGATGGGTAAAGCCCGGCATAACCCAATCTGCACCGGCCTCGGCCTGAGCGATCAATGCACGGATCAGAGCTTCAAGCCCGTCAATCGCCGCGTCGATCTGTTCACGGGTCCAGAGTTTGAAATCGGTCGCGACCTGATCGTTGCGCGAACGCGCCGTGTGCAAACGACCTGCGGGCTCCCCGATGATCTCCTTGAGCCGCGCCTCGACGTTCATATGGATATCTTCGAGCGCCGTGGAAAATTCGAACGTGCCGCCCTCGATCTCTGACAATACCGTGAGAAGCCCTTCCCGAATGGTCTCGGCATCGTTAGCTTCGATGATACCCTGTTGGGCGAGCATCTGCGCATGTGCGCGGGAGCCGGCAATATCTTGAGACGCGAGCCGCTTGTCGAAACCGATAGAGGCGTTTATCGCTTCCATGATCGCGTCGGGTCCGGCCGCAAAACGCCCGCCCCACATCGCATTGGATTTCTTGTCACCCATGGACCTGTCCCGCATGTTGAAAAATCTTGTTGCCGCCACCCTCTACACGGCCCTCGGCCTCTGTGCAATTCCCGCCAGCGCGGCGGACAAGGCAACGCTCGACGCGTTGCGCACGGGAGATATGAAAAAACTGGCCGTTCACAGCACGCCCGAAGCGGTCTCCGACGAGGGTTTCACCACCTTTGACGGCGCGCCACTCGCGCTTGCGGACTACCGTGGCGATGTGGTGTTGCTGAACTTCTGGGCCACGTGGTGTGCGCCATGCCGACACGAAATGCCCGCCCTTGACGCGCTCGCGGAACATTTTGAAGGGCGCGGGGTTCATGTCCTGCCTGTAGCGACAGGCCACAACCCCAAACCTGCGATCGAACGATTCTTCGAAGAAGCCGAAATCGCGCATCTTGAAACGGCACTGGACCCGAAAAGCACATTGGCCCGCGACATGGCCGTGCTTGGCCTGCCCGTGACGGTGATCATTGATCGCGACGGAAACGAAGTTGCGCGCTTGCAAGGCGACGCGGATTGGGCCTCCGATGCCGCAATCGCCATTCTCGAAACAGTTGCCGCCGAGTAACAGCGGCGCGCAGCCCTGACGTAGCCGCAACCTCGTTACCAGTCTATTTCAACAAAGCGGCCGCCCCGCGCGGACGGTCGTCATTTGCCCTTCCGTCAAGGGATCGCGGAATTGAAGCCTCGACCAAAGCCTTCACAGTGTCTGAGTTGTACATGATGCGCTCCAACGTCTCTTCGATATCGGCGTGAAATCGGTCCAACTGGGTGATCACGGGGGTCAATGCGGTAGAGTTCGATCCCAGCCGCCCCGCCTCGACGCGGCAAAGCACGCGGATCGAATCGAGCCCCGTCACCATTTGCTTGAGGTCTTTGGCAGAAAGCGCCAGTTGGGAAATATCACTATAGACCGCGCTTAGCATGTCCGCCGCCTGACGGGCGTAGCTATCAAACAGGTCGGTCAGAAGCGGTAGCTCCTCAGCAAACCTGTTGCTTTCCTTGCCTGCCTTCATGTCCTGCTCCGCCACATCACGCACTTCGCGTTGCACACGCGTGGTCGCCGTCAGGAACAATGCGTGGAATACACGATCCAGAATGGACGTGGACAGGTTTGTCTCCCCGCCCTCCGCCAGAAACACACCAAGGTGCTCGGTCACTTCGCTCGACATCAGGCGGTAGTTTTGCGAGATCGCAGATATCGGCCCACCCGCAGGTTCAAGCCGCGAAGCCACGATCCGCATATTCGATGGGACGCCACGGATTGCATCGAAGGCAGCAAAGAGGGCCCGCTGATCTTCGTCGATCTTGCGCAATTCAGGCAACAGATCCCTAAGACTGCGCAGACGCGGGTCATCAGGTTGGCCCAACCCGTGATCGCGCGCGATGACTTCATTAGCAATGGCAAAAGAAGAAAAGGCCGCATAGGTCCGATACCCAAGGTCGCGGAGCCCGCCCTCAATGCGCGCAGCACTTTGTGCAGGCGTAAGATTATCCGCCATCTCCGCCGCACGCGCCTCGAAGTAGGCGGCGCGCACGGTATCCAGTAGAGGAGACGTGGGTTTGAACCGCACGGAGAGATAGCCTCCCTCAACGGGCGACACGACCGCAAAGACCCAATAGTAGCGGCCGTCCTTCGCCCTGTTCTTCACATAGGCCCCCGTCGGCAAACCCCTTTTGATACGGTCCCAGAGAATGTGGAACACGCCACTGGGCATATCAGGATGGCGAATGATCTTGTGTGGTGCATTCAGTAATTCGTCCCAACTGTATCCGGAAATGCGTCGGAAGACATCGTTGCCCGCTTGGATCACGCCGCGCTCGTCCGTACGCGAGAAGAAGACCTCGGATATGTCGAAGGGCATCTCGTCGCTCGACCCTACATAACTTGTCGTTGGAGATTGAATGTTCATCGCTCACCTTCAGTTCATCATCGACGAGACCTAACCGCTGCACTCTTTCGATTCGGTTAATGCAGCGTTCGATTCGAGGCGGGTTGTGACAAACCCTTTCCCTGCGGCGACAGATGCGTAATCAGTAAAACTCTTCACAAATTCCGCCGATCTTTTGCGGTTTTCTAGAGAATCCCGCCCTTTACGATTCTTCCTAAAATTCCCGACAAACTTGGCAATTAACCCGCTGTTTAGGCTCTCCATCCAAGATCCGAAGTGGCCGGACCAGAAACCAACAAGGGTGTGCAATATGAACTACAGTTTCCCAGGGAGCGAAATGGACTCTCCACTCTCCGCAGCGATTGCGGAGCGTGACAAGAATACGCTGGACATGGTCAGATCCGCCATTCGTAAGAAACAGGTTTTGCTTGCCTTCCAACCTGTTGTGCAATCCGTGCGCCCCGACCGCCCCGCTTTCTACGAAGGTCTGATCCGCGTCCTTGACGATCAGGGACGGGTGATCCCCGCGCGCGAGTTTATCGACACGGCGGAGACGACCGAAACGGGGCGTCTACTAGACTGTCTCGCCTTGGAACTGGGGCTGGAAACATTGCGCGACAATCCTGAATTGCGGTTGTCGATCAACATGTCGGCGCGCTCCATCGGGTATCAGCGCTGGAATGACACGCTGGAAACCTTTCTTGATGTGGACGAAACCATAGGCGAACGCCTCATTTTGGAGATTACCGAAGGATCGGCCATGATCATGCCTGACCTCGTGACGGTTTTCATGAAGCGACAACAAGCGAATGGAATTTCCTTCGCGCTTGACGACTTCGGCGCGGGTTACACGGCATTCCGGTATCTCAAGGATTTCTATTTCGACTTGATCAAGATTGACGGGGCGTTCATCCGTGGCATCGCGGACAACCCTGACAACCAAATCCTCGTGGAGGCGCTTTTGTCCGTGGCGCGTCATTTCGATATGTTCACCGTCGCGGAATACGTCGAGACTGAACAAGACGCCGCCTACCTGCTTTCCGTTGGGGTCGACTGCCTTCAGGGCCATTACTTTGGCGCGGCGACGATTGACCCACCTTGGCGTCAAAAGGCCGCGGCACAAATGGCAGGATAGCGGAATAACCAGCGATTTATCGCTAACATTTCGGCAACATTCGCCCGCTACGGTTGATTATGCTGCGCGCGCACAATAGAGCTTTGAGCGATAGAGACGCAATAAAGTTGCGTATCGCGACTTGTTTAGGCAGTCTCTTGACAGGTTCAATCTGGAGTCAGCCACCATGACCAATGTCGTAATCGCTTCCGCCGCCCGTACTGCCGTTGGTAGTTTCTCGGGTTCTTTCGCAAACACCCCCGCCCACGAGTTGGGCGCGACAGTGCTCGAAGCGCTTGTCGAACGCGCGGGCATCGAGAAAGGCGAAGTATCCGAGACCATTCTCGGTCAAGTCCTCACAGGCGGTCAGGGCCAAAACCCCGCCCGTCAGGCGCACATCCTCGCGGGTCTCGCACAGGAATCTGCCGCATGGGGCATCAATCAGGTCTGCGGATCTGGCCTGCGCACGGTTGCCCTCGCCACGCAGCACATCCTGCTGGGTGACGCCGATATCGTTTGCGCGGGCGGTCAGGAAAACATGTCCATGTCCCCCCACGTCGCCAACCTGCGCGCGGGTCACAAAATGGGCGACATGAAGTTCATTGACTCGATGATCAAGGACGGCCTTTGGGACGCATTCAACGGCTACCACATGGGTATCACCGCCGAGAATGTCGCCAATCAGTGGGAGATCTCCCGCGAACAGCAGGACGAATTCGCCCTCGCGTCCCAGAACAAAGCCGAAGCCGCGCAGAAGGCGGGCAAGTTTGACGACGAAATCGTCCCTTTCACCGTGAAGACCCGCAAAGGTGAGACCATCGTCGACAAAGACGAATACATCCGCCACGGCGCAACGCTCGAAAGCCTGCAAAAGCTGCGCCCCGCTTTCGATCGCGAAGGCTCCGTCACCGCGGGCAACGCTTCGGGTATCAATGACGGCGCGGCGGGCGTTCTCCTGATGAGCGCTGAAAACGCCGCCAAACGCGGCATCCAACCGCTCGCACGGATCGCATCCTACGCAACCGCGGGTCTCGACCCCGCGATCATGGGCGCCGGCCCGATCCACGCCTCAAAGAAGGCGCTCGAAAAAGCGGGCTGGAAAGCCTCCGACCTCGACCTCGTGGAAGCCAATGAAGCCTTCGCTGCGCAGGCCTGTGCGGTGAACAAGGACATGGATTGGGATCCCGCCGTGGTCAACGTCAACGGCGGCGCAATCGCCATCGGCCACCCCATTGGCGCATCGGGTGCGCGCATCCTCAACACCCTGCTCTTCGAAATGCAGCGACGCGACGCGAAAAAAGGTCTTGCGACCCTTTGCATCGGCGGCGGCATGGGGGTTGCTCTCTGCGTCGAACGCGACTAAACATAAAATCCAGTGCGCAATTTTATTGCGCACTGGACGAAATTATATTTTCATAATTGCTCTGTGGAGGAGGAAACCATGGCAAGAGTAGCACTCGTTACGGGGGGATCGCGCGGCATCGGCGCGGCCATTTCCAAGGCGCTCAAAGCGGACGGTTTCACCGTCGCCGCATCTTACGCAGGCAATGACGAAGCAGCGTCCGCCTTCACTGCCGAAACCGGGATCAAGACCTACAAATGGGATGTTGCCGATTACGACGCATCCAAAGCAGGGATCGCACAAGTCGAAGCCGATCTTGGCCCTATCGACGTTGTTGTTGCCAACGCGGGCATCACCCGCGACGCACCCTTCCACAAAATGACGCCCGACCAGTGGAAACAGGTGATCGACACGAACCTCACAGGCGTATTCAACACGGTTCACCCCATCTGGCCAGGTATGCGGGAACGCAAATTCGGTCGCGTTGTGGTCATCTCCTCGATCAACGGTCAAAAAGGCCAGTTCGCACAAGTGAACTACGCCGCGACCAAAGCAGGCGATCTGGGCATCGTCAAATCGCTCGCACAAGAGGGCGCGCGCGCAGGCATCACTGCCAACGCCGTTTGCCCGGGCTATATTGCGACGGAAATGGTTATGGCCGTACCCGAAAAGGTCCGCGAGTCGATCATCAGCCAGATTCCCACAGGACGCCTCGGTGAGCCCGAAGAAATTGCGCGCTGCGTGTCGTTCCTCGTCTCCGACGATGCGGGTTTCATCAACGGCTCGACGATCTCCGCCAACGGCGCGCAGTTCTTCGTCTAGGCTCGGACGCGGGATATCCCGCAAATGAAATTCGGATGGGCCGCTCCTCGGGGCGGCCTTTTTCTTGTCTTCCGCGCCACTTCGCGCTTAATGCGGATATGACCAAACGTAACGCCACTCTCATCGGGTTCACCGCCGTCCTCATGTGGGCACTTCTCGCCCTCTTCACCGTGGGTGCGGTCGAGGTGCCCGCCTTGCAACTGAACGCCATTTGCTTCGCCATCGGCGGGGCCATCGGTGCCGTCTGGACCACTGTCACAGGGCAATGGCGCGCCCTGACACGCGTACCGCTGGGGGTCTACGCCTTCGGAACGGTCGGGCTATTTGGCTACCATTTTCTCTATTTCTCCGCCCTACGGGCCGCGCCACCTGCGGAAGCGGGTCTGATCGCCTATCTTTGGCCGCTACTCATCGTGTTGTTCTCGGGCCTTCTTCCAGGCGAACACCTGCGCCCACTGCACATTCTGGGCGCACTCTTGTCCTTCGCTGGCGCAGCACTTCTCATCGCGCGGGGTGCGGCCTTCTCAGGCGATCACGCTTTGGGCTACATGCTGGCAATCGGCTGTGCGCTAACGTGGTCGGGCTATTCGGTGATCTCGCGGCGCTTCGGATCGGTGCCGAGCCTCTCCGTCACCGTCTATTGTCTTGCCGCAGCCGTGCTCTCAACCGTAGCGCATCTTTGCCTTGAAACCACGACATGGCCTAGCACCAACCTTGGCTGGGCCTCGATGTTTGCTCTCGGTATCGGACCCGTTGGATTGGCATTCTACGTGTGGGATATCGGTGTGAAGCAAGGGAATATCCAGCTTCTGGGAACGGCGTCCTACGCCGCCCCCTTGCTGTCGACTGCCGCTCTTGTCGCGGCAGGGATTGCAGAGCCACAGCTCGTTTTGGCCGCATCCGCAATCCTGATTTCCGTGGGCGCGGCTCTGGCGGCCATCGCAGGCCGACAGAACCGCTGAAGGTTCTGCGTGTCTGGCTAGGACGTCGACAGGCGGGAAATCTCTTCTTTTATGCGCAGTTTCTGCTTTTTGAGTTCAGTGATGCGGAGCGCGTCAGTGCCCGGCGAACGTTGCTCGGCCTCGACGGCTTCGGACAGGGATTGGTGTTTTCTCTTCAGTTCTTCCAGATGCGAACTCAAGCTCATGTCGTCTCCCTTCTGTTAAGTGCGGCTTCCATTGTAAAAGCTACATGACGATTGCAGCATAGAATTCGAGTCGTGTCACGCCCTTGAAAAGTAACAAAGTGACCCTAAGATGGTGCCGCGCGAAATATTGCCAAAGCGTTTAGTCATTTCCACGTAATAGATGCGCCGTTGCGCAAAATTTCAGCAACGCGGGCCGTATAGCTCTCACCGTCGCGCTCGTGGCGCGCTCCAACATGCATGACCAGTGGCGCCTCCATCACCAGATCGGCCCGCCCGCCCTTGCGCGCCTGCACAATGACCAACTGCGCAGCGCGACCTTCGCGGGGCTGGATTGGAAGGATACGGATCGAGCCAAGGCGATCATCGAATGCGCGCAGGAGATCGGCCAATCGGTCAGCGGCCTGAATAAAGGTCACATAGCCCTTCGGCGCGGCGCGGCGCGCGGCAACGTCAACCCAATCGGACAGGGGCGTATCCCCTCCGAGCGCCACATCGCGCCCCGCGTCCCGCGATCCCGTCGAGCGCGTGCGTCGATAGTAGGGCGGGTTGGCGATGACGTGGTCAAAACTCACCTCCCGCAACGCCTGCGGAAGCGCGCGTAAATCCGCCTCGACCACCTCCATCGCCGCGCCATTGGCTGTGACATTCCGACGCGCGAAGGCCGCATATTCGGGCTGGAGTTCGACCCCGGTTATCGTGAGATCAGGCACCCGCGCGGCGAGGCAGAGGCTTGCCGCGCCCGTCCCGCACCCAAGCTCCAGAATGCTCTGACCTTCCTGCGCGGGGCAGGCCGCAGCCAGAAGGACAGGATCGACGCCCGCGCGATACCCCTGTGCGGGCTGGAAAAGCTGAACCCGCCCGCCCAAAAATGCGTCGCAGGTCTCGGATCGAAGGTCGCTCACACGTCCTCCAGTTCAAATCCATTGTCTTTGAGCACAGCCCGCGCGATGAACAAATCCCTATCGGCAACCATAAGGCGGCGCGGCAAAATGCCGATGCTGCCTTCCAATATGCTCGTATGGACGTCCATTTCAAAGCAGTCTATATCCTCCCCCGACAAGAGTGCCTTGGCGAATACGATCTGGGTCGGGTCATTTGTGCGCAGAAGCTGTTTCATACTCTCGATTAAATGGCATGGCGCCATGATTGTCGAGCGGATGAGCATTCGGGATGGAGCAACATGGGTTTGGATAAAGTGACGGACAAACCACACGAACGCCTCGCAGCGTTCCTCGCGCCCGAATTGGCGGACGTCAATGCGTTGATCCGCGAGCGTATGTCCTCGGAACACGCACCGCGCATTCCCGAAGTCACAGCCCATTTGATCGAGGCAGGAGGCAAGCGGCTGCGGCCCATGCTGACACTCGCCTCCGCGAAGGCCTGCGGCTACGATGGCCCCTATCACATCCACCTCGCGGCCACTGTCGAGTTCATTCACACGGCGACGCTTCTGCACGATGATGTCGTTGACGAAAGCGGACAGCGGCGCGGACGGCCAACCGCGAACCTGCTCTGGGACAACAAGTCCTCGGTGCTGGTCGGCGACTACCTTTTCGCCCGCGCGTTCCAGTTGATGACCGATAGCGAGAACATGCGCGTGTTGCGTATCCTGTCGAACGCAGCCGCGACGATTGCCGAGGGAGAAGTGCTTCAACTGACCGCAGCGCAGGATCTCTCCACCACGGAAGACGTCTATTTGCAGGTTGTGCGCGGCAAAACCGCGGCGCTTTTCTCCGCTGCGACACAGGTTGGCGGCGTTCTGGCGGGCGAAAGCGAAGAGGTGATCCAAGGGCTCTTCGACTACGGCGATGCGCTTGGCATCGCTTTCCAGATTGTTGACGACCTGCTCGATTACTGGGGCACGGAGCAAACGGGCAAGAATATCGGTGACGATTTCCGCGAACGCAAACTGACCCTGCCACTGATCAAGGCCGTGGCGAAAGCCGACGCCGACGAGCGCGCCTTCTGGCAGCGCACCATCGCCAAGGGCGATCAGCGCGACGGCGACCTCGACCACGCGATCACGCTGTTGACCGCACACGACACGCTCAACGAGACACGCGATGTTGCGTTGGAATGGGCGGATCGATCAAAGGCTGCACTGAACGCCGTGCCCGATGGCGAGATCAAAACGATGCTTGCCGATATCGCGGATTACGTTGTCGCGCGACTGCGCTAGAGATCATACAGACGGCAAGGTGCTTGCCGATTTCACCCACCACCACGGATTGGCCTCCGCAATATTTCGCGCGGCCTGCTCGGCATTCTCACGGTCTTCAAAGAGGCCAAAACAGGTGGCCCCAGACCCCGACATTCGCACCATCAACACATCAGGCATCAGCGCGAGTGCGGTCAGGGCCGCGCCGATTTCCGGCGCAACCTTGGTCGCGGGCTTTTCGAGATCGTTTCGCTGTGTCGAAAGCCAGTCGGCAAGAGCGATCCCGTCGGGAAACTCTGGCAGGGCTTCAGGCATCGGCGCGTTCTCTTTGTCCGCAAGGCGGGCAAATACCGCAGGAGTCGGAACTTCCACGCGCGGGTTGATCAGCACCATGTGAAGCGCGGGCAAACGGACACGATCCACCAGTTCGCCGACGCCCCTCATTCGTGCAGGCGCGGCACGCATACACACGGGCACATCAGCACCGAGTGACAGGACATCTTCTGCGGAGGCAGGACGTCCCCTGAGCCGAGCCGCCGCCTTCAATGCTGCCGCCGCATCCGCAGACCCCCCCCCGATCCCCGAGGCGGGCGGCAGGCGTTTGTCGAGCGTCATTGCCATAGGCACGCCCGCCATCTCCGCCGCTTTCATCACGAGATTGTCGGGGCCTGTCGGGATACCACCAGCAAAAGGGCCAGTCACCTCAAGGCTGGACACATCCGCCGCTTGCGCTGCGATCTGATCCCCCGCATCGACGAAAACAACCAGACTATCGAGAAGGTGATAGCCATCCGCGCGCTGCCCCGTAACGTGCAGCGTCAGGTTGATTTTAGCAGGTGCAAATAGCTTAACGGTCATTAACAGGGCGTGTAGGCTCTTCGCCCTCTTCGATCAAGACGCGATCAAGACCGATATCCAATTTGCGACGGATACGCTCGGCGTCTTTCTCTTCGGGGTCAAAGGACATAGCACGCTGCCACTGGAACCGCGCTTCGCGCTCGCGCCCGACAGCCCAATACACATCGCCAAGGTGATCGTTGACGATCGGGTCCACAGGCATCAACTCGACCGCGCGTTCCATCGGCGGCAGAGCCTCCTCATAGCGGCCCAGACGGTAAAGCCCCCACGCCAGACTGTCGGTGATATAGCCGTCATTGGGCCGCGCATTCGACGCCCTGCGGATCATGTCCATCGCCTCGTCGAGATTGATTTTCATCTCCAGAAACGAATAGCCAAGATAGTTCAGAACCGAAGGCTGCCCAGGCTCCAGTTCGAGCGCTTTGCGCAAGTCGGCCTCGGCTTTCGGCCATTTCCCTTGACGCTCGTATGCAATGCCGCGCGTGAAGAAGAGTGGCCATTGCGCACGGGTCGGCGTTTCGACGAGATCGATTGCTTTGGTATAGGCCTCAACCGCCTCCTCATGCGCATCCCGACGCCGCAGCGCATCACCAAGGGCTACATGCACATCCGCGATCTGGGGGCGGTTTTTCGACAATTGCGTCAGAACTTCCAACTCGGCATCCTCGCGCCCCGCTTCACGCAGGGTGCGGGCGCGGCCAAGTTCGGCGAGGTGATAGTTGGGGTCATCTGACGACATCTTGGCGTAGACACCCGCCGCGAGTTCGTAGTTTTCCAGCTTTTCAAGAAGCTCCCCGACCAGAAGGATATACTGCGCACGGTCGGGGCGAAGTTCCAACGCCATCTGCGCATAGAGCAGCGTGAAGGCATCGCTTTCACCGGCCGTGAGAGCGAGCGCGACGGCGTAGAACACTTCCGCCAATCCGTCCTGTGCGCTGGAGATTGCGGTCACGGGCAGCCTTTCCCCCGCTTCCAAACGCTCCCGCGTGGAGATCAATTCAGGGTCAGCGGTATCGCCCAGCATGGCATCGAACAACACCAGCGCCTCATTCCCGCGCTCAAGTTGGCTCAGCAACTGCATACGCAACAACAGACTGTCGCGGGTCTGGGCAACGGCATCCTCGGCGAGCAGTTTCTCCGCCGTCTCGAAATCGCCAACCAATGTATAGGCCAGCGCGTTGTTATAGGGGGCAAAGAAGTTGGCGGCGGGTTCATTCTTCACCGCCTGATCAAACCCCTCGAAGGCCGCACCGATATTTCCCTGACCAACCAAGGCCCATGATTTCACGAACTCATCCACCACGGGAGAGATCGCCGCACCCGCCGCATAGGTCTCCAGCACAGCGTCGTAGTTTCCTTCGGCGAACTGGGTGGTGATAAGGGACATGCTTGCCGCCTGATTGGACGGCTCCTGCGCCAGAAGCGCCCGCGCCTGCGCGACATTGCCCGCAAACTCCCCGCGCGACATATTCGCGGCGATAAGCGCCTCAAGCAGTTGCGGATCTTTGGGCGCACTCACAAGTGCACGGGTGGCGTAGTGGCTTAACTCGGTAAAGTCATTTTCAAAGGTCGCCTGTCGCGTGGCCAGATAGGCCCCCGCAGCGACCTCCGCCCGAGCGACCTCTGGGACACTTCCCAATCCGCAAAGGGCCACGACAAGTGCAAACAGTTTCGAGGTATTGCCAGTCTTCACTTAGCCGCTCCTTTTCGATCCAAACGATCTGTTACCCCGACCCTATCGACCCACTCAGAGGTCCGCAACGCAAACGGGGGCGCAATGCGCCCCCGTTCTTCATCACGTTTTCTCACGCGGGCGTGGCAATCACATATTGGGGTAGTTCGGACCATCCCCACCCTGCGGAACCGTCCATGTGATGTTCTGGCTTGGCTCCTTGATGTCGCAGGTTTTGCAATGCACGCAGTTCTGGAAATTCACCACGAACTTCGGCGCCTCACCATCTTCCCCGACGAATTCGTAAACACCCGCAGGGCAGTAGCGCTGCGACGGGCCCGCGAACTGTTTATAGTCCACTTCGATCGCCACGTTCTGATCGGCCACGCGCAGGTGCGACGGCTGGCTTTCCTCGTGGTTCGTCGCCGCAAAGGACACGTTCGTCAGCCTGTCGAACGACAGAATGCCATCAGGTTTGGGGTAGTCGATCTTCTTGAAATCGGCGGCCTTGCCCGTGGCCGCGGCATCCGTCTTGCCATGCTTGAGCGCACCAAAGATCGAGAAGCCAAATAGGTTGTTAGTCCACATATCGAACCCGCCAAGAGCCAGCGACGCGGTCAGGCCGAGTTTCGACCACAGCGGCTTGACGTTGCGCACACGCTTGAGGTCACGACCCACGGCACCCGTGCGCAATTCGTTGTCGTATCCCTCCAAGGTATCGCCCGCGCGCCCCTCTTTGAGCGCCTCGACGACATGCTCGGCGGCCGCCTTGCCCGAGAGCATCGCGTTGTGGTTGCCCTTGATCCGCGGCACATTCACGAGGCCGACAGAACAACCAAGCAGCGCCCCGCCAGGGAAGGCTGCTTTCGGCATCGACTGATACCCGCCCTCGGAAATTGCACGCGCACCATAGGCCACGCGCTTACCGCCCTTAAGAAGCTCGGCCACCATCGGGTGATGCTTCATTCGCTGGAATTCCATGTAGGGGAAGAGATGCGGGTTCTGGTAGTTAAGATGCACCACGAAGCCCACAAACACCTGATTGTTCTCAGCATGATAGATGAAGCCGCCGCCACCGGCATTACCACCAAGGGGCCAGCCCATCGTATGCGTGACCGTTCCTTCCTTGTGCTTGTCGGGATCAATTTCCCAGATCTCTTTCATGCCCAGCCCGAATTTCTGGACGTCGCGGCCTTTCGAGAGGTCGTATTTCGCAATGACCTCCTTGGCCAGAGAGCCGCGCACGCCCTCCGAGATCAGGACATATTTGCCGAGCAATTCCATACCAGGCTCGTAGGCTTCCGAGGGCGTGCCATCAGGGTTCTTACCGAACTCGCCCGCAACCACGCCTTTGACCTCACCATTCTCGCCATAGACCAATTCGGAACAAGACATGCCCGGGAAAATCTCGACGCCCATCTCTTCGGCCTGCTCGGCCATCCAGCGGCACACATTGCCCATGGAGACGATGTAATTGCCGTGGTTGTTCATCAGCGGCGGCATCGGGAAGTTGGGGACACGAACCTGACCCGCCTCGCCCAGAAGATAGAAATTATCTTGGTTCACGGCCGTCTTGATCGGCGCGCCGCGCTCTTTCCAATCGGGAATCAGCGCATCCAGACCGCAGGGATCGAGCACCGCACCCGAAAGGATATGCGCCCCAACCTCGGAGCCCTTTTCGAGAACAACGACGTTGAGATCCTCATTCAACTGCTTGAGACGGATGGCAGCGGAGAGGCCCGCAGGGCCCGCACCCACGATCACGACGTCATATTCCATCGCTTCGCGTTCAATGTTCGACATTTTATTTCCCCCTCAATCAGGCTTTCACGGCGACCAAGTAACCGCGATGCACGGGGCGGGTCAATTTCAGATGACGAATTTCGTTGCGTTCTGCTCAGTTTAAAGCGGAAAAATTGCCGCACCGCCGCATTAACCTCCCATTATGACGCCGAACGACCCAACGACTGCCGCCGTGCGCGCTTCCCTGCCGAGTGTCTCGCCATTTTTATCTCCCGTACGCGCTTGCCTCTTGCAATCGCTCGCTTAAACAGGTCTGGTGTGCGTCAACAAAATCAAAGTTCAATGCGCGGCCGCCCCCACGGCGCTGCGTTTTTTTCGTGCTAAAGCGTGCCTTGAGAGAAGACGACATGGATAAGATTCTGATGACCCGCGAGGGCCACACCGCCCTTTCTGCAGAACTCAAACAGCTCAAGTCCATTGAGCGTCCTGCCATCATCAAAGCCATCGCGGAAGCCCGCGAGCTGGGCGACCTGTCGGAGAATGCCGAGTACCATTCCGCGCGCGAGAAGCAGTCCTTCATTGAGGGCCGCATCAAGGAACTCGAAAGCATCATCTCGCTGTCCGAAGTGGTCGACCCCAAGAGCCTTTCGGGTGCGGTGAAATTTGGCGCGACGGTTACAATCGTCGATGAGGACACCGACGAAGAGAAGACATACCAGATTGTTGGCGAATACGAGGCCGACATCGAACGTGGTCTGCTCAACATCAAGTCGCCCATTGCCCGTGCACTCATCGGCAAAGAAGAGGGCGACAGTGTTGAAGTTCGCACCCCAGGTGGTGACAAGAGTTACGAAATCCTCAAGATTGAGTATATCTAAGTCATCGCACACGGTCTCGGAGGCCGAATTGCCCGACGAAAAAGGCACACATCGCGTCGAACTCGGAGTGTATCAGCGCCCCGTTGACGATGCCCGCATCACTGCAACCGAAATTATCGCCGGCGCTTTGTCGGCGGTCTGGCTTGCCATGACAGCGGTTTTTTTCCTCTTTGTGGATAGCGGCGAAACGGAAACGTCCTTCGACAGCATCCGTTTCGTGATGATTCTGATCGCGGTCTTTATGCCAGTTGCAATGATCTGGGTAGGTGCCCTTGCGGTACGGGCCTCTGCTACGATGCGCGCGGAGAGCCGTCGCCTTGAGGCCACCATTTCCGCCATGCGCGCATCTTACCTAAGCCAGCAGAACTCGGGCGCGTCCAACCCGACCGTTGAAAAGAAGCTTGAAGAGATCGTCGCGGCGCAGCGCAAGACGGAAACCACGCTTGCCATGTTCACCTCCGTGCGCCCGCAATCCACGCCCGCAGAGGACAAACTCGCCATTCCCGCACCTGCCGCCACCGACCAGCAGGGAATGCTGGCACTTGGCACCCCGTCCGAAGCTCTGGCCCCGCCGCTATCTGTCGCGGATTTTATCAAGGCGTTGAACTTCCCCGAGACCACCGAGGACAAAGAGGGCTTCCGCGCTCTTCGCCGTGCACTCTCGGACCGCAAGGTGAGCCAGTTGGTCCATGCCGCACAGGACGTGCTGACGCTCCTGAGCCAAGACGGGATCTACATGGACGACCTCACACCCGACCGCGCCCGCCCCGAAGTGTGGCGCAAGTTCGCAAAAGGAGAACGGGGCGTGGCAGTAGCCGCTCTGGGCGGCGTTCGGGATCGCTCCTCGCTTGCACTCGCCTCCGCGCGCATGAAGCAGGACGCAATTTTCCGAGACGCCGTGCATCACTTCCTGCGCAAATTCGACCGCACTCTGGCCGAATTCGAGGCCACAGCCACGGATGAAGAGATCGCCGCCCTCTCCAACACCCGCACCGCCCGCGCATTCATGCTGATGGGCCGCGTAACGGGGACGTTCGACTGATCACATGAGTGCCGTTTTTCACCCCGACCGCTTCCTACGCGGTTTCCTCGACAGCCTGCCCTTCTACATCGTCATCGTGCCTTTCGGCGCGATTTTCGGCGCTATTGCGACAGAGGCAGGGCTGAACATCATTGAAGTCATGAGCTTCTCCGTCCTAGTGATCGCGGGCGCTTCGCAATTGGCGGCCCTGCAACTGATGAACGAGAACGCCCCGACTATCGTGGTGATTGTCACGGCTCTCGCCGTGAACCTGCGCATGGCGATGTACTCCGCCTCGCTTACCCCGCACATCGGCAAGGCGCCGTTCTGGATGCGGGCCTTGGGCGCCTACACGCTCTTCGATCAGCCCTATGCGCTTTCGATGATCACCTACGAACGCGAACCCGAAAGAAGCGCCACCGACAAGATATCCTATTTCTTCGGGGTCGGGATTCCGATGGGGCTGGTCTGGTATGTCGCGACATTGGCGGGCGCACTCGTAGGCGACCGCATCTCCGCTGATGTAGGGTTTGAATTCGCTGTGCCCCTGACCTTCCTCGCGGTTGTCGCACCGATGCTCAAGAGCGCAGCGCATATCGCGGCGGCTGCGACTTCCGTGACCCTCGTGATCGCCCTCTCCTTCATGCCCTTCGGCACAGGGCTGCTCGTGGCCGCTGTGATCGCCCTCGTGGTCGGCGCACAGGTCGAGGTCTGGACCGACAAGCGCCGCCTTGCGAAAGACAAGGGTCAAATGTGATGGACAAGACACCGCAGGACATCTGGATCATCATCATCGCAATGGGGGTGGGCACCTACCTCATCCGCCTGTCCTTCATCGGGTTGATTGGGGATCGCACATTGCCGCCATGGCTGTTGCGGATGCTCCGCTATACGCCCGTCGCCGTCCTGCCTGGCGTGGTTGCGCCCATGCTCGTGCCCTCGGACGGGGCATCCGATCCGATGCAGCTTGCCGCCGCATTGGTCACACTTGTGGTAGGGTTAACGACGCGCAACGTGCTTTACGCGATCATTGCAGGTTTCGGCCTGTTCTTCGGTGCGGGCGCGCTCATCGGCTGAACACACCGCCACGCATCAGCCAGCGGCCAGAACCACGGGAAGCCGCAAGTCAGGGGCACGAATGGTGCCGTTCTCGTCAGGCGAATCGTCGTAGGTCACATCGCGCGTGACGTCTGGTCGCGCTTCGAAATACTTCATGAGTTTTTTCGGGAACATCGAGCGCGGCACATCCGTGAAACCGGGAAGGCCGGACAGAATGTCGGAAATACTCTGCGCACATTGCGCCTTGGGCACGGCGCCATAGGACTGGACGCGGGACAGTGCCAGTTGCGCAACCTGCGATGAAACGGGAACGGTCTGCTTGACCACGTGGTAGGTCTCACGCGCGTGGTAATCGATATAGAAATCAACCGCCTTGTCCGTCATGCCGTAATGCACATCGTTGCGCTCGGGCAGGTGCGGATGCTGGAAAGTGCCCGCGGGGTCGAACAGCACACGCTGCGACGGGGCATTGACCATCAGGCCCGAATGCGCACCCGAACCACTCCCGTTGGATACCACCGTGAACAGCGTCAGCGTGGGCTGGCCGCCGTGAACGTAAACGGCGCGATCCACCTCAGTTTGCGGAGCCCAGATCGGCTCGGCGGCGCCGCAGGCCGTCAGGCCCAAAAGAGCCAACAGGGCGATTACTTTGCGAAAACCCATCTTCATCGCCCCGCTGTCTAAGAGTTACGAGTTGAAGATCGCGAGGAAAACGAGGATCGCGATACTCACACCCGCCACGTAGGTCGAAGCTTTGAGGAAGCCTGCAAAGGTCTTTTCCTGAACCGAAGTGTCCATTTCGCCATGCTTGTGTTCGGCCATCGTGCGTATTCCTTTTTGGTGTCGTAAGTGAGCGTGTTTGTCGATCAATTAGCGGATATTGCGCGCGCTGTCACCCGTTCTATCGCCGCAGGCAGGGCATGGGGTCAACCCACGTCCTCGGCTTCGAGATCTGCCGCCAAACGGAACCCGATCCGCATCGGCTTGGCTGTCGGCGCCTGCTTGGGCATGGCACGCAGCATGACGTTGAGCTGTGTGACGTGCTGGATCAGCTGCGTTCGTGCCCCGCTTTCGTCAGAGCCGTAGAAAGTGACGATATCGGGATCGAAAAAGCCCATGCCCTCGATACGGATCGCACCCGAAGACGAGCCCGCAAACCCCATGGCGACCTCGTGTTCCTCATCGAGCTGCTCTTCGAAATTCTTAATGTAGAGGATGAGGCGTTCGTAGGCCCATTCAGCGGGGCTTTTCTCCTCCACCGACTTGCGTGCCACGGCCTTGGGCAATGGTTTCTGCTCGGCAGTTTGAGCGGCATTGGGATCACAATGCACCGCTCGCGCGTGTGGGAGCACGTCCGCCTCGGCAAGCTCCGCCGCCGTTACAATTTTCTCATCCATCGCGCATCTCCCACGGCCGTCCTCAGACACGTTTCCACAGGACTGCACCATCCTCGCTCACGTCCCGCGTGACAAGCCCGCGCGCGAATAAATGGTTGCAATGCGCCATCGCCTCGACCATCGCCAGCCCGTATTCCCCCGCCTTGATCGGACGGCGGAAGAGCGGATCGAAGCAGTCACAGGCCGTGCGCGGAGTGTCGAGATGGTTGATCAGGCGCTCCAGCGCACTGTGATGGTTGTCGATCAACTGCGTCAGCCGCGCGGGCAGGCCCGTGTAGATGTGCTTGTGCCCGACGAGCACCAGTTGCTGGTCCGTGGCGAATGGGCGAAACGCCTCGCAGGATGCCAGCCATTCTCCCACGGGATCGGCGGCAGGTTCAGTCGCGCTGACACCAAGGTTGGGCGAAATCGCACCAAGCAATTGATCACCACCGATCACCAAATCTCCGTCACGGCTCCAGAAGGTCGCATGTTCGGGCGCGTGCCCGTTTCCGCAGCGGATATCCCAAAGACGCCCGCCGATGGCAATCTCGCCCCCGTCTTCGATGCGCGTATATCCCAATGGGATCGGCCCCACGGCATCCGCAGTGTTGAACGGACGTTCGGCGGCGCGCTCGGCGTAGATATCTGCATCCATTCCGCAGGACCGCCAGAACGCCAACATCTGTGGCGTTGACTCCTCCTGAACGTCCAGTTGCAGCATCCTTGCCATAAGGTAGGCAGTGCGGGTCGTTACGAGTTCAGCGCCCTGCTCCATGAACCACCCCAAAAGACCGACATGGTCGAGGTGATGGTGCGTCGCGATAACCCGCGTCACGGGCTTGCCGCCGAGGTCGTCCAAAATCCCGCGCCAAATACGCCGCGAAGTCTTCGTGTCCAGCCCCGTATCAACGAGGGTCCAGCCGTCACCCTCGTCGAAGAGGAAGCAATTCACATGCCCCAAAGGCTTCGGCAATGGCATCCGCACCCAGACCACGCCATCGGCAATTGTGCGTGTCGCACCGTCTTCAGGCGGATCAAAGGGCGTGCGGATCGGTGCGGTCATATCAGGTCTTTACATCAAATCATCGGGCGCGAGCGCATAGATGTCCTGCGCGCCGATGCGGGATTGGGCCAAAAGGGAAACATGCTCGGGCAACAGGCGGTTCACATAGAACCGTGCCAGACGCCCGCGCGCGCTATCGCCCCCTTCTGCCATAGCCGCCTTGAGATGGAAATGGCCGCCAAGCACACGCGCATAGGCGCGCAGGAACGGCACTGCCCCTGCAAAACGATCATTCATCTCTTGCGCCAGAACCGCTTCGGTCGCCTCGCGCAGAGTTTCGGCAGCGCCCCACACAGGCTCGGCCAGCTCGGGCAAATCGCCACGTGCGTCTTCGGCAAAGGACTGGATCTCGTCGAGAAGTGCGAACGCCGCCTCGCCGCCATCCATCAACTTGCGGCCCACAAGGTCCATCGCCTGAATGCCGTTGGTGCCCTCATAGATCGAGGTGATCCGCGCGTCGCGAGCATATTGCGCCGCACCTGTCTCCTCAATGTATCCCATGCCACCGTGGACCTGCACACCGAGTTGGGCGACCTCGTGGCCGATATCGGTCGAGAAGGCCTTGGCAATCGGAATAAGGAAGGCACCGCGCGCGGCCTGATCCGCGTCGGACCGACCAAGATCGAGTGCCACACCACAGGCCAGAGATATCGCGCGCGCGGTGAATGTCTCGGCCCGCATCGTGGCCAACATGCGGCGCACGTCCGCGTGGTCAATGATTGCACCCGTACCATCAGCACCCAGTGGCGAGCGCCCCTGAATGCGATCCATCGCGTAGGAATGCGCCTGTTGCGTCGCAGCCTCGGCCACGCCGACGCCCTGCATCCCCACACCAAGGCGCGCGTTGTTCATCATGGTGAACATGCATTTCATGCCCTTGTGCTCATCGCCCACGAGCCAGCCCTTCGCACCGTCGTATTCCATTACGCAGGTGGGCGAGCCGTGGATACCGAGCTTGTGCTCCAGAGACACAACCTTCGTGCCATTGGGAACCGTTGGCTTGCCCTCTTCATCGGGCAAGAGCTTGGGCACGATGAAGAGGGAAATCCCCTTGGTCCCCTCAACCCCATCAGGCAGTCGCGCCAGCACGAGGTGGCAGGTGTTCTCGGTAAAATCGTTATCGCCCCACGTGATGAAGATCTTCTGACCCGTGATCGAATAGGTGCCGTCACCATTGCGCTCCGCCTTGGAGCGCAGCGCACCAACGTCCGAGCCCGCGCCTGGCTCGGTGAGGTTCATCGTGCCAATCCATTCGCCGCTGACGAGCTTGGGCAGGTAGGTCGCCTTGATCTCGTCGCTCGCATGATGTTCCAGCGCTTCGATCTGCCCTTGGCACATCAACGGTGCGAGCGCGAGCGACAGGCACGCGCCCGACAGCATGTCATTGACCGCTGAAGCCACCGAGAGAGGCAGCCCCATACCACCGTTCTCAGGGTCCGCCAGCATCCCGATCCAACCGCCCGCACCGATCTCAGCAAAAGCATCACCAAAGCCGGGCGAGGTGCGCACAACATCACCCTCAAGCTTCGCGGGGGTCAGGTCGCCACCGCGATTGAGCGGAGCCACCACGTCCGATGCGAGCTTGCCCGCCTCATGCAGCACCGCCGAAACGGTATCGAAATCCGCATCTTCAAACCGCTCGGTCGCGCTGACGCGGTGATAATCCACAACGGAATTCAGGATAAAGAGGGTGTCGTCTACGGGGGCACGATAAGCCATGGGCATCTCCTCGGATCGTATCGGGTCGCTGGGCAATTGGCCGCGAACATGGCGGGAGTTTTAACCACAGCAAGGCACCGTCCAACCCAAACGCTGCGTCACGCGTGCCCCGCATCTCCCGACAATAGCGCAGGCGAGATGCCCAAAGAGCGCAGGGCGGAGTGCCATTTCTCGCCGTTTTCCGCCTCGAAAACGATGTCGGGCGATGCGTCGCAAACAAGCCAGCCGTTGGCCGCAATCTCTTCTTCGAGCTGATGAGGGCCCCATCCCGAATAGCCCAGACACAATAGCCTGTCGCGCGGGCCACGACCGCTGGCGATGTCGACGAGAATGTCCTGCGAGGCGGTCATGGAGAAGACCTCGCTCACCTCCATCGACGCCATTTCGGTGCGATAATCCGTCGAGTGCAAAACGAATCCCCGCCCCATCTCGACAGGTCCGCCCACATGCACCTCCAACGGCGCATTCAAACCATCAGCCGTGATATCGAGTTGCTCGAACACATCATCGGCCTCAACCCCATCGGCCGTGCGGTTGATCACCAACCCCATCGTTCCTTCGTCAGAATGTGCGCAAAGGAACACCACGGATCCCTCGAAGCGAGGATCGCCAATGCCTGGCATAGCCACAAGGAGTTTTCCGGTCAGATTTTGATCAAGCGGTTTGGTCATGGCACCAGCACACATCACTTCCCGTGCGGGCGCAAGGGTGCCATGGCGAAAAGATCGGCATCCAAGCCACAGCCCGCCAATTGTAACGGCCAGTCGCTCAAATGTGAGTTTTGAGTGTGCACGCTGCCGCCTATACAGATCGCCATGACACGCATTACCCCCCTCTACGCTGCCCTCTGCGCGCTTGCCATCGGGACGGCCACAACGGCACCTCACGCTGCTACCGCCATGGATTCCGACGATCTCGCACAGGTCACGGTCCTGCCCGGCTGGCGCATGAAAAACGGCAACCACATGGCCGCGCTGCAAATCACGCTTAAAGAAGGGTGGCACACCTACTGGCGCGCGCCTGGCGGATCAGGCATCCCGCCGCGTTTCGACTGGGGCGGCTCGGACAATCTTGCGGGAGTGGGGCTGCACTGGCCCGTCCCGACGGTCTATGGCCAGAACGGAATGCGCTATATCGGCTACGAGGACGCGCTGGTGCTTCCTGTGGAGATCGTCCCAGACGCCGCAGGCAACATCGAGCTTTCGGGTGAAATCTCCTACGGCGTGTGTATGGACATCTGCATGCCCATGACCTCGGCCTTCGCAACAACGCTCGATGCTACCGACACAGCCCCCGACCCGCGCATCACCGCCGCGCTCGCCGAGCGCCCCCACACCGTAACTGGCGCGAAATGCGCCGCAGATGCGATCAAGGACGGGATGCGAATCGCGGCCACACTGAACCTGCCCAAAATCGGCAATCAGGTCGTGGCAGTGATCGAACACCCCGACCACGATGTCTGGGTTTCGGAGGCAACCATCACGCAAGACGGGTCGCGCGTCACAGCCACCTCGGACCTTGTGCCGCCCACAGCCGCGCCCTTCGCCATCGACCGCAGCACCCTGACCATCACAGTGATCGACGAAGGCACGGCCTACGAGGCGCGCGGCTGCACAGGCGGGTAACGTTCAGATAGCCGACGAAAAGAGGTCCGGCTTCACCGCGCGCGTCTGCGCCAAAGCGCCAGCGAGCCGATGGCATAGACGAGCGTGAAGGCGACCAGAAGACCACCCACATACAACCCGATCGCCGCGACAAGCCCCCCGCCACCGAGCGCCTCGGGCAAAGCACCCGCGACGACCACCTGACCAACCGTCAGGGCAAAGAGCGCAACCGCACCGACCAGGGCAACCACGGACGATGCGCCCGCAATTCCAAGCTTGCGCGGATTGGAAAGCGCACGACGCATCGCTGCCATACCGCGGCCCGTGTCGAGCTGCATCATCACGATAGCAGGCACCAGAACCAGAACGATCACCATGCCGAATCCGAGCCCATAGGCCAGCGTCACCACTGTGGGCTTGAGGAACTGCGCATCCGCCGACCCTTCGTAAAGCAGCGGCGCGAGACCAAGAACGGTCGTCATCGTGGTAAGGAACACTGGACGCAGACGATCCACAGTCGCGTCAACCACGGCAGGCATCAACCCGCGCTCCTCGGCGTATTCGTCAATCGTAGTGACCAGCACAATCGCGTCGTTGATGATGATCCCCGTCATGCCGATGAGACCCACCACCGAGAACATCGACAAAGGTATCCCCCAAATCGCATGTCCATGGATCGCGCCGATCAGCCCAAAGGGAATCACAGCCATGACCACAACGGGCCGTGTCCAACTTGAGAATATCCACGACAGCGTCAGGTAGATCCCCAACATGGCCGCCATCAGCCCCAACAAGGCATCCGACAGGAAGCGGTTCTCTTGTTCGGAAAGACCCGAAATGCGGGAGGTCACGCCGTAATCCTCTTCGATAAGGGGAATGATCTCCTCGGTGATCTGCTCCTGAATTTCCGTGGCGCGGGCGGGGTCGTCCTCGCTCAGATCCCCCGTCACCGAAACCAGCCGCAATCCGTTCTCGCGCCGAACCGTGGAGAATCCCGTGCGCCGCGTCACCGACACGATATCGGCCAGCGCCACATATTGCCCTGACGCGGCCCGCATCTGCGTGCGGTCGAGGAAATCGGCGGTCAATTCATCGTCGGGAAGTTGCACCCGAACGGTTGCCGTGCGTGTCCCGTCGGGGTAGCTCGCCGCCTCGATCCCGCCCAAACGGTTGGCCAGCGTACGGCCCAAGGTGTCGATGGAAAAGCCGAGCGCCTCGCCCTGCGGCGTCAGTTCAAGGATCAACTCTTCCTTGTCGTAGGACAGACTATCCTCCAGCGCGGACACCTCGGGAAACTGTGCGAGACTTGTTTTCAACGCTTCTGCTGCGGCTTTCAACGTCTCCGCATCCGCACCGAAAAGTTGCACATCAATCGCGTCCCCACCCGGCCCGAATTGCCCGCGGCGGAATGTCACCGTTTCGGCCATCGGGTGATTGACCACATTCTGCTGAAGCGCCTCGACGAAGGCAAAAGACGAATAGGGCCGCAGGTCTGCATCAATCAACTCGATGGAAATCCCGCCAAGCTGGTAGCTCTCCTTGGTATCCGCACCTGCCAGACCGCGCCCCGTGTTCGCTCCGACCTGCGCGATCACATAGGCTAGCGGATTGACACCATATTCTGCCTCCATCTGCTCAGCCGTGGCATCCGTCGCACGTTGCAACTCGGCCATCATCTCCAGGCTGTCCTCGCGCGAAGCTGCGGGCGCCATAGCGAAATTGCCCGAAATCACGGGCTGCTCGGGCGAGTTGAAGAACCGCCACTGCACTGCACCCGTGATCAGTTGCGACACCTCGAAGGCCAGCAACACGAAGATCGTCGCAACCACGGGATAGCGCATCTGCACCGCGAAGGTGATGAACGGACGGAACAGGTGTTCGCGCACGAAGCGGAACCCCTTGTCCACCTTACGCGAAGGCCAGTCATACCAATGCACCTTGTCGTGACTGGCAATCGAGTGGCTCAAGTGGTTGGGCAGGATGATGAAGCACTCCACCAGCGAGGCGATAAGCACCACGATCACCGTGAAGGGAATGTCGGAAATCAGATCACCGAAGCGGCCAGAAATCGCCGTGAGGCCAAAGAAGGCGATCACTGTCGTCATGGTCGAGGAAAACACTGGCGCGAACATCCGCCGCGCGGCGCGTTCGGCGGCCTCCACAGGTTTCTCCTTGAGCCGCCGCGCCCTGAAATCGGCGTGTTCGCCAACCACGATGGCGTCATCCACGACGATCCCCAGCGTGATGATGAGTGCAAACAGCGAGATCATGTTGAGCGTCAAACCCGCCGCATACATCAACGCAATGGCCGAAAGCATCGCCACAGGAATACCCGCCGCGACCCAAAGCGCCGTGCGCGCGTTGAGGAACAAAAACAGCAGCAACGCGACCAGTGCGAGCCCCATTGCGCCGTTGTTGACCAGAATCTCCAACCGCGCCTGAATGGCCTCCGCCCGCGTTCGGAAAAGATCGAGCGTCACCCCTTGCGGCAGGGTCAACTCCATCTCGGCGATGACATCTTCCACCTTGCCCTGAATCTCGATCGCATCGCCCTGATCGGAGCGCGCCACACGGACAGAAACAGCAGGATTGTCGCCGACGAAAAACGCCTCGTTGCGGTCGATCCCCTCGACACGCACCGTCGCCACATCACCGATCAACAGCTTCGACCCGTCGGGATCGGAGCGCAGCACAATAGCTTGGATTTCATCGGCGGCACGTTTCTCGACACCCGCACGCACACGCGAGGCGCCGCCACCGACATCCCCCGCAGGACTGGAATCGCTCTGCGCACCGATGGCACTGGCAATATCAGCCATGCTCACGTCATGCTTGATCAGATCGACGGTCGCCACCTCGACAATCGTTTCAGGCGCAGCCACACCCGACACGGAGGTCCGCGTCACCCCTTCGCTAAAGAGCCGCGAAATGAGTTCGTCGGCAAAACGCGCCAGTTGATCGAGACCCACAGGCCCCGTGATCACCACGTTTGTCACCGTATCCGACCAGCCGCCCGACCGCACGGTAACGTCATCGGCCCCGTCAGGCAGGTTGGTCACACCATCAATCGCCGCATCCACATCGTCGGCGGCACGCTGCATATCCCATCCCGGCTCGAAATCGAGCGTGATGTTGGCGCGCCCTTCGGAGGATTGCGATGTGCTTTCCGCCACCCCCTCGACCGCAAGCAACACAGGCTCCAACACCTGCACCACGCCGCGATCCACATCCTCGGCTCCCGCCCCGTCCCACGCAACGGAGACGCGCACACTGTCCACGACCACATCGGGAAAGAACTGCGCGCGCATGTTGGGAAGTGCAAACAGACCCGCCGCCAGAAGCAGCACCAACACAAGGTTCGCCGCCGTGCGGTGGCGGGTGAAGTAGGACAGGATGCCGCCCGTTGCGGCCTCGAAACGTGCCGTCATGATTTATGCCCCCATACGGCTTTCGAGCCTCTCGATCAGTTCCGCAGGCACTTTCTCGGCAGACAATTGCTCCTTGATCCGCGCGCGAGCCTCTTCGGGCATCCGCGTGTTGCTATCGACAAAGGCGATCAGCTTGGCGCGGCGTTCCTCGTCAAGCTCCACCAACTCGCCACCCGAGGGCCGTCCTTCGGGCGCGGCGGCTTCGGCACCATCGGCGCCCTCTTCTGCTCCGTTGACCCGCACCCGAATGCCCGCGCCCAGAAGCGGGCTACGCTCGGCCACGATCTGCCGCCCCGCCACGGCGCGGGCGTCGATGATCACCTCATCGCCCTGACGGCGCAGAACAGGCGCATCGATCACTTCCAAACGGCTCTCGGCGCTTACCGCGAGCACAGTCTGCGCCGCATCCACGGCGCTGGCGGGTACAAGGGCGACCCCTTCTAGCGGCGCCTCCTCGACCTCAACGGTCACGAAATCACCTGGCCGCAGCCCTGCCACATCCTCAAGCGCGGCGAACAAAAGCCGCCCCGTCTGACCATCGCCAACGGCAGCACTCTCGCGCGTCACACGTCCTTGCGCGGAAAGGTTCACGCCAGAGACATCAAGCGACACCGTGACGGGCAGATCGGGCACACCCGCCCCACCCGCGACACGTGAGTATTGCTCGGTGGAAATACGGAACGCCACTTCAAGCTCGTCGGGCGCAATCAACGACCCGACCTGTTCGTTGGCATTCACCAACCCGCCAAGCGCGGCGGAAACACCCGTCAGAATCCCGTCGAAACTCGCCACAAGCGCCGTGTCCTCGACCGCGCGGCGCGCATCGTCCAAGGCAATCTCGGCCCGCAAAACGCCCGTCGCCGCCTGATCAAGACGCGCCTTCGCACTGGCCAGCGCCTGCCTACGTGACAAGACCGCCTGACGCGCACTGGCTTCCGACAGGGCTGCGGTCTCAACCGCGCTCGCCGTGCCCACGCCCCGCTCCGAAAGGTTCTCCTGACGTGCAAGCGCCGCACTGCGCAGATCCAACTGCGCCTGCGCTGCCGCCAGATCATCCTCGGCCAGCGCCACGCCATTCTCGGCATCGGCGCGCTCGGCTTCGGCCTCCTGCAAATCGGCCTCGGCCACACGCAACGCCGCCTGTGCCGTAGTCGGATCAACGCGGATCAAAACGTCCCCTTCGGACACCGATCCGCCCTCCTCGAAAGCAGGGTTCAATTCAACGATCCGCCCGCCCGAAGGCATCCGCAATTCAAGCGTCTTGCGCGCACGGATTTCGCCATAGGTCGACAGCACTGGAACAAGGCGCGACGGCTCTACCGTCACCACATTCACCGCAAACTGGCGCTCGCGCGCGGCACGCGGCCTGCTTTCAGCGGAGGCACGTTCCTTGATGGACGCATAAAACTGGTAGCCCCCCGCAGCGAGCAAACCTACGGTGAGGCACAAAAGAAAAAGACCGGTCAGGGATCGGCGGAGAAAGCGCATGAAAACTCCTCGAAAATGCGTCGTCCACAAAAGATAGCCCGCAAAACATACGGCGCAACGCGCTTATGATACGCGACAGAACTTCCCTTAGATCGAGAATTTTTTGCCTCCTCGCACAAAATTTTGCGATGAGTGCATTATGCAGGCACTACTTGCGCCGTTTGTGCTCTTCAAGACGCGGCATAATCTCGACGAAGTTGCAGGGGCGATGACGGTAATCGAGCTGGTATTGCAGAATTTCGGTCCACGCATCGCGACACGCTCCCGTCGATCCGGGCAAGGCGAAGAGATAAGTGCCCCCCGCAACCCCACCCGTCGCACGCGACTGCACGGCGGAGGTGCCGATCTTCTGCATCGAGACAATGGTGAACACCGTGCCGAAAGCGTCGATTTCCTTCTCATAGACATCACGGTGTGCCTCGACGGTCACATCGCGCCCCGTCAGCCCCGTGCCGCCCGTCGAAATCACCACATCCACACCCGCATCCGCAATCCACGCCGCCAGCATGTCGCGGATCAGGGCGCGGTCGTCGGTGACGATCTTGCGGTCGGCCACCACATGCCCCGCCGCCTCGATCATCTCGACCAAGGCCGCGCCCGATTTGTCCTCCGCGATCCCGCGCGTGTCGGAAACCGTCAGCACGGCAATGCGCACGGGAATGAACTCTTTGCTCTCATCTATCTTTGACATGGCTGGCTCTTTCGAAAGGTTCAGGAGAGGCCGCGCAAACGGGCTTGGATTTCGAGCAGATCAGCCCATGCCTCGCGCTTGAATTCGGGACGCCGAAGGAGATAGGCGGGGTGCGTCATCGGCATTGCGGGACGCCCCAGAACCTCCGCCCAATTCCCGCGCAGCTTCGTGATCCCCGTTTTGCCCAAAAGCGCATGGCACGACCAGTTGCCCACGAGAACGAGCACTTTCGGATCAGCCAGCTCAATATGGCGCAGCAAGAACGGCTTGAGCATCGCCACTTCTTCGTTGCTCGGATCGCGGTTTTGTGGCGGCGCCCAAGGCAGCGTGTTGGTGATATAGAGCGCGCTGGCGGGATCATCGGCCCCGCGGCTCAACCCGATGGCCTCGAACATCTTGTCGAGCAACTGGCCAGAGCGCCCGACGAAGGGCTTGCCCTGCCTGTCCTCCTCGCGGCCTGGCGCCTCGCCAACGACCATCACCCGCGCACGCGGATCACCATCGCAAAACACCAGATTGCGCGCGCCCTTCTTGAGATCGCAATGGGCAAAGGCATTCATCTCCGCCCGCAGCGCGTCGAGGCTGTCCGCCCGCTTTGCTGCGGCCACGGCCTCGGCCTGCGGATCGACCTCGGGGGTCTCCACGGGCGCGGGTGGCGTGGCGGCTTTCGCGGCGGGTTTGGGTGCGCTTTTCGGCACCTCGAAACGATTGATCGGCGCCTCGCTGATCGGATCGGAGGCACCCAATTCGATCTGCCATTCCAGCAGAGCGTGGGCGTCCCAATAGTCCATCTGATCAAGTGCGGCGTTCATGGCGATACGCTACCCTGCCCGCGCGTGAAGGTAAATCCGCCACGATGCCACGGCACGACAAAGTGCCATTGCCGCCAAAGGCGTCAGTTTCTATAAGCGAAGCAACCGCACCGCAGCACGAGGGGGAGGCACATATGGCATTCCGACAGAAACACCTTCTGGGGATCGAGCCGCTCCATCCCGACGAAATCAAGACAGTGCTGGATGTGGCCGAAAGCTACGTCGATCTCAACCGCCGCGCCAACAAGCACTCCGATGCGCTTGCAGGGCTGACGCAAATCAACATGTTCTTCGAAAACTCCACCCGCACGCAGGCCTCCTTTGAACTCGCGGGCAAGCGGCTCGGCGCGGATGTGATGAACATGGCGATGCAGGCCTCCTCGATCAAAAAGGGCGAAACCCTGATCGACACGGCGCTCACGCTCAACGCGATGCACCCCGATCTTCTGGTGGTCCGCCACCCGCATTCGGGCGCGGTGGATCTGCTTGCGCAAAAGGTCAACGCCGCCGTGCTCAACGCGGGCGATGGCAAACATGAACACCCTACGCAGGCGCTTCTCGACGCGCTGACGATTCGCCGCGCCAAAGGACGGCTTCACCGTCTCAACATCGCGATCTGCGGCGACGTGGCCCATAGCCGCGTGGCGCGCTCCAACCTGATCCTTCTGGGCAAGATGGAAAACCGCGTCCGCCTCGTCGGACCGCCGACGCTGGTGCCCGCCCATTTCGCCGAATTCGGCTGCGAGATTTACGACGACATGGCCGAGGGGCTACAGGACGTGGACGTGGTGATGATGCTGCGGCTCCAGAAAGAACGCATGGACGGCGGCTTCATCCCATCCGAGCGCGAGTATTACCACCGCTACGGGCTCGACGCCGAGAAACTCGCCCACGCCAAACCCGATGCCATTGTCATGCACCCCGGCCCGATGAACCGCGGTGTAGAGATCGACGGTACAATCGCCGACGACATCAACCGCTCGGTCATTCAGGAACAGGTGGAAATGGGTGTCGCCGTGCGCATGGCCGCGATGGACCTGCTGGCGCGCAACCTGCGGGCCGAACGCGAGGCCGCCAATCAAGGGGTGATGGTGTGAGCGAAGCTGCGATCATCCCCGAAGGCCATCAGCGCATGGTCTGGGTCTTTGCCGTGGACATGCCCGCCGAGGCGCTCGACGCGATGGAACCTGCCGAACTGGCCGAGGCGCTTGGCCTGTGGACCGCGCCCGACCCCGCTCATGTCGAACGCTTCGATGCCAGCACCATCGCCGAATACGGGTTGGCCAAATATGTCGCGGATGCCAACGGCATGGACGTGAATGCATCCGACGCGCAGAGACTCGACGCGCTGGAAGGCAGCCTGTGCCTGATCTACTCGAAAGCACTCGCCACCTCCAACACCAAATTCGCCCCCGAGCCGCCCTTCACCCTGATCGGGCGTTACGGCACCGCGCCCGAAGTGCCCTCCATGCAGCGCCTAGAAAGCGCAGGCGCCGAAGGGATGCTCGCGCAGGGCAAACCACCCAAGAGCGACGCACGCATTGGCGGCATGGTGGCAACCGTTGTTCTGATCTTCCTCGCGATTTTCGTCGCAGCCTTCGTATGGGTGGCGGGATGAGCAGCGGCTGGGACGACCTTCTGGCGAATGACGAGCAGGTCTTATGGCAGGGCCAGCCCGATGACACTATTCACCTGTCGGGGCGACAGGTAGCCTTGATGACCTTTGGGGCGCTCTTCGCAGGTTTCGCCTACCTCTACATGCGAACCGCCGCGCAAAATGCGGGGCCATTCTGGATGTTTGGCCTAATCCATTTTGCGATCGGTATGTATATTGCCCTCGCCCCGATAGTTGTTCGCCCCTACTTGCGTAAACGCACATGGTATTCCCTCACAAACCGTCGCGCGTTCATCGCCCGCGACTTCCCTTTTATCGGACGCACGCTCAACGCACTGCGCATCACGCCCAATACCGTCATCGAAGTTAACGACGCAAATTTTGGCACCATACGGTTTCGGGCCGCCGCGCGCTCACTCAATGGCGGTCGCCCGATTGCCACCCCGTCCTTTGACTATATCCAGAACGCGCATGCTGTCTTCCAACAGATCCGCGATATCCAGAAAGGCATCGCATGACGACGTTTACCAATGCCCGCCTGATCGACCCCGAAGCCCTGACCGACGAGATCGGCTGGCTCACAATCGAAAACGGCGTCATCACGGCACGCGGCACAGGCACACCACCGACAGGCGATCACATGGATTGCGGTGGCAAATGCCTCGCCCCCGGGATCGTTGATCTCGGCGTGAAAGTCTCCGAACCTGGCGAGCGTCATAAAGAGAGCTTCGCCTCCGCAGGACGCGCCGCCGCCGCGGGCGGTGTCACCACGATGATCACACGCCCCGACACGCTCGCGGCCATCGACACGCCAGAAACGCTGGAATTCGTCACCCGCCGCGCCTCCACCGATGCGATTGTAAACGTCCACCACATGTCCGCGTTGACCAAGGGCCGCGAAGGTCAGGAAATGGTCGAAATCGGCTTCATGAAGGACGCGGGCGCCGTGGCTTTCACAGATTGCGATCACGTTGTCGGCAACGCAAAGGTGTTGGTCCGCGCACTGACCTATGCGCGCTCTTGCAACGCACTCGTCATCGGCCATCCACAAGATCCCACCCTATCGCAGGGTGCCGCCGCAACCTCTGGAAAATTCGCCACGCTGCGCGGGTTGCCCGCTGTCTCGCCTATGGCCGAACGCATGGGCATAGACCGCGACATTGCGCTCGTCGAGATCACGGGTGTCTCCTACCACTTCGATCAGATCACAACCGCCCGCGCCCTACCGCCGCTTGAACGGGCGAAGGCAAACGGGTTCGATGTCACCGCTGGTGTCTCGATCCACCACCTCACACTCAACGAGTTGGACGTGGGCGACTACCGCACCTTCTTCAAAGTCAAACCGCCGCTGCGGTCCGAAGACGACCGCCTTGCCATGGTTGAGGCGGTGGCCAATGGCCTGATCGACGTGATCTCCTCGATGCACACCCCGCAGGACGAGGAAAGCAAACGCCTGCCCTTTGAGGAAGCGGCATCGGGGGCGGTCGCGCTGGAAACCCTGCTGCCCGCCGCGATGCGTCTTGTTCACGCGGATCAAATCACCCTGCCGATGCTCTGGCGTGCGATGTCGCTCAATCCCGCCCGCCGCCTCGGCCTCGATGCGGGCACGATTGAGGTCGGCGCACCCGCCGATCTGGTGCTGTTCGATCCCGACCAGCCCTTCGTGCTTGACCGTTTCGCGCTCAATTCGAAATCGAAAAACACGCCCTTCGACGGTGCCCGCCTGCAAGGGCGTGTGCTGGGCACTTGGGTTGCGGGCAACCGCGTCTTCGGAGAATAGCCATGCTCATCGTCACCGCAGTCCTCGCCTACCTGCTCGGCTCCATCCCCTTCGGCATCGCCATGGCGAAGCTCTTCGGCCTTGGTGACCTGCGTGCCATCGGGTCGGGCAACATCGGAGCGACCAACGTCCTGCGCACAGGCAACAAACTCGCCGCCTTCCTCACGCTTTTAGGTGATAGCGGCAAGGGTGCCGCCGCCGTGCTGCTCGCGCGTTTGATCAGCGAGGAGGCGGCAGGCATCGCGGGGCTTTGCGCCATGCTCGGCCATCTCTACCCTGTGTTTTTGAAGTTCAAAGGCGGCAAGGGCGTGGCGACCTTCCTCGGCACGCTCCTCGCCCTGTCTTTCCCCGTGGGCCTGATGGCCTGTGCGACATGGCTCGCCGTGGCGGTTATCACGCGCTACTCGTCGCTCTCCGCCCTCATTGCCGCCCTGCTCGCACCGATCTACACCGCATGGCTCTATCACCTGCACGGCGCAATCCTCGTGCTGGTCCTGTCATGCCTGATCTTCTTCAAGCACCGCGAAAACATCGCGCGGCTGAAGGCGGGTACGGAAACCAAGATCGGTAAAAAGGGCTAAACGCGCCTAGTAAGAATACTCGCCGAAGACGCGGGTCACGTCACCGTTCCAGTCGCCTTCGAACCGTTCGATCAACTCGTCGGCAGGGGCCTGCCCCGTCTCGATGGTATCCTTGAGCGCGTTGAGGAAGTGGGTCTCGTCGGGAACAAGCCCGCCCGCCCCTTCGCGCCCGCGCGCAGTAAGTCCCGCATCCGCGATCTCGACGCATTGGCGGGCAAGGTCCATCATTTTGACCCCGTCCACTTCCGCCGCCATCCCGTCGGTAAAGGCCGCCACGCGCAGCTCCTCGCGGAATTCGGGCGTCCAGCCCTTGATCATATCCGTCGTCGCATCCAGCGCGTTCTGGTCATACATCATGCCAACCCAGAAAGCGGGCAAGGCGCACAGGCGCCGCCACGGGCCACCATCGGCACCGCGCATTTCCATATACTTCTTGATCCGCGCTTCAGGGAAGATCGTCGTCAGGTGATCGGCCCAGTCGCTCAGCGTCGGCTTTTCACCTGGCAGGGCAGGCAATTCGCCTTTGAGGAAATCGCGGAAGGACATGCCCAGCGCGTCGATATACTGACCGTCGCGGTAGACGAAATACATCGGCACATCGAGCGCGTAATCCACGTAGCGATCAAACCCCATGCCGTCTTCAAAGACAAAGGGCAGCATCCCCGTGCGTGCCTCGTCGAGGTGTTTCCAGATCCGCCCGCGCCACGACTTATGCCCGTTGAGCTTGCCCTCCTTGAACGGCGAATTGCCGAAGAGCGCATTGGCCACGGGTTGCAGCGCCAGCGCGGTGCGGAACTTCTGCACCATGTCCGTTTCAGAGCCGAAATCGAGGTTCACCTGCACCGTGCAGGTGCGCCGCATCATGTCGCGCCCTGTCTCGCCCACGCTGTCCATATAGGCATCCATGAGCTTGTAACGCCCCTTGGGCATCAGCGGCATTTGGTCGTGGGTCCAATGCGGCGCAAAGCCCAGACCGATGAAGCGGCCACCGATCTCGTCGGCCACCGATTGCACTTCGCGCAGGTGTTCGTTCACCTCGTCACAGGTCTGGTGGATCGTATCGAGCGGAGCGCCCGACAGTTCCAACTGACCGCCCGGCTCCAAAGAGATATTCGCGCCGTTCAACTCCAAACCGATGAGATACTCGCCCTCGAAAATCGGGTTCCATCCGAAACGGTCCTGCAACCCCTCAAGGATCGCCTTGATCGAGCGGTCTCCGTCATAGGGCAGCGGTTTCAGCGTGTCCTGACAATAGCCGAACTTCTCGTGCTCCGTGCCGATCTTCCAATCGGCTTCGGGTTTGCACCCGCTGGCAAGGAAAGTCACAAGATCGTCGTGGCTTTCGATCAGGCCGCCGCCGGTTTGGGGTATGGACATGGAGGTCTCCGATCGGATCTAGGGTAGAGAATTGAAGGAAGAGTTGTGCTGTAACGCGCGGGAAGTCAATGCACGGAGACTGTGCGTTTGCGCCATATCTGCACTGGCGATTTCGGCGCAGCCTTCAACTGCCGTAGCATTTTCTCGGTCTCGATCCCTTCCAAGGTCACGAAAACGTCAAACAATTTGTCTGCCCCATGCGCATCCAGAGGGATCTGGAGCGGGGTCTGTCCCGATGCTTCGATCTGCCAATGGGCGGGGCCGCGTTCGGCAGGCAGGAGCAGCACGCAGGTCAGATCGGCAATCTCCACCTGCCCGCCGCCCATAGGCGTGAGATAGCTCACCACCCCCTCGTCCACCTCAACCGCACCATAACCACCCGACGCGCCCTTGAACCGCGCGCGCTGGATTGCGGCAATGGCAAAGATCACGGCAACCGCACTCGCGCCCAGCGCGACCCAGCGGACCACACCAAAGGACGCCGACGCCCACCACAACAAGAGCGCAACAACTACGCCCCCGACGATCACTTCGCGCCAACGCCACAGGAGAGCTTGCACTTCAGGGCGCATCAGGACCAATCCCCCAAATGTTCCTGCCAAAGCGTCAAGGCCGCCACCGCCGCCGTGTCAGCACGCAGGATACGCGGCCCGAGCGAGACCGCATGGGCAAAATCAAGCGCGTGAAGCCTCTTGCGTTCGGCTTCAGAAAAACCACCCTCCGGCCCAATGAGGATGGCCCATTTGCCCCCCTTCACCGCGCTCAAGGTCTGCGCCGCGCCGACAAGCGCCTCGTCGCAAAACATGATCTGACGCTCGGCATCCCAGTCGGCCAGTACACGGTCGAGCTTCTCCAACCCCGTCACTTCAGGCACATAAGTCCCGCCGCATTGCTCGGCGGCTTCCAACGCATGCGCCTGCAAACGGTCCTGACGGATGCGCTCGGAATTGGTGAACTCCGTCTGTACGGGACAAATCTTCGCGGCACCCATCTCGGCGGCCTTCTCGACGATGAAATCCGTGCGTGCCTTCTTGATCGGCGCGAATAGAAGCCACAGGTCGGGCGGCATCTGCAAATCGCGGGTCTTGACCCGACAGGTCAACTCCCCCGCCTTCTTGTGCGCGCGCGTCACTTCAGCGGCAAACTCTCCATCGCGCCCGTTAAAAAGCGCGATCATCGCCCCCTCGCCCTGACGCATCACGCCAAAGAGATAATGCGACTGGTCCCGATCCAGAGGAACGGTTTGCCCTTCGGCCAAAGGGTGATCTACAAAGAGACGGATTTTCGTTTCAACCATGAGACCGATATATGACCGATGACCGCGTAACGCCAGAGAGCGATGGACCAGAAACCGAGGGACAGGTTTTCGACGCCGTTCGTGGGAACTGGGTGGACCACTACGCGCCGCAATGGTCGCGCCCCTACCTGCGCCTGAGCCGCGCGGACCGTCCCGTGGGCACTTGGCTACTGCTCATCCCATGCTGGTGGGGGGCGCTTCTGGCCGCGTCACAGGCGGGCGGGTTCACACCCCGCACCCTCTGGATCATGATCGGATGTGCGCTCGGCGCGTGGCTGATGCGCGGCGCGGGCTGCACATGGAACGACATCACCGACCGCAAGATCGACGCGGGCGTGGCGCGCACCCGCTCCCGCCCCCTCCCCTCGGGACAGGTCTCCACGAAACAGGCGCTGGCTTGGATGTGCCTGCAAGCCCTGCTGGCCCTCTGCATCCTGCTGACATTCGGGCCCCTTGCGATTCTTCTCGGCTTCGTCTCCCTCGCCCCCGTCGCGATCTACCCCTTTGCCAAACGCTTCACATGGTGGCCCCAGGTCTTTCTGGGCATTGCGTTCAACTGGGGTGCGCTTCTCGCCTATGCCGCCGTGGCGGGTGAACTCAACGCCGCGCCCGTCTTCCTCTACCTCGCGGGACTGGCGTGGACCCTGTTCTACGACACGATCTATGCCCACCAAGACAAAGAGGACGATGCCCTCATCGGTGTGAAATCCACCGCGCGCCTCTTTGGCGACGACACCGCGCGTTGGCTTAAACGCTTCCTGATCGCCACCGTCCTGTTGATGACTGGCGCCGTGGTTGAAGCACTGTCAGAAGGCGGCGTTCTCTCCCTCGTTGTCGCCATTGGCGCCCCTTGGGCAATGGGCTGGCATATGGCGTGGCAACTCTCCCGTCTTGACATAGACAACACCGATAGATGCCTGCATCTTTTCCGAAGCAACCGCGACGCGGGCCTTCTCGCTGCGCTATTTCTTGCCACTTCTGTGTTCGTGTGATTGCGGGTTAACGAGTATCGTCCTAAGAGAAGGGCAAACCACATAAACCGAGAGCAGAGCCCCCGTCCATGCGCTTATCTTCCTTCGTGCCGACCGTCGTTGCTTTCGTTCTCGCTGCTGCGATGTCTTTGGTCGGTGCGAATTTCAGCACACGGGCCATCGAAACGGTCTCCCAAAACGCGGTTCAGGAAAAGCTCGCTGTCGAAGGGTTCAACTGGGTCGAGGTGCAAACAGACGGGCTACAGGTCGTCCTGTCAGGCACCGCCCCCGACGAAAGCACCCAACTCGCCGCCCAGCGCGCCGCAGGTCACGTTGTCGATCCCGCCCGTGTGATCAACGTGATGGACATGGAAGCCCGCGAATCCATCGGCGCGCCGCGCTTCTCCATGGAGATCCTGCGCAACGACCACGGCATTTCCCTCATCGGCCTCGTGCCGACGCAATGGGACCGCGAGGCCTTTATCCGCTCCGTTGAGAAAGCCGCCTCGACAGGTGCCGTAGCCGATCTTCTCGAACAGGCCGACTACCCGATCCCGCCCGCATGGGAGGATGTTGCCGAGTTTGGCCTTGAGGCCATCGAACGCCTGCCGCGCTCGAAAATCTCGCTGGCTGCCGACGGGATCGACGTGACCGCTCTGGCCGACAGCAAGGAGCAGAAGGCACGGCTCGAACGCGCGCTGCATGAGATGAGCCCCAACGGGATCGACGTGACCATCGACGTGGCCGCCCCGCGCCCCGTCATCACGCCCTTTACCGTGCGCTTCCTGATCGACGAAGAGGGTGCGCGCTTTGATGCCTGCTCGGTGGAGACACCCGAAGGTCATGCCCGCCTGATTGCCGCCGCACGTGCCCTTGGCGTCAGCGATCCCTCCTGTGTCATCGGTCTCGGCGCGCCGACCGACGACTGGGCCGCTATCGTTGAAGGTGCCATGCGCGCGGTTGCCGAGCTTGGCACGGGCACGGTCACTTTCTCCGACGGTGAGGTTTCTCTCATAGGCACCGCAGGCACCTCCACCGTTCTCTTCGACAAGGTCGCGGGCGAGTTGGAAGCCGACCTGCCCGACAGCTTCACCCTGCACGCACGCCTGCCCGAGCCTGAGACCGACGAGGCCGAGGAAGCCCCGCAATTCCTCGCCATCCGCTCCCCCGAAGGGCAGGTCCAACTGCGCGGTCGCATCCCCGACGACCGCACCCAAACCGCCACCGAAGCCTATGCAAAAGCCGCCTTCGGCGCGAACACGGTTTACTCCGCTCTGCGTCAGGACACCGATCTGCCGCAGGGCTGGTCGATCCGCGCACTCGCCGCCATCGAAGCCCTCGCACAGCTTCAAAACGGCTCGGTCACGATGAAAGAGGATCACGTCCGCATCCGTGGCCGCACGGGCGACCCCGATGGCAAGGCGCTCATCACGCGGCTTCTGGCCGAGAAACTGGGATCAGGCTCCGAGTTCGACATCGAAGTGGAATACGTCCGCAAGCTTGATCCCGTCCTCGACCTGCCCGAACCACAAGAATGCGTCGACCGCGCCAATGCGGTGATCCAGTCGGCCAAGATCGTCTTCCCCCCTGGCTCCACCGATGTCGACGCCAGCTCCACCGACACGCTCGACCGCCTCGCAAAAGCCTTCGAGAACTGTGAGAACATGGAGATCGAAATCGGCGCCCACTCCGACAGTCAGGGCCGCGAAGAGATGAACCTGCAACTGAGTCAGGCCCGCGCCAATTCCGTGCTCAACGCCCTGATCGCGCGCCGCGTGGTCAGCGTCGACTTCACCGCAGTCGGCTATGGCGAAGCCCATCCGATCGCCACCAACGAGACCGAAGAAGGCCGCGAGGCCAACCGCCGCATCGAGTTCAAACTCGCAGGTGCTGCCGAGACTACGGACGAAGCAGCGGACGACAACGGCGACGAAGCGGACGCGACTGAGGCGACCAGCGAAACCGAAGAAACAGATGACGCCGCCATGACCGACGACGCAAGCGACGACGCGGCAGCAGACGAAGAACAAAGCGACGAGGCGACAGACGCGCCCGCAGAAACTGACACCGACGCCGAAGCGACGGACGAGGGAGAGACGGAATGAACGGAACCGAGATGATCATCTACACGGCCATTGTGCTGTTTCTGGCCTTCTTGATGGGATGGTTCGCGCATTGGATCGTTCACCGTTTCGTTCGCGTCGGACAGGGCGATATGTCCGACCTCGACCAGATGGCGCAACAACTCCACGAAGCCGAGGAACAACGCGATCAGGCGGTCGCCTACTTCCAGCAACGCGAAGCCGAAATCACCAACCAGTTGAGCCAGACCGAGGCGGAACTGGGTGCGGCGATGGACGGTCTGCGCGAGGCACGCCAAGAGGCCGAGGAACTGCGCAGCTACATCGAGCGCATCAACGCCGCAGGCTGAGCTACCCCTCGTGAACCCAATCGCGGTTCGCGCTCACCAACTCCGTGATATAGGCCACCACCGCCTTGAGGCGGCGCAACTCCCTCTGCGTCTCGTGATAGGCCAGCCAGTATTCCCGCCGCGTCGATAGCGGCGTCTCAAGGCGCACCAGATCAGGCTCGGACAACGCCAGATAGTCGTGCAACACGCCAATCCCCGCGCCCGCCTTCACCGCCTGCATCTGCGCCACCGCCGAGGCGATTCCAAGCTGCGGCGCGATCCCGCCAAAGTATTCGGCGGCATAGTCCAGCGACGGCGAAAACAGCAGATCCTCCACATAGCCGATCACCCGATGCCCCTCGAAATCCCGCGCCGCATCAGGCACGCCGTGACGCGCGATGTAACTCCGCGACGCATATAGCCCGAGCGAATACTCCGTGAGCTTGCGCGCCACCAACCGCCCCTTTTGCGGACGCCCCACCATGATCGCCAAATCCGCCTCCCGCTGTGACAGCGAGAAACTGCGCGGGATGGGCACCAACTCGATCCGCAAGTCAGGGTAACGGTCCAACAGCGGCGCAAGACGCGGCGAGAGATATGAGACCCCAAACCCGTCTGGCGCACCGATCCGAACCACACCGCTGGGCTTCGTGCGATCAGCAGCAAAAAGCGCCTGCCCCTCCAGAACCGCGCTTTCCGCCCGCTCCAGCCGCGCCGCCAGCGCCTCACCATCCTCCGTCACGCGACACCCCGATGGCCCGCGCACGACCAGTGTGGTCTGCAAATCCGCCTCCAGCGCCGAGAGCCTCCGGCTCAAGGTCGCCTGATTAAGCCCGACTGCCCGCGCAGCACCCAAAAGCGTGCCCGCGCGCACAACGGCCAGAAATATCCGCCCGTCATCCCAATTCATCACACGCTCCTGCCGTTGCCATCTGCCCCGCTATCTTTTCCTGTTATGCGTATATGCATATCGAAAAGCAATATTTGACGTGCATACAAACAATTCCACAAACTCTATCGTGCCCTCAATAGGACCAATGGAGAGACCCATGACCGAGATTGCCCACTTCATCAACAACGCCCGCGTCGCAAGCACGTCTGGCCGTAACCAGCCCGTCTTCAACCCTGCTACGGGTGAAGAGGCCAACACCGTCGCGCTTGCGTCCACCGCCGAGGTCGACGCCGCCGTTGCCGCTGCGAAAGCCGCTTGGCCCGCATGGTCCAAAACTCCAGCCCTGCGCCGCGCCCGCATCCTCGACAAGTTCAAGAACATCCTGTGGGACCGCGCCGAAGACCTCGCACGTGCCATCTCTGCCGAACACGGTAAGACCCATGACGACGCGCTCGGCGAAGTGACCCGCGGCATCGAAGTCGTCGAATTTGCAGTCGGCGCACCGAGCTTCCTCAAAGGCGAGTTCTCCGAGAACGTCGGCACCAATGTAGACAGCTTCAACATCCGCCAGGCACTCGGCGTTGTCGCGGGGATCACCCCGTTCAACTTCCCCGCCATGGTGCCGCTGTGGATGTTCCCCGTAGCACTGGTCACGGGCAACACTTTCGTCCTGAAGCCCTCCGAGCGTGACCCCTCCGCCTCCCTCCTGCTCGCAGAATGGCTAAAAGAAGCGGGCCTGCCTGATGGTGTGTTCAACGTGGTCCAAGGCGACAAGGTGGCCGTGGATGCGCTCCTTGAGCATCCTGACGTGAAAGCCATCTCCTTCGTCGGCTCCACGCCCATCGCGCAATACATCCACCAGACAGGCACCGCGAACGGCAAGCGCGTTCAGGCTCTTGGCGGCGCGAAAAACCACATGGTCATCATGCCCGACGCCGACCTCGACATGGCTGCAAACGCTCTCATGGGCGCGGCCTTCGGTTCGGCTGGCGAACGCTGCATGGCGATCTCCGTGGCGGTTCCCGTCACCGACGCTGTGGCAGATGCACTGATCGAGAAACTGACACCGATGATCGAATCGCTCAAAGTCGGCCCGTCCACGGACAAAGACTCCGACATGGGCCCCATCGTCACCGCGCAATCGCTTGAGCGCATCCATGGCTTCCTCGACGGTGCCGAAGCCGAAGGCGCGAAAATCGTCGTCGATGGTCGTGAGTTCAAGCAGGACAAGCAAGGCTACGAGAACGGCTTCTACATCGGCGGTTCGCTCGTCGATAATGTCGAGCCCGACATGCGTCTGTGGAAAGAGGAAATCTTCGGCCCCGTCCTCTCGGTCGTGCGCCGCAACACCTATGACGACGCAGTGGCTCTGATCGACCAGTGCGAATACGCCAACGGCACCGCGATCTTCACCCGTGACGGTGACACCGCCCGCGCCTTCTCGCAGGACATCGAAGTTGGCATGGTCGGCGTGAACGTTCCGATCCCCGTGCCGATGGCCTTCCACTCCTTTGGTGGCTGGAAAGCGTCGATCTTCGGCGATCACCACATGCACGGGATGGAGGGTGTCCGTTTCTACACCCGCATCAAGACCACGACGCAGCGCTGGCCCACGGGTCAGCGTACCGATCCCGAATTCACCATGCCGACGCTCGGCTAAGGGATCGCGCCGAGGCGCATCAAGACAACGAAAGGCGCCCTTGCGGGGGCGCCTTTTTCATGTGCCGTGGCTCAGTGAAGGAATGAACGCAACGCGCGCAGGGGTCCGACAGATGTCCGACGCATAGCCGACGGATGTCCGACAGGGGTTTTCGGTGTTTTACCAGCGCCTTAGCGCCGCCTCGTCCTCATCCTTGGCTTCGACCCACGAGGTGCCCGATTTGGTCACTTCCTTCTTCCAGAAAGGCGCGCGGGATTTAAGGTAATCCATCAGAAATTCGGCAGCCTCGAATGCCGCCTTTCGGTGCCGCGCGGCGGTCGCAACCATCATGATCTGATCGCCCACTGGGATCGCGCCGAAGCGGTGTATGACACGGCAATCGGTCAGCGCCCAGCGCGTCACAGCCTCCTGTGCAATGGCCTCAATCGCCGCCTCACACATGGCAGGATAGTGTTCAATTTCAAGGTGTTGCAGATCGCCCGTATCGTCGCGCACCCGTCCCGTAAATGAGACAGTTGCGCCCGTATTGGCCCCCGTCCCGAAGCCCTCAAGCTCGCAGGCCAGATCGAAATCCTCGGCCTGCACGCGCACTTGCGGGATCATATGTCAGCCCCCTGTCATCGGCGGGAAGAATGCCACTTCACGCGCACCGTCAAGCGAGGCATCGAAGTCGGTCAATTCCTGATCCACCGCCACGCGCAAAGAGCCTAAGTCACCGAATGCAAAGGCATATCTCTCGTCGCGGGCTTTCAGCTCATTGACCAGACCAGCCACAGTCGCAGCCCCCGTCTCCACCCGCTCCCGAGGCACCCCGATCCGCTCCCGCACCCATGCGAAATAGAGCACGTCAATCATCGGTAGGTTCCTTAAGGAAGGGCATCGCTTTGCGAAGGTAGTCAATCCCCGTGATGACCGTCAAAAGCGCCGCGACCCACAGCAGGGTGATCCCCCCGCCATAGGACCAGACCATGCCGTAATACTTCCACCGCAGCCCTGTCTCGTCGGCAATCTCTCCCGCCAGAATCCCGTCGATCGTGGCCCCGTCCATGCCGAAGGTGCCCATGCCGACGTAGTGCGAAAACAGTCCGTAACTCAACAGGATAGCAATCGACACCATCTGCGCCGTGGTTTTCCATTTGGCCAGTTTCGTGACCTTCAACAGCCCCGCCGTCGTGCCCAGAAACTCGCGCAATCCCGAAACGAATGTCTCGCGCAACAGAATGAATGCGGCGGGGAAAATGATGAGCGGTGTGGGGCCGAAATTCATCGCCAGAACGACAAGCGCGGTAACGACCATCGCCTTGTCCGCAATCGGATCAAGCATCGCCCCAAAGCGCGACATCTGGTTCCACGCGCGCGCGATGTAGCCGTCCACGAAATCCGTCAACGACGCCCCGACGAACAGCCCCAAGGCCAGCCAGTCAGCAACAGGATGCGGCAGGAACAAGAACACCAGCGCAATGCCAGGAGCACAGAGCAAGCGAAAGACGGTGAGTATATTCGGTATATTCCAGGTCATAGCATCCTGCTTACAGGCTTATCCGCCCTCATGGAAGAAGTCGTAAACCGTCTGCGCCACCTTCTCGGAAATTCCGTCAACGGCCTTGAGGTCCGCAAGGTGGGCGCGAGACACCGCTTTTGCCGAACCGAAATGCGCCAGCAACGCCCGTTTGCGCGCAGCCCCCACGCCAGGCACATCGTCAAGCGGCGTGGCGCTGATGGCCTTGGACCGTTTCGCACGGTGCGTGCCGATGGCAAAGCGGTGCGCCTCGTCGCGTAGGCGCTGGATGAAGTAGAGCACGGGATCATTGCGTTGCAGGGCGAAGGGGCGCTGGCCTATGCGGTGAAATTCTTCTTTCCCGTGGTCACGATCCACCCCCTTGGCCACGCCGACCATCGGGATATCCGTCACACCTAGATCGCGCATGATCTCATGGACCGCCGAGACCTGCCCCGCGCCACCATCAATGAGCAATAGTTCGGGCCAATTCTCGCCTTTACGCTCGGGATCTTCTTTCAACAGACGTTGGAACCTGCGGGTCAAAACTTCCTTCATCATGCCGAAATCGTCACCCGCCGTGATCTCGTCACCTCGAATATTGAACTTGCGGTACTGGGATTTCATGAACCCTTCTGGTCCCGCCACGATCATCGCGCCAACTGCGTGTGCGCCCTGAATATGGGAGTTGTCGTAGACCTCGATCCGCGCGGGAGGCTCATCGAGCCCGAAAGCCTCCGCAACGCCCTTAAGCAACTTCGCCTGCGCCGCGCTTTCGCTCATCTTGCGACCAAGGCTTTCACGCGCATTGCGCACCGCGCCCGCGACCAGTTCCGACTTTTCCCCCCGTTGCGGAACGAGGATCTCGACCCGATGCCCTGCTGCTTCCGATAGAGCGGCTTCCAGCAACTCCTTGTCGTCTACATCATGGCTCAGGATCAACTGACGCGGCGGTTCCTTCTTGTCATAGAACTGGCCGATGAACGCGCCCATGACCTCCGCCGAAGACACGTCATTGCCGACACGCGGGTAGAAATCGCGATTCCCCCAGTTCTGGTTCGCGCGGATGAAGAAGACCTGCATACAGGCCTGCCCACCTTCCATGTGCAGCCCCAGAATATCCGCCTCACGCACGGTGCGCGGGTTGATGCCCTGCGAGGTCTGCACAGAGGTCATCGCGCGAATACGGTCGCGCAATGCGGCGGCACGCTCGAACTCCATCGCCTCGGCCGCCTCGCTCATCTCTTTGGCGAGCTTGGCCTGTAGCCCGGTGTCCTTGCCCTGCAAGAACCGCTCCGCTTCCGCGACCAGCTCGGCATAGTCGACCTCCGATATCTTGCCCACACAGGGCGCGGCGCAGCGTTTGATCTGATGCTGGAGACACGGGCGCGTGCGGGTGGCGAAGTCACTGTCGGAGCAATTGCGCAGGAGGAAGATTTTCTGCAACTGGTTCAGGGTCGAATTGACGTTGCTCGCACTGGCGAACGGGCCGTAGTAGGCCCCCTTCCGTTTCTTCGCGCCGCGATGCTTGGTGATCGCGGGGAAATCGTGGTCCTTCGTCACCAGAATATTGGGGAAGGATTTGTCATCGCGCAGAAGCACGTTGTAGCGCGGCTTGAGCTGCTTGATGAGGTTCTGTTCAAGCAACAGCGCCTCGGTCTCTGTGCGCGTCGTCAGGAACATCATCTGGCTTGTCTCGGAGATCATCCGAGCAATGCGCGGCGAGTGGCCGTGGGGGCGTGCGTAGTTGGATACGCGATTCTTGAGGTGTCGCGCCTTGCCGACGTAGAGCACGTTGTGTTCGGGATCGAGCATCCGATAGACGCCCGGCGATCCGTCAAGCGTTTTCAGATAGCCCTCGATCACCGCATGGCCGCGCGGTGGTGCATCCTGCTCAGTTTTTCCAGCGTCAGCGTCCATTTGGCCCTGCCCGTGATTCCCAATGCGCTCTGCAATCTTAGCGGCTCCACCGCAAGAGGAAACTCATCCACTGTTTTTGTGGATAACTCTGAAGATAAGTTTTCGTGAACGGCAGATTTTCGTTGCTACGCTGCCGCTTCCACGATTTGCCCACTTTTTAAGCACAGCAATAACTCATTGTAATTGTTGTGAACTTTAGAGCGCCTCACGCAACCCATTGAAACTATTTACATTTTATTTACACAGGCGGAGGGAATTCGCGCCCCGTGCACAACTTGCGGCAGAAGCGCGCAGATCGAGGGAATGAGCAGGCCTCGTGTGTGGTGCCCCAATACCGCGCGGCGCGAGCGCTAAACGATAACCCAAGCGATATAAACCACATAGAGCGCCGAAAGAACGATGCCCCAAGTGCGCGTGATATCGGCCTTTCGCAGCACGAAGGCCCCCAACACGAGAGAGGCTCCCAGCATCACCCAGATGTCGAATGACCGCACCGAAGGATCGACAGGAATATCCCCGAAGAGGCTCGCAACACCGATGATGCCGAGGAGGTTGAACATATTCGACCCGATCACATTGCCGAGCGCCACATCGGTTTCACGGCGCAGCGCAGCCATGACCGTTGTCGCCAGCTCCGGCAGCGATGTGCCAAGCGCAACCAGCGTCAGACCGATCACCGTCTCCGACACATCAAAGGCGCGCGCGATGTTCACAGACGCCCGCACGAGCAGTTCCGCGCCAAGTGGCAGGCCGATCAAGCCCACCAAGAGGAAGGTCATAATGCGGAACCACGACATATGCGGGTCCGCCCCTTCCAACTCTTCCTCGCAGCAGGCTGCCGCAGCGATGGCTTCGTTACGATGGCAGCGGGCGGAATAGGCTGCATGGAGGAGCATCGCCGTCAGCGCGCCCAGCAGGATCAACCCCGACACCCAAGTGAATGGGCCCACAAAGGCCAGAACGATGAAGAGAAGCGTGGCACCGATCATCTGCAAATAGCTCACACGGGAGCTGTCATCGGTCACGCGCAGAGTTGAAATGATGGCGGGTATACCAAGGACGAGCAGGATATTCGCCGTGTTCGACCCCACCACATTACCAAGCGCGAGGTCAGGAACGCCGTCATAGATTGCGGAGATCGAGATCAGAAGTTCTGGCGCGGAGGTGCCTAAGGCCACAATCGTCAGGGACACGATCAGGGCCGGCACGCCAAGACGCAACGACAGGTTCACTGCCCCGCGCACCAATGTGTCGCCCGCAATCAACAAGATCACCAGCCCGCCTAAGGCAATCAGGAAGTCCATCAGGGCCGCCCCTTTCGACAGGCGCAATCGCCCGATCCAATCCGATACCGTCCGCAGTCAGGGCATTTGCGCGAAGCAAGTTTCGCCTGACCAGGAAAACGCAAGCGCCCGAATACGGCTAACACCATGATGAAGACGAGAAACAGACTGATAATTTTGAAAATCATGTCAGAGACCGAACCGCGCCCATTGCACACGCTCCTCTACGCCCAACACAGCGCCTTCGGAAATTGACGCGCCGAACCGTGTCAGAAAGGGCTGCCTCGGGCCGAAAACCGACAGGCGCACCTTATCGCCAAACACGTGTTTCATGTGCGGCACGAGATGATCAATCCCGTCGGCCAGCCCAAGGTCGACCGCGCGTTGCCCTGTCCAGAAACTTCCATCGAACAATTCGACATCAGTGGAAAGTGTCTCTCCGCGCGCCTTTTTGACATGCGCGATGAAGGCCTCGTGAACGTCGCCTTGAAGGTCTTTGAGGCGCGCCACATCGTCGGGGTTTTCGGGGCGAAATGGGTCAAGCTGACTCTTGGAGCCGCCCGAGGTATAGACGCGGCGCGCGATACCGTGGCGGGAGATGAAATCGTCGAAGCCGAAACCTGCCGAGATGACGCCAATCGAGCCGATAATCGAGCTGTGATCGGCAAATATTTCGTCGGCGGCACAAGCGATCCAATAACCACCCGACGCCGCGACATCCTCGATGAAGGCATAGACGCGCACGCCTTTTTCCTTCGCCAGCCGCGCAATCCGCGCGCCGATAAGGGAGGATTGGACAGGGGAACCGCCAGGCGAGTTGATCGAAAGCGCCACGGCAGCAGGCTTCCCCTTGCGAAACGCACGCTCGATTACGGGCGCGAGCGTGACGTCATTAAGACCGCCGCGACGTGTTGTAACAGCGCCGTGAAGGCGCACCACGTTTACGCGCGGCGGCGATTTTCGGAAGGGAACTAATCGGTTCATGAGGTGGATGTAAAGCGGCACAGGGCGCCAAACAAGGGGCGACGAAAGAAATGCCCGCTCAGGTGCCGTTCCGCTTTACATCCTCAGTTGCCGATTTACTCGCAGCTCTCGAACGCGGTCGCGAAGCTTTCGAGCAATTCCACATAGAAGGTGCTGCCAAGCGCGATGTCCGAACCGAGCGGATCAAGAACGGCTTTCGTCACGTCCAGACCATCGGTCACAGCATCAACCAGTTTCGGCGAAAATTGCGGCTCGGAGAAGGCGCAGTTCACGCCCGCATCTTTGACCGCGTCACGCACTTCGCTGAGACGCTTGGGGCTGGGCGCGGATGCGTCGCTAATCGAGATGGCACCAACGGCCTCAATGCCGAAACGGTCTTCGAAGTAGCGGTAGGCATCGTGGAACACGACGAAACGCACGTCGTCGAGGGCATCAATGCGCGCGGCAACAGCGTCCACCGCATCAGCAATCTCGCCTTGCCCCGCCTGCGCATTCGCGCGGTAAGTTTCGGCGTTTTCGGGATCAATCTCGGCCAGTTCCTGTGCGATCACGTCGAGCCAGAGAATTGCGTTGTCGGGCGACAGCCACAGGTGCGGATCGTAGGGCCCGTGGACGTGATCGTGCTCATGAGCATCGTCATGATCATCATGCTCATGTTCGTCATGGTCATCGGCATGCTCTGCGTCTTCGTGATCATGGTCGTGGTCATGAGCATCATCGTGATCGTGGTCATCGTGCGCTTCATGGTCATGATCGTGATCGTCGTCGTGATCGTGATCCTCATGATCGTCGTGATCATGGTCTTCGTCGTGGTCGTGACCATCATGCGCATGTTCGTCGTGATCATGCTCATCTTCGTCATGATCGTGCAAGTCAAACACTGCGCTTTCACGGAACGGCAGTTGAAGGGTACCTTCGACCCCGCCCAGAACAACCTGCTCTGTATCAGGGGCGATACCCTCCAGTGTTTCCCCCAACCATGGCGACAGATACGGGTCCGTCCAAATCACAATATCCGCATTCTGCACTGCGCGCGCATCCGAGGGACGCATCGAATAGTGGTGGGCCGACGCTCCAGGGGGCAGAAGGACATCAGGCGTGCCAACACCGTCCATCACGCGCGCGACAAGGCCGTGGATCGGGGCGATGTCAGTCACAACTTTGGGCGCATCGGCAAGAGCCGGACTGGAAAGGGTGGCCATGACGCCCGCAAGGGCGAACCGGAACAGCGGAACGTTATTCATCGTATGGGTCTCCGAGGTGTGAAATCTGGACGAGGCGACTTGATAGATGATATAGTATAACACATCAATCCCCCTCTATAGGGAATTGCAAAGCCGTTACCCATCTGGAGAACCCCATGCCCACCGTCGGATTCGCCCAACACGACCACAACCACTGCGTTCAGGACACGGTCACGCAGGTTGAGAAGATGTGCACGGATCATGGGTTGAACCTGACCCCCGTCCGCAAAAAGGCACTCGAAATCCTGTTGGAAGAACACCGTGCGCTCGGCGCTTACGATGTATTGGAGCGGCTACACGACGCGGGGTTCGGCTCGCAACCGCCCGTCGCCTATCGTGCGCTCGACTTCCTGACCCGAAACGGCTTTGCGCATAAGGTAGAGCGGCTCAACGCATTTATCGCTTGCACCCATCCCGACGAGTGCCATACACCCGCCTTCCTGATTTGCAGACTTTGCGGAACAGTGGCCGAAGCGGGAACCGATATCGAAACAGGCCGCTTCGCTACCTTGGCGGAGACCACGGGCTTTACTATCGAAAAGGCCGTGATCGAGATCGAGGGGCGCTGCCCGAGCTGCACCTGCGAGGAAACGGCATGAGCCTCATCACACTGAAAAACATCTCGGTAACTCTTGGTCGGCGGGAGGTGCTGCATGACATTTCCCTCCACATTGATCGCGGTGAAATTCTCACAATTGTAGGCCCGAACGGCTCGGGAAAATCCACCCTTCTGCGCACCGTCATCGGGGCGATCAAGCCAACGCGGGGCCAAATAGAACACGCACCTGATTTGCGGATCGGCTATGTGCCGCAGAGGTTGCATATCGACCCGACTCTGCCCCTCACTGTAAAGCGGTTCATGAGCCTGCCCAAACGCGTGGACCACGCCACCATCCATGCCGCGCTTGATCGCGCGGGCGCGGGGCACCTGTGCTATCACCGCATGACGGATCTTTCGGGCGGCCAGTTCCAGCGCGTCCTTCTGGCGCGCGCACTTCTGTGCCGTCCCGACCTGCTCATTCTCGACGAGGCGACTCAGGGCCTCGATCAAGCGGGATCTGCGGATTTTTACGACCAGATCGAAGAGGTTCGTCGAGATACAGGCGCCGCCATCCTGATGGTCAGCCACGAGTTGCACGTTGTCATGGCGGCCTCTGATCGGGTGGTCTGCCTCAACGGACACGTTTGCTGCCAAGGCGCGCCAGAGCATGTCGCCTCCGCACCCGAGTACCGCGCCCTGTTCGGTAGAGGGACGCATGGCGCATTGGCACTGTACCGCCACCAGCACAGTCACACACACCACCACGACCCGAACAACCTCGAGCACGACCAACACGACGACACGGGAGATGCGGCATGAGCCTTCTCGACGACTTTCTGACGCGCGCCATTCTTGCAGGGCTCGGCGTTGTCCTCGCCGCGGCGCCACTTGGCTGCTTCGTTGTGTGGCGGCGCATGGCATATTTCGGCGACGCGACGGCCCATGCGGCCATGCTCGGTGTGGCCCTCGCCCTGACCTTCAATATCTCGGTCATTGCGGGTGTTTTGGCGGTTTCATTTATCATGGCTCTGACCGTGTCCCTACTCGACGGGCGCGGGTTGGCAATCGACACGCTACTCGGCGTCATGGCGCATTCGTCGCTGGCGATCGGACTGGTCGCAGTTTCCTTTATCCAAGGGGCACGCGTCGACCTGAACGCCTACCTCTTTGGCGACATTCTGGCCGTGAACCGAACCGATGTGGCGGTGATCTGGGGTGGGGCGGCACTGGTTCTGGCTCTGCTCGCATGGCGGTGGCAGGCGCTCCTGACCGCCACGCTGAACCCCGACCTGGCCGCCTCGGCAGGCATATCCCCCCTGCGCGAGCAGGTGGGCCTATCCATTGCGCTCGCGCTTGTAGTCGGCACCGCGATCAAGGTCGTCGGTGTGCTGCTGATCGTTGCGCTCCTGCTCATCCCTGCCGCCGCCGCGCGCCCCTTTGCCCGCTCCCCCGAAGCGATGGCACTGATCGCGCTCGGGGTGGGCGCTCTGTCAGTGACCGGCGGGATCGGCGCGGCCTATCAGTTCGACACGCCTACGGGGCCCACGATCGTGAGCACGGCTGCCGTGATTTTCGCAGTAGTTTCCTTGGCCCGCGTTCTGCGTCGCGCTTAGGCGATGTAGGCTTTGATCGCGGCCTCGACACCCTCGGCATAGATCAGCGTCAGCCATTTGGAGAAGGGCGCAGCGAAACCTGCGTCCTCAGCCAGATCCCCATAGACATGACGCATCGACAGCCACGCGGCGGGGTCGGATTTCGCCCGTTGCGCAAGTGCAGTCAGATCGTCCCAAAACGGATCGTTTGGTGCGACCTCGGAACCATCTTCACGCGTGCCGAGACAATAGCGCGCCCATATTGCGGAACACAACGCCACCCCCTCGACCGGACGTCCCGCCGCGAGGCTCTCGCGCGCGGAGGGAATGAGGAACCCCGGTTGGCGCGACGACCCGTCAAAGGCCACACGCCGTGTGGTGTCGACAATCTTCGGATTGGCAAACCGCGTGGCGATCAGGGAGACATATTCCTCGGGAGTGAACTCGGGCACGGGCGCGACATTGGGCATGATCTCCTCGCGCTCCACCTTGTCAAAGAGCGCCGCGATCAACGGATGCTCCATACAGCCCGCGATAGTTTCGACACCAAGCACCTCACCCGCCGTCGACACCACCTGATGTCCGCCGTTGAGGATTCGGATTTTCATCATCTCGTAGGCATGCACGTCATCACTGAACGTCGCGCCCACACGATCCCAGTCGGGGCGACCCGCGCAGAAGTCATCCTCGATCACCCATTGGCGGAAATTCTCGTGGGTGACAGGCACCTGATCCTCAACACCAAGGTCGGAGGCGATCTCTAGCTCGCGCGGCCCCGTGGCGGGCACGATGCAATCCACCATCGAGTTCGGGAACGAGCAATTTACGTCGATCCATGCGGCGAGATCGGGGTCGGACATGCCTGCAAGCGTCACGACGGTCTGACGCAAGATCGCGCCGTTGCCCTGAATGTTGTCGCAGGATTGCCCTGTGAAGGGACCAACACCACGATCTCGACGGAGCTTAAGGGCTGCAACCATCGCGCCGAATGCGGTGCGCGGGCGTTCGGGGTGTGTCGCATCGTGGATGATATCAGGGTGGCTCTGATCGAACCTCTGCGTGGCAGGGTCGATAAAATATCCTCCCTCCGTCACAGTCAGCGCTACGATACGGATATCGGGTTGCGCAATCCGCTCAATGAGCGGACCGTTGCCCTCCTCGACAGGCACGTAGTCAATCATCGAGCCTGTGACCTCTGCAGAACTGCTCGCGGGGTCCAACTCGATAAGCGTGGTGAGATAGTCCTGCGCCGCCATCTTCTTGCGCATGGTTTCGTCGTAGGGCCGCACACCTGCTCCGACAATCGCCCAGTCCTGCGCCGCTCCCTGCTCCATCAGACGGTGCAGATACCAAGCCTGATGCGCACGGTGGAAGTTACCCAGACCGATATGCACAATCCCCGCGCTCAACGAGGAGCGGTCATAGGTGGGGCGCTTGATCTGATCAGGAAGTGCCGCGAGTGTGGCGTTGGAAAGCTTCATACCCGTATGTCCATTTCTCGCGGGAAGATCGCAGTTGCCGCCGCGCGTGCCTGAGCGCACGTCCCGCATTTCTTGTTATTCTTGACGTCCTCAGGCGATCCGAAGTCCGTCCGCGCCAAAGCGGTGCAGATGCTTCTCATCGGGGGTGAGGTAGACAGTATCGCCATAGGTCATTTGAACCTCGCCACCAGCCCGCACGGTAAGCGGCTCGTCAACACCCTCAAGCGCAACGTGGAAGAAGGTGTCGGACCCGAGATGCTCTGAGACACCAACGGTGCCTTTCCAAGCGCCCTCCTTGGCGTCAATGTTCAGGTGCTCGGGACGGATGCCGATGGTGGCTACGCCATATTTCGCAGAAATCGCGCCGCCGAGGAGGTTCATTTTCGGCGATCCGATAAAGCCAGCGACGAAGAGGTTGCGCGGTGTGCGGTAGAGTTCCAGCGGACTGCCGACCTGTTCGATCACACCCGCGCGCAACACAACAATCTTGTCCGCCATGGTCATGGCTTCCACCTGATCGTGGGTCACATAGATCATCGTGGTATCAAGGCGCTTGTGCAGCTCGGAAATCTCCAGACGCATCCCCACACGCAGTGCGGCGTCAAGGTTGGACAGCGGCTCGTCAAAGAGGAAGGCCGCAGGCTCACGCACAATGGCACGGCCGATCGCAACACGCTGGCGCTGTCCGCCAGAAAGCTGACCGGGACGGCGGTCGAGATAGTCGGTAAGGTTCAGAGCCTTGGCCGCGCTTTCGATACGGCGGTCTTGCTCTTCTTTCGGGATGCCCGCCATCTTCATCGGGAAGGCAATGTTCTTGCGCACGGACATGTGCGGGTAGAGCGCGTAGCTCTGGAACACCATCGCCAACCCACGCTTTGCGGGCGGTGCCATGGTTGCGTCCTCACCGTCGATGCGAATCTGGCCGCCCGACACATCCTCAAGCCCCGCAATCAGGCGCAAAAGGGTAGACTTACCGCAGCCCGAGGGGCCGACGAAGACAACGAATTCCCCGTCATCGATTGTCAGGTCCAGCGGCGGAATAACTTCGACATCGCCGAAGGCTTTACTCACCTTGTCAAGTGTGATGCGTCCCATGGGTAATCCCTCTTATTTCACCGCGCCGAAGGTCAGGCCTCGGACGAGTTGTTTTTGACTGAACCAGCCCATGATGAGGATCGGAGCGATCGCCATCGTGGAGGCTGCGGAAAGTTTGGCGTAGAACAGGCCTTCAGGGCTGGAGTAGCTGGCGATAAACGCGGTCAGCGGAGCCGCATCAATGGTCGTCAGGTTGAGTGTCCAGAAAGCTTCGTTCCACGCGAGAATGATGTTGAGCAGCATGGTGGATGCGATCCCAGGCACCGCCATCGGCGTGAGCACATAGAGGATCTCGTTGCGCAGGTTCGCCCCGTCCATCCGCGCCGCCTCAAGGATCTCACCTGGGATTTCCTTGAAGTAGGTGTAGAGCATCCAGATGATGATCGGCAGGTTGATGAGCGTCAGCACCCCGATCAACAGGACATAGCTGTCGTAGATATTGAACGTCCGCGCGATCAGCACGATTGGAAAGAGGACGCCGACGGCGGGCAGCATCTTGGTCGAGAGCATCCACATCAGCACGTCTTTGGTCCGACGTCCCGGCACGAAGGCCATAGCCCATGCGGCAGGCACGGCAATGATCAGGCCGATGATGGTCGACCCGACCGAAAGCACCACCGAGTTCCACAGGAAACGCCCGTAGTCGGACCGCTCTTGCACGACCGTGTAGTTTTCCAGCGTCCAGTCGAAGAACAGGAAGACGGGCGGATCGGCGATGGCTGTGGCCTCGGTTTTGAACGAGGTCAGAATGATCCAGAGGATCGGGAAGAAGATGAGCAAGGCCACACCCCACGCGACTGCGGTGTTGAAGGCTTTCTTCTGATGCGAGACTGCACGCGTCATAGTGTGTCCTCCTTAGGAGTCGAGGCTTTTGCCAACGATGCGCATCAAGAAGAGCGCGATGATGTTTGCGAGAATGACAGCGAAGATACCGCCTGCGGAGCCGAGGCCGATGTTCTGGCTCTCGATCACCCTCTGGAAGATGAGATAGGTTAGGGTTCGGGTGCCGAAGGCGCCGCCCGTGGTCACGAAAATCTCCGCAAAGATCGACAACAGGAAGATGGTTTCGATCAGGATCACAACCGTGATGGCACGGCTCAGGTGCGGCAGAATGATGTAGATGAACCGTGAGCGCGCGGGCGCACCATCCATCTCTGCAGCCTCCAGTTGTTCACTGTCAAGCGACTGGATCGCGGTGAACAGGATCAAGGTTGCAAAGGGCAGCCACTGCCAAGACACGATAAAGATGATGGAGAAGAGCGGCGCTTGGCTCAACCAGTCCACGGGCTGCGCGCCGAAGAATTTCCAAAGGTGCGCGAAAAGGCCGTTCACGGGGTTCATGAACATGTTCTTCCACACCAGCGCAGAAACCGTGGGCATAACGAAGAAAGGCGCGATCACCAGAATGCGCACCATCCCCTGCCCCCACATCGGGCGATCAAGCAGAAGCGACAGCGCAACCCCGCCCACGACCGTCACGGCCAGAATGCCTCCGACCATGGCGAGCGTCACAGAAACGGCGTCCCAGAACGACCCCGACGACATGAACCGCGCGTAGTTGTCAAACCCGACGCAGCAATCGAAGACACCGCGCATGGGGCGGTAGTCCATGAAGGAGAAGTAAAGCGTCATCCCCAGTGGCACGATCATCCACAGGAACAACACAATAACTGCGGGCATGACCATCAGGCGGGCCGCGGATCTCGAATGTTGGGTCGCCATGTCGGGCTCCTTGGGTAGCTCGGAATAAGATCGGCTGTCACCGGTCCAGAGACAAAGGATGCGCTGATCCTTCGCGTCGAGACCCCGCTAATGATGCGGAACGGGCTTGGCTTGTGTCTTGTCGTCGGAAGTATCGGGGACCGCGTGCACGGTCCCCGACGTCGAGCCTAGGGAGGCTTATTTGTAGCCAGCGGCTTCCATTTCCTCGTTGGTCAACTCTTGCGCCTTTTCGAGGGCTTCCTCGGCGGTTTGCTGACCTGCGAGAGCGGCGGAGAACTCCTGACCGACCTGCGTTGCAATCCCTGCAAACTCGGGGATCGCAGCGAACTGGACACCAACGTATGGCACCGGATCAATCGTCGGATTGTTCGGATCAGCCGAGAGGATGCTTTCGAGCGTCATCTTGGCAAAGGGGATGTCCTTGTAGTTCTCGTTCTCATAGAGCGAGATACGCGCACCAGGAGGAACGTTGGCCCAGCCTTCTTTCTCTGCAACCAGTTCGATGTAGGCTTTCGAGGTTGCCCATTCGACGAATTGCTTGGCCGCATCTTCCTTCTGCGTGCCTGCGGGGATCGCAAGCGCCCATGCCCACAGCCAGTTGCTGCGTTTTCCAAGGCCCGCGTCAGGTGCCAGCGCGAAGCCGACCTTGTCTGCCACGGTCGAGTCATCGGGGTTGGTCACGAAGGACGCTGCAACCGTTGCGTCGATCCACATGCCGCATTTACCTTGCTGGAACAGCGCGAGGTTCTCGTTGAACCCGTTGTTGGCCGCACCTGGAGGGCCTGCATCGTTCAACAGGTCAATGTAGAAGTTGAGCGTGTTGGCCCATGCGTCGGAGTCGAATTGCGGGTTCCAGTCCTCGTCGAACCAGCGTGCGCCGAAGGCATTAGACGTTGCAGTGAGGAACGCCACGTTTTCGCCCCAGCCCGCTTTACCGCGCAGACAGATGCCGTAGATTTCCGCATCCCGGTCGGTCATCGCGCGCGCCGCTTCCGCCACGAAGTCCCAAGTCGGTGCATCGGGCATTTCAAGGCCAGCTGCTTCCATAAGATCTGTGCGATACATGATCATCGAGCTTTCGCCGTAGAAAGGCGCTGCATAGAGCGTACCATCCACGGACAGACCGCCGCGCATTGCGGGCAAGATGTCGTCTACGTCATATTCTTCGGAAAGATCGTCGAGCGGCACGAGCCAGTCGTTGGCACCCCAGATCGGTGTTTCATACATGCCGATGGTCATGATGTCGAACTGACCGCCCTTGGTGGAAATGTCCGTCGTCACGCGCTGGCGCAAGACGTTTTCCTCAAGAGTTACCCACTCGACTTCGTGGCCTGTTTTCGCGGTGAAATCATCGGTCAGACCCTGCATGCGGATCATGTCACCGTTGTTCACGGTGGCGATGGTGATGGTGTCGGCATAGGCGGTTGCGGCAATAGCCGTCACTGCCGTTGCACCCAATAGGGCGCGGAACGTTTTGGTCATGGTTTCCTCCCAGTCATGAATGAGCATTTGCTCACCTCATGGGCAAATATTCAACCAATCCCATGATTCTTGTCAAGCTGCTTCTACCAAAGCAGTTTGGGGAATTCGGGTTTTGGTTATTTTAGAAGGGCTTGGGCCGTCCGCTCGTCAGTGACCAAGTCGGACATCAGGCCGCCACCAAGCGCGGCGCGGAGCGCGGGAATCTTTTTCTCACCTCCGCCAATGCACATCACACGCATTGCCGAGACACTCGGAAAGACCCCGACCATCCGGTGATTGAGCGGGTGATCGATCAGCACGCCGTCGGCGTCGAAGACATGCCCGCAAATCTCGCCAGCTGCCCCCGCACGTTGAAGTTCCAACAGTTCAGGTTCGGAAATGAACCCGTCGACAAACAGCGGCGCATCGGCACCCATTTGCCCGATCCCGACCAACGCGACATCGGCATGTTCAGCCAGAGCGCGGGCGGATTTAACATGCGGCAGAGAACGATAGAGCGCCATTTCCTCGTCCGTGCGTGCCACCACGGGAGCCGACATCGGATAGTATGTCGCCCCCACCTTTTCGGCGAGCTTCATGATAACTTCGTAAAAAGAGGCCGAGCCATCTGGCGACACGTTCCCGATGAGCGAAACCAACTTGTGATGCGCCCCATCGACCGCCTGCATCTGGTCCACGATGGTGTTGAGCGTCCGCCCCGTGCCAAGCGCAAAGACCTGCGGCACCTCTTCACTGACCAGCTTTTCGAAAAGCGGCGCTGTGAAGGTCGCCAGTCCGTGCGTCGGGTCGGCTGTTGCTCCGAGCGCTGGCGCAACACGCACCGAATTCAACTCGTATCGGCGCTTCAGACGACGTTCGAGTTCGAGGCAATCGGCAAGTGGATGATCTATACGGATACGGATCAGCCCTTCGGCAGCAGCCCGCGCCACCAACCTTTGGGCTCGTTGGCGCGAAATGCCGAGCTCGACAGCGATCTGGTCTTGCGTCATGCCACCGACATGCGACAGCCACGCCGCGCGCGCCGCCAATGCCCGCGCGGATCGATCACCATCCTCGCCACTGTCCTTGCTCATGCCTCACAGCCTTTCTTTTCAATCTGTGGTGCAATCTGGAAGAATTCCTCAAAACTTGCAAACGTCCGATGAGGCTCGGCAGATGGATCGCGCGGATAGTCCATGCCCGAGAGGTGGCTCCCTCCGACAAAGCGCCAGACCTGCATCCCTGCCGCCAGACCCGCCCGCACGCCCGCCAGAGAATCCTCAATCACGAGACACCGCTCGGGAGGAACGCCCGCATTCGCAGCAACATATTCGAACAGATCAGGCGCAGGTTTGCCCCGTTTCACCTCGCTCGCCGTGTTGGCCCGGCCCGAAAACAGATCGGTATAGCCGACGACACCAAGCGAATTTTCCAACCGAGCGGGACTGGAACTCGTCGCCAGACAATAAGGCACAGCCAATCTCTCGATCACATCACGCACATGCGGCATCGGCGTCAGGCCTGCTTCGAATGCCGCGATCAGCCGCGCGCGATAGTCCTCCTCGAAACCGTCCGGCAGGACCACACCGAACTCATCGCGGATTTGCTGCATCACTACGGGATAGCTGCGGCCGAGGAAGTGCCGCGCAACATATGCGTTGTCGATCTCGACACCATAGCCCACCAGTTCATCGATGAGCATGTTGGCCGAAATCACCTCGCTGTCCACTACGACCCCGTCGAAATCAAAAATGATGAGGTCAATAGCAGTCATCGCCAGCCCTTTCGAAAAACGCATTGAATCCGCCTCGTTATGCGTCAGAACGCCCACCATTCCAACCGCCGATTGAGCAGTGCCACACGCACCATCTCGCCAAGTGCGTGCCGCCTGCGTATAAGCGCGTTCGGATGTTAATAGTTTGCGGTGACGGAATGCCAAGCGAGACAGTGACCTGTGATGTGTTGATTGTGGGCGGCGGCCCGGCTGGTCTGGCCACGGCGCAAACGCTTGCGCCCCACGCCCGTGTGCTCGTCGTGCATCAAGACCGCGAGATCGGACGCCCTGTGCGGACCAGTGGCGGCACCTTCGTGGACGATATGGAGGCGCTCGGTGTCCCGCCCCATCTCTACAACACCATCAACACACTCGATATTCGCTCCGATAACGCCCGCTCTCTCCACCACCTCACCCGCCGCAAACTCGCAGTTCTCGACATCACCGCGACCTATCAATGGCTCGCCGATGACGCGCGCGCGGCGGGAGCCACCATTCTGACGGGCACGAAATTCATCACCACACACGAGACCGCCGAGGGTTACGAAAGTGAGATCCGCGCCCTCGGGGCAAAAGACACCCAAACCGTTCGCTCCCGTTACATCGTCGACGCATCGGGCACCCCGCACGCAGTGCTGACCGCTCTTGGCATAGACACGCGCCCCGAACGCACAGGGGTTGGGATCGAGCGTGAGTTCGAGATCATCTCTGCACCGAAAGACCGCGCGGTTCTCTTCGTCGGTGGCGATGTGCGCGCGGGTTACGGGTGGATTTTCCCCGCACCCAACAACCATATCCGCATCGGCGTCGGCATCATCCAGCCCGACCACGACATCTCTCCGCGCGAGGTCTACGACACGGTTGTAACCCCCGAATTCCTCCGCGCCCACGACCTTGAGCTTGGCCCGCTGGTTCAGACCAATGCAGGCGTTATCCCTTCCGTTCCCTACGCGCCAACGCTGCTCCACGGAAATGTCATTCGCGTCGGCGACACGGCCAACTTCGCCACGCCGACGGTCGGCGAAGGCATTCGGTTCGCGATCAAATACGGGAGGGTTCTGGGCGCAGCTCTGGCCGACACACTTGCTACAGGACGCCGCACACCGCTGGAACGGTACGAGCGTGAATGCCGTAAAGCCTTTGGGAAAAACTACCGCATCGGCTTCGCCGCAAACCGCCGCATTGCCACCTATGACGCAGCCCAATGGGACAAGAGCGTGGCCCGCATTGCGCGGCTGAACGAGGACGAGGTACTCGATCTGATCCGCAGCGAGTTCCCCTTGCGCTCACTCGCCCGCACGATCGTCCGTCAGGGAATGTGGAAAGCGTCGCGAGTCATTCGGACACGACTGGCAAAACCTCAACTGTGATCCCAGCCGCGCGCGCTTCCGCCTCATGCGCGGGTGTGGGAACTGTTTGCAACCAAACAACGGACTGCCCCTCTTGTGCTGCTGCCAGAACCATCGCAGCACCATCCGTGCCCAACAGCACCCGCTCCGCATCGCGCCGAGCAAGTTCGAGCGCGTCGGTATTCACCGTGGCATCGTAGAAAATCACATCCGCGTTCTGAAGCCGCTCCACCGCGCGCAGGGTCAGCAAGTCGCGTTCGGGTGTAGCCATGGTGATGAAGCTCAACACACCCTCTCCCGCGGATGGCGGCGCGCCGCCCGCGTCGATGGCACCTTTTACCAGAGCAATCGCATCGCGCTCCCTGCCCCGCACCCACGCACGGCGCGGCGCATCCGCGAAGACCCAACGCCAGAACGCCCGCCGTCCCTCGCGTGGCACACGCTGCGCCACCGCGCCCCGCATCCGACCGGCAAAGGCAGCCAACCCGCCGAGGCTGGGATCAAGCAATTCCTCCACCCGTGTTTTGGTTTGGCGCGCGAGTACGGGTGCGGTTCCCTCGCTGCCGATGGCCACAACTAAAGGATCACGGTCAACGATTGAGGGAGTGATGATGTCACACAGGTGCGGCTGGTCCACGACATTAACGATGCACCCTGCTGCCTTCGCCAGTGCGTGATAGCTGGCATCCGCACCAGGACAACCCGTCGCAACAAAGACCAACACTGCATCGCCCAAAAGATCGGGGCGCATGGGCGATTGATCCCAGATCGCGCGCCCCTCGTCGACCACGGCCTTAAGCTCTGCATCGATTTCGGGGGCGAAAAGCACTATTTCCCCATCCGTTTTGAGCAGGAGCCGTGTCTTTTGCGCCGCCTGTTCGCCTCCTCCGATCACCGCGATACGGCGCTCGGTTGTGCGAAAAAACATCGGGAAACTTTTCATCGAAGGCCTTCCTCAATCGGCAGGATCACGCAGAAGCTAACCTCGGTCGTCCCAGAGATTGCGCGCGGTGTCCAGCGGATTTGCCACACCGAGCGCATCAAGTGCCAGCGCCGCCGTGCCAATCACCACGGCTTCCGCATAGCTGTCACGCTGTTCGCCCGACCACAGGCCCGCAAGTGTCGTTGTTGGGTCGGGCCCGTCATTCATCCGCGTTGCAACTTCAATCAGAGCGGGCTCGGTCTTCTCCCACGCCGCACCGCCACGCAGGCCGAAGGCAGCGACCGGCTTGGCGGGATTGCGCTCGAATTCCCCGCCGCCGCCCTTGATCACCGTCATCGCATCCCACCCCAAGAGCGCCGCCGCATCCGACTGGAGCAAGCGATAGGGGGGATGGAACACACCCTGCACACTCACCGGCGCGCGAGCGGGGTTGAACATGCGACAGACCGTGTTGACACAAGATCGCAGGTTGAACTTCGGTCTCAGGCCAAGCAGGTGGAAAAGGGCGGGTGAGATGGTCTCCAACGGGAGATAGGCAAGGTTGTCCGCATCAAGCAGCCGCCCCACTTCGGTTGGCGCTTCGGCAACGGGCACACCTGCGGGTGCCAGCCCGTCGCGCACCGCCCCGTCAATCCCGTTAAATCCGTGCATCAAAACGCGATGACCACTCGCCGCGACCAGACGCGCTGAGAGAAGAAACCACGGCAGACCCCGCGTGCGCCCTGCCGCATAGCTCGACCAATCCAGATCCACTGGCGGCAATTCTGGCAGGCTCTCTTGGGCAGCAGAGACAAAGCCCGCAATCTCCTGCGTCTCCTCGCCCTTCATCCGCAAGAGCATCAAAAGTGCGCCCACAGATTCAGGCGCGGCATCACCGGACAGCATTTCGGCCATCGCATCCCGCGCCTCGTCAAATGCCAATGAGCGCGAGCGCCCTGGCCCGCGCCCGAGCGTACGCACATGGCTGGCGAGTGTCATACAGCGACTTCCTTCCTGTCTCTCCACGCAAAATGCGCGGCGATCTCGGGGCGGCACGCGTCACTGTTGGTTTCCGCCTCAAGCGCATCCCCAACAGCCTCAACACCCGCAAGCCCCTGCGTTTCGAACTCCTGCAGGATAGTGGTCACGCCGACCTTGAAACAAGACCAAAGAAAAGGGGAAGCGCCGCGCGGCACCAACAGGACATGCAACGCCACCCTTACGCGACAAACAGGGAGGAGGCTTTAGCGATCAAAGCGCCCGTTCGGGGACGTCACCGAGCCGCGAAGGATCAGGTCTGGAGCAATCAACTCCTCGCGCGGCACCGACGCCCCGTCTTCGCCCTCGATCATTTTGAACAGGCGCTCGATTGCGGTCTTACCAATGATCGAGCGCGGTTGGCGGATCGTGGTGAGCGGTGGCGTGACGTAGGTCGCTTGCGGCACATCATCAAACCCTGTGACAGAGAAATCGAGCGGCACATTATAGCCACGCGCCGCCAAGGCATTGATAACGCCGATGGCAGTGCTGTCATTCACGCACATGAAGGCCGTGGGCAACTGGTCGCGCATGAAAAGTAGCTCGACCGCATGGCGACCGCTTTCGATCGACCCGTCCCCCTCGACAACCAGCCTGTCATCCATCGGCACCCGCGCGGCGTCCATCGCCAGATCGTAACCGTCGCGCCGCCGTTTGTAGGCAACGCGGGCCTGAGCATCCCCGACGAATGCAATCCGCCTATGTCCCGCAGCCAGAAGATGCTCGGTCGCCTTGCGCCCACCCGCTTTGTCATCGACGCCAACGTAAGGGTAGGCGGTGTTGCGGATCGGCTCGAAGGCCGCGACCGTAGGCGGCAGGGGCACTGCACTAATCAGATCCGTCTCGGGCAGGCGTCCCGTAAACAGGATCAGCCCCGCCGCTTTATGCGATGTCAGGTAGCGCAGGTAGTCGATGGCCCGTTCGGGATCGTTCTGCGTATGGCCGATCAAGATCGCATGTCCCATTGAGCGCGCCTGTGTTTCGATCCCGATGAGCGTCGACGTAAAATTCGGATCACCAATGTCAGGCGCGAGAACGAGAATGATGTTGGAACGGCCCATTCGGAGACTGCGAGCCATGGCATTGGTGGTGTAGCCCGTGACCAGAATGGCCTGATTGACCTTTTGACGCGTGGTCTTGGCGACCCGATCAGGCGAGTGAACGGCACGGCTAACGGTGGCAATCGACACCCCCGCGATGCGTGCAACGTCCTCAATCGTAGCCTGACCCTTCGGTGCCAAATGCGTCTCCTCCGACCAAATCTCCGCTCCACCGTGCAAAGCTCTTGGCAGAAAGCGCCTCCTGTGGCTAGTCTTGGCGTACGGATGTAAAGCTTTACATGGGTGATGAAAAGGTTTACCGACTTCCTCTACGGGAGTTGAGGAGCTCTTGGGAGGACTTATAAAAGACACAGCCGCCGACAGGCGTCCCGTGGTGCTTGCTGCGCGTGGGGTATCGAAATCAGTCGGCGAAGTTCCCGTGCTTTTCAGCATCGACTTCGACATTCGCGAGGGCGAAATCCACGCACTCATGGGGGAGAACGGCGCAGGAAAATCCACGCTGGAAAAAATCCTTTCAGGTTTTGAAGCTCCCACATCGGGCGAATTGATCCTTGATGGCGAGAACGTGGTCCTGCCCCCTGATGGCACGGCCGAGGCACTCGGCATGGTCCTGATCCACCAAGAGATGAACCTCGCCGAGCATCTTACCGTGACCGAATGTCTCTTTCTGGGACGGGAGATCACGCGGTTCGGACTTCTTGATCGCGCGGAAATGAGACGCCGCACGCGCAAGGCTCTCGATGAACTTGGTGCCTCGATCAACTAAAATGCCCTGATCTCTGACCTCACAAGCGCCGACAAACAGATGGTCGAAATCGCCAAGGCGATCAGCCGAAATCCGCGGGTGATTTTCATGGATGAACCCGCGGTCGTTCTGGCCCAAGACGAAGTGGCACGCCTGTTTGCCGAGGTCCGCAAGCTCCGCGACCAAAGCACCAGTTTCGTCTTCGTCTCGCATAAGCTCGGCGAGGTCATGGAACTGACCGACCGCGTGACCGTCCTGCGTGACGGGCAATGGGTGAAAACAGCGCCCACGAAGAATCTCGACGGAGAAACAATTGCGCAACTCATGGTCGGGCGCGAACTTTCCAGCCTCTACCCCACGAAGCGCGAACCCGATGTCGACGCCGATGTTGTCCTAACGGTGGACGGTGTTTCGACTGGTTTCGTTCGCAATGCGTCTTTCGAATTACGGCGCGGGGAGATCCTCGGATTTTCGGGCCTCATAGGCTCGGGGCGGACGGAATTGATGGAGGCTGTCGCGGGCCTGCACACGCGCACGAGCGGCACGGTTCACGTCAACGGAAAACCACTTCCGCCCGAGGACATGGACGCCTCCTCCGACGTGGGGCTGACCTACATGACCAAGGATCGCAAGGGAAAGGGCCTGATCCTCCACGACATGATGACCCCAAACCTGACTCTGCAATCACTGCACCTGCACGGTCGCCACGGTCTTGTCTCCCCAGCCAGCGAAGCCAAGGTCATGGAGCGCGCGAAACGACGCTTCGACATTCGCGTACGCGATCAATGGATCACTGTCGGTCGCATGTCTGGCGGCGACCAGCAAAAGCTCCTGCTCGCCAAGATCATGGAGATGGAGCCGCAGATTGTCATCATCGACGAACCGACCCGCGGGATCGACGTGAGCACCAAGCAACAGAACTACGAGTTCATTTCGGTGCTTGCCCACGAAGGGCACTCCGTCGTGATGATCTCCTCGGAGATGCCCGAGATTATCGGCATGTGCACGCGCGTCGCCGTGATGCGCGAGGGGGCCTTGGTCGAAATCCTCAACGGTGACGATGTGAACGAAAACCAAATCATGCGCGCGGCCGCTGGCCTGCGGCAGGCGAGTTGAGCGGCGAAAAGACCGCACCTACCTCAAGGGAGACAGACGTGGGCGACACCAAAACCGTAGACGGAAATCGGCAGCATCGGCATTCCAATCCCTAGACATGCGCGCCATGGCGCCCTTTGTGGCCCTGATACTCTTGCTGATCGTAGGGGCTTTGGTGAACCCGAATTTCATCAACCTCGCCAACCTCGCCAATGTGGCTACGCGTTCGACCTTTATCGCGATCATCGCTATCGGCGCGACCTTCGTCATATCGCCGGGCGACCTTGACCTGTCAGTCGGTTCTATGGTGGCCTTTGTCGCCTCGGTGATGATCCTGTTCATGAATTCGGGCATCATTGAAGACCCGCGGCTGATGGTGCTCGCCGCCATTGTCGTTGCCATTGTCCTCGGCGCGGCCTGTGGTTTCTTCAACGGCGCAGTGACGACTTGGGGTGGGATAGAACCCTTTATCGTTACTCTCGGCACCATGGGGATCTTTCGCGGCCTGACGACATGGCTGTCGTAGGGTGGCGCGATTACTCTGAGTTCCTTCGAACAGCAGGACATCTATCGCCCCGTCTACTTTGGACGCATCCTCGGCCTGCCCTTCCCGATCTGGATGACCCTCGCTATTACGGTCGTTGCCGCCATTATTATGTATCGCACCCGCTACGGTCGCCACGTGGTCGCCGTTGGATCGAACCGTGATGTCGCCCGCTATTCTGGGATCATGGCGGACCGCGTGCGGATGTATGCCTTCATCATTCAAGGTATCTGCGTTGCCATCGCGGTGGTGCTCTACGTTCCACGCCTTGGCTCCACTTCTGCCACCACCGGCATGATGTGGGAGCTACAAGCAATCACCGCCGTCGTCGTCGGAGGCACCGCGCTCAAGGGTGGCGCAGGACGTGTCTGGGGCACGATCTGCGGTGCATTCATTCTGGAGTTGGTCGGGAACATCATGCTGCTGTCCAACTTCATCTCCGAATATCTGATCGGCGCCATTCAAGGCACGATCATCATCAGTGCCATGCTGGTTCAGCGCTTGCTGTCACGGAAGGCATAGACAGACCGCAACGGGCGCCGGTCTCACGTAACGCGCCCGATCTAGGGAGGAAGTACAATGAAGAAATCACTTCTCGCTGCATTGCTCGCAACCGTGTCTTTCGCGGGTATCGCAACTGCCGATACAAAGATCGGGGTCTCCATCCCCGCTGCTGACCACGGCTGGACCGCAGGCGTCGTCTATCACGCAAACCGCGTGGCTGAGAAACTCGAAGCCGCCTATCCCGATCTCGACGTGATCGTGAGACCTCACCCGATCCAGGGTCGCAGGCAAACGCACTGCAAGACCTCGAAATTCAGGGCATCGACGCTCTTGTGATCCTGCCGACCGATCCCGACCCGTTGGTCAACGCAATCCGTCAGATCAAGAACAACGGCAAGTTCGTCGCCCTCGTAGACCGCGCGCCGTCGGTCAACGACAATTCCGTGCGCGACCTCTATGTTGCAGGGAACAACTTCGCTCTGGGTGAAGTGGCCGGCAAGTACATTGCCGAGCGCGATCCCGATGCGAAAGTCGTTGTCATCCGTGGCATGCCCATCCCCATCGACCAAGAACGTCAGGATGGTTTCGACGCGGGGATCGAAGGTTCGAACGTCAAAATCCTCGACCGCCAGTTCGGCAACTGGAACCGCGACGATGCGTTCCGCGTGATGCAGTACTACCTGACAAAATATGACAATATCGATGTGGTCTGGTGTCAGGATGACGACATGACTGTTGGGGTCCTTCAAGCCATCGAACAAGCACAGCGCGACGACATCAAATACATCATCGGCGGCGCCGGTTCCAAAGACATGATCAAACGAGTCATGGACGGCGATCCTATGATCCCCGTCGACGCGCTCTATCCGCCAGCAATGGTGAGTACGGTTCTTGAAATGACCGTGGCGGGCATCATGGAAAACGTTCCCGTATCGGGTGTTTACACGATCGACGCAACACCCGAAAACGCCGAGCATTACTACTTCCCTGACAGCCCGTACTAAGGCTGCGGTAACACTGACAAGACAGAGGGCGCTTTCGGGTGCCCTTTTTTACGGGCATTTGCGCTGAATGGCTGGGAACGGTTCATCAGAAAACTTTCAGTCCTCTATGCCCACAGATCGGCATTCTTGTTGCTGCTCCGCGACGAGGCCGTGGCGGGCTCAGCTGCGGATGAACTGCACAATCTGATCGACACGGTTGTTGTAAGCTGGGACGGGGATGCGGAGCATCACACGCTTGAACTACGCGGTAAGCTATTGGAGATGCTAAACACAACTAAGCCCGCCTTGGAGGCGGGCTTAGTAGCGAACGGTCATTCGCTAAAACTGGTTGCGGGAGTAGGATTTGAACCTACGACCTTCAGGTTATGAGCCTGACGAGCTACCGGGCTGCTCCATCCCGC